>NZ_CP142146.1:0-1200000 GCF_035918315.1 Vagococcus jeotgali | reverse complement strand
GTCTATTTCTACATTTTGAATGTGGTGTATGGATGTATAAGGGAAGTGGGGTTAAGAGTGTCTATGATGATCACATGGCAACAGAGGGTGTTAGCCAGTTGATTACTTTGGAAGAAGCTACAAATATCTTTTGGTTTACTAAAATTGGTCGAGCCTGTTTAGCAGTATTTTCACCCTTAATGTAATCAACCCTCACCAGGTATGATTCAAAAAGCTACAAAACATAAAAGGCTGACTTTTTGGTCAGCCTTTTATACTTTGTATAAATAAGGGGTAGTTAAAATTAAGAAAGAAGAGTGATATAAATGAAACAAGCCGTATATTTAGATTATGCAGCGACAACACCTATGAACAAAGCTGTTATTGAAGAGATGAATCGTATCATGCTTGATTACTTTGGAAATCCTTCAAGTATTCATCAATTTGGAAGAAAGTCTCATTTTGAACTGGAGGAGGCAAGGAGTGTTATCGCTAATTCTATCAATGCTAAAAGTGATGAGATTATTTTTCACAGTGGTGGAACTGAAGGCGATAATACCATTTTATTAGGGGTTGCTAGGGCATTAAAGGAAAAGGGACAACACATTATTACAACTAATGTTGAGCATAGTGCTGTTTTAAAACCTCTGGCTATTTTGGAAAAAGAAGGTTTTGAAATCACGTATTTACCAGTTGATGAATCAGGAGGAATTACTCTTGAGCAGGTTGAATCGGTAGTGAGAGAGGATACTATTTTAGTTTCAGTTATGTATGGTAATAACGAAGTAGGTTCCATTAATCCTATTGCAGATATTGGTGAGTATTTAGCAGATAAACAAGCTTTATTCCATACAGATGCTGTTCAGGCTTTTGGGACAGAAGTCATTGATGTTAGGAAATTAAATGTTGACTATTTAACTGTTTCTGCTCATAAAATATATGGACCTAAAGGAGTAGGGTTTAGTTATTTAAGCTCAAATGTATTAGCTCCTATTTTGATTGTTGGTGGTGATCAAGAGGAGAAAAAACGTGGTGGTACAGAGAACTTAGCTGGTATTTGCGGTTTAGCAAAAGCAGTTGATTTATTAAAACCAGAAGAAAAAGAGCAAGCAAAAGCAGATTATAAAATTTATCAAGATATTATTTTGAGAGAATTAGAAGATGCTGGTATTGATCATCAGGTCAATGGTGGTTTGGAGTATAAGTTAGCACATATTTTAAATCTTTGGATTAAGGGGATTGATAATCAAATTTTGTTATCAAGACTTGATATGTCAGGATTTGCTGTATCAACAGGTTCAGCTTGTAGTTCAGGTACTGTTAGAGCATCTCGGGTTTTACAAGCCATGTACGGAGAAGACTCTCTTGCACCAGCTCAGTCGATTAGAATTAGTTTTGGTCAAGGCTTAACTTGTGATACAATTCAAACATTTGCCTCAAATCTAGTTGAACAGATTTTAGCTATAGGAAATAAATAGCCTTTTTGATGATTATTCTTTATAATAGATATATAACTTACTTAGGAGGATGATTATGTCATTTCTACAAAAAGCTACAGTGGAAGGTTGTCCACAACATTATAAGATTAATTCAAAAGCTAAAGCATATACGTTTAAAGATTATGGGTTTACTGAAACATCATCGGGGAATTTACAATTTAGCAGACCGCTTGATTTAAACCCACAAGTAAAGCAAGGTCCTAAATTTAAAATGACTGTCGCTAGAGATCTACAAACGTTAAAAATGTCAATCACGACAGCTAATGGTTTAAAAGCTATGAATATTTTTAAATCTGAAGCAAATAAAGATAAGCAAGATCAATTTTATTTTATTATGGATGATCTGATTGCTTTTGAATGTTTAGAAAAAGCTTAAAATAACTCTTAAGAATTACCTTTTGGTAGTTCTTTTTGTTTTTTAAGGATGAATTTTTTTAAAATTAGCGTTATAATGTGTGGACTGAAAAAAGATACGACCTTCAAATCGTAGTAGGTTTTCAGAATCTATAAAAGAAATGATGGTGATTAGTTTGACAGATAATAGTCAAATTAAAGTAGTAGTTGGTATGAGTGGTGGCGTTGATTCATCAGTCACAGCTCTCTTACTAAAAGAACAAGGTTATGATGTAGTGGGTGTGTTTATGAAGAATTGGGATGATACAGATGAAAATGGTGTATGTACAGCAACAGAAGATTATAAAGACGTGACAAAAGTTGCTAATCAAATCGGTATCCCTTATTATTCTGTAAACTTTGAAAAAGAATATTGGGATAGAGTGTTTCAGTATTTTTTAGATGAGTATACAAGAGGGAGAACACCTAATCCTGATGTTATGTGTAATAAAGAAATTAAATTTAAAGCCTTTTTAGATTATGCTATGCAATTAGGAGCAGATTTTGTAGCCACAGGTCACTACGCCCAAGTTATAAGAGATGAGTTTGGTGTGTCACATATGTTAAGAGGCATTGATAATAATAAAGATCAAACTTATTTTTTAAGCCAATTATCTCAAGAACAATTATCTAAAACGATGTTTCCTCTAGGTGGGATGGAGAAAAAAGAAGTGCGTGAGATTGCTGAAAAAGCAAATCTTGCTACTGCTAAAAAGAAAGATTCAACAGGTGTTTGCTTTATTGGGGAGAAAAATTTCAAGGAGTTTTTAAGTAAGTATTTACCAGCTAAACCTGGTAAAATGGTGACACTTGATGGTGATATTAAGGGAGATCATGCTGGTCTTATGTACTACACGATTGGTCAAAGGCAAGGGTTAGGAATTGGTGGTGGTCAAGGCGATTCACAAGAACCTTGGTTTGCTATTGGCAAGGACTTAACAACAAATACTCTTTATGTCGGTCAAGGATTTCATCATGAGAACTTATATTCAACTCACTTAGAAGCCAGTGAAATTCATTTTACAACGAATGATGACAAACCACGTGAGTTTACTTGCACTGCAAAATTTAGATACCGTCAACAAGATGTTGGTGTACGCGTTGTTTTAAATGAAGATGAAACAACAGGAACCGTTTATTTTGATGAACCAGTGAGAGCTATTACTCCAGGACAAGCTGTAGTGTTTTATGACGGAATGGAATGTTTAGGTGGTGGCATGATAGATGCTGCTTATTCAAATGAATTAAAAAGGCAATATATTTAACTTAAAGTGTTGTTGACAAGTTACTTTTTATAAGTTATAGTGATGTCTGTAAATAGAATAGATTAGTTAGGTGAGGCTCCTATACAAACATAGGCTACTGCCCAAAAATGTCGAGAGACGCCAATGGGTATAACAGAGATTATCGATATAAGGTTTTCTTTAACGTAGCTAAAGTAGTGATACTTTTACGTTGTATAGTGCTAAAACTCAACGATTAGATCTGATGGTTTATTTGTGATGACATAAATCCAAGTCTTTTGTTGAGGAATCAGCAAAGGACTTTTTTTGTGAATTTTGACAAAAAATTAGGATATATTGTTGTTATTAATTTGTTTTATAAATATATACAATCAAGGGAGATGGAAACACATGGACGACAGTAGTCAGAGTCGAAGTATTAAGGGCCAGTATCAGTGGAAAAGCGGTAAACATGTTTATTATTGTCTATCTGTTTCTATTAGCCAGATATGAGCATTTAAGTCGTAACCACTTATAATGACCCAAGTTGAAAAATTTAGGGAGAAGGTTACAAAAAATGAGAAAAACACAAGTAGAACGATATGAAGAGTATGCAAGAAAAAATATTGACTTTTTATCAGAGCAATACAGATCAAATTTAGAAGGTTTAACAAAAGAGCAGGCAGATAGTTTAAGAGAAGAATTTGGAGCAAACGTGATTTCACACAAGAAAAAACGTCCATTTATTTTAGAAGTATTAAAAGCGTATTTTACACCATTCACAAGTGTACTACTGGCTTTAGCTATTATTTCTTTCATTACTGATTATATGATTGTACCAGTACCAGAACGTGATTTAACAGGTGTCTTAA
Organism: Vagococcus jeotgali; assembly: GCF_035918315.1. Lineage (NCBI taxonomy): Bacteria > Bacillati > Bacillota > Bacilli > Lactobacillales > Enterococcaceae > Vagococcus > Vagococcus jeotgali. The sequence goes on along the minus strand of NZ_CP142146.1, from coordinate 1,196,034 downwards.
TTATTATTTCAATGGTCATTTTAAGTGGGACTATGACTTTAGTTCAGTCAGTGAAATCAAATAATGCTGCTGAGAAGTTAAGTGATTTGGTTCAAGTTACAGCAACTGTTCTTCGGGATGGTAAAGAAATTGAATTACCAATTGAAGATATTGTTTGTGGAGATATTATCAAATTATCCGCAGGTGATATGTTACCAGCTGATGTGAGATTAATTAAAACAAAAGATTTATTTGTCTCTCAAGCTGCAATGACAGGTGAGAGTTATCCGGTTGAAAAACGTGCCGAGATAACAACTGAAGAGTATCAATCAGAAACAGATTACGAAAATATAGCTTATATGGGAAGTAACGTTGTCAGTGGTAGTGCAATCGGTATGGTTGTAGCTGTTGGTAATGATACATTATTTGGTCAAATTGCTAAAGATGTTTCAGAAGTACAAACAGTAACAAGTTTTGATGTTGGTATTTCAAAAACATCATGGTTATTAATTCGTTTCATGATGGTCATGGCACCAACTGTATTTTTAATTAATGGTTTTACAAAAGGTGATTGGTTAGAAGCGTTTCTTTTTGGTTTATCAGTAGCTGTTGGGTTAACACCAGAAATGTTACCAATGATTGTGACAACAAACCTTGTAAAAGGTGCCTCAACAATGGCTAAAAAAGGAACAATCATTAAAAACTTAAATTCTATCCAAAATTTTGGTGCTATTGATGTATTGTGTACAGATAAAACGGGAACATTAACGCAAGATAAAATTATTTTAGAATATCATTTAGATGTTGATGGAAAAGAAGATAACCGTGTACTACGTCATGCATTCTTTAATAGCTACTACCAAACTGGTTTAAAAAACTTAATGGATAAAGCGATTATTGAATCAACAGAAGAAGAATTAAATATTGATGTTAACAAATACACAAAAGTAGATGAAATTCCTTTTGATTTCCAACGCCGCCGTATGAGTGTTGTGATTGAAGATGAGTCAGGTAAAACTCAAATGATTACTAAAGGTGCCATTGAGGAAATGCTAGAAGTATCTACATATGTTGAGTATAAAGGTGAGGTTGTCCCTTTAACAGAAGGTATTAAATCAACGGTTTTAAAAACAGTTGATGAGTTAAATGAAGATGGCTTGCGTGTCATCGGAGTTTCTCAAAAAACAAATCCAAGTGTAGTTGATGAGTTTTCAGTTAAAGATGAAAGTGACATGGTATTAATTGGTTACCTAGCATTCCTTGATCCACCAAAAGAAACAACAAAAGATGCTCTAGAAGCTCTTAAAAAACATGGTGTAGGGGTTAAAGTATTAACTGGTGACAATGCTTTAGTTACTAAATCTGTTTGTAAACAAGTTGGATTAGAAAATGAAGATATCATCTCAAGTGGTGACATTGCAAAATTAAATGACGAAGGATTAAAAGAAATCGTAGAAAAATATAATATCTTTGTTAAATTAACACCATCTCAAAAAACACGTCTAGTTCGTGTACTAAGAGAAAATGGTCACACGGTTGGATTTATGGGTGATGGTATCAATGATGCCCCAGCTATGAAAGAAGCAGATGTTGGTATTTCTGTTGATACAGCCGTTGATATTGCTAAAGAGTCAGCAGATGTCATCTTACTTGAAAAAGATTTAATGGTTTTAGAGCGTGGTATTTTAGCTGGTCGTACAACGTTTGGTAACATTATGAAATATGTTAAAATGACTGCAAGTTCAAACTTTGGTAACATGTTCTCAGTTGTTGTAGCAAGTATTTTCTTACCATTCTTACCAATGCTGCCACTACAGTTACTATTCTTAAACTTAATTTATGATATTTCTTGTATGTCGATTCCGTGGGATAATATGGATCCTGAATATTTAGAAGAGCCTAAAAATTGGGATGCAACAAGTATTGGCTCATTTATGAAGTGGCTTGGACCAACAAGTTCAGTCTTTGATATTACAACGTATGCTGTTCTTTACTTTATTATTTGTCCAGCTGTTGTTGGTGGTTCATATCACACATTAAGTGTTGAACAACAAGCTATCTTTATTGGTGTTTTCCATGCAGGTTGGTTTGTAGAGTCACTATGGTCTCAAACTTTGGTTATCCATACATTAAGAACACCAAAATTACCATTTATTCAAAGTAATGCATCATTCATTTTAACAACTATTACAACACTAGGTATTGCTATTGGTACAATCTTACCTTTCACTGCATTTGGTCAAGACTTAGGCTTACTACCATTACCAGGAAGCTATTGGGGATTCTTAGCAGTAACTATTATTGCTTACTTAGTGCTTGTTATGTTTATTAAAAAAATATATGTGAAACGTTTTGGAGAATTACTATAATCAATACAAAAGAGATTAACTCACCAGGTTAGTCTCTTTTTTTTATTAGATTGATGTATAATAGTGGTTAAAGGATGGTGCTAGCTGATGACGAAATTAAACCGTAAAATTATCTCTATCATAGTTGGTGTTGTTTTTGCCTCTATTGTAGGTGGTAGTGCTTTATTTCGATTTGTTAGTGAAGGGAATGCGTGGGGAGTAGTTTTAAACAGTATATTCATGTTAGCTGTAGCCTACGTTTGGTATTAATTTGATAATCGTAACCGAGAATTCATAAAAAAGTTAAGTGATTATGTCAATCAGTATCACTTAACTTCAAAAGATTTAGGTGAGATAACGGGATTTAGCCAGTATGATTTTACACTAGATAATAAGAGACAGATGGGATTTGTATACATGTATAATAAAAAATAGGGAACAAGTTTTATTAGCATTACATGCCTATGAGGAAAATTTGAAAGAAAGATAATATGAAATAGCCTTGTTTCACAAACTAACAAAAGATAAACTAGTTAAGTCGTATTATTTGTCAATCTCTGATATTTCAAATAATCTAGACGTATGAGATTATGTGAAAGAGGCGAAAAAGATGTATCAAGTTATTCAAATATATGGAAATGATGAACCGTGGTGGTTTTTTGATGACTGGGAAAAAGACATTATAGAAGAAGCTGAGTTTGACACACTGGAAGAAGCTGAAGACTTATTTTTAGAGCTAAATAAAAAACTAGCCATTGATTTTGAGGAAACAAAATGTAAAAATCCGTATTTAGTTGCTTTTTGGAATCAGGGAGATATGATTTTTTGTGAAGACTGTGATGAAGATTTACAAGCATTTAGAGGATTAATGTTATTAAAAGACTATAAAAAACTTAATATGGAGGAAAACATAACAAATGAAGCAGTTAATTATAGCGGAAAAGCCAAGTGTTGCCAGAGATATAGCCAAAGTTCTAGGGGCAACTAATAAAACTAAAAATTATATTGAGGGAAAAAATGTGATAGTTACATGGGCATTAGGTCATTTGTTAGGACTTAAGATGCCAGAGGATTATAATTCGGCTTGGGCTCAGTGGGAGATGAACTCTCTACCAATGATTCCTAAAAAAGTAGGGATTAAACCTTTACCAAAAACACGTCCTCAACTGAAAGCCATTAGTCAACTTGCCAATCGTCAAGATGTTTCTGAGGCAGTGATAGCAACTGATGCTGGACGTGAGGGTGAACTTGTAGCAAGGTGGATTTTACAATATGTTAAATTTAAAAAACCAGTGAAACGTTTATGGATATCATCACAAACAGATAAAGCAATTAAGCAAGGATTTAATCAATTAAAACCAGCAAAAGATTATGATGATCTATATGCTTCAGCTCTAGCTCGTGCAGAGGCAGACTGGTTAGTTGGCTTAAATGTAACCCGTGCTTTGACGGTCAAATACAAAGATAGTCTGTCTGCTGGTAGAGTACAAACACCAACTCTTGCAATGGTTCGCCGCCAAGAGGAGAAAATTGAAACATTCAAACCTGAAAATTACTTCACTCTTGATTTAGAGAGTATGGGAGTTAAGGGAAGACTGCAATTAAAAAATCCAAAACAATATAAAAATAGACAAGATATTGAAAATCTTGTAACGAGTTTTAAAGGAAAACCAGTTAAGGTTACCAATATATCTGTTAAGGAAAAGAAAGAATATGCACCACTTCCATATGATTTAACCGAAATTCAGCGTGAAGCTAATGCTAGATATCAGTATTCAGCTAAAAAAACTTTATCTCTTGTTCAACGGTTATATGAGATTCATAAAATTGTTACCTATCCTAGGACAGACTCTAAGTATCTAACGACTGATATGAAACAAACTATGAGTGAGAGATTATCAGCTATGATGCAAATGGCTCCACAAATTGTGAAACCTTTAGTTAAACAAGGTGCTGTAGTAAAACAAACAAAAGTATTCCAGAATAGTAAAGTGACAGACCATCATGGTTTAATTCCGACCGAGCAAGTAGCAAGGCTTGAAAAATTAGATAATGATGAGATGCGTATCTATCAAATGATTGTTGAGCGTTTCTTAGGTTTATTTTTAAATGCCAATATCACTCGTCATGAAACGATAGAAGCTACTATCAATGATTCTACTTTTATATTTAAACACTCACGAGTACTTGAAGCTGGTTGGAAATTAAAAGATGCGTTACCAAAGAATACAATTAAAGCATCAGTAGGTGATAAGATAGAGGGACAATTTATTATTAATAAGGAAGTCACCTCACCTCAGCCGCCTTTATCAGAAAGTAGTCTATTAGGTGGTATGGAAAAACATAATTTAGGTACACCTGCAACTCGTGCTGAGATTATTGAAAAATTAATCAGCTCTGAACTTATGGAAAGACAATCTAATAAATTAAGTGTGACACCAAAGGGGAAACAATTGTTAAAACTAGTGAATCCGTCTTTAGTTACGCCAGAGCTAACCCAAGAATGGGAATTATCATTAGAGAAGATTGCTCAAGGTAAATTAAAAAGTGATACTTTTATTAAGGGAATTGAAAAAGAGACAACTCGTTTGGTTAATGAGATTAAAACTAGTGAAGATAAATATGTAGATCATGCTCTAACAAGCAAACCATGTCCAGATTGTCAATCACCATTACGTGAAAAACGTACAAGAGATGGTAAAATATATGTCTGTAGTAGTGATTCTTGTCGATACAGTAGAAGAAAAGATCCAAAAGTTTCTAATAAGCGCTGTCCGCAATGTAAGAAAAAAATGGCGATTTTAGAAAATAAAAATGGCTCATATTTCAAATGTAGCGGATGTCAGTATACAGAAAAGCTTGAAAAGGGTAAAAAAGGCAAGAAAAAAATGTCGAAGCATGAAGAAAGAAAGCTTGTGAAGAAATATAATCAAGCTGAAGAAATGGAGAGTCCTTTAGCTCTTGCTTTAAAGGCAGCTATGGAAAAAGAATAGTTATTTTCAATTTTGGCAAAAGAGGTTGACGAAAAGTTAACCTCTTTTCTTTACGTCTACATGACGATATAAATACTTTTGTGACGATAGTATAGTTAAAAAAATAATGATATGTTGTTAATCTTTATACTTCTATTTGGAGCTTAAAAATGGAGAAAAAAATTTTTTTATATAGTATAATGAATGAAGATAAATGTGGAGGTGCAGATGTGGCTAAGAAAAAGAAAAAAGCACCAACGAAAAAGCAGAAACAACAAAATGAAAAAGTGACTTATTTTATTATTGGAATAGCCTTTATAGTATTTGGCATTATTGGTGGTTTAAAATTAGGCTTTTTAGGGATGTTTATTGCAAATGTATTTCGTGCTTTAGTTGGTAATACGTATCTTATTATGTCAATCTTTTTAGTATTGTATGGTGTGTTAATACTTCTAATGGGGAAAGACCCAAAATTTAAGCGAAAGTCTATTATGGTTGGACTATTTGTTTTTTATTTTAGCTTTTTACTATTTATTGAGATTGGACTTTTTAAACAAATTAGTCGTAGTACAAATATATTAGGTTTAACTTGGGAAAAAATTGTTAGTGATGTGAGAGTGAATAATATTACCCAGTCAGTAGGTGGTGGGATGATAGGTGCTCTTTTATATACGGTAACTTACTTTCTAGTTTCAAAATTAGGCTCTTATGTTATCTCTTTTTTAGGTATGACTATTGGGGTTCTATTAGTTGCAAATGTTGGTATTACTGATGTTATGAATAAATTTTCAGAATGGGGTAGTTCTTTATTTACAACCATTGATAAAAAGAAACAAGAGGTCTCTGAAGAAAAAAAAAAGAAGTCAAAACTGAAAGAGAAGAAGAAACTTACTGAAAATAATAAAGTATCTAAAGTACCTCAAGTAGTGGTGGAAGAAGAAGGGATAGTTATCCAAGAAGAGTCTGGTCAAACTGTACTGGAGATTGATAATTATCAAGATCAATACAAGCAAAAAGAGCAAGCTACGATAGAACGGCCTCAAAAAGAAGTTAATGAGATGACTGACGAGCAGCCTATGTTTTTAGATTTACCAGACGAGGAAAACCTAAATTATGAATTGCCACCTGTTGAATTACTTAGTGCCATTCCGTTAACTGATCAACAGGCTGAATATAAATTGGTAGAAAAAAATGTAGCCGTTTTGGAAAAAACATTTAACAGTTTTGGTGTAGATGCCAAAGTTGTCAGAGCAAGTTTAGGTCCATCTGTGACAAGATTTGAAATTCAACCTGCAATTGGTGTCAAGGTAAGTAAGGTTGTCAGTCTGACAGATGATTTAGCTTTAGCTTTAGCAGCAAAAGATATCAGAATGGAAGCACCAATACCTGGTAAATCACTAATTGGGATAGAAGTACCTAATCAAACAACAAGTATGGTTTCCTTTAGAGATGTTGTCGAATCAGATGATAATCATGAAGAGTTACTTTTAGAAGTACCGTTAGGAAGAAGTATATCAGGAGATGTAACAGTGGCAGATTTAACTAAGATGCCTCATTTGTTGATTGCTGGTTCAACTGGTAGTGGTAAATCGGTTTGTATTAACACTATTATCTCTAGTATCTTGATGAAAGCTAAACCAAATGAAGTGAAGCTTATGATGATTGATCCAAAAATGGTAGAGCTCAATGTTTATAATGGTATTCCTCATCTACTAGCACCTGTTGTGACAAATCCAAGAAAAGCAGCTCAAGCTTTACAAAAAGTAGTTGAAGAGATGGAGAGACGTTATGAATTATTTGCTGGTTTTGGTGTAAGAAATATGACAGGTTATAATGATATGGTAAAAAAACATAACCAGCAAACAGGAGACAAAAAAGCCCCACTACCGTATATTGTGGTGATTGTAGATGAATTAGCTGATTTAATGATGGTAGCTAGTAATGAAGTGGAAGATGCTATTATTCGCCTGGCACAGATGGCAAGGGCAGCAGGCATTCATATGATTTTAGCTACACAAAGGCCTAGTGTAGATGTTATTACAGGGATAATTAAAGCAAACGTGCCATCTAGAATTGCATTTGCAGTTTCAAGTGGAATTGATTCAAGGACTATTATCGATAGCAATGGAGCTGAGAAGTTACTTGGACGAGGTGATATGTTATTTATGCCTATGGGTGAAAATAAACCTATTCGTGTCCAAGGAGCTTTTATTTCAGATGAAGAAGTGGAGCATATTGTCGAATTTGTTACCACTCAACAAGGTGCTGATTATCAAGAAGATATGATACCAACAGAAGATGTTTCAAGTGCTACTTCACAAGAGTCAACAGACGAGTATTATGAAGAGGCAAAGGCTTTGATTATTGAAATGCAGACAGCAAGTATTTCTCTTTTACAACGTCGTTTTAGAATTGGGTATAACCGTGCTGCTAGACTGATTGATGAATTAGAAGAACATGGTGTAGTAGGTGCTAGTGAGGGAAGTAAGCCTAGAAAGGTGCTTATGACCTATACTGAAGAGGCAACTACTGAAAATGATGAATAAAAAAGAGTTAACCCAATTAAAATGTACCCTATAGATTGGACACGAAAAAAAGCGTGCCTTCTATGGGGTATTTTATATGATAAATAAAAAGGACGTGACTAAAATGGGTATTAATAAATTTACCACTGAAGAAATTGAAGAGTTAAAACAAAATCCATATGTCAAACGAGTGAGCAGTTCTTCGATAACTTACACAAAAGAATTTAAAGAATTATTTGTGCTCAAACACTCTGAAGGGCAGTTACCTCATCAAATTTTTAGTGATGCTGGATTTGATATTACTGTGTTGAAACAGCGTAGAATTAATACTGCCAGCCACAGGTGGCGCGAAAAAGCAAAACAAGGAGAAAATCTAGAAGATTTACGACTTGGCAATAGTGGTCGCCCAAGACACAAAGAGTTAACTGAAAAAGAAGAATTAAAACGCTTAAAAGCAGAAGTGGCTTATCTAAAAGCTGAAAATGATTTTTTAAAAAAGCTAGAACAAGCAGAGAGAGAGGCGATTTGGAAAGCAAACTCACGGTCCACGAAAAATTCGAAGTCATAAGAAGACTCAGAGAGAAACATCAGAAAGTAACACAGGTGAAGCACCTGTGCCAGCTAGCAGGAGTGTCTCGTTCGGGTTACTATCATTACCTCCAAACATGCTTAGAGGCCTCTATTAAAAATCACCAAGATTACTCAGACTATACCTTGATTCTAGAAGCATACCGATTCAAGAACCGAAATAAAGGTGCTCGTTTAATCAAGATGACATTAGAAAAATACTTTAATACAGTCATGAACCTAAAAAAGATTAGACGTTTAATGAAAAAATTTAATCTTGTTTGTCCTATCAGAAAAGCAAATCCTTATCGACGAATGGCAAAAACACTCGGCACTAGTAACCATCATCCAAACCATCTTAATCGCCAATTCAATCCACCAAAACCTAGAAAGATATTTTTGACAGATATCACCTATCTACATTATCAAAATAAGCATGCTTATCTTTCAACAATTAAAGATAGTTGTACAAAAGAAATTGTAGCTTATCGTGTTTCACCAAACTTAAAACTTGATTTTGTTTTAGAAACATTAGAAGATTTGACTCCGTATCTAACGAACAGAGAAGAGTCAACTGCTCTCATTCATTCTGATCAAGGATGTCACTATACATCCAATGGATTTCAATCGCGAGTGAAAGAACTAGGTTTAATTCAATCAATGTCCCGTAGGGGCAACTGCTGGGACAATGCACCGCAAGAATCCTTTTATGGTCATATGAAAGATGAACTAAATCTTGACGCCTGTGTGACTTATGATGATGTTGTCACAGAAGTAGACGACTACATGGATTACTACAATCATTACCGTGGTCAGTGGACACTAAACAGAATGACGCCGCAGAGCTACTATGAATCGTTATGCACATAAAAAAGATGACTTCCTCTTTAGGAAATCATCTTGATGACAGACGAACTCTTTTTTATTATGTCCTTGACATAGGGTACATTTTATAAAACGGGTTAACTCTTTTTTATTTACTCTTCGCTTAAACTTCCTTGTAGGAAAGATGTCTCACTATAATTAACAGATTGCCTTAAAAGACTTGCTAAATCTGGTGAGATTCTTCCTTGTTCTAAAAGAGTCTGAATCACAGTTCTCTCCTCATCTAAAGCACGTAAGAAGTAATCTTGATAAAGTGTTTGATATTGATCTTCTTGTCGTAATCGGTAGTTTTTAATTCGATTAATTTTACTTTCATATTCCATGATGATTTGATTTATAATATTACTTTTTAAAATGAAGTAACGATCATTTTGATCAAGATCATCTTTTAACTCTTTTAAGACTCTCACTGCATATTTTGAACTGTCTGTTTCAAGTGTGGTAATATTTTTGACAGCATCATCTGAGTGCTTTTGTTTTTTCAGGAAAGTTTGAAACACAAGCCGTTTGGTTTTTCTTCTAGTTCGGTACATATATTGTCTAAACAAAATTTTAAAATTAGTTGAGTGAGCTCGCATTTTATAATCAAGCATCTCAAGATAATTTTTAGTTAATTGTTTTGGTAAGTTATTAGCTTCAATAACCTCAATAGCTCCTTTTTTTTCACTTTCAACCGCAATTTTACGATATTGAGTTTCTAAATCATGATAAAACTCATTAGAAGTTGAATCATCATCTAAATAAAGGAAGCGAAGTTGTTTATCAAAGTCTCGAAGTAGGTCGTTAACAACCACGCGATTGTCACTATCTTGCTCAGATCTAAGCATACTAATCACTTTTTTAGTCATTAACTTACGAGCTTCTACTTCAGGAAGCGCTGAGTTATCATCTTCTTTGTGTTGAATTTCTTGAAACACATCATCCCCTGTTAAAATAATACGTTTCTTTTGTTTTGTAAAGAAGGGAATAGTCACAACAGCAACTAGTAAACTCATTAAAATAACACCACTGGCTAGGAAAATAATCAAATAGCGTTCTTGGAAAATTTCGCCATCTGGTAAAAAGAAAGGAATAGACAACACCATTGCCATCGTAACGGCACCCCTAACACCAGTTAATCCAGTTAAGACAGCTGTTGAAAATTTAGGTTTTGTTTCTTTAGATTTTGATGTACGAATGTGGTCATACCACATGTACGCGTAAGACCAAAGCGTACGAATTATCATTAAGATTAACCAAATAATGATAACATATAAGATTAATAACCCATTATTAATACTTGGATTGATAATAGCAGCATGCATTACAAACGGTAGAATAGCTCCTAAAACAACGAAAACAATACCGTTTAGTAAATAAATTAAAATATCCCATAATTTATTTGTAACAATTTGAATTTCAGAAAATGGTCCGCGTTTGTAAAGAGGCTCTTGTTGAATAGCAACAACACCAGCTACAACAACTGCGATAACACCAGAGGCATGAATCACCTCAGCTGCGATAAAAATAACAAATGGTGTTAGAACTTGAATTAAAGAGTGTAACACCACATCTTGTATGCCTTGTCTTAATAATGACACTTGAATTAAATAGATGACTCTTGCTAAAACAAGACCGATGACAACACCAAAGAACGTCACATATAAAAAGTCTCCAGCAGCTTGTTGTAAGGAAAAATAACCTGTTAAAAAGGCTGCTAGGGCATATTTAAAGGCAATTAATCCACTGGCATCATTAATTAAACTCTCACCACTAATTAAGCTTAGAATTTTCTTGGGTAACTTAACCTGTTCAGCAATCCCTTGTACAGCTACTGGGTCAGTTGGAGATAAAACAGCAGCTAAGGCAAAGGCAAGAGGAAGGGATACTTCTGGAATAAAGGCATTAATCAAATACCCTCCAGCAATTGTGGTGATAAAAACAAGTAAAATAGCATTAGCAAAGATAGGAACCCGAAGCTCCCATAATTCTTTCTTTGGGAAATGCTTGGCATCGCTGTATAACAACGGGGCAACCAAAAGTAACATAAACCAATCTGTTTGAAGTTCGATAGTTAGGTTTAGGGTTACTGCGGCAATAACACCAACGGCAATTTCAATTAATGCTGTTGGAATAGATACTAAATAATGACTGATAATATTAGAAATGATTACTAATAGAATTAATAAAATCGTCGCTTCTAATACGGCCATACTCCACCTCCAATTATTTTATTAATAGTGTTATTATATCAAAAAGATGTATAAATAATAGTTTTTCTGTGAGTTATTTAATAAAAATTACGAAAAACTGGAAAAATTTAAATATTCATCACTCAAAAATAAAAAGAAAACACGATTACCTAATCAAGGATTTAATAGACAGATTTTCAAATTATTCATTTGACATAATCGTGTTTATTCCTTGGATTGTTGCATAACGAAATCCTTCTTTTTCAAGGGCAACTAATCCTTTAATTGTTGTGCCACCAGGTGAAGCGACGTTATCTTTTAACTGAGCTGGATGATCTTGTGTTCTTAGTAACAACTCAGCTGTGCCTTTAATCATACTTGCAGCTACTTTATAAGCCATTTCTCTATCCATTCCATGTAGACAAGCTCCATCACCTAAAGCCTCAATAAACACATCTACAAAAGCTGGTCCACAACCTGCTAGAGTGCCAAAAATAGCAATATTATCAGGACGTACTTCCTGAACATTACCTAATAAGGATAAACTGTGATTGATTATTTCTTTTTGACTATCTGCTAGATTCTTTCCGTAAACGATTCCAGTGATTCCTTGATTGATTTGAACAGGTGTATTAGGTATAGCTTGAGCAACTGGGTGATTAGGAACTACTTGCTGTAATTCCTGTGTACTTACCCCTGCAGACACTGATACAACAGGTATTTTATTATCCATTATGAAGGGAGCCAATTCGTTTAAAACAGGTAAGATAACAGGTGTTGGTGTTGCTAGAAAAATAATATCCATTTTTTGTAAGTCTTCATACTGATTTATTAATGTAAAATCAAGTTCCTTTTGTAAATGACTAGCAGTTAAACTTTTTCCACCTTTTACTGAAATATTTTTTGCCTCTACTTGTTTAGAGTTTATCCAACCTTTAATCATGGCAGACCCCATATGACCTGCACCAATTATTCCAATTTTCATTTATATCCTCTTCTTTCTATACTTAATATCATTATTATAGTCTAATAATTAAGATGATAATAGCTAAACTTATCGCTATTTTAGTATATCACTTTATGATATACTAATAAAAAATATGGGTTTAGGGGAGTATTAACATGGAGTTAATCATTAAAGATTTAATTAAAACATTTGATGGTAAAATGATTTTAGATCAAGCAAGTTTTACCTTTGAGAAAGGAAAAATTTACGGGTTGCTAGGCCGTAATGGGGCTGGGAAGACGACTTTATTTAATTGTATGTCAAAGGATATATCTATTGATTCTGGCGAACTAGTTTTACAAGTGGACGGTAAGTTAGAGGATTATGCTGATACTAAAGTGGGATTAGTTCAAGCAGTCCCTAATATTCCTGATTTTATGACAGGTTATGAATTTATCAAATTTTTTATTGATATGAATGGAAATAGTATGACACACGTTGAGAGTCCAGAGTATTATTTAGAAAAAATTGGAATAAAAAACAAGATCATCACCGTTTATTAAAAGATTACTCCCATGGTATGAAAAATAAAGTACAAATGATTGCTACAATTATGATTCAACCACCTATTTTGTTACTAGATGAGCCTTTAACTAGTTTTGATGTTGTGGCAGCTCATGATATCAAAGAGTTAATTCTATCTATAAAGCAAGACTCGATTGTTATTTTCTCAACACATATTCTCCAACTTGCTCAAGACCTATGTGATGAGATTGTTGTGTTACATGAAGGGGTCTTAACTGGGTATGATGCTAAAAAAATTCATTCTAACGATTTTGAAACAGAAATAGTAGCTCGTTTGTCTAGTGGAAGTGATGAACAAAAAGTCACATCACCTAGTCATGATACAGGCGGGGAAGAAGATGTTTGAATTTATAAAAAAAGGGATTAGACGATTTTGGCAATTAGAATTATATAAAGCATCCATTTTTACAAATGGTTTAATTTATTTTGCTGGGCGAATCCCTATTATTGGTCGTTTTGTTCCAACTAAGATGCTTTATCCAGAATATGGATTAAAAAGAGTGATTAGCTATATCAAAATAGCTTTGTCATTTTTGCTCAAATTATTATTGGCTTTTATACCTTTTATTTTAAGTTTTTTATGGCCCATACTACTAAGTAATATGTTTAATATTGAAGAAGCAACACCTTTTTTAATTTGGATTATCTTTTTTGTATTTATCTGGTCAAGTTTATCTATGTTCTTTGGTATGTTTGATAACAAAGAATTACAATTTATTAAAAATTTTCATGTGAGTAGAACTATGTTTTTTAAAGAACAGGCTGTTTTATCTTTATTTGGACGAACCTTACTGATTGTCCTAGGGCTCATCATGTTACTTTATTTAAGTCATAGTTCTCATCTTTTTTTAAGTTTAATTTTTGGTCTTAGTCTATATATTTTGACTAATTTTCTATTGTTATTTTTAAATGTTGTTTTAACAGTTAGGTCCCAAAAGTTCATAAAAAAATCATGGTCAGTGTCTTGTTAAGTGCCATCTTCCTTATTATAGGTCTTATATTAGTTAACTACCAACAAGAAATAGGGGGATAAGGACCATCTTGTTTAGTGTAGGCTCTATTGTTAACTTAGCTATATCAGCTATCTTAATGACACATTTTATTAAGTCAACTAAGATGATGAATTTTGTTAACAGTCAATTCCAATCATCGACTCAATTATTTTCTGATGAAGATACTGTGTATAAAACAAAACAGAAAAACTTTGTTGAAGGTCAAAATTTAAGTAAATCTATGCGGATTGAAGATGAAGATTTCAGTCATTTATCAGGAACAGATTATATTAATGCCTTATTTTTTAGACGTTTAAAGTGTGTTTTAAACCGCGGTGTTTATATTAAAGTTGCTATCATTAGTGCCATAGGTATGGGATTAACTTTATTTGCTTTATTTTTTCCCTTACCAAATGGGGAGACTTCTTTTGAAACAGTTTTATACAATGCGATTCCTTTTCTTTTTTATATTTTCTTTTTTATTTCAGTAGGAAGAAATGTAGTTCAAAGTATGTTTGTCAATTGTGATGTATCTGTGCTAAGTTACCCATTTTATAGACAAAAACAAGTTATCATTTCTAGTTTTTTCTACCGATTGAAAAGGATTTTTATTTATAACGGTGCTGTCAATGCTATCTTGTTCTTTTGGATTGTTGTGTTAAGTATAGTTGTTGTCGGGACAAAAGCTATCTCTTTTTTATGGGTTATCTTACTTATTATGTTAAGCTTAACTTTGTTGTTTTCTTTCCATGAGTTGTTTATTTATTATATTTTGCAACCATTCACAACTAATTTTCAAGTTGTTAATCCTGTTTATAAATGGGCTAATGGTTTGTTTTATATTTTTGCTATCATTAATTTACAAATTGATTCAGCTGACATGATTTATGTTGTATCTCTTGCAGATGTGTCACTTTTATATGTCATAATCGGTAGCATCGTCATCTCAAGAGTTGCTCCAAAAACATTTAAGTTAAAAAATTAAATATTGCTACTTGAAAAATTAACCTAAAGGTGCTTAAATAAGAGATATAGTAAATAGATATATTGTTGAGAAAGACACCAATTAGTGATTACTGTTTAACAGGGAGGAAAACCTAGACTGAGAGTTTTCTAAATAAGTCCATTAGTTGACCACTTTTGAAATACTAAGTTGAAACTTAGTCGGTCGTACCGTTAATACGCTAAGAAGATATAGTTTTATTTATATCTAAAACATTAGGTGGAACCACGATGATTCGTCCTAGTAGGCTAAATTGGCTTACTAGGACTTTTTTTATTCTATAAAACAAAAGGAGATAGAAAAAATGATTAAGATAACATTTCCAGACGGAGCAGTCAAAGAATTTGAGGAAAATGTAACAACACAAGACGTTGCTAAAAGTATTAGTAATAGCTTAGGTAAAAAAGCACTAGCAGGTAAATTTAATGGTGAGTTAGTTGATTTAACTTTACCACTTACTGAAGATGGTACTATTGAAATAGTAACGCCAGATCATGAGGATGCATTAGGTATTTTACGTCATTCGGCAGCTCATTTAATGGCAAATGCCATGAAAC
This sequence comes from Vagococcus jeotgali, assembly GCF_035918315.1. Classification (NCBI taxonomy): domain Bacteria; kingdom Bacillati; phylum Bacillota; class Bacilli; order Lactobacillales; family Enterococcaceae; genus Vagococcus; species Vagococcus jeotgali. The sequence goes on along the minus strand of NZ_CP142146.1, from coordinate 1,180,504 downwards.
GCTTGTATCCAGAGATTCATTTTGGAGTAGGGCCTGCAATAGAAAATGGTTTTTACTATGATACTGATAACGGAGAAGCTGTTATCTCTGAAGAGAATTTAGCAGATATCGAAGCTGAGATGATGAAGATTGTGAAAGAAAACAATCCGATTATTAGAAAAGAATTATCACGTGAAGAAGCATTAGCTTTATTTAGTGATGATCCTTATAAAGTAGAACTAATTACTGACTTACCAGAAGATGAGGTCATTACAGTTTATGAGCAAGGTGACTTTGTTGATTTATGCCGCGGGGTTCATGTGCCTTCTACTGGTCGTATTCAAGTTTTTAAATTATTATCTGTAGCAGGTGCTTATTGGAGAGGGGATTCTGATAATGATATGATGCAACGTGTGTATGGTACAGCCTTTTTTGATAAAAAAGAATTAAAAGCTTACTTAAAAATGCGTGAAGAAGCTAAAGAGCGTGATCATCGTAAATTAGGTAAAGAACTAGATTTATTTATGATTAGTCCAGAAGTAGGCTCAGGACTACCTTTCTGGTTACCAAAAGGTGCGACAATTCGTCGTGTCATTGAGCGATATATCACTGACAAAGAATTAAGTTTAGGTTACCAACATGTTTATACACCAATTATGGCCGATGTAGAATTATACAAAACTAGTGGTCACTGGGATCATTATCATGAAGATATGTTCCCGCCAATGGATATGGGAGACGGTGAGATGTTAGTCTTGCGTCCAATGAACTGTCCACATCATATGATGGTTTATAAAAATGATATTCATAGTTACCGTGAGTTACCTATTCGTATTGCAGAACTTGGTATGATGCACCGCTATGAGAAGTCTGGTGCCTTGTCTGGGCTGCAACGCGTTCGTGAAATGACTTTAAATGATGGTCATACTTTTGTTAGACCTGATCAAATCAAAGATGAGTTTAAACGTACACTAGAACTTATGATAGCTGTTTATGAAGATTTTGATATTACTGATTACCGCTTCCGTTTAAGCTACCGTGATCCTAATAATACTGAAAAATACTTTGATGATGATGAGATGTGGAAAAAAGCTCAATTTATGCTAAAAGAAGCCATGGATGAAATGGAGTTAGAGTATTTTGAAGCAGATGGTGAGGCAGCCTTTTATGGTCCTAAACTAGATGTGCAGGTAAAAACTGCTATGGGCATTGAAGAAACATTATCAACTATTCAGCTAGATTTCTTATTACCAGAACGTTTTGATTTAACTTATGTAGGTGAAGATGGGGAAAATAATCATCGACCAGTGGTTATTCATAGAGGAATTGTCTCAACAATGGAGCGCTTTGTTGCCTACTTAACAGAAGTATATAAAGGGGCTTTCCCAACTTGGTTAGCACCAGTTCAAGGAACAATTATTCCAGTTAATCTTGATTTACATAGTGACTATGCTCTTAGTATTAAAGAAAAATTAAATGCTCATGGGCTTCGCTTTGATGTGGATCTTAGAAACGAGAAAATGGGATATAAAATTCGTGAATCTCAAACTCAAAAAATTCCTTACCAAATTGTCGTGGGAGATAAAGAGTTAGATAATGGTGAAGTCAATGTTCGTCGTTATGGTAGTAAAGAAACAGAAACTATGAACGTAGACATGTTTGTGGACTCAGTTGTAGTCGAAGTGAAAAATTTCAGTAAGTAAATATGATAACACCATCTCACATATTAATTTTTAAGTAGTGAGATAGTGGGGTTGCTTTTCTTAACTATATAAAAAAATGAAAGTAAGAGATTGGTTCTTATGCCAATCTCTTTTTCTATTGGTTTAGGAACAAATACCCAATAAGTTATCTTTGTTCTAAAATAACAGCTAGTAAAGAGATGAAGTATAGATTAAATACTAACTAATTGATTTTGATGAAAACATTTTTAAAATTTATGCAAAGAAGAATACTTTTCATTGAAAAAGAAAAGAAATAATGAGATACTCGTATTTGTTAATAAGGCAGTGTGTCCTTTGAGTAATAAGTGAATGAGGAGATTTTATATATATGAGTCAAAAGAATAAAGGCTGGCTTCCTTTTCGAAAAAAACAAAGTAAAAAAGGAAAATCCCATGTGCCGATTAGATTAGATTTTTTATTTTTTATTGTATTTATTTTATTTACAATGTTAATTGTCAGATTATCTGATTTACAAATTAAAAATCAAGAAAAATATCAAGAAATTGTTGTGAGTGGTCAAAAAAAGGTCATTCAAGAAAAAGCCCCACGTGGGAATATTTATGATTCAAATGGTACGTTGTTAGTTGGTAATAAAGCTAGCCAAGCAGTATTATTTACTAGAAGTGTTGGTATGACGGCTGAAGAAATCAGAGAAGTAAGCAAACAAATTGTTGATTTAATTGATATAAAACCAGATAAATTAACTCAAAGAGATAAAAAAGATTACTGGCTATCTGATCCTGAGAATTTAATGGTTGCTCAAAAAAGATTAACTGTTGGTGATAAGGTTAATAAAAAGGGTGAGCAATTATCTGAGGGAGATTTGTATGGTAAAGTTGTTGATAAAGTTTCAGATGACGAAATTAATTTTAATGATGAAGAGATGCGAAGAGCTACAGTGTTTAAACGTATTAATAGTACAGCAGCTCTGCAACCTGTTACTATTAAAAATAACGGTGTCACCCCTCAAGAGATTGCCAAAGTTGGAGAGAATGCAGCGACAATTCCAGGAATTAGTGTTGGAACCGATTGGACCCGTGATTATCCAGAAAATGACCAAATCAGGTCGATTTTAGGAACTGTTTCTTCTGAAAAACAAGGCTTACCCGAAAATGAATTGGATGAATATTTGAAAAAAGGATATGAACGTAACGATCGTGTTGGTTTGAGTTACTTAGAAAAATCATATGAAGATACGCTAAAGGGTAAAAAAGGTGAGTCGGAAATAGCGACAGACAAAAATCAAAAAATCATTTCCAAAAAAGAAGTTAAGCCAAGTGAGAATGGTGACAACTTAAAATTAACAATTAACTTAGATTTCCAACGTCGTGTTGAAGAGATTGCCGAAAATAATTTTAGTTACTTACAAAATTCTGGTAAGGCTGATTATGCTCCTGGAATATACGTTGTAGCCACAGACCCTAAGACAGGTGCTGTGTTGTCAATGGTAGGGTTATCTAAAAATGAGGAAACTGGTAAATTAGAAGATGACGCTCTTGGAACAATTAGTAAAGCGTTTGTTCCAGGCTCTTCCATTAAAGGTGCTACTGTTATGGCAGGATACCAAAACGGGGTGATTTCTGGAAATGAGACTATGATAGATGCGCCAATGATTTTTCAAGATGGCACTCATAAATCATCATTGTTTAACCAGTATAGCTCTATCCCTCTAACAACAGAACAAGCACTGGAAGTATCATCAAACGTTTATATGATGAAAATTGCTTTAGGTTTGATTGGTACAGAATATTCTGAAAAAATGACGTTACCTCTTGATACGGGTTTATTTGATAAACTAAGAAAAACGTATAATCAGTTTGGCTTAGGTACTGAAACAGGGATTGATATTCCAAATGAATCAGTAGGTGTTATTAATGAAGTTTATACAGATAAAGATGGCAATTATTTACCAGGAATTATGGGTAATGCTCTAGATTTATCTTTTGGTAACTATGAAGCTTACACTCCAATGCAACTTAATCAATACGTTGCTACTATTGCCAATGGTGGAACAAGAATCGCTCCTCATATTGTAGGTGGTATTTATGGAACAGATGATAAGGGTGAAGTAGGTAAAGAAATAAAAGCTATTGAACCAAAAGTCATGAGTAAGATTGAAGATAAAGATGCTGAGTTTGAAATTATTCAGAATGGATTTTATGGTGTTGTAAATGGACCGATGGGAACAGGTCATCGTTTACAAGGTGCCAGTTTACCTATCGCAGCTAAAACAGGTACAGCTGAAACATTTGCTGTAGATCCAAAAACAGATAAAGTAGTTGAAGTAATCAATAGTACTATTGTAGGCTATGCACCTTATAATGACCCAACAGTTGCAGTTAGTGTTATGATTCCACAAATTAAAGACGATGATGATGAGATCAATCGTATTATACTAAGAGAAGTAATTGATGCATATAATGATGTTTATAATACACAAAACCAAAATTAAGTGTCATTTGTTGTAAAGTAAAACTCCTTAACAAAATTTCTAAAAAGTATAGATATTTCATTTGAAACATGTTATGATATTCAAGTGTCAAGTGATACTTGAATATTTTTATTTTCGGAGGGAAACTATAATGCGTATTAACATCACATTAGAATGTACAGAATGTAAAGAAAGAAATTATCTTTCTAACAAAAACAAACGTAACAACCCAGATCGTTTGGAACTTAAAAAATATTGTCCACGTGAACGTAAGGTAACGCTGCACCGTGAAACAAAATAATTTTTAATGATTGTGAGCTAGAAGCCTTACGCGTTAAGGTTTCTAGCTTTTTTATTTTTACTTCATATATATTCAAGTCATATCATAAGGCTTATAACACTAGAATTTTTATTGCTTATGCTTATGTTAGAATGGATGTATCAAAATAATAGGGGTCATTTTATGTGTACATCATTAATTTATCAATCTCAGGATAAAACTAACTTTTTAGCTAGAACAATGGACTTTGCTTTTGAGTTAGATGCTGCACCTGTTTATTTACCAAAGGGCTATGTCATCAAAAGTGAAGTTGGAGCTGACGTCACTTTTGAAAATAAATATGCCCTATTAGGCGCTGGTCGTAAGTTAGAAGAGTATTTTTTTGCTGATGGATTAAATGAAAAAGGTTTGGCAGTTTGTGCTCTTTATTTTAGTGATTATGCTGAATATAATCCAAATGAAGAAGCAGATAAAATTAATGTTGCTCCTCATGAGTTTGTTACCTGGGTATTAGGTAATATTGCCAGTGTTGAAGAATTTAAGAAACAAGCCGAAAACATTAATGTAGTTGCTGTTAAAAATAATTTATTAGACATTGTTGTGCCACTACACTGGATTATTTCTGATAAGACAGGAGCTTCTGTAATTGTAGAAATTACAAAAAATGGTATGGCAGTTTATGATAACGAAGTACATGTTATGACTAACTCTCCAGAGTATCCATGGCACTTAGCTAACTTAAATCATTATTCATTTTTAACTAATAAAGTAACACCAGCAAGTCATTTTTATAATTTTAAACCAGATGCTGGAGAACTAGGTAATGGGTCACTAGGTCTACCTGGAGACTATACTTCAGAATCTCGCTTCATTAGAACAGTGTTTCATGCAGAATTTACTCAACCTGGAAAAGATACGCTATCAGCTATCAATAGCTTGTTCCACGTTTTATCTTCAGTTGATATTCCGTATGGTTCTAAAGTGAAAGATGATGGTACTTTTGATTATACACAGTATACTTTTGTGATGGATTTAACCCACTTAGACTACTATATGTCAGCATATCAAGATACATACCCATCTAAGATTTCACTTAATTCAGAGTTGTTAACTCATACTGATCCAGTTGTTTTTGGATTAAGTAAGGTACAACAATTTAATGTAGTTACTCCGTAGTATTTTATCTACTTTTCTTCAAAGAAATTTGATTGTTTAAAAATCTTAAGTATGATATGATTTTTTTTATAATATCTGTATAAAAAGTCTTGATGCTTAGTTGACATTAAACAATAATTAATATTGGAAAGCTAGAAGCCTTTTTACATAAGGCTTCTATTTTTTTATATGTACTGAAAACCACCTGCTATGCAGGTGGTTCTAAAGAGCTTCTAGCGTGGTATTAAAAAAGCCTCCTAAGATGATAAGATAGATTTGGTTTCCCGACCACAAACTATCAAATCACAAGGAGGTTCCTTATGAAAAAGGACAATCAAAGTTTATCACACACAACATGGAAATGTAAGTATCACATAGTTTTTGCTCCTAAATATAGACGCCAAATAATTTATGGAAAGTACAAAAAAAGCATAGGAGAAATATTACGAGATCTATGTGAAAGAAAAGGTGTTGAAATTATTGAAGTGAATGCTTGTAAAGATCATATCCATATATTAGTAAGTATACCACCTAAACTAAGTGTTTCTAGTTTTATAGGGTATTTAAAAGGTAAAAGTAGTTTAATGATTTTTGATAGGCATGCAGAATTGAAATATCGTTATGGGAACAGAAAATTTTGGTGTCGAGGTTATTATGTAGACACAGTTGGTAGAAATAAAAAACAAATTGAAGAATACATAAGAAATAAAATTCAAGAAGATTATGTAGCAGATCAACTTACGTTATTTGAAGAGTATGATCCATTTACAGGAGAAAAAAACAAAAAGAATTGAATAAGTAATCCTTTTAGGATTAGCGAGTAAATGTGGTGCACGAGGGGAACCATTCAGTAAGCCTTTTAGGCTTAGGCCGGAAAAAGAGGCTTCCAGCCGAAGAACAAACCTCCAGTTCACACTGGAGGTTTTGATTTTATGAATTTGAAGTGAGAGAAGGTAAGTTATGAAATCTAACATCAGGAAAGAGACATTAGAGAAATTAAATCAGTTGTCTCAATATTCTATGAAAAAAAATACTTGGGAAAAAGTTTTATATGAGAAGTTATTTGCAAGTAAAGAGTGGCAGGAAGCAAAAGTAGTTGCCACAACGTTATCTATGCCAATAGAGTGCGATACAACACCCATTGTTAAAAGAGCTTTTTTAGAAAAAAAACAAATTGTCTTACCTAAAACCAAAAAAGGTGGCATAATGGATTTTTATTTAGTTACAAAAGAAACTAGAATAGAGAAAACTAATTTTGGCGTTTATGAACCTATCACTAATCATAAGGTCAGCAAATCTTTTATTGATTTAATTATTGTACCCGGAGTCGCATTTTCTAAAGAAGGTTATAGAGTTGGTTTTGGTGGTGGCTTTTATGACCGGTATTTAGTTGGCTATTCGGGTAATACCATTAGCTTAGTTTTTCCTGAACAGTTACTCTTAGAATTTTTACCAGAATCACATGATATTTTAGTACAGAAATTATTGGAAGTGGGAGAAGATAGAGATGAATAAAGTTAATGTGACATGGGAGCGGTTAAAAAATGGTCCATACTGGACTTATCTATTTTTAGGTATACAGATAATTATATATATATTAATGGAGCTTACAGGGCTTAAAAAGGGGATTATGAATGGATCAGAGAATGTAAGTATTTTAATGAATTTTGGTGCTATTACCAAATATTCAATTATCGTTAATCATCAATATTGGCGGTTTGTTACACCGATATTTGTGCATATTGGCTTCTTCCATCTTCTATTGAATTCCTTAAGTTTATACTTTGTCGGTCGAATACTCGAGCCTTTAATCGGTCACTGGAGATATGTTATAGTATATCTTTTAAGTGGTATTTTAGGTAATCTTTTAAGTTTTGGTTTTGGTTCAGATTACTCTATCTCAGCAGGAGCAAGTACATCAATTTTTGGTATTTTTGCGGCTTTTATTGTATTAGGACGTATTTATCCTAATCATCCTGCTATTCAACATTTATCAAGAAATATGGCTCTTCTAATTGCTATGAACTTGATTATGAATATTTTCTCAACAGGTGTTGATATGTTGGGGCACATTGGTGGGGCAATTGGAGGCGTTTTACTGATGATTATGGTAGGCACACCTAACAATCCATATGTTTACAAACATAAAATAAAACTAAGCAATCGATTGCTTTCGCTAGTAGGATTTATCGGGTTAGTTATTTTCTGTCTATATAAAGGTTTTTCATATTAATTTTTAAGAAAAGTAATCAATTATAGTGATATAGAAAATGGATGTGGTAAAATGAGAACAGTTTATGATGTACAGCAACTTCTAAAAAAATATGGAACTATTATACATTTAGGCAATCGGTTGTGGGATATTGAATTGATGATGATAGAATTAAAGCAGCTAGAAGAGGTTGGTGTGTTGGATAGTGAGACTTTCATTCAAGCAATGTTAGTTTTGAAGCGTGAGCATCATGATGAAGAAAAACGTCAGGAGGAGAAATAAGTGAGTAAAAAATTAATAGGAATTGATTTAGGTGGGACGACAGCAAAATTTGCAATCTTAACAGAGTCAGGTGATATTCAACAAAAGTGGAGTATTCCGACCAATATTGAAGATGAAGGTTCTCATATTGTACCAGATATCATTGCCTCTATTAAGCATCGGTTAGGATTATATGGCATGACTCCTAGTGACTTTGTAGGTATTGGCATGGGGACACCAGGAACTGTTGATAAAGAAAATGGAACGGTAATAGGTGCCTATAACTTAAATTGGAAGACGCTTCAAGAAATAAGAAAACCAATTGAAGAGGCTTTTGGTATTCCTTTTGATTTAGACAATGATGCCAATGTTGCAGCTCTTGGTGAAAGATGGAAAGGTGCTGGTAATAACTCTCCAGATGTGACACTTATTACTCTTGGGACTGGTGTTGGGGGAGGCATTATCGCTGAGGGTCACTTATTACATGGAGCAGCTGGTGCAGCAGGGGAGATTGGACATATAACAGTAGACCCGACTGGTTTTGATTGTACTTGCGGTAAAAGGGGTTGTCTAGAAACGATCACTAGTGCCACAGGGATTGTTCGTCTAGCTAGAGAGATGTCTGAGGAATTCTCAGGAGAATCAGAACTTAAGAACATGATTGATGACGGACAAATGGTAACGAGTAAGGATGTTTTTGACTTAGCTAAAACGGAAGATGATTTTGCATTACTAGTTGTAGATAAAGTTTGTTTTTATTTAGGTCTAGCTTGTGGTAATATTGGTAATATGTTAAACCCAAGTGATATTGTAATTGGTGGGGGTGTCTCTGCTGCAGGTGAATTTTTAATTGAAAAAGTGCAACATTATTTCGAAGAGTTTACATTTCCTCAAGTAACAAACAGCACATCAATAAAATTAGCTGAATTAGGTAATGCGGCAGGGGTCATTGGTGCAGCATCACTTGCTTTGAAGTTTAGCGAAAATAATAAGTAAAGAAAGGTAAATGTCTCGTGGGTTTTTTAGGAACAGTTAGTGTTATTTTGTTAGTAGTTATCATAGGTTATATCTTGTATAAATTGTTTTTCGCTTTTAAACGTAAGCGTTCTGCTGAGTGGATTGAGCAAGATAAGTTACAAGAAATCATGCGCTCAGCCCAAGTTATTGATGTAAGGGAGAAAACAGATTTTGATCGTGGTCATATCTTAGGAGCTAGAAATATTCCTTATACAATGGCAAGAGCACATAAAGAGTACTTATTAGCTATTAGAAAAGATACGCCTATCTATTTATATGATAACCGTAACACAATGGCAATTTACATGGCCGGCTTGTTAAAAAAAGAAGGATATACAAATATCCATATTTTAAAGGGCGGCTATATGAATTGGACAGGTAAGACCAAAACGAAATAGTTGCTTGGTCTAACATAACTAAATAATGAAAAAACATCTCTGAAAAGACTAAAAATAGTCTTTTCAGAGATGTTTTTTTGTTTAAACAGATAAGTTAATAGGACTTGTTGGTATTGAGATACCATTATTAGTTAGCGCTTCTACGTAAGCTGTAGTCATTTTTGATTTGACTTTTACTTGATCCTCACTTATCACGTATACAGAAGCTCTAATAGCAAAATTACCATTTCCTAAGTCAGTTAAACCGATAATTTGAGGTTTAGAACGAACGTCTTCTAAATTATCAATATTTTCCTCATTGACTTTTTCCATAATAGAGATGATTTTGTCAATGTCATCATCAGGATGAACTCGAATATCTACGCAAATTTGCTGATTACCTCGGGAGAGATTACTCACAACTAAAATCTCACGGTTAGGAATATAGTTCATAGTTCCATTGGAACTTTTGACTTTAGTAGTTCGAAGTCCGATATCATCAACCGTTCCTTCAATTGAATCAATGATGACATAATCTCCAACATCTAGTTGGCGTTCATAGATTAAGAAAAATCCAGTGATGATATCATTGATGAAGCCTTGTGCACCAAGCCCAATAGCTATCCCAGCAATTCCTGCCCCAGCAATTAAAGATGCTACAGGTACACCGATAATAGTTAAAACAGAGTAGAGTCCAACGAAAAATAAAGAATACTGGATTGCGTTATCTGAAATTGTTCGTAAGGTTTTAACACGATTTTCACTATAATTATCTTTCTTTTGATAGTTTTCAAAAGATTTATTAACAATAGCAAAAAGCATTTTTTTAACAATCAAAAGAAAAATCAAGAGAAGAATTACTAAGATAACTTTATTAACCACTGTTCCAAAAATTTTATCCCAATCTTGAGAGTTAAAAAACTCATGGAATCCTTTAACATTTTTAGAAGCCTGAACAATTACTTCAGGCTCTTGGGTACTAGTTGTTTCTTTCAAAAATAAACACCTCGATATATGTAATGTTTTTAATTCTAGCCAATATAAATATACGACATATAATGGCTCTTTGTCAAATGATGTGGATGAGTAAAATTAAGTGAATTTAGGCAGCAGAAACCGAATGGTTTTTGCTGCTTTTTTGTTTGTCTTTAAAACTAAGTAAAATTCTGTATTTATAGTTCTGAAAATTTCTATAGCCGTAAGCTATTCGTTTGATTAATTTAATTTTGTTTATGGAACCTTCTAAACAACCATTTGAATAAGCGTATTTAAAGGTGTTTTCAATTCTTGGTAAATGCTTCTTTAGTGTTCGAATCGAGGTTTTCATTGGAATAGAGATATCTTCGTTAGCTAATAATAATAGATCAGAAAAAGTGTCAAAATCATTGTTTTTACTACAGTATAATAGTTCTTGATAAAGTTTATAAGTTTCTGATAACTCTTTGTTTAAGCTAAGTAAATAATCCATGACATCTGTTTCAGGTAAAATACTCTTAAATAAACGCTGATAACGATAATCTGTATAATTCAATTCATTAGAATCTTTTAAAAAGAGTTTCCAATATTTTTTTAGTTTTCGATAATTTTTCATGTCAGTTACATTCGATGTGCGATAACGATTCATCGTCTTAATTCTAGTTATGTTTAAAGAGCGACTGATAAGTTGAACTAAGTGAAAGCGATCAATAATCACCTCAGCATTAGGAAATAGCCTTTTGGCTAATTTAAAATAGGCTGCATTCATATCAACGACAATTGTTTTTACTTGGCGACGAACCTTTAGAGAGTACTTAAGAAAGTGTTTCTCTAGTGTTAGCTTTTTATTATCAATGAGAATATCGATAATTTGGTGTGTAGAGGAATCAGAGTAAATAAAACTGTACTTGCCACTATTGTTTTTAACCGAAGTAAATTCATCAAAACAAAGGTTTTGAGGTAAATATAAAAATTGATTAGATAAGTCTTTACCACCAGATACTAAAATTCTATTAATCGTTGTTGATGAAACAAAATGTCTTTTAGCTAAATCTTTAAACGAGATAGCATCACTTAACTCAATAAGAATTGATTGCTTCACTCTTTTAGCGATAAAACAATGTTTCTCAATTTCTGAAGATTCAGCTAGAAAAGAGGAGTCACAATGACGACAAAGAAATCTCTGTTTCTTTAATAAAAGATAGGTTGGGTAGTGAGCCACACTTAACCACTTTATTCGAGAAGAAATAAACCCATTTTTCACAATAGAAAATTGTTCATTTTTAATGCCACAACAAGGACAAGCCGAAGGAGTGTAAGTAAGAATACCTTTATAAATCTTGGATCTTATCCCTTTAATAAGCTGTTCCTCACAAAAAATAGAATCGAAATAAATATTTTTATCTTTTAAATCTAGCGATAGTCGAATACAATGGTTATGAGACATACGAATCTTCCTTTCTAAAATTTGGTTTGGTCACTTTAATTTTAACGGGAAAGTTCGTATGTTTCTATTATTTTGTAAAAAAATAGATGCGAATGAATTTCTTCATCCACATCAAAAATTATACAACCCATATAATTGGTTGAGAAATCAAAGAGATAATGGTATTCTAAGATTAGTCATTTAACGAAAGGTAGGAGAAAATTCTATGACAGGTACAGAAGTAGCAGCATTAATAGCAGCCATCGCTTTCGCCGTTTTAGTAGTCGTTATTATATTCTTTTTAATACAATTGAATAAAAATTTAACACAATCTACACAAAAAGTAAACCAAATTTTAGATAAATCAGATAAAACGATTACTGTGTTAACAGATGATGTGGACGTTTTGTTAAAACAAAGCGAAGAATTACTAGTAAATGGTAACGAACTCTTGGCTGATGTGAATCAAAAAGTTGAGACAATTGACCCGTTATTTCAAGCTATAGCTGATTTAGGAGAGAGCGTATCTGAAATCAATGCCTCAAGCAAAGAAGTACTAGCTAAAGTAGGAGATGTTAGTCGTTCGGCATCAAAAGCAGCAATAATTGGTAAGACAGCTAAAACAGCAGTTAATCTGTTTAGAAGATAATAAAAAGATAGGCAGCTATCTAGGGGGATAATACATGTCAAAAAAATCAAGTGGTTTTCTAATGGGAATGATAGTAGGAGGTACAGCAGCAATTTTGCTAACACCTAAAAGTGGAAAAGAAATTTACAGTGAATTAATCGCTCATTTAGATGGAGCAACTGAGGGTAAAGTAAGTCACTACCTTGAAATTGCCAAAGAAATAACTGCTGTTGAAAACTTAAATAAAGAAACAACTACTGTGACAGATCTATTTCAATCAGTAAGTCAAGACTCATCTAAAGACATTGAAATTGAGATTGAAGAAGATATTATTTTAGAAGATCAACATATGACAGATGATATCTCAATGGTTATCAATATTAATAACGAAAGTAATTAGTACTTGATAATTGTTGTATCAGCTATTATAGAAAAGGTGCTTACTCAAGGCATCTTTTTTTATGAAAAAAACATTAATTTTCATGAAAGTGTTTTTAAAACGCTTGCAAAAAGCCTTTGTTTCTGATAGTCTAAAATAACTAACAAGTAATAAACAAGATTCGTATAACTATCTAATGATAAAGGGAGAATAACCTTATGGAAAAACAAACTATTACAATTTATGATGTGGCTAGAGAAGCTGGCGTATCTATGGCAACTGTATCACGTGTTGTCAATGGTAACCCAAATGTGAAGCCTGCAACAAGAAAAAAAGTTCTTGAAGTTATTGATAAATTAGATTATCGTCCAAATGCAGTTGCGCGTGGATTAGCAAGTAAAAAAACGACAACTATTGGCGTTATCATTCCGGATGTAAGTAATACTTACTTTGCATCTTTAGCTAGAGGAATAGATGATGTGGCAACGATGTATAAATATAATATCATTTTAGCTAATTCTGATGGTGATGATGTGAAAGAAATAAACGTGTTAAATACATTACTTGCTAAACAAGTAGATGGTATTATGTTTATGGGTAACCATTTAACTGAACAAATTAGAGGAGAGTTTTCAAAATCTAAAACCCCTGTTGTTCTAGCAGGTTCAATAGACCCTGACAATCAAGTTGGTTCAGTTAATATCGACTATGAAAAAGCAACGGAAGAAGCAACAACAACATTAATCTCTACTGGTAATAAAAAAGTTGCCTTTGTATCAGGACCTTTAGTAGATCCTATTAATGGGGTTTACCGCCTAAATGGTTATAAAAAAGCATTAGCTAATTATCAACTTGATTTCAATGAAGGCTTAGTCTTTGAGGCAGAGTATGATTATAAATCAGGGCTTGGTTTACATGAGAGAATAATGAATAGTGGAGCAACTGCTGCTATGGTGTCTAGTGATGTTTTAGCTGTTGGTTTGATGAATAGCTTAACTGATCGAGGGATTAAAGTACCAGAGGAGTTTGAGATAATTACAAGTAATAATACGTTGTTTGCCGATATGGCACGACCAAGTATTACAAGTATTTCTCAACCTTTATACGATATTGGTGCTGTATCAATGCGTCTTTTAACAAAATTAATGAATAAAGAAGAAATTGAAGAGGAAGAAATCATTTTACCTCACAGCATGATTAAACGTCAATCAACTAAATAAAAAAAGCTGACTAGCTAGTCGGGACTGACCCAATAAATTAAGACACAAACAAAAAAGCATGTGTTAGGCTATAGATTTACGATATTCTATCGGAGATTTATAGTCTAATTTTTGTTGAATTCGAATTTTATTATAATAATTAATGTAATCTATAACCGTCTGTATTACAATAGATGTAGGTTCATTATTGAGCCTATCTAGGTAGAACGTTTCAGACTTTAGAGAGGAATGAAACGATTCGATACAAGCATTATCTGATGGTGTCCCTTTGCGGGACATACTCATGGTAATGCTTTTTCTTTGTACTTCTTTTTGATAACGGTATGAAGTGTAAACAGATCCTTGATCACTATGTAGTAAACAATCTGTTACTTCAGGTAATTGTTCCAACGTTTCAAGTACAAAATTAATATCTTGTTTTTCACCAATATTGTAGGCAATAATCTCACCATTATACAAATCCATGATAGAGGATAAATAGAGCTGCTTTCTCCCAAAAGGTAGATAAGTAATATCTGTCACTAGCTTTTGGAATCGTTTATTAGAAGTAAAATGACGGTTCAATTTATTTTCAACAACCTTAAAAGGTTGTCCCATTTTTTTACGTTTTTTAACTTTTACTTTGCAATTCCAATTATATTTTTGCATGATGCGTTGGACAGTATTTTTACTTACTTTTTTCTCCCTATTTAAGAGAGCAGTGATTTTTCTATAACCATATCTATATTTATTTTCTAAACATAGTCTTTGTATGTCTAATTCTAACTCTGTTAATTCACCAATATTTTTATCCTTAAGCCATCTATAATACGTAGAACGAGGTATTTGGAATAAGCGACACAACTCAGTAACAGTTATTTTCCCCTTCATACTAGAGACTAACTCTATGAATACTTTTGGCTCCACATCCTTTCCAATTCGTTGTACTTTTTTAGTATCTCTAGTTGCTGAGTTAAAAACCTATTTTCAACTTTTAATTGTTCTGTTTCAGACACATATTCAGGTCCTTTATTAAAGCTATACTGCTTTCCAACTGGTTGGAGGAACCTATGGGTTTCTCCATTTCTATACCAACGCCACCACGTTTCAACTTGTGTTTTATTTTTAATATTTAACTCTACCATTATTTCTTTAGTTGTCATTCCAGATAATTTTAATTCAATGACCTTATTTTTCACTTCGATTGGGTATGCTACTCTTGTTCCCATCAAAAAACACCTCCTGTTAAATTCATTTTAATCGAATTCAACAGAAAGTGCTTTTTTATTGTGTCTTATTATTTTGGGTCAGTTCAAGTCAGCTTTTTTTCTTCTTTGTTTCTTTTTTTGTTTTAGGTTTTTCTTTTGGTGCGGGTTTTTTCTCAGGTGGTCTGGTATAGGGAGTGAATGAGCGCCAAGCGTCCTGATAGTTGCTATCGGTGCCACCAATACCAAATCTAAACTGGCTATAAGGTACTTCGTCAGTAGCGTATAGATTAGTTGTCTCTTTTGAGCCTTTTAAATCAATACGTCTACCATCAACTTGTACAATACCAGGCTTTTCTCCTGTGAATTCTGCAACTTTTTCTTTTTTAACCGAAGAGTCTAAACTAAATTTTTGATCAACACCGAAAATATCTGGGTGTCTTTGATAGACGTAATTAGTAACATCAGCCCAATAAATCATGTTTTGTTTGTTCCATGTTTTATACATCTCTGTTGGTTCATCATAACCTATCCAACTACTTAAGGTAATGGTAGGTGTTGATGCTGTAAACCAGTAATCTTCTTGGTTTTCAGAAGTCCCTGTTTTTCCAACCCAATCAGCATTAGCTAAGGTTGCGCTATGATTATATAAAGTATTTCTAGCTTCTTGACCTGTTCCACTTTTTAAAACATCACGCATCATATCATTCATGATAGAAGCAGTAGCTGGTTTAAATACCTCAACAGGATTTTTTTCATGTTCAAAAATTGTCTCACCATCATTGTTTACAATTTTATCAATAGAATAGCCTGCATTATAAATCCCTTTATTAGCTAAAGTAGCATATGCTTCTGTTTCTTCTAAAACAGTTAAACCATGATCTGTACCTCCAAGAGGAATTGATTCTCTGTAATATTCATCAGGGTTTAGTCCTATATTCATTTTATCAAAATAGATTTTAGGGTCCGTTTCTTCTAGTAACTGATTATAAAGATTGACCACAGGGATATTTAAGGACCATTTCAGAGCATCTCTTGTTGTTTTAAAACTATTGCTTCCTTTATCTGAATAATTTTTAACTTCTTGCCCGCTATGATATTTTAATGGATAATCTGATAATCTAGATTCAGAACCAATTAAGCCCACGTCAATGGCTGGAGCATAAGCTAATATTGGTTTCATAGTCGAACCTGGAGAACGTCTTGTTTGGAAAGCATGGTTATTTTGATTTTCACTATAGTTACGCCCGCCAATAAAGCCATATATTCTTCCAGATTTATTATCCATTAAGACGCTACCTGTCTCAATCGTCTGTCCTCTACCATCATCTAGTACATACCCATATTGATCTACAGCTTCTTGCATGGCATTATGAATATCTTTATCAATTGTTGAGTGGATAGTATATCCATTACGACTAATGTCTGTTTTTGCTTTTTCAAAATATTTAAGGTAAAGCTGCTCAGAATCATTGATTTCTTCTTCTGTAATACCATCTGCTTCGTAATAGGTTGGCATTAATACCCTAGCAGCCTCATCATATATGTAGTTATACAAAAAACCAGTGTTGTAAATTTCTTTTGGGCTAGCTGGAATAAAATCTTTTTTTAAATCATATTCTTTAGCTTTGTCATACTCTTCTTTAGATATGAATTTTTTTCGGTACATATTATAAAGCACATCATTTTTTCGATTTAATCCAGCTTCAACATCTTCCTTCATCGTTCCTTCATTTGTGTATGGTGTATATTCAATTGGACTTTGAGGAAGACCTGCTAAAAAGGCAGCTTGAGGAAGTGAGACATCTTTAGCAGAGACACCAAATACCCCTTGGGCAGCTTCTTCAATACCAGCAATATTTTCCCCGTGATTATTACGACCAAAAGGAGAGACGTTTAAGTAAGTTACTAAAATATCTTCTTTTGAAAAAGTCTCCTCCGTTTTTAAAGCCAGTAACATTTCAGAAGCTTTTCGTTTATATGAAGTTTCATTTGTTAATAATTGTTGCTTAACCAGCTGTTGAGTAATCGTTGAACCACCTGATGTACTACCAACACCTAAGATATCAGATAAGGTGGCCCTTGCAATAGCTTTAGGGACAATACCTTGGTGCTCATAAAAATTTTCATCCTCCGTAGCAACTAAAGCATTTTTAATAAGTGGTGAAATACTTTTTCCTATCACTTTTGTTCTGACTAAATCTGATTGAATAACAGAAATCAAGGAACCGTCTGCATAAGTCATTCTAGATTGTTGGTCTAAATCATGAATTTGTTTCTCCAAATCTTTTTTATCAG
Organism: Vagococcus jeotgali; assembly: GCF_035918315.1. Lineage (NCBI taxonomy): Bacteria > Bacillati > Bacillota > Bacilli > Lactobacillales > Enterococcaceae > Vagococcus > Vagococcus jeotgali. The sequence goes on along the minus strand of NZ_CP142146.1, from coordinate 1,162,958 downwards.
GTACCTCTACTGTTTTAACTAGAGATCCAAAATACCCAACACCTGCACCAAGACCAAACATTCCTAAAGCTAAGAGACCAATAAATAAAACAATGATAATTGATTTTAAAACTCGGTATATCACATTAACTGAAAAGAAAAACTTGTTTTTTTCTTTATGTGCTTTTTCTTCTTGTAAATAATCTGTTCTCGTTTGATTAGTGGGGTCATTATTTTCTAAATGATTTGACTCATTTAAATCATCCAATTAATCACCTCCATTTTTATGTCATTTATTATAGCAAAAAAAGCAGTGCTTTCCTAGTTGAGAAACCCTTTTTAGAAAACATTGAAAAAAATGTCTTTTCCCTTTATTTTGCCTAAGCGATGAGTTAAGATAGGTAGTGAAATTAAAAAGGAGGAACTAATATGACAACGAATTTTTTATCAGAATTAAAGGATCGTGGTTTAGTCTATCAAATGACTGACGAGAAGGCATTAGAAAAATTACTGAATGAAGAGTCTGTGAAGTTGTATATTGGTTTTGATCCGACTGCAGATAGTTTACATATCGGTCATTTATTACCAGTACTTACTTTAAAGCGATTCCAAGATAATGGACATGTACCTGTGGCCTTAGTTGGTGGTGGTACGGGAATGATTGGAGACCCATCATTTAAAGATGCTGAACGTAGCTTGAATTCAACTGAAACAGTCCAGTCATGGTCAAATAGCTTAAAAAACCAATTATCACGCTTTATTGATTTTGAAGACCCAAAATATCCAGCTATTATTGCCAACAATGCTGATTGGTTGACGACAATCTCTCTAATCGAATTTTTAAGAGATGTAGGGAAAAATTTTACAATTAATTACATGATGAGTAAAGAAAGTGTAAAACGACGTATTGAAACAGGTATTTCTTACACTGAGTTTGCTTACCAGTTACTTCAAGCTTATGACTTTTTAAAATTATATGAAACTCAAGGTGTGAAACTTCAATTAGGTGGTAGTGACCAATGGGGAAACATCACATCTGGAATTGAGTTATTAAGACGTGAAAAAGAAGTCCAAGGATATGGCTTAACAATGCCATTAATCAAAAAAGCTGATGGAACCAAATTTGGTAAAACAGAAGGAAATGCTGTTTGGTTAGATGCAGACAAAACATCACCATACGAATTTTATCAGTTCTGGCTAAATACAGATGATCGTGATGCGGTTCAGTTCTTAAAATACTTTACTTTCTTAAGTTTAGAGGAAATTGCTGATATTGAAAAAGCTTTTGAAGCCGCTCCTCATGAGCGTGCAGCTCAAAAAGCTTTAGCAAAAGAAGTTACTACTCTTGTTCATGGTAAAAAAGCTTATGAGCAAGCGATAAAAATTTCAAAAGCACTATTTAGTGGTGACATTAAAGAACTAACAGCTGATGAAATTAAACAAGGGTTTAAAGATGTCCCAAGCTATGATGTAGCTAAGGATGATCATTTAGGCTTAGTTGAATTATTAGTTAATTCAGGAATTGAATCTTCAAAGCGTCAAGCTCGTGAAGATGTAACCAATGGTGCAATCTATATTAACGGGGATAGAGTACAAGATTTAGATTATGTTTTATCTGATGCTGACAAGATAGAATCTCAATTTATTGTTGTTCGCCGAGGTAAGAAAAAATATTTTTTATTAAAGTTTTAAAGTGATTAAAATAATCTAATAAAATAACTATTAAATAAACAACCACATCATTTATCAAGTTAATGACTTGAAGTTGATGTGGTTTTTTTGTGATAACATTTGTCTTTTATTTTTGCGAAACTTTACAGAATATTTAATTTGAGTATATAATGATTCCTGACAGGTTAAATTGGATTTTGATTAGAAAATTAAAAAATTATAATGTTTAACTAAAGAGGAGGCAATTACAATGATAAGATTTGAACATGTAGATAAATATTATGGTGACTTTCATGCGTTAAAAGATATCGATTTATTAATTGAAAAAGGTGAGGTCGTGGTAGCGCTAGGTCCGTCAGGTTCGGGAAAGAGTACGATGTTACGTTGTATCAATGCTCTTGAAGAAATCACAACAGGGAATTTAATTGTAGATGATATCAATGTTCATGATTCAAAAACAAATTTAAATGAATTAAGAAAACGATTAGGAATGGTCTTTCAACATTTTAATCTATATGCCAACATGACGGTATTAGAAAATGTCACCTTGGCTCCTATGAAAGTATTAAAAGAAAGTCGTGAAGAGGCAACTAAAAAAGCTGAGGCACTATTAGAAAGAGTTGGGATGCTAAGTAAAAAAGATTCTTATCCATCACAGTTATCAGGTGGACAACAGCAAAGAATTGCTATTGCAAGAAGTCTAGCAATGGAGCCTGATATTATGCTTTTTGACGAGCCAACTAGTGCCCTTGATCCAGAAATGGTAGGAGAAGTTCTAGATGTTATGAAACAATTAGCTAAAGAATCAGGCATGACTATGGTTGTTGTTACCCACGAGATGGGGTTTGCTAGGGAAGTGGCAGACCGAGTTGTGTTTATGGCAGATGGTCAAATTCTAGAAGACAGACCGTCAGAAGAATTTTTTGATAATCCACAAGACGTACGTGCTCAGCAGTTCTTAAGTACAATTATTAGCCATTAGGAGGAGAGATGATGAAAACATATTCTAAATTAATACTAGTTCTGTGCTTACCGTTACTTTTGGTGACACTTAGTGGTTGCTTGAAAACAAATGCCCAAGATAAAGATCTTTTAGAGCAGGTTAAGGAAAAACAAGAAATTAATTGGGGTGTTAAAAATGACACAGAGCTCTTTGGCTTAATGAATATTAAAACTAGAGAAGTAGAAGGCTTTGATATTGATATCGCTAAGGAAATTACGAAACGTTTATTAGGAGAAGAGGGGCAAGCGAATTTTATTGAAGTAACATCAAAGACAAGTATTCCCTTATTAAAAAATGGAAATATTGATGCGATTATTGCGACAATGACAATCAGTGATGAAAGAAAAAAACAAGTTGATTTTTCAGATATCTATTTCGCAGCTGGTCAGTCGCTTCTAGTCCCTAAAGATAGTAATATAAAAAAAGTAAGTGATTTAGGAAGTGAGAACACTGTTCTTGCAGTTAAAGGGTCAACATCAGCTGAAAATATCAGAGTTCATGCTAAAGATGCAAATATTTTAGAGTTGGAAAATTACGCTGAAGCATTCACTGCTCTTCAATCAGGTCAAGGAGATGCCATGACGACAGATAATAGTATTTTATTAGGCATGTCAGAAGAGAACCCTAACTTTATTTTAGCAGGTGATAATTTCACTAATGAACCTTACGGGATTGCAATTGATAAAGGTCAAGACAGTTTTGTTTTAGAAGTCAATCAAGCTTTAAAAGAGATGAAAGAGGACGACACTTATGCTGTTATTTATAAAAAATGGTTTAAAGAAGAACCAAAATAGAAAGGATTGAGATTATGTTAAATATTTTAATAGATTACCATCAAGATATACTCTCAGGACTTAAAGTGACACTATTAGCTAGTTTGACAGTTTTAGTTGGTAGCATGATAATTGGGACACTAATGGCCTTACTTCAAGGAGCTAAACGACATTGGATTAGACGAATTGGTAATACGTATGTTAATTTTTTTAGAAATGTGCCACTTTTAATTATTGTCATGTTTTTCTTTGTCGTTTTACCTTTATACGGCCTTAAAATGAATGGTATTTTGTCTGGAACTATAGGATTGACGCTTTATACGTCATCATTTATTGCTGATACTGTACGTGCGGGGATTGAAGCTGTACCTAAAGGTCAAACAGAAGCTGGTGTCTCGCAAGGGTTAACTCATTTTCAAATAATGTTTTACATTGTGTTACCTCAAGCTTTTAAATTAGCCCTGCCATCTTTAGGTAATCAATTTATTAATTTAGTGAAAAATTCATCCATCTTAGCCATGGTGGCAGGTGCAGACTTGATGTATCAAGGTGATATTATTGCAAGTACCACATTCAATACTATCGGGACGTATACATTAATAGGATTGATTTATTTGGCTATGACACTACCCTTATCATATGTGATGCGTTATGTGGAGAAAAAATTAGCTGTAAGTTAGAGGGGAGGAAAAACGAATGGGATTTGTTGAAGCATTTACTTGGTCTAATATTTTATTTATTTTAGATGGACTTGTTGTGACTCTTGAAGTTGCTACTTTATCTATTATTTTTAGTTTTGTGATTGGTGGTACACTAGGGGTTATTAGGTATATGAGGGTCCCTTTTTTATCAGGTATTGTTGGTTTTATTGTGGATATTATTAGAAATCTGCCTTTACTTTTAATTATCTTCTTTACTTATTTTGCCCTGCCACAAATTGGGATTCAGTTTAGTATCTTCTGGTCAGCTGTGATAGCTTTAACTGTTTTTGAATCAGCTATGATTTCAGAGATTATTCGTGGGGGTATCGAGGCAGTACCTAAAGGACAATTAGAAGCTGGCAGATCAACAGGGCTTACGATGATTCAAAGTATGAGATATATTATGTTGCCTCAAGGCATTAAACTAATGGTACCACCATTAGTTAGTCAGTTTGTTTCTTTAATACGTGATACATCTTTAGCAGTGGTAATTTCCTTACCAGAATTAACTCACAATACAAAGATTATTTACGCACAAAAACCAAATACTGTACTAGCGATGTTTTTTATGATGACAGTTTGTTATTTTGTTGTTTGTTACTCTTTATCTACCTACTCAAAACGATTTGAGATGACTTATAATCGCTAAGCAATTATCTTGTTTCGGTCATTAAAAAACGATACAATTATTTGAGTGAGTTTTTAGAAAAGGGGTTAAATTATGTTATTAGGGTCACACGTTAGTATGAGTGGAAAAGACATGTTACTTGGGTCAGCTAAACAAGCTAATGATCACGGGGCATCAACATTTATGATTTACACAGGAGCACCTCAAAATACAAGAAGAAAGCCAATTGAAGAGTTGAACATTGATGCTGCCAAAGAATTCATGTTAGCTAATGATTTTGATATAGAAAAAATTGTCGTTCATGCTCCTTATATTATCAACTTAGGAAACACGACAAAACCACAAAACTTTGGATTTGCCACTGAATTTTTAAGGCAAGAAATTGAAAGGGTTCAAGCGATTGGAGCCACTCAAATTACGATGCATCCAGGTGCTCATGTTGGGGCAGGAGCTGATGCTGGTATCGCTCAAATTATCAAAGGGTTAAATGAAGTACTAACTGCAGATCAAGTACCTCAAATCGCGTTAGAAACTATGGCAGGTAAAGGGACAGAGATTGGCCGAAATTTTGAAGAGTTAGCCAGAATTATTGATGGTGTGAAGTATAATGACAAATTATCTGTAACACTTGATACTTGTCACATTAATGATGCGGGTTATAATGTTCGTGAAGATTTTGATGGTGTCTTAGAAGAATTTGATAGAATCATCGGTCTAGATCGTTTGAAAGTTGTTCATGTCAATGATTCTAAAAATCCACAAGGCTCCCATAAGGACCGCCATGCTAATATTGGTTTTGGTACTATCGGCTTTGATGCTTTAAATGGTGTGGTTCATCATGAGAAATTGAAGGACATTCCTAAGATATTAGAAACACCTTTTGTAGGTGAGGATAAAAAAAGTGCTAAGGCTCCATATAAACATGAAATTGCTATGTTGAAATCTCAAACTTTTAATCCTAATTTACTAGAAGAGATTCAAAATAATCAGTAAAAAATAAGAAATCCCCTTCCTTTTATAATCGTTTTCTAGTACAATAAAAAGACGTGAATGAAATGAAACGATAAGAAGGAGAATTATTTAGATGAGTACAGGATTAGCTATTTTATTTATTATTATTGCCTTAATTTTAGGTGCAGTAGGTGGCTTCTTTTTAGCCAAAAAGACATTTGAAGATCAATTAGCAAAAAATCCTCCCGTTAATGAGGATATGTTACGTATGATGCTGGCACAGATGGGACAAAAACCATCAGAAAAGAAAGTTCGTCAAATGATGCAAAACATGAAAGCACAAAATAATAAAAAAGCTAAAAAATAATATTTTGTGGTAACTTAAAACATAGCAAACGGGTGCGTTTTTTTAACGCGCCTGTTTTTTTATTTTATCTTTTTAAAAAGGACGTGAGAGATTTGAGCGTATTTAGAAAACTAGCTTGGTTTTTTAAAACTGAAAAAAAAACATATATCATTGGGGTTGGTGCTTTAATTTTAGTAGCTATTATTCAATTAGTTCCACCAAGAATTATTGGTTTAGTTGTAGATGCCATTGATGAAAAGACACTAACAACACATAAATTATTAGTATTAGTTGGCATACTTGTAGTATCAGCTTTAGTAGTGTACCTATTAAGATATATTTGGCGAACTCATATTTGGGGTGGGGCAGCTAGGCTTGAAAAAGTAATGCGTCGCCGTTTATTTCACCACTTTACTATTATGGATCAAAACTTTTATCAAAAGTACCGAACTGGAGACTTAATGGCTCATGCCACAAATGATTTAAATGCCATTCAAAATGTAGCAGGTGGTGGCATTTTAACTTTTGCAGATGCCTTTATTACTGGGGCAATTACTATAGTGGCTATGATTATTTTTATTGATTGGAGGCTAACTCTCTTAGCCTTACTACCTTTTCCCTTACTAGCTGTGTTATCAAGTAAGTTAGGAGGTAAATTACATGTGGCATTTAAACAGTCTCAAGATGCTTTTTCACAATTAAATGATAAAACTCAAGAAAGTATCACTGGGATTAAGGTGATTAAAACTTTTGGACAAGAAAAAGAAGATATCCAAGATTTTAAGAAGAAAGTTAATTATTCTATCGAAAAAAATAACCGAGTTAACTTTTTAGATGCCTTATTTGATCCACTGATTACTTTAATCATTGGAATGAGCTACATGATCTCCATCACTCTAGGTGGTTACCTAGTTAAAACAGGGGCAATTACTATCGGGCAGTTGATTTCATTTTTTAATTATATTGGTATGTTAGTTTGGCCAATGTTTGCTATCGGTCGCTTTTTTAATATTTTACAGCGTGGTAATGCTAGTTATGATAGGGTGGATACTCTACTTAGTGAATCATCTCATATTGTTGAAATGAAAACAGGAATTAACACACCTGCCAAAGGTAATCTGCATTACAAAATTAATGAGTTTATTTATCCAGGTGATGAAAAACCTGCTTTGAAAGATATTGATTTTACTGTTTATGAAGGTGAGACTTTAGGTATTGTTGGTAAAACAGGGGCAGGGAAAACGACATTACTTAAATTACTTATGAGAGAATATGATGATTATGAGGGCGAGATTACTTTTGGTAATGAAAAAATTCAACATTACACATTAGATGCTCTTCTTCATTCTATTGGTTATGTTCCCCAAGATCATTTTCTATTCTCAATGACTGTAAGAGATAATATTCGTTTTGGTCGTCCACAAGCTAATCAAGAGTTAGTAGAAAAAATTGCAAAGCAAGCTGCCGTTAATGAGGATATTTTAGGGTTTTCTGAGGGGTATGACACCATGGTTGGTGAGAGGGGAGTATCTTTATCTGGTGGGCAAAAACAAAGGTTATCAATTGCTAGGGCCTTATTAGTTGAACCAGAATTACTAATTTTAGATGATGCCTTATCAGCTATTGATGCTAAAACAGAAGAAGAAATTCTAAATAATTTAAAAGAAACAAGACAAAATAAAACAACTATTATTAGTACTCATAGATTGAGTAGTGTGAAGCATGCTAAAGAAATTATCGTCGTAGATGAAGGTAAGATTATTGAGCGAGGCACTCATGATGAGTTGATAGCACTTAATGGTTGGTACAAGAAAATGTATGATCACCAGCAATTAGAAGATAAAATTGAAGGAGGGGAACGCTAATGGAGGAAAATCAATCAGCTTGGTCAAAGTCTTTTACCTCTAGTGAGCAAAAGAATATTATTAAACGTTTATTGACCTTTGCTAAACCATTTCGTAAGTATTTTGTTGGCTCTCTTATTTTTGCTGTTTTACTTGCTTTAGTGAATATCACTCTCCCTAAAATTTTACAAATATTTATGGATGATCATTTGACTGATGCTTCTACAACTATGAAAGTCATTTTATATTTTGCTGGACTATATGGTCTTGGGATTTTATTTAAAGCTGTCGTTTGGTTTGGTCAATGGATTTTGTACTACAGAGGATCTTTAAACACGTATCAATCTGTCAGAGTTAAATTGTTTTCAAAATTAGAAACTATGGGGATGCGTTATTTTGATCAGACACCAGCTGGATCTATCGTTTCTAGGGTGACAAATGATACAGAGACTTTATTTGAATTTTGGTTAGTCTTTTTAATGGTTTTATCAGCACTTTTTGGTATAACAGCATCATTTATTGCAATGGCTATGATTAATGTCCAATTAATGTTAACCTGCTTAGTATTTTTCCCGATTTTACTTGTTATTATTTGGTATTATCAAAAGTTTAGTTCTAGAATTTACCGTAGTATGCGTGAGAGGTTAAGTGAGTTAAATACGAAGCTTAACGAATCAATTTCTGGCATGCAGATCGTACAATATTTTAGGCAAGAAGATCGCTTAGAGGAAGAATTTGAAGCAAGTAATGATGATTATTTACAAACAAAATATGCCATGATTAGAACTAATTCCCTTCTTTTAGCACCTATTATTAATTTGCTTTTTGCTTTAGCTACTGCCATGATTTTAGCCTTCTTTGGTTTTAAATCATTTAACTCTCTTGTTGAAGTTGGGATGATTTATGCTTTTATTTCTTATGTTCAACAGTTCTTTAATCCAATGACTCAAATGATGGATTTTTTAAGTACGTTTCAGGACGGATTAGTTGCAGGAAGTCGTATTATCTCGATTTTAGATAATGATGAACTAGCACCTGAGCAACATCCAGGTGCAGATGCAACGATTACAAATGCCAAAATCGAGTTTCGTGATGTGAGTTTTTCTTATGATGGTAAACATAATGTGCTAAACCATATCAGTTTCACTGCTATGCCTGGTGAGACAGTAGCTCTGGTAGGACACACAGGAAGTGGTAAAAGTTCAATTATTAATGTGTTAATGCGTTTTTATGAATTTTATGATGGTGAGATTCTAATTGATGATGTCAATATTAAAGACTACCCTATGGAAGAATTAAGAGAAAAAATGGGTCTTGTTTTACAAGATGCGTTTATGTTTTACGGAGATATTGCTAGTAACATACGTTTGCTCAATACATCTATTACGGATGAACAAGTTATAAAAGCTGCTCAGTTTGTTCAAGCAGATAAGTTTATAGAACAACTACCTAAGAAATATCATGCCCTTGTATCAGAAGGGGGAACGAGTTTTTCTAGTGGTCAAAGACAGCTAATCTCTTTTGCTAGAACCATCGTGACTGATCCAAAAATTTTAGTATTAGATGAAGCTACAGCAAATATTGATACTGAAACGGAGAGTTTAATTCAAGAAGGCTTAGCTAAGATGCGTCAAGGTAGAACGACAATAGCGATTGCTCACCGTCTATCTACTATTAAGGATGCCAACCTTATCTTAGTTCTTGAAAAAGGACATATTGTTGAGCGAGGGACACATGATGAGTTAATTCAAAAAGAAGGATTATATTACGATATGTACCGCTTACAAAATAATCAAATTTAAAAAATAACGGGGGTGAAAAGTACCTAGGTGAAAATTTCGCCCCTACCATGTAAAAAAGAGGAAAAGAGATTGACTGAAAAGTTGATCTCTTTTTCTTGTAGAGAAATAATACTCTTTGTTAAAGGGACAAATTTGTTTACAATAATAAGAGAAGCTAAGTTAGTTAAAAAACGTATTAAGGATGAAAAACTTTAGCTTTTAAGGGATATTTACAAAGATTTTTGCTATAATAGAAAAGGATTTGAACAGAAAGGATGTTCGTGGTATATGTCTAATGAAAATAAATTGTTAGCTGGTTTAAATAACAAGCAACAAGAAGCAGTCAAAACAACACAAGGACCTTTGCTAATTATGGCAGGTGCCGGTAGCGGGAAAACAAGCGTGTTAACTCGCCGTGTTGCTTTTTTAATTGATGAGAAAGAAGTTAATCCTTGGAATATTTTAGCTATAACATTTACTAATAAAGCAGCAAAAGAGATGAAGGAGAGAATCATAGCTCTTCTTGGAATTGACGGGGAGAGTGTGTGGGTATCTACATTTCACTCTATGTGTGTACGTATGCTAAGACGTGATTCAGATTTGATTGGTTACAATAGAAATTTTACTATTATTGATGCTGGCGACCAACAGACACTGATTAAGCGTATTTTGAAAGAAGAAAATATTGATCCTAAAAAACATGATCCAAGAAGTATTTTAGCACAAATTAGTAATGCCAAAAATGAGTTATTAACTCCTGAAAAGTACGAAGCCAGATATACTGGATATTTCGAAACTATTGTAGCTAGGGTTTATAATAAATACCAAAAAGAATTACGTCATAACCAAGCAATGGATTTTGATGATCTAATTATGTTAACGATTCGTTTATTTGAAGAGAGTCCTGAAACACTATCTTATTATCAAAATAAGTTCCAGTACATTCACGTAGATGAGTATCAAGATACTAACCATGCCCAGTATACCTTAGTTAATTTACTAGCTAAACGTTTCAACAATTTGTGTGTTGTAGGAGATGCTGATCAGAGTATTTATGGCTGGCGCGGGGCTGATATGCAAAATATTTTAGATTTTGAAAAAGATTACCCTGATGCTAACACTATTTTGCTTGAGCAAAATTACCGTTCAACTAAAAATATTTTAAAAGCTGCTAATAGTGTCATTACACGTAATGATAATCGTAAGGATAAGAATTTATGGACTGATAATGCTCATGGTGAAAAGATTATACATTTTGGTGCTGGTAGTGATAGAGAAGAGGTACAGTTTATTGTCTCTAACATTCAGGAATTAAAACGTGAAGAATCAGCTTCATATGGCGATTTTTGTATTTTATATAGAACAAATGCGATGAGTCGTATTGTAGAGGATGCTTTTTTGAAATCAAACATTCCCTATAAGATGGTTGGTGGACATAAGTTCTATGACCGTAAAGAAATTAAAGATATTTTAGGGTATCTAAATGTTCTATCTAATGAAATGGATTCTCTAAGCTTTACTCGTGTAGTCAATGTACCAAAGCGTGGTATTGGTCCTGGTACGATTGAAAAATTACGAGAATTTGCCACGTTTCATGATTGGTCTCTTCTACAAGCCTCAATGGATATTGATTTGACCCCAATTACAGGAAAAGCGCGTAAAGAATTAAGTGACTTCTCAAATTTAATCATAAATTTACGCAAGATGATTCCATTTTTAACTATTACCGAATTAGTGGAAGAAACACTAGACAAGAGTGGTTATAGACAAGATCTAATTAATCAAAATTCACTAGAAGCTCAAACAAGATTAGAAAATTTAGATGAATTTTTAACAGTGACAAAAGAATTTGATAAGCGCTATGAAAATGGTGATTATGAAGATGAAGGTGTTAGTGATGAGGATAAGTTAGCTCTATTCTTAAATGACTTAGCCCTTGTATCAGATATAGATCCTCTGGAAGAGGAAAGTTCACAAGTTACTTTGATGACACTTCATGCAGCTAAAGGATTAGAGTTTCCTTATGTCTTTTTAGTTGGAATGGAAGAAACTATTTTTCCATTATCACGAGCTATTCTAGAGCAAGATGAGTTAGAAGAAGAAAGACGCTTAGCTTATGTGGGAATTACCCGAGCTGAAAAACAATTATTTTTAACTAATTCATCAAGTCGTATGCTTTACGGACGCACCCAGTATAATAGGCCATCTAGATTTTTAGAAGAAATTGATGAGACTGTGATTGAAAAAGTTGGAGGAGCTAAAAAAGTTGCCAGCCAAAGACCAGTCGGAACAAGTACAAGAAAACCTGCCTACCATCAACCAGAAACAACAGTTATCTCAAGTAAACAACAAACTGGCGGGGAAAAATCAATGTGGCAAGCAGGAGATAAGGTCGAACATAAAGCTTGGGGAATAGGAACGGTTGTTAAAGTCAGTGGAAATGCTAAAGATTTAGAACTAGACGTAGCCTTTCCTGCTCAAGGTGTTAAAAGACTTTTGGCAGCATTTGCTCCTATTACAAAGGTAGACTAGATAAAGGGGGAGATTAATTTTGGAAAAAGTAAAGCCAGAGGCACAAATTAAAGAGATAAGAAAAAAATTAAATAAGTGGGCTCATGCTTACTATGTTTTAGATACGCCTTTAGTATCAGATAGCGATTATGATAAATTGTACCGTGAGTTACAAGACTTAGAAACAGTTTACCCAGAATTAATTACAACAGATTCTATCACCCAACGTGTCGGTGGTAAATTGCTTGATGGATTTAAAAAAATTGAACATAAAACCCCTATGATGAGTCTAGGTAATGCTTTTAATGAGGCTGAGTTAAGAGAGTTTGATGCTAGAGTTAAAAAAGGAACAAATCAAGCTATTAGTTACATGGTAGAACTTAAAATTGATGGTTTAGCAATCAATTTATCCTACGTAAATAGTCAATTAGTAACTGGAGCTACTAGAGGAGACGGCGTAATTGGTGAGGATATTACTCAAAATTTAAGAACCGTTTACTCTATTCCTTTATCCCTAGAAGCTGATTTAACTATTGATGTCCGCGGGGAGTGTTTTATGCCAAAAGCATCTTTTGCTTCATTAAATGAAAGAAGAGATTTAGAAGGTGAAGCTGTTTTTGCTAATCCAAGAAATGCCGCAGCTGGTAGTTTACGACAATTAGACTCTAAAGTAACAGCTAAAAGACAATTAAGTACCTTTATTTATACGATTGCAAACCCTGAGCAATTTGGTTTAACTAGTCAAGCTCAAGCCCTTGATTTTTTAGATAATCATGGATTTAAAACAAATCATAGAAGACAACTATGTCAAAACATTGATGAAGTTTGGGCATATATTGAAGAGTTTCGTGATAAGCGTCACTCTCTTGATTATGAAATTGATGGGATTGTGATAAAAGTCAATGAGTTTAGTGCCCAAGAAGAATTAGGTTTTACAGTGAAGGCACCAAAATGGGCTATTGCTTATAAATTTCCAGCTGAAGAAGCTGAAACAGTGATTCGTGATATTGAATGGACGGTAGGAAGAACTGGTGTCGTGACACCAACAGCTATTATGGACTCTGTTCAATTAGCTGGTACAAGTGTTGCTAGAGCTAGTTTGCATAACTATGATTTGATTAAAGAAAAGGATATTCGTTTGTTGGATACTGTTATGGTTCATAAAGCAGGGGATATTATTCCAGAGGTAACAAGAGTTGTACTAGATAAGCGTCCAAAAGACTCTAGAGCATATCCAGAGCCAACTCATTGTCCAGTTTGTGATTCAGTCTTAGAGAAAATTGAATCAGAAGTGGCTATTCGTTGCATGAACCCCTTATGTCCTGCACAAATCAAAGAAGGACTCAATCACTTTGTGTCTCGTAATGCCATGAATATCGATGGTTTGGGACCGAAAGTTTTAGAACAACTTTACGATAAAGGTTTCATAAAACAGGTTTCTGATTTATACTATTTAACAGAGTCTGATTTACTCCAATTGGATAAAATCAAAGAAAAATCAGCCAATAATATTTTAACAGCAATTAATGCCAGTAAAACGAATTCGTTGGAGAAGTTGTTATTTGGTCTAGGTATTCAGCATGTCGGAGCGAAGGCTGCTAAATTAATTGCTGAAGAATTTAAGACGATGACAAATATTATGAGTGCCTCAAAAGAGTCCATTAATCAAATTGATTCTATTGGACCGGTGATTGTTGATAGTATCCATAAGTACTTTTTAGTACCAGGAGCAACAGAATTGATTAACTCCTTAATTAGTGCAGGGGTTAATATGGATTACCTTGGATTAAACTTGGCTGATACTTTGCAAGTAGACTCTATTTTTAATGGTAAAACGGTTGTTTTAACAGGTAAATTATTCACTTATAATCGCCGTGAAGCTAAAGAAAAAATGGAATCATTAGGTGCTAAAGTAACAGGTAGTGTTTCTAAGAAAACTGATATTGTTGTTGCCGGAGAAGAGGCAGGTAGTAAATTAGAAAAAGCTCTGGAGTTAGGTATTACTGTTTGGAGCGAAGAAGAGATGGTTGAAGCATTTAATGAGTCAAAAGACAATTAAATAAATGATATAAATGATAAAAGAGGAGTTAAGAAAATGGCGATTTCAAAAGAAGAAGTACAACGTGTTGCAGCTTTGTCAAAGTTATCTTTTTCAGATACTGAGTTAGACAATATGACTAACCAACTAGGAAAAATTATTGATATGATGGAAAATTTAGAAAAAGTTGATACAACAGGTGTCCCTTTTACATCTAACGTCACAGAAGAGGTTAATATTTTTAGATCAGATAAAAGTATTGCTGGAGAAGACCGCGCGGAATTACTTAAAAATGTTCATGAGTCAGAAAGTGGTTATATTAAAGTTCCAGCAATTATGGATAACGGGGAGGCAGGCGCGTAATGTCAGAATTATATCAATTATCAGTTAAAGAATTAAGTGAGTTATTAAATTCAGGTGAAGTATCTTCAGAAGAAGTGGTGAAGAGTTCATTTGAACAAATTGATAAAACAGAACCTAAAATAGAAGCATTTATCACCTTAACAGAGGATAAAGCTCTACAAGAAGCTAAAGCAATTGATGAAGCTGGACGTGATGCTAGTAAACCACTTGCTGGTGTACCAATCGGAATTAAAGATAACATTGTTACAAAAGGTGTTTTAACGACAGCAGCTAGTAAAATGCTTTATAATTTTGATCCAATTTATTCTGCTACTTCAGTGGAAAAATTAGAGGAATCAGGCTTTATTTCTCTTGGCAAACTTAACTTAGATGAGTTTGCTATGGGCTCAGCAACAGAAACATCATATTTTAAGAAAACTAAAAATGCATGGAACCAAGATAAAGTTCCTGGTGGCTCCTCTGGTGGCTCAGCAGCTAGTGTAGCAGCTGGACAAGTCCCTGCTGCTCTTGGATCAGATACTGGTGGTAGTATTAGACAACCAGCAGCATTTAACGGGGTTGTAGGGGTTAAACCAACTTATGGACGAATTTCTCGCTACGGATTAATTGCCTTCTCATCAAGTTTAGATCAAATTGGACCAATTACTCGTACTGTAGAAGATAATGCTTTAGTTTTAAATGCAATTGCAGGTCATGATCCAAAAGATAGCACGAGTTCTCGTCGTTTAACACCAGATTTTACATCTTTAATCGGTCAAGATATTAAAGGAATGCGTATAGGTGTTCCAAAAGAATATATGGGTGAGGGTGTTCATGAAGATACAAAAAATGCAGTAAAAGATGCGATTAAAACGTTTGAAAAATTAGGAGCTATTGTTGAAGAAGTCAGTCTACCACATTCAAAATATGGTGTAGAAGTTTATTATATTATTGCTTCATCAGAAGCGTCATCTAACTTACAACGTTTTGATGGTATTCGTTATGGGTATCGTTCTGAGAATGTATCAAACTTAGAAGATGTTTACATTAATTCTCGTTCTGAAGGTTTTGGAGAGGAAGTTAAGCGTCGTATTATGTTAGGTACTTTCTCACTAAGCTCAGGCTATTATGACGCTTACTTTAAAAAAGCTGGACAAGTTCGTACGTTAATTATGAATGACTTTAAAGAAGTCTTTAATAACTACGATTTACTTTTAGGACCAGTATCACCAACAGTTGCTTTTGATTTTGAATCATCAGTAGATAATCCAGTGACAGCTTATATGCGTGATATTCTAACTATTCCAGTTAACTTAGCTGGACTTCCAGGAATGAGTTTACCAGGCGGCTTCTCAGAAGGGATGCCAATTGGTATTCAACTAATTGGAAATCATTTTGAAGAAGAAAAGATGTATCAAGCAGCTTTTGCCTTTGAACAAGCAACAGATTTTCATAAGAAACAACCAGTGATTTTAGGAGGTAGAGCATAATGAACTTTGAAACAGTCATTGGACTTGAGATCCATGTGGAATTAAAAACAGAATCAAAAATTTTCTCAACATCAGCTGCCCATTTTGGTGCTGAGCCAAATACAAACACAAATGTGATTGATTTTAGTATGCCAGGTGTTTTACCGCTATTAAATATGGGGGCTGTAGAATATGGGATGCGTGCAGCACTAGCTCTAAATTGTAAAATTAATCGTCACTCTCATTTTGATCGTAAAAATTATTTTTACCCAGATAATCCAAAAGCCTATCAAATTTCTCAAGATGATGAGCCAATTGGTTATGATGGTTGGGTAGAAATTGAAGTTGAAGGTAAAAAGAAAAAAATTCGTATTGAACGTGTTCATTTAGAAGAAGATGCTGGTAAAAATATCCATGGAACAGATGGTTATTCGTATGTTGATTTGAACCGTCAAGGAACACCGTTGATTGAAATTGTTTCAGAAGCAGACATGAGATCACCAGAAGAAGCTTATGCTTACCTTGAGGCCATTAGATCGATTATTCAATTTACTGGTGTGAGTGATGTCAAAATGGAAGAAGGGTCAATGAGATGTGATGCAAATATTTCTCTAAGACCTTACGGACAGGAAAAGTTTGGTACAAAAGCTGAGCTTAAAAACTTAAACTCACTTAATTATGTTAAACAAGGATTAATCTTTGAAGAAAAACGTCAAGCTAAAGTATTAATGTCAGGTGGTATTATTCAACAAGAAACACGTCGCTATGATGAAGCAACAAAACAAACGATTTTAATGCGTGTTAAAGAAGGTGCAAGTGACTACCGCTACTTCCCAGAGCCAGATCTTCCAAAAATTGAAGTATCTGACGAATGGATTGAAGCGATCAGACAATCTATTCCAGAGCTTCCTGCAGCAAGACGTGTGCGTTATGTGTCAGAACTTGGATTACCAGAATATGATGCTATGGTTCTAACTTTATCAAGTGATATGTCAGATTTCTTTGATAATACAGTTAAAGAAGGAGCAGATCCTAAGCAAGCATCAAACTGGCTAATGGGTGAAGTATCAGCTTATCTAAATAGCGAAAAATTAGAACTAAATGAAACAAAATTAACACCTGATAATTTAGCAGGAATGATTAATTTAATTGAAGATGGCACTATCAGCTCAAAAATTGCTAAAAAAGTGTTTAAAGAATTAATTGAAAATGGTGGTAATGCTAAAGAAGTCGTTGAAGCAAAAGGTTTAGTTCAATTATCTGACCCAGCACAGTTATTACCAATAATTAATGATATACTAGATCAAAATGAGCAATCAATTGAAGATTTTAAAAATGGAAAAGACCGTGCTGTAGGTTTCTTAGTAGGTCAAATTATGAAAGCAACAAAAGGTAAAGCAAATCCTGGTGTTGTGAATAAGTTATTAGTGGAAGAACTAGGAAAGCGTTAATAGGGTCAGACAAGGAGTCATTTTATGAGAGCAAGACTGATATATAATCCAACTTCTGGAAAAGAAACATTGAAGAAAAATTTAGCAGAAATTTTGATGGTCATTGAAAAAGCAGGTTATGAAACAAGCGCTTATGCGACAACACCTGAAGATTTCTCTGCTAAACATGAGGCAACAAGGGCTGCTATGGCTGGTTTTGATTTAATTATTGCAGCAGGTGGTGATGGTACGATTAATGAAGTGATTAATGGTATCGCCCCTTTAGAAAATCGTCCAAAATTAGCGATTATTCCAGGTGGGACAACTAATGATTTTGCAAGAGCGTTACATATTCCAAGAGATAACGTAGTTAAAGCAGCAGAGGTAATCTTAAAAAATCAAACAATTAAATCAGATATTGGTAAAGCTGGCAATACTTATTTTATGAATATCGCAGCAGGTGGTTACCTAACAGAGTTGACGTATGAAGTCCCTTCTCATTTAAAGAGTGTCTTTGGCTATCTAGCTTACTTAGCTAAGGGTGCAGAAATGTTACCTCGTGTGAAACCAATTAATATGAAATTGACTTATGATGATGGAGTTTTTGATGGTAAAGCATCTATGTTTTTCTTAGGATTGACTAATTCTATTGGTGGTTTTGAACAAATTTCACCTGATGCAAGGCTAGATGATGGAAAATTTTCTTTAATTATTATTAAGACAGCCAATGTGATAGAAATTATGCATTTGATTACTCTTATGATAAATGGGGGTAAACACGTTAATGATTCTCGTGTTATTTACACGAAAACGTCAAGTCTGTATGCTGAAACGATAAATGATGATTTTAGAATGATGATTAATTTAGATGGTGAATATGGTGGGGATGCTCCTATGCAGTTTACTAATTATAAACAGCATATCGAAATGTTTGCTAATCTTGATGATATTCCAGAATCAGCTGTGTCAAAAGAAGAAGAAGAATTTATTAAACAAGTTGAGAAATTAACAAATGAAGATTTAGATGGTGATGGAAAGATTGCTTAAAAAAAGAAAGAGGCTACTATGAAAAAAGAACTTAGAGATGTACCAGTGAAAAAGAATGAACGTATGACGGTTACGATTGTTGATTTAACTTATGACGGACGAGGTGTAGCCAAAGTTGATGGGTTTCCAATTTTTATTGAAGAGGGGATTCCAGGCGAGCGTGTACAAATTCATATCTTAAAAGTGATGAAAAAATTTGCTTTTGCTAAGATTACATCTTGGGAAGAAAAAAGTGAAGACCGCGTTGAATCAGTTGAAAAAAACTTAATCCGTACAGGAATTGCTCCACTTCATCATATAAAATATAGTCGTCAATTAGAATTTAAGCAACAACAAGTGGAACAAGCTATGAAGAGAATTGGTGGTTTTGATAATATTGAAGTGACACCAACTATCGGTATGACAGATCCAACTCATTACCGCAATAAAGCTCAAATTCCAGTTCGAATGATGGGTGGCGATGTAGAGTTAGGTTTCTTTAGAAAAAATAGTCATGATCTAATTGTTGTGGAAGACTATTTAATTCAAGATGAGCGAATTGATGAGATTTTATTATTCTTAAAAGCTCAATTAAATGAATTTAATATTAAACCTTACGATGAAAAACAAAATACTGGTCACTTAAAAAATATTGTGATCAGACGTGGGCATTATTCAGGTGAAGTGATGGTAATGTTTGTAACACGTAAGAAGAAAATTTTCTACTTACAAGATATTGTAGAAAACTTAAAAAATGAGTTCCCTGATGTCGTTTCTGTCTTACAAAATGTACAACCTAAGGCAACAAATAAAGTTATTGGTGATACAATTTACGTTTTATATGGTAGAGAATATATCACTGATGAATTACTAGGTAAAATATATCGTATATCAGCTCAATCATTCTATCAAATCAATACGGTTCAAGCAGAAAAAATCTATGAAAAAGCCATTGAATTAGCTAATCTTAAAAAAACAGATGTCGTGTTAGATGCTTATTGTGGTATTGGAACAATTGGTTTAAGTCTAGCTGATAAAGTAGATACTGTTTATGGTGTGGATGTTGTGCCAGAAGCTATTGATGATGCTAAACGAAATGCAAAATTAAACAAAGTAGACAATGCTATCTTTGAAGTAGGTCATGCTGATATCGTATTAAAACAATGGACAGAAGAAAAAGTTAAATTTAATGTTATTGTTGTTGATCCACCAAGAAAAGGATTAACAGAAGAATTTATTACAGAATCTGTTGAATTAAATCCAGAAAAAATTATCTATATCTCTTGTGACCCAAGTACTTTAGCACGAGACATGAAATTATATGCAGAACATGGTTACACTGCAAGTGTAGTCTCACCTGTAGATATGTTTCCACAGACAACACATATTGAATGTGTGACTGTTTTAAGTAAGTAAGGAAAACATAAAAAAAAACGGGCTCTTTGTCAAATCGGACTGATGAGACAAATATTGAAGATGATGAATTTGAGAATTTTCTCAAATTCATCATCTTTTTTAGTTATTCAATTGTGACAAGGCCGTTTATCATAAAAATTCTTATCCTCATATTACTAAAAGATTTGAAGCCATAAGATACTCTTTTTAATGGCTTAGTTGTAAAATCAAGTTAGCCACTCTAAAATAATAAAAAAACACCATGGTAAAAATTCGTGTATCATTGAAGTAACTACCCAACAACGAAAGGAATTTTTATCATGGTGAAAATTAAGAATAACACAAAGACATCTAGTTATAAACATCTTTCCTTAAAGGAAAGGCAGCTTATTGAAGTTTGGCATAATATGGGAGACTCTAATAGAGAAATTGGTAGACGATTAGGCCGACACCATCAAACAATAAGTAATGAGCTTAAACGAGGAACGACCACGCAAATCAAAGAAAATAAGAAACCTAAACAACTCTATTTTGCTGATACGGGGCAAGCTAAATACATAGAAAACAGGAAACACTGTGGTTCGAAATCTAAGCTAGTTAGTGCTGTTGATTTTATTAATTATGCTTGTAAACAAATGATAGACTTTAATTGGTCACCAGATGCAATTGTTGGCTTTATCAAGTCTTTAGGGACTTGGGATAAACCTATTGTTTCTACTAAGACACTTTATAACTATATTGATAAAGGTTTTTTACCAGTCAGAAATCATCACCTCAAGATGAAAGTTAGACTATCACCTAAAAAGAAAAGAAGTCGTCAGCATAAAAAAGCTCTTGGAAAATCAATTGATGAACGACCTAGCAAAATTGATTCTAGACAAGAGTTTGGTCATTGGGAAATAGACAGTGTCATTGGTTCAAAATCTAAAGATGATAATGCTCTACTTACACTTGTTGAAAGAAAAACTCGCTACATGATTACTGTTGTTCTAGATGATCATACTGAAGAGTCTGTTAGTTACGCTATTAAACAGTTAAAATATGAGTTTGGAAGAGCCCGATTTAGTAGCATATTTCAATCGATTATTGCTGATAATGGCAGTGAATTTAGCTCACTTGATGATACTCTGCAACAAATGACTGATATCTACTTTGCTCACCCTTATTCATCTTGGGAACGAGGAACAAACGAAAGACATAATGGTTTATTACGGCAATTTGTTCCGAAAGGAACGCCTATCTGTCACTACTCAAAGCAGTTCATACAACTGGCTACTGAAAAAGTTAATCTTTTGCCGCGTAAAATTTTAGACTATAGACAACCAGCAACATTATTTTTAGAAGAAATTCAAAATCTAAAGATCGAAACATGTTGGTAAGTAAGGGGTTCAATAAAATAACACTGATATTTAGATATTTTTACCAGAGTGGCTAACTTAATGTTGCAATTTAGAGTCTTGATCTTTTTAAAGTATCAGCAACATGTTTAACTTTTTTAGCTTGGTGATAATAAGATTCTATTAAAACAAGCTCGTCTGTAGTAAGATGTATATAGGTCATTTGTGATCACTCTCCTTGTTTTCTTTCGTCGGAAATACAATTTGGACAATTTGAGTGTATCACAAATGATTTTTTTATTTGTCTAGCTTAATTTTACAATCGGCGATTGTATAAATCAGGTATTGTTTTCCCCGTTTGAAACTGTCTTTTTAGAAATACAAATGTTATTTGCTAGCTCTTCTTGGGTTTGAGTCTGTTTTTTTCGTTGTCGTTTAATGGTTTTAGAGATATCCATATTAATAATCCTTAATTGAGGTGGGTTTATTATATAAGATGGTTATGAAATTAGCCATAAAAAGTCAGGTTATTTTTAAGGACAATCTGTTTCTACTTAGTATGAATACTGATAGCAAACAAAAGTCACTATTCAACATTCGAATAGTGACTTTTAGTTTATTTTTTATCTTGTTCTTTTTGTTTAGCTTCTTCTTGTTCTTGGTATTGCTTATATGTTTTTGTTTCGAAAATATCAACGGTTGATTTGTTACCATTTTGTGAATAGATACTTGTAGAATCACTATCTTTATCTTCTTCAATTTTAGTAATCTTCTCAACAGCATCCTTATAATCATATTGTGTTGGGTCGACGGGCTGTAGACCACTTTCTGTGTAGAACCTTAGTAAATCTCCATTAGTTAAGGCATCAGACATGTTAAGTTGAGTACCAGCTTTTTCTTTAATATCAGCAATATCGTCTATTTGTTTTTGAGTTAAATCTTCTAATAATTCACCTGTTTTAGTATCATAAACATTAGGTCCAAGAATTGTATAGACAGGTGTGACAATATGCCCATTTCTAAAGACAACAATTTGATCTTTATCTTTAGATGTGAAATCTTGTCCAAGTTGAATATAATTATCTGTTTCAATACCTAATAAGTGTAGTAGAGTAGGTAATACATCAACTTGACCACCATAAGTGTGAGAAATGCCACCTTTTTCTTGACCAGGAATATGAAACATCACAGGGACACGTTGTAGTTGTGCATCATCCCACTCTGTCCAATCATCCTTTGATTTACCAAGTAAGTCAGCTAAATACTTATTACGAGAGTTAGAAATTCCGTAATGATCACCATATAAAACAATGATAGAATCATCATACACGCCAGTTTGTTTTAAGTAAGTAAATAATTCTTCAACAGCTTGATCTAAATAGTTTGCAGTAGCAAAATAACCATTGATTGTTGTATCTGGTGTTTTAGCAATCGGAAACCCAGCATTATCATCTTTAAATTGTGAATATGGGTAATGATTTGTAACTAAAATAAATTTAGAGTAAAAAGGCTGTTGTAGATGCTCTAAATATTGAACGGACTGTGCTAAAAATGGCTTGTCATGTAAACCATATTGGAAAGAGTTTTCCTCGTTAACATCATAATAACTAGCATCAAAGAAATAGTCATAGCCAATATGTTTATACGTTTCATTTCTATTCCAAAATGAGCCGCCATTACCATGGAACACAGCACTTGTATAACCTTGAGTTTGTCCTAAAATGGCTGGAGCTGATTGGAAACTATTTTTATCACCTAATTGAGAAAATAAAGGACCTTGACCAAGTCCAAAGAATGAATTTTCAAGTAAGGTTTCAGCATCACTTGTTTTACCAGAACCAACTTGATGGAAAGCATTGTCATAGCTAAATGTATCATTTGAATGATATAAACTGTTTAAAAATGGTGTGACTTCATGCTCCACGCCTTCTTCATCTTTTAACTTATAATCAATTAAAAATTGTTGGAAACTCTCTAGATGAACATAAATCACATTTTTTCCTTTAGCTATTCCAAATGTATCATCATTAGGTGAGGTGTGATGCTCTTTAACGTAGTTTTGAACATCTACCAAATCACTTTCACTTGCCTGAGCACGTCGCTGGTTAGCGTGATATGTTTGAACACCATCATAAACGGTGAAGGCATTCATACCTAAATATTTTACAATGTGATCTCTTGAGAATGTCCTTTTTAAAAGTTCAGGACGATCTGTTTCAGCTAATGTTAAGTTTGCTGAAAAAAGTAGAACAGAAAAACTTGTGACAGCAAAAGCAGATCTTGCTTTAACTGGTTTTTCATCAATTTTTATCTTTTTAGTAGCAAGTAAAATGATAATCACAATAGTATCTGACCAGTATAATACATCATATGGCCTGAACATACGAAGAGCACTCTCTCCAAGACCAGATGATACCTTACCAGCTCCAAGCATAGTATTAACTGTAATAAAATCTGTAAATTCTCTGTAATACACAATGTTTGAAAAGAGCAGTAACGTTGTTAGAGCTGAAATCACGACTAAAGTAATGTATGATTTTTTAGGGCTTTTAATATATAAAGCCGCAGAGAATAAAAAGATAGTTGTTGCAACAGGACTAATAAAAAGAATAAATTGTTGAAAAGTTGACTCAATATTTAAGTTAAAATCAATAGAATAAGCAAATAAACTTTTAATCCAGAACAAGATGACCATTAAGGTGAAAAATCCCATTCTCGTATTAATCCAATTTGTATTATATTTATGTTTCAATTAAAAACATCCTTTCTATAACAAGACAAAGAGGCTAAATCTAGCCGAAAGCTTCATATCATATAATACCGTTTCAGTAAAGGCATGTCAATTGAAGAAAGAAGTAAAAAGTGTGAATTTTTATGAAAAAAGGTAAATTTAATTAATGAAAACTTAGCCAAGACGAAAAAAAACTGATATAGTGTAGTAGTATATGTATAGATTTATTCAGAGGGATTGACTAAATGGAAAAAATAAAGATAAAACAAGCAAGTGTGAAAAAATATAGAAAAGACTACCCCTTGATTCAGGATATAGACTTAGTCACATATCCAAAAGAGTTACCAAAGGGTTGGGTAAGTTTTTATACTCAAAACGAGGAATTTATTGGATATGGTTATTTAGGGAAACAAAATAAGGGGATAGGTTGGTTGATTAGTTTTAAAGAAAACCAGCCATTAAAACCAGCTTTTTTTAGTAAACTATTTAATGAAGCAAAACAAGAACGTCAATCATTTTTCTTAGATGAAAGTACTACAGCTTTTCGCTTATTTAATGGTGAAGGGGATGGTTTGGGAGGCATGACGATTGATTGGTATGATGGTTATTTAGTTATATCTTGGTATAACGAAACGATTTATGGTTTAAAACATGAGATTTTAAAAGCCTTACAGCAATCAGGCATTCCCGCTATTGGTATTTATGAAAAAGTAAGATTTAAAAAAGATGGTTTACAAGACTCTTCTTTTTTATGGGGTGAAAAAGCACCTGAGCCTTTGATTGTTAAAGAAAACAATATTAATTATGCAACTTACTTAAATGAAGGACTGATGACAGGTATCTTTTTAGATCAACGTGATGTGAGGCGTGAGCTATCAGAAGGTTTGAGTACAGGTAAGACGTTACTTAACACATTTAGCTATACAGGGGCTTTTTCAGTTGCAGCTGCTTATGGTGGTGCAACACATACAACGAGTGTTGACTTAGCTAAACGAAGCTTAGAAAAAACGAAGGAACAATTTGAGGTAAACGGTATTGATGGAGACAAACAAGCTATTATAGTGATGGATGTTTTTGATTATTTCAAATATGCTTTAAGAAAAGAGATGACATTTGATATAGTAGTGATGGACCCACCGAGTTTTGCGCGAAATAAAAAACGAACTTTTTCAGTCGCCAAAGATTATGGTAAACTAACTTATGAAGCAGCTCAACTAGTCAAACAAAATGGTTTACTCATAGCATCAACAAATGCTGCTAATGTATCTATGGATAAATTTAGAAGCATGGTAGAAAATGGTATTAAAGAAACAGGAAGAACATTTTCCTTAAGTGCTAAATATCACTTGCCTACTGACTTTAAAGTGTCAGATACATTCAAAGAAGCAAATTATTTAAAAGTCTTATTTTATAATATTAAGTAGTCGTAATTTATGAGTGATAGGTGGGAGTAGGATGTCAAGATTAAAACTAAGAAACCTTACATTAGGTGAAAATGAGCCCAAAGTATGTGTTTCTCTAATAGCGAGAAATTTTGAGGAGTTATTTGCAGAGGCGATGCGTTTAAATGCGCTTGATTGTGATATGATAGAGTGGCGTGCTGACTATTTTATGTATGTAAACGATCCACATTTCATGAAAAAAGCAGCTTATTTTATTCGTTATGCCATTGAAGAAAAACCTTTGATTTTTACTTTTAGAACTCTTCAAGAAGGAGGGGGACAAAGTATTGACTTGGATTATTATTTTGAATTAAATAAAGTTATGATGGAAACTGGACTTGTTGATATTGTAGATTTAGAATTTGAAATGTTATTAAAAAAAGAATCAGATGTACAGGACTTTGCCAAATTACATGATGTGAAAGTCTTGATGTCAAACCATGATGGTGGTAAAACACCTTCTAATCAAGAGATGCTAGAAACAATTTATGAGATGCGTGAATTTGGTGCTGATATTTGTAAACTAGCTGTGATGCCTCACGACATGAGTGATGTTTTAAGAATATTGGATGTCTCAAACCATATTCAAACTACAAAACCAGATTTAACATTTACTTTAATAGGTATGGGAGATATTGGTCGTTTAACTAGGTTGACTGGGGAATTATTTGGCTCAAGTATTACATATGCATCAAATGGCAAACACATGTCAGCCCCAGGGCAACTACCCATAGGACCTCTTAGAAAAGGGATGGATGTTATTGGCTTGTCAAAACCAAGAGGGCGATGATAATGGCTAAGAAAAAAATTAAAACAAATGCTATACGTCATCTAGAAGCTCAACAGATTGTTTTTCATACCACTGAGTATCGGTGGGATGAGGAGACACTTAGTGCTGTTGATGCAGCACGTGATTTAGGGGTTGCTCCAGATGAAATATATAAAACCTTAGTTTTAACAGGAACTACAACACCTTATCTTGTTGCCGTTATTCCTGGTGATGCTACTCTAGATTTAAAAAAATTAGCTAAAATAAGTGGGAATAAAAAAGTAGATATGCTACCGATGAAAGAGTTAGAATCTTTAACAGGTTATGTTCACGGTGGCTGTTCACCGATTGGTATGAAAAAGAAATTCCCTACTTTTTACTTTGAGAATATGTTGTCTCTAAGTGAAGTAAGGGTATCAGCTGGTAAACGGGGTTTGCAATTAGTGATAGACCCAAGTTATTTAGTAGAAGTTACAGATGGTATTCTTGGAGATATTATAAAATAATATTAAAACACTCATTCATGAGTGTTTTTCTTTTTGTTTTAAATAAAAACGAACATTAAAATGATTTTTTAAATTAAAATTCATTTTTTTGTTGATTTATTTAATTAGGATAGCTATAATCAAATTTGTTAGGAAACGAACAAATGATAAATTGAGAGGATGTATTGTTAAGAAATGGAAAAGTTTTTTAAGTTAAAAGAAAATGGAACAACAGTATCAACAGAAATAATGGCAGGGCTCACGACCTTTTTTGCAATGAGTTATATTTTATTCGTTAACCCATCAATTCTCTCGCTTTCAGGGATGCCTTTTCAAGCGGTCTTTTTAGCAACTATTATCTCCTCAGCAGTAGGAACATTAATTATGGGATTATTTGCTAATGTCCCTTATGCTCAAGCTCCAGGTATGGGACTTAATGCTTTCTTTACTTTTACAGTAGTGATGGGGTTGGGATATTCTTGGGAACAAGGTTTAGCTATGGTATTTATTTGTGGTATTATCAACATTGTTATTACCATTACAAAGCTTAGAAAACTAATAATTCAGTCAATCCCCATCAGTTTACAACATGCTATTGGTGGTGGTATTGGTATTTTTATAGCCTATGTCGGCATTAAAAATGCAGGACTATTACAATTTACATCAGATCAAAACACAATTGTTTCTTCTACAGTTGATGGAGATAAAGCTATTAACGTCGTATCAAATGGTGGTATTGTACCTGCTTTAGCTAACTTTAATAATCCAGCTATCATTTTAGCTTTGATAGGTATTATCATAACAACTATTTTAGTGATAAAAAATGTCAAAGGTGGTATTTTGATTGGGATCATTGCAACAACAATTCTTGCTATTCCAATGGGTGTTGTTGATTTAAGTAGCATTAATTTTGAACAAAATTCTTTAGGGAATTCTTTTAAAGAGTTAGGCGTGACGTTTGGTGCAGCTTTTGGTCCAAATGGTATGCCCTCACTTTTCTCAGACGTAGAAAAAATACCACAAGTGTTATTAACCATATTGGCATTTAGTCTATCTGATATTTTTGATACAATTGGAACATTTATTGGTACAGGTAGACGAACTGGTATTTTCTCTCAAGCTGATGAAGAATCTGTAAAAGAAAATAAAGGGATTCAATCTAAAATGTACAAGGCATTATTCTCAGATGCCATTGCAACTAGTGTAGGGGCAGTGGTTGGAACAAGTAATGTCACGACCTATGTAGAAAGTGCTGCTGGTATTAGTGTTGGTGGTAGAACAGGTTTAACTAGTGTTGTAGTTGCTATTATGTTTTTATTAAGTAGCTTCCTATCACCAGTTGTAGGTGTTGTACCTGCCCAAGCGACAGCGCCAGCTTTGATTATTGTAGGAATTATGATGATGGCTTCATTTAAAGAAATCGAATGGACTAATCTAGAAGATGCCATCCCAGCCTTTTTTACTTCGATATTCATGGGTCTTGCTTATAGTATTTCTTATGGTATTGCAGCAGGATTTATCTTTTATGTGATTGTGAAAGTTGTAAAAGGTAAATTCAAAGAAGTTTCTCCAGTCTTATGGGTTGTTACTGGATTGTTTGTAATTAATTTTATCGTTTTAGCCACTATGTAGCAGGTTAAATATATTTAATGAAAATACCTATCAGTGATTCTATTCTACTGATAGGTATTTTTTGGTGAATGAGTTGATAACAATAGAAATCTTGTAGAATTTAGCGTATGATAATTAAGAGGTGATAGAGATGGAAAAAAGAAGTCATTCGATAGAATTAAAAGACTTAATTCAAACATATAGAGAAAACTCTTTAAAAGTAAGTCTTAACACTCAAGAAATCAAAGTCTTTGAAGATGTGTTATCTGAGTCTAATAGGTTAGTCGATCAGCTAAATGGCCTAAAAGAGACTTTAGAGGATTCTAATCTCTCTTTGGTAGGAGAGGATATTTCTAAATCAACCCATGATTTTAATTTAGAAATTAAATATATACTGGAAGAACTATCAGCTGAGTAAGAGAAATGTTAATTAGAAAAGGATGTCGTTGTTGTTCATGGAGATTGATTGGAAACGAAATATGTATATTGCTTGGCTCGGTTGTTTTTTTACAGGAGTCAGCTTTAGTTTAGTTATGCCCTTTATCCCGATATATATAGAAGAACTAGGAGCTCCGCAAAATAAAGTAGAGTTTTATGCTGGATTATCAATTAGTATCACTGCTCTTTCAGCAGCCTTAGTTGCTCCTTTATGGGGGAATATGGCAGATAGAAGAGGTCGTAAATTAATGATGGTTAGAGCAGCAGCTGGTATGACGATTACTATGGGCTCGCTTGCTTTTGTTCCTAACGTTTTTTGGTTGCTGGTTATGCGTTTTTTTAATGGATTATTATCAGGTTATGTTCCTAATGCTACTGCTATGATTGCCTCACAAGCTCCAAAAGATAAGAGTGGTTGGGCATTAGGTACGTTAGCAACTGGTGCTGTGGCAGGTAGTTTGATAGGGCCATCTTTAGGTGGTTTTTTGGCACAGACCGTTGGAATTAGAAATGTATTTATTGTAACGGGTGTCATTTTATTAATTAATACGATTTTAACTATGTTTTTTGTTAAGGAAGATTTTACACCGATTGAACGGGCTGAGGTTATGCCAACCAAGGAGATGCTAAAGAGCATCAAACAACCTAGGCTGCTGTTTGGTTTGTTACTAACTACTTTTATTATTCAAATTGGTATGACAACTATTAGTCCAATTCTAACTCTTTATATCAGACAATTAGGTGGTCAAAACGATAATATTTTATTTGTTAGTGGCTTAATTGTATCAATCGCTGGTTTTTCAACTTTTATATCAGCTCCCTTATTAGGTAAATTAGGAGATAAATTCGGTAATCAATATGTGTTAATTTTTGGTTTATCTCTATCTTTTCTTTGTATATTACCTATGGGATTTATCAAAACACCCTTTCAATTAGGTGTGTTAAGATTTTTATTAGGTTTTTCAACGGGAGCGCTTATGCCTTCTGTTAATTCTCTAATTAGTAAGCTTACCCCAGCTAATGGAGTGAGTCGAATATTTAGTTTTAATCAAATGTTCACTAACTTTGGTCAAGTGGCAGGACCACTTCTAGGATCATTAGTGGCTAACCGATCAGATTATAGTACCGTTTTTATCGTTACCAGTGGCTTAATTGGGATAAATATTGCGTTAACTTTATTTAATTTTAGAGGTAAATTATCATTAAAAGAATTAATTAATGAAATAAAAAATAGTGTGACACCGTAATAGGAGTGATGTGCTTGGCAACACTAACAGATGTAGCAAAAAAAGCTAATGTATCAAAAATGACTGTATCACGAGTTTTAAATCATCCAGAAAAAGTGACAGATGAGTTAAAAGAATTAGTATTTCAAGCGATGAAAGAGCTTAATTATCGTCCTAATATAGCCGCAAAGGCGCTTGCTAATAACCGAAGTCAAGTTATTAATTTTTTTATCTTAGAAGAGATGGATACAACTGAGCCTTATTTTATGTCTTTGCTTATGGGGATTTCAAGAGAATTAGATAAACATCACTATTCCTTACAGTTGTTGACAGAAAACAGTATTGATACTGGACAAAGTGATGGATTGATTATCACAGGTATGCGGAAGTCTGATTTTTTATGGATAAAAGATTTAGATAAACCATTTATTTTGTTTGGAGAAAATAAATTAGGATATGATTATGTTGACACAGATAATCAAAA
The DNA here is from genome assembly GCF_035918315.1 of Vagococcus jeotgali. NCBI lineage: Bacteria > Bacillati > Bacillota > Bacilli > Lactobacillales > Enterococcaceae > Vagococcus > Vagococcus jeotgali. The sequence goes on along the minus strand of NZ_CP142146.1, from coordinate 1,132,547 downwards.
AGGTGTTGAGTTATCAACAGAGTATGTTATCAGCTTAGGATATGAACATATTGTGTTTATAGGGATTGATGTTGATGAACCATTTGAGTGTTCTAGAGAGAAGGGTTATTTAAAAATGATGAAGAAACATCATTTAGAGCCTGTTATTTATAAATTTGAAAATTGTTCTCGCTATGCTAGGTGTTTTATTGAGAGTAATAAAGGGAAATTTCCTAAAAATACGGCTTTTGTTTGTGCCAGTGACCGTTTAGCCATTGGAATAGAAAGAGGTTTGTTAAGTCAAGATTGTATCATTCCAGATGATTTTGGAGTTATTGGTTATGATGGTGTCTTTTTGGACCAAGTGGCTTACCCCAGACTATCAACTATCAAACAACCAGTTTTAGAGATGGGACAGGCTTGTGCTAGCTTGTTGCTAGATAAAATTAATCAGAGGGGAGAAGAACAGGGGTTTAAAATTTTTGAACCGACTTTAATTAAGCGAGATAGTACAAGATAGCTAGAGACTGTTTTAGATATCAGTTTCTAGCTATCTTTTTTATATTTTGTTATCGCTAACAAGAAAAGAAAGGTTGTCCTTTTTGAACCTATCTCCTACACTATGATTAAAGAATGAACTAGGAGGTAAATGTATGTCAGACTCAATAAAAAGTAAAGAAATTATTTATCAAATTTATCCAAAAAGTTTTAAAGATAGTTCACATAGTGGTATTGGTGATTTACGTGGTGTGATCGAATCTTTAGACTACATCAAACAAATCGGTGTGACAACCATTTGGTTAAACCCTATATTTTTATCCCCTCAAATAGATAATGGGTATGATGTGTCAGATTATGAAAGTATTGATCCCATTTTTGGGAGTATGAGAGACGTTGAGGTATTAATAAAACAAGCACATCAACGCGGTCTAAAAATCATGTTTGACTTAGTATTAAATCATACATCTAGTAAACATCCATGGTTTATTTCAGCCACAGAAGATAAGAATAGTTTGTACCGAGATTTTTATCTTTGGGAAGATTTAAAGGAGGGAAATGAACTGCCAAATAATTGGGCTTCTTTTTTTGGTGGACCAGTATGGGAGAGAGAACCATATTTTAATCAAGTTTACTTTCATCTATTTGATAAAGAGATGCCAGACTTAAATTGGGATAATCCTAAAGTTAGAGAAGCCATGCTAAATGTCGCTTTATTTTGGTTAGAAAAAGGGGTCGATGGCTTTAGATTAGATGCTTTCATTCATATGAAAAAAGCAGATTTTTCACTAATAGTTAAAGAAGATCCTGAAAAAACATTAATTGCAGAGGAATATTATGCTAATTTACCTGAAGTTTCCATATATTTAGAAGAATTTATTGAAGCTCTAAAAAAGCGAAAACCTTCTCTTTTTATCCTTGGGGAAGCAGCATCAGCCACACCAGTATTAGCAAAATCTTATTTAGGTCCTAATTTATGTGATGCGGTAATATCTTTTGATCATATTCAAGATAAATTAGATATTAATGAAGAGGAGTTAGACTTAGGATTAACTAAAAAAGTAATAGATGTTAAAGGTATCAAAGGTCGCTTAAAAGCATGGCAGACAGAGCTAGATAATGATGAATTACCAAGTTTATATTGGAATAATCATGACATGCCAAGACTTGTTTCAAGATTTGGCCAGACAGGAAAACTAAGAGTCAAAAGCATCAAACCATTGTCTACAGGTATGTATTTATTACGAGGGATTCCTGTGATTCTTTACGGAGAAGAAATTGGAATGAAGAAATTGGAATGAAGAATTTAGAAATTGATGATGTGAATACATTTTATGATGATATAACAAGGTGTCAGTATGATTACTTAATTGAACGCGGCTGGGAGCATCATGAGGCGATGGAGAGAATTACGGCACAAAATAAGGAAGCAAGTCGAGGATTTATGCAGTGGGAAAGCGAATCTAATCAGACAAATAATTGAATTGGGGAAAATAAAGAAGCAGTCTTTAATGTTAGTGACCAACTTGCAAGTGAAGATGGTATTTTAACTCATTATCAAGAATTATTTTCATTGAAACAAGATGACTTATTTGCTAATGCTCAAGTGGAATTTATTGAATCTAGTGATAATATGATTATTTACAAGAGGAAGCTTAAAGGACAAGAGGCACTTATTATTTGTGAGTGGGCTAATCAACCAGTAAAACTTCCTGATGTACTAAAAGAATGGGATAACGCAGAATTAATTTTAGGAATTGATATAGTACGACAAGAATCAATATATCCTTATGACTATGCTGTTTATCTAAAAAGATAATGGTAATAAAAAAACGGAAAATGGGATTAACCATGTTCCGTTTTTGTTGTATCCATACCAAAAATTAATCCAAAAGCTAGCATAGTAGATACTAATGCCGTTCCTCCTTGACTAAGGAAGGGAAGAGGGATACCTGTTAGGGGTAGTAATCCAATTGAAGCACCAATATTTTCAAAGGTTTGGAAAACTAACATAAAGACAATCCCTACACAAATATAAATATTAAATGTTGAGTTACTTTTGATTCCGGTAAAGAAGATTTGGAAAAATAAGTAGAAGTAAAGTAAGATGACAGCAGTTGCTCCGATGAATCCATAAGCTTCACCTACAAAAGTGAAAATCATATCTGATTCACGAACAGGCACGTAAACTTGTACGCCTGTTGTCCCTTTACCAAACATCCCACCAGAACCAATAGCTAGTAGTCCTTGTACTTGCTGATAGGCAATAGTACCTGCATACTCAAACGGGTCGACCCAAGCTCTAACGCGGTTTAACTGGTACTCTTTAAAGTGTAAAGAGGAGAGAATGGCTTGACCGGACTCGGTAAATACTAAAAATATTAAGCTGCCACCAATGACACCTAAAATAGCAAAAAGAACAGCTACAATTCGCCAGTTAATACCTGAGGCAATAATTAATGCTCCTAGTACGGTAATAAATACTAAACTTGTTCCAAAATCTTTTTGAACAAACATTAAAAAGAATAAAGGGGCACTCACAATAGCTAGCCAACCAATCATTTTTAAATCTGTTTTAATCGTTTTTCCTTCTCTTTTCTGGTTATACTTGACGAGTTCTTTTGATATAAATAAGATATAAGCTGTTTTTGCAAGCTCAGAAGGTTGGAACTGGATACCAAAGATATCTAACCATCTTTTTGTTCCTGTGATGTCATACATATGAACATCATAGAAAAAATACAAAGAACCCATTAGTAATAAAGAAAATAAGTAAAACCAAGGGACAGCTTTCCATATAATATCTCTTCTTATATATTTAACCCCAAACATACAAACTGTTCCGACAAGAACAAATATAACCTGCTTACCAGCTTGTTTAAGGGGGTTATTATCATCATAATAACCAACCCAATATTGTAACCAAATGCTAAGAAGTAACATTAAAAAAATGGGTAACAATAAGGCATAATTAAAATTACTCTGTTGTTGATAATCTCTACGTTTCATAGTTACATCCTTTACTCATTTACTTTCATATGGCTTGTCACACTTTATATACGCTACCACTTTTTAAGCAAATTGACTAGAGAAAAGGGTAATTTAAATAATTTTTTAATTTTTATTCTTCTTTTATGTTTTATTTATTTATGGAAGAAGGAATGAAAAGAGTGACGTCACATATGACCATTCTACATGAAGACGAATGAATGGACAATAAGGAATTTACAAGTTAAAGTAAGGTTAGTTAAATGATTTGGAGGATTAGTATGAAAGACGTTATTATTATTGGTTCAGGACCAGGAGGCATGACTGCAGCACTATATGCTTCACGCTCAGATTTATCTGTTTTAGTTATTGAAAGAGGTGCACCAGGAGGTCAGCTGATGAATACAGCAGATGTTGAAAACTATCCAGGTGTTGGACTTGTCACAGGCCCAGATCTTGCTATGAGTATGTATGAAAATTCATCTAATTTTGGAGCAGAGCATGCTTATGGAAATGTTATTTCAATTGAAGATCACGGAGCAGTTAAAAAGGTGATTTGTGATGATGCTACGTATGAAGCTAAGGCTGTTATTATTGCTAGTGGTAGCGATCATAGAAAAATTGGCATTCCCGGTGAAGAGGAGTACTCTGGTCGTGGTGTCTCTTATTGTGCAGTCTGTGATGGTGCTTTTTTCAAGGATCGCCACTTAGTTGTTATTGGTGGGGGAGATTCAGCAGTTGAAGAAGGTCTTTATTTAACACAATTTGCTAGTAGAGTGACCATTGTTCACCGACGTGATGAACTCAGAGCACAAAAGATTTTACAAGAGAGAGCCTTTAAGAATGAAAAAATTGACTTTCAGTGGAATAAAGTACCTGTTGCTATTGAAGGAGATGATGTTAAAGTTCAGTCGGTCCAATTAAAAGATACTCAAACAGGTGAGGTAGAAAACTTCTTAGCTGATGGTGTATTTATCTATATAGGATTAGATCCATTAACAGAATTTGCTAAGGATTTATCTATTACTAATGAAGAAGGTTGGATTCAAACAAACAATCATATGGAAACACGCTTACCTGGTATCTATGCTATTGGTGATGTTCGTGATACTGTATTAAGACAAATTGCAACAGCCGTTGGAGATGGTAGTATTGCTGGTCAAGAAGTTTATAAATATATAACAAGCCTAGAGGATTAACTGATTTACAAGTGTTTTGTTATAAAGATATATTTATACAATAAAGAGGATGGACTTTTTGTTCATCCTCTTTTTTCTTTAGGAAAAAGCGCTTAAAAATGATACAATAGTGTTATAAATTGAAAATTGAGGTGTAATTATATGGAATGGCAAACAACATATAAGGAGTGGTTAGATTATGATAACCTTTCTCCAATGGTTAGAGAAAATTTAGTTAGTTTAGTAGATAATCAAACAGAGCTAGAAGATGCTTTTTATGCGCCTTTAGAATTTGGAACAGCAGGCATGCGAGGGAAATTAGGCGCAGGTATTAATCGTATGAATATTTATACAGTTAGGCAAGCAGCTGAAGGTTTAGCACGTTTTATTGAAAATCAAGGAGAAGAGGCTAAAAAAAGAGGTGTTGCAATCGCTTATGACTCTAGACATCAATCATCTGAATTTGCAATGGAATCAGGACGTGTTTTGGCAGCTCACGGTATTAAATCTTACATATTTGAAAATCTAAGACCAACACCAGAGTTGTCATTTACAGTCAGAGAACTTCATTGTATAGCAGGTATTATGATTACAGCTAGCCATAATCCAGCAGAATACAATGGTTTTAAAGTATATGGTGCTGATGGAGGGCAAATGCCACCTCATGATGCAGATGAAGTGATTAAATATGTTCGTAGTATTGAAAACCCATTAAATATTAAAACCTTACCTATTACAGAATCAAAAGACTTTATTAAAATGATTGGTGAAGACATTGATGACTTGTATTTGGATCAATTAAAAACAGTTACAATTAACAATGAAATGATTAAGCGAAGTGGTAAGCAACTAAATATGGTCTTTACACCACTACATGGTACTGGGAAAATGTTAGGTGAGAAGGCACTACTAGAAGCTGGGTTTACAAATGTTGCCTTAGTTGAGGAACAAGCTATTGCAGATCCTAATTTTTCAACAGTCGATTCTCCTAATCCTGAGGAAAAAAATGCCTTTGAATATGCGATTTCATTAGGAAAACAAAACGGGGCAGATGTTTTAGTTGCAACCGATCCAGATGCAGATCGTTTGGCAGCAGCTGTTCGTATGCCTAATGGTGATTATGAAGTGTTATCAGGTAATCAACTAGCAAGTGTTATGATTCATTACATCCTATCTCAAAAAGCAGATAATGAAGAACTACCAAAAAATGCTGTTGTCCTAAAATCTATCGTATCAAGTGAGCTACCAACGGCTATTTGCCAAAAATATAAGGTCAAAATGGAAAGTGTCTTAACTGGGTTTAAATTTATTGCAGAAAAAATTAAACAATATGAAGAGACAAAAGAATATACGTTTATGTTTGGTTTTGAAGAGAGTTATGGTTACTTAATTAAACCATTTGTTCGCGATAAAGATGCTATTCAGACACTGGTTCTATTAGCTGAAATTGCTACTTACTATAGAGAAAAAGAACAAACTCTATATGATGGCTTACAAGAGATTTATACAGAATTTGGTTTCTTTGAAGAAAAGACGATATCTTTAACAAAACAAGGTGTTGAAGGATTAAAAGAAATTCAAGATATAATTAACTCAATTCGTCAAGAATTACCTAATATGTTTGGAGAATTAGCTGTGAGTTATGTGGAAGATTATTTAACTCAAACACGTCACAAGCAAGATGGTACAACAGAAACACTAACATTACCTTCAGCAAATGTGTTGAAATTCTTTTTAGAAGATGGAAGCTGGATTGCCGTCAGACCATCTGGTACAGAACCAAAGATTAAATTTTACATGGGAATAGTTGGCAAATCAAAAGACGTCACAGAAAAAAAACTATCTATGCTTGAATCATCACTTGCAGCCTATATAGAATAAACGTGAAAGTTGGCAGGGGGAATCAACATGAGATATTTAAATCAAGAGACGATTCAAGAAACAAGTAAGCTTTTTAAAACAATTGGTGATGCGACAAGGTTAAAGATATTATTAGCATTGTCAGAGACAGAAATGAATGTGTCTGCTATTACAGAGTATCTTGAGATGGAACAATCTGCTGTGTCTCATCAATTAAAACTTCTAAGGGAAAATCATTTAGTGAAATCTAGAAAAGAAGGAAAGACTGTTGTTTACTCTTTAGATGATAATCATGTAAAAAGTATTTTATCTCAAATAATTGATCATATGAATCATATTAATCAAGAAAAAAAGAACTGACATCACATTGTCAGTTCTTTTTTGATAACTATTTACGCTGTTGCTTTCCAACATTACGCCCATTTGTTTGTTTATTTGTTTGTTTTTGTACAGCTTTCTTTGGTGTCACGTCTTTATTTGTTGTTGGAGTGACAACCTTAACTGGATTTTTTTCAAAATGTTCAGCAATTTCACGTTTTACTTTTGGTTTATGGTAAAGAGTTGTAATAAGAGATTGGATACACCCAAAAATACCACCGACTACCCAATAAAGAGTCACGCCAGCTGGAGCATTTAATGAGAAGAAGATAATCATAATTGGTGAGATAAAACTCATCATCTTCATTTGTTTCTTCTGCTCAGCGCTCATACCAATTGTGCTGATATAACTTTGTAAGAAATAACTAATACCAGCAAGAGCAACTAGTAGCATACTTGGTTTTCCTAAATTAATTCCTAAAAAGACAGATTCAGAAATACCTGGAGTGACTTTTGCGGCAAAGAAGAGTGCTGTAAAGATAGGCATTTGAATTAATAAAGGTAAACACCCAATACCGCCCATGATATTAATATCATTTTCTTTATAAAGTTGTTGTAATTCCATTTGAGCAGCCATTTTTTGCTCTTGTGAAGTAGCATTTTTCATCTTTTGATTAATAGCATCCATATGAGGCTTGATAGCAGCCATTTTTTCTTGTTGAACCATTGATTTTTTCATTTGATTTAAGCCAAGAGGCAAAATAATCAAGCGAACAATACAAGTCAGCAAGACAATGGACCAACCAAAACCTAACCCCCAATTTTCAGCGAAAAAGGTAACCAAGTTACTCATTGGTTTTACTAAAAAGTTATAAATAAATCCTTCTCCTGTTGGTTTTCCTGTTGAGTCTGTTTTCACACACCCTGATAAAAAAACTAAAAGACTAAAAAGTCCCGAGCTAATCATAAAACGTTTTAAATTTTTCATTTGGTTCTTCCTTTTCTTTAATATCTGAAAATCTACATATGATATACTATATCGAATTATATTTGATAATTCAATCACTTTATGAATAAATTACCTTTTCTAGACAATCTTGAATGACGTGTAGTCTTTAAAATCAGGATCGAAATTAATTTTGTAATCATCAACTCTACCCATTGGTGCCGGAGATTTTTTGACTTCTTCAATGAATTGTTGAATATTTAGTTTATCACCATTGGCCTCAATATAAACACTGCCATCTATTTGGTTTGTCACAATACCATAAATATTTAGCTCATCAGCTAATAGTTTTGTCATATAGCGAAATGCAACACCTTGAACTCGTCCGTAGACAGTCATTGAAATTTTCATTTATATGCATCCTTTCTTTATATTTATGCTTATTATAGCGTTTTTTAGAAACTTAAACAGTAAAATTTTATAAAAATCTGATATAATACAGGAGAATTAGGAGGGTTTTGATGAAAATAATTGAATCAGCATCTAACCAGTGGATGAAACAAATAAAAAAATTACATAAAAAGAAATTTCGTGATGAGACACAAACCTATTTGATTGAAGGTGAGCATCTTGTTGAGGAAGCACTTGATTATCATGCAGATATTGCTTGGATTATCACAACTGAAGAGGGATTAATTAAGTATAGTCAATTGATTTCTAGAATTGAGGATGAAAAATGTGTGATTATTCCTCATAAATTATTAAAAGACTTATCAGAATTACCAACACCCCAAGAAATAATTGCTGTTGTGAAGAAGCAACAAGAGTTTGATATATTAGATACACAACAACATTATTTACTTCTAGATAACATTCAAGACCCAGGTAATTTAGGAACAATGATTAGAACGGCTGATGCAGCAGGATTTTCAACAGTTGTTTTAGGTATAGGCACGACCGATTTATATGCCTCTAAAGTACAGCGTGCTATGCAAGGTAGTCAATTTCATATTAATATTTTGTCACACATTGATTTAGTGAGGTGGACAAAAGAAGCGAGAGAAAAGGGATTATTAGTTGTCGCTTCTGCTTTAGATTCACAAGCTATGTCATTTAAAGAGCTAAATAGACAGACACCAACAGCTATTATCATGGGAAATGAAGGGCAAGGTGTATCACCACAACTTCTAGCAGTTGTAGATAAAAAAATCTATATCCCAATGAAGGGTCTATCAGAATCTTTAAACGTAGCGGTCGCTGCTGGTATACTTATGTTTCACTTTTAGTCCTTTAAATATTATAAAATTATTAATTTCATTCTTAAATGTCGACAAGCTTAATTGTAATTGTTATGATGAGTGAGGAATTGGAGAAGTTAGGGCTTATAGAAGGAAAGTGATACGATGACTTTAAAATGGCAAAATGATGATGAATACATTGCATTAGTTGAAGACTTAATTTATACAGAAGATGTCCAAAAGTTAAAAGAATTTACCCAACACCATTACTCCAATCGATTAGATCATTCAATTCAAGTATCTTATAAAAGTTACTTATTAGCTAAAAAATTTGGTGGTGATAAGCGTGCCACAGCTAGAGCTGGTCTTTTACATGACTTGTTTTATTATGACTGGCGAGATACAAAGATGGGTGAGGGAACTCATGCTTATGTTCATCCAAGAATAGCTTTAGAGAATGCAAAAAAATTAACAGATATTTCACCTTTAGAAGAAGATATTATTGTGAAGCACATGTTTGGTGCAACCATTGCCCCACCGAAGTACAAAGAAAGTTATATTGTGACTTTAGTGGATAAATACTGTGCTTGTGAAGAAGTTGTTAAACCGCTTTACCAAAAATTTAAGAAAAAAGCAGGAAACTATTCACATATGATTCACCTATAAAAGTGTAAGCTGACAGATAGCCTTTGTCAGCTTTTTGTTTTATACTATAAATAAGTAAGGAGGGGAAAATGATGAATCCATGCGAAAAAAGAAAATTTCAGATTTGTCCAAAATTTGAGAAGACATTTGAAATTCTTGGAAAAAAATGGAATGGTTTGATTATTGATGTGTTATTAGAAGATGGTCCCCAACGTTTTGTTGAATTAGCTAATAAAATACCTGAAGTAAGTGATAGGGTTCTTGTAGAGAGATTAAAAGAATTAGAAGAAAAACAAGTTGTAATAAGAAAAGAGCATCCAACAGAGAAAAAGCGAATTGATTATTCTTTAACAAAGAAAGGCCAAGCCTTAAGACCTGTCATGCTAGAAATTCAAAAGTGGGGCGAGGACTGGCTAACAGTGTAGCCTTGACGAGTTGTCATTTTTCTTGTAGACTGATGACAATAAATAAAAAACGTTAAAGGAAAAGAGTAACTTAAGCCATTTTTCATCAGGGAGACTTGTCGTAGACTGAAAGCAAGTTGAAAAATAGTTAAGTGAAGTTCACTTCCTTAGTTGTTTGCTAAGCAAACCGGTGATGCCATCGTTAACAAAGAGAGATACTTTTTAGTATGAAATTTGGATGGTACCACGAGACATCGTTCCTTTTACACGGAGCGGTGTCTTTTTTTTATGAGAAAGGATGGAAAATATGGAGATCAAAGAAACATTAGAGTCATTAAAAAGTACGACATTAGTTAAAATTGAGCAGGCAACAACACTAGATGAGTTAAATACTATTCGTGTGAGCACATTAGGTAAAAAAGGGTCAATGACTGAAGTTTTACGTGGTATGAAAGATCTATCACCTGAGATGCGACCTGTTGTAGGTAGTTTAGCTAATGAGGTACGTGATACATTAACTGAGGCACTTGAAGCGAAAAAAGAAATGTTAGAGACAAAAGCGATGAATGAAGCTCTCTTAAATGAGACAATTGATGTTACCTTACCTGGTAAAGAGTTAAATAATGGAACACCACACATTTTAACTCAAGTTATGGAAGAAATTGAAGATGTCTTTTTAGGTCTAGGCTATGAAATTATTGAAGGCTATGAAGTTGAAAAAGATTATTACAACTTTGAGCGAATGAACTTACCAAAAGATCATCCAGCTCGTGATATGCAAGATACCTTTTACATAACTGAAGATATGCTACTTAGAACTCATACATCACCAGTCCAAGCTCGCACAATGGAGAAACATGATTTTACAAAAGCACCACTTCGTATGATTAGTCCAGGTAAAGTCTATCGTCGTGATAGTGATGATGCGACTCATTCACATCAGTTCCATCAAATTGAAGGGTTAGTGATTGATGAGAACATCACTATGGCTGATTTAAAAGGGACACTTGAAGTATTACTTAAAAAACTATTTGGTGAAGACCGAAAACTTCGTCTTCGTCCAAGTTACTTCCCATTCACAGAACCTTCTGTTGAGGTAGATATTAGCTGTTTTAAGTGTGGTGGTAAGGGTTGTAATGTTTGTAAACACACTGGTTGGATTGAAATCTTAGGAGCAGGAATTGTTCATCCAAGTGTTCTAGAAATGTCAGGAGTAGATTCTGAAAAATATAGTGGATTTGCTTTTGGTTTAGGACCAGACCGTGTTGCTATGCTGAAATATGGCGTGAATGATATTCGTAATTTTTATCAAAATGATATTCGCTTTTTAGAACAATTTAAGGTAAAGGGGTAATCAGATGTTAGTATCATATAAATGGTTAGAAGAATTAGTTGATTTAAAGGGGATTTCCCCAGAAGAATTATCAGATAAGATGTCTCGTTCTGGAATTGAAGTAGAAGATATTACAATTCCACAAGAGGGATTAAAGAAAATTGTAGTCGGCCATGTATTAGATTGTATGCCGCATCCAGATAGTGATCACTTATCAATTTGTCAAGTCGATGTTGGTGAAGATGAGCCTTACCAAATTGTTTGCGGGGCACCTAATATTTCAGCAGGACAAAATGTGATAGTAGCCTTACCAAACTCAAGAATTGCTGGTAATGTTAAAATTAAAAAAGGTAAGATGCGCGGGGAAGTTTCTCTTGGTATGATTTGCTCTCTTGATGAATTAGGGATATCTGCCAGTGTAGTTCCAAAAGAATATGCAGATGGTATTTATGTGTTACCAAGTGAGGCAGTGCCAGGAGATGATGTGTATCCTTATTTAGCTATGGATGATGCGATCATTGAATTATCTGTTACACCAAATAGAGCAGATGCTCTAAGTATGATTGGTGTAGCCTATGAAGTTGCTGCCATTTACAATAGAGAATTAAACTTACCAAAAATTTCTATAGAAGAAGATGCGACAGTTAACATTGAGGATTGTGTTAAAGTAAGCATTGAAAACGAAGAAGATACACCTTCTTATGGCATGCGTGTCATTAAAAATGTGACAGTCAAAGAAAGTCCAATGTGGTTACAAACTAGGCTGATGAATGAAGGGATTCGCCCGATTAATAATATTGTTGATGTTACAAATTACACCTTATTATTATTTGGTCAACCTCAACATGCCTTTGATTATGATAAATTGGAACAAAAAGAAATTTTTGTTAGGCGAGCAATTGAAGGTGAGATGCTAACAACTCTTGATGAAGTAGAACGTCCGCTAACTCCTGATAATTTAGTCATCACAGATGGTAAACAAGCCATTGCCTTAGCAGGTGTGATGGGTGGAATGGATACTGAAATTACAAATAACACGACAACTGTAGCCCTTGAAACAGCTGTCTTTGAACCTACTTTAATCCGTCGTACAGCTCGTCGTTTAGGTTTATCAAGTGAATCTAGTCGTCGTTTTGAACGTGGTTTAAACTGGTCAGTAATTCGTGATGCTAGCGAATTTTCTGCTAATTTAATGGCAGAACTTAGTGGGGGAACTGTGGTCACTGGTGAGGCTTTAGTAGAAGGAGAAAAACCTGTTGAACCAACCGTTGAGATTACATTGACTAAAATTAATAAATCTTTAGGAACAACTTTATCTCTAGAAGAAGTAGAGGCCATTTTTAATCAATTAGGCTTTAAAGTTGTTTTAACAGATGAATTATTTGCTGTAACAATTCCTCTACGTAGATGGGATATTACAATTCCAGCTGATTTAATTGAAGAGGTTGCTCGTATTTATGGTTATGATAACTTACCATCAACTCTGCCAAGTGGAGAGTCTCTTCCTGGTAAGTTAACGTTTGAACAACAAACACTACGTTCAATTCGTCATTTACTAGAAAATGAAGGCTTAACTGAGGCGATTAGTTATGCTCTAACAACACCAATTTTGGCAAAAGAATTTGCTGTTGATAAGGCTAATGTCGTAGAGCTTGATTTACCAATGAGTGAGGAGCATTCTGTCTTGCGTCAAAGTATTACAAGTGGCTTGTTACAAGATGTTGCTTATAATATGGCTAGAAAAGCTTCAGGTGTTGCTTTATATGAAGTAGGAAATGTCTTTGATTGGTCTAATAAATCTGAATTGCCAAAAGAGAGCAAACATTTAGGTATTGCTATGACAGGTGTTTGGAACAAGGCAGATTGGCAAACAAATGTAGAGGTTGTTGATTTTTATACATTAAAAGGTGTGGTAGAAAGTGTCTTTAATTTCTTAGGAATGACAGAGATAGTTCGTTATGCTCAAACAAGTGATATGAAAGAGATGCACCCAGGACGTACAGCTAATATTTTAATTGGCGATACTCATATTGGATTTTTAGGTCAAGTTCATCCAGGGATGAGTAAAGAGATGGATTTAAAGGAAACTTATGTCGCTGAAATTGATTTGGAATTATTATTTGAATCCGTTCCAGAAACTATCTCTTATAAAGAAGTTGGAAAATACCCTTCAATTAAGCGTGACATCGCATTACTTGCTAATAAGGAAGTGACTCATCAACAAATTATTGATGTGATTGAAAGTAAAGGTGGTAAATATTTAACATCGATTCAATTATTTGACTTGTATACTGGTGAAAAATTAGGTGAAGATAAAAAATCACTGGCTTATTCATTAATATTCAGAAATGATGCGGCAACACTAGTCGATGAAGATATCACAAGTGTCATGGCTAAGATAGAAGGAGCTTTAATAGCTGATTTAGGTATTGAAGTTAGGTAGTAATAATTCAGTCGCTTTGCATGAAGCGACTGATTTTTTTGTGCTAGATTTTAGTATCTTTTTAAAAAAGGAATGTTATACTGTGGATAGTATTATTTTTAGAAATGAAAGGGTGTTTTAATGTGAATGAAACAATCAAAACGCAATTAAATCACAGGAGTATTCGTCAATTCACTACGGAAAAGATAACTGATTCGACGATTGATTTATTAGTAGATGTGGCAAGACACACCGCCACTAGTAATTTTTTACAAGCTTATAGTATCATTTGTCTTGAGTCAAAAGAAAAGAAAGAAAAATTAGCAAAGATATGTAACCAGCCTTATGTTGCACAAGCTAGTCATATTTTTATTTTTATAGCTGATCAGTACCGTAACCAGCAAATTGCAAAAGAACATCATCAAGACACAGCTATTTTACATAATATGGAACGCTACATGTCTGCTTCAACTGATGCTATTTTAGCTGCTCAAAATGTCAACCTAGCAGCTGAGAGTATAGGTCTTGGAACGGTCTTTTTAGGAAGTATTTTAAATGATAATCAAGCTGTGATTGACTTGTTAGATTTACCTGAACTTACTTTTGCAGTTTTAGGTTTAGCAATGGGTTACCCAGATCAAGAGCCACAATTGAAACCTCGTCTAAAAAAAGATGTGATGTTTCATAAAGAAACTTATAAAAGGTTTGATAATTACACAAAAGAACTTGTTGATTATGATGCATCAGTAACTGAGTATTATGATTTACGAGATACAAGTAAAAGAGTCGATTCTTTCACTAATCAAGTGAGTCAATCTATGAATAGAAAACCATTAAAACGTATGAGAGCTAAAGAAGATATTGAATCTCAAGGGTTTATGACAAAATAAGTTGTGAAGGTAAGGAGGATGTTTTTGTGGGGAATATTACAGAAGCATATCGTAAAAATGAATTATTTAAGCAAATTTTAATTATAATTTTTACAGGTTTGGCAATTGCCGTTGGATTAAATATGTTTTTAATCCCAGCTAATGTCTTTTCAGCTGGAGTCAATGGTATCGCTCAGTTAATTTCTAGTACATTAGGTGAGATGTTTGGTATTAATATTGGGACAGGGATTTTAATCTTCATTTTAAATATCCCCATTGCCATTTTAGGTTGGATTAAGCTTGGTAAATCTTCTACGATTTTAAGTTTATTGACAGTGCTATCTGTAACGATTATGACAATTTTTATACCTGAGTCCCAAGTGACCGATAATCCTTTAATGAATGCTATTGTTGGTGGGGTATTAACAGGTATTGCTGTTGGTATGACGATGAAATATGGATTTAGTACTGGTGGTATGGATATTGTTTCTTTAGTATTGTCAAAAACGACAGGGCGCTCAGTGGGTTCTTTAATGTTTATGATTAATTTATTCATTATTGCAGCTGCCGGCTTTATTTTTAGTTGGGAATCTGCTCTTTATACCATTATTTCAATTTTTTGTACGACTCAAGTGGTGGATAAAATTCACACAAGTCACCAAAAAGTCACTGCTTTTATTATGACTGGAAAACCAGAAGAAGTTATTTTTTCTATTCAACAGGAAATTGTTCGCGGTATGACGATGTTGCCTGGTAAAGGTGTTTATACAAGAAAAGATGTCTCAGTTATTATGATGGTGATTTCTCGTTATGAATTATATGATTTAGAACAGGCTGTCTATAATGCAGATGCTAATGCTTTTATTAATATTTTACCGACTCAAAATGTTTATGGACAGTTTTGGAGTCAGGATGATCAGAAGAAATTTAAAGCTGAAAGAAAAGAAATGAGTTAATTTCTTTTCTTTTTTTTTATTGTTAAATCAAGGGTTATCACATGTTTTTGTCAATATTAGAAAAAATTAATTTAAAAAAGGCTTGCATTTAAAATGAGTTTTGTATATAGTTTGAATATCAAATGATTTGATTATCAAACAATTCGAGAAAGAGGTATATAAGAATGGATAAGCACATAGATTTAGTTAACGATCAATTAATCAGGGTATTTAATGATATTTTGACGATTGAAGAAACGGAATTAAAAAAAGGTGACTTTTCAGATTTATCGATTAAAGAAATGCATACTATCGAAGCAATTGGTATGAGGGAAAAAAGAACAACTGGTGAAGTAGCAAAATCACTGTCAATCACTGTAGGAACTTTGACTGTGGCAATCAATAATTTGGTTAAAAAAGGTTATGTAGAACGTGTTAGGAGTGAAGAAGATAGACGAATTGTCAGGTTGCAATTAACTAACCGAGGAAGGTTATTTTACCGGGCGCATCAACATTTTCACAAAAGTATGGTAAAAGCAGCATTAGAAGAGATGAGCCAAGATGAGAAAGAGGCTTTAATGAAAGGGTTAGGTAGCCTTCATAAGTTCTTGAAACAATACTATTAAAGTTAGGAGTAACAGCATGCTTTATCCTAAAATCACACAAGTCGCACATGTTCTACCGACTAAGGTAGTCAGCAATAGTGATTTAGAAGCCATTTTAGATACGAGTGATGAATGGATTTATTCCAGAACAGGTATTAAAGAAAGACGAGTAGCTATAGATGAGAGCACTTCTAGTTTAGCTACTGAAGTAGGCAAGATTCTACTTCAAAAAGCAAATACAAAGGATGTTGATTTTATTATTGTAGCTACTATGACCTCAGATGAGGCGACACCATCGACTGCTTGTTTAGTACAAGATGGGCTGGGTTTAACTCAAGCATTTTGTTTTGATATTAATGCTGCATGCTCTGGATTTATCTATGCCTTATCTGTGGCTGAAAAATTTTTATTAAGTCAGAAATATCAAAAAGGAATGGTTATTGGTGTCGATGTGATGTCTAATCTAATAGATTATTCAGACCGAGGAACTGCTGTTTTATTTGGAGACGGAGCAGCTGGTGTGTTAGTTGAAAATATATCATCTACACCTAATTTTATCAGTGAACTAATACAGTCTGATGGTAATAGGTATGAAGCTCTACACGGATTAAGTAGTAATAGGTCTAATCCTTTTAAAATAGTTCACAACCAATCTCCATATTTATTGATGAATGGTAAACAAATCTTTGACTTTGTATTAAGAGACGTATCAAAAAACATGTTACAAGCACTAAAAGAAAGTGGCTTGGAACATGAAGACATTGATTTTGTATTAGCCCACCAAGCTAATCAGCGCTTGTTAAATGCATTAGCCAAAAAAATAAATATGCCTAAAGAAAAATTCTTATCCAATGTGGCATATTACGGTAATACCTCATCAGCCTCTGTTCCTCTACTCTTATCAGAGTCAGTAGATAAGAAAGAGTTAGTGCTAGGTAGGAATCAAAAAATCCTTTTCACTGGTTACGGAGCAGGGCTGACTTGGGGGAGCTTATTAATTAATATTTAAACAGAAAAATTTAAAATTATCGGGGGGAATTATTATGTCAACCTTTGTAAAAATTCAAGAAATTATTGTGGATCAATTAGGTAAAGAAGAAGACGAGGTACAATTAACCACAAACTTTCGTGAAGAATTAGAAGCAGATAGCTTAGATTTATTCCAAATACTAAACGATATTGAGGACGCCTTTGAAGATGATAACGTTAAAATTGAAACTGACGAGGGGTTAGTGACTGTTCAAGATTTAGTAACTTTTGTGGACAATCAAATAGCAAATAATAAATAAAAATAGCTTAGAGTAATGTTAATTACTCTAGCTATTTTTTTAAAAGAGAAAGGTTGAGCCAATGAAACAATCAAAAATATGTCAATTATTAGATATTAAATACCCAATTTTTCAAGGTGCCATGGCATGGGTAGCAGAAGAAGGATTAGCAAGTGCTGTTTCTAACGCAGGTGGTTTAGGATTAATTGCATCAGGACATGCTCCTAAATACATTATTAAAGAAAAAATTGATTTAGCAAGAGGGATGACTTCAAACACTTTTGGTGTCAATATCATGTTAATGTCACCTTTTGTTGAGGACATTGTGGATTTAGTCATTGAAGAAAAAGTTAAGGTGATAACAACCGGTGCTGGCTCTCCTGGAAAATATATGAAACGATTTAAAGAAGCGGGAATTATTGTCATACCCGTTGTCGCCTCAGTAGCTCAAGCTAGAAGAATGGAAAAAGAGGGTGCTGATGCTGTTGTTGTTGAAGGAATGGAAGGTGGCGGTCATATTGGTAAATCAACGACAATGACCTTAGTGCCACAAGTTGTTGATGCTGTCAGTATACCAGTTATTGCTGCTGGAGGAATTGGAGATGGACGCGGTGTTGCGGCTGCTTTGATGCTAGGTGCTGATGCTGTTCAGCTTGGGACAAGGTTTTTAGTTTCTACAGAATCCATTGCTCATGATAATTTCAAAGGGAAAGTTGTAAAAGCTAAAGACATTGATACTGTTGTGACAGGACTTTTAACAGGACACCCTGTCCGCGGATTAAGAAATAGGCTAACGAAAACATTTGAAAAAGCAGAACGTGAAGAAGGTGGCAAAGAAAATCCTAATTTTGATCGTTTAGAAGATCTTGGAAAAGGTGCCCTAAAAAGAGCAGTGATAGATGGGGAGACAAAAAATAGCTCTATGATGGCAGGTCAAATTGCTGGAATGATAAAAACAGATCAACAAAGCTGTCGTGATATTATTCAAGAACTAATGTTAGAAACAAAAGAAGTATTAAAAGAAAGGTACTTTGAGTGGGTATAGAGGTTAACATGATGACAATAGGATTTGTATTTAGTGGTCAAGGTAGTCAGTTTAATGGTATGGGTCAAGATTTATATGAGTATTCAGATGTCTTTAAAGAAACGATAAATGAAGCAAGTCGTATTTTGAATCTGGATATGCTTGAGTTATTATTTACTCAAAATGATAGGCTTCATCAGACAAAGTATACACAACCAGCTATTTTAACAATGAGTATTGGTATATCTCGCATGATGCGTGAGGAACTTAATTTAACGCCAAGAATAGTAGCTGGTTTAAGTTTAGGGGAGATCAGTGCTTTAGTTGAAAGTAACATGTTAACTTTCTCAGATGCTTTAGTATTAGTAAAAAAACGTGGAGAATTAATGGAAACAGCAGTTGAAGATGGTGTTGGAGCAATGAGTGCTATTTTGGGACTAGATAGGCAGTTAATTGACAACATTTGCCAAGAAATAAGTCAACCTAACTGTCTTGTTGAAGCAGTTAATTACAATATGCCAGCTCAAACAGTGATTGCAGGACACACTAAAGCTGTAGAAAAAGCTGAACAATATCTTAGTAAAAATGGTGCTAAACGTGTCATTCGCTTAAATGTAAGTGGCCCTTTTCATACATCATTAATGAGTCAAGCAGCTAATGATTTTGAAAAAGAAGTTAGGAAAAAAGAAATCAAGAATATGAGTATACCACTAATAACTAATATTAACGGAAAAATATTAGATCAACACATTGATTTAGCAGAACATTTAAATATGCAAATGCAATCACCTGTTTATTTTGAAGAGTGTATCAATGAGATGAAGAGGCAAGGTGTGGATATATTAATTGAAGTCGGCGCTGGAAAGTCTTTATGTCAATTTATTAAAAAAATTGATGCTTCTATTCATGTACAACATGTTGATAGTGTTAAAAGTTTTGAGCAATTGAAGAAAAAACTAGAAAAGTGGGTGTCATAGTGTTACACAATAAAACAGTCATTATAACAGGAAGTTCAAGAGGTATCGGTTTAGATATTGCAAAATATTTTTCTCGTGAAAAAGCCAATATCGTATCAAATGCTAGAAAAGATATTTCTCAAGATATTATTCAAGAATTAGAAAAATCTGGATCAAAAGTCCTAGTTGTATTGGGTGATGTGAGTCATTTTGATACTGCAAAAGAGTTAATTGAAACAACAAAAGAGGTATTTGGTTCTGTGGATATTTTGATTAACAATGCCGGTATTGCCAAAGATAATCTTATTATGAGAATGAGTGAAAAAGATTTTGATGATGTGATAAATGTTAACCTAAAAGGGACATTTAACACTATTCATTTTGCATCTAAAATCATGCTAAAACAACGTTCAGGTGTCATTATTAATGTATCAAGTGTGATCGGTTTAACTGGCAATATTGGTCAATCAAATTATGCTGCTAGTAAAGCTGGCGTTATTGGACTAACTAAATCTGTAGCTAAAGAGTTAGCACCAAGAGGTATTACATGTAATGCCGTTGCTCCGGGATTTATTGAAACAGATATGACACATGGGTTATCTAATATTGTTATAGATAATACACTTGCCCATATTCCATTAAAAAAATTAGGGAAAACAAGTGATGTAGCCGAAGCGGTATTATTTTTAGCAAAATAGCCATATATCACAGGTCAAGTTATCAATATTGATGGTGGTATGGTAATGAATGCTTAGGAGGAACAAGATGAAACGAGTCGTTATTACAGGTATTGGGGCAGTCACGCCAATTGGCAACACAGCAGATGATTTTATAAAAAATTTAAAATGTGGTGTGAACGGTATTGGTCCAATCACAAACTTTGATGCCACACAAACTGGTATTCATGTGGCAGCTCAAGTAAAAGATTTTGACCCCACTTTATATATGGAGAAAAAAGAAGTCAAGCGAATGGATATGTTTTCTGTCTATGGTATTGCAGCAGCTGTTCAGGCTGTTGAGGATAGCCATATTAACATTAATGACATAGATGCTGACCGATTTGGTGTTATAGTCAGCTCAGGTATTGGGGGTATGAAAACCATCCAAGATCAAGTCATTCGTATGAATCAAAAAGGTCCAAAACGCGTAGCACCTTTTTTTGTTCCTATGTCAATTGGTAATATGGTGGCAGGAAATATTGCGATTAAAGTTGGCGCTAAAGGAATTTGTACTTCAGTTGTCACAGCTTGTGCTTCTTCTACAAATGCTATTGGAGAAGCTTTTAGAAATATCAAGCATGGTGACTCAGATATTATTTTAGCAGGTGGTGCTGAGGCAACGATTTGTGAAATTGGTATTTCAGGTTTTGCCTCTTTAACAGCCTTATCAACGAGTGATGATCCAAATAGAGCTTCCATTCCATTTGATAAAGAACGTAATGGTTTTGTTATGGGTGAAGGTAGTGGTGTGTTAGTTTTAGAAGAATTAGAACATGCTAAAGATCGTGGGGCTAATATATATGCAGAAGTTGTAGGTTACGGGAGTAATTGTGATGCTTTTCATATCACAAGTCCTAATCCAGATGGATCTGGTGCTGGAAAATGTATGACTTTAGCTATGGAAGAAGCTGGTATTACTGCAAGCGAGGTTAGTTATATCAATGCTCATGGGACAAGTACACCTACTAATGATGGGGCTGAGACGACAGCGATTAAGTATGCGATGAAGGAGTATGCTAAAGATATTCCTATATCAAGTACAAAAAGCATGGTCGGACATTTACTTGGTGCAGCAGGTGCTATTGAGGCTATTACTTGTTTAAGTGCCTTAAGAGATAATGTCATCCCACCAACGATTGGTTTAGAAGAAACAGATGAAACGTGTGATTTAGATTATGTCCCAACTAATAGTCGAAAAACAGAAGTGGAATACGCATTGAGTAACTCTTTAGGTTTTGGTGGACATAATGCAGTCATTGCGATGAAAAAATGGCGAGGTGAGTAGATGTCAATTGAGGAAATAAAAAAATTAATAGAGCAGTTTCAAAACAGTGATATTAATGAAATGGACCTTTCTATTCCTGAATTATCCCTTTATTTAAGTAAGCATAATGAACCAAAAAAAATAACTGGAAATACTGTGGTGACGCAACCTCTAATACAACAAGAGGAAGTCCCTATTTCAAATAAAGAAATACTGCTTAATCAGGAAAAATCAGAAGATTTCGTTGAGGTACAAAGCATTACCTCTCCTATTGTGGGTGTGATCTATACTCAGAATCAACCAGGAGACCCTGAATTTGTGAAAAAAGGTGACAAGATAGAAGTTGGTGATACGTTATTTATTATTGAAGCGATGAAAATTATGAATGAAATTAAAAGTGATAAAGCAGGTATAGTACAAGATATTTTAGTCGGTAATGAAGATATGGTTGAGTTTGGTCAAACTTTATTAACCATTGTTTAGCAGGAAGAAATAAATGCAATTAAATGTACAAGAAATTATGGAAATCATTCCAAACAGATACCCAATTATGATGGTGGATAAAGTGGTTGAGTTAGAACCTGGAAAATATGTGAAGGCAATTAAAAATGTGACTTATAATGAACAATTTTTCCCGGGACATTTTCCAGGTGAGCCTGTGATGCCTGGTGTCTTAATCTTAGAAGCCTTAGCTCAAACAGGATCTATTCCCTTATTAAAGAGTGAAGAATTTGTTGGTAAAACAGGCTATTTAGGTGGTATTGATAAGGTGAAATTCCGTCAAAAAGTTGTTCCTGGAGACGTGTTGATTATGGAGATGGAAATTATCAAGCAAAAAGGGAATATTGGGGTTGGTAGAGCGACAGCTACTGTTGAGGGTAAAAAAGTGTGTGAAGCTCTAATGACTTTTATTATTGGTGCTTAATATGTTTAATAAAGTGTTGATTGCCAACAGAGGAGAAATTGCAGTTAGAATTATTAGAGCTTGTCAGGAGATGGAGATTGAAACAGTTGCTATTTACTCAGAAGCAGATAAAGATGCTCTACATGTTCAGCTAGCTGACGAATCGGTTTGTGTCGGTCCTGATAAGGCGAGTGATTCTTATTTAAATATGCATCATATTTTAAGTGCAGCTATCACAACCGGTGCTCAGGCTATTCATCCAGGTTTTGGTTTTCTAGCAGAAAATAGTTTATTTGCAGAGATGTGTGAAGAATGCTCCATTGAATTTATCGGACCATCATCTCGAATAATTGAAGCCATGGGGAATAAAATTAATGCTAGAAAGCTAATGATAGAAGCAGAGGTTCCTGTTATTCCAGGTAGTGACGGGGAGGTATCTGATTTAGCTGAAGCAACAAGAATCGCTAAGGAAATTGGTTATCCTTTAATGTTAAAAGCTGCTGCTGGTGGTGGTGGTAAGGGAATTAGAAAAGTATTTGATGCAAGTCAGTTACAAGAGCAATTTCTATCAGCTCAATCAGAGGCCCGACTTGCTTTTGGGAATGATCAAATGTATTTAGAAAAAATTATTTACCCAGCTAAACATATTGAAGTTCAAGTATTAGGGGATAAGTATGGTCATGTCATCCACTTAGGAGAAAGAGATTGTTCTTTGCAAAGGCAAAATCAAAAAGTTTTAGAAGAAGCATCAGCTTTTTCTTTAAGTGATAATTTAAGACAAAAAATAGCTCAAGCAGCGGTAAAGGCTAGTCTTGCTGTATCTTATGAAAGTGCTGGAACGATTGAATTTTTAGTAGATGAGAGTGGTCATTTTTATTTTATGGAGATGAATACTAGAATTCAAGTGGAACACCCTATAACTGAAATGATTACAGGAGTGGATATTGTTAAATGGCAACTAGATATTGCTCAAGGCAAACCTTTAAATATTAATCAAGCTGAAATTGAGTTTACTGGTTATGCTATAGAATGCCGAATTAATGCTGAAAATCCACAATTTAATTTTGCACCTTCACCTGGGGTCATTACTAAGCTTCATTTTCCCGGAGGATTAGGTGTTAGAATCGATAGTGCTGTTTATCAAAATTATATGATTCCCTCTTTTTATGACTCCATGATTGCCAAAGTGATTGTTCATGGGAGTACACGAGAGGAAGCTTTACTTAAGATGAGACGGGCTTTACATGAGTTGAGTATTGAAGGGGTAATCACAAACCAATTTTTTCAAATGGATTTATTATCTCACCCAAATATGATTGTAGGAGATTATGACACAGCATTTTTACAAGATTTATTTTTAAAGGATTGGGTTAGTACAGAAGATTAAGGAGGAGAAAAATGGGGTTATTTAAAAAAAGAGATTACATACGTATCACTCCATTAGCACCTGCATCATCTGATCATTTAAAACCCATAGTACCAGATGGTTTGTGGGAAAAATGTCCGAATTGTAAACGAGTTCATCATAAAAAAGAATTAAGTCGTTTTAAAACATGTAGCCATTGTAATTATGGTTTTAGAATGAGTGTAGCAGAAAGACTTGAGGTGACACTTGATGACAATTCATTTTTTGAGCTTTTTAAAGACTTGCCTTTTAAAAACCATTTGAATTTTCCAGGTTACACAGATAAGATAGAACAAACTAAAAAAGAAACAGGACTGGATGAGGCTGTTGTCACTGGACGAGGAACTATTTTAGGTCATAAGACTTACATTGGTATTATGGATAGTCATTTTATTATGGGAAGTATGAGTCAAATTGTTGGGGAGAAAATCACTTGTCTTTTTGAAGAGGCTACAAAAGAAGGGTTACCTGTGATTTTATTCACTGCATCTGGTGGAGCTAGGATGCAGGAGGGAATTATCTCTTTAATGCAAATGGCTAAAATTTCAGGTGCTGTAAAACAACATAGTGAGGCAGGATTATTATATATAACAGTTCTAACAGATCCTACAACAGGTGGTGTCACGGCTAGTTTTGCGATGCAAGGAGATATTATTTTATCAGAACCTAAAGCTTTGATAGGTTTTGCTGGTAGACGTGTGATTGAACAAACGATTAATCAAACATTGCCAGATGATTTTCAAAAAGCAGAATTTCTTTTAAAACGTGGCTTTATAGATCAAATTATCAAACGAGAAGAATTAAGAAATAGATTGGGTTTATTACTTATGATGCATCAAGGTGGTGAATATATTGACTAAACTAAATGCCCATGATGTGGTTCAACTAGCAAGAAGTAGTAAGAGGTTAAGGACGATAGAAATTATTGATTATATCACAGACTCCTTTATAGAGTGTCACGGAGATAGGTATTACGGAGACGATTCAGCTGTTATTGGTGGTATTGGTTTGATTTCTGGGGAACCTGTTACCTTAATCGGTATCCAAAAGGGTCAGACTTTGGAAGAAAATATCGATACTCATTTTGGTTCACCTAGTCCTGAAGGGTATAGAAAATCATTACGCTTAATGAAACAGGCTGAAAAATTTAATCGACCAATTATTACACTAGTTAACACACCTGGTGCTTATTGTGGAATAGAAGCAGAAGAGCGTGGTGAAGGTGAGGCGATTGCTAGAAATTTATTAGAGATGAGCCAGTTAGGTGTACCGATTCTCTCTATTATGACTGGTGAAGGGGGTAGTGGTGGTGCATTAGCACTTGCTGTGGCTAATGATGTGTGGATGCTAGAACATAGTATTTATTCGGTTCTCTCCCCAGAAGGTTTTGCATCCATTCTATGGAAAGATAGTTTGAGGGCTAGTGAGGCCAGTGATATTATGAAACTAATAGCTCCAGACTTAAAAGAGTTACATGTGATAGATAAAATTATTTCTGAAAGAAGTGATGAGGGTCTGTTATCTCATGAAACGATATTAGAACAGTTAAAAAGTGATATTATCAACCAGCTAGGTATTTATAAATCAAAATCAGTTGATGACATAAAATCAGAAAGATATAAAAGGTTTAGACAGTTTTAAGTAAGAGGCTTAAAACTGTCTATTTTTTCTATTTAAAATGATGAATTAGGTTCTTTTAAAAAGGCTATTTCATCAGGTGTTGACTGGCGTCCTAGAATGTTATTTCGATGAGGATAGCGACCAAAGCGTTTGATAATCTCATAGTGACGATTTTCAAAATCAAGATATGTTTCAAGACCTGGTTCTGAAAATAAGACTTCTGCTTGTTGGTGAATTAAATCAGATTCAGAATGCATGTAAGGCATGTATAAAAAGGCCTTTTCTTGAGTAGTCAGCTCATCTATATCAGGTTGACGAATGGCTTCTTCAGCTAATATGAGTGCCAGTGAATCATAAGCAAAAGCTTCTTTTTCCCCGCGGTACATATTCCTTGAAAATTGATCTAAGACAATAATCTCAGCAAGTCTACCATGGATCGTATCGCGCCAAGTATATGTTTCACCAGCTACAATAGCCTTATGGATTTCTGAAAAACGTTCTTTAATGTCTTGATCTAGTTTTTCATTTTTTTCGAAATGCTGGTTTGGTGTTAATTCTTTAAACCAAAAATTTAATACATCTTGAGGTGTCATAAATGTCTCTCCTTTTTAAAATATTGTGTCTATTTAGTCTAACATAATATTTGTTAAATGTTTCTTTACACGCCTTCTTTCTCATTTACAAATGTCTTATTCTCAGTTAAGATATAGATGACCTTATTTTGAAAGGAGCTTTTTCTTTGGGTGAAAAAAAATGGACAGAAGAAGAAATTAAAACAATTCAAGAAGACATATTAGCCTCATTAGAAACAGTAATTGACCCAGAACTAGGGATTGATATTGTAAATTTAGGCTTAATTTATGAAGTAGAATTAGATGAAGATGGTTTTTGTGTGATTAAAATGACACTAACAACAATGGGATGCCCATTAGCAGATGTCATCACCGAACAAATCCACCAAGCAGTCAGTGAAGTTGAAGAAGTCAAAAAAGTAGATGTTCAACTTGTCTGGTACCCGGCATGGACGACAGATAGAATGAGCCGATATGCAAGGATTTCGCTTGGGATAAGGTAGTTTAGTGATTCATCTTAAATTATGTGATTAAATATATTTTTAGTATATAATTTTTTCTGAAAAATGAAGGGATATGTTATTTTGCCGAAACTATATTCGATTAGAGCATATGAAAATGTTATGAATGATACAAAAAAATGGTTAAATGATTTTAAGGAATCGGCTTATTATCAAGAACTATCTGAATCTGAAAAAAAACAAGCACAAACTATTGTCGAAATGTTTACAGAATTACATTATAATCATGAAATAAGAAAACCAAGAGAATGGACGAGAAATTCAGTAGAGGATATTATAACTGGTCCACTTGTTGAAAAAGAAGGGGTTAGTCAAGTATTTCTTAAACAGACACAGCTTGTGTTAACACAATATTTTTTATTTTTAAACGGATTAGGAAAAATAAAAAATGCACGAGTTTTAATTAATACTATTAATGAGTTGATTCCTATGATGATTAATTTTGGAGAATTTGTTTTAGAATCAACGAATTCTCCAATAGGAATTGATGGTCCTCTAGGGTATGAGATGGAAGGCTTAGATGAATTTGAAGTGTTTATCCGGCTCGAAAATCCATTAGACAATACTTGATAATTAGACATGATTTCTTATAAGTAGAAGACATATAAGGGTAGTTGATTAAACAATTTAAAAACCACGTAAGGTCAGGAAATACTGATCTTACGTGGTTTTATTCATTTAAATAATGCCTGACTAAGTTTAAAAGTACCATAAGCTACTGCTTGAATAATTGAGAATAATATAATGAAAATCAATGCTTTAACTGAAAACAAACCACCTAGCGTATTTATAATTTTAGATGGTTCTGTAATAAGGTCAATACTATTTAATCTTAAGAATCTTCCCAAAAATACACCAGTACTTAATACAATAAATCCTAAAAAGTACCAAATAAATACCCAAATAGATGACCATTGGTATGTGTTCCTTAATTTATCTAGCATAACAAATTCAGTTTTAAATCCTATCATTAAAAGGCTCAAAATACCTATCACAAGTAAAGTAAACATGACCCAAACAATACTTTTTTCAGTCATAATCCCACTTGTCAAAGGGTAAAAATTAATTCGATTTAAGTGAATCAAGTCTGTCATCAAATATAAATTATTTGGTAAAAAAATTAAATAAAAGAATGCAACAATCAAAGCGCTGTTATGCTTGCTATTTTTCTGATATAAAAAAAATAATTCAATAGGAACATAAGCCAATATAGAATCAATAAATAAAAAATGAATAGGCAAATTTAGATAAAAAAATGGAAAAATTAAACAACAATAGATCAAAAAATATATTCTAAGGTAAGTCATGGGTTGCTTCATACTATGTATCCTTTCTAACATGTGATTTCAGGCCTTATAAGCTTCTCGTAGTGTATCATAATATATGAAAGCAAGCAGTATAAAAATAGCCTTTGTTCTAAATAAAGGACATTAAGTTACAAATAGTTAAAAAGATGATACACTTTTATATAGATAAGCAGTACAGTAGTGTACTGAATAAATACTTAAGGAGAGATAAGATGATGACATCTATTTTTATTGCTATGCCATTACCGGAAGAATCAATCAATGTTCTAAAAGAGAATAAGTTATCCTATACTATTTGGGATAGTTTAGACCATATTACAGAGGATCAGTTATGTGAAAAAGTAAAAGATGTGACTGTTTTAATTAGCAGTGTGAGTGTGAATGTGTCCCAAGAAGTCATAGAAAGTGCTCCAAATTTAAAATTAATCGCCAATGTTGGAGATGGATATAGCAATATTGATATGGATGTGGCCAAAGCAAAAGGTATCACTGTGACAAATGCACCAACCATTGATTCCATTGCTTCAACTGCGGAGCAAACAGTGACTCTACTACTTGCCTTATCAAGACAAATTCTGGCAGGAGATAAGATGATGCGCAATCATGCTTTTCCTGGTTGGAGTGTAACCGGCTATTTAGGCGGGGATCAAGTCTATGGTAAGAAAATGGTGATCATTGGACTTGGACGGGTAGGGAAAATGGTCGCTCAAATGATGCAACCATTTAATATGGATTTGTATTACGTAGATCCAATTAAAGCAGATAATGAATTTGAAAAAGCAAATCACATCAAACGAGTTTCCTTAGAAGAAGGACTGGCTTTAGCAGACTATGTGACGCTAAATTGTGATTTGAATGCGGATAATTATCATATGTTTACTCTTGATACGTTTAATTTGATGAAGCCATCAGCTTACTGGATTAATTGTGCTAGAGGTCCACTAGTTAAAGAAGCGGACTTAGTGACTGCTCTTCAAGATAAAAAAATCGCCGGAGCTGCTCTTGATGTTTATGAATTCGAACCAGAAGTCAGTGATGCGTTAGCTGAGATTCCTAATACAGTTTTAACTCCTCATGGGGGGAATGCTACAGTTGAGGCAAGAAAAGAAATGGCAATGGATGCTGTGATGCAAGCAGTTCACTTTACTAAAGGTGAGCCTTTAGAATATGTTGTCAAATAATAGTAGTTATTATGAGAAGAGGTTGGCTTAACGGCCCCCTCTTCTTTGATCACCCAAATTTTATCTCCCATTATTCCTTATATCTATTTAAGAATTATTCAATCTTGAATAAAAGGAAAGCAAAGTAATAAGTAAAAGGATATGACAAGTGATGAATTAACAAGTTTTTATTTTTTATATAAAATATATTTTATATAAAGTTATGAATAAGTTGAATAGGACAGTATTAAGTTTATGTATCTATTGTATATTTTTAGTAAATCTGTAGATGAAAATGGCATCAAAATTTAACTAGTATTGTGTAATTTAAACAAACGTGTTATTTTTATTGAACGAACTTTTATAGAATATGATATAATAAAATAGAAATTTTATTTTGTAGAAGGATAACCACACGAAAATATTAGACTAGATGATTTTAAAGCAATGATGCTAAAAAATAACTAATAGGAATGTTTCAATGAAGAAATAGTGTTGGTTAAAATATGAGGATGGTGCAAAACATGGCTAAAGAATTTTCGGTAAAAGTATTAGATAATATTATGAATAATACAGAGGACTGGCTAAACTTGTTTAAGAAAGATGAGGGGTATACTAGTTTATCGACATCTGAGCAAGAAGACAGTGAATTTATTATTGAAATGTTCACAGAATGGCATTATACGTTTGATTCTAGGCGTCCAAGAGAGTGGACAAAGGCCTCACTTAAATATGTGCTAATAGATTTATTTCCAGCTCAATTAGCTTTTGGAAGAACATTTTTTGAAAATGTAGAACCGGTTTTAACTCAATATTTTTTATTTTTAGATAAAATAGGTAAAATAAAAAATGCTCAAGCTCTATTGAAAGAGTTAAAAGAAGTATCTCCTGTAATGATTGAAGAGGCTTTAACAGATACTAGTTTAGGTCTGGGTCAAACTTTAATAGATGCTGCAGAAGAGGAGAAAATAGAAATACATAATGGAGAGGAATTTCAACATTTTATCGCCATGTTAAATCAGTTAGATGGACATGGTAAACAGAAAATTTGAAGTTAGGAGTTGTGAAGAATGAGTGATCCGATTTTTAATTATTAGCAAGAATTTTGTCGTAAGAATGAAATTCATGACGAGTTAGATTTTGAAGCTTATAATTTTGGTAATTCTCCAATCTTAGCTGATAAGTTAGCAGATTTAGTATTAAGAGGTAAAAAAGACAGCCACAAGTTCAGGTTTAGCTCTTTATGAGATAGAAGGTGATGATTTGCCTCAAATTGATGATTATGCTGTAATATTAAATAGCCATGGCGAACCTATTTGTGTTATTCAAACAAAGACAGTAGAGATTCTTGATTTTAGCAATGTTAGTGCTAAGCAGGCAAAACAAGAAGGAGACTTATCTCTTTCATTTTGGAGACAAGCTCATCAAGCTTTTTTACAACCTATTTATCAAGATCTAGGCTTAGTGTTTAATAATGATACTAAAATTGTATACGAAACCTTTCAAGTTGTTTATAAATGAATATTAGTATGGAAAACTGCCCTTGATATTAGCTTGTGAGTTATTTAATGATTTGTTTAAATAATGAAACGTTTTCAAAAAAGTAGTTGTAAAATTTATTTGGTTATTGTACAATTAATTCAGGATAGTTATTGCACGTGCAAGCTACACCTATATATACCTAAATTTTTTTGTTGTGAAAAAATTTGGGATATATAGGTGTTTTTCTATTTTAAAGGAGGATATAGTTGTGGTTATTGAAAAAATCATAAACAATAATGTTGTTTTTTCAAAAGATAAATCGGGAAAAGAGATTGTTGTAGCTGGAAAGGGAATTGCTTTTCAAAAAAAATCGGTATGGAAATAGAAACTGATCGCATCGAAAAAATATTCCATACAAAGGATTATGCAGATTCTAAAAATATTGACAAATTACTTGAAGAAATCCCAGTAGAAATTTTTGAGATAACCAATGATGTGATTGAGTACGGTAAAGTATTATTAAATAAAGATGTGAGTGATAGTTTACTTCTATCTTTAAGTGATCATATCCATACTGTTTTAAAAAGAATGAAGGATGGTATGACCATTATTAACCCTAATATATGGGAAATTAAACGTTACTACCCTGATGAGTATTTAGTGGGGAAAAAAGCTTTAGAGCTCATAGAGGAGAAGACAGAAATATCGCTTCCAGAAGATGAGGTAGGTTTTATTGCAGTTTATTTTGTAAATGCCACAATGTATGATAAGCCAGACGAAATATATAGCGTCATGACTCTCATCCAAGAAATTTCTACAATCATAAAATATCATTTTAAAAAAGATTTTGATGAAGAATCTATCTACTACTATCGTTTTATTACACATCTTAAGTTCTTTAGCCAACGATTATTTGAAAATAAACAAGCTGATAGTCAAAATCAGGGAGATTTATTTGAAATCTTAAAAGATAAATATATTAATTCTTATGAGTGTGTGACATTAATTGATAAATTATTACAAGATAAGTATCAATATGCTTTATCAAAAGACGAGATGTTGTATTTAATTATTCATATTGAGCGGTTGATCTATACATCTGATGTGTAAATCAATCCCTATATTATAAATTAAACAATAAAGGAGGATAGACGTATTAATCCTTGGATAGTTACATTAAGTTGGCTACACCTTCAGTAATATTATTTTATTATCATATTGGAGGAAGAAAAATGGAAAAGTATAAGCAATTATCACAAAATATTATAGAAAATGTGGGTGGGTCTGAAAATATTGTTAGTCTAACCCACTGTATTACCCGTTTACGATTTGTCTTAAAAGATGAGTCTATTGCAAATGATGATGTTTTAAAAAATATGGACGGTGTCGTAACAGTTATGAAGGCTGGTGGACAATACCAAGTTGTTATTGGAAACCATGTACCAGATGTTTATAAAACCGTGTTAGAAGAAGCTGGTATTTCAGGTGAATCTTCAGATAGTGATGTTCAAAAGCAAATGAATTTTAAAGATAAATTCTTTGATTTAGTATCAGGAATTATGATGCCTTCTATTGCGATTTTATCAGCATCAGGGATTATCAAAGGATTAAATACCCTGTTAGCCATATTCGGCCTGTTCTCGATGGAGAGTGCTTACTACGTATTATTTAATGCTATTGGAGATGCTATGTTCTTCTTCTTCCCAGTTTTCTTAGGGTATAACACTGCTAAAAAACTAAAGGCTAATCCGTTTTTAGGTCTAGCTATTGGAGCAATTCTGTGTTATCCAGCAATTAATGGAGTGGATTTAAATTTTTCTGGTTATACGGTAAATGCTACATACACAAGTTCTGTACTACCAGTTATTTTAATTGTAGCACTAGCTGCTCCTCTTGAGAGATATCTAAATAAAATTATTCCAGATGTTGTCAAAACATTTATTGTGCCAATGATTGTGATGTTGATTTGTGTTCCTTTAGGATTTTTAATTATTGGACCGTTTGCTAATTTAATTGGATTATGGTTGAGTATGGGGTTAGATGTTGTTATTGGATTTAGCCCAACTCTTGCAGGGATTATTATTGGTGCAACATGGCAAATTCTTGTTATTTTTGGTGTACATATGGTTATCATTATACCAGGTATGATGAATCTTCTAGCTGGAACCCCTGACTCACTGATGGCATTACTTGGGTCTGTCTCCTTTGCGCAAACTGCGGTTGTATTTGCGATTTGGTTAAAAACAAAAGACAAAACACTAAAAAAAATAGCTTTTCCAGCTTGGATTTCAGGAATTTTTGGTGTTACAGAGCCAGCTATCTACGGTGTAACCTTACCACGAATTAAAATGTTTGTGATCTCATGTATTGGTGGTGCTATTGGTGGAGGAATTGTTGGGTTCTTAAATGTTAGAATGTATACAATGGCAGGTCTTGGATTGTTTAGTTTACCTGGACTAATTGAGCCAGAAGCAGGAAGTTTAAGTAGTTTATACGGCATGTTAATCGCCATAGTTGTATCAATGGTATTTTCTTTTGTCGCTGCTTATGTTCTATATAAAGATGATGTGAAAGAAGAAATAGATGAAGATAAATATTTTAATCCAGGTAGTCGTGTTGATAAAGAAATTATTGTCAGTCCTTTAAAAGGACATATTATGCCTTTAAAAGATATTGCTGACGAGGCTTTTTCTAAAGAATTATTAGGTAAAGGGATTGCCATTAAACCTAGTGAAGGCACTGTCTATGCTCCTTGTGATGGGACTGTGATGACAGTGTTTCCTACAAAACATGCTATTGGGTTAATTTCTGATGGTGGTTGTGAGATTTTAATTCACTTAGGAATGGATACAGTAAAACTTGACGGTAAATATTTTGAAGCTCATGTCACAAGTGAGCAAAAAGTTAAAAAAGGCGACAAGTTAGTCAGCTTTGATTTAGAAAAAATTACTGAAGCAGGCTATTCAATGGATACCCCGATTATTGTGACTAATTCTGCTGATTATTTTGATATTATTTCTATGCAAAAAGGTAGTGTTAATGTAGGGGATGATCTTCTAACTTGTTTATTAGGTGAATCAACTGCTCAAACATTAGCTACTGAAGGAGGAAGATAAGATGAGTTATCCAAAGAATTTTTTATGGGGCGGTGCGATTGCTGCCAATCAAGCAGAAGGAGCTTGGGATATTGACGGCAAGGGTGAGAGTATTTGTGATCATAAACGTGGTGGGAGTTTAAAAAAACAACGAGTTTTCGATAAAGTAATCTTAGAAGATGAGTATTACCCAAGTCATGAGGCTGTTGATTTCTATCATCATTATAAAGAAGATATTGCTATGTTTGGTGAGATGGGCTTTAAAGTGTTCCGTTTATCAATTGCTTGGAGTCGTATTTTTCCAAATGGGGATGAGACTGAGCCTAATGAAGCAGGTTTAGCCTTTTATGATAAAGTTTTTGATGAGTGTATCAAACACGGTATCGAACCTTTAGTTACTTTAAGCCATTTTGAGATGCCTTATCATCTAGTTAAAGAATATAACGGATTTTCAGACCGTCGTGTTATTGACTTTTTCTTAAATTATACAACCACAGTGATGGAGCGTTATAAAGACAAAGTGAAATATTGGCTAACCTTTAATGAAATTAACTTTGCTACCATGCCATTTGGTGGTCTAACAGTGTTAGGTATTCAAAATGAAAATGATGAAGATAATATGGCATTACGCTTCCAAGCGCTACATAATACCTTTATTGCCAGTGCAAAAACAGTAGTAGAAGGTCATAAAATCAATTCTGAGTTTAAAATTGGTTGCATGTTAGCTCACATGACCTTCTATCCTTTAACACCAAACCCAGAAGATATGTTACTTGTACAACAATGGGATAATTTATTAAATAATTTCTGTGGTGACGTGCAAGTGAAAGGGAAATACCCATATTTTATGAGTGAATACTTTAAAGATAACAATATTGATATTGTGTTTGAAGAAAGTGATAAAGAACTTCTGAAAGAAGGTAAAGTCGATTTTTATTCATTCTCATATTACTCAACAAATTGTGCTTCTATTGATCAAGGTAGAGAAATGACAATGGGTAACTTGATGGGTGGCATTAAAAATCCATATCTAGAGGCAAGTGAATGGGGTTGGCAAATTGACCCTACAGGACTTCGCTATACTCTAAATAAATTATATGACCGTTATGAGGTTCCTTTAATGGTTGTTGAAAATGGTTTAGGGGCAGTTGATGTAGTGGAAGAAGATGGTTCAATCATTGATGATTACCGTATTGATTATTTAAGAGAACATGTGATTGCAATGAACGAGGCAATTGAAGATGGTGTTGATTTATTCGGTTATACTATGTGGGGATGTATTGACTTGGTTTCTGCTGGAACTGGAGAAATGAAAAAGCGTTACGGATTTATCTATGTTGACAAAGATAATAATGGAGAAGGGACGCTAAAACGTAGTAAGAAAAAATCATTTAATTGGTATAAAAAAGTGATTGCATCAAATGGTGTGGATATTGCTTAATAAAATAAAAACACGACTGGAATTTCCAGTCGTGTTTTTATTTGGGTTGTTCAGCAAAGTAATTGTTTAGCGCATAAATATAGCTATCTTTTAAGAATGTAGTGGCTTCTTTTGAGATATCTGCTTGGCTATCAATGAGATCAAACGCATGGTAACAGCCTTCATATACTTTAAAATGAACTGGTACGCCAGCGATTTTTAAGCGGTGGAGGGTTTGTCAAGTTAAGTGTGTAAATTCCTTAAAAATAAAAATAGAAACTCAATTTGACAATGAGTCGTCCTGTGATAATCTCTAGGAATAAGAGGGTATTTTTAATAAACCTCTTGTCCCGATAAAAAATCGCAGGACGAGAGACTCGTTGTCAAATTTTATATGTCTCACTTATTTTGATTAGTAACGATTATATTTTTCGACACGTTTTGAAAAAGAGTCGTTGACCGTTAATTGGTTAAGCACCATAGCCCAATTATGAACATGCCCACCTTCCCATTTACTTTGAAGTTCTTTCACTCGAAGATATAATAGCTTAAGAAGGGCATTCTCATTAGGGAAAGCTCCTTTTTTAGTTACCTTGCGGAAACTAGAGTGAACACTTTCTACAGCATTTGTCGTGTACATTATTTTTCGAATAGCTGAGCCGTAATCAAATAATTGTTCGACATGGTGGAAATTTCTTTTCCAAACATCAATAGCTCCAGGATAGACTGCCCACTTTGTTTGAAAGGTATCAAAAGCTGTTTGAGCCGCTTTTAAAGAGGAGGCACTGTAAAAAGACTTCATATCCTTACAAACCTCTTTATAACTTTTACTTGGCACATAACGAAGGGCATTTCTAACTAAATGGACCAGACAACGTTGAACGACAACACCTGGGAAAATAGCTTTGGCTCCATTTTCAAGCCCTGATACACCATCCATTGAAATAAACAAAATATCTTCAACGCCACGCTCTTTAATCTCATCAAAAATCTGCATCCATCTATTTTTCGATTCTGTTTGATTTAGCCAAAGACCTAGAATTTCTTTATTTCCTTTTAAATCATAACCAAGAATTGTATACACCGCACATTCTTTCACTTCATAATTTTCTCTTAGAGTGACATACATACAATCGACAAACAAGAAGGCATAGCATTTGGCCAGAGGTCTGATTTGCCATTCCTCAAGTTCTGGTAATATTTGATCTGTGATATCCGACACCATATCATGAGAAATAGTAAAACCATAAATATCTTCAATTGTCGAGGCAATATCTCGTTGACTCATGCCTTTGGCATACATAGAAAGAACTTTTCCTTCAATACTTGAAACGTCTCTGCTTCTTTTAGGAATAATTTCTGGCTCAAAAGAAGCGTCTCTATCTCTAGGAACCTGAATGTCTAATTCACCAAAACTTGTTTTTAATTTTTTATTTCCATATCCATTCCGTCTGTTTTGAGTTTCTTTTTCTTGTCTTGACTGATTCTCATAACCTAAATGATTATCTAATTCTCCACGAAGCATTGCTTCAAACATCGGTCCAAAAACATCTTTTAGGGCTTCTTGCATGTCTTCAACCGATTCTGGTTGATAGGCATCAATAATTGATTGAGCTAACTTCGCTGATTTTTGATCTTTTTTCTTTTTTGTCATGACTTACCACTCCTTTAATCTATTGTAAAAAAAGAAAAACCGCGAAGCAACCCACTACCTAGGATGGTAGGTTACTTACACGGTTTATATTACACTCTCGCGGTGGACATAAATTTCTGTTTCGTCACAAAAAGGTTCAATACTCCCTTGTTATCATGACTACACGAATACCTGCACTTTGGCACTGGGTAATATGTTCTCTAACATTTTTACGAGGTGGGTCTTCTAGGCCAACTAATCCTACAAATTTAAGGTGGCAAGATTCAATATCAATAGGGATGTTCTCAATATTATCTACATCCATTGAACCTACAGCAATGACTCTTAAACCTTGTTTTGATAATAATTCAATATCTTTGAGAACTTTTGATTTTCCTTCTTTAGACAGATTTGAAATACCTAAAACACTCTCAGGAGACCCTTTGATAGATATAGTAATATTGTCTTGTTTTTTCCAAACATGTCCCATCATTTTTAATTCATCAGTAAAAGGATATTCAGTGATTAACTCCCCGCTAAACAGTTGTTTTTTAGTCATATTATGATGTTCACAATAATTTAGCATCGCGATTACCATAGGATCATATGGATCAGTTTCACAGGCTAATCCCATTAATTCGGTTAATTCACTATCATTGGTTGTTGAAGAAATTAGTTGGATGACAGTCATTTCATTTTTTGTAACTGTGCCTGTTTTATCAACGCAAAGAACAGAAACAGCTCCCATGGTTTCAACAGCAGTTAATTTTCCAATCAAAGATTTTTTCTTAGCTAATCGCCATGCCCCCATTGATAAAAATACAGTTAATACAACTGGAAATTCTTCTGGTATCATAGCCATAGCAAGGGAGACACCTGATAAAATACTTTGAATCATTCTATTCTTTAAGTTCTAAATGTGATTCGTTTAAGAAAGTAAAGACGCTGACCATAATGAATAATATCGTTGCAATAACAGCGCTGATTTTTACAATTTTGTTAGTTTGTATTTCAAGCGGGGTAGGAGTGTCTATAGCTTTAGCAAGGTGAGATCCAATTTTACCGTACTCTGTTTCAAGTACTATTTTATCTACTAAAATAGTCCCACTTCCAGTCGTTACAAGCGTACCTGTATAACAATAATCATTACGCCAGTAATCATCAGTATCTAGCTCATTATTAACTTGTTTAAAAACAGCTAGAGTTTCTCCGGTTAGTGAAGATTCATCAATTCGTAAGTCATTTGCTTTAATGATAAACCCATCAGCAGGAACTTTACAGCCCTCTTCAACATACATCATATCACCTGGAACTAACTCTTCACTTAATATAGTTTTGGATATGATTATCTCTTAGTACTTTTACTTTGGGGGTTGATAAATCTTTCAGTGCATTTAGAGTTTGATCTGTTTTCCATTCTTGAATGACCTCTATTGTGATGATAACTAAAACAAAAATTAGCATAATGCTACCATCAATTGGTTCACCTAAAATAAAATAGACTACTGAAGCAATAATAAGAAGTAGAAACATGGGTTCTATTAAAATTTGTATAATCTTCAGTATAAATGATTCCTTTTTTTCAGCTGTTAATCTGTTTTTTCCAAACTGCTCTTGTTTTTTTATGCTTCATCTATTGTTAAGCCTTTATGATTAGATTTTTTCTGATTGTTCATTTTTCTTCCTCCTAAATTAAATCAACGTAACTAATGGAAGATTTAATGAAGCAAGAAAATCTGTTTTCAATAAAACTGATTTTTCGTTCAGTGAGTGAGACACATGTCATTTTCATACTCCTTAACTTGACTTGGAGTATCTAATTTATCTTGTAAAATAAGTATTAGTCAAAAAAAATAAGTTTTTTATAGTATAAAAATTACTAGAAAACAGACCAAAAAATAAATTTAAGTACCTCTAATTTTTTGTAATCGGACTCATTACGTCATAAATAAGATATTATGTTTTATTTTATAATATGATGAGAAAAACCAATTTTATGGTAAAAAAATAAGCCCAAATGGACTTATTTTATATGAATTATCTAGCTCTACTTTTACGCATCGCTTTTTTACGATTGTCTTCTGCGATTAATTCTTTTTCTTCGATTGGGTCGATGACTGTTTTTTTAACACCTAGAACAGCACCAGCAAGAGCAGAAATTGTTACAGCTGTTCCTACTAAAAAACCTTTAGTAAATTTGTTCATCAGTTTCACTTCCTCATATTTAATTATAATCCCATTATGACTGATTTATTAATAAAAATCTAGTAATAACTAAGTTAAAAAGTGTTAAAATTTCTGAAAAGTGTTAGAATTAGCTGTATAAGGAAGTGGATAAATGACTGATATTATAGCTCATAGAGGAAGCAAAGGCACAAGACCTGAAAATACACTTTTGGCTTTTAAGGAAGCTAGTGAGTGTGGGGTTGATGGGATTGAACTTGATGTTCAGTTAACAAAAGACAAACAGGTAGTTGTCATTCATGATGAGAAGGTAGACCGAACGACTGATGGAGTTGGCTATGTTGAACAAATGATGTTACACGAAATAAAATCTCTTGATGCAGGAAGTTGGTTTTCTCCTGACTATAAAAATGAGAGAATACCTTTGTTTAAAGAGGTGTTGACATTACTAAAAGAGTTGGATTTTAATGGCTTTTTGAATATTGAGTTTAAGACAGATAAAATTCAATATGAAGGAATAGAAAAATTAGTTATAAAAGAGCTAGAAGATACTAAGTTTGAAAATAAAGTTATTTTTTCATCCTTTTCAAAAAAGACAATTGCTAACTTAGAAGCACTACATTTAAATGGTGCTAAAGCTTTTATTTCCCATGGTTGGCTTAGCGACCAGAGATATCTGTCTAGAGAAAAAGAAATAACAGGATATCATCCAAAGCTTAGCTGGATTAAACGACGTGAAAAATGGTTGTGTGAGTTAAATCAAGAAGTACGTCCTTGGACGGTTAATAAAGAAGAAGATATGAGATGGTGTTTGAATCACCATCTTTCTGGTTTTTTCACAGATTTTCCAAGAAAAGCAATCGAGGTAAAACGTATATGGAAAAGCAACAAGTTGTCGTCATTGTAGGTCCTACAGCTGTTGGGAAAACAGCACTAGGTGTAAAATTAGCTCAAGATTTTAATGGTGAAGTTATTAGTGGTGATTCTCTTCAAGTCTATAGAGGTCTAGATATAGGGACTGCTAAAGTTACCAAAGAAGAAACCATGGGTGTGACACATCATTTGATTGATATCATTGAGCCAACAGAAGATTATTCTGTTTACGAATTCAAACAAGAAGCAACTAAAATTATTGATAGATTAAGCAAAGAGGGAAAGTTACCCATTATCGTTGGTGGAACTGGCTTGTATATCCAAGCTCTTTTGTATGATTTTAATTTAGGTTCAAATACTATAACTGATGAAGAATTATTAGTTAGAAACAAATGGGAAATGATAGCTAAAAATTTGTCGAAACAAGAGTTATGGGAAAAATTAGATAAGGTGGACCCTGCAGCTAGCAAAGTGATTCATCCTAACAATCAAAGACGGGTACTAAGGGCGTTAGAAGTTATTGAATTAACTGGTGTCAGTATCACCAATCAGCAAAAAGTTGATTTTTTAGATCTTGATCAAAGTATTTATGATGTGATGTTGATTGGATTAAACACTGACCGAGATGTATTGTATCAACGAATTAATCAACGTGTAGATATGATGATTGAGGCAGGTTTGATAGAAGAGGCGAAGTTCGTTTACGATTTAGGAGAAACACAAAGTAGTAAAGGAATTGGCTATAAGGAATTTTTCCCTTATTTTAAAGGAAATATAAATCTGGAAGAAGCTAGTCAACAGGTTAAGCAAAATTCTAGGCGATATGCTAAAAGACAGTTAACATGGTTTAATAACCGGATGACTGTTAGCTGGTGGAATTTTGTTGAATATCCTAAGTCAATATCTAGGTTAGAAGAAAAATTAAAAGCATGGTATAAAGGATAAAGAGAGAGGTTTTTATATGGAAAAAGTGATTTTAGTTGGAGCAGAAACAGAGACGAACTATCAATTTTTTGATGAATCGATGAAAGAATTAGGTAATTTAACAGAAACTGCTAATGGTGAAGTGGTTGGCATGCTAACTCAAAAGCGCCAAACAGTTGATAGAAAAACAATTTTAGGGAAAGGGAAACTTGAAGAATTAAAAGCTCTTGTTGCTTCAAAAGAAGCCAATACTGTTATTTTTAACCATAAATTAACAGCACGTCAAACAACAGTTATTGAGGAAGTTATTGATGCCAAAGTGATAGATCGTGTTCAACTAATTTTAGATATCTTTGCTGCAAGAGCAACATCTAAAGAAGGACAACTACAAGTAGAACTGGCTCAATTAAGTTATATGTTACCACGCTTAAGTGGACAAGGTGTAGATTTATCACGTCTTGGCGCTGGTATTGGCTCTAAAGGTCCAGGGGAGACAAAACTTGAAACAGACCGTCGTCATATTAGATCTAAAATGACAGCAATCAAGCACGAATTAAAAGATTTAGAAAAACATAGAGAAGTTAGTCGCCAAAAACGTAAAGAAGCTGATATTTTACAAATTGGTTTAATTGGTTATACTAATGCTGGAAAATCGACCATTTTAAATTTACTAACAGATGCTAAAACTTATTCAGAAGATAAATTGTTTGCCACACTTGATCCATTGACTAAAAAATGGGAATTACCAACAGGAATGCAAACAACTTTGACAGATACAGTTGGGTTTATTCAAGATTTACCAACCCAGTTAATCGAAGCTTTTAAATCAACACTTGAAGAAAGTAAAAATATGGATATTTTATTACATGTGGTAGATGCTACTAGTGAAAATCGTGATCAACAAGAAAAAACCGTTATGAAATTAGTGAAAGACTTAGAGATGGAAGATATTCCAATGCTGACAGTCTATAATAAAGCTGATTTACTAACAGAACCTTTTGTCCCAACTCTATTTCCTAATTGCCTGATATCTGCCAATAAAGCTTCTGATAAGGAAGTACTAACCCGTGATATAGTGACATTTTTAGAGGAAACTTTAACAAAATATAATCTATACTATAGTCCAAGGGATATGCAGTATTTTAATCAATTGAAAGAACATACTTTACTTTTAAGTTATGATTATAATGAGGAGACAAATCAATATCATATGGTTGGTTATGCTAAAAATATTCAAAAATGGGATAAGGGAGAGCCAGAAGTCTTGGCTAATAAAGACTAGACCATTTTAAATAAAAATTAAATTTAATTAAAAGTTACAATCCATGTTAGATAATCTAACATGGATTGTTGACTTTTTTTTTTGACGTGATAAGCTAAATTCATCCTTTGAGAAGGGAGAGTATTATGAGAAACAGAGCATTAAAAAGAGAACAAGCAGTTTTTCCAATAGGCTCTGTCATGACGTTAACTGAATTGTCAGCAAGACAGATAAGATATTATG
This sequence comes from Vagococcus jeotgali, assembly GCF_035918315.1. NCBI lineage: Bacteria > Bacillati > Bacillota > Bacilli > Lactobacillales > Enterococcaceae > Vagococcus > Vagococcus jeotgali. Next base: position 1,090,494 of record NZ_CP142146.1, on the reverse strand, counting down.
AGGAACAAAAATTAATACATCCTAAAAGAAATGATGGCAATAATCGGCTGTTTTCTTTACATGATATCGACCTACTTTTAGACATCAAAGAATTTTTAGATGACGGGTATACCATTAAAGAAATAAAATCATTTTTTGAAAAGCAAAAACGAGAAGAAGAGATGCTCTCAGAGGAGAAAATACGAATTGCCTTGTATGGTGATTTAATGAAACAAAGTGGCATGACAGATACTCAACAATTTCATTAATAATTAACAATATAAATTTAATATGTAAGGGACGGGAAAAGATGAAAAAGTATTCAACAAAGGAACAAATTAAGCAAGTTGCTGAGCAAGAAAATGTTAGGTTTTTAAGACTAATGTTTACAGATATTTTAGGACGTTTAAAAAATGTTGAGGTACCGATCAGTCAAATAGATAAAGTATTAGATAATAAAATGATGTTTGATGGTTCATCTATTGAAGGGTTTGTCCGTATTGAAGAAAGCGATATGTACCTATACCCAGATGTCTCAACTTGGATGGTATTCCCGTGGGAGAGTGAAAAAGGAAAAGTTGCAAGACTAATTTGTGATGTGTACGGAACTGATGGTAAACCTTTTAAGGGAGATCCTAGAAGTAATTTAAAACGCGTGATGAAAGAGATGGAAGAATTAGGTTTCACTGAATTTAACATTGGGCCAGAACCAGAATTTTTCCTATTTAAGTTAGATGAAGATGGACAACCAACGAATAAATTAAATGATCAAGGTGGTTATTTTGATTATGCACCGATTGACTTAGGAGAGAACTGTCGTCGTGATATCGTGCTAGAATTAGAGAGCTTAGGATTTGAAGTTGAAGCAAGTCATCATGAGTGCGCTCCTGGTCAGCATGAAATTGATTTTAAATATGCTGATGCGATTGAAGCTTGCGATAATATTCAAACCTTTGAATTAGTCGTTCGTACTATTGCTAGAAAACATGGGTTACACGCAACATTTATGCCAAAACCGTTGTATGGTATTGCTGGTAGTGGAATGCATATCAATATGTCTTTGTTTAATTCTGATGGTAATGCTTTTTATGATCCAAATGGTGAAGGAGAATTAAGTCAAACAGCTTATCATTTCCTAGGTGGGCTTTTAGAGCATGCTAGAGGGTATACTGCTGTTTGTAATCCAATTGTTAATTCATATAAACGTTTGGTTCCAGGATATGAGGCACCGGTCTATGTGGCATGGAGTGGGAAAAATAGATCACCTTTAGTTCGTGTTCCAAGTTCAAGAGGGATGTCTACTCGTTTAGAGTTACGTTCTGTTGACCCGACAGCTAATCCTTATCTTGCTATGGCGGTACTTCTTGAGTCAGGGCTTGATGGGGTAAAGCGTCAGTTAACGCCACCAAAAGCTGTGGATCGTAATATTTATGTGATGACAGAAGAAGAGCGCGCAGAGGCTCAAATCACAGATCTACCATCAACCCTACATAATGCAGTAAAAGCTATGAGAAAAGATAAAGTTGTAGAAGAAGCACTTGGTTCTCATATTTATAATAATTTTATTGAATCAAAACGTATGGAATGGGATGCTTACCGTCAGCAAGTATCTGAGTGGGAACGTCAGCAATATTTAGAGATGTATTAATTAAAAAAACACTTGCTATCATATCAATGTTTAGCAAGTGTTTTTTTAATTTATTAATGAGTAGTAGATATTTTGGAATAATGAAGAATATGAGATAAAAAGTTATTTAATATCCTATTTGACATCAAAGGTTAGAGAGCCAAATGTTTCTCCAGAGATATTCTGAGCTGTCAGTTCAACTGGAGTCTCTTCATTAATCAATTTATATGCAGTAGCTCCTTTAATGGTTTCACCAGGTTTAATGGTTTCTTTTTGAGTTTCATCAAAACTGTCATCATTCAAAGGTGCGATACTTAAATTTTTGTCTTTTCCTTGTGTTGCTATAAAACTAGACATCCAGGCCTTCATAGGTGTTAAATTATCACTTTCATCTTCATCTTTAGAAGCTGTTGTTTCATACCAAAAAGCAATAATCGCTTCTTTACCGTACTCATTACCTTCTTCTCCTGCTGGGATAACTTTATGATCTGTAATTTTTATGTTATAAGCATTTGTTTTTAACTCTTTAGAATCATTTGTATTGAAAGTGGTTTTTTTTATGTCTTTGACAGCCTTTTTATCGTCATTATTAGATTCTTTACTCGTTGTTTCTTGTTTTGTATTTGTATCTGTCCCTTCTTGATTTGAAGCTCCACAAGCTCCAAGTGTCAATAAAGTTAAACTCAGAATACTAACTAATTTGATATGTTTCATACATAATCCTCCAATTATCTCTTGCGAGAAAGTAATTTATATATAAAATAATATCATACAAACTTCCATTTTTACTAAATATCAGTTCGAAAATTAAGGAAATTTTATTGTCACCTATATTACTTATCTTTACTAGATTGATATTTTAAAGTTGAAAGTTTCCCTCTTTCTTATTTTATGATATTATGAAGTGTAGAAAAGATAAGGGAGATATGCCAAATGATATCAGTTGGAGATTTAAGAGCAGGAATGACATTTGAAAAAGATGGTAAACTAATTAAAGTTTTAGATGCTAGTCATCATAAGCCAGGTAAAGGTAATACAGTTATGCGTATGAAATTAAAAGATCTACGCTCAGGTGCAACTACTGAAACAACTATGAGACCTGATGAAAAAGTAAAAAAAGCACATATTGATACAAAAGATGTTCAATATCTATATATTCAAGATGATGTAGCTACTTTTATGGATTTAACGACGTATGAACAATATGAAATTCCAGTTGAAGTTATTAAAGAAGAATTAAAATTCTTATTGGATAATATGGAAGTATCAATTCAATTTTACGAATCAGAAGTTGTAGGTGTTTCTTTACCAACAACAGTTATTTTGACAGTTGCTGAAACTCAACCTTCAATTAAAGGAGCTACTGTGTCAGGCTCTGGTAAACCAGCAGTGATGGAGACAGGTTTAGTTGTAAGTGTTCCTGACTTTATTGAAACAGGAGAAAAACTAGAAATCAACACGTCAAATGGTGACTATGTTCGCCGTGCAAAATAATTATGAAAGCACTCTTAAAGAGTGCTTTTTTTATTGGTTTCCTATGGCTAAAATGTAGGTCGTGTTTGACATAGCTTGATTTTATAGCTATAATTTTAGCAATCATATAATCTTTGATAAAGACAGTTATTAAAGTAAATAGTAGTAGGCAAAGTAAGACTTGACAGGTCGTTAAAGGGTTAGTTAATTAAATATTACTTTGTGATAGAGTTTAAGTTTTTAACGACGATAGTGTGAGAGAAGTTTTTTCTCATAAATCGTCGTTTTTTTATGGAAAGGTGATAGGATAAATAAATGGAAACACAAAAAATAGGTGGTAGAACACAACTTTATGGTATTTTTGCTCATCCGATTAAGCATAGCTTGTCACCATTTTTACATAATCAATCATTTTTAGACAATGATATTGATGCTAGGTATTTAGCTTTTGATGTAGAGCCAAATGAGTTTGATGCTGCTATGAAGAGTATTCAAGCTTTAAATATAGGTGGTCTTAATCTTTCAATGCCGTATAAAGAAAAAGCCTTAAGTTATATGGATGAGTTATCGCCAGAAGCTGAGTTTATAGGAGCAATTAATACTATTTTGAACCGAGATGATGTGTTAATTGGATACAACACAGATGGTATTGGATTTGTTAGGAGTTTAGAAGCAGAGAATATACAGCTTGCTAATCAACGAGTGGTTTTACTAGGTGCAGGTGGTGCCTCTAAAGCAGTTGCTTACCAGCTGTGTCAAAATCATGTTAAAGAGATTATCATTTTTAAAAGAAAAAATAGAACTTTTCAAGAAGTATGTAACTATTTTAAAGGTATGTCAGAAAAATGTCATATTCCTATTCGTGTTTTTCCTTATGAAGATCATTTAAATCTGAATCATAAAATAAAAAACAGTGATATTATTGTGAATTGTACAAATATTGGAATGGGACATTTAGAAGAAGCGATGCCGATTAATGACTTGTCCATTTTAGAGAAAAACCAAGTAGTAGTTGATTTGATTTATCAACCACAAGAAACTCTTTTTCTAAAGGGAGCTAAAAAAAGAGGCTGTCACACAATAAACGGTTTAGGTATACTTTTGTATCAAGCAGCTGAGGCTTTTAACATATGGACTGGTAGTGATATGTCAGTAAGTAATATTGAAGAGACAGTGAAGAGAAAACTATACAAAGAGGGGTCAACATCATGATCATAATAATGGAAGAACAAGCAGAAAGCTCAGAAATAAAGGCAGTTCAGGACAGAATCAAATCAGAAGGTTTTCCTTATCATGTTATTAGAGGGGACGAGCAGATTATCATTAGTATAATTGGAGACACGCGTTTAATTAAAGATGTTCCTTTTGAAAGGTATGAATCAGTGTCTCACGTTGTGCATACTCAAAATTCTTATAAATTGACCAGTCGTGATTTTAAAGCTGACGATTCTATTGTCAATGTGTCTGGATTAAAAATTGGTGGTAATGAACCTTTTATTACTATGGCAGGTCCATGCTCTATTGAGAGTCAAGAACAAATTATGGAGTGTGCTAGAATTGCTAAAGAAGGTGGCGCTAAAGTGCTACGTGGCGGAGCCTTTAAGCCAAGAACCTCACCATATGCCTTTCAAGGTTTAGGAGAAGAGGGCTTAATTTATATTAGAAAAGCTGCAGATCACTACGGGTTAAAAGTTATTACTGAGGTAATGGATGAGGCTAATTTACCTCTGGTTGCAAGATATACAGATATTTTACAAATTGGGGCTAGAAATATGCAAAATTTCAAATTACTGCAAGCCGTTGGTAAAACAGGCATGCCTGTTGCCTTAAAGCGTGGTATTGCTGGAACGATTGATGAGTGGTTAAATGCGGCTGAGTATATTGTTGCTGAGGGTAATTTTAATATAATCTTCGTTGAGCGTGGTATACGCACCTATGAAACTGCGACTCGAAATACTTTTGATTTAAGTGCTGTTCCTGTCATTCAAAAATTAAGTCATTTTCCAATTATTGTTGACCCTTCTCATGGTGTTGGTGAGTGGGATTATGTGGCACCGATGGCTTTGGCAGGTGTGGCTTCAGGAGCTTCAGGGATGATTGTTGAAATTCATCCAGAACCTCAAAAAGCGTGGTCAGATGGTCAACAATCATTAAATGAAAAGCGTTATTTAAATATGATGGCTCAGGTCGACGTGTTAAGTGATACGATGAAAACTATTAAGCCCATTCAAAATGATATATAGGAGTTAAATTTATGAATATTTCAGTAGACTTATCTCATCATCAATATGATTTACTTATTGAAAAAGATTGTTTATCTTCAATTGGCGAAAGAGTGCTAAGTATCTGGGGAGATAGAAAAGTTGTCGTCATAACAGATGAATTAGTGGATTCCTTGTACGGTAGAGAAGTTAAAGAAAGTTTAGAGAAATCAGGATTTGATGTTTATATTTTTTCCGTTGTACCAGGAGAGAATAGCAAATCTTTAGATCAGGCAAGTGCCATATACGAATATTTAGCCCAAATTAATATGTCCAGGTCTGATGGTATCATCGCACTTGGTGGTGGTGTTGTAGGTGATTTAGCTGGCTTTGTAGCATCAACTTATATGCGGGGTATATCTTTTATTCAAATACCAACGACACTCCTAGCCCAGGTAGATAGTAGCATCGGTGGTAAAACAGCAGTAAACACGACTTTTGCTAAAAATTTAATAGGAACTTTTTACCAGCCAGATGCTGTATTTATTGATCCGTTGACTTTAAATACTTTAGATAGCAGGCGTATTCAAGAAGGCTTGGCTGAAATAATTAAAAGCGCTGCTATTAAAAGCAAAAGGCTTTGGGACAAGTTAGGCAAGCTAGAGAGTTTAGATGATTGTATTCTTGTTGCTGATGAGTTGATTTATGAGTGCTGTCAAATAAAAAAATCGGCTGTTATAGCAGATGAATTTGACCACGGAGAGCGTTTGCTGTTAAATTTTGGACATACAATTGCTCATGGGATTGAACAAATTAAAGGTTATGGTGTTGTGACACATGGTGAGGCTGTATCAATTGGTATGGTAACAATAACAAGACAAAATGAACTATTGCATAACATGGGTCATAAAACGAGTACGGCTTTGGCAGAACTACTTACAAAGTTTGGTTTACCAATACAATTACCAACCATTAATTCAAAGAGATTGTATGATGTTATTTTACATGATAAAAAAGTCACAGGTGATCGTATAAAAATAGTGTTATTACATGAAATTGGTATGGCTTATGTGAAGGAAATACCACTAAGCAAATTTAAAGATTATTTATAAAAAGGAGAATGCAACATGCGCTATATGACATCAGGTGAATCTCACGGGCCGCAACTCACAGCTATTATTGAAGGTTTACCAGCGGGGATGCCAATTTCTATTGAAGAGATAAATCACGAACTTAAAAGACGTCAGGGTGGATATGGCCGAGGCGGGCGTATGTTAATCGAAACAGATACTATAGAAATCACTTCAGGAATTAGGCATGGTCAAACACTTGGATCTCCAGTAACTTTAGTCGTTAATAATGATGATTTTAAAAATTGGGAGAGTGTCATGGGTGTTGAAGATGTTCCCGATAAAATGAAAAAAATGAGACGAGTGTCAAAACCAAGACCAGGTCATGCTGATTTAGTCGGTGGCATTAAATATGGACACCGAGATTTACGTAATGTTTTGGAACGTTCATCTGCTAGAGAAACAACTATGCGTGTGGCAATAGGTGCTATATGTAAACAACTTTTATCACACATAGACATAGATGTAGTAGGTCATGTTTTAGAAATAGGTGGAGTCAAAGGTTATGTCCCAGAAAATATGAGTATTCAAGAAATCAAAAGGTTAGCCGAATCCTCAGAAGTGAGGTGTGTTGATTTAACAACTGAAAAAGCTATGAAGGAAAAAATTGATGAGACTAAAAAAGCTGGTAACACAATCGGTGGGGTTGTAGAAGTTATTGTCGGTGGTGTTCCCATAGGTTTAGGAAGTTATAATCAGTGGGATAGCAAATTAGATGGTAAAATAGCCCAAGCTATCGTCAGTATTAATGCTTTTAAAGGTGTTGAGTTTGGTATGGGTTTTGAAGTTGCTAGACAACTTGGCAGTGAAGTTATGGATGAAATTATTTGGGACAAGTCAACAGGATATACAAGAAAAAGTAATCATCTAGGTGGATTTGAAGGTGGGATGACTAACGGTATGCCTCTTGTTATTCGCGGAGTGATGAAGCCTATCCCTACTTTATACAAACCCTTAGAATCAGTTGATATTGATACAAAGGAAATTTATAAAGCAAGCGTAGAGCGCTCAGACAGCTCAGCTGTACCAGCTGCTTGTGTTATCGCTGAAGCTATGGTTGCAATTGAAGTTGCTAAAGCTATTTTAGATAAATTTGACCATGATTCATTTGAAAGATTAGTTGTTGAGATAAAAAACTATCGTGAGTACACAAGACAATTCTAAAGAAGGAGGTAAGCATGGAATTATTAAAAGCAACAAATCCGCTAGTAGGAGTTATTGAGGTACCTGGGGATAAATCAATTTCTCATAGAAGTATTATGTTGGGTAGCCTGGCTCAAGGTGAAACTAGGATACATAACTTTCTAAGGGCTGATGATTGTCTAAGTACTCTGTCTATCTTCAAACAACTAGGCGTCAACATCTATGATGATGGTGATGTGGTTGTAGTTGAAGGTGTTGGGTTAAGGGGGTTAGTTTCTTCAGAGCTACCTCTTGATGTTGGAAATTCAGGAACGACAATTCGTCTAATTATGGGGATTCTTGTTGGACAAGGCTACAATTATATCTTAACTGGTGATAACTCGATTCAAAAAAGACCAATGCAAAGAGTCATGACTCCGCTTGAAGAAATGGGTGCAACTCTTTTTGGGTATGATAATTCTGAATTTGCCCCTATTATAATAAAAGGTGTAAATAATTTAACTCCAATAGACTACCATATGCCAGTAGCTAGTGCTCAAGTAAAGTCTGCTATAATTTTTGCTGCCCTTTTCACTAATGGTGTTACTACCATTAGTGAAAAAAAACCAACAAGAAATCATACTGAAGTGATGCTAACACAATTTGGTGGTAAAATTTCTTATTTAAACCACCAAATTTTAATACCAGGTAATCAGGCGTTAAAAGGTACAACAATCCATGTGCCAGGGGATTTTTCATCAGCAGCATTTTTCATCACAGCAGCACTTTTAGTTCCTGATAGTGATTTAATTATCAAACATGTAGGAGTGAATAAGACAAGAACAGGTTTGATTGATGTTATAAAAAAAATGGGTGGCAATATTGAAGTATTAGATTATCAAGCTGAGGATGAGTCAGCTACTATAAGAGTCAAATCTAGTACTTTAAAAGGTATCGAGGTTTCAGGGGATATTATTCCAAGTCTTATTGATGAGCTACCTTTAGTTGCTTTACTAGGAAGTTTAGCTACTGGTGAAACGGTGATTAAAGATGCTAAAGAATTACGTGTAAAAGAAACAGATAGAATAGATTGTGTAGCTAGAGAATTAAATTTACTTGGAGCAAATATAAAAACAAGAGAAGATGGTATGGTGATTCAAGGTGTTGAATCTTTGCATGGCGGGAATGTAACTAGTCATGGTGATCATCGTATAGGCATGATGCTACAAATAACAGCGTTGACTATGCCAATCAGTGAAACAGTGATATTAAAAGAAAGTCAAGCTGTTTCTGTGTCTTTTCCGAATTTTTTTAAAGATTTAAAAGAATTGATGGAGGGTTAAATGGAGAGAATTATTTTAGTGGGGTTTATGGGTGTTGGTAAGACGACTATTGGAAAAAAACTATCAAAACAATTAAAAATTCCTTTTATTGATTCAGATAAATATATTGAACAAGTACTCAATGATAGTGTAGTTCATATATTTGAAGAACATGGCGAAGATTTTTTTAGAAAAAAAGAGTATGAAGTACTACAAACACAAACTAAACATCCTATTATTATGTCAACTGGAGGTGGAATTGTGACTTATGAGGATTCCTTTCATTGGCTAAAAGAGCACGACACTGTGATTTATTTAAAAGGTTCTATTGATTTGTTATATCACCGTATTCAAAATAGTAGAGGAAGAAAACGTCCTTTAGCAGAAAAGAAAACAATTAACGAATTAAATGATTTATATATGAGTCGTCAGCATCTTTATAAAGAAGTTGCTGATATTACAATTTTTGTTGATAATAAACCGATGTTTGTTATTGTAAAAGATATTATAAGAGAATTAAATAAATTTAATAAAAAGAAAAATCGTCAGCAACATAAAAGATAAAAAAGGAAGCGATAATTTGTCTAGAATGTCAAGGATGGATCGGCATAAACAAGTGGTAGAACCACAAGTAAATCAAGAAAATAACTCTCAACCTAAACCCAAAAAACAACCTTCTTTTTTTAAAAAAAGAGATAAAAAAAGAAAGCAAGGAAGAGGTGGTTGCTTAAAGATTGTTGGGGTATTTGTTCTAGCTATTATTTTGTTAAGCGCTGTAGGGTATGGAATTGGTTTTTTTAAAGCTAAACAAGATAAAAATAATTTTTCCATAGAGGTCAATGAGTTCAATGGGCAAAAAGCACATGATGGTTCAACTAATATTTTACTCTTAGGAAGTGATTCAAGAGGTGAGGATCAGGGTAGATCTGACTCAATTATGATTGCTCATTATTCTAAACGTGATAAGCAACCAAAGATTGTCTCTATTATGCGTGATACTTTTGTTGGTATTCCGACTCAAGATGGTTTGGAGTATAATAAAATTAATGCAGCTTATTCTTATGGCGGTCCAGAATTAGTCAGAAAAACCATTCAACAAAATTTCGATATACCTATTCAATATTATGCCATTGTTAATTTTGATTCCTTTCCTAAAATAATTGACACGATATCACCAAGAGGTTTAAAAATTAATGCCGAAAAGGATTTAGAAGTTGAAGGATTAAACATAGCTAAAGGTCCTAACCGACTTAGTGGATTAGAAACACTACAATATGCCAGATTTAGAAAAGATGAAGAAGGGGACTTTGGGAGAGTTAGACGCCAGCAACAGGTGATGACAGCTTTAACAAAACAAGCTCTAAATCCACTTAATTCGTGGCGAATTCCTGAGACTCTTGGCGCAATTGATGGTTATATAGAATCAAACGTACCTTTTTCCTTTTATACAAAAACAGGTTTAAGTTATACTTTTAGTTTCCATAAGCCTTTAAGTATTTTAACTATTCCAGTTGAAGGATCATGGCAGGATGCTTATTATGATCATGCAGGAAGTGTGTTAGAGATTGATGAAGCCGCTAATAAACAAGCGATTCAACAGTTTTTTAGTAAATAATGTGTTAATCTTTCTTTACTTTATACTATGAGATATTTATAATATTATCTAGGGTGTTTGAGTGGAAGTTAACAGAATTGAGGACTTACAAAAATGAAGATTGCAATTGTAACAGATAGTACAGCTTTTTTAAGAGACGATTTTAAACAATATGAGAACTTATTTATAATACCTGTTCCTTTGATTATTGATGATAAGGTTTATCAAGAAGGAATTGATATTACAACAGATGGTTTTTATGACACATTAAAACAAGCTGAAGAATTTCCAAAAACAAGTCAACCAGTTATTGGAGAAGTTCTTGAGTTATATAATAAACTTGCTGAAGAAGGATATGATGCTGTTATAAGTATTCATTTATCTTCTGGTATATCAGGATTTGTTACTAACCTAAACTCTTTATCTAATCAAATAGACACCATCCAAATATTTCCCTTTGACTCGCTTATTACAAGTGGACCTATGGGGAAAATGGTAGAAGTTGCTTTGGAGATGAGTCAAAATCCTGATGTCACTCCTGAAGAAATTTTAGCTAGGTTAGATGTGATGCGTGAAAAGGTAGAAGGCTACATTGTTGTAGATGATTTAAATCATCTTGTTAGAGGTGGTCGTTTAAGGAATGGGCAAGCAATTATTGGTACTTTATTAAAAATTAAACCGATTCTTAAGTTTCAAGATGGTGATATTATTTTGAGTGAAAAAATCCGTTCACAAAAAAAGGCTTTATCTAGATTAGAAGATATTGTCTTAACAGAAATCCCTAGTCAACCTAAAGATAGTACGTTTTACGTGATTCACTGTAACAATGAAGAAACGGCTAAAAAGGTACGAGATGATTTATTAAAAAAAGATCCAACTATTGACGTTCACCTTTGTGAGTTTGGCCCAGTTATAGGGACGCATTTAGGAGACAAATCGATAGGTATCGGAGTTATCCCAAAAGGATTATAGATGACAATTATCGTGTGTTTAGATAGTAAGTGGGAGGGTGACATAAAAGAGTCACCCTCCTTATTTTTTTATATATAAACTAATAAAAGGATGTGTTGTTATGCCAAAAGTTTTAAATAGAGGTCAATTAGCTATTATTGGGATGATATGTATGATATTCCAGCATGTTTATTCCATGTGGTTATTCCAAGGTGCTCCGCAGTGGTTAAATATGGTTGGCCATTTAAGTTTACCGATTTTTTTATTTTTAGGATCAGAAGTGTACTTTCATAGTCAAAATCGTTTAGGTTTATTAAAAGGCGTGATAATTAGTTATTGGGTGATGTCAGTCATTAATTATGCTTTGCCTAAGTTACTTATTAATCCCACTGTTTTAATGTTTAATAACCTATTTGGGACATTTTTGTTATCTGGTTTATTGATGTTAATCTTTGATAGTTTTCAATCAGAAAATAAAAAAGCACCTATGAAAGGTTTTACTATTCTTGCTGGTTTAACTGTTTATTCATTTGTTTTGAATTTACTTATTATGAGCGAGTCTACAAGAAAGTTTGGTTTATTCTTGTATTATGCTTTTCCAAGTTTTCAAACTGTTGAAGGTGGCGTATATGCTGTTATTTTAGGTGTGTTATTTTATGTGTTTAGAAAAAATCTGCCAATGATAGCTATTGTCTTAGGTGTTATATCTTTAGTCACGATTCAGTTTGATTTGAGTCAACTAATTAATGGTAGTACAAGTTGGATGATGTTTTTGGCGATTATTCCAATTGGGTTATATAATGATGAACCAGGGAAAAACTTACTGTCATTCTTCTATATTTTTTATCCTGCCCATATTGTTATTCTCTATATTTTAGCTACCATTTTTTAATTAAATTTAGTCAAGTTCTAGAGCTAGTATTAAGTTAAAGAAAGAAGGAGTCAAAATGATTGAGAGTATTCATAGACCGAGTCGAATTATCGTTGATTTAGATGCTATAAGTTACAATTTAGCTCAAGAAGTTGCTCGTTTAGATAAGGATCAACATTTATTTGCAGTCGTAAAAGCTAATGCATATGGTCATGGAGCAATTGAAGTAGCTAAATTAGCAGAGTCTTCAAATATTGTAGATGGCTTGTGTGTGTCTAATCTAGATGAAGCTATTGAGTTGAGAGATGCAGGGATTTGTTTGCCTATTTTAGTACTGAGTTATGTTAATCCAAATTTCATTCCACTTGCTAACGAATATAATATTATGTTAACAGCATCCTCTCTAAGTTGGTTAGAAGAAGCAAGTGATGTGTTGTCTAAAGCAAAAACGAATAAGCCATGTGTGATTCATTTGAAAATTGATTCAGGTATGGGAAGAATCGGATTACGAGAAGAAACAGAGTGGCTAAAAGCAAAGTCACTATTAACAACCCAACCTTATTTTGAATTAAATGGTTTATTTACACACTTCGCTACAGCAGATAGTCAAGATGAGTCTTATGTGTTGTTACAACAATCTAGATTTGATAAAGCTCTGCAAGTATTTTCTGATATGAACATTCCATACATTCATACATCAAATTCGGCAACAGCCTTATGGCACGGTGCTTGGAAGAGTAATTTAATTCGTTTTGGTGATGCTATGTATGGTTTGAATCCATCAGGTAAGGAATTGGAATTACCTTATGAATTAAAACCAGCCTTATCGCTCGAATCTAAAATTATTCATGTGAAAAAGGTTAAAAAAGGAGAAAAAATTGGTTATGGTGCAACTTATGAAGCTAGAGGTGATGAGTGGATAGCAACGCTACCAATTGGGTATGCAGATGGTCTTTTGCGTCGTTTTCAAGGTTATGAAGTCATTGTTGATGGGCAATTAGCTGAAATTGTCGGCCGGGTATGTATGGATCAGTGTATGATTAGGTTACCACATAAATTACCGATAGGGACACCTGTTACCATTTTTGGGGAAAATCAAAAACGAAACAATAGCATCGAGGATGCTGCTGAATACGTTGGGACGATTAATTATGAAATTATTTGTGGGTTGTCTGATCGTTTACCAAGAATTTATAGACAAGTGGAAGGAAATTAATAAATGATTGCAGCTTATTTAAATATTTTAGTTGTTTTTGCTATTATTTTAGTTGGTTATGTACTGACCCAAGTAAAGTGGTTTGATAATAAAACAGCAGATCTGTTCTCTAAACTCGTTTTAAATGTGACGTTGCCGTTAAGTATGTTTTTAAATATGACTGAAAAATTTAATCGTCATGACTTCTTAGAACTTTTTTCAGGTATTTTGCTACCCTTTGTCTCTATCATCGTCACGTTTTTCATTAGTTTAGCTTATTCAAGAATCACTAAAGTAGAGCGAACAAGACGAGGCTCTTTTCAAACAATGTTTACAGCAGCCAATACTATTTTTATGGGATTACCTGTTAATATGGCAATATTTGGAGAAAAAGCGATACCTTTTGCCCTACTTTACTATATTTGTAACACAACTTTTTTCTTTACGATAGGAATTATGATGATTAGTAGTGATAACCCAGAAAATCATTTAAATCCAGCTTCTTTTAGTTTTAAAAAATTAGCTAAACAGTTATTATCACCAGCTATTATGGGGTTTATTGTAGGGATTATGTGGATGTTAACAGATATACCTGTACCAAAACCAATAAATGATTTTGCTTCATACATAGGTGGTATGACAACAGCACTGTCTTTATTTGTTATTGGGATTATTATTTATCAAACAGGTTTTAAAAAGCTACAAATGGATAAAGATGTCGCAGGTGTCTTAATTGGTCGCTATATTATTTCACCTCTTGTTGTTTTTGGTTTATCATTTATTATACCTGTGCCAAGTTTAATGTTAAAAGTATTTATCCTACAGTCAGCCATGCCAGTACAAAATGCGATGCCGATTTTAGCAAGAGGTTACGGAGCCGATAGTAAATTTGCAACGTCAGCGTTAACATACTCTATTTTAGGGTACTTTATCTTTATCTTCATTATTTTATCAATATTTTTTTAAATAAAACTATGCTATAATGCATGAGAATGCATAAGTTTGCAAAGGAAGGTGAGTAACATGACAAAATTTAGTCAATTTGGCTTAAAAGATTTTTTATTAGAAGCTCTAAATGAAAAAGGGTTTGTACAACCTACTGAAGTACAAGAAAAATTAATTCCTGTTATTATGAAGGGGAAAAGTGTGGTTGGTCAATCTCAAACAGGATCTGGTAAAACACATACATTCCTATTACCATTGATGAATAAAATTGATGCAAGTAAAGATGAGGTCCAAGTCATTATTACAGCACCAAGTCGTGAATTGGCAGAACAAATTTATAAAGCAGCAACTGAACTAGCTGAGGCGTCTCCTGTAGAATTACGTGTTGCTAATTATGTTGGTGGGACTGACAAAAAAAGACAAGTGGAAAAATTAAAAAACCAACAACCACATATGGTTATTGGGACACCTGGTCGCATACTTGATTTGATTGAAAGTCATTCATTAAAAACACATACAGCATTTGCTTTTGTTATTGATGAAGCAGATATGACTCTTGATATGGGATTTTTAGAAGATGTTGATAAAATTGCAGCAACACTACCAAGTCACCTACAAATGTTAGTTTTTAGTGCAACCATTCCAGAAAAATTAAAACCATTTTTGAAAAAATATATGGAAAATCCTGTTGTGGAACACATTCAACCAAAGTCAATTATCTCTGATACGATTGATAACTGGTTAATTTCAACAAAAGGTCAAGATGTTGATAATGTCGTTTATGAACTACTGACAATCGGGCATCCTTTTTTAGCCATGGTGTTTGCTAATACAAAACAACGTGTTGATGAAATTACTGACTACTTAAAATCTAAAGGATTAAAAGTTGCTAAAATTCACGGAGACATTCCACCTAGAGAACGTAAACGTGTGATGAAAAACATCCAAAATCTTGATTATCAATTTGTTGTCGCGACAGATTTAGCTGCTCGTGGTATTGATATTGAAGGAGTTTCACATGTCATTAATGCTGAGATTCCAAGTGATTTAGAATTCTTTATTCACCGAGTGGGAAGAACTGGACGTAATGGATTACCTGGTATTGCCATTACATTATATCAACCTCAAGATGAGGTTTTGATAAATGAGCTTGAAAAATTAGGCATTGAATTTGAATCAAAAGCCATTCGTAAAGGTGAAATTGTTGATCATTATGACCGTAAACGCCGTGAACAACGTACACGTACACAGAAAAAATTAGATCCAAGCATGATTGGTATGGTCAAAAAACAGAAGAAAAAAGTTAAGCCTGGATATAAGAAAAAAATACAATATGCCTTGGCTGATGATCAAAAACAAAAACGTAAATTAGAGCAAAGACAATCTAATAGAACAAAACGTAAAGCAAGAAAACAAGATTTCTAGTCTGATTTGATTGAATCTAAAATATTATAATAAGTTTGAGGTCGGCTAATGGAGTCGACCTCGATTTTTATATACTATCCTTTCTAGGTTATATAAAAATTAAAAGTGAGGGGACGAGAGTTTTTATGAATACAAAAATAATGTGGTTATATGTTTTACTAGTAGTAGCTCTAGTTGGATTTATTGTCTCTGATAATGAATTTCAATACGGATTATCTTTTATTTTCTTTGGTATTATTAATTTTTTAATCTCTTTATCTGATGATAAAACACGAAGTAAATCTGATGGTTTAACAAAAAAAGAAAAGAGATGGTCAAAATGGTTAAATCGTCTCAGTCAGGGCTTTTCCGTCATATGTGTTCTAGTTGGTATATTTTTTCTAATTGGTAGTTGGTAAGTTCTTTTTTTAACGTAAACCAAATATGTCCACTATCAATATACGGATGTCCAAATACCTGATAGTCCAGTTTTTCAAAAAAAGGAATGGTTTGTTTTTGACAGGAAATGATCGACGTGTGACAATTAGCAAGCTTTCCTCGTATCTCAAGTTCCATTAATAATTTGGAACCAAGTCCTTTATATCGCCAATTTTTATGAACACATAAGCAACCTGGGAAAAGAAGATGGTCTTTATGATAAAAACGAGCAGTCGCTATTGGATTTTGATTATAGTAGGCAACTAAATAATTGGTAGTATCTGTATCGAAGCTATCAAATTCTTTTGTTGGAGAGATTTTTTGCTCTTGAACAAAGATTAAAGTGCGCATATAACATGATGCTGCTCTTATCCAAGGAGTGTTTCCGTATTCTTTTTGTATCATGGTAGATCATCCTTTCCTTTGTATTTAATTAAAGTGTATCACAAATTAACAAGTAAAAAGGAGAGGTTTTTTGACAATCTTATTATATATCATCATTTTTTTCTTATTCTTAATAATAATTAGTACATTATTATTATTTAAAGTAGCTTTTATACCAGGGAAAAAAGTTTTTTTAAATAATATAGATAACTCAAAAGAGTTAGAAAAGGCTTGGGAGTTTAGTTATGGTAAAGAAGAAGAACTAAAGATAAAAAGCCATGATCAGTTAACTCTAGTAGGAAGGCTCATCAAACACAAAAAGGAAAACAAAGAACTGGCTATTGTTATTCACGGTTACATGGGAGAGGCCTTTGATATGGCTCGTTATGCTAAATTATTTTATGATAAAGGATTAGATGTTCTTCTACCAGATAATAGGGCACATGGTGAGAGTGAGGGCGATTATATTAGTTTTGGTTGGTCTGATCGTCTTGATTATTTATTATGGGTTGAACTGATGATTGAGTTATACGGAGAAGATATTAATATTGTTCTTTTTGGCGTTAGTATGGGAGCTGCGACTGCGATGATGCTCAGTGGAGAGGATTTACCTAAACAAGTGCGATGTATCATTGAAGATTGTGGGTATGATTCTGTTGAAAATCAGTTATCCTATCAACTAAAAAGAATGTTTAAGCTACCAAAGTACCCATTAATACCAGTTGCCTCTTGGTATACTAAGCATAAAATAGGATTTAAATTTTCAGAAGCAGATTGCGTGAGACAACTAAAAAAAAATCAATTACCGACTTTATTTATTCATGGTGATAAGGATCGGTTTGTTCCTTTTGATATGGTTTATAATGTTTATGAAGCTACTCAAGGAGACAAAGAACTTGTTGTATTTGAAGGAAGTCGCCATGCAACGTCTTTAAGTGATGCTCCCAAAAAATATGACAAAGCTATTTCAGTATTTTTAGACAAGTACTTTGTTATGAAGGATTGACATTAATCTTATAATTCTTTATAATTTTATATGCACTTAAGGACAAATTTTAACATAATCAATTGCCAGAGATTTCTTCATTAGCTGAGAGAGGAAAATATGTGAAAATGCTACCTTATTTTATTGATATCAAACTATCACGCTTTTTCGGCGTTACAGAAAATTTAAGAGGTAATGAGACTTTATAGGCATCATTGCAATCAAGGTGGTACCGCGTGTAGACGTCCTTGACTGCAAGGTGCCTTTTTATTTTTAGGAGGAAATTATAAATGAAAGAACTAAGTAGTAGCCAAGTTAGACAAATGTTTTTAGATTTTTATGAGTCAAAGGGACATTCAATTGAACCAAGTGCATCCCTAGTACCAATTGATGATCCAACTCTTTTGTGGATTAACTCAGGTGTAGCCACATTAAAAAAATATTTTGATGGATCTGTTGTGCCTGAAAATCCCAAAATAACAAACGCCCAAAAAAGTATCAGAACAAATGACATTGAAAATGTAGGGAAAACAGCCAGACATCATACTATGTTCGAAATGTTAGGTAACTTTTCAATTGGAGATTATTTTAAAAAAGATGCTATTCACTGGGCTTGGGAATTATTAACTTCCAAAGAATGGTTTGCCTTAGATAAAAATCGTTTATATGTCACAGTTCACCCAGATGATAGTGAAGCAAGACGTATTTGGCATGAAGAAATCGGATTACCTCAAGAATCAATTATTAGTCTAGAAGAAAATTTTTGGGATATAGGAGCTGGACCATGTGGACCAAACTCTGAAATTTTTTATGATAGAGGTCAAGAGTACAATGATGTCGCTGAAGATGATCCAGAAAATTTTCCAGGTGGAGAAAATGAGAGATATCTTGAGATTTGGAATTTAGTCTTTTCAGAGTTTAATCACACAGAAAACAATGAATACTTACCACTACCGCATAAAAATATTGATACAGGCATGGGACTTGAGCGTATGGTATCAATTTTTCAAGATGCGCCAACTAATTTTGAAACAGATCTTTTCATGCCGATTATTGAAGCAACTCAAAAAATGAGTGATGGGATTGTTTATGGTAAAGATGCTGATTTAGATACATCATTTAAAGTCATTGCAGATCACGTTCGTGCTGTGTCATTTGCTATTGGTGATGGGGCCTTACCTTCAAATGAGGGACGTGGCTATGTATTACGCCGCTTGATTCGCCGTGCTGTACGTCATGGTAAAAAATTAGGAATTGATAAAGCCTTTTTAGTTGATTTAGTACCAGTTGTAGGGCAAATTATGGAGAGTTATTATCCTGAGGTTGTTGAAAAACAAGATTTCATTCAAAAAATTATGAAATCAGAAGAAGAGCGTTTTCATGAAACAATCAATGATGGTTTAGCGATTATTTCTAATTTAATAGCTGATATAAAAACTAAAGGTGAGACGATTTTACCTGGTAAAGATATCTTTAAATTATATGACACATATGGGTTTCCAGTTGAATTAACAGAAGAATTAGCCATGGAAGAAGGGTTAAGTGTTGATCATAAAGGCTTTGAAACCGAAATGACAGCTCAAAGAGAGCGTGCTCGTGCGGCTCGTTCAAAAGAAGAATCTATGAGTGTTCAATCATCACTTCTAACAGATATCAAAGTTGTTAGTGAGTTTATAGGTTACACAGAAGAATCAGTTGATGCTAGATTAATGGTGATTATCCAAGAAGATGAACTAAGAGAACAAGTATCATCTGGGGAAGCTCAATTAATTTTTGGTCAAACACCATTTTATGCTGAGATGGGAGGGCAGTTATCTGATAAAGGTAACATCTTCAATACAGCTGGTGATCTAGTAGCAACAGTATTGAAAGTTAAAAAAGCACCTAATGGTCAATCACTACACCAAGTGGAAGTATACGGAGAACTTGTTGAGGGAGAATCTTATCAATTGGTTATTGATAGCAAAGTGAGAAATAAAATCATAAAAAACCATACCGCTACTCATTTGCTACATAAAGCTCTAAAAGAAGTTCTTGGTCAACATGCTAACCAAGCTGGATCTTTAGTAGCACCAGGCTACTTGCGTTTTGATTTTACTCATTTTGAACAAGCTACACCTGATGAGTTAAAAGAGATGGAAAAGAAAGTTAATGAAAAAATTTGGGCAAGTATTCCAGTAGTCACTGTTGAAACAGATATTGATTCTGCAAAAGATATGGGTGCTATGGCTTTATTTGGAGAAAAATATGGTGATGATGTTCGTGTTGTAAGTGTGGGAGATTATTCTATTGAATTATGTGGTGGTGTTCATGTAACGAATACTTCTGATATTGGTATTTTTAAAATTGTATCAGAATCAGGTATTGGCGCAGGTGTTAGACGTATTGAAGCTGTGACAAGTAAGGAAGCCTATGAATTACTTAATAAAGAAGAAGGTTACTTACGTGATATTAGTGCAATGGTTAAAGCACCGCAACTTAAAGATAGTGTGACTCGTGTGGAGCAGTTACAAGAACAACTAAAAGCTATGCAAAAAGAAAACGAGCAATTATCTGCTAAGTTAGCTAACGCTGAGGCAGATGATGTCTTTAAAAATATTCAAACAGTTGAAGGGATTACTTTTATTGCCTCACAAGTAGCTGTTAAAGATATGAATCAGTTACGTCAATTAGCTGATCAGTGGAAGCAAAAAGAATTATCAGACATTTTAGTATTAGGGCTTGTTCAAGGTGACAAGGTAAATCTTTTAGTGAGTATGACTAAACAGATGAATGACAAAGGATTAAAAGCAGGTGATTTAATTAAGTCAATTGCACCACTAGTTGGCGGCGGCGGTGGTGGTCGTCCTGATATGGCACAAGCAGGTGGTAAAAAACCTGAAGGCATGCAAGAAGCACTTGATGCTGTGAAGTTATGGATTGAGGAACAAAATAAATAAAAATCATAAAAAGCTTTATCTATCTTGTACGCACGAGGTAGATAAAGCTTTTGATGTTATTGTATTTAGTTATAATAGCTATGATCTTCTAAACCTAGCTCGGTTAAAATAATCGATGCTGTTTCTTCGATAGATAATTGGGCAACATTGACCACAAGACAACCTAATTTATCATATAAATCAGTTGCAAAGGCTAACTCTTTTTTAATCTTGTTAATATTTGAATAAGCAGTTTCTGGATTTAGACCATAAGCTTTCATTCTTTCTTGTCTAATAGAATTTAATATTTTGGGGTCATTAGTTAGACCAACGATTTTTCTAGAGTCAACTTCCCATAATTGTTGAGGAATGTGTGCTTCAGGAATTAAAGGTAGATTGGCAACCTTTAAATTTTTATTAGCTAGAAATAAACTAAGAGGTGTCTTAGAGGTACGTGACACACCTAGAAGCAAGATATCAGCTTCTAAAAAACCATTAGGGTCTTTACCATCATCATATTTTACAGCAAACTCCATAGCGCTAATTCTCTCAAAATAATTTTTGTTTAAAAAGTGCATAGCACCAGGTAAACGTTTTGGTTCAAGATCAGTTCTATTTGTTATTTCGTTTAGTAAACTAGATAACAAATCTATTGTATAAACATGGTTCAATAAACCAAATTCATTAGTAATATCAACGAGTTCCTTCGATACTAATGTATTAATGACAATGGCATTACGTTCTTTTGCTTCCTCTAGAGCAAGTAGTAGTTCCTCTTCGCTTGAAATAAAGGTATGTTTTACAATTTGTACTTTTACTTGTTCTCCTTCATACTGGGCGATAGCTGCTTGAGCTAGCTTGGAAGCTGTTTCACCAGCAGAGTCAGAGATCACAAAAATACATAAACGATTTTGGGTCATATTATCCATCCTTAACTTTTTTTTACTTTGGCTTTATTATATCATATAATAGTCTTCAATTAGTGAGCTTAACAAGGCGGTGAATAACTTGAGTGAAAAATTAAATCAAGCTATGGCTATTTTAAAGGAAAATGGTCTAAAGTTAACGAAGCGAAGAAAAGAAATTTTATCATTTTTGATTGAAGAGAATAGGTATTTATCTGCTCTTGATGTGTTTGAATTTATGAGTGAGCGTTATCAAGGTATGAGCTATGACACTGTTTACCGAAATTTAAGAGATTTTTCAGATTTAAACTTATTGGAAGAAACAGAATTTCATGGCGAGAAAAAATACAGATTTTCTTGTAATGTGAACCAAGATCACCATCATCATTTTATTTGTACAGTTTGCGGGGCAACAAAAGAAATTAATATGTGTCCGATGGATATGTTTAAAGAACAACTACCAGGGTGTGTTATTGAAGGTCATCGGTTTGAAATTTTCGGTAAATGCGAAAATTGTTAAAAAAAACTCCAGAATAGTTGACTGTAAAATGTCAATTAGATATAATGTATGGTGAACAGTTTTTTGTTTTATATATTTGATGAAAAACGGTTACCAAAGTTTGGAGGGAGGGATTCAAATGTCAAAAACTGTTGTTCGTAAAAACGAATCATTAGATGACGCTCTACGTCGCTTCAAACGTTCCGTTTCAAAAACTGGTACTTTACAAGAGTACCGCAAGCGCGAATTCTACGAAAAGCCAAGTGTTAAGCGTAAGAAAAAATCTGAAGCTGCAAGAAAACGTAAAAAATTCTAGTTTGAATGAATGGATCTGATATTATGACACTATTAAACCGGTTAAATGATGATATCAAAATAGCGATGAAAGCAAAGGATAAAGAAACTTTGTCAGTTCTTAGAATGATGAAAGCCTCTATCCAAAATGAAGAAATCAAAAAAGGCGATTCTTTATCAGCTGATGAAGAATTAACAGTGCTCTCTAGAGAGATGAAACAGCGTAAGGATTCTTTAAATGAATTTGATCAAGCAGGTCGAGTAGATTTGGTTGAAAAGTTAAATGGTGAAATTGTGATTGTATCTAAATACATGCCACAACAATTATCAGAAGAAGAATTACGTGACATCATTCAAAAGGCCATTGATGAGTCCAATGCTACTTCTATGAAAGACTTCGGTAAGGTCATGGGAATAGTTATGCCTCAAACAAAAGGTAAAGCAGATGGCCAACAGGTTAATGCTTTAGTCAAAGAGTTAATATCTTAATTCATGTAAGCAGTGATTATAATCACTGCTTATTTTTTTTATTTTAAATATGTGTTATTATTTAATCATGTTATATAATGAAGGAGCTGTACATATTTGACAAACGAAACAGAAGATACATTAGTATTTACTTTAGATAAAGAAGTAGAGAGTAGTTTACTCTTTGGGGCACAAGACAAACATTTGGCTCTATTAGAAGATTATTTAGGTGTATCCATTGCGACTCGTGGTGAGGTAGTCCATTTAACTGGAGATAAAGAAAAGACAAGACAAGTGAAAGCTATTATCGAATATTTGCAACAATTACAACTAAGAGGACATCAATTAACAAGTAGTGATGTCGTTACAGCCATTCAACTTGCTAAAAAAAATCAATTAGATTCATTTTTTAGTTTGTATGAAAATGCGATTATCAAAGATTCAAAAGGTAATGCGATTAGACCTAAAAATGCCGGGCAAAAAGATTATGTGTCAGCTATAAAGAGAAATGATATTGTGTTTGGTATTGGACCAGCTGGGACTGGAAAAACATTTTTAGCAGTGGTCATGGCTGTTAGTGCGCTCAAAAAAGGTGAGGTTGAAAAAATTATTTTAACTAGGCCAGCAGTCGAAGCAGGGGAGAATCTTGGGTTTTTACCTGGGGACTTACAAGAAAAAGTTAATCCTTATTTAAGACCAGTCTATGACGCTTTGTACCAAGTATTAGGTATGGAGCATACATCAAGATTAATGGATAGAGGGGTTATTGAAATTGCACCGCTTGCTTATATGCGTGGTAGAACTTTAGAAAATGCCTTTGTTATTTTAGATGAAGCACAAAATACAACAAATGCTCAAATGAAAATGTTCTTAACACGTTTAGGAAGTCAATCTAAGATGATTGTTAACGGGGATAAAACACAAATTGATTTACCAAAAGGTGTTCAAAGTGGGTTAATTCAAGCTGAGCAAATTTTAAAGAGTATTAAAAAAATATCTTTTGTTGAGTTTTCAGCAGATGATGTAGTAAGACATCCAGTAGTAGCAGATATTATCAAAGCATATGCGGCTCAGTAGCATGTCAGATAGAGGTGAGTCATAACATGAATAAAAAAATAAAACAAATCCCTCAATAATTTGGGAAATATTATATTCCTACGATTGTCATTGTCATGTCAATTTTATTATTTGTTATTATGTTTAGTAGTGTCAGACAAAAACAGGTGACGTTTAAGGTTGGGCAATTAGCAGAAGAGACAATTAGAGCTAATAAAACGATTGAAAATAAGACTGAAACAAAAGAAAAGCAAAAATTAGCTATGGAAAGTGTAACACCAGAGTACACTTTTAATCGTGATATTGAGAAAAAACAAGTCAGTTTAGTCGAAACTATTTTTTCATTAGTAAAAGAAGTCAATGATGAGGCTGCCAATATTAGTAAAGAAGCTAAAAGTACTAATAAAGACAAAGATAAGGATAAAACACCTGTTGAATTAACAGTGGAAGAAAAATTACCAATGTTAAAATCAAAGTTTGAAAAATTTAATGAAACAGACATTAGCTTTTTTCAATCTTTTCCTGATACATTTTATGAACAATTATTAGGTATTTCAAATAATAATCTGAATCTTATGGAAAAAGTAGCCCTACCTAAATTACAGAGTGTCTTATCAAAACACATTAGAAATTCCAATTTACAAATGGAGAAGCAATCTCTAAAGGACTCGCTTCAATATGATGATCTTGATCCAAAAGAGCAACAACTTGTAAATATGATTTTTGATCGTGCTATCGTGGTAAATGAAGTAGCTAATGAAAAAGCGACAGAAGCAATGCGTGAGAGTGCTAAAAATAATGTGTTACCTGTCATGATTTATCAAGGTGAAATCATTGTTCGTGAAGGTGAACAAATTGATACGAAGTCTATGGAAAAGATTAAACTACTTGGTTTAACTAATCAAGCGACATCCAAGTCACCAATGATTTCAATGATTTTAGCAATACTTTTACAACTTGTGATTATGTATTTTATTTTAAAACGAACAGATCCAACTACTCATGGAAGAAGTGTTTTATTATATGCTGTATTCTTGTTAATTAGTATTTTATTTATGAAGTTTTTATATTTCTTCCAAAAAGATAGTTTTAGTAATGTGTTATTTTTATTTCCAGCAGCATTTTCACCACTTGTATTGTATATGTTTTCTGATAAACGTTGGGGACAGTTAATGACGATGTTCCAAGCAGTTTTTTCAATTTTTATCTATTACAATTTAGCTGGAACGACTTCTTTACTAGTGATTTCACTATTTTATACTTTCTCAGCCTTTCTAGCTATGTTCTTGTCTAAAAATAGAATAGGTGAGCAGTTAAAATCAGCGTTCTTTTTACTTATTGTGCTACCAGTTTTATTTATGTCAATATTAGTAATCTATCAAGGGTTTACTATTGGAGATAGTAAGGCACTAACAACAATTTTTATTGCAACAGGGAGCGGTATTTTTTCTTTCATCCTCTCCATTGGTTTGTATCCATATATTGAATTGATTTTAAGTGATGAGAGTGTGATTGTTTTAAATGAGCTGAGTAATCCAAACCAGCCATTACTAAAACAGTTGTTAGAAGAAGCACCAGGTACTTATCATCATAGTATGATGGTTGCAAGTCTTAGTGCTAATGCTGTCGCTGAAATTGGTGGGAATTCTCTGTTGACACGTGTAGCAAGTTATTACCATGATATTGGGAAAATCAAACATGCTAATTTCTTTGTAGAGAACTTACCAGAAGGGGCTGAAAACCCTCACAACTTTTTATTGCCGTCTGATAGTAAAGAAATAATTTTTAGTCACGTCACAGAAGGTGTTAAAATACTAGAAGAGGCAGATATGCCTCAATTTGTCATTGATGTTTGTAAACAACACCATGGTACAACTTTAATGAAATACTTTTTCATTAAAGAGCAAGAAAGAAATCCAGATACTGACGAAGAAGCTTTTAGATACCCTGGTCCAAAGCCTCAATCAAGAGAAGCTGGTGTTATTAATTTAGCCGATAGTGCTGAGGCAGCAGTTAGGGCAATGGATCACCCGACCAATGATAAGATTAAGGCTTTCGTTCATAATCTAATTCAAACAAGATTAGAAGATGGGCAACTAAATCAAAGTGGGTTAACACTTGATGAGATTGCCATTATCGAAAAATCACTGATTAATGGGTTATGTTCGACTTTCCACTCAAGGATTAAATATCCCAAAATGAAATCTGAAGCGGAAAAAATGAAACAAGAACAGGAAGGAAGAAGGGTTTAGCGATGGATTTATTAGTAACAGATGAAACAAATCAATTAACTGAGTCTCAAAAAGAGCTGATCGTCAGTGTGATTGAATTTGCTGCTCAAGATGTTAACATCAATTTACCTGAAGATACTGAGATGTCAGTAACAGTTGTTGATGATAACGAAATTCGTGTGATTAACAGAGAACATCGTGATAAAGACAGGGCAACAGATGTTATCAGTTTTGCTCTTGAAGAAGATTCAGTAGATGGTTTTGATTTTGATTTAGAAGAACTTGGAATGCCTAGAAATATTGGAGATATATTTATTTCAATTGATAAAGTAACATCACAGGCAAAGGAGTATAATCACTCCTTTGACAGAGAATTAGCTTTCTTAACGTTACATGGTTTTCTACATCTAAATGGTTATGATCATATGACTGAAACTGATGAAATTGAGATGTTTGATTTACAAAGAAAGATATTAAGTGATTATGGACTTAAAAGATAAACAAACATTTAAAAATAAACACTTTCATCAAGCGCTTATTCATGCCTTGATAGGTATCAAGGTTAGCTTTAAAGAAGAGCGTAATTTACGAATTCAACTGCTTATGACAGTTTTGGTTGTGATACTAGGCTTTTTAATGGGACTAAAAGTAACGGAGTGGCTATGGTTATGTCTATCAATCTTTTTAGTGGTGATTGTAGAAATGATAAACACAGCGATTGAAAATACCGTAGATTTAATTACTGGCAATCAATATCATGTTTTAGCAAAAAAAGCTAAAGATATTGCGGCAGGTTCGGTTTTACTTAGTACATGCTTTGCTGTTATTGTTGGTTTAATTATATTTTTACCAAAGTTTTTACAACTACTAGGAAGTTTTTAATGGAGGATATTTAATATGACAAATGAAAATCATAAATCAGGGTTTGTAGCAATTGTAGGACGTCCAAATGTTGGAAAATCGACGTTATTAAATCGTATTGTGAGGCAAAAAATTGCTATTATGAGTGACAAAGCTCAAACAACACGTAATAAAATTCAAGGGATTTATACAACTGAGGATGCTCAAATTGTATTTATTGATACACCAGGTATTCATAAACCTAAAACAAAATTAGGTGATTTCATGGTGGAAACAGCTTATAGTGCTTTACGCGAAGTTGATTCTATTTTATTTATGGTTAGTGCTGATCAACCAAGAGGTAAGGGCGATGACTTTATTATTGAACATTTAAAAGAGGCAAAAGCACCTGTGTCACTTGTGATTAATAAAATTGATACAGTTAGAAAAGATGATTTATTACCAATCATTGATGATTATAAAGAGCAGTTTGATTTTAAAGAAATTTTTCCAATTTCTGCAACAGAAGGTAGTAATGTTGAGCGCTTTTTAGAAACATTAACAGAAGATATGCCAGAAGGGCCTCAATTCTTCCCAGCCGATCAAGTCACAGATCACCCAGAATATTTCATTGTGGCTGAATTAATTCGTGAAAAAGTATTAGAGTTAACTGAACAAGAAGTTCCTCACTCTGTAGCTGTTGTGACTGAGAGTATGAAACGTGAAGATGGTGATAAAATCCATATTCAAGCAACGATTATTGTAGAGCGCGATAGTCAAAAAGGCATCATCATCGGTAAAGGCGGTAAAATGTTGAAAAATATCGGAACAAAGGCACGTAAAGATATTGAAAACATGTTAGGTGATAAAGTATTCTTAGAATTATGGGTCAAAGTTCAAAAAAATTGGCGAGATAAACGAACTGATTTATTAAACTATGGTTATAAGAAATCAGATTATTAAATTATTAGTATAGTTCAAAAGAGGCTGACCTAGATTAGGTTTTGCCTCTTTTGTTCTAGAGAGGAGTTTGTATGAGAGAACCCCAAGAATTTGAAGGGCTTGTTTTATTTTCTAAAAATTTTAAAGAAAAAGATAAACTAGTTAAAATATTT
This sequence comes from Vagococcus jeotgali, assembly GCF_035918315.1. Taxonomy (NCBI): domain Bacteria; kingdom Bacillati; phylum Bacillota; class Bacilli; order Lactobacillales; family Enterococcaceae; genus Vagococcus; species Vagococcus jeotgali. The sequence goes on along the minus strand of NZ_CP142146.1, from coordinate 1,062,547 downwards.
ACAGAACAATACGGTAAAAAAATGTTTTTTGTTAGGCACGCAAATAAAAAAAACAGTCAGATCATATCAAGTATTCAGCCCTTCACTCAATCTATTTATATTGGTCAGATAAAAGAAGATGGCTTATCTTTTTTAACAGCAAGTAAAGATGTGACCCCTTTTTTTAATATTCAAAAAGATATTTTCTTATCTGCTTATGCGACATATATTTTAAATTTGACTGATGCTTCGGTTGAAGATGGGATATATGACCCTTTATTGTATGGATTCACTAAACAGATGTTAGCTTATATAAATGAGGGGTATGATGCAGAAATTATGACTAATATTTTTGAAGTTCAAATTCTAAAACGATTTGGTTTATCATATAATTGGCTACGCTGTCCTATTTGCCAGGAATCAAAAGGAGCATTTGATTTTTCAGAAGTCTATAATGGGGTGTTGTGTGAAAAACATTGGTACAAAGATGAAAATAGATGTCATTTCCACCCAAGAGCAGTTCACTTTTTACGATTGTTTAGTCAAATTAAAACAGAAAAGATTCAGAGTATTGACCTGACTCCTGAAACCAAACAACAAATTCGTGAGGCTCTAGATTATATCTTTGATAATTATGTAGGTATCAATTTAAAAAGTAAAAAGTTCATTGATGATATGACCAAGTGGCAGCATGTCTTAAAAGATAGTGAAAACAAAAATTGACAAATGAAACGTTAAGATTTAAAATGAAGTCAATAAACATACGTTGAAGGAACTAAGTAAGTTGTCAGTTTATTTTAAAGCGAGTTTGGGAGAGTGTGAGCCAAATAAATAAAGATAATTGAAGGCATTCTGGAGTATATCTAATGAAGCTGCCGTAATTTACGGAAGTAGGGTGGAACCGCGAAACTATTCGTCCCTATGTTTGATTTTGTCAAGCATAGGGATTTTTCTATGCAAAAAAGGAGGAAATAGAATGAGTCACAAATTAACCATTCAAGAAATGATTGTCGCATTACAAAAATACTGGTCAGAACAAGGTTGTATGTTAATGCAGTCATATGATACAGAAAAAGGTGCTGGAACGATGAGCCCTTATACTTTTTTAAGAGCCATTGGACCTGAGCCGTGGAATGCAGCTTACGTGGAACCATCAAGACGTCCTGCTGATGGTCGCTACGGGGATAATCCAAATAGATTATATCAACATCACCAATTTCAAGTTGTCATGAAACCATCTCCAGAAAACATTCAAGAACTATATCTAGATAGTTTAAAAGTCTTAGGAATTGATCCTTTAAAGCATGATATTAGATTTGTTGAAGACAACTGGGAAAACCCATCAATGGGTTGTGCTGGTCTTGGCTGGGAAGTTTGGCTAAACGGCATGGAAATCACACAGTTTACTTATTTCCAACAAGTAGGTGGATTGGAGTGTAAACCAGTAACTTCTGAAATTACTTATGGTTTAGAGCGTTTAGCTTCATATATTCAAGAAGTAGAGAGTGTCTATGATTTAGAGTGGACTAATGGGGTTAAATACGGAGAAATTTTTGTTCAACCTGAGTATGAACACTCAGTCTACTCTTTTGAGCAAAGTGATCAAGACTTATTATTGTCATTATTTGATAGTTATGAAAAAGAAGCCAAACGTGCTATTGATTTAGGCTTAATTCATCCAGCTTATGATTATGTATTAAAATGTAGTCATATGTTCAACCTACTTGATGCAAGAGGTGCTGTTTCCGTGACAGAGAGGGCTGGTTATTTAGCAAGAATTAGAAATATGGCGAGAAGTTTAGCTAAAGGTTTTGTGGAAGAACGTGAAAAATTAGGCTTCCCATTACTAAAGTCTCATAGTGTGGAGGATGATAGTCATGAGTAAACAATTTTTAATTGAAGTAGGTTTAGAAGAAATACCAGCAAAATTAGTGACACCAACATCTAATCAATTTGCTGAAAAAGTAGCTGTTTATTTAACAGAAAATAGAATAAGCTTTGATGATATTGAGGTATTTTCAACGCCAAGAAGACTAGCTCTTAGAATTAATGGATTAGCAGATAAACAAGATGATATTGAGGAAAAAGCTAAAGGCCCAGCTAAAAAAATTGCTCAAGATGCAGATGGTAACTGGTCAAAAGCAGCTATTGGTTTTGCTCGTGGGCAAGGGGCTAATGTTGAAGATATATTTTTTGAAGAAGTCAAAGGTGTGGAGTACATTTTTGTTAATAAATTTATCGAAGGTAAAGAAGTTGAAACTATTCTTCCAGGTATTGCTGATATTGTTACTCAGTTAACTTTTCCAATTAGTATGACTTGGGGTGAGGGAGAGTATCGTTTTATTCGTCCAGTACATTGGCTAGTGGCTATTCTTGATAGCACTGTCTTACCAATGACTTTATTTGGTATTGAAAGTGGACGAAATTCAAGAGGCCACAGATTCTTAGGCTCTGATCTGACGATTAGTTCCTCAGCTACTTATGAAGCAGAATTAGCAGAACAATTTGTAATAGTTGAACCTACAAAGCGTAAAGAAATAATTAAAGAACAGATTGAAGAAATTGAAAAAATAAATAATTGGGTGATTCCAATTGATGAGGATCTATTAGAAGAGGTTAATAATTTAGTAGAGTATCCAACAGCTTTTGTGGGCGATTTTAAAGAAAATTATTTAACACTACCTTCTGAAGTTCTTATTACATCAATGAAAGAGCATCAGCGTTATTTTGAGGTGTTAGATTCAAATAATCAATTAATTAACTACTTTATTGGGGTTCGTAATGGGAATGCTGATTATATTGAAAATGTTATTAAAGGTAATGAAAAAGTTCTTCAAGCCCGTTTAGAAGATGCAGAATTTTTCTACGGAGAAGATTTAAAACTATCTATTGCTGATTATGTAGAGAAATTAAAACATGTCACTTTCCATGAAAAAATTGGCACAATGTATGAAAAAATGCAACGCGTTCATCTAATTGCTCAAGCAATCGGAAAACAAGTTGGTCTAACTCCAGAAGAATTAATTCAATTAGAGCGAGCTAGTCAAATTTACAAGTTTGATTTAGTGACATTAATGGTTGATGAATTTCCTGAATTACAAGGTATTATTGGAGAGAAATATGCTATTGAAAAGGATGAAAACCCGGTAGTTGCTCAGGCTATTCGAGAACATTATTTACCAATTTCAAGTGACGGGGTACTACCTGAGAGTAAAGTTGGGGCAGTTTTAGCTATTGCTGACAAATCTGATACATTATTATCCTTCTTCTCAGCAGGATTAGCACCAAAAGGATCAAATGACCCATATGCTTTAAGACGTCAAGCTTATGGTATTATACGAATTGTTGAAGATAAGGGTTGGGATTTTAAAATCAAGCAGCTTCAAAATGATATTCAGGATATGATTAATGCTGATATTGAGCGTTTTGGTTTATCAATGGATGATGAGCCAACATTGTTAGCTGAATTTATTAAAGGCCGTATGAAACAATGGTTCTCTGGTAAAAATTTACGTCATGATATTATCGAGGCTGTTCTTGAGAGTGACCAAGAAAACTTAAGTGAGATGTTTGAGGTTGCAAATATTTTAGAAAAACAAGCAGAAGAAAAAGATTTCAAATCAACAATTGAATCATTGACACGCGTTATTAATTTATCTGCTAAATTGTTAGATACAAATATGACTGAAGTTAATCCAGATTTATTTGAAAATGATTCAGAAAGACGCTTATATGATGCTATGAATTTAATCTATAAACGTGCTGGTGATTTAACATTGAACCAAACATTTGATGAACTTAAAGCTCTTAATCCATTAATTGAAGATTACTTTGATAACACAATGGTTATGGTAGATGATGAAGCTATAAGAATGAATCGCTTGAATTTATTAAAACAAATATCAGATATGGCATTATCATTTGCTAGTTTAGATCGTTTAATCGTTAAGTAAAAAGATAAAGATGACTGATTAAGTTCAGTTATCTTTTTTTATTTGTCAAAACACTTTATTAAGATAAACAGTGATATTTTCATTAAAAAGTATCATTCGAAAGTGATAATGTCCTAAGTAGGTCGAAAGACAAAATGTCCCAAAATGATAAAATAACTTTATGAAAAGGATAAATCTAACAATGAATGAAACCAAAAAGTATCAAGTTATTAAAGCTGTCGCTGAAAATAAAAAACAAAAAAAGAGAGCTAGTGTTGAACTTAATTTATCTATACGACAAATTAACCGTTTAGTGAAATCATACAGGGAAAATGGTAAATCAGCATTTGTCCATAAAAATCGAGGGAGAAAAAATAAGCACTCTGTGCCTGAAAAAGTAAAACAACAAATAATCACTAGTTATCAATCGTTTAGTATTAAACCAAATATTAGGCATTTTACTGAAATACTGAAAAACGACCATCATATCTGTTATACAGATACTACAATTAGAAGCATCCTGTACAAAGCAAAAATACTTTCACCAAAGGCTCAAAAAAAGACAAAAAGAAGACTCAAACAATTAATAAAGCAAGAAGGTCAACAAACCAAACAATCAGAGAACCTATTGGTTCCAAGAGCTGAAGACTACCTAGAACTCCCTGAAAAGACCCATCCTAGTCGACCTAGAAAAAAATACAAAGGAGAATTAATTCAATTAGATGCTAGTTCATATAATTGGTTTGGAAATCAAATAACTCATCTTCATTTAGCTATTGACGACGCATCAGGTAATATTGTTGGCGCTTATTTTGACCAACAGGAAACGCTCAATGGTTATTACCATGTTCTTCATCAAATTCTGACAAAACAAGGGATTCCTGCCACTTTTCTAACAGATAAACGAACCGTCTTTGAGTACAACAGAAAATCAACAAAAGCTGTAGAAGAAGATACGTTCACGCAGTTTGGGTTTGCTTGTCATCAATTAGGTATTGACATAAAAACATCCTCTATTCCTCAAGCGAAAGGTCGTGTAGAACGTTTAAATGGGACAGTGCAATCAAGATTGCCTGTTGATCTTGAGATAGCAAATATACATTCTATAGAGGAGGCTAATCAATTTCTATCTGTATGGATTCGAAAGTTTAATCGACAATTTGGTCACAAAACTGCAGAAAGTGTTTATGAAACTTCTCCTACAACAGCTGAAATTAATTTATTACTAGCTACTGTCTCTCATCGTATAGTCGATAATGGCCATCATATTAAGTATCAAAATAAATTTTATCTTCCAATGGAAGGTAGTAGCGACAAATATTTTACAAGAAAAACAAAAGCATTAATTATAAAAGCTTTTAACGGGGAGATTTATGTTAATATAGCAGAAAAAATTTATCCTACTAGACGATTAAAAACCCACGAGACCTATTCAAAAGAGTTTGATGGGGTTTCTTCAGATATAAAAAAAGAAAGACGCAAGTACATTCCACCACAGTCACATCCGTGGAAACTTGAGTCTTTCAAAAGGTATCTTCAAAGTATTGACCGTACTATCGAAGAATATGAGGCTGAAAAAACAGCCTGAAACAAAAAGTACCTTATTTTACCAATAATGGTCACATTAGTGCAAGTTTTACGCAGTAAAGATTGCGCTAATGTGAGCCCTCATTTTGGGACATTTTTATGTTCGATTGACAATAAACAGTGATATTTTCATTAAAAAGTGATAAAATTACAGTTAATAACACCATAATTTTAAAAGGGGTGAGTCGTATGAATTTTTTTAAAAGGGCATTACTTAGTATCAAGCGACGTAAAGGAAAATCAATTATTTTATTTTTAATTGTTTTTATTTTAGGTAATTTAATGGCAGGAGCAATTGCGATTGAGCAAGGTACTAAAGGTGTTGAAAAAACAATCAAAAATCAACTTGGAGCGACAGCAACAGTTGGCTATGATGATGAAAAATTAGAAGAGGCAATCAATAGTGGCGTAGAGTTTACTATGGAGGAGCCTAGCGTAGAAGTTTACCAAAAAATTGGGGAGCTTCCTCAAGTAAAAATTTCAGACTACTCTATTAATGATTTTGCTCAAACGATAAAAATAAAAAATGTCAATGTACCTGATGGCTCTTATATGCGTGGTGATGGTAGCTCTAATTATTTTGATTTAAGAGGAGCAAGTAGAGTTGACACCTTAGATGAGCAATTGAAAAAAATAACTATTAGTGATGGCAGAACCTTTAGTGAGGAAGAAATCAAAAAAGGATCAGCGGTTGGCTTGATTTCTGATCAAGTAGCTAAAGAAAATAATCTTCATGTCGGGGATAAAATGGTTTTGGATAGGGTTGTTGAAGATTATAGTAGCGTAAGTGATGACATTAAAAAAGAATCTAAAGATTATCCAATTGAGATTATTGGTGTTTATAAAGTTAATGAAGTAGGTAAAAAATCAGAGAAACAAAATGATGAACAACAAATGAATAATACCATTGATTTATACGACAGGTTAAATGTGATTTATTTGCCAAATAATTATATTGAAAAGACAAATGTTGAAATGCTAGAATTTAGTTATGATACATTTCCTGGTATGTATATGGATGAGGAAGGTAAACAATTAGAAAAAGATGAGGTTATGAAGGACTTTTCTTATAAAAATATCATGGCTACTTATATTTTAAATGATCCAAAAGATGTAGAAGATTTTAAACTTTTAGGAGATCAAATCTTAAAGGAAAATAAATTAGACTACTCCAAAATCGTTGCTAGCTCAGATCAATTTGATTCAGTTGCAGGTCCCATTCAAGGTATGTCAAAAATTGCTAAGGTTGTTTTGATTGTATCTATTATTGTTTCCATCTTCATCATTAGTTTAGTGACCATTCTATTCTTACGTGATAGAAAACATGAGTTGGGGATCTATTTAGCATTAGGAGAAAAACGAGAAAAAATAATTGGACAAATTGTCATAGAGGTCTTAATTGTCTCGCTTGTAGCTATGACTTTATCTGTTTTTAGTGGTAATTATCTTGCTAAAGGATTTTCTGATTCATTGATTAGAACACAGCAAACTGTTGATGACGGTATGATGATGGATAGCGTGATATCTATGGGTGGCATGCTAAATGAGGAAAATGTGACAGAAGAAGACGTGATCGAGGCTTATGAAATTCATTTAACACCATCATACATTGCTATTTTTTATTTAGTTGGTTTGATTGTTATTTTATTATCAACAATTGTACCGCTGATTTATATTATGCGACTCAATCCGAAGACAATAATGATGTAGGGAGGTTATCACATGGCAATTTTAAAAGCAGAACATTTAGATTATTTTTATCAAGATGGTGATAGAAGGCGATATATTCTAAAAAAAGCATCAGTAAAATTTGAAAAAGGAAAATTTTATAGTATTGTTGGTCAATCTGGATCAGGAAAAACAACTTTTCTTTCTCTTTTAGGAGGCTTAGATGCTCCTAAAGAAGGGTCAGTTCTATTTGAAGGAACAAATATTAAACAGATTGGTTATGACGCTTATAGACGTAATGATATCAGTATTATTTTTCAACATTATAATTTAATTCCTTATTTAACAGCAGTAGAAAATGTGATGGTACCTATGTCTATTACAAATAATGAGATACCAAGTGATCAAGAAGATGTTGCACTGAATTTATTAGATTATATAGGTATTACAAATGATAAAGCAAATAGATTAGTTAACCAACTCTCAGGTGGTGAGCAGCAGCGGATTGCGATTGCTAGAGCTTTGGCTACTAATGTGGATGTTATTTTAGCCGACGAACCTACTGGTAATTTAGATGAAGATATGGAACAAGAGATTATTGATATTTTCAAATTATTAGCTCACGAACATAATAAATGTGTTATTGTAGTGACTCATTCTCAGGAAATCGCAGAGCAATCTGATATCTCTTTTCTATTGAAAAAAGGAGTTTTAAGTCATTATGAGTGATTTTTTATCTAATTTTGATAAAAAAAATTATCAAAAAACGTTAGAAGAAAAAAAAGAGTTGAAAAATAAAATAGAACCTGAACCAAAAAATCATCTAGAAACGAGTGAGGTAGTGACTGATGATTTAAAGACATCAAACGAAAAAAACACAGCTGTGGCTCCTACTATGATTCGTAAGCGTAGAAAAAGAAAAAAGTCTTCTCCTAAGCTTGAAGAAGAAATCACTGAATACACTCACTCTAAAGAGGCAGATACTATCATTTCAACTAAGATCTATCAAAATCCTCCTACTCAAGTGGAAGAAGAAACTACTGATGATGACGTAGTGATTGATTCAACTTATAAGAATAAACAATTGAAGAAAAGATTGCTTTATGGAGGTATTGTCTTTATTATTTTGATTATCTTCTATCTTGTTTATTTTCAAATGACTAGAGTTGTTGTACCAAACTTTACGAATGAAAGCATTGTGGAGGTTAAAAGCTGGTCTTCAGAAAATAAAATGAAGACAGAGAGTAAATCTGAATTTTCTTTAGAAGTTGATCCTAATAATGTCATTAGTCAATCAGTACCTGCAGGTAAAAAACTTAAAAAAGGGTCAGTTATCTCTTTTATTGTCAGTGAAGGTGCTGATCCTACCCAAGTACTTCCATTACCCGATTTTAAAAAGATGAGTGAGGAAGAGGCTAGGCAGTGGATTGAAAAAGAACAAGCCGATAATGCTAGCATTATCACTGAATATAATGACAAGATTGAAAAGGGTCAATATATAAAAACAGAATTTACCAATAAAGAAGTGACTGCCGATAACTATAAGCGCCAGGACATTATGAATGTTTATTACTCAAAAGGTAAAGAAGTATTTGAGAAAAACATTAGTGTTCCTGATTTTATAAAAAAACCAAAATCAGATGTAGAAGAATGGGCGAAACAAAATGACATGAAAATAACGTACAAAGACATTGATTCTGATAAAATCGAAATAGGCTCAGTTGTTTCTCAGTCAATTAAAAAAGGTGAGAAGGTTAGTAAGCAAACAAAGATGGAAGTTGGCATCTCCATTGGAAAAGCTAGTATTGTTCCAAATTTTGCTAATTACTCTCCAAGTGAGGCCCCAAATGTAGATAGTAATCTTCAGGTCACTGTTAAAGAGGTTTTTTCAAATGATGTCAGTTATGGTAACTTAATTAGTCAAAGTGTTTCAGCAGATACTAAGTTAGTTGGGGAGACAAAAGAGATGATTACGGTGACGTATTCTATTGGAAAACCATATATTAAGTCTTACTTTGGTCAACAAGAAGGTGACTTGCCAAAATTGATTTATGATGATTTTAATTCAAAGAGTGCTTGTATTACTTATGAAGTGTATTATGTTACCTCAGATAGCGAAAAAGGTGAGGTAGTTGATATGAACGTTTATAATCAATATATCCCAATAGATACTCATCTAATTTTTAGTATTAGTGATGGGAGTAAAGCACCAAAACCAGGTCCAAGCCCAGAGGCACCTGATGAGGATACAGATATATCTAACTAGAAAAAACATTGATTTTTTATATGTTATTTATATAAAAAGTTAATGTTTTTTTATAATGGTTTTCAAATCACGGTTGCGTCAAGAATTATGTGTAAATGGAAAATCCATTCCATTTTTTTAAGTTAAAACATTGATTCTAATGTATCTTGTATTTCCTTAAATCCTTTATGTACTCTGCCTAAAAATTTTTGGTTATATTCATTGAACTGAGAAACAAGGAATCTCTCCAGAGATTCTTCATTAGGAAATTGTTCTTTTCTCTTTGTATATTTTTTTAACTGTTTATTAAATCCCTCAATCAAGTTAGTTGAGTAGATAGTTCTTCTGATTGATGGTGGGAAGTTATAGAAAGTTAATATAGCAGGATTCAAGAGTAATTTAACTACTCGTGGATACTGCTTTTTCCATTTATCTATCATAAAACTTATTTGATTCATAGCTTCTTCTTTTGAAGCTGCTTGATAAACCAATTTGAAATCATTACAGACTTCTTGTCGATCACTAACACGAACCTTATGAGCAATATTTCTAGAGATATGGACACAACATTGTTGAAATTGAGCATTTGGATAGACACTATGGATACTATCGTGAATACCACTTAAACCATCAGTTACAACTAATAAAACCTCTTCTAAACCACGATCTTTTAAATCTTGAAGTATCTCTTTCCAAACATAAGCAGATTCGGTTGGAGCAATAGTAAATCCTAGAACCTCTTTGGTTCCATCCAATCGAATGCCTATCACAATATAAACGGCTTCTTTTGATACGGTTTGTCTCTTTAAAGGAATATGAGTAGCATCCATAAAAATGACTGAGTATTTAGCTTCTAAAGTTCTTTCTTTAAAAGCCAAAACATCTTCAGATACGATTTTACTCATGTTTGAAATAGTTTGTGGTGTGTAATAATGACCATACATTTTTTCAATTAGATCAGAGATTTCAGACATAGTGATCCCTTTTTTAAATAGCTGAATAATAGTAGTTTCTAAGGAATCATTGGTTCTTTTATAGGCTGGTAATGTTTGTTGGGAAAATTCTCCATTTCTATCTCTAGGAATCACCAAATTTAATTCTCCATATTCTGTTTTAAATGAACGTGAGTAATTCCCATTGCGGGAATTACCTGAATTAAATCCAGCTCTATCATACTTTTCGTAGTCAAGAAACGCTGTTAATTCAGCCTGTAATAATGAGTTGATAGCGAGTTCTAAATGACGACGAAATAAATCATCTAAATCACCTTTATTAATTAGTGTTTCCATTATTTCTGTAGTAAAATGAGTCATGAGAAAGTCCTCCTATAAAATTTCTGTGTCGTAACTTTAATTTTACAGAATGGACTTTCTCTTTTTCTACCCTAAATTTCTATTTACACAAAATATTTTACCCTATCCAAATCACTAATTAATCAGTATAATGTTTCTATTACATAAGAAAAGAGAGAATAAGCGTGAGCAAAAAGAAAACTGGTTTAACTCAAGAAGAAATACAAGCAAGAATTGATGCACAGCAAGTTAATGACTACGTATCAGATAGTTCTAAAAGCACAAAAGATATTATTAAAGATAATGTATTTACATTATTTAATTTACTAAATGTCATTATTGCTATTTGTTTAGCCTTGGTTGGTGCGTATTCTAACATGTTTTTTATGGCAATCATCATATTAAATGTCAGTATTGGAACATTTCAAGAAATTAGAGCTAAGAATTTAGTAGCGAAACTATCTATTATGAATGAAGAAGAAGTTCATGTTTATAGAGAGAGTGCACTTGTCCTAGTACCTACTAACCAATTAGTTTTAGGTGATATTGTCAAACTCTCAGCTGGAGAGCAAGTTCCATCGGATATGATAGTATTAGAAGGCCATGTTGAGGTCAATGAATCTTTACTAACAGGTGAGTCTGATTTGATAAAAAAATCTGAAGATAGCGACTTGATGTCAGGTAGTTATGTCACAAGTGGACAATGTATAGCTGAAGTTGTTCATGTTGGTAAAGATAATTATGCTATGAAAATTGCTGAAGAAGCCAAAATTCACAAACCAATCATGTCAGAACTTGTGACGTCAATTAGAAAAGTTGCTAAATTTACTAGTTACATCATTGTACCAATTGGTTTAATTTTATTTTTAGAAGCCTTTTTTTTAAGAGAAGCAGGACTTAAAACATCTGTTGTTTCTTCTGCTGGTGCCTTACTTGGTATGCTACCCAAAGGAATGGTTTTGCTCATTAGTATCGCACTTGCCACTGCTGTAGCTAAATTAGCTAGTAAGAAAGTACTAGTTCAAGATATGTATTCTGTTGAAACGCTTGCCCATGTTGATGTGCTATGTTTAGACAAAACAGGGACTATCACCCAAGGAAATATGGTTATCACTGATGTTATTGAACTTGATTCGAGCTCAGGAGTCTCTGTCTTACCACTAATGGAAACATATGTCTATCATTCAACAGATAATAATTTAACTATGCAAGCTATCAGGCATCACTACGGAGCAAAAAAACATTATGAAATGACTGAAGTTTTATCATTTTCTTCAGATAGAAAATGGGGAGCTATGCGACTTGAAGGTGTAGGTACTGTAGTAATTGGGGCACCAGAAAGATTAGTTTCAGAAGAAGACATACCAACTTCTGTACTAGCTGCTCAAGAAGAAGGTAGCCGTGTTTTACTAATTGGTTTAAACCGAGACTATTGTGATATGGAAGAAGCAGCAACACAGATAACACCGATTGCTATATTAGTGATTGAGGATGCGATTAGAGAAAATGCCAATGAAACATTAGCTTATTTAGATCAAGAAGGTGTAGAGTTAAAAGTGATTTCTGGTGATAATCCAGTCACTGTATCAAATGTAGCTAGAAGAGCTGGGCTTAAGCATTATGAGCGTTTTATTGATTTATCGACTATCCATACTGAAGAAGGTACTAAAAAAGTGGTAGATGATTATTCTGTATTTGGCCGAGTTAGTCCTCAGCAAAAAAAATGGTTAGTTCAAGCCTTACGTGAGAAGAAACACGTTGTTGCTATGACAGGAGACGGGGTAAATGATATTCCTGCAATGAAAGAAGCTGATTGTAGTATTGCTATGGCTGAAGGCGATAACGCCACAAGACAGATGGCTAATCTTGTTTTACTTAATTCAGACTTTACCACACTTCCTGATGTCTTATTTGAAGGTCGACGTGTCGTCAATAATGTAACCAAAGTTGCAAGTATCTTCTTTATTAAAACAATTTATTCCCTAGTACTATCACTCATTTGTATTATCACGGCTTTTGGTTTTCCATTTATTCCGATTCAAATAACTTTGCTAGATTTGGCTATTGAAGGTTACCCAACGTTCTTTTTATCTTTTGAATCAGATAAAAGAAAAGTTACGACGAAATTTTTACCAACAGCTTTAAGACGAGCCTTACCAAATGCTATTTTAGTCATTTTAAATGTGGTGACAGTCCATATTATCTCTCAAAAAATAGGCTTAAATGCTGTGGATACAACAACTTTAATGTATTATATGTTAATAGCGGTAAGTAGTATGGCAGTCATAAAGACATGTTTGCCTTTTAATCCAATGAGAGTCTTTTTAGCTGTGACCACAACAGTTGGTACTTTTGTAGCAGCTATGTTATTTAAGTCTTTATTAGAAATTAGTTGGTTAACAAGCACAACACTGCCTATTTTTGTTGTTTTAGTCTTAATTAGTATTGTATTAAAACTTGTTTTAGATAAATTAATTACAGGGAGAATAGGTTCATTTAATTAATTCAATTATTTGCAAAAATCATAGGTTATGCTATAATTTATAGTGAGTAGTTATGTAGTCGCACTGTTTTCAGTGCGACTTTTCTGACTAATGAAAGAAGTAGGGAGCTAGTTAAATGTCACAATTAATTCCTCAACATGTCATCGATCAAGTTAGACAGGAGACTAATATTGTTGATGTGATTAGTGAGTACGTTCAGTTAAAAAAATCTGGGAAAAATTATCTAGGACTATGCCCTTTTCACAATGAAAAGACCCCCTCATTTACTGTAGCAGAAGAAAAACAGATTTTTCATTGTTTTGGTTGCGGTAAGGGAGGAAACGTGTTTACCTTTATTCAAGAAATTGATGGGTTATCTTTTCCAGAGGCCGTAGATAAATTGGCACGTCCCTTAAATCTCAATTTAGAGCTAAATAGTCAGCAAATGTTCGGGCAAAGAAAAACTGAAAATAGTGAAGATCAACAACTAATCAATATTCATGAAAAGACAAAAGAATTCTATCAGCATTTACTATTGAACACACAAATTGGTGAAAAAGCTTTAGCTTATTTAGAATCTAGAGGTTTAAGTATTGATATCATCGAAGAATTTGAACTAGGTTTCGCTCCTCAAAATAGAGAAATCTTGAAGCAAGTTATGACTAAGGAAAATATTGATTCGAATCTTTTGAAAGAAACAGGCCTTTTTGTAGAAACTGATTCTGGTAGTATGTTAGATAGATTTTATCAAAGGATTATGTTTCCTATAAAAAATAGAAAAGGCCAAACGATTGGTTTCTCCGGGAGATGGTTAGATTTAGAAGGTTTTGATAATGATAAACAGCCTAAATATTTGAATTCTCCTGAGACAGCCCTCTTTAATAAACGTGATGTCATATATAATTATCATAGAGCAAGACCCTTTGTACGCAAAACGAAAGAGGTATATCTATTTGAAGGTTTTATGGATGTTATTGCTTCAGCCATTAGCGGAATAAGTAATGGGGTTGCGACCATGGGAACTAGTTTAACGACTGATCAAGTTAGTCGTCTTGAGAGAATTAGTGATACTATTATTGTGGCCTATGATGGTGATAACGCTGGTGTGGAGGCAACAGATAGAGCTGTGACATTACTAGCAGAGCATAGCAGTCTAGAAGTGGAAGTTATTTCTTTTCCTCAACAACTAGATCCAGATGATTACCGGATGATGTATGGGCCAGAGAAATTAAAACAACTACTAGAAAATACTAAACAAACAGTTTTTCAATTTAAAAAAGAGCATTTAAAGCGAAGTTATAATTTAGCTAATGAGTTAGACAAAGTGACTTATTTAGAGGTACTTTTAAAAGAGCTAGCTAATATTCCTTCTATTATCGAAAAAGATATGGCCTTAACTCATCTATCAGAAGAATTTGATATTTCAAAAGATTCGTTGCAACAGCAACTAACTGGGATGAGAAAAGCTAGAAGGCAAGAAAATTTTTCTAATCATTCTTTAGAGCATATGGAGCCAGTAGTGCCTCAGTATCAAGAGATTAAAAAAATATCTCAAGCTGAGCAAGCTGAAAAGTTACTCATTTATCGCTTGTTAAATGAAAGGTCTACTTACTTATTTTTATCTAAATTAGAAGATTTTTCATTTATTCATGATGAATACCAAGAAATGTATCAGCATATGTCAGATTATTATGAAAATTATGGTAATATCGTATTGGCAGACTTTATTAATTACCTTAAAGAAGACTATTTAAAGTCATTATTAATATCATTAACAGTTCAATCATTTAGTCAGGAAAGTTCCGAGCAAGAATTAAATGATTGTCTGATAATTATAAACAAGGAACGTGTTTTACAACAAATCAACACGTTAAAAAGGCAACAAAAAGAAGCCCAAACTCGTGGTGATAGTTCAACAGAACTAACCATTACGATGAACATTATTAAATTGCAGCAGCAATTTAATAATGTGTAATACTAAGGAGGAATTTATATGACAGAAAAAGTTAAGAATGATGCATATGAAAAAGAGGTCAAAATATTCATAAAAGAAAATAAGAATAATGGATCTGTTTTTTATGATGATTTAACGAATAAATTAGCTACTCCTTATGAGTTAGATGCTGATGCTATGGATGAATTAATCGAGCGTGTAGAAGATGCTGGGATTAGTGTGGTAGATGAAAAAGGTGAGCCTAGCGAACATAGTTTACGAGTTGCTAAGAAAAACCAAGATAAAAAATCAAAAAAGAATGAAAAAGAAGAAGAAGATTTAATTGCACCACCTGGGGTTAAGATTAATGATCCTGTTAGAATGTATCTAAAAGAAATTGGTCGAGTATCACTATTGACGGCTGATGAAGAAGTTGCTCTAGCACTTAGAATTAAAGAAGGTGATCCTGAAGCTAAGCAAGAACTTGCTGAAGCTAACCTGCGTTTAGTAGTGAGTATTGCCAAACGTTACGTTGGTCGTGGGATGCAGTTTTTAGATTTAATTCAAGAAGGTAATATGGGATTAATGAAAGCTGTTGAGAAATTTGATCATGAAAAAGGTTTTAAGTTTTCAACGTATGCTACATGGTGGATTCGTCAAGCAATCACTCGAGCTATTGCTGATCAAGCTAGAACAATTCGTATTCCAGTACATATGGTTGAAACAATCAATAAATTAATCCGTATCCAACGTCAATTACTACAAGATTTAGGAAGAGAACCAACACCTGAAGAAATTGGTGCTGAGATGGATCTTCCACCAGAAAAAGTACGTGAAATTTTAAAAATTGCTCAAGAGCCAGTTTCTCTAGAAACACCAATCGGGGAAGAGGATGATTCGCACCTTGGTGATTTTATTGAAGATCAAGATGCTACAAGTCCTGCTGAACATGCAGCTTATGAGTTATTAAAAGAGCAATTAGAGAGTGTTCTAGACACATTGACTGATCGTGAGGAAAATGTCTTAAGACTGCGCTTTGGTCTTGATGATGGTCGTACTAGAACTTTAGAAGAGGTTGGTAAAGTATTTGGTGTTACTCGTGAGAGAATTCGTCAAATTGAAGCAAAAGCTTTAAGAAAATTACGCCATCCATCTCGCTCTAAACAATTAAAAGACTTTTTAGAATAAACATTTAATATAGGAATGATCTTTGGAGTGTAGATGGCTCTGAAGATCATTTTTATTTTACTTAGAAAGCCCAATAAAAAAATGGTATAATGAATTACTTAGTTTAAAAGTGAGGTAGAAATATGGATCATCAACAATTATCAATGCGTTTAAAAAAAGTAGCTGATTTTGTTCCAAAAGGTGCAAAATTAGCTGATATCGGATCAGATCATGCTTATTTACCAGCATATTTAGTGATAAATCAACAAATTCTATCAGGGATTGCAGGTGAAGTAGTTAAGGGACCATTTGAATCAGCAAAATCTTTAGTCAATGAACTAGATTTATCATCTGTGATTGATGTAAGGCTAGGTGATGGTCTAGATGTTTTAGAAGCTAGTGATTGCGTTTCTGTGATTACAATCTGTGGTATGGGTGGTACATTGATTCGTGATATCTTAGAGCGCGGAAAACAAAATAATAAATTAACAGGTCATGAGCGATTAATTTTACAACCCAATATTGGGTCACAAGTCTTAAGGTCATGGTTATCTAAGGAATCATATGTGATTATAGATGAGTTGATTATTAAGGAAAATGGTAAAATTTATGAAATTATAGTGGCTGATAAATCTAGTGAATCTAGTGAATTATCTAAAAAAGAGCAGATGTTTGGACCAGTGTTACTTCAAGATCCAACTGATATTTTTAAAGAAAAATGGTTACAAGAAAAAGATCAATTTTCCAATATTTTAAAACAATTAGAACAATCTAGAGAAACACAAGATAAAAAAATCAAAGAAGTGACAGATAAAATCACATTAATTGAGGAGGTATTATCATAATGCTGACAGGAGAGGAATTCATTCAATATTTTGAAAGTGTTGTTCCAAAAGAATTGGCTGAAGATGGTGATCCCGTTGGTCTTCATATTGGCACACTAAATAAGCCTATAAAACGTGTCATGATGACTTTAGATGTTAGACCAGCTGTTGTTAGGGAAGCTATTGAAAAAAATGTAGACCTTATTATTGCCAAACATCCACCAATTTTTAGACCTATAAA
The DNA here is from genome assembly GCF_035918315.1 of Vagococcus jeotgali. Classification (NCBI taxonomy): domain Bacteria; kingdom Bacillati; phylum Bacillota; class Bacilli; order Lactobacillales; family Enterococcaceae; genus Vagococcus; species Vagococcus jeotgali. Next base: position 1,045,196 of record NZ_CP142146.1, on the reverse strand, counting down.
ACGTCTGACGACAGATGATTTTCAAACTCAAATGTTTGCTGATTTACTGTCACATAATATAGCAGTTTATGCGGCACATACAAATATGGATATTGTGAATCCAGGTTTAAATGATTGGTTTTGTGATCTGTTAGGTCTTCACGATACTGAGTTTTTAAGTTTAACACATCGTTTTCCTTATAAAAAACTAGTCTTGTTTACACCGACAAGTCATGCTGGTATTATGCGTGAGATGTTGGGCAAAGCTGGGGTTGGTGAATATGGTGGGTATGATTTTGCTAGCTTTAGCTCTAGTGGAGTAGGTAGATTTAGACCAAGTGATATGTCAGCCCCCTTCACTGGAGAAAAAGAGAAGATAGCTCAAGTTGAAGAGCAAAGACAAGAATTTATATTTCCAGAACGACAATTAAATATTGTTAAAGATATTATTCAGAAATATCATCCTTATGAAGTGCCTGCTTATGATATTTTTAACTTAGAAAATATGACAGATGATTACGGTCTAGGAAGAATCGGCAAGCTTGCTCAACCAATGTCTTTAGATGATACGGTGACTCACGTGAAACAAGTTTTTGGTTTAAACGCTGTGACACTTGTAACAGATACTCATGAAAAAATGATTGAAACGATTGCCATTTGTGGTGGAAGTGGCGAAAAATTTTATAAAGATGCCTTGAAAAAAGGAGCAGATCTTTATATAACAGGAGACGTGTATTTTCACACTGCTCATGATATGATAGAGGAAGGATTATCAGTGATTGATCCTGGCCACTATATTGAATCAATCTGTAAAGAAAAATATGTGGAAATGTTTAATGAATGGAAAGACTCACAAGGCTGGGATGTTGATTTTATTGTCAGTCAAGTAAGTACCAACCCATTTGAAATTATTTAAGGAGAGTGTCGTAATATGTATCCAAATTTAGTAGAGAGATTTATTAAGTATGTTAAAACTGAAACAAGGTCAGATGCAACAAGTAAAACTACACCAACTACACAAACTCAAGTGGATTTTGCTCACGAATTAAAAAAAGAGCTTGAAACAATTGGGATGTCAGATGTCTTTTATAATGATGAAAATGGATTTGTGATTGCCACATTACCAAGCAATACTGATAAAAATGTGAGAAGCATGGGCTTTATCGCTCATATGGATACAGCAGATTTCAATGCTGAAAATGTTAATCCTCAATTTGTAGAAAACTATGATGGTGTATCAGACATTGCCTTAGACAAAGAAGGTAAATTTAAATTAACAGTGACAGACTTCCCTAATCTAGCTAATTATAAAGGTCAAACACTAATTACAACAGATGGCTCAACTCTTTTAGGAGCAGATGATAAATCTGGTATTGCTGAAATTATGACAGCTATGGAATATTTAATTAAACATCCAGAAATCAAACATGGTAAAGTCATGGTAGCATTTGGGCCAGACGAAGAAATTGGAATTGGTGCTGATAAATTTAAAGTCGAAGATTTTCCAGTTGATTTTGCCTACACAATGGATGGTGGGCCTGTAGGTGAATTACAATTTGAAACATTCAGTGCAGCTCAAGCTGATATTTCAATTGAAGGGAAAAATGTTCACCCAGGAACTGCAAAAAATACAATGGTCAATGCTCTGCAAGTTGCCATTGATTTACATGATAAATTACCAAAAGATGAAGTGCCTGAAAAAACGGATGGTTATGAAGGATTCTTCCACCTATTACAACTAGATGGTGTACCGGATGAAGCAACTATGACATATATTATTAGAGATCACAGCCGTGAGAAGTTTGAAGCTAAAAAAGCATATATTCAATCTATTGTAGATGAGATGAATAAAGACTTTGGTCAAGAGAGAATCTCTATTAATATCTTTGATCAATACTACAACATGCGTGAAGTGATTGAAAAAGATATGAGTATTATTGATTTAGTAGATGAAGCCATGAGAAAATTAGATATTGAACCGAATAAAGCACCTGTTCGTGGTGGGACAGATGGATCGAAAATTTCTTATATGGGATTACCAACGCCTAATATTTTTGCTGGTGGAGAAAACATGCATGGTCGTTTTGAATTTGTAGCAGTTGAAAGCATGGAAAAAGCGACATCATTAATTGTTGAAATAGTTAAATTAAACGAAACAAAATAAGTTAGTTAGAAAAGAAGTTGACATATGTTAACTTCTTTTTTGTTTGTTCAATTTTTTTTATCGGATGAAGGTAATAAAACAGATTATATTTAATTGTTATTTCTTTTTATAATAAAAATAGAAAGATCAAGTATATTATTTGACCTTTTTTGACCAATGTTGTAAAATTATGATATTAGCAAAAGGGAGGACGAAAGATGAATATAGAAAAAATGACAACAACCTTACAACAAGCTATTGCTGAAGCGCAACAAGTTGCTGTAACTAGAAAAAATCAAGATATTGATATTGTTCATTTGTGGAAGATTTTCTTGCAACCTAATCATTTTGCCAGAAATCTATACTCAGGGATTGGCCTTGATGTAGATGCTTTTGAGCATGAGATTGATCTAGAATTAGATAAAGTTCCTGTTATTAGTGGAAACGTTCAATATGGACAAAATCTTAGCCAAAATTTATATCACTTACTACAAGAGGCTGATAAAATCAGAGAAAGTTTTAATGATGATTTTTTATCAACAGAAGTTGTTGTATTAGCTTTAATGAAATTAAAAAATTATGCACTAACTAGATATTTACTTGCCCAAAAAGTAACAGAGGCAGAGTTATTAGAAAAAATCAAAGACTTAAGAGGAGGAGAACGTGTGACTAGTCAAAATCAAGAAGAACAATACGAAGCATTAGAAAAATATGGAACGAATTTGATTGAAGCGGTGAAATCTGGTAAACAAGACCCGATTATTGGTCGTGATGAAGAAATTCGTGATGTGATTCGTATATTATCTCGTAAAACAAAAAACAATCCGGTTTTAATTGGAGAACCTGGTGTTGGTAAGACAGCTATTATCGAAGGGTTAGCACAACGAATCGTTAAAAGAGATGTGCCAGAAAACTTAAAAGATAAAGTCATTATCTCACTTGATATGGGGGCTTTAATTGCTGGAGCTAAATTTAGAGGAGAGTTTGAAGAGCGTCTAAAAGCTGTCTTGAATGAAGTTAAAAATTCAGATGGTCAAATTATTCTATTTATTGATGAGATTCATACAATTGTGGGGGCTGGTAAAACAGAAGGTAGCATGGATGCTGGAAATCTGTTGAAACCAATGCTTGCTCGTGGTGAATTACATTGTATAGGGGCAACAACCTTAGATGAGTACCGTGAATATATGGAAACAGATAAAGCCCTAGAGCGTCGTTTCCAAAAAGTATTAGTTAAAGAACCTACAGTAGAAGACTCTGTTAGTATTTTACGTGGTCTTAAAGAGCGTTTTGAAATTCACCATGGTGTGAATATTCATGATAATGCTTTAGTTGCTGCTAGTGTGTTATCAAACCGTTATATTACTGATCGCTATTTACCAGATAAGGCCATTGATTTAGTGGATGAGGCATGTGCGACTATTCGTGTTGAAATGAATTCTATGCCAACAGAGTTAGACCAAGTAACAAGACGTTTGATGCAACTTGAAATTGAAGAGGCAGCTCTAAAAAAAGAAGATGATGATGCCAGCAAAAAACGTTTAGAATTACTTCAAGGTGAGCTCGCTGAACTTAGAGAAGAAGCTAACAATCTAAAAATGAAGTGGGAAACTGAAAAAGAAGAATTAAACAAAGTTAACGAAAAACGTGCTGAATTAGATAGAGTAAAAACAGAACTTGAAAACGCTGAGAGTAACTATGATTTAGAAGAAGCAGCTGTCTTGCGTCACGGCACGCTTCCAAAACTTAAAGAAGAATTAAAAGAGTTAGAAAAGAAAAATGCTAAATTAAATGAAGACCGCTTAGTCCAAGAAGTGGTGACAGAAAAAGAAATTGCTACTGTTGTGGGACGTTTAACAGGTATTCCAGTGAGTCGTCTGGAAGAAGGAGAACGTGAGAAAATTTTACGTTTAAATGAAACACTTCATGAGCGTGTTATTGGGCAATCTGAAGCAGTAGATGCAGTAAGTGATGCGGTTATTAGGTCACGTGCAGGTCTTCAAAATCCTGACAAACCTCTTGGATCATTCTTATTCTTAGGACCAACTGGTGTTGGTAAAACAGAACTTGCTAAAGCTTTAGCTGAGAGTTTATTCGATTCAGAAGAACACATGGTTAGACTAGATATGAGTGAATATATGGAAAAACATAGTGTCTCTCGTTTAGTCGGGGCACCTCCTGGATATGTTGGATATGAAGAAGGTGGACAGTTAACAGAAGCAGTTCGAAGAAGTCCTTATACAATCATCTTGCTAGATGAAATTGAAAAAGCTCATCCTGATGTCTTTAACATTTTATTACAAGTACTTGATGATGGACGCCTAACAGATTCTAAGGGGCGTATTGTTGATTTTAAAAACACAGTATTAATTATGACAAGTAATATCGGGTCACAATTATTACTTGAAGGTGTTGATGATAACGGTGAGATCAGTGAACCAGTTAGAGAAAGTGTCTTAGACATGCTTCGTGGTCACTTCAAACCTGAGTTCCTAAACCGTATTGATGATACAATTTTATTTAGTCCACTAAGTCTAGATGATGTGAAAGAAATCATTGTAAAAATGACAAATAGCTTGACTAAACGCTTAGCACATCAAGATATTGAGCTATCTATTTCTGATGAGGCTAAAACATGGATTGCTGAAAAATCGTATGACCCAATTTATGGGGCTAGACCTATTAAACGCTTTATTACTAAAGAAGTAGAAACACCTCTTGCAAAAGAAATTGTAGCAGGGTATGTAGGACCTAAGAGTCAAGTAATCATTAATTTAGAAGATGATCATTTAGCATTTGAATCTATTAAAATTGAAGAGTAGTATATTAAGGGTAAGAATTTTTATCTTACCCTTATTTTATTTTGGAGGGAAAATAAATGAAAACAAAACATAAAAAGTTATTAGCAAGCATTAGTTTAATTGGATTATTATTCGTTATGACAGGATGTCAAGATATTTTAAACTCGTTTAAACAATTTGAACAGAGTTTTAAAGGACTTGATATGACAATTAGAACTTATGATGAATCGAGTCAAGTTATCGATGAAGTGAGTGGTAAATCAGTGAAGATTCAACGAGATGAGAGTTTTGATACAGATGAAGATAGTCATGATTCTAATGTGATTCAAATTACAGTTGGAAAAAATGAATTACATCATGTTGGATCATCTATGATTATTGAGGAAAAAGGATTAGAAAATATTTTTTCGGAATACACTGATCGTGTTAATATTGATAATACAAAACGTAGTGTACCTATGATTAATTCAATGGTAAATGATTTTAGAAACTCATTTAAAGGGAAAAGTAAAGTTATTTTAATTCGTAGCCAAAACGGAACACCTCTTGCCACTTATGCTGGTGATAAAGTATCTATGTATAATACTGATGTACCAAAGAGTACAGGTATTATTATTGATGGAAAATATTTATTCATCTACCGTTGTGATTTTACAATCTATGATACTGATTTGTTAGAAAGTTAAATATATCGTCAAATTAATTGCTTTGATTGTAAGAGTTTTATCATATAAAGCCTTTTTATTGTGAAAAATGATACAATGAATATATAACGTTTAGGAGGTTTTATTATGGCAATTGAAAAGTTTAAAACTGTGGTTAAAAGTGTTGAGGGCCTGCAAGTATCATGTAAGTCTAGAGGCTTTGAATTTATTCTAGATGAACCAAAAAATTTAGGTGGAACAGATACCGGAATGAACCCTGTTGAGGCTCTACTGGGTACTTTAGGTGCTTGTAAAGTTATTGTGGCAAAGAGTTTTGCCAGATTACACCATATTAAATTAAATGATATTCGAATTGAACTAGAAGGCGATTTAGATGTCGATGGTTTTATGGGGAAAAATCCAGATGCTAAAATTGGATTTTCGAGAATATCTTCACAAATATATATCGATGCAGATAATACGGTTGAAGAGATTGAAAAATTTGTTGAATTCATTAATCGTACTTGTCCTGTTGCAGATACAATCGAGAATGCACCAGTTATGGAAACGGTTATTATTAAAGAACCTTAAAACTAGCTTTTTAGCTAGTTTTTTTATGTTATTCTACATTTTTCATTAACAAAACTGACATAGTTTGTTATAATGCCATTGGATTACTTAAGTGGGAAGGAGGAATAAAATTATGGTTGATAACCAAGGAAATAAGAAGAAATACGGCACGATTAGTAAGGCTATCATTGTTATTTACCTTATTGAACTAATCTGGTTCTTTTACTCTCAAATCTTCAAACCATGGCAAATGGGTGTTCCTTTAGATGTGGCTTCTGTAGATTTGGCAGTTATTTTAGTGATTGGATTAATTGTTTTAATTGCATTCTTTATGTTTAAAAAGTCAAAGAAAGTCAGTGCGACAATTTTTGGTATTTTACTGGCGAGTGTCATTATTTTTGGAGTGATTGCACCGATTTTTGATGTTTATATTCCTTTTTTCTGGCATTTATTTCATCCTGGTAAGTAGTCAAACTATCCAGGTAACAGTCAGATATGGCATGACGAAAAGATAGATCTTACACACAAGAAACGCTAACAAGTTATGTGTATAAGATCTATCTTTTCTTTTTTCTTATTCTATTAATTTAAGGTATTGAAGTACTTTCCGGGCATAATATTTATAATAGTTTTTTTATCTAAAAAGTTATGTTAAAATGGATGCAGTGAATTTAAAGGGATGATAATGATGATGAATACTTCTGATAAGCGTAAGCATTTCAGATTTCCAGCTTACGATGACGAGGCTGGAGTTAAGCTAAATAGACATAATACACGCAATCAATTTTTACATGATATAAAAGATGGTTATAGCCATCATCAAGGAAATGATGGTAATCATTCTATTGTTCTTGACCGAGTTGACATGGTAGGTGCTCCTGATTATTTTGGCCAGGATGGTTTGCCTAATATGACCACTGAAAAAGCTTCTCCTAAAAATAGGCAGCCGGTTATACCTATAAAAAAAGCTGCTTATACAAAAAAAGAAGTGACTAAAAAGGAAGATAAGTCAAAAACACTTCAAGAAGAAGAGGAAGTATTGGTTAGACAATTAAATAATCAACAATATGTTGAGCCTAAACATCAAGAATACAAATCACCTCAATCAAGTTTTTCAAATAAACTATATGAAACAGATCACTCGGGACGTGCGAAATATAAAAAACGTGAGCATCGTTCAGTTAAGTTTGAATCGTCATATAGTTTACCTGGTAAAAATAAGAAAACAATCTTTAAACCAAAGCACATCCCAGTCTCTATGATTGAAGAAGAAGTTAGCCAGCCACTTGATTCACCTGAAAAAGATGAAGTGATGTCTGATATTTTAAAATTAACAAGAGATAACATGATGATGATGATTGATGATGCAGTAATGTTAGATGATGACCATACTGGTGCTCAATCTGATAAAAAGATAAATAACCGCTTAGAAAAATCACTTTCAACTATTATGGAAGATGAAGCTAATATTAATAAAAAAAATAATTATTTTGATAAATAATAACTAGCAATTAGTGTATTTTAATGAAAGAGGAGCTTTTTAATGGAAATAAATCATAACAAAACATACCATTTTATAGGAATTAAAGGAACAGGTATGAGTGCCTTGGCTTTAATTTTAAAGCAAAAGGGATTTGATGTTCAAGGATCTGATATTGATAAATATATCTTTACTCAACGAGATCTGGAAACCTCAGGAATTAAAATTTCTTCTTTTGATGAAAAAAACATTCAAGATGATATGATTATCATTGCTGGTAATGCATTTCCTGATACACACATTGAAATTCAGACAGCTCTAAAAAAAGGACTTCCAGTTATTCGTTACCACAAGTTTTTAGGGGATTTTTTAGAAAACTTTACAAGTATTGCCATTACAGGATCTCACGGTAAAACGACAACAACAGGTCTTTTATCTCACGTATTCTCTGGAATTGAACCAACGAGTTATTTAATTGGAGACGGAACAGGTCACGGAGAAAAAGATGCTAAGTATTTTTCGTTTGAGGCTTGTGAGTACCGTCGTCACTTTTTAGCATATAATCCGGATTATATTATTATGACAAACATTGATTTTGATCATCCTGATTACTATACAGGAATTGAAGATGTTTATGATGCATTTCAGTCTTTTGCTAGTCAGGCTAAAAAAGGAATTGTAGCTTTTGGTGATGATGACAATTTAAGAAAATTAAAAGCTGATGTCCCTATTTATTATTATGGTTTGACTGATGAAGATGACTTTAAGGCAGTCAATATTAAACGCACGACTGAAGGTTCAAGCTTTGATGTGATGTTTGAAGGAAATACAATTGGTAGTTTTAGAGTACCAGCTTATGGTATTCATAATATTTTAAATGCTTTAAGTGTTGTAGCCATTTCATATTTAGAAGGTTTAGATATGTCAAAAGTTGCTGAAGAAATGGTAACATTTGATGGTGTGAAGCGTCGTTTTAGTGAGAAAAAAGTATCAGATATGGTGATAGTGGATGACTATGCTCATCATCCAGCAGAAATTAAAGTAACTATTGATGCTGCTAGACAAAAGTATCCTGATAAAGAGATTATTGCGATTTTTCAACCTCATACATTTACACGTACCATTGCTCTTTTAGATGAGTTTGCTGATGCTTTAGATGATGCTGATCAAGTATATTTATGTGATATTTTTGGATCAGCTAGAGAAGAAGTGGGCTCAGTTAAAATAGAAGATCTCGGAGAGAAAATCACTAAAGGTGGCGAAGTATTATCACTTGAAAATATGTCACCATTACTTGATTACCATAATGCCGTTACTATTTTTATGGGTGCCGGAGATGTTCAGAAATTTGAAACTGCTTATGAAAAATTATTAGGCCAAACTAGACCTAATACAATGTAATATTTAATTGACCATTATTTTATTTAAGAAAGAGGTTTATTTATGAATCAAAATCCAGTTGTTGAAAAAACAAGTGGCATAACTAAGTTTTACAGCAAGGTTTACGGCTTTCTAGGTTTAGGACTTGCAATCAGTGCTGCTACATCATATGTTGTTTTAATTCCACTTAGAGCGACCGTTTTACCGGCTATTTTAAGTAACCCCTTATTATTTTGGGGACTATGGATTGTTCAGTTAGGATTAGTCGTTTATCTAGGAAAAACTGCTTTTTCTGACTCATCAAAATCATTAGTTGGTTTTATAGCGTACTCTGTTTTAACAGGTATTACAATTTCTATGACACTAGCCATGTATTCCCAAGGCGCTATAATCCGTGCTTTTGTTACAGCTTCAGCTATGTTTATCGCCATGTCACTTATTGGTATCTTTACTAAAAAAGATTTAAGTGGTATTGGTTATGCTTTACGTAGTTTAGTTATTGGTGTGATTATTGGTATTTTATTAAATGCCTTTCTACTAAAAAGTGCACCAGTTGATTACTTTATCACGTTAGCAATGGTTGTTATTTTCTCAGGTTTAATTGCTACAGATAATCAAAAGATTAAAGCCATCTATAATGAGTACGGTGATAAGGGCGCATCAGGCTTAGCTATTTATTGCGCTTTAACACTTTACTTAGATATTGTTAACTTGTTCTTGTCACTTGTTAGAATTTTTGGTAGAGATTAATAAACTATAATAATATAAATTTGACACACTATTTATTAACCATTTGATGGTTGATAAATGGTGTTTTTTCTATTGCTAGCCCATTTTTGTTATAGTTGATATATAACGAAAACCGTTATAGTATATATATAACGAAAGGGGGAACCGTTATGATTTATATTGATACAAAGAGTCTTGTACCAATATACACACAACTTATTTATCAGATAAAACATGCTATTTTAATGGAGGAGTTCATACCTGGAGATGAATTACCTAGTGTTAGGAGTTTAGCAGGAGATATTGGTATTAACCTCCATACTGTCAATAAAGCTTACAAATTATTAGCTGATGAGGGGATAGTTGTCAAAGAAAAAAAGGGGTTTAAAATAAGCTCTACTGTACCAGCAGAGCCTAATGAAGAATATGTTGAACAGATAAAACAAACCATTTACGGATTATTAATTGATGCATCAGTTTACAATATTGATATTGATGAGTTAATAAGACATGGTCAAGAAGATTTAAGGTTAGGTGATATGAATGATTAATATAATGAGTATGATGTTTTTATTTATTGGTGTTCTATTTAGGATAGCGTAAAATATTTTGTGTAAATAGAAATTTAGGGTAGAAAAAAAGAAAGTCCATTCTGTAAAATTAAAGTTACCACACAAAAATTTTATAGGAGGACTTTCTCATGAATAATTTTACTACAGAAATTATGGAAACACTAATCAATAAAGGTGATTTGGATGATTTGTTTCGCCATCATCTAGAGCTAGCTATTAATTCATTATTAAAAGCTGAACTGACAGCATTTCTTGACTATGAAAAATATGATAGATCTGGATTTAATTCAGGTAATTCCCGAAATGGGAATTATTCACGTTCATTTAAAACGGAGTATGGAGAACTAAATTTAGTAATCCCTAGAGATAGGAATGGTGAGTTTTCTCAACAAACATTACCTGCTTATAAAAGAACCAATGACTCTTTAGAAACGACTATTATTCAGCTATTTCAAAAAGGAATAACGATGTCTGAAATCTCTGATTTAATTGAAAAGATGTATGGTCATTATTACACGCCACAAACTATTTCAAACATAAGTAAAATTGTATCTGAAGATGTTTTAGCTTTTAAAGAAAGAACTTTAGAGGCTAAATACTCAGTTATTTTTATGGATGCTACTCATATTCCAGTAAAAAGGAAAACCGTAGCAAAAGAAGCTATTTACATAGTAATTGGTATCCGGTTAGATGGAACCAAAGAAGTTCTAGGATTTACTATTGCTCCAACTGAATCTGCCTACATTTGGAAAGAGATACTTCAAGACCTAAAAGACCGTGGTTTAGAAGAGGTTTTATTAGTTGTAACTGATGGTTTAAACGGTATTCACGATAGCATCCATAGTGTCTATCCAAATGCTCAATTTCAACAATGTTGTGTCCATATCTCTAGAAATATTGCTCATAAGGTTCGTGTTAGTGATCGACAAGAAGTCTGTAATGATTTCAAATTGGTTTATCAAGCAGCTTCAAAAGAAGAAGCTATGAATCAAATAAGTTTTATGATAGATAAATGGAAAAAGCAGTATCCACGAGTAGTTAAATTACTCTTGAATCCTGCTATATTAACTTTCTATAACTTCCCACCATCAATCAGAAGAACTATCTACTCAACTAACTTGATTGAGGGATTTAATAAACAGTTAAAAAAATATACAAAGAGAAAAGAACAATTTCCTAATGAAGAATCTCTGGAGAGATTCCTTGTTTCTCAGTTCAATGAATATAACCAAAAATTTTTAGGCAGAGTACATAAAGGATTTAAGGAAATACAAGATACATTAGAATCAATGTTTTAACTTAAAAAAATGGAATGGATTTTCCATTTACACATAATTCTTGACGCAACCCTATTTAGCATGACTCTCCCTTTTTAATACCACAAAGTATTATGTTTGGTGTCACATTGCCAATTGATGTATTAAACAAAAAAGAAGTCACACAGGCTAAAAAACGGTATAGCTTAATTAATATGGGATTGGGTTTTGTTTTATCTCTTATCTCTTTAAGATTATTTCATTTACCAAGTATTGATGAGCAACAATTCACTATTTGGTTTTTAATTTTTATTATTTTACAATTGTTAGTGGCTAGTGGTATGTATTTTTATAATTACCAACAAATGCTACTAATAAAAAAGAAAGCTTTAGAACATGGTGATACAACAAGTTCGACCATTCCAATTGATTTAAATTTTAGAAAAAAATTAAATATGGTCCCTACTTCACTAATTGTGATAAGTCAGCTAATTATTATTGGTATGACTCTTTATATGACAATTAGTCATCTAGACATGATTCCTAAAGAAATCATTATGCAGTGGGGGTTTGACGGTGAACCTAATCGCATTGTTCCAAAAAGCTGGAGTAGTATTTATAGCTTGATTATCGTTCAAATATTCGTCATGGTAACTTTAGTCATCGCTAATGAAGCTTTTAAAAAGGGAAAACAGCGAGTCACTGGCGTTATCTCTGCAAAAAATAGTCAAAAATACCGACGTATGTCATCTTACTTAAACTTAGTTATGGGGATACTCATTCAAACTTTATTTCTAGCTATCCAACTAACAAGTGTTGTGCCATTTTTAACCTATGTTACATTAGAAAAATTTATTTTTATTGATTTGTTTATTCTATTTGCTGTTATCATCGGAACTATGTTTTTTTACGGACAGTCTGGTAGTCGTTTAAATCATGATAAAAGTAAAGACCAGTACTATGATGACGATAAGTTTTGGAAATTGGGGGTGTTTTACTATAACCCACAAGACCCTTCAGTTTGGGTGGAAAAACGGATGGGATTTGGGTTAACTGTTAATTTTGCTTCATGAAAAAGTTGGGTATTTATTATTGGGATTATTTTGTTTAGTATCTTACTTGTGTTTATCACAACATAATTTGGTTGCGTCAAGAATTATGTGTAAATGGAAAATCCATTCCATTTTTTTAAGTTAAAACATTGATTCTAATGTATCTTGTATTTCCTTAAATCCTTTATGTACTCTGCCTAAAAATTTTTGGTTATATTCATTGAACTGAGAAACAAGGAATCTCTCCAGAGATTCTTCATTAGGAAATTGTTCTTTTCTCTTTGTATATTTTTTTAACTGTTTATTAAATCCCTCAATCAAGTTAGTTGAGTAGATAGTTCTTCTGATTGATGGTGGGAAGTTATAGAAAGTTAATATAGCAGGATTCAAGAGTAATTTAACTACTCGTGGATACTGCTTTTTCCATTTATCTATCATAAAACTTATTTGATTCATAGCTTCTTCTTTTGAAGCTGCTTGATAAACCAATTTGAAATCATTACAGACTTCTTGTCGATCACTAACACGAACCTTATGAGCAATATTTCTAGAGATATGGACACAACATTGTTGAAATTGAGCATTTGGATAGACACTATGGATACTATCGTGAATACCACTTAAACCATCAGTTACAACTAATAAAACCTCTTCTAAACCACGATCTTTTAAATCTTGAAGTATCTCTTTCCAAACATAAGCAGATTCGGTTGGAGCAATAGTAAATCCTAGAACCTCTTTGGTTCCATCCAATCGAATGCCTATCACAATATAAACGGCTTCTTTTGATACGGTTTGTCTCTTTAAAGGAATATGAGTAGCATCCATAAAAATGACTGAGTATTTAGCTTCTAAAGTTCTTTCTTTAAAAGCCAAAACATCTTCAGATACGATTTTACTCATGTTTGAAATAGTTTGTGGTGTGTAATAATGACCATACATTTTTTCAATTAGATCAGAGATTTCAGACATAGTGATCCCTTTTTTAAATAGCTGAATAATAGTAGTTTCTAAGGAATCATTGGTTCTTTTATAGGCTGGTAATGTTTGTTGGGAAAATTCTCCATTTCTATCTCTAGGAATCACCAAATTTAATTCTCCATATTCTGTTTTAAATGAACGTGAGTAATTCCCATTGCGGGAATTACCTGAATTAAATCCAGCTCTATCATACTTTTCGTAGTCAAGAAACGCTGTTAATTCAGCCTGTAATAATGAGTTGATAGCGAGTTCTAAATGACGACGAAATAAATCATCTAAATCACCTTTATTAATTAGTGTTTCCATTATTTCTGTAGTAAAATGAGTCATGAGAAAGTCCTCCTATAAAATTTCTGTGTCGTAACTTTAATTTTACAGAATGGACTTTCTCTTTTTCTACCCTAAATTTCTATTTACACAAAATATTTTACCCTATCCATAATTTTTTAAAAGGAGTTGGTAATTACCAATGAATACTTTATCAGCAAATGACTTTATATCTATGCTACCTTTTTTAATACCTATTCTCATCATTCAATTGGTATTAATGATTATAGCGATTAGAAAAATAATCAAGCAAAAACAATTTCGTTATTTAAATAAGTATGCTTGGCTTATCATTGTCATTCTTTTTCAATTTTTAGGTCCAATTAGTTACTTTATTTTAGAAAAGGAGGGCTAATTATTGTCTATTCTAGAAGTTAAACACCTCAATAAATCATTTGATAGTCAGCCAATATTAGAAGATGTTTCTTTTTCAATAAATAAAGGTGACATTGTTGGATTGATTGGAGAAAATGGGGCAGGAAAAACGACTCTAATGAAGCTCATCATTGGATTATTAAAAATAGATAGTGGCCAGATTACCGTTTGCAATGAGCTGGTAACTTATGGGCATAATAAAACAAATCAATTTATAGGTTATTTACCAGATGTTCCAGAATTTTATGACTATATGACAGCTAGAGAATATTTAGTATTTTGCGGAGGTATTGCTGTTAGCTCAGAAAGCGATATTAATAAACGAGTGGATGAGCTTTTAGTATTAGTAGGTCTAAATGATAGTAACCAGAAAATCAAAAGTTTTTCTAGAGGAATGAAACAACGTCTTGGTGTAGCTCAAGCTTTATTTAATCGTCCAAAACTATTGATTTGCGACGAGCCAACATCAGCCTTAGATCCGATTGGAAGGCAAGACATTCTCAGTATACTAGAGTCAGTCAAACAAGAAACGACGATTATTTTTTCAACTCATATTATTTCTGATATAGAGAAAATATGTGACCGGTTTATTATTTTACATAACCATGAAATAAAACTTGATTTATCTAGATCTGATTTTTTAAAAACATATCGTTCTCAAACGATAGAAATTATTTTTTCAAAGGAGTCATTTCATTTGATTGGTGAATTGTGCGAGTTGTTTCCTTTTAAAAAGGGAAAGACGAATTATCATATTGAGTTAGTTACTGATGATATTTATCAAATGCAACAAGAATTATTTCAATATTTTGTTAAGAAAGATGTTTTTTCAGACAGCATTAGTGTTTACGAAGCCCATCTAGAAGATGTTTTGATAGAGGTGATAAGATGAGACAGTTTACTATCTGTTTAAAAAAAGAATGGACAGAATCCATAAAATCATATAAATTTTTACTTATTGTATCTGTTTTTTGTTTATTTGGATTACTTAATGTCTTCACAGCAAAATTTACACCACAAATTATATCTTTAGTTGTCTCAGAAGAGCTAGCTAGTGTCATACCTCAACCAATTTTATCTGATATATGGATTCAATTTTTTAAAAATGTGGGACAAATTGGGATTTTATTAGTTCTAATTATTTATAGTTCAACTCTAACTTATGAATATGAAAAGGGAACATTGATTTTGCCTATTACAAAAGGGTTATCTAGATGGAAAATACTTATTTTTAAATGGCTCATCGCAATCATAGTGTTTACAATAGGTTATCTATTATCTAGTGGGATTACTTTTATCTATGGTTTAATCTATTTTTCCTACGAGCCAATTGAGCATCTTATTCTAGCGTTGGGTTTATTGTGGTTGTTTACTGTACTTTTCATTACTATTATGTTATTTGCATCAGTAATGATTAACCAGACTTCTGGTGTGTTTTTTATAATGGGGCTATTCTTTTTAGCAATGATGCTTCTAAATGTTGTACCGAGGATTAGAGCATTTAATCCTGTTAATCTTTCACTATGGCCAACCCCACTTATTCAACAAGACATATCAGTGCTTGATACCATACAGCCTATCGTAGTCACCTTGATATTAATTATCCTACTGATCTATACAAGTATTACACAATTTAATAAAAAATCATTATAATATTATCTGAGAATATCAGTTTACTTTTTGAACGTTCAAAGCTAAGATACAGTTTTTCATTTGTCAAATTAAGCTAGACAAAATGTCATTGTCTACATAGCTCAAAAATACTTCTAATGGTGTTTTATAGTTTAATGATTTTCTAGGAATATTATTTCTTTTGGATGCAACAGATTGAATGAAAGATTCATCAACTTCGTTGAAATCCATTTTCTTAGGCAATCCATCCTTACGCAATAGCCCATTAGAATTTTCATTTAAACCTCGTTGTGAAGGTGTACCAGGGTCAGCAAAGTAGATATCAATATCATTTAAGTTACTGATAGATTTCCAGTTAGAAAATTCTTTGCCACAATCAAATGTGATAGATTTAAACAAGTGATTAGGGCATTTTTTTAACCATTCATTTAAGCTATTCTCAATATCTATAGCGTGTCTCCCTGTTGGCTTTAAGGTAATAATAACTTTTGATAACCTTTCAACTAATGTAATAACAGCACTTTTATGATTTTTCCCAACAATAGTGTCACCTTCTAGGTGACCAAATTCACTTTGAAACTCGTTATGCTCAGCGTCTCTCTGATGAATGGTTCGTTTAAATGCTTGTTTACCTCGTTTTTCTTTATGCCCATTAGGTTTTCTTTTACCTTTCATTGATAAAGTTGTGGAATCAAAAGATTCACGCGAGAACAATCTATAAAGTGTCCGAACAGAACAAGAAATAGAAATCTCAGCACGACCGATAATCACGTCAGGAGTCCATCCTTGAGCCACTTTGTTTTGAATATATTTTGTTTCATTATCAGGTAAAGAAATAGGACGCCTTCCACATTTCTTTTTATTTTTTTTGTATCTTTGATAGTAATCTAGAATAGATAATCCCTCATTTAAAGCGTTGTAAACATTATAAATAGTTTGTCTTGATCTTTTTAAAGTATCAGCAACATGTTTAACTTTTTTAGCTTGGTGATAATAAGATTCTATTAAAACAAGCTCGTCTGTAGTAAGATGTATATAGGTCATTTGTGATCACTCTCCTTGTTTTCTTTCGTCGGAAATACAATTTGGACAATTTGAGTGTATCACAAATGATTTTTTTATTTGTCTAGCTTAATTTTACAATCGGCGGTTATAAAAAATTAAGAGGTGTTAGGTAAGGAGTATTTATTTTTACGGGTGTATATCTTTAGACGGATATCTAGCAGACAAGAATCATAATTTGTCTTGGCTTTATGAAACTGGATCAGTGACAGATACTGGTTATGACGATTTTTATAAAAAGATGGATATCACAATTATGGGAAGTAAGACGTTTTCAGCAATTGAGAAATTAGAAAACCGAGATAGTATTTATTCAACAACTAAAAATTATGTTTTTTCAACAAGTAAAATCATTAGTTCTAAAGCTTTTGAAGTAGTATCAAGTGACATTGTTGAATTTATTTCACATTTACCAAAAGACAAAAATGTTTGGCTTGTAGGAGGTAATAAGATATTAAAACCGTTACTAGATGCAGGTATGGTAGACACAATGACCCTTCAAATTGCGCCTGTTTTATTAGGAAATGGTATTCCTTTGTTTACACAAGATGAGGGAGTTAAACGATTTGATTTATTAGAACTTAATCAATATGGGGAGTTTTCCGAATTAGTTTTACAACGACATGATAATAAATAGTTGAAAGATTAGACATCCTCCTTAGGGTGTTTTTTCTTTCGCTTTACGCTTAAAAGTTTGCTAGAATATGAGAAGAAGAACAAGAAGGAGTGTCATGATGGGGAAAAAAGATAAGTTATTATTAGTTGATGGAAATAGTATCGCCTTTAGAGGGTTTTATGCACTCTATCAGTCACTAGATAGATTTAAAAATAGTAATGGCTTGCATACTAATGCCTTATATGCCGTTAATAATATGTTAGAAAATATCTTACAAAAGGAAAAACCAACACACGTTTTAGTTGCTTTTGATGCTGGAAAAACAACTTTTAGACATGCATTTTATGATGATTATAAAGCAGGACGAGCTAAAACACCTAGCGAGTTCAAAGAACAAATGCCCTACATTAGAGATTTAATCGAAGGTCTTGGTATGATGCATTATGAATTAGAAAATTATGAAGCAGATGATATTATCGGGACACTGGCTACAAAATTTGCTAGTCCTGACATGGATGTGGTTGTCTTATCAGGAGATAAAGATTTAACTCAACTTGCCAGTGAGCATGTTAGGGTTGATGTGACAGTTAAAGGTGTGAGTGAAATTGAGTCTTACACACCTGAGCATATTTTAGAAAAATATGAATTAACCCCAACACAAATTATTGACATGAAAGGTCTTGCAGGAGATCAGTCAGATAATATTCCTGGTGTCACTAAAATTGGTGAAAAGACGGCCATTAAACTTTTAAAAGAGTATGGTAGTGTTGAAGGTATCTATGAACACGTTGAGTCAATGAAAAAAAGTAAGATGAAAGAAAATCTTATTAATGAAAAAGAGATTGCTCTACTTAGTAAACGTCTTGCTACAATTGATATTCATTCACCTGTTCCAATTACTTTAGATGAAATGAGCTATCATGGAAGTGACTTAGGAAAACTCATTCCATTTTATAAAGAGATGGATTTTAATGCCTTTTTAGCTAAGTTAGACACCAGCGAAGTTGATGTTGAAGTTAGTGGAAAAACAGAAGTCGAATACGAAGTGGTAGAAACTTTATCAGCTGATATGTTTGAAACCAATATGGCATTTTATGCTGAGATGTTAGAAGAAAATTATCATACATCACCTATTGTTGGTTTTGCTTGGGGGAATGAAGAAAAAATCTATGTTTCAGATAATATGGAACTCTTAAGTGAGCCATTAATGACGGAGTGGTTTGCTAATAAAGATCAGTCTAAAAAAGTATTTGATGCTAAGCGTCAGTACGTGGCTCTAAATCGGTACGGACAACATTTAGAAGGTGTTAAATTTGATATGCTACTGGCAGCTTATGTGGCTGATTCGACAAATAACAGTGATGACTTGTCAGAAATAGCTAATTTTTATGGTTATTATGACGTGGATAGTGATGATGCTATTTATGGAAAAGGTGCTAAACGTGGTATTCCAGAAGATACAAATAGTATGTACGAGCACATAGCTAGAAAAATAATGGCGATTGAAAAGCTATATGAGCAGATTATAGAAAATTTAGAAGAAAAAGATCAAGCAGATTTATTTTATGATATGGAGTTACCTTTAGCCTTTATTTTAGCTGATATGGAAATCGAAGGTATTACAGTTGACGCGTCAAGGCTACAAGAAATGAAAGGTGAATTTGCAGTTAGACTATCAGAAATTGAACAACAAATTTATGAAATCGCTGGAGAAGAATTTAATATCAACTCACCAAAACAATTAGGTGTGATCTTATTTGAGAAGATGGGGTTACCTGTTATTAAAAAAACAAAAACAGGCTACTCCACAGCTGTAGATGTTTTAGAGAAATTACACGATGAGTCTCCAATTATTGAATGGATTTTATTATATCGCCAACTAGCTAAGATTCAATCGACTTATGTAGAAGGCCTACTTAAAGTGATTTTTGAAGATAATAAAATCCACACAAGATATGTTCAAACACTGACTCAAACAGGAAGACTTAGTTCAGTAGATCCTAACCTTCAAAACATCCCAGTAAGATTGGAAGAAGGGCGTAAAATTAGACAGGCTTTTGTTCCAAGAGAAAAAGGTTGGAAGTTATTTGCATCAGATTACTCGCAAATTGAGCTACGTGTTTTAGCTGATATTTCAAATGATGAACATTTAAGACAAGCTTTTATTGATGGATTAGATATTCACTCTAGCACAGCTATGAGAGTTTTTGGTATTGATTCACCAGATGAAGTAGATAGTAACATGAGAAGACAAGCTAAAGCTGTTAACTTTGGAATTGTATACGGGATTAGTGATTACGGTTTATCTCAAAATTTAGGAATTACAAGAAAAGAGGCACAGACATTTATTGACAGATATTTTTCTATGTATCCTGGTGTGCAAACATATATGGCAGACATCGTACGTGAAGCAAAAGATAAAGGTTATGTAGAAACACTTTATCATAGAAGACGTTATTTACCAGATATTAACGCAAGAAACTTTAATTTACGTTCATTTGCTGAAAGAACAGCTATTAATACACCAATTCAAGGTAGTGCAGCTGATATTTTAAAAATTGCTATGATTAAAATAAACAAAAAATTAAAAGAATCAAATATGAAAGCAACAATGCTTCTTCAAGTACATGATGAACTTGTTTTTGAGGCACCTGAGGAAGAAATTCCAGCTCTTAAGCAATTGGTAGAAGAGACAATGAATCATGCTGTTGAATTAAGCGTACCACTTCAAGCTGATAGTAGTGTTGGAAATACGTGGTACGAAGCGAAGTAAGGGAGTGAGTGTATGCCAGAATTACCAGAAGTTGAAACCGTTAGAAAAGGATTAGAACAGCTTGTACTTGGTAAAAAAATTCAATCTGTTGACGTATTATGGGGAAAAATTATTGATTCACCAGATGTTGATACCTTTAAACATGAATTAATTGGTCAAACGATTGAAAAGATGGATAGACGAGGAAAGTTTTTAATTTTTGAATTAACTAACTATGATTTAATTAGCCACCTAAGAATGGAAGGGAAATTTGAATATCATGAATCAAGTGAGGATATCACCAAACATACCCATGTCTTATTTACCTTCACTGATGGGAGTCAATTACGGTATTTAGATGTTCGAAAATTTGGTCGTTTTAATTTAGTTAAAAAAGGGGAAGCTAAAGATTATAAAGGGATAAAAAAATTAGGTCCAGAACCGATTTTACCTGACTTTGATTTAGAAGACTTTGAAAATGGCTTGAAAAATAAAACTAAGGCCATTAAGCCCTTACTACTTGATCAAACATTAGTGACAGGGCTTGGAAATATCTATGTTGATGAAGCTCTTTTTAAGTCACGCATCCATCCTGAACAACCAGCCAATACACTAAGCAAAAAGGAAGTTAAAATCCTTCATCAAGCTATCATAGATGTATTAGGTGAAGCTGTTGAGGCTGGTGGAACAACAATTAGAACTTATAAAAATGCTCTAGGAGATGCGGGTACTTTCCAAATTTCTTTAAATGTTTACGGAAAACAAGGCGAGTCTTGTATCAGATGTGGCACAGAAATTTCTAAAATAAAAGTAGCCCAGCGCGGGACACATTTTTGTTCATTATGCCAAGTGGTACATAAATAGGAGGAGTCAATATGACATATATCTTAGGTCTAACTGGTGGTATTGCTTCTGGTAAAAGCACTATTAGTCAGTTTTTTAAAGAACAGAGTGTTCCAGTTGTAGATGCTGATATAGTGGCTAGAGACATTGTAGAGCCAGGCACAAAAGGTTTAGCTGACATTGCTTTACATTTTGGTACGGGTATATTATTACCAAATGGTTCCTTAAATCGTAAAAAACTAGGTCGTATTATTTTTTCTGATGAAAAAAAACGTTTATTACTAGATGATATTTTAAAAACCCCATTAAAAAAAGGTATAGATGAAAAAATTAATTTTTATCGGAATCAGAATTATCCCTTAATTGTCCTTGATGCTCCTCTTTTATTTGAAGCAGGTTATACACATATAGTTGATGAAGTTATGGTAAGCTATGTTTCAAGAGATGTTCAAATCAAGAGGTTACAAACACGTGATGATATCGACTCTATTGAAGCTAGAAAAAAAATAGCTAGTCAATTATCATTAGCTGATAAAAAAGAAATGGCTGATGTGGTCATTGATAATTCTGGAACAATTGAGCAAACTTATAAGCAAGTAGAGGACTGGTTAGAAACTTTTAAAAGTAAGTTATCAATATAGCCACAGAAGACTAATAGATTTGTTTTAAATCAATATAGAGCTGATGAATCGATTTTTTGATTCACCAGCTCTATTTTTTATCCCCTTAGTTAATAAAGAGTTATTTTCTCTCAACTAATTTATAATATGTTCGTGATGTCAGTAGATACATGAATAAGTAGATGATAAAAAATAGAATGACAGTCACTATACAAGTCATCAATAAAAGCCTATCATTAGATAAACCAAACAAAATGAGTAGTTTGCTTATGATTGGAAAGGCAAATACCAAGTTAAGTGTTGCTAAAGCAATTGGAAAAAAGAATACCATTAACACTTGGCTTTGAATTGATTTTTTAACCTCTTTTTTACTCATTCCAATCCGTTGCATGATTTGGAATCTCTCTTTATCTTGCAGACCTGGGTTTGTCAAGTTAAGTGTGTAAATTCTTTAAAAATAAAAATAGAAACTCAATTTGACAATGAGTCGTCCTGTGATAATCTCTAGGAATAAGAGGGTATTTTTAATAAACCTCTTGTCCCGATAAAAAATCGCAGGACGAGAGACTCGTTGTCAAATTTTATATGTCTCACTTATTTTGATTAGTAACGATTATATTTTTCGACACGTTTTGAAAAAGAGTCGTTGACCGTTAATTGGTTAAGCACCATAGCCCAATTATGAACATGCCCACCTTCCCATTTACTTTGAAGTTCTTTCACTCGAAGATATAATAGCTTAAGAAGGGCATTCTCATTAGGGAAAGCTCCTTTTTTAGTTACCTTGCGGAAACTAGAGTGAACACTTTCTACAGCATTTGTCGTGTACATTATTTTTCGAATAGCTGAGCCGTAATCAAATAATTGTTCGACATGGTGGAAATTTCTTTTCCAAACATCAATAGCTCCAGGATAGACTGCCCACTTTGTTTGAAAGGTATCAAAAGCTGTTTGAGCCGCTTTTAAAGAGGAGGCACTGTAAAAAGACTTCATATCCTTACAAACCTCTTTATAACTTTTACTTGGCACATAACGAAGGGCATTTCTAACTAAATGGACCAGACAACGTTGAACGACAACACCTGGGAAAATAGCTTTGGCTCCATTTTCAAGCCCTGATACACCATCCATTGAAATAAACAAAATATCTTCAACGCCACGCTCTTTAATCGCATCAAAAATCTGCATCCATCTATTTTTCGATTCTGTTTGATTTAGCCAAAGACCTAGAATTTCTTTATTTCCTTTTAAATCATAACCAAGAATTGTATACACCGCACATTCTTTCACTTCATAATTTTCTCTTAGAGTGACATACATACAATCGACAAACAAGAAGGCATAGCATTTGGCCAGAGGTCTGATTTGCCATTCCTCAAGTTCTGGTAATATTTGATCTGTGATATCCGACACCATATCATGAGAAATAGTAAAACCATAAATATCTTCAATTGTCGAGGCAATATCTCGTTGACTCATGCCTTTGGCATACATAGAAAGAACTTTTCCTTCAATACTTGAAACGTCTCTGCTTCTTTTAGGAATAATTTCTGGCTCAAAAGAAGCGTCTCTATCTCTAGGAACCTGAATGTCTAATTCACCAAAACTTGTTTTTAATTTTTTATTTCCATATCCATTCCGTCTGTTTTGAGTTTCTTTTTCTTGTCTTGACTGATTCTCATAACCTAAATGATTATCTAATTCTCCACGAAGCATTGCTTCAAACATCGGTCCAAAAACATCTTTTAGGGCTTCTTGCATGTCTTCAACCGATTCTGGTTGATAGGCATCAATAATTGATTGAGCTAACTTCGCTGATTTTTGATCTTTTTTCTTTTTTGTCATGACTTACCACTCCTTTAATCTATTGTAAAAAAAGAAAAACCGCGAAGCAACCCACTACCTAGGATGGTAGGTTACTTACACGGTTTATATTACACTCTCGCAGACCTTCAGATACCTGTTTATAGTAAATAATTAAACCTGTTGATAATGTGAAAGTTAAGCCAAATATCACACCTAAAAATAAAAAACCACCTATAAAATTGGACATATTTCGTTGGTCTTCAATTTTAACAGACATTAAATGATAAGGGTACTGGCTAGAATATTGCTCTCTTAACTCTTTGATAAAATCCATTTTATAACTGTCTTCTCCTGAATAGTTAAGGAAAGCTGTTATATAGTTTTCCTGCTCACGATCACTTGCCACTGTCGAAAATGCTTGGTTGACTTTTTCAATAAACTCATCATTTGAAGTAACTACTAATTTTGCGTTGGTTAGACTTTCTACTTTAGGTAAAAAGCTTAAGCTATCTGGACTATGAACGATATTAAATGTATTCTCCATTATAGTCATCTTATTTTGATTATACTCACCTGATACGTTATACAACCAAATATCATGTGGTTTCAAATTAATACGCTTCCCGGTAACTCTATTAAATTCATCTTGTGTCATAAAGTAAATTAAATCAGCTTTTTTAAATGATTGAGAGGCCATTTCCTCTTTCGAGATAAGTCTAAACTGTTCTTTATCTTGCTTAAATAAAATACCATCACTAATTACAAAGTATGTGGCTTCATTTACATCTAAAGAATGCTTATTAGCTAGCTCCTCCATAGTATTAACCCATTTTTCTGGATTTTCTTGAACACTGATACTAACATCATATGGGTTGCGGTTATCCACTACATCTTCCATCCCGACATATAAGCTAGATGTTGTAGATAAAGTTATAATAACCATCGTGCTTAATATACTAATACTTGCTAGACCTGCAGCATTTTGTTTCATGCGATACATCATACTTGAAACGGAAATAAAGTGATTTGGTTGATAATAAAATCGTTTGTTTTTCTTTAACAATTTTAAAATTTTCATTTGTCAAATTAAGCTAGACAAAATGTCATTGTCTACATAGCTCAAAAATACTTCTAATGGTGTTTTATAGTTTAATGATTTTCTAGGAATATTATTTCTTTTGGATGCAACAGATTGAATGAAAGATTCATCAACTTCGTTGAAATCCATTTTCTTAGGCAATCCATCCTTACGCAATAGTCCATTAGAATTTTCATTTAAACCTCGTTGTGAAGGTGTACCAGGGTCAGCAAAGTAGATATCAATATCATTTAAGTTACTGATAGATTTCCAGTTAGAAAATTCTTTGCCACAATCAAATGTGATAGATTTAAACAAGTGATTAGGGCATTTTTTTAACCATTCATTTAAGCTATTCTCAATATCTATAGCGTGTCTCCCTGTTGGCTTTAAGGTAATAATAACTTTTGATAACCTTTCAACTAATGTAATAACAGCACTTTTATGATTTTTCCCAACAATAGTGTCACCTTCTAGGTGACCAAATTCACTTTGAAACTCGTTATGCTCAGCGTCTCTCTGATGAATGGTTCGTTTAAATGCTTGTTTACCTCGTTTTTCTTTATGCCCATTAGGTTTTCTTTTACCTTTCATTGGTAAAGTTGTGGAATCAAAAGATTCACGCGAGAACAATCTATAAAGTGTCCGAACAGAACAAGAAATAGAAATCTCAGCACGACCGATAATCACGTCAGGAGTCCATCCTTGAGCCACTTTGTTTTGAATATATTTTGTTTCATTATCAGGTAAAGAAATAGGACGCCTTCCACATTTCTTTTTATTTTTTTTGTATCTTTGATAGTAATCTAGAATAGATAATCCCTCATTTAAAGCGTTGTAAACATTATAAATAGTTTGTCTTGATCTTTTTAAAGTATCAGCAACATGTTTAACTTTTTTAGCTTGGTGATAATAAGATTCTATTAAAACAAGCTCGTCTGTAGTAAGATGTATATAGGTCATTTGTGATCACTCTCCTTGTTTTCTTTCGTCGGAAATACAATTTGGACAATTTGAGTGTATCACAAATGATTTTTTTATTTGTCTAGCTTAATTTTACAATCGGCGAATTAAAATACTTGTTGTAGAAAATAAAGCATATGTTGCTATAATGACTAAAATGACAGCAATAAAAAATTTAACAAAAGCTTCTAGAGGTGACTGGATACTCACAGAGATATAGTAAGCTGTTCCTAACATAATTAAACCGACTATACCAATGAACCAATTCCCTTTTGGTTCCTTTTCACCTTGTTGTGTGCCTTTTAATAATTCGACTGGATTCATCCGGCGTATTTGCCAGCTGTTCCATAAGAATAAGAGAACAAAAATAAGAAGGAAATAGCTCATAATTAACACATAACTATCTAGATTAACAGAAAATGTGAAGTTTACCCCTAAACTGGCCATATTTTTTAAAATCAGAAAACATAATCTAGAAAAAATAGTGCCTATTAATAGTCCAACTATCATTGTTATGATGTAAGCAATTAGTATCTCGAAAAAAAGAACATAGCGAATCTCTTTTTTTCCTAAACCTAATACATTGTACAATCCAAGCTCTTTTTTTCTTTGTTTGAGTAAGAAACTGTTGGTATATATAGAAAAAATAAAAGAAAAAATAAGAATGATGATACTGCCCAAGTCAAATAATTCTTTTGCAGAACTAGCTCCAGGTAAATCACTCATCCCTTTATTATTTAACAAAATTTGCATGATAGTATTCATCACCACCAAAAAAATCATTGATAGTAAGAAGGGAAAGTAAATGGACCGGTTGACTTTTAAATTATTTTTAGCTAATTTTAAATAAAACATGGCTATCCCTCCTTTTGTAGTAGTACAGTCATTGATTCCGAGATAGTCATTAAAAACTCTTCTTGTGTTCTCTCACCACGATAAACTTGATGAAATACTTTACCATCTTTTATAAAAAGCACACGACTAGAATGACTAGCAGCCACAGCACTATGAGTGACCATTAAAATCGTTTGACCTTCCTCATTTAAGTGGTGAAATAAATCGAGTAATTCACTGCTTGTTTTTGAGTCTAGAGCACCTGTAGGCTCATCTGCTAGTAATAGGTCAGGATTAGTGATAATGGCTCTAGCTGATGCTACACGCTGTTTTTGACCACCTGATAATTCATAAGGATAATTATTTAATAATGTATCTAATCCTATTTTTGGTGCTAACTTGTCAAGGCGTTTTTCCATATCCTTGACCGGAGTTTTAGCTAGGACTAAAGGTAGTAAAATATTATCCTTAACAGAAAAATTATCTAGTAAATTAAAATCTTGAAACACAAACCCTAGGTGTTGACGTCTAAATAGAGCAGCATCTTTTTCTGAAATTTTACTGGTGTTTTCTCCGTTAAGTAGAATTTCTCCAGAAGTAGGAGTGTCTAAAGTAGCTAAAAGATTTAGTAACGTGCTTTTTCCAGATCCTGATTCCCCCATAATAGAAACATACTCACCAGATTCTACTGTAAAACTAATATGTTTTAATGCCTCAACACTTTTTCCTCCCAACCGGGTATGGTATGTTTTTTTTATATTGTCAACTTGTAATAATGTCATAAATATCTCCTCCAAGCTTATTGGTACTTTTAGTATAGAGTCTTGTTTAATATTTGGGTACTTACAATAAAATAACCAATCTTACAAATTTGTAAGGTTGGTTATTTTTATTTATTCAACATTAAAATGACGTTGTTCAAACTCCAAAGAAAAACTTGAACCCACATCTAGTGTAGAGGTCACTTTAATAGTAATACCTAAAGACTTGGCTATTTCTTGACTCATATGAAGGCCCAGTCCTGTTGATTTTTTATCCATACGTCCATTAAAACCCGTATATCCTTTTTCAAAAATTCTTGGTACATCTTGTGGTAATAGACCAATTCCAGTGTCTTTGATAGACAATACGCCTCCTTGATTAGAAATAGTAATACGGCCTTTTGGAGTATATTTTATAGCATTGAATAAAAGTTGATCAATAATGAACGTTAACCACTTTTTATCAGTAATGATCTTTTGATCTTCAATTTTTAAGGATAAACTTAAATTTTCTTGACTAAAAAAGGTAGCATATTTTTTGATAGCATCAAAAACGATTTGCTTTAAAGAATATTTGGCAAAAACTAAATCTTGTTCAATAGCTGCTGTTTTTAAATAGTGAAGCATCATGTTAAGATATTCGTCAATTTTAAATAATTCTTTTTTCATAAGAGAGGTATCGATTTTCTCCATTTGACACATTAAATCAAGTGAGGAAACGGGTGTTTTAATTTGGTGAGTCCACATACCGTAATACTCCATTAAGTCATTATATTGTTGTTGGTTTTTTGCTTGCATCGCTTCTTTATCTAGTAACTGGCTTAGTAAAATGGCTTGATAGAGTTTCTCGCTTAAAGAGCTTGCACTTGGTAAATCATCCATCTGAGAAGATTCAATGATTATCTGATGAGACTTAATATATAGAAGTTTCTTCATTTTTTTATTGTAGGCTATAAAGGAGACGATCATAAATACAAGATAGATGACTAAACTAAATAAAAAACCATCTATAAACAATTCTATTGCTAAATTATGCAAAATAATAGTTAGCATAAATATAAAAAGGCAAAGTAAATAAGTGACTATAGCTAAGGATTTATCTCTTAAAAATGAAAAGAAAATATCTTTAAATGTCATTAGGTGTCACCATTATATACCCTTCTCCCTTAATCGTTTGAATCGCTCTTTCTAAACCAATCGTTTCTAGTTTCTTTCTCAACCGATTTATATTAACAGATAATGTATTCGAATCAATAAAATACTCACTTTGCCAAAGTTTTTCAATGATTGTTTCTCTTTTTGTAATTTTGCCTAAGTTTTCATAAAGACATTGAAGAACCTTACTTTCGTTTGGTGTTAAATCTAAAACGGTTGTACTATAAACAATTCGGTTGTCTTGAAAATGTAAGAGATAATCACCGTAATAAAAATCGCTTTGTTGTTGACCAAAAACATAACTTCGTCTAAGTAAAGCCTTAATTTTTGCTACTAACACAGGTAAATCAAATGGCTTACTAATAAAATCATCTGCTCCAGTGTTCATAGCTGTGATAACATTCATATTATCGCTGGCTGATGATAAAAAAATAATCGGTACTTCAGATACTTTACGAATTTCTTGGCACCAATAAAACCCGTTGTAATGTGGCAAAGAAATATCTAGGAGTATTAAATTAGGTGCTAATTCTTGATAGGCCTCTAATATTTTAGAAAAATCACTGGGAACATGACAAGTAAACCCCCATTGGGATAGGTATTCACTAAGTAAAGTAGCTATTGTAGGATCATCTTCTACAATCATAATTTTTTCTTGTATCATGTGCTTTCTCTCCTTCAGAGTGTTTGGTTTATTATAAAGTAAGTTGCCTTTAAATTCAAAAGATGTTAGGTGAAGATTACTGTACCAATAGGCATTATACGTGTTATAATACAGCTATGAAAAGTTTCAAGAAGAGGTGAGCAACCATGCAATGTCCAAGGTGCCAATATAATGGCTCAAGAGTTGTCGATAGTCGACCTACTGATGATGGTAGATCTATCAGACGAAGAAGAGAATGTGAAGAATGTGGGTTTAGGTTTACAACGTTTGAACGTGTTGAAGTTACACCCCTTTTAGTTATAAAGAAAAATGGTGCTAGGGAGGAGTTTAACCGAGAAAAAGTATTACGAGGTTTAATTCGCTCAGCGGAAAAACGCCCTGTTTCTATGGAACAAATGGAGCAGGTAGTTGACCAAGTTGAACATAGAATTAGAAGTCGAGGAGAAAATGAAGTCTCAACTAATCTAATTGGTGAATACGTTATGGAAGATTTAGTTGGCTTAGATGAGATTGCCTATATTAGATTTGCTAGTGTGTATCGTCAATTTAAAGACATGAGTGTTTTCTTAAAAGAATTACAAGAAATTATTGATAAAGAAAAATAAAAAGGAGAGTAAATAAGTGGTAGAATCATTTAAAAGTATGCAACCTAAGGACACGTTTGAGCTGAAACATTCTGGTCTTTTAAGTCAAGAAGATAACCGTGTTCTAAATCTTTTGTACCAGCCAATCATAGGATCAAAAGCATACACTTTGTTTTTAAATCTATTAATGAATCACCATGAATTTGCTAAAACTAATAATCATTTTGCCTTAATGGACTTAATGAATGAAGGTGGTCCAAGTCTTTATGAGTCTAGAATCAGATTAGAGGCGATTGGTTTGTTGAAGACTTATGTTAGAAAAATTGATACGGGGTATCATTATATATATATTATTCAACCCGTTTTACCGGCACATGCTTTTTTATCTGATGATGTTTTGAGCATCTTATTATTAGATAGGGTAGGAGAAGCTAGATTTAACCGCTTAGTAGACAAGTTCTCTATTGATCATGGTCACCTTAATGATTTTACTGATATTTCAAAGAATTATGTCGATGTCTTTCATATTAGATCAGAGGCTTTCGTAACAGAAGAACCTCTTTTAAATCACGTGAAAGATCAAGTCGAAATTCCTGAGGCAAATGTTCCCCAGATTGATAATGTCGCTTTTGACTGGGAGTTTTTTATGGATAATCTTTCAGCGTATCATTTAAATCAGGCTTTCTTAAAAGATAATTTAAAAGAAATCGTTCTGATGTATCACTCGTTGTACGGGATTGATGAATTAGAGATGTCCAATTTAGTAAAACGCCATATTGATCATGTGACAGATCAAATAGATATTAAATCATTTAAACAACAAGTTTATTCTCAGTATCATCAGGCTAACCGTACTAAACATAATAAGCCAAAAGCTACATTAGAGCAAGTGAGCCAACATCAAGTAAAGAACTATGAAAAACAATTGAGAAGTCAAGGGCTATCTCAAAATGAAATCACACTTATTATCACTTGTGAACAAAACCCTCCGCTTGTTTTTTTAAAAGCATTAAAAGAACAAAAAGGGGGATTTGTTGCTGGTAATGAAAGATGGGCGATTGAAAATTTGAAAAAAAATTCAAATTTATCAAATTCTGTTATCAATGTGTTGATTCATTATCTACTAGTTGTCTTAAAGCATGATTCTATTAATCAAAATTTATTGAATACTGTAGCTAATAATTGGGCACAAAATAAAGTAACAACAGCAGTAGAAGCTCTAGCACAAGCAAAAGCATTTAAAGAAGAGAAACAAAAACCAAAACAAAACCAATCATATAAAAAGTCATATCAAACACCAGTTAGAAAAGAAACCTTGCCAGATTGGGCAAAAGAAGAGGGGCGCCGTAAAGAAACACCTCTATCTAAAGAAGAACAAGCTAAGATTGACGAGCAGTTAAGACTACTAAATGAAGGAGGTGGATTATGATGCATCACATTAATAAGCATCTAACTGGAACCATCAACAATCAAAATATTAATGAGCGTTTAGCAAGACTTATGGAAGAGGTGGAACAAGATAAAGATGTTCAACATTTTCTTAAAGAACACGAAGATAAGCTAAGCGAGGAAGATATTTTAAGAAGCTCATCTAAATTGTATGAATTTGTTAAAGAAAAAGAGAAATTTTTATCTAACGATGAATCTATGCTAGCACCAGGCTACGAGCCAAAATTATTTTTAAATCATCGCTATATTGATGTGACTTATGTTCCTACAGAACAACTAGTCAAAGAACAGGAAGAAAACATCATAAAAAGACGTGTACATGCAGTATCTATGCCAAAAGATATTAGAGATGCCACACTAAGTGATTTTGAAGTCACTAATGAAAGAAAAGAAGCCTTTAGTGATGCGATTCAATTTATCAATCAATATGACACCTCACCTAATGTCTTTCATCAAGGTTTATATTTATATGGGACCTTTGGTGTTGGTAAAACTTATTTATTAGGAGCCATTGCAAACACTCTGGCAACAAGAGCTCACAAGACAACTCTTATCCATTTCCCAACTTTCTGTGTGGAGATGAAGCAGTCGATTAAAACAGATACTGTCCAATCAAAATTAAATACAATTAAAAAAGCACCTATTTTAATGATTGATGATATTGGAGCAGACTCCATGAGTAGTTGGATTAGAGATGATATCTTGGGTGTTATTCTACAATATAGGATGCAAGAGGAGTTACCAACATTTTTTTCTTCCAATTTATCCATGGAACAATTAGAAAACGAACACTTACGCTTTTCGCAAAAAGGAGAAGATGAGCCTCTAAAAGCGATGCGAATTATGGAGAGAATTAGATTTTTATCTAAGCAGGTCACCATGATTGGTGATAATCGTAGGTTATATCAAGATTAAAGTGGTTTGAGCTCTTTATTTATAAAAACAGATGTCAATCGAACATAAAAATGTCCCAAAATGAGGGCTCACATTAGCGCAATCTTTACTGCGTAAAACTTGCACTAATGTGACCATTATTGGTAAAATAA
Source organism: Vagococcus jeotgali (assembly GCF_035918315.1). Taxonomy (NCBI): domain Bacteria; kingdom Bacillati; phylum Bacillota; class Bacilli; order Lactobacillales; family Enterococcaceae; genus Vagococcus; species Vagococcus jeotgali. Next base: position 1,013,042 of record NZ_CP142146.1, on the reverse strand, counting down.
GGTACTTTTTGTTTCAGGCTGTTTTTTCAGCCTCATATTCTTCGATAGTACGGTCAATACTTTGAAGATACCTTTTGAAAGACTCAAGTTTCCACGGATGTGACTGTGGTGGAATGTACTTGCGTCTTTCTTTTTTTATATCTGAAGAAACCCCATCAAACTCTTTTGAATAGGTCTCGTGGGTTTTTAATCGTCTAGTAGGATAAATTTTTTCTGCTATATTAACATAAATCTCCCCGTTAAAAGCTTTTATAATTAATGCTTTTGTTTTTCTTGTAAAATATTTGTCGCTACTACCTTCCATTGGAAGATAAAATTTATTTTGATACTTAATATGATGGCCATTATCGACTATACGATGAGAGACAGTAGCTAGTAATAAATTAATTTCAGCTGTTGTAGGAGAAGTTTCATAAACACTTTCTGCAGTTTTGTGACCAAATTGTCGATTAAACTTTCGAATCCATACAGATAGAAATTGATTAGCCTCCTCTATAGAATGTATATTTGCTATCTCAAGATCAACAGGCAATCTTGATTGCACTGTCCCATTTAAACGTTCTACACGACCTTTCGCTTGAGGAATAGAGGATGTTTTTATGTCAATACCTAATTGATGACAAGCAAACCCAAACTGCGTGAACGTATCTTCTTCTACAGCTTTTGTTGATTTTCTGTTGTACTCAAAGACGGTTCGTTTATCTGTTAGAAAAGTGGCAGGAATCCCTTGTTTTGTCAGAATTTGATGAAGAACATGGTAATAACCATTGAGCGTTTCCTGTTGGTCAAAATAAGCGCCAACAATATTACCTGATGCGTCGTCAATAGCTAAATGAAGATGAGTTATTTGATTTCCAAACCAATTATATGAACTAGCATCTAATTGAATTAATTCTCCTTTGTATTTTTTTCTAGGTCGACTAGGATGGGTCTTTTCAGGGAGTTCTAGGTAGTCTTCAGCTCTTGGAACCAATAGGTTCTCTGATTGTTTGGTTTGTTGACCTTCTTGCTTTATTAATTGTTTGAGTCTTCTTTTTGTCTTTTTTTGAGCCTTTGGTGAAAGTATTTTTGCTTTGTACAGGATGCTTCTAATTGTAGTATCTGTATAACAGATATGATGGTCGTTTTTCAGTATTTCAGTAAAATGCCTAATATTTGGTTTAATACTAAACGATTGATAACTAGTGATTATTTGTTGTTTTACTTTTTCAGGCACAGAGTGCTTATTTTTTCTCCCTCGATTTTTATGGACAAATGCTGATTTACCATTTTCCCTGTATGATTTCACTAAACGGTTAATTTGTCGTATAGATAAATTAAGTTCAACACTAGCTCTCTTTTTTTGTTTTTTATTTTCAGCGACAGCTTTAATAACTTGATACTTTTTGGTTTCATTCATTGTTAGATTTATCCTTTTCATAAAGTTATTTTATCATTTTGGGACATTTTGTCTTTCGACCTACTTAGGACATTATCACTTTCGAATGATATTTGAGCTCTTTATTTATAAAAACAGATTGACAAAGGAAAAACGTACTAGTATAATTACTTTTGTTGCTTAAGGAGTGATAGAATGAAATGGGCTTTATCAGAATTAAATAAATTTAGAGACGGTCAATTAGACTTCTCTGAAACTATTGATTTATCGGACTCTTTAAAAATAAGAGACCATTCCATATTAAATGTGGAGCCAATTACAGTCGATGGATTTTTGCAAGTAAATCGTGAAGGTTACTTAGCGCATTACGTAGCAAAAACAGTCATTACCATGCCATCTTCAAGATCGTTGGAGCCAGTGGAAATTCCAATGGCATTATCTGTTGATGAAGAATACATGACTCAAAGACAGTATGATGCGATTACTGATTTATCAGAAGATGAAAAAAACTTAATTATAGTATTAGAAAAAGACTTAATTGATCTTTCAGAATCAATCGAAGACTTTATTCTACTAAACTTACCAATGCAAGTTTTAACTGAAGATGAAAAGCAATCAACTGATTACCCAAAAGGTGACTTTTGGACTGTTGTTTCAGAAGACGAGCTGAAAAAAGAGCGCGAAATCGAAGCAACAACAACTATTGATCCTCGTCTTGCAAAATTATCAGAGTTATTTAACGAAGATGGTGAGTAAGATTGGAATATATGTGACTCTTGTCACGTATCTAAGTGTTAGGGAGGTGTATGTAAATGGCTGTACCAGCAAGAAGAACGTCAAAGGCTAAAAAAGCTAGACGTCGTACTCATTACAAATTATCAGTGCCAGGTTTAAACGCTTGTAGTAACTGTGGTGAAATGAGAAAACCTCATCATGTGTGCCCTTCATGTGGTTTCTATGATGGAAAAGACGTAATGACAAAAGAAGCATAATCAAACATTTTATGAAAATGGGCTCTTTGTCAAATGATGTGGATGAGTAAAATTAAGTGAATTTAGGCAGCAGAAACCGAATGGTTTTTGCTGCTTTTTTGTTTGTGTCAATCGAACATAAAAATGTCCCAAAATGAGGGCTCACATTAGCGCAATCTTTACTGCGTAAAACTTGCACTAATGTGACCATTATTGGTAAAATAAGGTACTTTTTGTTTCAGGCTGTTTTTTCAGCCTCATATTCTTCGATAGTACGGTCAATACTTTGAAGATACCTTTTGAAAGACTCAAGTTTCCACGGATGTGACTGTGGTGGAATGTACTTGCGTCTTTCTTTTTTTATATCTGAAGAAACCCCATCAAACTCTTTTGAATAGGTCTCGTGGGTTTTTAATCGTCTAGTAGGATAAATTTTTTCTGCTATATTAACATAAATCTCCCCGTTAAAAGCTTTTATAATTAATGCTTTTGTTTTTCTTGTAAAATATTTGTCGCTACTACCTTCCATTGGAAGATAAAATTTATTTTGATACTTAATATGATGGCCATTATCGACTATACGATGAGAGACAGTAGCTAGTAATAAATTAATTTCAGCTGTTGTAGGAGAAGTTTCATAAACACTTTCTGCAGTTTTGTGACCAAATTGTCGATTAAACTTTCGAATCCATACAGATAGAAATTGATTAGCCTCCTCTATAGAATGTATATTTGCTATCTCAAGATCAACAGGCAATCTTGATTGCACTGTCCCATTTAAACGTTCTACACGACCTTTCGCTTGAGGAATAGAGGATGTTTTTATGTCAATACCTAATTGATGACAAGCAAACCCAAACTGCGTGAACGTATCTTCTTCTACAGCTTTTGTTGATTTTCTGTTGTACTCAAAGACGGTTCGTTTATCTGTTAGAAAAGTGGCAGGAATCCCTTGTTTTGTCAGAATTTGATGAAGAACATGGTAATAACCATTGAGCGTTTCCTGTTGGTCAAAATAAGCGCCAGCAATATTACCTGATGCGTCGTCAATAGCTAAATGAAGATGAGTTATTTGATTTCCAAACCAATTATATGAACTAGCATCTAATTGAATTAATTCTCCTTTGTATTTTTTTCTAGGTCGACTAGGATGGGTCTTTTCAGGGAGTTCTAGGTAGTCTTCAGCTCTTGGAACCAATAGGTTCTCTGATTGTTTGGTTTGTTGACCTTCTTGCTTTATTAATTGTTTGAGTCTTCTTTTTGTCTTTTTTTGAGCCTTTGGTGAAAGTATTTTTGCTTTGTACAGGATGCTTCTAATTGTAGTATCTGTATAACAGATATGATGGTCGTTTTTCAGTATTTCAGTAAAATGCCTAATATTTGGTTTAATACTAAACGATTGATAACTAGTGATTATTTGTTGTTTTACTTTTTCAGGCACAGAGTGCTTATTTTTTCTCCCTCGATTTTTATGGACAAATGCTGATTTACCATTTTCCCTGTATGATTTCACTAAACGGTTAATTTGTCGTATAGATAAATTAAGTTCAACACTAGCTCTCTTTTTTTGTTTTTTATTTTCAGCGACAGCTTTAATAACTTGATACTTTTTGGTTTCATTCATTGTTAGATTTATCCTTTTCATAAAGTTATTTTATCATTTTGGGACATTTTGTCTTTCGACCTACTTAGGACATTATCACTTTCGAATGATAAATGGTTTTTGCTGCTTTTTTGTTTGTCTTTGAAACTAAGTAAAATTCTGTATTTATAGTTCTGAAAATTTCTATAGCCGTAAGCTATTCGTTTGATTAATTTAATTTTGTTTATGGAACCTTCTAAACAACCATTTGAATAAGCGTATTTAAAGGTGTTTTCAATTCTTGGTAAATGCTTCTTTAGTGTTCGAATCGAGGTTTTCATTGGAATAGAGATATCTACGTTAGCTAATAATAATAGATCAGAAAAAGTGTCAAAATCATTGTTTTTACTACAGTATAATAGTTCTTGATAAAGTTTATAAGTTTCTGATAACTCTTTGTTTAAGCTAAGTAAATAATCCATGACATCTGTTTCAGGTAAAATACTCTTAAATAAACGCTGATAACGATAATCTGTATAATTCAATTCATTAGAATCTTTTAAAAAGAGTTTCCAATATTTTTTTAGTTTTCGATAATTTTTCATGTCAGTTACATTCGATGTGCGATAACGATTCATCGTCTTAATTCTAGTTATGTTTAAAGAGCGACTGATAAGTTGAACTAAGTGAAAGCGATCAATAATCACCTCAGCATTAGGAAATAGCCTTTTGGCTAATTTAAAATAGGCTGCATTCATATCAACGACAATTGTTTTTACTTGGCGACGAACCTTTAGAGAGTACTTAAGAAAGTGTTTCTCTAGTGTTGGCTTTTTATTATCAATGAGAATATCGATAATTTGGTGTGTAGAGGAATCAGAGTAAATAAAACTGTACTTGCCACTATTGTTTTTAACCGAAGTAAATTCATCAAAACAAAGGTTTTGAGGTAAATATAAAAATTGATTAGATAAGTCTTTACCACCAGATACTAAAATTCTATTAATCGTTGTTGATGAAACAAAATGTCTTTTAGCTAAATCTTTAAACGAGATAGCATCACTTAACTCAATAAGAATTGATTGCTTCACTCTTTTAGCGATAAAACAATGTTTCTCAATTTCTGAAGATTCAGCTAGAAAAGAGGAGTCACAATGACGACAAAGGAATCTCTGTTTCTTTAATAAAAGATAGGTTGGGTAGTGAGCCACACTTAACCACTTTATTCGAGAAGAAATAAACCCATTTTTCACAATAGAAAATTGTTCATTTTTAATGCCACAACAAGGACAAGCTGAAGGAGTGTAAGTAAGAATACCTTTATAAATCTTGGATCTTATCCCTTTAATAAGCTGTTCCTCACAAAAAATAGAATCGAAATAAATATTTTTATCTTTTAAATCTAGCGATAGTCGAATACAATGGTTATGAGACATACGAATCTTCCTTTCTAAAATTTGGTTTGGTCACTTTAATTTTAACGGGAAAGTTCGTATGTTTCTATTATTTTGTAAAAAAATAGATGCGAATGAATTTCTTCATCCACATCAAAAATTATACAACCTGAAAATGTAAAAACCGTTAGACTAACCATGGAGTCTAACGGTTTTTTTGTTTTCTTAAACCAAAATTAATAGTACTTTCAGTGCCATCTTTAATTCGTTTAATATTATCACGATGACGATAGATAATGAAAATAGTAATCGAAGCAGCCAGTATGGTAAGTAACCAGTTTTGTTCATGTAAAATAAACGGAGCATAGATGGGTAAAATCACAGTTGAAATAGTAATAATCACAGCACTAATCATGCTAGATAAACTCACCATACTTGTTAAAAATAAACATAAAATAAACAAGCTAGCCGAGTAAACAAAAAAAGTTGGCGAATAGGCAAGTAGCATACCAGCACTTGTTGCAACAGCTTTTCCACCTTTGAAATGTCCAAAAATTGGGAAAGTATGCCCCAATATAGCAGCAACACCATACCAAAGTGGGTCGATTGGAACATCAAACCAGATCGGTAAACTTGTAGCTATTGTTCCTTTTAAAATATCCATAAATAATACAACAATACCAGCTTTTTTCCCTAATACACGAAAAGTGTTCGTTGTTCCAGTGTTACCACTACCAAAATCCCTTATGTCCTTGTTATAAAATATCTTTCCAATCCAAACACCTGACTGAATTGAACCAAGTAAATAAGCTAAAATAAATAAAAGAACGGCTTTCATTAAAATTCCTCCTCAATTTCAGTGATAAGTTTACCATGAAATAAAAAGGGCGACAATCAAATGAAGGCTTTTTCAAAGAAAAAAAAGGAATTGTTTGGTATGATAAAAGAAATGATATATAGGAGGAATTGTTAATGGGATATGAAGATTTAGGCGATGTAAAGGTTAGAGAAATATTAAAAGAGGCAAAGAATATTGCAGTTGTTGGATTAAGTGATAACCCTGAAAAAACAAGTTATGAAGTAGCAAAAATATTACAAGATGCTGGGTATCGTATCATCCCAGTAAATCCTTTGAAAATCGGAAAAGAAATTTTAGGTGAAAAAGTTTACCCATCTTTGGAATCAGTTGATATTCAAATCGACATTGCTGATGTTTTTAGACCAAGTGATGCTCTGCCAGGTGTTGCTGAAGATTTCTTAAAAAGTAATGCCAAAGTATTTTGGGCTCAATTAGGCATTAGAAATGACGATGTAGCTGATTTATTATATGTTAAAGGCTACGATCAAGTGATTATGGATCGTTGTATTAAAATCGAATATAACGCGCTGTAAAACTAACTCGTCAAAAAATAAAATGGTTAAAAAGTCTATTCCAAGCAACTGGAGTAGACTTTTTATCTTCTAACTATGAATGGTTGACCAGATAGATAAAAAAGACTGACAGTTAAGTCAATCTTTTTTAGAAATAATCACTAAAATAAGCTTCTTGATCTGGAATAATTCTCTCTAATGTTCGTAATGTTTCTTTATCAGTTGTTAAACGTTCTACCCGGTATAAGTAAGAGGGACGTTTATAACTCATTAGTAAGGCAGTTAAAGTTTGAATATCAATATAAACAGGATTACCTATAGCTTCATCTGTAATCGTTAAGTCACTATTTTCATCCCAAGTTAGGCTAAATATACCATTATTCCACTCAGCAATTGGGTCATTCACGACAAAATGAAATGGTTTACCAGTTGAAATAAATGGGTATTTTTGAATAAATTCTCTAACATCTACAATTCTAGCCATAAAATAAGGGTCAATAGATTCTTTAATCTCACTATCTTCAAATAAAAAGGCTATGGACTCATTTTTATAAGTTGTTCCTTCAACAGTTTCTACCATTGAAAAATGAGTTGAGACAAAGCCCCATAAGCCCTTTCTAGCTTCTTGGTTCAAGTAAAACATCTCTTTAATATGAAAAACTCCTTTAGCTATCGAGTAAAAGCAAACACCTTGTGGTACTCCTTCTCGGTTGTAGTAAACAGCTGCAATTCTCTCTTCCTCGTTTTCCCATCTCCAGTACTCTTCCCAGTTTAGTTCCTGACGAATCATAGCACCGTGATTTTGTTTCCCAAACTCGTCGTAAACAGCTAGTACATCTTCATGATTAATTTCTTTTCGTTCGACATAACCTGGGACATCAGCTGGCTTTGGTAATTGAGTATCTTTGACTTTATACTCCATCCTATCAGACATAATTTCCCAACCCTTACGACGATAATAAGGGATATTGTAGGGGTATAAATAAGAAATCCATTGTTCGTTTTCACGCATTTTGGTCAAACCAAGTTTAATTAATTCACTCATTAAACCTAAATTAGCATATTCTGGATAAGTTCCAACACCAGTTAGACCGGCCATAGAATAAAGAGTATCGTGAATATTTACTTCACACGGGTATATAGCTAGCTGGGAAATAAGTTGGTCGTCTTGTATAAACCAACCGTACACATCAGCCTCACGTAAGACGGGGCGTTTGGTACGGATAATTTCTGACTCATCCTCATAACGACCTTCTTCGATGTCAGAATCTGTTACTTGAAAAACATAATGCAATAATTCATTAAATTGTTTTAAATATTTAATTTCAACTTTTTTAAAGTTAAGTTTTTGTGCAAATCTTGTGGGTCCATGTTTCCTCTCCTAAAACTCATAATTGTCTTTATTATAACAAACAAAGTTGGAAAATACTTTAAAAAGACTTCAAACATTGGTATAATTGGAAATGCTGAATTAAAGGAAAGTAGGAGATAGGCAATGAATTTTGAAGAAATGCTAAAAAGACAAGAATCCATTCGTAATTTCTCCATCATCGCACATATTGACCATGGAAAATCAACTTTAGCTGACCGTATTTTACAACACACAGAAACAGTTTCTGACCGTGAAATGCAAGATCAGTTACTTGATTCAATGGATTTAGAAAGAGAACGCGGTATTACGATTAAATTGAATGCCGTTGAATTAACTTACAATGCGAAAGATGGCAATGAATATATTTTTCATTTAATCGATACACCAGGACACGTCGATTTTACTTATGAAGTATCACGTAGCTTAGCTGCCTGTGAAGGTGCTGTCCTTGTTGTTGATGCTGCCCAAGGAATTGAGGCCCAAACACTAGCTAATGTGTATCTGGCTGTTGATAATGATTTAGAGATTATACCTGTTATTAATAAGATTGATTTACCCGCTGCAGATCCAGAACGAGTTCGTGAAGAGATTGAAGAAGTCATTGGTATTGATGCTAGTGAAGCTGTATTAGCTAGTGCAAAAGCTGGTATTGGTATTGAGGATATTTTAGAGCAAATTGTTGAATATGTTCCAGCACCAAGTGGGGATTTAAAAGCACCATTGAAAGCATTAATCTTTGATTCTATTTATGATTCATATCGTGGTGTTGTATTAAATATTCGTGTTATGGACGGTGTTGTGAAACCAGGAGACGTTATTCAATTAATGCACAATGGTAAAGAATATGAAGTCAATGAAGTAGGAATTTTCTCACCAAAAGCTGTTCCTCGTGATATGTTGATGGTAGGAGACGTTGGCTATTTAACAGCAAGTATTAAAAATATCAAGGATACACAAGTAGGGGATACTATTACCTTAGCTAATAACCCAGCAAGTGAAGCGTTAACTGGATATCGTAAAATGAATCCAATGGTTTATTGTGGTCTTTATCCAATCGACACATCTAAATATAATGATTTGCGTGAAGCTTTGGAAAGATTACAATTAAATGACTCTGCTTTATCTTTTGAACCAGAAACATCACAAGCTTTAGGTTTTGGGTTTAGATGTGGTTTCTTAGGTTTATTACATATGGATGTTATCCAAGAGCGTTTAGAGCGTGAATTTAATTTGGGGTTAATTACAACTGCACCTTCTGTTATTTATCATGTTAATAAAACTGATGGGACTCAAGTTACAGTTGATAATCCAGCTGACTTTCCTGAACAAGGTGTCATTGAATCGGTTGAGGAGCCTTTTGTAAAAGCTCAAATCATGGTTCCTAATGAATATGTTGGGGCTGTTATGGAAATCTCTCAACGTAAGCGTGGAGAATTTGTCACGATGGATTACTTAGATGATTACCGGGTTAATATTGTTTATAATATTCCGCTATCTGAAATTGTATTTGATTTCTTTGATAAGCTAAAATCAGGTACAAAAGGTTATGCATCATTAGACTATGAGTTAATTGGTTATAGAACAAGTAACTTAGTTAAGATGGATATTTTATTAAATTCAGAAAAAGTCGATGCACTAAGCTTTATTGTTCATAAAGAATTTGCTTATGAGCGTGGTAAAGCCATTGTTGACAAATTACGTAAATTGATTCCAAGACAACAATTTGAGGTTCCAATTCAATCAGCCATTGGTACTAAAATTGTCTCTCGTACTGATATTAAAGCCTTACGTAAAAACGTATTAGCTAAATGTTATGGTGGGGATATCTCACGTAAACGTAAATTACTTGAAAAACAAAAAGATGGTAAGAAACGTATGAAACAAATCGGCTCTGTAGAAGTTCCACAAGAAGCCTTCATGGCAGTTCTTAAAATGGATGATGATGAACCTAAGAAGTAGCAAGGGTTTGTGAGATTTCAATAATCACTAATTATAGTATTTTCCCACATTTTTCCCACATTCTTCCCACACTTAGTCTAAAAGTGTGGAACAGAGTGTGGTTTTTTGATTGTAGTAACAGTGTTAACACTGATTTTCTATAATGCTAATAACAAAGGGATACCCAATAAAAAATACCTCAGTAGCAGCCTAAACTGTTAACGAGGTATCATTTTTAAAGATTATTCAATCTTTATTTTTTTTCAGTGTTGTGCCATCTTCACGTGCTTTTAGTTCCTTGTAAATATCTTCAGGTGATGGAATCTGTTATTGTGCTTGTCTAACGAACTTAAATATGCCTCTCATTTTTATTTTAAAAAGGGGAAGGTCTATGCTATCTTTAAGTATACATATCTCTATTGATTAATAAAAAAGGATTGGTTTTATGAAAAGAAATAACACACAAGTTAAAACTATTATTATGACAATGATTATAACGATAATTATCACGTTATCCATTTTTTATGCCATTGGTTTATCAAATAATTCAGAAAAAGAAAGTAAAATAAATGAGGAATCTCACGAATTAAGTCATCAAACTTCCTATAAAGAGGTTAAAACTAACACATCATCGTCTACTACAGTAGAAAAATCAAAGAGCAGTACAATAAATAGTTCAACAGTTAAAGAAGACGATAAAACAACACATTCCACATCACAACAACTAGAGAAGCACCTAACTAATCAACAAATGAAGGAGTGGACACATGGGGTGATGACAGAATTTTGGCCAAGAGATACCGAAATAAATTATATTGTGGAAGAACCTTACCTAAATTCTGATGATAACTTAGCTTATGTCACTGTGAGTATTCCTCAAACAGATAATTTTGGAACACTTCGAGTTAACTCAAGTGGTCAACTTGAAGGAATTGGTAATTTTAGTGGGTCCTTAGTAGACTGGGTGATAGTTTCTAAACAATATATGGAATTAGAAACAGCTAAAGAACTTGCTAGTAAAAGAAACCAAAACTTAGAAGAAGAGGCCAAAGAAAGAAAACAAAAAGAAGAGAGCTACTACAACATGATTTATGATGCCAGAGATAAACAACAACAATACATTGACTCAATCGATAATGAACAGGTAAAGCAAAGCGTACAAACTAGCCAGAGTGCTGCCTTTGTTGAGGCTAACTATTTGATCTCAGAATATCCTGAAGATACCGATATCATAAAAAAAGCATTAGGAAGAGTTGTGGATTAGTTTATCTAATAATAACAAATAAATAAAGTGAAAAGGAAGATGATGATGAAGTAGCGTAGTATGTTAAAAACAGCTTTGATTTCAGGAGGTATTGTAGCGATAATAGCGATTTTTTTACTTGTTATCCAGCATAATCATTATAAAAAATCAGAGCAAAGTTACCAAGCTAAAATTGAGCGACTCAAAAAACAAAATGAATTAGAAAATAAGACTGACAAATCAAATAAAACTAGTAAGACTAGTCAATCAACTGACTCAAGTGTCAACGAGATATCAGATGACATGATAGACTTACTGAAAAAGAACTTAACCACATTTACAAAGACTATTCAGACATATAATGACACTAGTAATGACTTATATAAGATTATGCAAAAAAACACGTCATGCAGATCGTTTTGATGAGTCTGAAAGACAAAGTAACCAAGAAGAGCTTGAACGTGTTAGAAGCGAATTTTTAAAGTTACATAACCGTTTATTAGCCAGCGTTGATGTCAATAATGAACAAAGTAAAACTTTAATAGAAGACATTGATATTGTTAAAAATACAAACTTATCCCTATCACATGATGAATCTGATAATGAAACTGTAAATAAAGAATCTAGTTTAGTTGTTAGTCAAGAAGCAATTGATGCCTACGTAAATAGCGAAAAAGAACTGATAGCATCTAGTGATAATGACTAATCATCACTAATATCTATTGAGACCGTTTTCTATCTTTTTTTAATCTTCTTTTGTATAATCAATATATTCAAAAGGAGGTAAACGTGATGATGGATATTTTTGACTTCAGTGACTTTATTGAAGAAAAATACGGGGTTAATACTGACACTAAATTAAAAGTAAGAGTCCCATCAAAACATATTTCTCAAATTATTCCTGTCACATTTTTAAGTGACTATAGTGGGGCATCAGTCGGAATTCTTTGGGAGGATGCTGATATTTCTAATTATGAAGCACTAGGTTTACTGGGAATGTATCATACAACTGGAAAAAATATGGTTTACAACAAAGATGAACAAACTTTAACCATTGATAATGGAGATGGTCATATGATCATTATTGAAGGGTAAATAAAAAGGCTGATATCAGCCTTTTTTATTTTGTTCTAATTAGTCATTATTTTTGTAGTATGATTTTTTCATCATATTGTTTTTTGATATCTTTGAATTCATTGGCTTCAAAGTTATAAGCTGTCCAATTTAAACCAACTGATGGGATTTTTTAGGGTCAGCCATCTTTGGAATAAGTAACAACACCTTTTTTATCAGTATCTGAAGCAAGTTCTCCACCTAATTCATAAGAACTAGGTGAACTACTTGATTCAATTTCTTCCCCGTCAATTATCAAAATAGAGCGGTTTAAATTAGGCATCATCACTTTATCTGATTTATTAGACACAAAAAATGCCATCTCTAGTAAATCTTCTTAATTTTCCCTGCTAAATCCTTCTCAGGTAACCCAAATTTTGTAATAGTGACTCTTTCAACCTGTGTCGTTAACCTTTGCCAAGTCTGATTAAAATCAGTTTTATAATTCTAAATTGCAACATTAAGTTAGCCACTCTGGTAAAAATATCTAAATATCAGTGTTATTTTATTGAACCCCTTACTTACCAACATGTTTTGATCTTTAGATTTTGAATTTCTTCTAAAAATAATGTTGCTGGTTGTCTATAGTCTAAAATTTTACGCGGCAAAAGATTAACTTTTTCAGTAGCCAGTTGTATGAACTGCTTTGAGTAGTGACAGATAGGCGTTCCTTTCGGAACAAATTGCCGTAATAAACCATTATGTCTTTCGTTTGTTCCTCGTTCCCAAGATGAATAAGGGTGAGCAAAGTAGATATCAGTCATTTGTTGCAGAGTATCATCAAGTGAGCTAAATTCACTGCCATTATCAGCAGTAATCGATTGAAATATGCTACTAAATCGGGCTCTTCCAAACTCATATTTTAACTGTTTAATAGCGTAACTAACAGACTCTTCAGTATGATCATCTAGAACAACAGTAATCATGTAGCGAGTTTTTCTTTCAACAAGTGTAAGTAGAGCATTATCATCTTTAGATTTTGAACCAATGACACTGTCTATTTCCCAATGACCAAACTCTTGTCTAGAATCAATTTTGCTAGGTCGTTCATCAATTGATTTTCCAAGAGCTTTTTTATGCTGACGACTTCTTTTCTTTTTAGGTGATAGTCTAACTTTCATCTTGAGATGATGATTTCTGACCGGTAAAAATCCTTTATCAATATAATTATAAAGTGTCTTAGTAGAAACAATAGGTTTATCCCAAGTCCCTAAAGACTTGATAAAACCAACAATTGCATCTGGTGACCAATTAAAGTCTATCATTTGTTTACAGGCATAATTAATAAAATCAACAGCACTAACTAGCTTAGATTTCGAACCACAGCGTTTCCTGTTTTCTATGTATTTAGCTTGCCCCGTATCAGCAAAATAGAGTTGTTTAGCTTTCTTATTTTCTTTGATTTGCGTGGTCGTTCCTCGTTTGAGCTCATTATTTATCGTTTGATGGTGTCGACCTAATCGTCTACCAATTTCTCTATTAGAGTCTCCCATATTATGCCAAACTTCAATAAGCTGCCTTTCCTTTAAGGAAAGATGTTTATAACTAGATGTCTTTGTGTTATTCTTAATTTTCACCATGATAAAAATTCCTTTCGTTGTTGGGTAGTTACTTCAATGATACACGAATTTTTACCATGGTGTTTTTTTATTATTTTAGAGTGGCTAACTTGATTTTACAACTAAGCATTTACTTTTTTTAAATATTTTGCTATATTGTATGGACGATGACTTACTAGGGTTCCGTGGTTGATTTACCAGTCTGGACCAAGAGTAGGCCGCAAGGAATACCTTGTGACACGGAAGGATAAAAACCTGGGAGATGTTAAAACACATTTCCCAGGTTTTTTTGTATTCGTCATTGAAAGGGGAGAAGAGATTATGACAAGAGCATGGATTAAAGTAGTTATAGCAGCCGTATTTGAAGTGTTATGGGTGATAGGATTAAAATACTCTGATACTATACCAGAGTACATCGGAACATTTATCGCTATCTTTTTAAGTTTTTACTTAATGATTAAAGCAGGAGAAAAGATTGCAGTGGGAACTGTGTATGCTGTATTTGTAGGTCTTGGAACAACAGGAACAGTGATTGTAGATACCCTAGTGTTCAAACAATCCATGACCTTACCTAAGCTAATATTTGTGATATTACTATTAATAGGAATTGTTGGGTTAAAATTTGTATTAGATGATAAATTGGAGGCGAAATAAATGGCTTGGGTAGCTTTAGTTTTAGCAGGTTTGTTTGAAATGTTAGGAGTGAATTCAATTAATGGATATTTAAAAGATAAATCAAAGAAAAATATCATTAAATTGATTTTGCTATTCTTAGTGAGCTTTATCTTATTATCTTTTGCTATGGAAATATTACCTATGAGTACAGCTTACGCCGTTTGGACTGGTATTGGTGCAGTGGGTGGTGCTGTTTTAGGGATTATTTTTTACGGAGAATCTAAAAATTGGAAGAGATTACTTTGTATTGGAATTGTGATTGTCGCGACAATTGGACTTAAGGTAGTTAGTTAAGAAATTAAGTCTCAAAGTTTTATTTTTTATGATATAATGGCAAATGTATTTTAAAACACATTGGAGGGAATTTTAATATGACAAAAGTACTTGTTTTTGGTCATCAAAATCCAGATACTGATGCAATTGCATCAGCTATTTCATTTGCATACTTACAAAAAGAATTAGGAGTAAACACAGAAGCAGTGGCTCTTGGGACGCCTAATGAAGAGACACAATACGCTCTTGATTATTTTAAAACAGACACACCTCGTGTGATCACAGAAGCTAAAAGTGAAACAGATAAAGTCATGTTAGTTGATCACAATGAAGCACAACAAAGTGTGAGTGATATTAAAGAATTAGATGTATTAGCAGTCGTTGATCATCACCGTATTGCTAATTTTGAGACAGCTAATCCGCTATATTATAGAGCAGAGCCTGTAGGATGTACAAATACAATTATTTTAAAAATGTTTTTAGAAAATGATATTGTGATTCCAAAAGAAATAGCAGGTTTAATGCTCTCAGCTATCATCTCAGATTCACTATTATTTAAATCGCCAACTTGTACACCAGAAGATACTAAAGCAGCTGAGTACTTGGCAGAGATAGCAGAAGTAGATATGAATACTTATGGTTTAGAAATGTTAAAAGCAGGAACAAACCTTTCTGATAAAACACCTCTAGAATTAATCAATGCTGATGCCAAAACTTTTCCAATGGGAGATAAATCAGTTCGTATTGGTCAAGTAAATACAGTAGACATCAAAGAAGTGTTAAACAGTCAAGATGATTTAGAACTTGCTATGGGTGAAGAAAACAGCGAGCATAGTTTTGATTTATTTATTCTTGTGATCACTAATATTTTAGATAGTGATTCAACGATTTTAGTTGTTGGTGAGCCAAAAGAAAAAGTTGAAGAAGCTTTTAACGTGACGTTAGTAAACAATACAGCTGAATTACCAGGTGTTGTGTCTCGTAAAAAACAAGTAGTACCACAACTAACTGAAAGTTTTTCAAAATAAAAAATATAGATTTAATGAATTTTTATAATTCATTAAATCTTTTTTTTATAGTTACAAATAAATATTTAGTGTATATAAAATAGTTATTTTTATGAATAAACACTATTTTTTTGATAGCGTAAAATATTTTGTCTATTTGTTTATTTAGTTTGCTAGGATTAGTCATGTCGTTATCAGTTGTCGCTGATGAACAACAAATAGGGGCTGATTTTAGTGTGAAACCAGTCTATCCTGAAAATAAAATGAAACCAGAAAGTGGTTATTTTCACTTGAAGGTAACACCAGGGGAATCTCAAACAATAGAGGTTGAAGTGACTAATTATTCTGATAAAGAAAATACTATTTTAGTAGATCGTTACCGAGCGACAACTAGTGATAATGGTCAGATATCTTATAGGGAATATGATCAAGAAAAGGTACAAGGTATACCAATTGATTTTGAAAATATTGGCTTAGTTGTAAAATCAAGTTAGCCACTCTAAAATAATAAAAAAACACCATGGTAAAAATTCGTGTATCATTGAAGTAACTACCCAACAACGAAAGGAATTTTTATCATGGTGAAAATTAAGAATAACACAAAGACATCTAGTTATAAACATCTTTCCTTAAAGGAAAGGCAGCTTATTGAAGTTTGGCATAATATGGGAGACTCTAATAGAGAAATTGGTAGACGATTAGGCCGACACCATCAAACAATAAGTAATGAGCTTAAACGAGGAACGACCACGCAAATCAAAGAAAATAAGAAACATAAACAACTCTATTTTGCTGATACGGGGCAAGCTAAATACATAGAAAACAGGAAACGCTGTGGTTCGAAATCTAAGCTAGTTAGTGCTGTTGATTTTATTAATTATGCTTGTAAACAAATGATAGACTTTAATTGGTCACCAGATGCAATTGTTGGCTTTATCAAGTCTTTAGGGACTTGGGATAAACCTATTGTTTCTACTAAGACACTTTATAATTATATTGATAAAGGATTTTTACCGGTCAGAAATCATCATCTCAAGATGAAAGTTAGACTATCACCTAAAAAGAAAAGAAGTCGTCAGCATAAAAAAGCTCTTGGAAAATCAATTGATGAACGACCTAGCAAAATTGATTCTAGACAAGAGTTTGGTCACTGGGAAATAGACAGTGTCATTGGTTCAAAATCTAAAGATGATAATGCTCTACTTACACTTGTTGAAAGAAAAACTCGCTACATGATTACTGTTGTTCTAGATGATCATACTGAAGAGTCTGTTAGTTACGCTATTAAACAGTTAAAATATGAGTTTGGAAGAGCCCGATTTAGTAGCATATTTCAATCGATTACTGCTGATAATGGCAGTGAATTTAGCTCACTTGATGATACTCTGCAACAAATGACTGATATCTACTTTGCTCACCCTTATTCATCTTGGGAACGAGGAACAAACGAAAGACATAATGGTTTATTACGGCAATTTGTTCCGAAAGGAACGCCTATCTGTCACTACTCAAAGCAGTTCATACAACTGGCTACTGAAAAAGTTAATCTTTTGCCGCGTAAAATTTTAGACTATAGACAACCAGCAACATTATTTTTAGAAGAAATTCAAAATCTAAAGATCAAAACATGTTGGTAAGTAAGGGGTTCAATAAAATAACACTGATATTTAGATATTTTTACCAGAGTGGCTAACTTAATGTTGCAATTTAGATTTTGAAAATATTGTGACTATTTCAGAAAAATCAATAAAAATTGAACCGAATTCGACCAAAAAAGTTCCTGTTATGATAAAGATGCCTGAAAAATCGTTTCCAGGTATGGTGTTAGGTGGATTACGCTTTTATCAAGATGCTCCTGATTTAAAGGGCAAGTCAGGTATCGTGAATACCTTCTCATACAGTAGTCCAGTTTCATTAACAGAAAACAGTGAAGATAAACCTAAAAATGAACTATCTTTGATTAGTGTTCAGCCTAGCCAACGTAACAGTCATCCGTTTATTGAAGCGACACTAGAAAATAAAGCTGCAACTGTTATCGAAAACCTAGTTGTTGATGGTAAAGTATACATTAAGGGTGAGAATGAGCCAATTTATGTAAAAAAAGAAGCCAATTTAGAAATGGCTCCTTATTCCTATTTTAACTTAGGATTTGATTTACATGATTCAATGTTAGAAGCAGGAAAGTATCACCTTGTTTTAAATATTAAGGCTGATGAAGAGGATTATGTTTTTGAGGATGATTTTGAAGCCACGGCAAAGGAAGCTAGGGATTTTAATGAAAATTCTGTTTATGCTCCTGAAAAAAACACCTCATATCTCCTATATATTATCATTGGTTTGATTTTTATTATCTTATTGATTTTTGTAATCTTTATTGTCAAAAATAATATTAGTAAGTAGATTTGAAGTGAATGAAAAAGTATCATATATCCGTAAAGTTAAACTTTAGCATCTACTTTACGGGTGTTTTTTTATTTTGTAAGTCTTCATTCCTCATTAACCAAGTTATAGTATTTTTTCTTTTGATAATGTATTTGACTACAAGCTCTAATCCATTTAGAATGATATGGATGATAAGAAGGAGGTCTTTGATGTACCGACTATTGACTGATAATCATAATTTAGCTGATAAAAAATTGCTGCAAGATAACTTATTACAAAAAGTAATCAATGAGCTACTGGATAATGATAATTTGCTAACCTTGAAAGAGATAAAACGAATGTTTCCAAATGTAGATAATATGGATAACCAAATGAATCAATGGATAAAAAAAGAAGTCATCACTCGAAAAAATGGTAAGTACTCCGTTTGTTGTCCTCTAATTTCTTTAGAAAAATGGCGTATATTGACAGACAAAGTGACATCTTTGTTTGAAGAACACCACGATTTCTTGACTTCTTACTTTCGAGATGCAAGTAAAGAGTTCTCTAGTGAATTAGCTCTAACCCACCTATTACTTGCTTTTTATGAAAATAGTCAAGTAAAGGACAAGCCATTTTTTTGTTTAGAAGTGGCTCAATGTAACCTCTTATTTTTAGAGCTTCCAACCTTATACCAAAAAATTTCAGGAAAAAAAACACAATGGCTTTCTTTTGAATCAGCTAGATTAATAAGTTTAACTATTCCAAGTTACTTCGATTATTTAAATATACCAACTACCCCTAAAATCAAATGTTTTAAAGAAGTCCAAGAACTTATTGGTGATGTTAATCCTACTTATTTCATGACCTATGTGGAGCGAAAAATGAGGCGCTTAAATAAAGGGAAAAGCGTTAGCTCTAACAAAACTGATATTTTTTTAGAAGCTTTAGGCTTAATGAACTATGTTTATATTGAAAATGATACTTATCATTCAAATATGCCTTCTTTTAATTCAGAATTATATGATAGGTGTTATGATTGGACAATAGAGCTATCTCAGAAACTAGATTTATCTCTACCAAAAGTACTTTATTTAGGAATACTTATTTCTTATTTAAATAAAAAAAACATGATTAAAGAGACATCACCGACTCTTTATTTGCTCAGGGATTTGTAAGCATATATATTGGATTACTTTAAAATAATTTATATACTTATGGTAAGAAAAGCGAGGGATAGCTATGTTTAAACAAGTATCTAATATTGATGAATTAAATAACTTAGTCCAAAATAATGAAATGGTTATGGTTTATTTTAGTCAACCAACTTGTAGTGTTTGTCACGGGTTGAAACCACAAGTTGAGAAAAAATTAGCTGAATTTACAGATGACATGTTATTTTTAGATG
This sequence comes from Vagococcus jeotgali, assembly GCF_035918315.1. NCBI lineage: Bacteria > Bacillati > Bacillota > Bacilli > Lactobacillales > Enterococcaceae > Vagococcus > Vagococcus jeotgali. The sequence continues at coordinate 993,397 of NZ_CP142146.1, read as the reverse complement.
TTAATACATTAGAAGTACCTGAAGTAACAGGAGAGTATCAAGTGATGACAGTACCTGTGATGTTATTGTTTGTTGATGGTAAAGAATATATGCGAAAAGCTAGATTTATTAGAATGGATGAATTATATCAAGATGTTAAAAAAATAAATAACGGTGTAAAAAGCGTTAATGGATAGGTATGTGAGGAGAAAACATGGGTAAAAAAATATTTTCGACAATTATTTTAGTTGTCATCTCAGCCGGTGTAGGTTATTTCTTTTATACAGAACAACTACAAAGTCAAGCACCTGATGTTGTAGCTGAAGATACGGGGACTTTATCCATTGAAGAAATTGATAAGTCTGATTATGAAAGTTATGACAAAGAGTTTAAAAATTTAGAAAAAAAATATGAATATACAGAAGTATTTGATACGTGGGAAAGTCTAAATGATGATGACGAGGCAGATGTATACCATATTCCTAAGTACCCTAATAAAGACTTATATTTAGTTTATGCTTCAAAACAAGGTGACGGTAAAATTGCAGCTGTATTCAGTGACAAACCTATCGAAGAATCAAAAAAAGGCTCTTCGTCAAATGATGTGGATGAGTAAAATTAAGTGAATTTAGGCAGCAGAAACCGAATGGTTTTTGCTGCTTTTTTGGGCTCTTCGTCAAATCGTGTTGATATTTAAAAATTGATAAAATAAGGGCATTAGAAGAAGGGGGATTTTTCCTCCTTCTTCTTTTTAATTAAATTGAAATGATTGACCTTGAATAAGGAAAATCCGTCGCTTAAAAGTTAAGAAATTTCGGTAACCATAGGCTGTTCGTTTGATAGCTTTGATTCGGTTGTTAATTCCTTCTAAAAAACCATTTGAATAAGAATAATTTAAAGCATTGGTAACACCTTGCCTGAAGGTTTGGAATGTTTTGAATTTGGCTTTAAATTCCTTAGGAAGCTCATTAGAGATAGAATGAGTTAATTCTAAAAATAAGTCTGAATCCTTTGTTTCATAAGCATATTTTAACTCTTGTATATAATCATATGCGATTTTTATAGTTGAGTTATAGGAAAGAAGTTCTTCAATGACACCAACTTGTGTCATACTTTTATTGAAAAGAGGATAATTACTATATGTAGTGGCACTTAATTGACTAGAGTCTTTTAAAAATAGTTTCCAATATTTTTTTATTCTCCGGTATTGTTTTGCTTCTTCATTATCATAACGTTTTAATTGATTCATTTCTTTTATTCTTAGTTGATTAAAAGAACGATTGATATGCTGAATGATATGGAATCTATCTGTCACAATCTCTGCATGTGGAAATACAGTTTTAAGAAGGCCACCGTAGTTGGCATTCATATCCATGACGAGAAACTTCACTTTTAACCGCTCTTTTCTGGAGTATTTCAGGAAGTACTTAATAAGAGAGAAGAGACGTCTATCTGGTAAAATATCAATAATCTTTTTACTTTCAGCATCAGCACAAATAAAGCTCATACCAGATTGACATGACTTAGTTGATTTAAATTCATCGACACATAGTACTTTTGGTAGATGTTGAAAGTTGGTTAGACAGTGGTTGGTAAAGTCGTATAAAACACGTTGTACCGTGTTATCAGAAACATGATGGAATCTAGCGATCTCTTTTCTTGAACGATCTTCTTTCAAATCTAAGGCGATTTGATACTTTAATGTTTTCGATATATGACAATAGTCATCGACTAACGCAGTATCAGCACTGAATGTTGTATGACATTCTTTACATAGATATCGTTCTCTTTTAAGTTCTAAATAAGTTGTGACCCTATTAAACTCTGGTAGTTGTGTTTTAGTAGTATAAGTACCATTTTTAACACACGTATTCTGATGACAAGAGGGGCATATTCTGTCTGGAGACGTTAGTCTTCCCCTTATTATATTTGAGCGTCTACCTCTAATAGTAGCCTCAGTTAACCAATCTTTTTCAAAAATAATAGATTTGTCTGTTAAATTAAGTAATTTTCTAGTATGATTATCCATGGGAACATCCTCCTAATAATTTGGTTTTTGTCGACTTTATTTTATCATGTTTGGATGTTCCTTTTTGTATTTAAAAACAAAAAATCGTATTAATGGAAACTATCCATCAACACGATTTATTATAGACCCCTTTTTTGTTTGTCTTTAAAATTAAGTAAAATTCTGTATTTATAGTTCTGAAAATTTCTATAGCCGTAAGCTATTCGTTTGATTAATTTAATTTTGTTTATGGAACCTTCTAAACAACCATTTGAATAAGCGTATTTAAAGGTGTTTTCAATTCTTGGTAAATGCTTCTTTAGTGTTCGAATCGAGATTTTCATTGGAATAGAGATATCTTCGTTAGCTAATAATAATAGATCAGAAAAAGTGTCAAAATCATTGTTTTTACTACAGTATAATAGTTCTTGATAAAGTTTATAAGTTTCTGATAACTCTTTGTTTAAGCTAAGTAAATAATCCATGACATCTGTTTCAGGTAAAATACTCTTAAATAAACGCTGATAACGATAATCTGTATAATTCAATTCATTAGAATCTTTTAAAAAGAGTTTCCAATATTTTTTTAGTTTTCGATAATTTTTCATGTCAGTTACATTCGATGTGCGATAACGATTCATCGTCTTAATTCTAGTTATGTTTAAAGAACGACTGATAAGTTGAACTAAGTGAAAGCGATCAATAATCACCTCAGCATTAGGAAATAGCCTTTTGGCTAATTTAAAATAGGCTGCATTCATATCAACGACAATTGTTTTTACTTGGCGACGAACCTTTAGAGAGTACTTAAGAAAGTGTTTCTCTAGTGTTAGCTTTTTATTATCAATGAGAATATCGATAATTTGGTGTGTAGAGGAATCAGAGTAAATAAAACTGTACTTGCCACTATTGTTTTTAACCGAAGTAAATTCATCAAAACAAAGGTTTTGAGGTAAATATAAAAATTGATTAGATAAGTCTTTACCACCAGATACTAAAATTCTATTAATCGTTGTTGATGAAACAAAATGTCTTTTAGCTAAATCTTTAAACGAGATAGCATCACTTAACTCAATAAGAATTGATTGCTTCACTCTTTTAGCGATAAAACAATGTTTCTCAATTTCTGAAGATTCAGCTAGAAAAGAGGAGTCACAATGACGACAAAGGAATCTCTGTTTCTTTAATAAAAGATAGGTTGGGTAGTGAGCCACACTTAACCACTTTATTCGAGAAGAAATAAACCCATTTTTCACAATAGAAAATTGTTCATTTTTAATGCCACAACAAGGACAAGCCGAAGGAGTGTAAGTAAGAATACCTTTATAAATCTTGGATCTTATCCCTGTAATAAGCTGTTCCTCACAAAAAATAGAATCGAAATAAATATTTTTATCTTTTAAATCTAGCGATAGTCGAATACAATGGTTATGGGACATACGAATCTTCCTTTCTAAAATTTGGTTTGGTCACTTTAATTTTAACGGGAAAGTTCGTATGTTTCTATTATTTTGTAAAAAAATAGATGCGAATGAATTTCTTCATCCACATCAAAAATTATACAACCCAAAAAAATAGTAAATATCATAGACAATGAGGAGTTGATGCTAAATCAACTCCTTTTTTAGTGAGATCTGAATTGAAAAAGCCAATTGTTTATATGAGCTTCCAGTTGCTTAGAGTAGAACAACTTTTGATTCACTCTGTTTTTTTGTGTGTTAATCTATGTTAGAATTAACAAGGAGATTTAAAAAAGGAGATCAGCTATGACACAATTAAAATATACTGTACAAGATGAGACTGGGCGTATCGATAAGGTAATGACCCAGGTATTTAAAGGTTATTCACGTTCACAAATTCAGCTTTGGTTAAGAAATGGTGCTGTTGAAGTTAATGATGAGGTAGTCAAAGCTAACTACAAGGTGAAGGCAAATGATGTCATTTTAGTCAATGTACCTGAAGTAAAAGGACTGGAATTAACCCCGCAAGATATCCCAGTTGAGATTATCTATGAAGATAAGGATGTAATGGTAGTTAATAAACCTCAAGGCATGGTCGTTCATCCGTCTGCTGGACATCCAGATGGTACTCTTGTCAATGCTCTACTACATCATGCTGATAATCTATCAAGTATTAATGATGTAATCAGACCAGGTATCGTTCATAGAATTGATAAAGATACCACGGGTCTGTTAATGGTAGCTAAAAATGATAAAGCTCATATTGCCTTACAAGAAGAGTTGAAAGATAAAAAAACCATGCGAAAATATGTGGCTCTTGTTCATGGTGTGATTCCTCATGATAAAGGTAAGATTGAAGCACCAATTGGTAGAAGTAAAATCAATCGGCAAAAGCAAGCTGTTGTGGCTGATGGAAAAGATGCTGTGACGCATTTTGAAGTGTTAGAGCGTTTTGATGATTTTACTTTGATTGAATGTGAGCTTGAAACGGGACGTACGCATCAAATCCGTGTACATCTAAATTATATTGAGTATCCAATTGCAGGAGATCCGATGTATGGACCCAAGAAAACATTACCTGGAAATGGTCAGTATTTACACGCCAAAACACTTGGCTTTACTCACCCAGTTACAGGAGAATTAATGTCTTTTGATTCAGAGTTACCTGAGGATTTTACTAATATGTTAGAAGAACTTCGAAAAAAAGATTGATAATTGAGATTGATTAGGTTACAATCAGTACAACAAATAAATAAGTCCTTTAATCGTAGTCCAGAGAGGCTAAGAAGGAGCATGTGAACCATATACGAGTCTATGAATCTGGCTTAGTATATGGATAGTTTAAACATACCCTCTTACCTTGTCTTGGTAAGAGGTTTTTTTATTGAAAAAGGGAGGAAGCTAAGATGACAGAAAAGAAAATAGTGGATGAGATGACATTAAAAAGAGCATTAACTCGGATTACTTATGAGATTATTGAGCGTCATAAAGACCTTGATAACATCGTCCTGATTGGTATTAAAACAAGAGGGATTTTCCTAGCTGAGCGAATAGCTGAGCGAATGAAACAACTTGAAGACAAGGATATACCTGTAGGTGAGCTTGATATTACGCTTTATAGAGATGATCATCATGTTCCAAAACATGAGGAGCCATCTGTTAATGATACAAATGTTCCCTTCTCAATTGAAGGAAAAGAAGTTATCTTAGTCGATGATGTGATTTTCACAGGTCGCACGATTAGAGCAGCGCTGGATGCGGTAATGGATATTGGTAGACCTGAGAGTATCTCACTTGCAGTACTCGTAGATAGAGGTCACAGGGAATTACCAATCAGAGCTGATTATGTTGGGAAAAATATTCCGACTTCTAAAAAAGAACAAATCATTGTATCTGTTAAAGAATATGATGGAAAAGATGAAATTAGTATTAAACAAATTACATAAAGTAGCTTTTTAACCAAGTACAGAGAGACTAGGAAGGGCGAAGAGAATTTGATAGTATCATACTATCAATCTGTTTGCATGTGCCTCGTTTCTATTTTGGAAACGAGGATTTTTTATTATAAAGGAGAAGAAAGATGAGCGAGAAATTTAGAAATGAGGATGTTGTTTTAGACATCCATGATAAACCAACAGGATTAAAATGGTTAGGACTTAGTTTACAGCATTTATTTACCATGTTTGGTGCCACTGTATTAGTACCCATTCTAGTTGGAATTAACCCAGGGATTGCACTATTTAGTTCAGGTCTTGGAACACTTGTGTATCTAACGGTTACAAAAGGAAAAATACCAGCTTATCTGGGAAGTAGTTTTGCCTTTATAGCTGCTATGCAAATGCTAATGGATGATTATGGTTATCCAGCTATTGCACTAGGATCAATTACAACAGGATTTGTGTACTGGATAGTATCTTATTTTGTTAAAAAGTCAGGATCAGCTTGGTTAGATAGGATGTTACCAGCGATTGTTGTTGGACCAGTTGTGATGGTTATTGGACTAGGGTTAGCTGCAAATGCAGCAAATCAAGCCATGTATGCAACAGGAGCAAACGGAGAACAAATTTATAGTGTAAAATTTATTATTGTAGCATTGGTCACTATGTCACTAACGATTTTCTTTAATATGTATCTAAAAGGATTTTTAGGACTTATTCCCATTTTACTAGGGATTGTCTGTGGTTACTTAATAGCTCTAGCTGTGGGAATTGTAGATGTTGTTCCTATTCAAGAAGCAGCATGGTTTGCTTTGCCAGATTTCCAAACCCCTTTTGTTACCTATCAACCTAAATTTTACTTAACAGCAGTCCTGACGATGGCACCAATTGCTTTTGTCACGATGACTGAGCATATTGGGCATTTAATGGTGTTAAATAAACTGACAAAACGTGAATTTTTTAAAGACCCAGGTTTAGATAAAACTCTAAAAGGTGACGGTTTTGCTCAAATTGTAGCTGGTCTTGTAGGGGGGCCTCCTGTAACTAGTTATGGTGAGAATATCGGGGTACTTGCTATTACACGAGTTCATAGCGTCTTTGTTATTGGTGGAGCAGCAGTTCTTGCTATGGCTCTAAGTTTTGTTGGAAAACTAACAGCTCTAATCCAAAGTATTCCAAATCCAGTTATTGCAGGTATTAGCTTCATTCTCTTTGGAGTGATAGCTTCAAGCGGACTTAAAATATTAATTGACAATGACATTGATTTTAACAAAAAACGAAACTTACTGATTGCCTCAGTTATTTTGGTTGTTGGTATCGGTGGGTTGACTTTCCAAGCAGGTCCAGTAGCTGTATCGGGTATGGCTCTAGCAACATTGTTCGGCATCATTTTAAACTTAATATTACCTGAAGAAGCAAAAAGCGAAACAGAATAAAAGGAGAGTTGAATTATGATTATCACATCAGAAATTATTAGTTTGAAACACTTGTTAACAGCTGAATCATTAAGTGATCAAGAGGTCATGGGCTTGATACAAAGGGCTCAAGAATTTAAGCAAGGAGCCCCTTCTACTTTAAGTCAAGAGCAGTATTTTGTATCAAATTTATTTTTTGAAAACAGTACACGAACGCATAAAAGTTTTGAAGTAGCTGAAAAAAAATTAGGCATTGATGTGATAGAGTTTGATACTAAAACCAGTTCGGTTTCTAAAGGAGAATCTTTATATGACACAGTTTTAACTATGTCAGCTATTGGAGCACATGCTTGTGTGATTCGTCACTGGGAAGAGGATTATTACAATGAACTGATCGATAGTAAAACCATTACCACATCCATTATTAATGGGGGTGATGGAAGTGGTAATCATCCAACCCAGTGTCTACTAGATTTATTAACTATCTATGAAGAATATGGGGATTTTGAAAACTTAGATATAGCCATTTGTGGTGATTTAAGCCACTCAAGAGTAGCCAATTCTAATATGAAAATGTTAAAACGCTTAGGAGCTAATTTATATTTTTGTGGACCTACAGAGTGGTATAACAAAAAGTATGAAGCGTACGGGACTTATTTACCAATTGATGACGTTGTTAACCAGGTTGATGTGATGATGATGTTAAGAGTTCAGCATGAACGCCATGATGAGGATAGTATATTTGTAAAAGAAGATTATCATAAAGCATATGGTTTGACTGTTGCAAGAGCTAAAGAAATGAAAGAAGGAGCCATTATTATGCATCCTGCTCCAGTAAACCGAGATGTTGAATTAGCAGATGAGTTAGTTGAGAGTTATCAGTCGCGCATCACACAACAAATGAGTAATGGTGTATTCATGAGAATGGCAATATTAGAAGCAATATTACATGGGAAAGCGTAGGTAGGTGTGGATGAAAACATTAATAAAAAATGGCAATATTGTCACAAGTCAAAATGAGTTAATACCAGTTGATGTATGGATTGAAGATGGATTGATTAAAGGAATAGGAGATTTTAAAGAAATAGAACAAGCGTTTGATGAGGCTTATGATGCTTGTGATGGGCTTATTACTCCAGGGTTAGTTGACGTTCATGTTCATTTTAGAGAGCCAGGGTTTGAGTATAAAGAAACTATTGAAACTGGAAGCAAATCAGCAGCACGTGGTGGATTTACCACAGTGTGTGCGATGCCAAATTTAAATCCTGTGCCAGACACACCTGAAAAATTAAAAACCATTTATAAAAAAATTAAGACAGATAGTGTTGTCAATATTTTACAATATGCACCCATTACTAAGTCACTTAATAGTGAAGAGTTAGTTGATTTTAAAGAACTAAAAGATAGCGGGGCTTTTGCTTTTACAAATGACGGTGTTGGGGTTCAAACAGCTGGTGTGATGTATGAAGCAATGAGAGAAGCAGCTCACCTTAATATGAGTATCGTAGCTCACACAGAAGATGAGAGTTTACTATTTGATGGTGTGATGCATGAAGGCAAAAAAAGTCAAGAGCTTGGTTTACCTGGTATTATGAGTGCCACTGAGTCTTCTCAAATTGCTAGAGATGTCCTGTTAGCTCAAGAAACAGGAGTTCACTATCATGTATGTCATGTATCAACGAAAGAAAGTGTAGAAATTATTCGTCAAGCTAAAAAACATGGTATCAGCGTCACCTGTGAAGTTTGCCCTCATCACTTGATTCTATCAGAAGAAGATATCACAAAAGATCATGGTGATTTTAAAATGAACCCCCCACTTAGAGCCACTGAGGATCAGCAAGCCTTAATTACAGGACTACTTGATGGTACGATTGATTGTATTGCAACAGATCATGCCCCTCACTCTCACGAGGAAAAAGATCAAAGCATGCTTGATTCACCTTTTGGTATTACAGGAAGTGAGACGGCGTTTCAGTTAATGTTTACTCATTTTGTTAAAACAGGTCGTTTTACTTTAAGTGAGATTGTGTATTGGATGAGTGAAGCACCTTCAAAGATATTTGGTTTAAAAACAGGAACACTAAATATCGGCTCTCCTGCAGATATTGCTATTTTTAACTTAGAAGAAAAACATATGATTACTGATAATTTCTTATCAAAATCAAAAAACACACCGTTTATAGGTAGTGAAGTTTACGGAGATACGATGATGACTTTTGTTCATGGTAGAAAAGTATGGGATAAAAAGGAGGCTTAATTAATGAAGCGATTGTTAATATTAGAAGATGAAACTTACTTTGTTGGAGAGGGATTTGGTGCCAAATCTTCTGTTACAGGAGAAATTGTGTTTGCAACTGGAATGAGTGGTTACCAAGAGATGATTACAGATCCAAGCTTTAAAGGTCAACTATTAGTATTTACTAGTCCAACGATTGGTAATTACGGGATTAATCGTGATGATCATGAGTCTATGGTATCAGCTTGTTCAGCTGTTGTTGTAAAAAATGTAGCTAGGGTAGCCTCAAATTGGCGATCGCAACAAACATTAGGCGAGTTTTTAGAAAAAAGAGAAATTCCTGGAATCTCTGGAATTGACACAAGAGCTTTGACGAAAAAAATTAGAGAAAAAGGTGCTATGAAAGCAAGTATTATTGACATGGTCCCAGATTTAGAACATGATTTTGATCAATTAAGAGCGATTGTTTTACCAACTAATCAAGTCCAGGAAGTCTCAACTAATAAACCATATAGTATACCAGGTACAGGTTTTCACGTAGTCGTTGTAGATTTTGGCATGAAACAAAGTATTTTAAGAGAACTAATTAAACGTGATTGTCATATCACAGTAGTACCATACAACACAAGTTCAGAAGTTATTTTATCTTATCAGCCAGATGGTGTCATGTTATCAAATGGCCCAGGAGATCCTAAAGACTTACCTCAAGTCCCTGAAATGATTTTAGACATTCAAAGTCAAGTACCTGTGTTTGGTATTTGTTTAGGACATCAGTTACTTAGTCTAGCTAATGGGGCAGATTCTTATAAAATGCCATTTGGACATCGTGGAAGTAACCATGCAGTTAGAGAAATAGCTTCAGATACGATTTATTTCACGTCACAAAATCATGGGTATGCCATTGACCAAGAAAGTCTAGTAGGAACAGATTTAATGGTAACTCATGTTGATATTAATGATTTATCTGTTGAAGGGGTTAAACATAAAAAATACCCTGCTTTTTCTGTTCAATTTCACCCAGATGCAGCACCTGGTCCTCATGACGGTGTTTCAATTTTTGATGAGTTTATTGAATTAATGGAAAGCGAGGGAAAGACACATGCCTAGAAGAGACGATATAAAAAAAATATTAGTTATCGGGTCAGGGCCTATTATTATTGGTCAAGCAGCAGAATTTGATTATGCAGGAACCCAGGCTTGTTTAGCTCTTAGAGAAGAAGGTTATGAAGTGGTACTGATTAACTCAAACCCTGCGACTATTATGACAGATAAAGATGTAGCAGATAAAGTTTATATCGAACCGATTACTTTAGAATTTGTCATAAAAGTCATTCGTAAAGAAAGGCCGGATGCTATTCTACCAACTCTTGGTGGACAAACAGGACTTAATATGGCAATGTTACTAGATGAGATGGGAATTTTAAAAGAGTTAGATATTGAATTGCTTGGTACAAAAATTAGTGCAATAGATCAAGCAGAGGACCGTGATTTGTTTAAGCAATTAATGGAAGAATTAGATGAACCAATTCCTGAGAGTGTCATTGTTCATACAGTAAAAGAAGCTGTAGCTTTTGGACGTGATATTGGTTACCCCTTGATTGTACGTCCAGCTTTTACTCTAGGAGGAACTGGTGGTGGGATGTGTGATAATGAGGAAGAGTTAATCGAGATTGCAACGAGTGGTATTAGCTTATCACCAGTTGGTCAATGTCTCATCGAAAAAAGTATTGCAGGGTTTAAAGAAATTGAGTTTGAAGTCATGCGTGATAGTAAAGATCAAGGAATTGTCGTTTGTCATATGGAAAACTTTGATCCAGTGGGAATTCATACAGGTGACTCTATCGTCTTTGCCCCTTGTCAAACCTTATCAGATGTGGAAATTCAATTATTAAGAGATGCATCACTTAAGATTATTAAGGCTTTAAAGATTGAGGGTGGTTGTAATGTACAATTAGCTCTTGATCCTGATAGTTTTAACTATTATGTGATTGAAGTTAACCCAAGAGTTAGCAGATCATCAGCTCTAGCTAGTAAAGCTACAGGTATTCCAATTGCTAAATTAGCAGCTAAAATTGCAGTAGGTCTAACTCTTGATGAAATGGTTAATCCCGTGACAGGGACTACGTATGCTATGTTTGAGCCAGCTCTTGATTATGTGGTATCAAAGATTCCAAGATGGGCCTTTGATAAATTTGAGCATGGTGACCGTTTATTAAGTACTCAAATGAAAGCCACAGGTGAGGTTATGGCATTAGGGAGGACTATTGAAGAGTCACTCTTAAAAGCAGTAAGGTCCCTTGAAATTGGTGTAAGTCATATAGAGATAGGCGAAGCTAAAGCCTTGGATGATCACGAATTAGTGAGCGCTATGATTCAAGCTCAAGATGATAGGTTATTTCATATAGCAGAAGCTATCCGAAGAGGGATGAGTATTGAAGATATCGCTACATTTACTAAAATTGATTTATTTTTCCTAGATAAGATTAAACATATTATTGAAATTGAAGAGAATTTAATTGAGTATCCTGATGATTTAGAAATCATCATTAAAGCAAAACAATATGGATTTACAGATAAAAAAATTGCTTCACTGGTTGCTAAAACAGAAGATGAGATTTTAGAGTTAAGAAAAACGCATGGCATTATACCAGTTTATAAAATGGTAGATACTTGTGCAGGAGAGTTTGATTCACAAACACCGTATTTTTATAGCACTTATGAACTTGCAAACGAAAGTATCAAAACTAGTCGTGAATCAATTATTGTCTTAGGATCTGGTCCTATTAGAATCGGACAAGGTGTAGAATTTGATTATGCGACAGTACATTCAGTTAAAGCTATTCAAGAGCTAGGTTATGAAGCTATTGTGATTAATAGTAATCCTGAAACAGTATCAACAGACTTTTCAATCTCTGATAAATTATATTTCGAGCCATTAACATTAGAGGATGTATTAAATATTACTGATTTAGAGCAGCCAAAGGGAGTCATCGTCCAGTTTGGTGGGCAAACTGCCATAAATTTAGCAGAAGGTTTAACAAAACATGGTGTTACAGTGATTGGAACAAGCATAGAAGACCTTGATAGGGCAGAAAATCGTGATAAATTTGAACAAGTTTTAAAAGAATTGGGAATTCCTCAGCCTGAGGGTGCAACTGCAACAAATGAAGTAGATGCGGTGAAGATTGCTGAGAGAATTGGCTATCCTGTACTGGTTAGGCCAAGTTATGTTTTAGGTGGCAGAGCGATGGAAATTGTTTGGAGTACAAAAGATTTAAAACGTTACATGATAGAAGCTGTCAAAGCATCACCAGAGCATCCTGTTTTAATTGATCGATATTTAGTTGGTAAAGAGTGTGAAGTGGATGCAATCTGTGATGGGGAGGATGTTTTAATCCCTGGTATTATGGAGCATATTGAACGAGCTGGTGTTCATTCGGGAGACTCTATGGCAGTCTATCCACCTCAAAATATTAGCCAAGCAGTTCAAGAAAAAATAGTAGATTACACAACAAAACTGGCTTTAGAACTTAATTGTAAAGGTATGATGAATATTCAATTTATTGTACATGATGAAGCAGTTTACGTCATTGAAGTTAACCCAAGAGCTAGTCGAACAGTTCCGTTTTTAAGTAAGGTAGTAGATATTCCGATGGCTAATGTAGCTACAAAGTTGATACTAGGTAAGACGCTAAAAGATTTAGGGTATAACAATGGATTATATAAAGAAAGCAACTTGGTTCATATTAAAGCACCAGTCTTCTCATTTGCAAAACTACATGAGGTAGATACCCACCTAGGTCCAGAGATGAAATCTACTGGTGAGGTCATGGGAAGTGACATGACAAAAGAAAAAGCTCTTTATAAAGCCTTTGAAGCTAGTGGTATGCATGTAGATGATTATGGCACAGTTTTAATTACAGTATCAGATGATGCTAAAGAAGAGGTAGGAGAGCTTGCAAAACGTTTTGCAAAAATCGGTTATGGCTTACTTGCTACAAAAGGCACAGGAGAATATCTAATGAAATTAGGTTTGACAGTAAAAACAGTTGATAAAATTTCAGATAATGATACAAATGACATTCTGAGTAGTATAAGAAATAAAGAAGTTAGTTTAGTCATAAATACTACAGGTCAAGGGGAAGAAAATAATCGTGATGGCTTTGATATTAGACGAACATCAGTTGAAAGTGGGGTACCACTTATGACGTCTCTTGACACGGCAGAAGCTATTTTGCATGTATTAGAGGCGAGAAGTTTTACGACATTAGCACTATAAAAGGAGAGAAGACATGTTGCAAGAAATGATGACTGTTGTCAATCAAAAAGAAATCGCACCTGATATTTTTGAAATGACTTTAAGTGGTGAATTAGTTAAAGAGATGACAAAGCCTGGACAATTTATCCATATACGCATACCACGATCAGACTTACTAATGAGGCGTCCTATTAGTTTAGCCGAGATTGATCATAGCAATCATACTTGTAAAATAATCTACCGTACAGATGGTGAGGGGACGACTGTATTAAGTCAGCTGAAACAAAATGATCTCTTAGATGTTCTTGGTCCTTTAGGTAACGGATTTGAAATAGAGATGGTAGCTCCTGGTGATGTTGTATATGTGATAGGTGGAGGTATTGGAATCCCTCCTTTGTACCAACTAGGCAAAGAGTTATTTGCTAAAGGAGCTACGATTTATTTTTTAAATGGGTTTGCTTCTAAAGAAGTGGTGTATTACGAGGAAGAGTTTAAAAAGTTAGGTGAGTTATTTATTGCAACAGATGATGGAAGTTGTAGTATTAAAGGGCATGTTGGTAATTTGATGGAAGAGATTGTTCTTCAAACGAAAACACCTAAAGCTGTTTTTGCTTGTGGCCCTTCTGGATTATTAAGATCAGTTGAAGAACGATTTGACAATCATCCTCATGTGTATCTATCAATGGAGGAGAGAATGGCTTGTGGTATCGGTGCTTGTTACGCTTGTGTGTGTCCATCAAAAAAAGATCCGGCTAAAAATAAAAAAGTATGTGACGAAGGGCCTATTTTTAAATCCGGGGAGGTTATCATATGAGTCGTTTAAATGTGTCACTACCAGGACTAGATTTAAAAAATCCAATTATGCCAGCAAGTGGTTGTTTTGGTTTTGGTGATGAGTATAGTAAATATTATGATTTGAGTCTTTTAGGTGCCATTATGGTAAAAGCAACTACCATCACCATGCGCTATGGTAACCCAACTCCTAGAGTAGCTGAAACTCCTAGTGGAATGCTTAATGCCATTGGTCTTCAAAATCCAGGGTTAGAAGAGGTCATGAGAAATCAATTACCAGCTTTAGAAAAATGGGACGTACCGATTATTGCAAACGTTGCTGGTTCAAGCGTGGAAGATTATGTGAGAGTTTGTGAGAAAATTGGAGATGCACCAAATGTTAAAGCTATTGAACTAAATATTTCTTGCCCAAATGTGAAAGAAGGTGGTATAGCCTTTGGTACTAGTGCAGGGATTGCAAAAGAGCTGACTATGGCTGCAAAATCTGTCGCAAAGGTACCAGTATATGTAAAATTATCTCCAAATGTCACAAGTATTGTTCCCATTGCTAAAGCAGTTGAGGCAGGCGGAGCTGATGGTATCACGATGATAAATACATTACTTGGTATGCGGCTAGATTTAAAAACTAGACAACCTATTTTAGCAAATGGTACTGGTGGATTATCTGGTCCTGGTATAAAACCTGTGGCGATTAGAATGATTCACGAAGTCTCACGCGCTGTTGATATACCTATTATTGGTATGGGCGGGGTTGTTACAGTAGATGATGTGTTAGAGATGTTTTTAGCAGGGGCTAGTGCTGTGGCAGTTGGAACAATGAATTTTACAGATCCTTTTATCTGTCCAACTTTAATTGATGAGCTACCTAAAAGAATGGATGAATTAGGAATTGAATCTCTTGAAACATTAATTAGGGAAGTTAGGGAGGCTAGATAATGAAGAGACCAATTATTGCGCTAGATTTTTCAAATAAAAAAGAAGTAGACATATTTTTAGCTAATTTCCCAGAAAATGAATCTCTATTTGTTAAAGTAGGTATGGAATTATTTTACCAAGAAGGTCCAAACATTGTGACTTGGTTAAAATCATTGAACCATGATGTTTTTCTAGACTTGAAACTTCATGATATTCCAAATACAGTAGAGAGTGCTATGAGAGGTTTAGGTAAACTTGGTGTCGATATGACTAATGTTCATGCAGCAGGTGGAAAAGAGATGATGATAGCTGCCAGACGAGGCTTAGAAGCAGGAGCTAGCCAGTTTGGTAAAACACCTATTCTGATAGCTGTGACTCAACTCACTTCAACAAGTAATCAGGAAGTTAGAGAAGAACAATTAATTATAGAAGGACTGGAAGCTAGTGTGTGTCAGTATGCCAAACTAGCGAATGATTCTGGCTTAGATGGTGTTGTTTGCTCTGCTTTAGAAGTTGACATGATAAAACAAAAGACAAGAAAAGACTTTGTTTGTCTCACACCAGGCATTCGCCCTAACCTGAATACTCTAGATGATCAAAAACGCACGGTGACACCACAAATGGCTAGAGAAATTGGTTCAACCTTTATCGTGGTTGGTCGTCCAATTACCAAAAGTGATCACCCTTATGAAAGCTATCTTTCAATCAAAAAACAATGGAGCGGGGAATAATATGAAAAAAATTGCAAAGCATTTATTAGATATTAAAGCAGTGACACTAAGTCCCACTGAGCCATACACATGGGCTAGTGGCATGAAAAGTCCAATTTATTGTGACAATCGTTTAACGATGAGTTACCCAGAAGTTAGACAAGATGTGGCCTGTGGTTTGGCGAAAAGAATCAAAGAAGAATTCCCAGATGTTCAGGTGATTGCAGGAACTGCAACTGCTGGTATTCCTCATGCTGCTTGGGTCGCTGAAGAACTTGATTTACCTATGGTTTATATTAGAGGTGCTTCAAAAGGACATGGCAAGAAAAATCAAATTGAAGGTCGGATTGATAGAGGGGCTAAAATGGTAGTCATCGAAGACTTGATTTCAACTGGCGGTAGTGTGATTGAAGCTTGTCTTGCAGCTGAAAAAGAAGGCGCTGACGTACTAGGTGTCATGGCAATTTTTACTTATCAATTACCTGATGGCTTAGCTAATTTTAAAGAAAATAATTTAGCTTGTCATACGTTGACGAATTATGACGAATTAATTGAGGTAGCCTTAGAGAATAACTATATTCATCAAGATGAAGAACTCGTTTTAAAAGAATGGAAAAAAGATCCTAAAAATTGGTAAAAAATTGACTACTAGCGGAGTATGATAGCTTACTAGTAGTTAATTTTTTTATTCATCAAACTACATCTACCTACACTAATCAGTTCATTTTTATCATTAAAAATACTAGCTTCCCAAACTTGCGTTGTACCTCCTATGTGATTTGGTTTAGCGATAGTCGTAATAACACCACTTGCTACACTTTTTATGTGGTTGGCTTGCACATCTAATCCTATAGCCACTTTAATTTTATTATCCAAATACTCATTTGCCCCAATACTACAAGCTGTCTCAATTAACATAGCATTTAATCCCCCATGCATGAGTTTAAAAGGTTGCAGGTGATTTTGTGTCACTGTCATTTGTAAAACGACTTCTTCTTGATTTTTTGTCAGGCACTCAATCCCTAAATAATCTAAAATAGTCATGTAAAACCTCCGAGTTTGTTTTTTCAAGTATAGCATAAAATTTTGATAAACATTATCTACCATTAGTCACTTGATTTTGTGTATAATGAGATAGTAAAGAATTTAAGGAGGAATTAATACATGAGAGAATGGGAAACACTAAAAAATTATGAAGAAATTTTATTTGAGCAAACTGGAAAAGTTGCGAAAATTACGATAAATCGACCAGAAGTACATAATGCTTTTACACCGAAAACGGTTTTTGAAATGATTGATGCTTTTACAATTGCTAGAGACAAGCAAGATATTGGTGTGATTATTTTAACAGGTGCAGGAGATAAGGCTTTTTGTTCTGGTGGTGATCAAAAAGTTCGTGGTAACGGAGGATATGTTGGTAGTGATAATATACCTAGATTAAACGTTCTTGATTTACAACGCTTAATTCGTGTGATCCCAAAACCAGTTGTGGCTATGGTTAAAGGTTATTCAATTGGTGGAGGAAATGTCTTGCAGCTTGTTTGTGACTTAACGATTGCTTCTGACAATGCTAAGTTTGGTCAAACAGGACCCAATGTTGGTAGTTTTGACGGTGGATACGGAGCAGGTTACTTGGCTCGTGTGATTGGACATAAAAAAGCTAAAGAAGTTTGGTTTATGTGTAAACAATACTCAGCACAAGAAGCATTAGATATGGGTTGGATTAATACGGTCGTTCCTTTAGAAGATGTGGAAGATGTGACAATGGAGTGGGCTGAGGATATGTTAAAACGTAGCCCATTAGCTCTTCGTATGATTAAAGCAGCAATGAATGCTGACACAGATGGCTTAGCTGGTATTCAGCAACTTGCAGGAGACTCAACACTTCTTTATTACACAATGGAGGAAGCACAAGAAGGACGAGATGCTTTTAAAGAAAAACGTGATCCAAATTTTGATCAGTTTCCAAAATTTCCATAAGGAGCGATGATAGATGGAGTGGCTAGATAGACAAGCTAAGAATCAAGCAGGTCGTGTTGCCCTTTTTTATCAAGGAAAATCATGGACTTACAGTGAACTAAACAAAGCTATGTTGGATTTATCAAATCAACTATATCACGTGCTACCAAAAGAGAGTAAGCGAGTAGCTATAATGAGTCGTAATTCTAATATGATGTATATCGCTATTTTAAGTTTATGGCATTTGAAGAAAGAGATTGTATTTTTAAATACCCATCTTACCCAAAAAGAGCTTGAGTATCAGTTAAAAGATGCTCAGGTCTCTTTTGTGTTATGTGAAGAAAAATTCAGCTCTTTGTTAGAAGATTTGCCAGTTAATAGCTTGGATTTAAAGTCAGTCAGCAAAATGACAATTCACTCCGATACGATAGCAGAAGTATCTACTATTTCTGGTGAGGATATTGCTTCAATTATGTATACTTCAGGCACAACAGGAAAACCTAAGGGGGTTATCCAGCGTTTTAAAAATCATTATGCTAGTGCTGTGGCAACAAAAGATAATATGGCTATTACAACAGAAGATAATTGGTTGTGTGCCGTTCCTTTGTTTCATATTAGCGGTCTGTCTATATTAATAAGACAACTTGTTTTAGGCTCTCAGGTGACATTATATAATAAATTTGATGCTAAAAAAATAACTCAAGACTTAATAAATGCTCAAGGAACAGTGATGTCTGTTGTACCAACAACTTTACAGTCCTTAATGAAGGAATTAGGAGATAGAGAGTATCATCCAACATTTCGTAGTTTTTTATTAGGAGGAGCACCTGCGTCCATGATGTCATTAAAAACTGCTCAAGCAAAGCATGTTGAAGTTATTCAGTCATTTGGTATGACAGAAACTTGTTCTCAAGTGATTGCTCTAAATAATCAAGATGCTGCTAAGCACATAGGCTCTGTTGGAAAACCCTTAAAACATGTTGAGCTAAAACTTGTGACAAAAAGTGGGGAAGAAGCCGTAGCAAATGAGCCAGGTGAGCTATACTTAAAAGGACCTAGTGTGGTTGATGGGTATTTAAATGATGCCAGTTTTAAAGAACAATACTGGAGTGCAGATGGGTGGTTTAAAACACAAGACTTGGCTTTAAGAGATGATTCTGGTTATATTTATATTTTAAGTCGTTTAAGTGATTTGATTATTTCAGGTGGTGAGAATATTTATCCTAAAGAAATAGAAGATAAATGTCTCTTGCTTAATAATGTAAAAGATGTTGCTGTTGTGGGACAAGAGGATGAGACGTGGGGAGCTGTTCCTGTGGTGTATTTAGTTGGTGATGTGAATCAGGCAGAACTAGAAAAACATTTAAAACAGCATTTGGCTAGTTATAAAATCCCTAAAGCAGTTTATTATTGTCGTAGTTTACCTAAAACAGCGAGTGGGAAAATAGCTAAGCACAGATTATTAACAAAAGAAAGAGAGGACTTTTTGTGTTAGATATATTACTAAAAGATTTAGATACTTACTACAAAATGGGAACATATTATTACTCACTTTCAACACCAATTCATAATAGTCAAAAAGCTCCTTTTGATTATTTCAAAGTATTAAACAAGACCCAAAGGGAGGTATCTTTTTATTTTGAAACTCCAGATAAAAAGCTAGCTATGGTAGGTATTGGTGATTTAGAAGTCATTTTTGGTGGTGTTCAAGACATATCTAATTGGAGAAGGCAGTTGCCTATTATCTCTAGAAAAAGTAAGATTCCAGGTGTAGGACCATTTATCTTTGGTAGTTATCCTTTCTTTGACGAATTGATGATAACTGACACTTGGGGAGAGTTTGGTAGAGGGTGTCATATATTGCCGCAAATGGTGATAACTTTGTTTGAAGATCAGCTCTATTTAACAATAAATGTTTATGGTAAGGATTTAGTTAGTCTTAGGCAGGATGTGATAGCACAGTGGGAGTTATGTCATGAGTTAAGTTCTAAATCAAGTGTATTAGTCAGTAATCAGTCTAATATTTTGTCTCAATCAGAAATAGGTGTGGATCAGTGGTTAGAGACTGTGGATTTAGCAGTAGGGACATTAAAGTCATCTAGCCAAATAGAAAAAATTGTCTTAGCTAGAGAGATGATCGTGGAAAAATCTGAAGAAATTATACCAAGTGATGTGTTAGAGCAGTTAAAAGAGCAACAAGCAAATACTTTCTTTTTTAGTTTGTCATGGCATGACAATACTTTTATTGGAGCGACACCTGAGCGTTTATTAAAAGCTAGTGACGATGAGTTTGTAACGGCAAGTATTGCAGGTTCAACTCCTCGAGGAAAAAATAAAATTGAGGATGATAAGCTAGCTAATGCTTTACTAAATGATAAGAAAAACAGATATGAGCATAGTATTGTTTTATCAAGAATCAAAGAGGATCTATCTGCTTTAACTGGTAACAAAGTAATAGAAAGTGAGGTATCTATTTTAAAGAACAAAGATATCCAACACTTACATGTCCCTTTATCAGTGAAGCGTTCCGAATCAGTATCTTTTTCATTGGGTATTGAGACACTTCATCCAACACCTGCTCTTGGAGGTGAACCTAAAAATCTAAGTTCTGAATGGTTAAAAAATCATGAACCCTTAGCTAGAGGATTATACGGAGCACCTATTGGTTGGCAGTCTTTAATAGAAGATAACGGAGAGTATGTCGTTGGCATTCGGTCTGCTCTAATTAACGGAAAGCAAGCTAGGTTATTTGCAGGTTGCGGTATTGTAGCTGATTCTGAAAAAGAATTAGAGAAAATGGAAACCTTAGTTAAATTTAAACCAATGTTAAGAGGATTAGGAGGAAGTGTTTCATGACAAATTATCAAGAAGAAATGACAGATTATTTAAACACTGTTGTTGATGCTTTGTATCAACAAGGGGTACGTCAAGCTGTGATTAGCCCTGGGTCAAGATCTACCCCTCTAGCCTTGTTGTTACATCGTTATGAGTTGATTGAAACGACAGTTGGTGTTGACGAGCGATCAGCTGCTTTTTTTGCTTTAGGAAAGAGCTTATCTTCTCAAGAGCCGGTCGTGTTACTTTGTACGTCTGGAACAGCGGCTGCTAATTATTATCCTGCTATTTGTGAAGCATTTGAGAGTTGTATTCCGTTAATTGTATTAACAACGGATAGACCTCATGAATTACGACACGTCGGTGCTCCTCAAACAATGGATCAACAAGCACTATACGGAAATCATGTTAAAGCATTCTTAGATTTTAGTTTACCTGAAAATTCAGAAGAGATGCTAAATTATGCGTTTTGGCAAACCTCTCGTTTAACTAGTCTAGCTAAACAAAACCCGCGTGGTCCTGTTCAATTAAATTTTCCATTGCGTGAACCGCTTCTACCTGATTTAGAGCGACAAGTACCAGATATGACTCATTTTAAAGTAGTCATATCAGGAGTTAAGTCGTTATCAAAAGAACAACTTAATCAATTAGCTCAGCCCCTTAGTGGTAAAAAGATACTAGTTGTCATAGGTGGTGTACACACACCTAAAGAGGCTAAGGAGTTATTACAAGTCGCACAACGATTTAATTGGCCCGTTATTGCAGATCCACTAGTTAATGCGTTGAATTGCGGCTTTCAAACTGACTTGTATATCAGTCATGCTGATTTGATGATACCTTTTATATCAAAGGAGATGAATCCTGATTTAGTCCTTAGAATCGGAAGTTATCCTATTAGTAAAGAAGTGATGTTGTATTTAAAAAAATTAAAAAAACCAACCTATTGGCTAGATGAGATGGAACATTTTGCTGATATGCTAAAGCAAAGTGATGTGATTATTCAATCAGATTTAAGTCAGTTTTTAGAAATGCTAAAAGAAGTGAACTTGACCCCATCTACTGCTGATTGGACTAATAGATGGGTATCAATCCATACGGCTGTATCTGATATTTGCTCTTTAAAAGAAACAAATCATTCGTTAACTGAAATTGAAGTGAGTCAAATAGTCTTTAGACAAATGACCCCTTACTCTCAGTTGTTTTTATCTAATAGTTTATCTATTCGTCATATTGATAGATTTGCTCAGTCATTACCTTATGAATTTCAAGTTTTTGGTAACCGTGGTGTTAATGGTATTGATGGTATTGTATCTAGTGCTATGGGAATGGCTAGTTGTCAAGCTAATCATCAGTCAGTTCTACTTACGGGAGATTTGACACTTTATCATGATATGAACGGGATGTTATGGGCGAAGCAACAGAATATCCCGTTGACTATTGTTCTATTAAATAATCAAGGTGGGGGAATATTTTCTTATTTACCACAGCAAACACTGGATAAGTCAGATTTTGAACCTCTATTTGGCACACCACTTGAAATTGATTTTAAAGATGTTGCTCAATTATATGGAGCAAGTTATGATTTGGTATCAACGAAAGAGGAGCTTGAAACATGCTTAAATAGACATGTGTTTCAATTAATTGAAATTAGAACTAACCGAGATGCTAACGTATCGGAGCTTGAGCAAATAAAAAATAAAGTGAAAGAGATCTGTGTAAATGAAGTCGAATAGTCCTCGTTACTTTATTAAAAAATGGGGTAATCCAAGCAAGGATATACCTCCTTTAGTTTGTCTTCACGGCTTTACAGGTAGTTCTAAAACATTTGAGTCTTTATTTGATAATAGACAGCTGGATTTTCAAGTCATTGCTATTGATTTAATTGGTCACGGGCAAACAAGTGTAGTTGTTGACAAGATGTATTATACATTTGAAAATATGTGTGATGAAGTCATCCTTGAGTTAAAAAAAATAGGTGTCGTGTATTTTTCTTTATTTGGTTATTCTATGGGGGCTAGACTTGCCTTAGGTATTGCAAGTAAATATCCAGACCACATTAGTCATTTGATTTTAGAAAGTGGCTCACCTGGACTTAAAACAACTCAAGAACAAGAAAGTAGAAGGGCATCAGATGAGAAGCTAGCACTTAAAATTGAAGAGGAGGGCGTTGCTTCTTTTGTTGATTTTTGGGAAAATATTGCTTTGTTTGACAGTCAAAAATCATTGCCGAAAAAGTCTCAAGAAAAAATCAGGCAAGAAAGATTATCCCAACAAGTTTTTGGTCTAGCTAATAGTTTACGTTTTATGGGAACAGGCTCTCAGCCCAGTTTTTGGCCAAAGCTTAAAGAGATGACACTTGAGAGTATAACGTTAATAGTAGGTGAATTAGATTCAAAATTTATCACTATTGCTTTAGAGATGAAAAGAGAAAATTCTAAGTTTCAATTCATAACTATTAAAGAGGCAGGTCATTGTGTTCATCTTGAAAAACCAGATGAGGTATATCAAGTTATTAATAGTATTATGAAAGGAGGGGCAATATGAAAATTAAATCTATTCGTTCTTATCTAGTGAACTTACCGTTAATCACTCCTTTTAAAACAAGCTACGGAGAGTTACATGAGAAAAAATGTGACATTATCATAGTGACAGATGAATTAGGAAATGAGGGGTACGGGGAGCTAGTTGCTTTTGAAACCCCTGATTATGTGTCAGAGACACTAGACACTGAACGTCTCATTATTTCAAAAGATATCATCCCCCTGCTAATTAATAAAAAGATCAAACACCCAGAAGTTGTGACAGAGTTATTAAAACCAGTAAAAGGACATTGGATGGGAAAATCAGCTGTTGAGACGGCTATTTGGGATTTATATGCTAAGCGTCAACATGTCAGTTTAAGTGAGCTGTTTCATAGTCAAAGTAAGCATTTAGTTGTAGGTGTTAGTGTAGGTATTCAAGAAGATTTGGATTTGTTGTTAGAACAAGTTGGGAATTATGTTGAGGCAGGATATGACCGAGTGAAGTTAAAAATTAAACCAGGATATGATTACGAGCCACTACGGGTCATTAAAGAAGCATATCCTAATATAATGTTAATGGCTGATGCTAATTCTGCATACACCCTAAAAGATATTAATCAACTTAAAAAACTGGATACTCTTAACTTGATGATGGTTGAGCAACCATTTTCTACTGATGATTTTTTAGACCATGCAATTCTTGCTAAGGAGATAGAAACGCCTATCTGTTTAGATGAAAATATCCGCAGTGTTGAGGATTGTAAATTAGTAGTAGCTCTTGGCAGTGCTCACGCTATCAATTTGAAAATTCCTCGAGTTGGAGGCATTACTGAAGCACAAAAAATTGTTGCCTATTGCCTAGATCAAGGATTATTAGTATGGCTTGGTGGTATGTTAGAGTCTGGGGTAGGAAGAGCTTTAAATTTACAATTTGCTTCTCAAGCAGGTTTTGGTTTTCCTGGAGATATTTCAGCAACAAGCAGATATTTTCATCAAGATGTGATTAATGAAGAATTTATCTTACATAATGGGTGTTTACCAGTACCACAAGGCATTGGCATTGGTGTCACTTTAAATAAAGAAGTATTAGGTATTTAAAAGAAGGATAAAAGGACGTGACCTATGACAGATAAGTATCAAAAAGTATTAAGTATTACCATGAATATTTTTTTAGGAGTATTAGCGATTTTAGTTTTGATTTATATGGGAATGGATTTAGTTTCCATTTTTAAACTCATTTTTCATGATGGACATGTTGATTCAATTGATACGATTGCAAATTACATACTAGGCTTTTTCATGTTGTTTGAGTTTATTATTATGACACTAAAATATATTGAAGATGCTCATAATGTACCAATTAAATACTTAGTTTTAATTAGTATCACAGCCATATTAAGACAGCTACTGGTTGTTCATGATAACGGGTTGCAAACGTTACTATTAACATTATCTATTTTGATTTTAACCTTCACCTTATATTTACTTGAGTTGACTAAAGTGAAAGAAAAAGAGCGTAAATCAGTTAAAAAAATTGACTAAGTACTTAATCATGCGTATGATGATAAAAAAGTTGAGGTGATGGACATGGGATTAAATGAATACATACTAGGGTTAAACAATTTAGAAAAAATTACACGAGCACCAGGTTTTTTCAAATTTACAGAACACACAGTAGCAGCTCATTCATACAGAGTGGCATCAATTGCCCAAGTTTTAGGTGATATTGAAGAACTTAATCACCAGCAAGTAGACTGGAAGAGTTTATATGAAAAATCATTAAATCATGATTATACGGAGCGTTTTATTGGGGATATTAAAACACCTGTAAAATACGCAAGTCCAGAGCTTCGTGGTATGTTACAGATTGTTGAAGAAAAAATGACGGAAGAGTTTATTGATCAAGAAATTCCAGTTGAATTTCAAGAGATATATCGTAGACGTTTGTTTGAAGGAAAAGATGAAACGCTTGAAGGCCAAATTTTAGCAGTAGCAGATAAGATTGATTTATTATATGAATCTTTTGAAGAGATTGTTAAAGGGAATCCAGAAGTGGTTTATAAAGAGATGTTTATTGAAGCTGTTCAAACAATTCAAACCTTTAATCACTTAGTATCTGTTCAATATTTTTTAAAAGAGATTTTCCCAGAACTACTAGATAGAGAGTTCTATGGCAAAGAAGAATTTTTGATTCAAATTAATGAGTTGTTTTAACAAAAAGAAGCTGATTTTTGCATCAGCTTCTTTTTGATTTGAACTTATTTAAGTATATAGATAAATTGAGAAGAAGATAAACATAGCACCGGCTAATACAAATAGGTGCCAAATCACATGCATAAATTTAATGCTATTTTGTTTACTATAAAAGTAAGTTCCTACAGTATAAGAGACACCACCTAGAACAAGTAGTAATAGTCCAGTTCTTCCTAAACCTAAATAAAGAGGTTTAGTCGCAATCACACATAACCAACCCATTAAGATGTAGATAAAGTAATCTGCTTTACCTCTTTTTTGTAGAAAAATCGATTTGTAAACAATGCCAGTAATAGCTAAAGTCCAAATGGTAATAAGTAAAAACCAACCAAGTCCACCACCAATTGTGACTAGGCAATAAGGTGTATAGCTACCTGCTATTAGTAGGTAAATAGAGCTGTGATCAAATACTTGAAAGACTGGTTTTGCTTTAGTAAAAATTAAACTATGAAATAATGTTGAAAATAGAAAAAGTAAAATCATAGAAGCCCCAAAAATTGAATACGAGACAATGCGAATTGGAGAGTGCATCTGTGCTCCTTTTATGATAAGTAATACTAGTCCTGCAATACTTAGACCAGCACCTATACCATGAGTGATAGCATTGAATACTTCGTTAACAATGAGGTATCGTTTTGAAAAAGTTCTTTGTTGCATCAAAGTCATCCTTTCAATTTTTAGTGATAAATAATTGTTTTTCTGTTATACTATTTAAACAGATAGATAGTCTTATTCTACATGAATATGGTTTATTTGGAAAGAGGTTTGATGATGACAAATGTAAAAGTAGTAACAGATTCATCTTGTATTATTTCAGATGAAAGAAAAAAAGGTTTAGAAATACATACAATTAATTTATCTATTATGGTGGACAGTGTTATTTATGCTAATCAAAATGACTTAAACCCAGCTGAGTTTATGACAATGATGGCTAATGCGCAATCATTACCTAAAACAAGCCAGCCTCCAATTGGTGAGTTTGTTGAGTTATATGATAAATTAGGAGAAGATGGTAGTGAGATTATTTCAATTCACTTAACTGAATCATTAAGTGGGACAGTTAATACAGCTAGACAAGCAGCTCAAATTTCGACTTCTAATGTCACAGTGGTAGATAGTGAATATATTGATCAGGCGCTAGGTTTTCAGGTATACAAAGCTGCCACACTAGCTAAGCAAGGTGCATCGATTGACGAAGTTGTTAAAGGTGTTGAGCATGTTAAAAACAATACACAACTATACATGGGAGTAGCAACACTTGAGAATTTAGTTAAAGGTGGTCGCATTGGAAAATTAGTTGGTGCTGTTTCAGGATTTTTAAATATGAAGATTATGCTGCAATTAAAAAATGGTGAATTAGAAGTAGTCACAAAAGGAAGAGGGAATAAAACTTTTATTAAGTGGTTAAAATCCCTTGAAGAAAAACTATCTGATTTATCAATTGAAGCTATTGGGATGTCAGAGGCAAATGGTCGAGCTATTTGTGAGGAGATGAGAGTCTCTTTAGAAAAGGTCTTACCTAACATGGCTATTCCAATTCTACACACTACACCACTTGTTGCGACACATTCAGGTGAAGGGGCTTTTGCCTTAATGTTTTATACAGACTAAATACGTATTGGCAGATCTTTTTGATCTGTCTTTTTTTAAATGAGGGATTTTATGAAAAATATAAAGAAAAATATAAGTTTTATCTATTTATTTATTGGTACTTTTTTAATTTTTTGGTTTCTTTTTTCACTTATGATGCCAAAAGCTAATAATATTAGCCAACCTAAGGTGGAAGAGCCAAAAGAAAAAAGAATTGAGATGATTCGCCTAAGTGCTATTGGTGACTCTTTAACAGAAGGTATTGGTGATACAACCTCATCTGGTGGTTATATACCACTTCTTCAAAAAGACTTATCAGCTGAGTATCCAGTAGATGTTTTTCAAGCTGAAAACTTTGGTAAATCTGGGGATAGAAGTGATCAAATTTTAAAAAGGTTGAAAAAAAATGAAAATATGAGTAAATCAGTTAAAGATGCCGATGTTATTTTATTAACTGTAGGTGGTAATGATTTAATGCAAGCTTTGCAACCAAAATTATTTGGAAAAATAAGTATTGAAAAAATGGAGAAACCTAAAAAAGTTTATCTAGATAGAATGCAAGAATTATATGATGAGATAAGACGACTAAATCCTGAAGCGCCTATTTATCAATTAGGTATTTATAATCCTTATTACTTAACATTTTCTGAAATTCCAGAGTTACAAGACATTGTAAACTTTTGGAATAAAAGCTCACAAGAGTTTGTTAATGAGCAAGGTAATGCTTACTTTGTGCCTATTAATGATGATATGTACCAAGGTTTAAAGGATGGTACCGTTAGTTTAGAAAGTGCTGAAACAACAAGTGATAGTGGTGTTGTAAATGGCTTGATTTCACCAGAAGACACCGTTCACCCCAATAATCAGGGATATCAAATTATTGCTAATGCCTTTGAGCTTAAAATGGGTGCTACTAAAAAAGAATGGTTAAAGTAAGGAGTCGTTTTTGATGAGAAAAAAAGGAAAAGTAAATAAAATAATTGAAGTAAAACAACCAGGTAGATTTAAGGCCTTCTTTTCAAACCCTTGGAAAATTGCCTTTTTAGTATTATTAGCCATCATATTAGCTTTTGGAATTGTGATTGGCATTAGAATAAGTACACCTAGAATGTCTTACAATAATGAGCAACAAGTATCATTTGATAAGTCAGAACCAATTCTAGAAGTATTAATGACAAAACAACAAGTTAATTCAGTAGTAGATTATTATGCAAAAGATTTAATGAAGGACTCCGGTGTTGACTACTCCTTCACTCTGGAAAAAGATGCTTTAATTGATGGAACATTCTCACTAATGGGGCATGATACTCATTTTTACCTTTATTTTGAGCCTTACGTGTTGTCAAACGGTAATGTTCAATTAGAGGCGAAAAGTTTATCAATCGGGGCTTTAAATGTTCCTATTCCAGCAGTCATCAATTATATTTCTCACTCAGTTGATTTTCCTGATTGGGTAGAAATTAAGCCAGATGATTCAATGATTATTCTACATTTAGATAGTCTAGAGCTACCAAATGGTATGAGAGTGAGAGCTGAGCAGATTAACCTAGTAGATGATCAAATTAGGTTTAGTTTATTCTTGCCTGAAAAAGCGAAACCTAATAAAAAACAGGAGAATTAATATGACTTTAAGTTTTTATCAATTTATTCAAACACAGCGTGGTATGATAACACCAACTAACGTATCTCAGTTATCTGAAGATATTTTTGATGATTTGCAATTTCCAAAAAATGAGACCACTTATCACGATATTTCTGAGTATCTAGAAACAAATGCCTATTATGTGACAAGTATGGATGTTTTTGATGAGTTATGGTCTATGTATGAAGAAGCTAAGGATTAGGAGATGTGAGAGGTAAAATGAAAGAAAAAAAAGAAAAA
Organism: Vagococcus jeotgali; assembly: GCF_035918315.1. NCBI lineage: Bacteria > Bacillati > Bacillota > Bacilli > Lactobacillales > Enterococcaceae > Vagococcus > Vagococcus jeotgali. The sequence goes on along the minus strand of NZ_CP142146.1, from coordinate 964,646 downwards.
AAGATGACCACGTTTCACTACGTTGTATCACTTATTGTCGTAGCAATTTTTGCTTCTGGAGCAACGGTGTTTATTTACGAATTAAACGATAACAAACAACTTGCCTATGAAACAGCAGGTGGAAAACAATCAGATGATGATGATTTGGCTTATTTATATAGTTTGATTGAAACAGGTTACATTGAGGATGTAGATCCACAAGCACTACATGATGGGGCGATGAAGGGGATGGTCCAAGCCATTGATGACCCTTATTCTAGCTATTTAACTAAATCAGAGGCTAAAGAATTTGATGATGACATTAGTGGTAATTTCGAAGGAATTGGTGCTGTGATGACTATGACTAATGATATGCCAACAGTTGCTGAACCACCAATTAAAGATTCACCTGCAGAAAAAGCTAAAATGCAGGCAGGAGATATTATTTTAAAAGTTGACGGTGAAGAAACACAAGGTAAAACCTTAAATGAAATTGTTAAAACAGTTCGTGGTGAAAAAGGAACAGACGTGGTCCTCGATATCCAACGTGATACTGAAACTTTTCCAGTAACGATTACCCGTGATGTGATTCCTGTTGATTCAGTAAAAGGAAACATTGATAAAAATGATAAAGATGTTGGCTACATTCAAATTAGTAGCTTTAATACCACAACTTCCAAAGAGTTTGATGAGGTGGTAAATCAATTAAGAAAAGACGGGGCTAAGTCCTTTGTCATTGATGTCAGAGGTAACCCTGGTGGTGTGTTGACAGAAGTTGAGAAAATTTCTAGTCGCTTTTTAGAAGATGGTCAACCCATCGTTAAATTTGATTCAAAACTTGAAGGAACAGAAGAGCATGATGCTAGTAAGCAATTAGATAATGGTGAGAAAATTAAAGAACCAACTGTCTTATTAGTAGATGAAAATAGTGCCAGTGCCTCTGAAATTTTAGCTGGTGCTTTTATAGACTCAGCTGGATTAGATGTCGTTGGGGAGTCAACTTTTGGTAAGGGAACAGTTCAGACTGTTATCCCAACTGGTGATGGTGGTGAGCTTAAGTTAACTATTAAAAAATGGCTAACACCAGATGGAACTTGGATTCATGAAAAAGGTGTGAAACCAACAATAGAAGAGAAAAAACCAGATTATATTCAGCATAAATTGATTGATACAAAAATAACTTACAAACTAGGTTCAACCAATGAAAATGTTAAAATAATCAATGAGTATTTAAATGTTTTGGGTTATTCTGTTGAGGATGATTCAGATACGTATTCTACAGAAACACAGTCAGCTATTAAAGCTTTCCAAGAAAAAAATGACTTAAAAGCCACAGGTGTAGCTGATAAGGATACAATCCGTTTACTAGAAAGACGAATTGTAGAGCATTGGAAAGACAATGACACTCAATACCAAAAAGGTATAGAAGTTTTAAATAAGAAGTAAGAGAGATTTAATTATGACATATATAAAAAGGCTGACTTGAAAAAAGTCAGCCTCTTCTTTGTCTATCTAAATACTTCTTCATAGCTAGAGAATTTTTACATGTTTTCAAGAAATTTTTAGAGTTTATCATAGCTTTTTCTCTGTTTTTTTTATATGATAATAGTCGAAAGAGTAGGTGATTTTTTGAAGAGAAAATGGATCGATATACTATGGCATTGGGTCAAGATGTTTGTACTCTGTACTGTTGTTGTTTTTATTATTAGAGCTTTTATTTTTGTACCACTTGAAGTGAGTGGTAGTTCAATGTCTCCTACTTTAAAAGAATCTGATTTTGTAGTTATGGAAAATTTTTCAGAAATCAAACGATTTGATATTATCGTTTTTTATTCTCCAGATGGTAGCACCTATGTTAAACGTGTGATTGGCTTACCAGGCGAGCAGGTCACTTACAAAAAAGACCAATTGTATATCAATGGTGAAAAAATTGAAGAACCTTTTTTAAAGGATATTAAAAAAAAGAAGAACGAGTATGTTTTTACAACTGATTTAGAATCTGAGGAAATTATTGGAAGTGAAACAATTCCAGAAAATCAATATTTTGTTTTAGGTGACAATAGAAGGCTTAGTAAAGATAGTCGTTCATTTGGGACGATTTCAGAACAATCAGTGATTGGTAAAGTTAAATTGGTGTACTATCCAGTTAATCATATGAAAATAATAAAAAGATAGGGAATGATGATTATCATGACAATTCAATGGTTTCCAGGCCACATGGCAAAAGCCAGAAGAGAAGTGGCAGAAAAATTAAAATTAGTTGATATTGTATTAGAAATTGTAGATGCTAGGTTACCTATTTCAAGTCGGAACCCGATGCTTGACTCACTAATTCAGCAAAAGCCAAGATTAATGTTATTAAATAAAGCAGATTTAGCAGATAACCGTGAAACTGCTAAATGGCATGATTATTTTGAAAAGCAAGGGATTCACTGTCTTGCTATTAATGCTAGTCAAGGCAAAGGGATTAATAAAATCATCCCAAAAGTAAAAGAAATTTTAGGTGAAAAACTAGAAAGACAAGCTGCAAGAGGCATGAAGTCTATGCCAATTCGTGCTATGTGTATAGGTATTCCAAATGTTGGTAAATCAACCCTATTAAACCGATTAGCTAAAAAAAATATGGCTAAAACTGGAAATACACCAGGTGTGACAAAGGGACAACAATGGTTAAAAACAGGAAAGGATTTAGAGCTATTAGATACTCCAGGTATTTTATGGCCTAAATTTGAAGACAAAGAGATTGGGAAAAAATTAGCCCTAACAGGGGCGATTAAAGACACATTATTACATATGGATGATTTAGCTCTTTATGGCTTAGAGTTTTTTAAAGAGTATTATCCTAAACAGTTACAAGAAAGGTATAAGTTATCTGATGAGGACATGATGCTTGAAGGGACTGATTTGCTGATAGTAATCACTAGAAAACGTGGATTCCAAGAGGACTTTGAGCGTGGTAGTGTGATGATTGTTCAAGAAATCAGAGATGGTAGACTAGGAACTTATACTTTAGATAGAGTAGCAGATTTTGAGCATGAAGAGGACCTTAAATGAGCGAGACGGTTAAAGTCATCAAAGAAAAATTATTAAACGTCACCACTATGGAAGACCCTTTTGTCAAACTTTGTGAAAAGGATGAGCGAAAAGGAGTTCAAACAGCTTTAATACAAACAAAAAGACGTCTTAAAAAAGCTGAACATTTATTGGAACGATTTGAAATGATGTCTCGTTTTGAGAAAAAATATCATAAGGCAGGTTTTGAATATATTGCCGGTATTGATGAGGTTGGACGTGGTCCTTTAGCTGGTCCTGTGGTTGCTTGTTCTATTGTTTTACCTAAAGATTTCTCTGTATCTTTAGTAGAAGTAAATGATTCAAAACAGCTATCACTAGCTAAAAGAGAAGAACTCTTTGATAAAATCATGGATGAAGCTTTAGCTGTTGGTATTGGGATTAAGTCTGAAACAGTTATTGATTCAGTTAATATATACGAAGCAACAAAACTGGCTATGATAGACTCAATTAATGAGTTAGGGATAAAACCAGATTATTTGTTAATAGATGCTATGACACTTCCTGTTGATATCCCACAAGATAATATTATCAAAGGAGATGCAAATAGTATTTCGATTGCTTGTGCTAGTATTATTGCCAAAGTGACAAGGGACAGAATGATGTTTGAGTTTGATAATACATATCCAGGATATGGTTTTGCAACAAATGCCGGTTATGGAACAAAGGAGCATTTGATTCATTTAAAAGAAGCAGGAATAACCCCTATTCATAGAAAATCCTTTGAGCCAATTAAAAGTATGGTCAATAAAGAAAATTAATATCACACAGTAAAGAGACTAATTTTATTATTAGTCTCTTTTTGCTTTTTACTTTTAAATTTTGCGAATACTTTTAGTAAGACATATAAAAGGAGTGTTGTCATGGATAACTATACTATTTTTCGTCTAAAATTACTAAAAGGACTAGGTAATAAAGGAAGATTGAAAGCTTTAGCTTACTCCAAGAATCATGAGTTGAAATTTGAAGAGGGTTTATTTTTAGAACAACTTTTAGGTATTCAGCCAAGGTATCGTCATAAATTTCAACAATCTTTAATAGATGTTCAGGATATGAGTGAAGAAGACTACCTGAGTTTTGTAGAGCAAACTGGTTTTGTGACGATTTTGGATGCGGATTACCCAGAACAGTTATTAGAAATTTATAACCCTCCCATTGCTTTGTTTTATCAAGGAGATATTAGTTTATTGCAAAAAAATATGCTCTCAGTCATTGGTTCAAGAGAACAAACTACTTTTGGAAAAGAAATGATTGATCATATCGTTCCTCATTTAGTCAATGAAGATATTGTAATTGTCAGTGGTTTAGCTAAGGGAAATGATACGTACGCTCATAAAACGGCAATTAGACACCGTGGGCAAACAGTCGGTGTATTAGGTTCTGGTCATAATTATATCTATCCAAAAGACAATCAACATTTGCAAACGTATATGGCTGAACATCAATTAGTTTTATCAGAGTATTTTCCGCATGAAAAACCTTTAGCTTATCATTTCCCTGAGCGTAACCGTATTATTGCAGGATTATCTAAAGGAACGATTGTGATAGAGTCTAAAGAAAAAAGTGGTACATTTATTACAGCTCAACTTGCCTTAGAGGAGGGAAGAGATGTATTTGCTATTCCAAATCAACCTTTTTGTATGGAATCAACAGGATGTCTAAATTTGATTAAAGACGGAGCAAAAATCACAACATGTGCAGAAGATATTTTAGAGGAGCTAATAAATTAAAAAGGTCTAGCCTTGACAAATGTTATATCCATAGTCTAATATGATAACCGATTGTCGAACAAAAGCATTTATATCATATAAAAAGATAAAAAGAGAGGAAGTAGGGCATGAGTTACAAATATTTGGTGATTGTAGAATCCCCTGCTAAAGCTAAGACCATTGAGAAGTATCTAGGTCGCAATTATAAGGTTGTGGCAAGTGTTGGTCATATTAGAGATTTGCCAAAAAGTAAAATGGGTATAGATATTGAAAATAATTTTGAACCTCACTACATTAATATCAGAGGAAAAGGTCCAGTTATTAAAGAATTAAAGAAATATGCGAAAAAGGCGGAAAAAGTTTACCTTGCAGCCGATCCGGATAGAGAAGGAGAAGCTATTGCTTGGCATTTAGCTCATATTCTAGATTTAGATTTAAATGATAACAACCGTGTCGTATTTAACGAAATTACAAAAGAAGCTGTTAAACAAGCCTTTAAGGAACCAAGAAAAATCAACCTTGACTTAGTAGATGCCCAACAAGCAAGAAGAATATTGGACCGTTTAGTTGGTTATTCAATTAGTCCTTTATTATGGAAGAAAGTTAAAAAAGGACTAAGTGCTGGTCGTGTTCAGTCTGTTGCTTTAAAGATGATTGTTGATAGAGAAGAAGAAATTAGAAAATTCGAGCCTGAAGAGTACTGGAGTATCCCAGGAACCTTTTTAAAGAAAAAAGCTAAATTTTCTGCTAATTTTTATGGGATAAATGGTAAAAAAGTAAAACTATCTAATGAATCAGAAGTGAAAGATGTGATGGATAAGTTAACTAGCCGTGATTATGATGTGACTAAGGTAACTAAAAAGGAGAGAAAACGTAATCCAGCTCTACCTTTTACGACGAGTAGTCTGCAACAAGAAGCTGCTAGGAAACTTAATTTTAGAACTAGAAAAACAATGATGGTTGCCCAACAATTATATGAGGGGATTAAATTAGGTAAAGGTCAAGGAACAGTCGGTCTGATTACTTACATGAGAACTGACTCAACAAGACTGTCTGATACTGCTAAAAATGAAGCTTATGATTATATCGTAGACACATATGGTAAAGAATATTTAGGGACGAAGAAAAAAGCGACTAAAAAAGCTGAAGGAGCACAAGATGCTCATGAGGCTATTCGTCCTTCAAGTGTCCTGAGAACACCTGAGTCTATCAAAGAATTTCTAGATAAGGATCAATTTAAGTTGTATTCATTAATTTGGTCAAGAATGCTTGCCAGTCGTATGGCTCCTGCCGTTATGGATACAATGCGGGTAGATTTATCTCAAAATGACATTAATTTTGTCGCAAATGGCTCTAAAGTTAAATTCCAAGGATTTATGAAAGTCTATATTGAAGGTAAAGATAATGGTAAAGAAGAAAAAGATAATATCTTACCTGAGCTTATTGTTGGGGATGTAGTAAAAAGTGTTGATATTGAGCCGAAACAACATTTCACGCAACCACCAGCAAGATATAGTGAAGCAACTCTTGTTAAAACCTTAGAAGAACAAGGTGTGGGACGTCCTTCGACGTATGCACCAACGCTTGAAACGATACAAAGAAGGTATTATGTCAAATTGAATGCCAGACGCTTTGAGCCAACTGAGCTGGGGGAGATTGTGAATACGATTATGTGTGAGTATTTCCCGCAAATTGTTAACCTAAGTTTTACTGCTGGTATGGAAGAAAAATTAGATAATATTGCAGAAGCTAAAGAAAATTGGGTTGAGGTCATTGATAAGTACTATCAACCATTTTCAAAAGAATTAGCGACAGCTGAGACTAAAATGGAAAAAATTCAAATTAAAGATGAGCCAGCAGGTTTTGATTGTGAATTGTGTGGCTCTCCTATGGTCATCAAACTTGGTAAATATGGTAAATTCTATGCTTGTAGTAACTTTCCTGAGTGTCGTAACACAATGGCCATTGTGAAAAAAATTGGAGTTTCTTGTCCAACATGTAAAAAGGGAGACGTCATTGAGAAGAAAACGAAGAAAAATCGTATCTTTTACGGGTGTGATCGTTACCCAGAGTGTGAATTTACTTCTTGGGATAAACCAATTGGTCGTGACTGTCCAAAATGTGAGCACTATTTAGTTCAGAAAAAAGTTCGTGGTGGCATGCAAATTATTTGTAGTAATTGTGATTATCAAGAAGACATTCAAAAATAAAGATATATTTTTAAAGGATAGTTGTGTATAATACGTGGAACAGAGTTATGATTAAAAACATACTCTGTTCCATTTCTATTTTAGACTGAGAAAGAGGTTGAAGTAAGATGACAGAACAAAAAGTAACCGTTATTGGAGCAGGTCTTGCAGGTAGCGAGGCAGCATGGCAAGCAGCACAGGCGGGAGTTAAAGTTGATTTATATGAGATGAGAGCAGTGAAAAAGTCTCCAGCACATCATACTGACAAATTTGCAGAGTTAGTGTGTACTAATTCTCTTAGAGGAAATAATATTACAAATGCCGCAGGTCTTTTAAAAGAAGAGATGCGTTTATATGATTCAATTATTACAGAGGCAGCTGATGCTACCCAAGTACCTGCAGGTGGAGCTTTAGCAGTAGACCGAGATGATTTTTCAACTTACGTGACAGAAAAAGTAAGTCATCATCCTAACATCACAGTACACCATGAAGAAATTACAAGTATTCCAGAAGATGGGATTACTGTGATTGCAACAGGTCCTTTAACCTCAGAACCATTAGCTGAAAGTATTAAAGAGTTTACAGAGTCGGAAGGGTTATATTTCTATGATGCAGCAGCACCGATTATTGATAAATCTTCAATTGATATGGATAAAGTCTATTTAAAATCCCGTTATGATAAAGGTGAAGCAGCTTACCTGAACTGCCCGATGAATAAAGAGGAGTTCTATGCTTTTCGTGAAACATTAGTAAATGCTGAAGTGGCACCGCTAAATTCATTTGAAAAAGAGAAGTTCTTTGAAGGTTGTATGCCAATTGAAGTAATGGCAGGACGTGGTGAGAAGACAATGACGTTTGGTCCGTTAAAACCAGTTGGGTTAGAAGATCCTAAAACAGGCAAAAGGCCATATGCTGTTGTTCAACTGCGACAAGATAATGCAGCAGCTTCTTTATATAACATTGTAGGATTTCAAACTCATTTAAAATGGGGAGAGCAAAAGCGTGTGATTCAAATGATTCCAGGGCTTGAAAATGCTGATATTGTGAGATATGGTGTGATGCATCGCAATACGTTTATGAATTCACCAGAATTGTTAAAACCAACCTATCAATCAAGAAAAAATGATAACTTATTCTTTGCCGGTCAAATGACAGGTGTTGAAGGTTATGTTGAAAGTGCTGCAAGTGGTATTTTAGCAGGCCGTAACGCTGCAAGATTAGCCCAAGGTTTAGAGCCAGTTGTATTGTCAGAGATGACAGCAATTGGTGGTATGGCTAATTACATTACTCATACATCTGGAAAACATTTCCAACCGATGAATGTTAATTTTGGTCTGTTTCCAGAGTTACCTGAGAGAATTCGTGATAAAAAAGAACGCTATACAGCTATTGCCGAAAGAGCACTTGAAGCAACAAGAGAGTCATTAGCTGAATTTAATTAAAAGTTATCAATTGTGAGTTGATCTTCAAGAAGATTGACTCACAATTTTTTGTATTTTTATCACTCGTAATCAAAGAGTGCTAAAAAACAACTATTATTTATATAAAATTTCTTAAATCACATACTTTTATTGGCAAAAAAAAAACGATTATGTTACATTAGCGAGTGTATTGGTATGAAAGGGGTTGATATTTATTGACTACATAGCATTATTTTTGAGATATTTAAATGTTGAAAGGCAGTATTCTAAGCAAACACAAATTGCCTATGATGGTGATATTCATGATTTTATACGTTTTTTATCAGAGACAGGTTCTTCTGATTATTTAAATATCGATACTAAAGATGTACGGATTTATTTAGCTTACCTTCACGACCGAGAATATAGTCGAAATACAATTAGTAGAAAAATATCTAGTTTAAGATCTTTTTACCAATTTTTAGTAAAAAATGATATATTAGGAGAAAATCCATTTACTTATATTGATTTAAAAAGAGGGCAACAACGTTTGCCTACATTTTTTTATGAAAAAGAAATGGAGAGTCTGTTTGCACAAACAAATGGTCACAAGCCTTTGGATTACCGAAATAAAGCGTTGTTAGAGTTATTGTACGGGACTGGTATTCGTGTTTCAGAATGTGCTAATATAAAACTAACTGATTTAGATACAACACATGATATTTTGTTGGTCAAAGGAAAAGGTGGTAAAGAGCGTTATGTACCTTTTGGTAGTTTTGCAGCAAATAGTTTAAGAGAGTATATGACCTCCTCAAGAAGTGTTTTAATGGCTAATTATCAAAAGCAGCATGATTATTTATTTATTAATCATTATGCAGATCCAATTACACCTCGAGGCATTCAGTATATACTTAAAAAGTTAATTGAAAATAGTAGCTTAACAACAGGACTACATCCTCATAAGTTGCGTCATACTTTTGCAACCCATTTATTGAATAATGGTGCTGACATGAGGACGGTACAAGAGTTATTGGGGCATGCTAGTTTGTCCTCGACACAAATATACACACACGTAACAACAGATACATTACAAAAAAACTATCGGGATTTTCACCCGAGAGCATAGTTGATAAGGGAGATAGAAAACACATGGGATATACAACATTTCATTCAACAACGATTTGTGCTGTTGAAAAAGACGGAAAATTTGCAATGGCTGGAGACGGTCAAGTCACAATGGGAGAGAGCGTTGTGATGAAAGGAACGGCTAAAAAAGTTCGTCGTATTTATAATGATGAAGTCGTTGTGGGCTTTGCAGGAAGTGTCGCAGATGCTTTTAACTTAGAAGGAAAATTTGAAGATAAATTAAACCAATATAAGGGTAACTTGATGCGTGCAGCTGTAGAACTTGCTATGGAGTGGCGTAGTGACAAGATGATGCAAAAACTAGAAGCGATGTTAATTGTGATGAACGACAAAGAAATGCTTGTTGTTTCAGGAACAGGAGAAGTCATTGCCCCAGATGATGGTATCTTAGCTATTGGTTCTGGAGGTAACTATGCTCTATCAGCAGCCAGAGCTCTAAAAAGAGACGGTCGTAAGGACATGACAGCTGGTGAAATTGCCAAAGCTGCCTTAAACGTTGCCGGAGATATTTGTGTTTTTACAAATCATAACATTATTGTTGAAGAATTATAGGAGATGAATAGTATGAGTACAACAACTAAAACACCAAGACAAATCGTTCAAGAATTGGATCAGTATATTATCGGACAAGAAGCTGCTAAAAAATCAGTAGCTATTGCTCTTAGAAATAGATATCGTCGTATGCAACTAGATGAGTCTATGCAACAAGATATTACGCCTAAAAATCTACTTATGATTGGGCCAACTGGTGTTGGTAAAACAGAAATTGCTCGTCGCCTAGCTAAAATTGTGAATGCACCATTTGTTAAAGTTGAAGCAACAAAATTTACAGAAGTAGGTTATGTAGGACGTGATGTTGAATCTATGGTTCGTGATTTAGTTGAGGCTAGCATCACTATTGTTAAAAAGCAACAATATAGTCAAGTTTATTCTCAAGCTAAAAAAATGGCTGATGAAAAATTAGTTAAATTACTCGTTCCTGGTATTAAAAAAGAAAAGAAAAAATCAGGTAATCAATTTGATATGATGATGCAAATGATGAGTGGCTTCCAAAATAATCAGGAAGAAGAAAAAGAGGAAGTTAGTGATTCAATTCGTGTGAGCCGTGAGACAGTAGCATCACAACTTGAAAAAGGGATGTTAGAAGAGCGTGAGATTACCATTGAAGTAGAAGAGAAGAAAACAGTTCCTGCTATGAATAATGGATTAGAGCAAATGGGAATAGACTTAAATGATGCCCTAAGCTCACTAACACCAAAAAATAAAGTGAAGCGTACTGTTACAGTTAAAGAAGCTCGTGAGATTTTAATTAATGAAGAATCAGAAAAATTAGTTAATTCAGCAGATATTAATAGCGCAGCCATTGATTTAGCTCAAAATAGCGGGATTATTTTCATTGATGAGTTTGATAAAATCACATCAAAATCAGAAAATAGTGGACAAGTTTCTCGTGAAGGGGTTCAGCGTGACATTTTACCAATCGTTGAGGGGTCGCTTGTCACAACAAAATACGGAACAATTTCAACTGATCATATTTTATTTATCGCCTCAGGAGCATTCCACTTATCTAAACCAAGTGACTTGATTCCTGAATTACAAGGTCGTTTTCCAATTCGTGTGGAGCTAGATGATCTAACTGCTGAAGATTTTGTTAAAATTTTAACAGAACCAAACAATGCTTTGATTAAACAATATATTGCTTTAATTGAAACAGAAAATATTCAGGTGACATTTACAAAAGAAGCGATTGAGCGTATTTCAGCGATTGCTTATGATGTGAATAGTGAAACTGATAATATCGGTGCTCGTCGTCTACATACTATTTTAGAAAAGTTATTAGAAGACCTATTGTTTGAATCTCCTGATATGAGTATGGGTGAGATTACCATTACTGAGAGCTATGTGGACCAAAAACTAGATAAGATTGCTAGTGATGAGGACTTGAGTCGTTATATTCTATAGTAAAAAATATTAAAGATACGAGGTGAATGGTTAATGTCAATTGTATTAGAGTCAAGTATGGCGATGGCAACAATTAATGAAATGGGTGCTGAATTATCTAGTTTCATTTTAAAAGAAACAGAAGTAGAGTATATATGGCAAGGTGATCCAACTTTTTGGGGTCGCCACTCACCTGTCTTATTTCCTTTTGTGGGTCGGTTGAAACGTGATCAATATGAATATGAAGGTAATATTTACTCCATGAGTCAACATGGATTTGCTAGAGATGAGATGTTTACTGTAAAAGAGTATGATAAGACACATGTCGTATTTGTTTTGAAAAGCACCCCTAAGATGAAAAAACAATATCCTTTTGATTTTACATTGACTTTAACTTATCATCTTGTAGATGCTAAATTAGTGATTAATTATCAGGTAGAAACAAGTTCAAATGAGATGTATTTTTCGATTGGTGCCCATCCAGCCTTTAATGTTCCATTAACATCTGGAACGGATTTTTCAAATTACTATTTCCAGTTTAATCCGTCAAAATCCAGATTAAAAATACCTTTAAATGGTCCTTTGATTGATATTAGTTGTAAAACATTAGCGCAAACAAATACAGCTATACAAATTAGAAGAGAGTTATTTAAAGAAGATGCTCAAATTTTAGAAACATCTGGTTTTAATGAATTTTCTATTTTGTCAGATAATCATGAACATGGTGTCTCTTTAGCATATGAAGATTTTCCATATGTTGGTTTTTGGACACCTTATGACAAGGAAGCGCCTTTTATTTGTATTGAACCATGGTGTGGTGTGGCAGATGATATTCATGCTACTGGGGAGTTAACTGAGAAAATTGGCATTAATCACCTTAAAAAAGGTGACATCTTTAAAAGAGAATTTACAATTAGTATTTTTTAATAGCTATACTAGGAATACTTTGGTTGTTAGTCTAATTAATATCAAAAATAAGGTATCAAACGAGGATCTAATATAGACGTCTTCGTTTGATACCTTATTTTATTGAAAATTTACTTGCTTACTTTTTTGGTTTCATTAGGTATTGCAACATTACCAATAATCATGATTAATACACCCGCAATTAATGATACAACTGTTGTTGTGACAAAGCTATAAGTACCACTATTTAAGGCACCACCGATATAGCCGACAACTTGACCTAATATAAATGACCAAAATAAAACAATTAGTTTACCCATTTATTATGCGCCCCTTTACGCCTTTAGTTTACCAACGTTTTGAAAAAAAGTAAAGCCCTTTTACGATTGATATAACAATCGTTTTGGAATATGGTGTGTCAAAAAAAATAAATAAATATGCTATACTATCTTTAACCTATATCGAAAATTAAAGAAGAAAAAGGAGGGATTGTTCATGAGTATTGCTCAATTACAAGTTTTAACTGAATATTCCCTGTTATCAAGTACTAATCGTATTGAAGACTTAGTCATCACAGCTAAACAAAGGGGTTATGACAGTTTAGCTATTACTGATAAAAACACACTACATGGTGTGATAGAATTCTACCAGACTTGCTTGAAACACCAAGTAAAACCAATCATAGGCATGACTTTAACTTATCAAGTCATGTCAGATATAGAAGCTGATCTTATTTTATTAGCTAAAAATTTGTCAGGTTATGAGCAGTTAATGAAGATAGCGACGCTTAAAGGAGAGTTTGCAACACATCAAAATCTGGAGTTGAAGGATATATCATCTATGTTATCTGATCTTATTTTGGTTATGCCTTTTAAAACAGGAGAAGCGTATCAATTAAGAGAATTAAATAAAGATGATAGAATCACTCGTTTAAACGAGTTTAAAGAAATAACAAAGCAGTGTGACACTTTTGCAGGAATCTCAATACAAGGCAATGGTGACGAGGATATAACGAAATGGGTAGACTTTTACAAAGAGGTAGGTTTACCTATTATTGCATTAGATAATATAAAGTACCTTAACCCTAGTGATGATTTTTCTGTTCGTGTTTTAGAACATATTGAAGATGGTAAGGTTATTTCTGTTGACTTTACTCATACTTCAGGCCCCTACTACTTGGAAGAAGCTAATCTATTTTGTGACAAATATCAACAAAAAGGGTTAGATGAGGCACTTAGACATGTACGTGATGCAGTGGATTCAATAGAGTTAATTATCCCTTTAAATCAAACCCTTCTACCAAAATTTGAAAGAACAGAAGACTTATCTAGTTATGAATTTCTAAAAAAACTCTGCCAAGAAGGCTTAATGACACGGTTAGGAACAGACAAAACAGATGTTAAAACTTATCAAGACCGTCTAGATTATGAATTATCTGTTATTCATGAAATGGGCTTTGACGATTATTTTTTAATCGTCTGGGACGTTATGCGTTATGCCAGAGAAAAACACATTGTCACAGCCTGTCGTGGTTCTGCTGCAGGTTCTCTTGTGGCTTTTGTTTTACAAATTACTGATGTTGATCCTATTGAATATCATCTTTTATTTGAAAGGTTTTTGAATAAAGAACGTTATACGATGCCAGATATTGATATGGATATACCAGATAATAAGCGTGAAGAGGTTTTAGAGTACGTTCACCAGACGTACGGACACCATAGAGTCGCTCAAATTGCAACTTTTGGGACATTAGCAGCTAAGATGTCTTTACGTGATGTTAGTCGTGTTTTTGGTTTATCCCAAAATGAAGCCAGTAAGTGGGCTGATGCCGTGCCTAATACACTTAAAATAACATTAGAACAAGCTTATCATGAATCTAAAAATTTAAGAGATTTAGTCGCCTTTTCTGAGAAGAACAGACTACTTTTTGAAACAGCTAAAAAGATTGAAGGGCTCCCAAGGCACGTCTCTACCCATGCAGCAGGGGTTGTTATTAGTGATCGGGATTTAACAGAATTAATTCCACTACAAGAAGGAAATAACGGTATCGCTTTGACTCAATTTGCTATGGGAGATGTTGAGGCGATTGGGTTACTTAAAATGGACTTTCTTGGTTTAAGAAACTTAGCTATTATTGGCAACACGATTGATGATATTTTTTATCAAACCAAAGAGAGAATTGATTTAGAGACAATCCCGATAGATGACGAAAAAACATTAGAGCTATTTAGAAAAGGTCAAACAATCGGGATTTTTCAGTTTGAGTCTAGTGGTATTAAAAATGTTTTAAGAAAATTAGGCCCAACGTCTATTGAGGATTTGGCTTCAGTGAATGCTTTATATAGACCAGGTCCTATGGAAAATATCGATCTGTTTATTCAACGTAAGAAAGGGATTAAGCCAATTCATTATCCTCATCCAGATTTAAAGCCTATTTTGGATTATACGTATGGTATTATTGTTTATCAGGAACAAGTTATGCAAATAGCTTCTCTAATGGCTGGCTTTACTTTAGGTCAAGCTGATATTTTGCGTCGAGCTATTAGCAAAAAAAGTAAAGATGTTATAGATCAAGAAAGAGAACATTTTGTTCAAGGTGCTATGGGTAAGGGATATACTCAACAAGTGGCAGAAGAAGTTTATGATTATATCGAAAAATTTGCTAATTATGGCTTTAACAGATCTCATGCTGTCGTTTACTCAGTTGTTGCCTATCAAATGGCTTATTTGAAAGTTCATTATTCAACTGCCTTTTTCCAGTCTTTACTACATTCAGTAAAGAATAACCCGAAAAGAATTAATAAATATATCTCTGAAGCAAGAGACTTCAATGTCGGAATTAACCCTCCTGATATTAATAAAAGCGACTATAGTTTTACTTTTTATAAAGGTAATATTTTGTATGGTTTCTCATCTTTAAAAGGAATTAGAAAAGATTTTATACAGCATATCATTCACGTTAGAAAAACAGATGGTCCGTATACCTCCTTGGAAAATTTTTTACTTAGAATTAATGGTAAGTGGTTAAAGGAGGCAAATATATTACCTCTAATTTATATTGGTGCTTTTGATGGTCTTCATCAAAATAGAAAGCAATTAGTGGTTGATTTAGATGGCATGATTCAAAACATTGAATACAGTGGGGGAAGTATAGATTTATTGGATGTATTAACCTTGAAAAAGCACACGGTACCTGATTTTACAAATTCTGAAAAATTAGAACAGGAACAACTGTATTTGGGAACTTATGTATCGAGTCATCCGGTTAATTCTTTTGATCATTTAATCAAGAGGTGTCAAGTGACACCAATCAAACAGCTAGAAATTGGAAAGACATATCATATTTTATTTTATGTGACTAAAATTAAGAAGATTAGAACTAAAAAGGGAGAATCGATGGCATTTTTAGAAGGCAGTGATGAGACAGATACTCTTTCTGTCACGATTTTTCCAATAACTTATCGTCAAATTGGGGCAACACTTTCAGAAAATGAAGTTTTACTTATTACTGGAAAAGTCGAAAAAAGTAAATACAATCAGGAAACACAGCTGATTGCTGATAAAGTCATCTTAGCTGAGGACATTAAGCTACCTGAATTATTAGACAGACGTTGTTTTATCAATATTAAAGAGGATAAAGATAATGCTAATGTTATGGAGGAGTTGTTTAAGATATTTCAAAAGTATTCAGGGAGTACTCCGGTTATTTTAATTTTTAGGCATAAAGAAGAAAATTGTCTGTTAGAAGACCGCCATTTTGTAACTGAATCTAAGTTATTTGTAGAAGAAATTCAAAGGTTATTAGGTGAAACGACTGTTATTTTTAAATGAATTATGGGCATGTTGCCTATTTAAACTAGTCAAAGTGAAGGAATAAAGAGTTTTCAAAGTTTTTTCACCATTTTTTTCGGATAGAGAAAGACTTTTTTAGAAAAGAGTGGTAGAATAATAAATGGATTTAAGTATTTTTTACATTATTAAAAAGTATAAAATTAACAACTTAATAAAGGTGGTTATGTTTATGAAGCGCATTGCTATTTTAACAAGTGGTGGAGATGCTCCTGGTATGAATGCTGCAATTCGAGCAGTAACTAGAAAAGCAATTCATGAAGGTATGGAAGTATATGGTATTAATTATGGATACGCAGGCTTAGTGGCTGGTGATATTCGTAAACTGGATGTGGCTGATGTAGGTGACATCATTCAACGTGGTGGAACAATGCTTTATTCAGCTCGTTATCCTGAATTTGCTACAGAAGAAGGACAACTAAAAGGTATTGGACAACTTAAAAAATTTGGAATTGAAGGGTTAGTTGTTATCGGCGGGGATGGTTCTTACCAAGGAGCTATGGCTTTAACAAAACGTGGTTTCCCTGCAATTGGTGTTCCTGGAACCATTGATAATGATATCCCTGGTACAGATTATACGATTGGATTTGATACAGCTATTAATACTGTACTCGACTCAATGGATAGAATTCGTGATACTGCAACAAGTCACGTACGTACATTTATTATTGAAGTTATGGGACGAGATGCTGGTGATATCGCTTTATGGGCTGGTGTAGCTGGCGGAGCTGATGACATTATTATTCCTGAGCATAATTTTGATATGAGCCAAGTCGCTGAAAAGATTCGTTACGGACGTGACCGTGGTAAAAAACATTGTCTGATTGTTTTAGCAGAGGGTGTGATGCCTGGTCATCAATTTGCAGAAGAATTAGCAGAATACGGTGATTTCCATGCTCGTGTATCTGTATTAGGTCATATTGTTCGCGGTGGTTCTCCAACAGCACGTGACCGTGTTTTAGCAAGTAAATTTGGAGCATATGCTGTTGATTTACTTAGAGAAGGTAAAGGTGGACTTTGTACTGGTTCACAAAACAATAAACTTGTGGCACTTGATATTGTAGAAACGTTAGAAAAAGGAAAACATAAACCAGATTTAAGTCTTTATGATTTGAATCATCAAATTTCTTTCTAAATCTATATTTTATATAATAAATAATAAAAATACTAAGGAGCTTTTTTTCATGAAAAAAACAAAAATTGTTTGTACAATCGGTCCAGCTAGTGAGTCTTTAGAAACATTAGTAGAATTAATGAATTCAGGAATGAACGTAGCACGTTTAAACTTCTCACATGGTGATTTTGAGGAACATGGTGCTCGTATTAAAAATATTCGTGAAGCAGCAAAAATTACTGGAAATACTATTGCTATCCTTTTAGATACAAAAGGTCCAGAAATTCGTACAAATAACATGGTAGATGGTAAAGTTAATCTAAGTACTGGTGACGTTGTACGTATTGCTATGACTGAAGTCGAAGGAACGAAAGAAAAATTCTCTATTACTTATCCTGGTTTAATCAATGACGTTGAATTAGGTAGCCATATTCTTTTAGATGATGGCCTAATCGATTTAGAAGTTATTGAAATCGATCAAGCTAACAATGAATTAGTGACTAAAGTTTTAAATGAAGGTGTTCTTAAAAATAAAAAAGGTGTTAACGTACCTAATGTAAGTATTAACTTACCAGGTATTACAGATAAAGATGCTGCAGATATCCGTTTTGGTATTGAAAACGATGTTGACTTCATTGCAGCTAGTTTTGTACGCCGTCCAAGTGATGTCTTAGAAATCACAAAAATTTTAGAAGAAGAAAATGCAACTCATATCCAAATTATTTCTAAAATTGAAAATCAAGAAGGTATTGATAACTTAGATGATATTCTAAAAGTATCAGATGGTTTAATGGTAGCCCGTGGAGACATGGGTGTTGAAATTCCAACTGAGGATGTACCGGTTGTTCAAAAAGAAATGATTAGAAAATGTAATGCTATTGGAAAACCTGTTATTACAGCAACACAAATGCTAGATTCTATGCAACATAACCCTCGCCCAACACGTGCTGAGGCAAGTGATGTGGCTAATGCGATTTATGATGGAACAGATGCTGTTATGTTATCTGGTGAAACTGCTGCAGGGGATTACCCAGTAGAAGCTGTTCAAACAATGGCAAACATTGCAACCCGTACAGAAGGTGATTTAACAGATCGTGATGCTTATGCTCTAAAATTACATAGCAAAACTGATATGACCGAATCAATTGGTCAAGCTGTAGGACATACTGCTAAAAACTTAGATATCCAAACAATTGTTGCAGCAACTGAATCAGGGTACACAGCTCGTATGATTTCTAAATACCATCCTAAAGCTCATATTGTGGCAGCAACATTCTCTGACCGTGTTGCTAGAAGTTTGACACTTAACTGGGGTGTGTTCCCAAGTGTAACTGAAAAACCAAGTTCAACTGATGAAATGTTCTCTTTAGCAACAACTATAGCTAAAGATACAGGATTTTCTAAAGATGGTGATTTAATTATTATCACTGCGGGAGCTCCAATTGGTGAGAAAGGAACAACTAACTTAATGAAAATTCAATTGATCGGTCAAAAATTAACATCTGGTCAAGGGATTGGTGAAGTAGCTGTCTTTGGTCAAGCTATTGTAGCATCTTCAGCAGAAGAAGCGATTTCATTAATGAAAGATGATTCAATTTTAGTTGTTAAAACAACAGATAAAGCATATATGCCAGCTATTGCAAAAGCTTCTGCTCTTATTGTTGAAGAAGGTGGCTTAACAAGTCACGCTGCTGTTGTTGCGATTGCAGAAGGTATTCCAGTTGTTGTTGGTGTGACTAATGCCACCCAAGACATTAAAACTGGAATGATTGTAACTGTTGATCCTCGTCAAGGTTCAATTTATGAAGGAGAAATAACTGTTTAGTAAATAGTTGTTAGATATCAAAAAGACTGGCTAAATAGTCAGTCTTTTTGGCGTCTATAGCATGAAAATAAGCTGAGATAGCAATGGTAAACAACTACCAATTAAGCTTGATATTGTTATTTTTCTCTTACCTGAGAAACTATATAGAAATTTTCATGAGAATTAAAATATTTTATAAGTATTTTTTGTGAAAATAGTGTAGAATAATCTGGATTAAGTGTTTTGGAGGAGGAATAGTTTGAAAAATAAAAATGGTATGTTGTATTTGGTAGTTTTAAATTTATTTTTAGTCTTTTTAGGTGTTGGTTTAGTAGTGCCTGTCATGCCAGCATTACAAAAATCAATGGATTTATCTGGTGCTACTATGGGCTTGATGATTTCAGTTTTTGCTGTTTTTCAGTTAATCGTCTCACCCATAGCTGGGAATTTATCAGATAAAATGGGACGAAAAAAAATTATCGCTGCAGGTATGCTTATTTTCTCAATTTCAGAGTTAATTTTTGGTTTAGGACATACCGTTGGTTGGTTATACCTCTCACGTGCCTTAGGAGGCATTGCTGCAGCCTTTATCATGCCTTCTGTTACAGCTTATGTAGCAGACATTACTACATTTGAGGAAAGGCCAAAAGGGATGGGGCTTGTTTCAGCCGCGATTAGTGGAGGTTTTATTATAGGACCTGGTGTTGGTGGTTTTTTAGCTCACTTTGGTATTAGAGCGCCTTTCTTTGCCGCTTCATTTCTAGCCTTTCTTGGTTTTATTTTAGCTATTTTAGTTTTAAAAGAACCAACGAAAAAATTTGTGACAGAAGAAGCTAGAGAAACACCAATTGAAGATGTCACAGTTTGGGATATATTAAAAGATCCGGTATTTACTTTCCCATTCATCATTATTTTGATTTCATCATTTGGACTTCAAGCTTTTGAGGCTATTTATGGTGTTATGGCAACCACTAATTTTAATTTTACAATGGGTGAAATCGCAGCTATCATTACAGTGAGTGGTGTGTTAGCTTTAATTTGTCAGCTATTATTCTTTGATGGGATAATTAAAAAAATTGGGGAAGCTGGATTAATTCGTTTAGCCTTTTTTGCTAGTGCTATTTTTGTCGGTGTTATGGCATTTACGTCCAGCAAGTGGGTAGCAGCTTTTTCAACGTTTATTATCTTTTTAGCTTTTGATTTATTACGACCTGCTATTACGACTTATTTGTCAAAACATGCAGGAGATAGACAAGGGACTGTCAATGGTTTGAATTCAACTTTTACAAGTTTTGGTAATATCTTAGGACCAATGGTATCTGGTATGTTATTTGATATCAACCATGTGTACCCTTACTATGTTTCATCAATCGTATTGTTAGCTACTGGGTTTTTAACGCTATTTTGGAAAAAACAAGTAGCCAAAACTAGATAGGTACTTATAAAAGAGAAATCATATATTGATTCTCTCTTTTTTTATGAATTCATCCGTATTTGTTTAGGAACAAGTTAAAATATGTTATGATATAATGATGAGTAATTGAAAGGACTGATGAAAATGAAAGAATTGATTGGAACTGTATGGAGTGGCTTGATTATCGATGAAAATGATAATGTTTATTTTGTACAAAAAAATGGGATAACATTTCACTTAGCCAAAAGTGAAGGGGAACATAAAATTGGAGATATGGTAGAAGGTTTTGGTTATGAAAATCAAAAACACCAATTAACTATGACAACAAAAATCCCTAATATTCAACAGCATAAATTTGGATTTGCCACAGTTGTTGCTTCAAGACGTGATTTAGGGGTATTTGTTGACATTGGTTTACCTGACAAGGAAGTTGTTGTTTCTCTTGATGAGTTACCAGAAATGAAACAATTATGGCCTAAGCAAGGTGATAAATTATACGTGAGATTATCTGTAGATGAAAAAGATAGACTATGGGCTAATTTAGCTGATGACATGACATTTTTAGCTATGTCAAGAGAAGCGACAGAAGCTATGATGAATCAAGATATTAAAGGGATTGTTTATCGTTTAAAACTAGTTGGCACATTTATTTTTACAGAAGAAGACCATTTTATTGGTTTTGTTCATCCTTCAGAACGCTATAGTGAACCAAGATTGGGTGAGGTAGTTAATGGCCGAGTTATTGGGGTTAGGCCAGATGGGATGTTAAATATTTCTTTAAAACCTAGAGCACATGAAGTTATCTCTTCTGATGCTCAGATGATTTTAACATTTTTAGAAAGATCAAAAGATGGTGTGATTCCTTTTTCAGATAAGTCGACACCAGAAGAAATTCAAGCAACTTTTGCCATTAGTAAGGGACAATTTAAACGAGCTCTTGGTTCATTACTAAAAGCTAAAAAAATCAAGCAAGAAAATGGTCAGACTATTCTTTTAACAGGCAGTGAGGAAGTCTAATTGCTTTTCATGATTGAATAAATTATAATGTAGTCAACAAAAAGAGATAAAAGAAGGTGTCGTTTTGGGCATGGAACAAACAGCAGTTGCTTTACAAAAAATTAAAGAACAATTACATGTAGCCAATTATAAGTTAACACCACAAAGGGAAGCTATACTATTAGTTTTATTAGAAAATGAAAAAGATCATTTATCAGCTGAAGAGATTTATATGTTGGTTAAATTACAAAATTTTGATATAGGCTTAGCAACAGTCTACCGAACACTAGAAATGTTGACAGAGCTTAGAATACTGGATAAAGTTAATTTTAATGATGGTATGGCGCGTTATGATATGAGAAAAGACGGTGCGAAGCATTTTCATCATCATTTATTATGTGTTGAGTGTGGTGGTATTGATGAAATAGAAGAAGATTTATTAATGGAGGCAGAAACTATTGTTGAAAGGGATTATGCTTTTAAGATTATGGATCATCGTCTAACTTTTCATGGTATTTGTCACACTTGTCAAATGAGGCATTCTTAATTGTAAAACAAAATCTAAATTGCAACATTAAGTTAGCCACTCTGGTAAAAATATCTAAATATCAGTGTTATTTTATTGAACCCCTTACTTACCAACATGTTTTGATCTTTAGATTTTGAATTTCTTCTAAAAATAATGTTGCTGGTTGTCTATAGTCTAAAATTTTACGCGGCAAAAGATTAACTTTTTCAGTAGCCAGTTGTATGAACTGCTTTGAGTAGTGACAGATAGGCGTTCCTTTCGGAACAAATTGCCGTAATAAACCATTATGTCTTTCGTTTGTTCCTCGTTCCCAAGATGAATAAGGGTGAGCAAAGTAGATATCAGTCATTTGTTGCAGAGTATCATCAAGTGAGCTAAATTCACTGCCATTATCAGCAGTAATCGATTGAAATATGCTACTAAATCGGGCTCTTCCAAACTCATATTTTAACTGTTTAATAGCGTAACTAACAGACTCTTCAGTATGATCATCTAGAACAACAGTAATCATGTAGCGAGTTTTTCTTTCAACAAGTGTAAGTAGAGCATTATCATCTTTAGATTTTGAACCAATGACACTGTCTATTTCCCAGTGACCAAACTCTTGTCTAGAATCAATTTTGCTAGGTCGTTCATCAATTGATTTTCCAAGAGCTTTTTTATGCTGACGACTTCTTTTCTTTTTAGGTGATAGTCTAACTTTCATCTTGAGATGATGATTTCTGACCGGTAAAAATCCTTTATCAATATAATTATAAAGTGTCTTAGTAGAAACAATAGGTTTATCCCAAGTCCCTAAAGACTTGATAAAGCCAACAATTGCATCTGGTGACCAATTAAAGTCTATCATTTGTTTACAAGCATAATTAATAAAATCAACAGCACTAACTAGCTTAGATTTCGAACCACAGCGTTTCCTGTTTTCTATGTATTTAGCTTGCCCCGTATCAGCAAAATAGAGTTGTTTAGGTTTCTTATTTTCTTTGATTTGCGTGGTCGTTCCTCGTTTAAGCTCATTACTTATTGTTTGATGGTGTCGGCCTAATCGTCTACCAATTTCTCTATTAGAGTCTCCCATATTATGCCAAACTTCAATAAGCTGCCTTTCCTTTAAGGAAAGATGTTTATAACTAGATGTCTTTGTGTTATTCTTAATTTTCACCATGATAAAAATTCCTTTCGTTGTTGGGTAGTTACTTCAATGATACACGAATTTTTACCATGGTGTTTTTTTATTCTTTTAGAGTGGCTAACTTGATTTTACAACTAAGCATTGTAAAACAAACTATAAAACAAGGTATTAAACAAAAAATGAGAATTTTCTGTTTAATACCTTGTTTTCTTAAAATTCTTTTCGATCAGAGTGATATAATTCTTGAAAATGGTCCACATCAACTAATAGTTTAGGGTTAATTATATAAGATTCTTGCTTAAAATAAATGATCTGCTCACTTACAAGACCTCTTACTAATTCGAATTCTATAGGAATTCGAATTTGTTTGTTAAATTTATTTGTTTTTGGGTCGTATAAGTTAATTTTTGCTAATATAACAGGAGATAATGTTCGGTGTTCATAGAAACAAAAGCATGTACCATCTGCCTTTTGTTTTTCCAAATTTAATATAGGAGCTTGTGCAACTGATAGAGCCTTGTTATCTTCAATGGAAGTTAAATCACTATCTGAGACGGTTGTTAAAGAAATGATGTCAAATTCTTGGTTTAGGAGTCGTTGTGCTTTAGCTTCTTTAGTAAAGTAATTATTAGTGGCTAGTGTGGTTAGCTTTTGATCAATGCTTTCTCTAATTAAATTTTCTTCTTCTTCACAAGTTTTAATGAAAGCTTGATATATAGGGTTTGATACGATGAAAAAACTCATAATCGAGACAAAGATAAAGAAGATAATAAATGACCACCAAGGTTGGTTGAATTTATAAACAGCAAAAGATGCTAAGACAATAGCTAGAGGTAAAATAAAAGTTAGAGACACGTAGAAGTAGTGTCTTTTTTTAATATAGACCTTTTCAATGTCTTCTAAAAAATCATGGGTATCTATGTTTAAAAATTGAAGAATATCTAAATGTTTAAAGGTTGCTTTTTTTTGTAGCACTAATTATGTCTGCCTCCGATCTGTTGCTTGTTTGCTCAATGCTTTTATTTTATAGTTTAATGAAATAAAAGTCTATGGCTATCTTGAAAAAAAGCTAAAATTATTCTAGTCATAGTATTTATCTTAAAAAACTGATAAAATGTAACAGACTACTGGAGGTGTATGATGGATAATTATATTGAGGAGTATTTACATTATTTAAAGATTGACCGAGGTTTGTCTCATAATACCATCATCAGCTATGAAAGAGATTTAAAACAATATAAAATGTTTTTAGAAAATAAGGAAATAAACTCTTTAAATGATATTGATCGATTTATTGTGATGGATTTTTTAGAAAGTTTGAAAGAACAAGGAAAATCATCTGCTAGTATTATTAGAATGATATCAACCCTTCGAAAATATCATTTGTTTGTGAGACAAGAAAGGTATGTGGATCATGATCCTATGACTTACATTGATACTCCTAAAAAACAACAGTCGTTACCGAAATCTCTTAGTTTAGAAGAAGTGGAAAAAATAATCGAAGCTCCTGACGTTACTAATGAGCTAGGTATTAGAGATAGAGCTATTTTAGAGGTCATGTATGCTACTGGACTTCGGGTAACTGAGTTAATCTCTTTAAAGTTAGATGACTTACACTTATCCCTAGGTCTTCTAAAAACTATAGGTAAAGGGGACAAAGAGCGAATAGTTCCATTAGGTGATCAGGCCATCTACTGGATAAATAGATATTTGGAGTACTCAAGAGCCGCTCTTGTTACTAAAAATAAAAAAGAAACAGTTAATGAAGTATTTTTAAATTATCAAGGAAAAAAATTTACAAGACAAGGTATTTGGAAAAATTTAAAAATTTATGTGGTGCAGGCAGGTATTGATAAAGACGTGACACCTCACACCCTAAGACATAGTTTTGCAACTCACTTATTAGAAAATGGGGCTGACTTGAGAGTAGTCCAAGAATTATTAGGCCATGCTGATATTTCAACCACACAAATTTATACACATATTAGTAAACAGAGACTGACTGATGTATATCAAGAATACTTCCCAAGATCTTAAAATAATTAAGAGGTAAAACATGAAGGAATTAAATATAAAATTAGAGAATTTTGAAGGCCCACTTGATTTACTACTACACCTGATTAAAACTATGGAAATTGATATTTATGACATTCCAATTTCTGATATTACAGAGCAATATATGACGTACATTCATACTATGAAAGAATTTGATTTAGAAGTCGCTGGAGAATTTATTGTGATGGCCGCCACACTGATGTCAATTAAGAGTAAGATGTTACTTCCTCAAGAAATGGTAGAAGTAGATGAAGATAGTGAATATGAGACTAGTGATCCTCGTGAAGAGTTAGTTCAACAATTATTAGATTATAAAAAATTTAAGTATGCTGCTACTTTATTAAAAGATAAAGAAGCTTTTCGTGATGATTATTATTTTAAAGAAGCGATGAATTTATCTGAATATGAACAGCTAAATAAGCCGTTAGAGCCTAATGAAGTGACAACTATTGATCTGTTTTTAGCCTTTCATGAGGTCTTAAATAGGCAAAAAGATGCTAAACCTGTTGAAGCGAGTGTTCAATTGGAAGAGTATACTATTAATGATAGAATGGATTATGTATATGCTAAAGTTTATAATGTAAAACTTAGTGAAGGATTAGAATTTGATAACTTGTTTGAAACCTTTACAAGACATGAGATTATCATGACTTTTCTAGCTATATTAGAATTAATCAAAAATCATGATATTATCGTTAAACAATCAACTAGACATGATAAGATTAAGATTTACCAAAAAGAAGGATAGGTATTATGGTATTATTAAAAGAGATAGAAGCTTTATTATTTGTGGTAGGAGAAGAAGGCTTAACTTTAGATGAGATGAGTCATATCTTAGATCAATCAACTTCAACTGTTTATGACCAGTTATTAGTTTTAAGGGAAGTATTAGAGCAAGATGAAAACAGTGGTATCACCATTTTAGAAGTAGGGGATTCTTTTGTATTGACAACTAAGAAAGAGTTATCTCCCTTATTAAAAAACTTTGCACAATCAGCTATTAATCAGCGTTTGTCACAGGCAGCTTTAGAAACACTAGCTATTATAGCTTATAGACAACCTATCACTCGGGTTGAAATAGAACATATTAGAGGGGTCCAAAGTTCTGCTTCGATTCAAAAATTAGTACATAGACAATTGATTCAAGAAAAAGGACGGGTTGATGGACCGGGACGTGCGATAATGTACGGGACAACGCCTTATTTTTATGATTATTTTGGTTTGAAAACGATGGCAGATCTTCCAGACATTAATGAATTGGAAGAAGAAGCAGAAGAAATTCCAACAGATTTATTTTTTGATGCATTTAAAGAACAGTTTGATGAAATAGAAAAAAATAAGAAAAAAGAGGATGGATAAAAAATGGAAAGATTACAAAAAGTTATGGCAAATAGTGGGGTAGCCTCACGTCGAAAATCAGAAGAATTGATTCAAGAGGGCCGAGTAACGGTTAATGGAAAAAAAATCACAGAACTTGGTGTTAAAGTTGGTAGACATGATGATATTGAAGTTGATGGTGTACCGATTTACCAAGAACAACCAGTTTATTATGCTTTTTATAAACCGAAAAATGTCATTTCAGCAGTATCAGATGATAAAGATAGACAAGTTGTAACTGATTACTTTTACGGGGTTCCTGAGAGGATTTTCCCTGTAGGACGTCTGGACTATGATACAACAGGCTTATTATTAATGACAAATGATGGTGAATTTTCAAACATGTTAACTCATCCAAAACATAAAATCGATAAAGTTTATGTTGCAAAAGTGAAGGGTGTCGTTAATAATGATTCTCTTAAGCCACTGCGAAAAGGTATCGTTATTGATGGGCGAAAAACAGCACCAGCTAAGTTTAAAATTTTATCAGTAGATCATGTTAAAGGTACATCAATTGTTGAGTTAATTATTCACGAGGGAAGAAATCATCAAGTGAAGAAGATGTTTGAAGCTGTTGGTTACCCTGTATTGAAATTAAAACGTGAAAAAGTTGGATCAATTGATCTATTAGGTCTACAACCAGGAGACTTCAGAGAATTAACTAAAAAAGAAATTAGTCAATTATTTGTTTTAGCATCAACTGATAAATAAGCTGATCTAGTTGATTTATTCATATGAAGTCAGTATAATGAGGTTATAAAAATAAAAAAGGTCATCTTCACGGGCAGGGCGAAATTCCCGACCGGTGGTATAGTCCACGAACTATTTAACATTGTTATTTAGCCGATCTGGTGTGATTCCAGAACCGACAGTTATAGTCTGAGTAAAGAAGATAGGGCTTATTTGAGAATACAATCAAGTAAACCACTGTTTTCTTTGTCATGTGCTGAATTTATGACAAAAAAACAGCTTTTTTTGTATTTTCAAATCTAAGTTCTTCCGGAGAGGGTCCTGTACTAGGAGGATTTCTTATGAGAACAAATAAAACAGAAAAAATAGTGACACTGTCGCTGCTTTCAGCAATAGCATACTTATTAATGCTATTTGAGATTCCCATTTTACCTATGTTTGGTTGGTTAAAACTAGATTTTAGCGATATACCAGTGTTAATTGCTACATTTTTATATGGACCATTTAGTGCCATTATTGTGGCATTTATCAGGTCAACATTACATTTTATAACAAGTGGTGGTAATATAGCTAGTCTGATTGGCGACTCGACGGGGTTTATAGCATCTGTTTTGTATATGTATCCAGTCTATCTATTTATGAAAAAAAGAAAGTCAAATACGAATTTAATCGTTGGTCTACTGACTGGTACCATTTTACTAACCGTTTTTATGTCGATTGCTAATTACTTCATCATTACACCATTTTACTTAAATGTTTTGGGTATGGATTTTGGTATGTCGATTAAAACAATGGTATTGTATGGGATTGTACCCTTTAACTTAATGAAAGGGACAATTGTAGGAGCTGCTTTCTTTGTTGTTTATAAAAGCATCATGCCTGTTTTGGAGAGAAGAATTGCCAAATAGTCATTGTCATAAAACGTTTGAGGTTGATACTTATGTATGGGCCTCTTTTTTTATATATTTTCATGAAATTCTTATATGTTGAATTTTCATGAAAATATGATATACTGATGTGGTAATTAAAATTTGGGGGCGTTACGGATTCGACAGGCATAGTTGAGCTTGAATTGCGTTTCGTAGGTTACGTCTACGTAAAAACGTTACAGTTAAATATAACTGCTAAAAACGAAAACAATACTTTCGCTTTAGCTGCCTAAAAACAGCTTGCGAAGATCCTCTTGGCATCGCCCATGTGCTCAAGTAAGGGTCTCAAATTCAGTGGGATACATTAAACTTTTCAGTCTGTAAAGTTTAAAAGAGATTATCAGACTAGCGACATCTAAGGCCGGTTGTGTGGCAAAAGATGAAGCGAAACCTTAAATAGCATAACTATAAACGTAGAGGTTTAAGTGGCAATGTGTTTGGACGCGGGTTCGACTCCCGCCGTCTCCATAAGTGGTTTTCAGAGGTTTTTACTAAGTGCTAAAACGTTGTTAATTCAATGTTTTAGCACTTTTTTGTTTGCACTGGTTTTCGCTAAATAAACTAACCTCTACATCAAAAATCAATATAATTATTGAACCGTTTAGCACAATATAAATGACTAGAGATATTTATAAGATGTACTCTTTAAATTGTCGCTAGTTGATACTTTTAGGAGGGAGAAAATGATTAATAAAAAATAAAGTCAAAGAACATGATATGACTTTGAATATCCTTAGTAAGTAATTAGAACACAATCAATTTAGACTGTTACAATATTTTCACTGAATTCATGGATAAACTCTCTTATGAACAATTTCATTCTCTTATGTATGGTCAATAGCAGGAAGTTGTTAAATAAAACTACTGTAGTGGGTATCGTACATCATTAGCAGTTTTAATTAATGAGATACTAGGTGACAAATTTGGTTTAAAAGAGTTCAATAAAATGAAAATACCTGATATTTACAGTATAAAATACGAAAATAATGTTCTCGTAAACTTTGAACATGAAGAGAGTATATTGTAAAAGATAGTATGTCAGAGAAAGTAAAAAAGTTGACACTTGTGTTTACTCACAAATACCAACTTTTTAGTATATAGCCATTAATTATATGAAGAGACTATAAAGCGATGAATGACATATCTTTTGTAATATCTTTTTTATTAATTGGTTTACCAAATAACATAAATTCTTCGACAATTTTGATCATCTCTTCATCGGTTACGTTTTCTCTATTGTTTAGTTGTCCAAGAGAAGTCAAGTCACCGTGAACCCCGTAAAAACGTCCCTCTGAATCATGTGAGTTAAATAAGTCCATTAATTTATGAGTTCCTCTATTTGCTAATAGTTGGTTACTAGGATTTAAAAAAACAATTGAAATATCTTCTTGTGAAGTTTTTACCATATTAAATAATTCTTTGGCTGTCATGTTTTCCATTTATATAACCCTCTTTCTGACAAAATATTATGTATAGATAAATTTTAGTGTATGTTAGTGATTTCGTCAATTATAGACTGTTATGAGACTTTAATTGCTTTATTTAAATTTAATAGTGAAGTTTGAATCCGTTATGAGATGTCCATGTTGAATCATTGATATAGCGACATGGTCATGCTTATTTTCTAGAGGAAACATTAAAGTGACACTCTTTGTTTCTCCTGCTTGTACTTTGGTATCTAAATCAGTACTAGTATCTTTTTCCCAGACAAGCTCTTCTTTATCTTGCTCGGCAAAAGGAATGATATCTGTCTCGTTAAAAGATACGGGGCTGTTTGTATGATGTGTCCAGTCAACGGTAACAGCTAATGTATCATCTTTTTTTATTTCAGCTTTTTTGGGTGTCAACACAACCCCTTCACTGCCATGAATGTCAGGAATATCAGACAAATCAATTATTTTTTGTGTGCAGCCAGTTAAGATAACTAATAATAATAAACTGGTTATAAGATAAAATTTACTTTTCATAAAAATCTCCTTTTGATATAGAGATAGGGTAAAATATTTTGTGTAAATAGAAATTTAGGGTAGAAAAAGAGAAAGTCCATTCTGTAAAATTAAAGTTACGACACAGAAATTTTATAGGAGGACTTTCTCATGACTCATTTTACTACAGAAATAATGGAAACACTAATTAATAAAGGTGATTTAGATGATTTATTTCGTCGTCATTTAGAACTCGCTATCAACTCATTATTACAGGCTGAATTAACAGCGTTTCTTGACTACGAAAAGTATGATAGAGCTGGATTTAATTCAGGTAATTCCCGCAATGGGAATTACTCACGTTCATTTAAAACAGAATATGGAGAATTAAATTTGGTGATTCCTAGAGATAGAAATGGAGAATTTTCCCAACAAACATTACCAGCCTATAAAAGAACCAATGATTCCTTAGAAACTACTATTATTCAGCTATTTAAAAAAGGGATCACTATGTCTGAAATCTCTGATCTAATTGAAAAAATGTATGGTCATTATTACACACCACAAACTATTTCAAACATGAGTAAAATCGTATCTGAAGATGTTTTGGCTTTTAAAGAAAGAACTTTAGAAGCTAAATACTCAGTCATTTTTATGGATGCTACTCATATTCCTTTAAAGAGACAAACCGTATCAAAAGAAGCCGTTTATATTGTGATAGGCATTCGATTGGATGGAACCAAAGAGGTTCTAGGATTTACTATTGCTCCAACCGAATCTGCTTATGTTTGGAAAGAGATACTTCAAGATTTAAAAGATCGTGGTTTAGAAGAGGTTTTATTAGTTGTAACTGATGGTTTAAGTGGTATTCACGATAGTATCCATAGTGTCTATCCAAATGCTCAATTTCAACAATGTTGTGTCCATATCTCTAGAAATATTGCTCATAAGGTTCGTGTTAGTGATCGACAAGAAGTCTGTAATGATTTCAAATTGGTTTATCAAGCAGCTTCAAAAGAAGAAGCTATGAATCAAATAAGTTTTATGATAGATAAATGGAAAAAGCAGTATCCACGAGTAGTTAAATTACTCTTGAATCCTGCTATATTAACTTTCTATAACTTCCCACCATCAATCAGAAGAACTATCTACTCAACTAACTTGATTGAGGGATTTAATAAACAGTTAAAAAAATATACAAAGAGAAAAGAACAATTTCCTAATGAAGAATCTCTGGAGAGATTCCTTGTTTCTCAGTTCAATGAATATAACCAAAAATTTTTAGGCAGAGTACATAAAGGATTTAAGGAAATACAAGATACATTAGAATCAATGTTTTAACTTAAAAAAATGGAATGGATTTTCCATTTACACATAATTCTTGACGCAACCGATATAGAGTAATAAATTAATGAATAATACATGCCACTATGAATTCTAACAATAATTTCCTAAATAAATATAACTTATTTTTTCTTGAGAATGAGCAAAAAAATATAATCATAAAAAGATTTATCAAAGTAATGTATAATGATAGTATTAAATTTTATCAAAAGGAGCTCATTTTAATAAAAGTAATAATGGCTGGAGTAGTGCTATGTTTAGTCTTAGTGGCTAGTAGATGTAAAAAGGAAGAGCCAGTAACTCGGATCTTTGACAAGGGCGGACAAGAGATATGTAAGTTTTAAAGTGGGAGTGAGGGCTATGAGTCACTCATTGAGAAATAGAGAGTTACGATATTAATGATTTATATGTCTAAATAGGAGGAGAATATGGGGCAATCAATTTTAATCATAGGTATTATAATTTATTTTATAAAAGAACAGTACAGTTTTTCTGAGGTGAAGAAATTAAATTTTTTGTTTATTCCAATTTTTTCTCTTTATCAATTTTTAACACAAATGGTTTGGTCAATTAATACTACAATTGCTTTAGTTGTTATTTTAGTTATCTCGGTAGGGGTTGGTTTGTATCAGGCAAGAAAAACACGAATTCGAGTTGAAGAAAAACCGATTTATTATATGAAGAATGATAAGCAAGAAGAGGTCCCTATTTATAAAAAAATAGTCACTTCAGTGGGAGGAAGTTATTATTTATTAGGTTGGCTTTTTATATTTGTCGCTCAAATGTTGGTCGAAGTGATTCTGTTTCATCAGCATCTAACTTTAGAGGGAACAACCAAAGAGTTGTTTGATGAAATTGTGGAAGATGTTTTTTCTTTATACCAAATATTTAATGCTCATAATTCAGGATGGTATGTTTGGGCACTGTACGGATTTTCAAGTTTTTCATATACATTATTTCTTAGTCATTATTCTGATCATTTTAAACATAAAGTATTTGGATCAAAAGAAAAAAATCCATATATTGTAGAGAAAGAGAAAATCTAAATAATTAAAACTGCTCAAGTTATATCTGAGCGGTTTTTTTAGTTCTTAGAAGAATTAATTTATTAAGATTTGTGCTAAAGTAAGGTCAAGATACAGATGATACCAAGGGGGATATAACATGAAAAGATGCTCATGGGCTGAAAAATCAAGTACGGAGATACACTATCATGATACAGAGTGGGGAAGACCGTCATATGATGATGATTATTTATTTGAAATATTATTATTAGAGACCATGCAAGCTGGATTAAGTTGGGCTACTATATTAAGTAAACGAGAAGGATTTAAAGAAGCATATGATCAGTTTGATTACAGAAAAATAGCTAGCTATACTGAAAATAATTTTTCTGAGTTACTACAAAACCCAGGGATTATTCGGCATAAACTGAAAATACAATCAACACAATCTAATGCTATAGCTTTTTTAAAGATTCAAGAAGCATACGGATCATTTAGTCATTACATATGGGGATTTGTTGATGGAAGACCAATTGATAATAAATGGGAAAAGATAGAAGATGTCCCATCTAAGACAGACTTGTCAGATGATATTAGCCAAGATTTGAAGAAAAAAGGCTTTAAATTTATAGGGAGTACAACTATTTATTCTTTCCTACAAGCAGTAGGTATTGTGAATGATCATATGGTGGATTGTTTTGTAAGAGAAGATAGGTAATAAAAAAGCATAATAAAAAGGCATTCATCCATATACGTTTGGGTGAATACCTTACTAAGAACTATCTTCGTCCAATTGGATTACTCCTTAATCAATTTTTTTAGGTTGTTTTTAGCTTCTTCAATAGTGTGTCCTTGTGCAGATACAGCTTCATTTCTTGCATCAAATACAATAAAAATGTTTTTATCAGTGTTTAGAGTAATTCTATACTCAATAGCTTGTTGTGTAAATAACATATGAATAACCTCCTTGTTTGATTTATTGTGTATATTATCAAGCATGAACCATGATGATATATAACAACAACAAGCAATTTACCACATCATTTTTTGGGATGCAAGTAATTTACATTTTCTTAATATTATTTTTTTTGAAAAAGTTAATTTTTAGAAAGAAGTTTAATAAGGTTTTAATTTAGTATGAAAACATAGTATAATGAATGTAATATATAGGGTAGGTGTTTGAATTTGATTTTTTATGTAGTTGGACTAATTATGATAGTTATAGGGTTGATATATTTAGTTTTCCCTTCGAAAAAAAGAGATAGTCGGTATGGTTACAGAACACCGAGGGCGAAATATTCTGAATCCACCTATGACTATGCACAAAAAAAAGCATCAAGTTTGTTGTTATTGATTGGTGGTATAACATTTTTAGTAGGAGTATTACTGAAAAAAACTAATAATCTTCAATATTTTATATTAGAGTTATTTTTAATTGGTATTCCAATTATTATGTTTTTTTATCTTGTGGAACGTCGATTAGAAGGATTTAATGATGCTCTAATTAACCAAACTAAGTTAAATGAGCAGTCAAAAGAGGAGGAAGACAAATGAAGTTATTAATGATAGAAGATAATGAATCTGTTTCAGAAATGATGAAGATGTTTTTTTTAAATGAAGAATGGGATGTTACATTTAAATATGATGGTAAAGAAGGTCTAGATGCTTTTTTAGAAGAGCCGAGTGTTTGGGATATGATTACTCTAGATTTAAATTTACCAACTATGGACGGAGTCACTGTGTGTCGTGAAATTAGAAAAGTATCATCTGTTGTTCCAATCATTATGCTAACAGCAAGAGATTCTGAAAGTGATCAAATTATTGGTCTAGAAATGGGAGCAGATGATTACGTTACAAAACCATTTAGTCCAATTACTTTAATTGCAAGAATTAAAGCACTATATCGCCGATCATTGTTATCAGAAGAAGGGGATGGTAGATCTGAAAATAGTGTTGATGAAGAGTTTGATATTGTAACAGATTACTTTAAAATCAATCATAAAACTCGTGAAGCTTACTACCAAGAAGAATTGATAGAAGGTTTAACACCAAAAGAGTTTGATTTATTAATGACCTTAGCTAAAAAACCAAGACAAGTTTTCTCTAGAGAAAAGCTACTTGAACTTGTTTGGGATTACCAGTATTTTGGTGATGAACGAACAGTGGATGCGCATATTAAAAAATTACGTCAAAAAATTGAAAAAGTCGGTCCTCAAGTTATCCAAACTGTTTGGGGTGTGGGGTATAAATTTGATGACTCTGGAGTTAAGGAGTAATGCGTTATCTGGTTCAACAAATGGCAGCATTTTTTGTCATTATTTTAACGGTTCTTATTATTTTTGGTATTTCTTTTACGTCATATACAAGAAGAACAATCACCGACTCCACCTACGAACAACTTGAGGGATATTCCAATACCATTATTAATAATGTGGCCAAACAAGGATGGACGCTGCAACAATCACTTGATACTTCCTTGGCTATTTTACAAAATCAACAGGTAGCATTTAATGTATTAAATCCCGACTTAACTGTTAGTTATCCAGCTAAATTTGAAGGCCAAAGCGGAGCTAATATTATTTCTGAAAGTGAGCTTGAGATATTAAAGCAAGGTCGCCCGGTAGAAAAAACAATTATTAATAAATCAATTTCAAAAAGCAAACATTCAACATCTTTATATGTACAACCATTGTTTTCTTCGCCAAATTTAGAACTCATGGGACTACTCCTTGTTTCAAAACCAAATAGTAGTATAGATGAGAGTGTTAATTCTTTAACTAATGACTTGTTTAAAGGTTTTATCTTATCAACGGTGATAGCATTATTGATTAGCTATCTATTGGCTAAATTACAAGTAAATCGAATAGATAGATTAAAACAAGCAACTGATCAATTAGCTCTTGGTAATTATGATGTTCACCTTGAAGCTAAAAATAATGATGAATTAGATGAGTTAGCACATGACTTCAATCAATTGGCTATTACTTTGAAAAATTCTGATGAGGAAATCAAACGACAAGAAGAAAGACGTCGAAACTTTATGGCTGATGTGGCTCACGAAATGCGAACCCCACTGACAACGATTAATGGGTTATTAGAAGGTCTAGCTTATGGTGCGATACCAAAAGATCAAGAAGAAAAGTGCTTAACTCTTATGCAAAATGAAACAAAACGCTTAATTCGTTTAGTAAATGAAAACTTGGATTATGAGAAAATTTTAAATAACCAAATTAAAATGGTTGTTCAACGTTTTAATGCTACAGAGGTTTTAGATTTAGTGATAGAGCAATTGTCTGCTAAAGCTATTGATAAAGATAATAAGTTAGTACTATTAACAGAACAGCCTGTTTATCTATATGCTGATTATGATCGTTTTGTCCAAGTGATGGTCAACATTATCACAAATGCCATACAATTTACGGAGAATGGTACAATATCAGTTGAGCTAATAGAAAAAGACAAAGAAACAAGCATTCATATTAAAGACACAGGTATTGGTATGAATGAGGAACAGCTTAAAAATATATGGGATCGTTACTACAAAGCAGATCCTTCAAGAAAGAACACTGAATACGGTGAGTCTGGTTTAGGTTTATCTATTGTAGATCAGTTAGTGAAACTACATGGTGGACATATAGAAGTTGATAGTAAGCTAGGCGTGGGAACCACATTTAAAGTCTCATTTCCTAGTACACCTAGCAAAGAACAGGAAATAAAAAAAGACAAACAAATGGGGTGATTTCCCACTTTGTTTGTCTTTTCATGCAAATAAAAAGGAGAATGAATATGAAAGAAAATTATACTTATCCACTTAACCCTGAATGGTCAACTGAGGAACTAATTGCTGTGATGAATATGTGGGATATGGTGGAGAAGGCCTATGAAAAAAAAGCAACAGCACAAGAAGTCCTTACGACATATAAAGCATTTAAATCGGTAGTCAAAAGTATTGGTGAGGAACGTGTTTTAGGTAGAGAATTTGAAGAGGTGACAGGGTATTCTATGTATCATGTTGTGAAGGTAGCCAAACATCAAAAAGAAGGATTATTAAATAAAAAGGAGTTTTCAAAATGAGTCGGCAAGTAGCTTTTATGGAAGAAGTTAAGGGTTGGGTTTATGAGGCTGGAGATTTTGTTAAAGAAGAATTAAGACATGTGATTACAGTGGAAGAAAAAAGTAATCGTCATGATTTAGTGACAAATGTTGATAAAGCCACAGAACAATTTTTAGTTAATAAAATTAAAAAACATTACCCAAATGACACGATTATTGGGGAAGAAGGAACTGGTAAGTCTGTTACAAGTAAAGATGGTAGACTTTGGATTATTGATCCCATTGATGGCACGCTAAATTTTGTTAAACAACAAGAAAATTTTTGTATTATGATAGGAATTTTTGAAGGTGGAAAAGCAAGTTATGGGTTTATTTATAATGTGATGAAAGATGAATTTGCTTATGGTGGGAGACACACTGGTATATTTATCAATGAGAAAGAGATTAAAAATATTGATAATATTGGGATTCGTGATGGTTTGATTGGCTGTAATGCTCAGATGTATACAGAAAACTTATATCATGCAACAGATATTTGTAAACAAGCTGTAGGGGTTAGAGTGCTAGGTTGTGCTGGGATTGATTTTTTAAATGTTATCACGGGTAGACAAAATGGTTATTTATCTAAATTAGCCCCGTGGGACTTTGCTGCTGGCGTTGCTTTAGCTGAACCTCTTGGGTTAATTTGTAAACAAATTCCTGATTTAGATTATGATATTCTAGGTGATAGACAATTTTTTGTGGTGGCAACAGAGAAAACTTATCACGAGATTGTAAGTGATTTCAAATAAAAAAGTGAAAAATGAAAAAACTTTCACTTTTTTTCATGAGTTTTTTTTGTTATACTGAATAGTCGGTTCGTGAAGGAGATAGATTATCCCTTCATTTTTTTAAACAGTGAGGAGAGTAAATAATAGTGAAATTAAGAGAAGATATTCGTAACGTGGCAATTATTGCCCATGTCGATCATGGTAAAACAACATTGGTTGATGAGTTATTAAAACAGTCTAATACATTAGACAGTCATTTAGAATTACAAGAGCGTGCAATGGATTCTGGTGATATTGAAAAAGAACGTGGTATTACAATTTTAGCAAAAAATACTGCTATCAACTACGAAGGTAAACATATCAATATTTTAGATACACCTGGACATGCCGATTTTGGTGGAGAAGTTGAACGTATCATGAAAATGGTTGATGGTGTTGTTTTAGTAGTGGATGCTTATGAGGGAACAATGCCTCAAACACGTTTCGTACTGAAGAAAGCTTTAGAACAAAAATTAACACCAATTGTCGTTGTTAATAAAATTGATAAGCCAACTGCCCGTCCTGAAGAAGTAGTTGATGAAGTTTTAGAATTATTCATCGAATTAGGTGCAGATGATGAACAATTAGAATTCCCTGTTGTTTATGCTGCAGCTGTAAATGGTACATCAAGTTTATCTGATGATCCAGCTGATCAAGAAGAAACAATGGATCATATTTTAGATGCAATTATCGATCACATTCCAGCTCCAATTGATAATAGTGATGAACCATTACAATTCCAAGTATCATTACTTGACTATAACGATTATGTAGGACGTATTGGTATTGGTCGTGTATTCCGTGGAACGATTAAAGTTGGAGATCAAGTGGCATTAATGAAACTTGATGGTGAAGTTAAAAAATTCCGTGTCACTAAATTACTAGGATTCTTAGGATTAAATCGTGTTGAAATCCAAGAAGCTAAAGCCGGTGACTTAATTGCTTTATCTGGTATGGAAGATATCTTTGTTGGAGAAACAGTAACACCTGTAGATCATCAAGATGCCTTACCAATTCTACATATCGATGAGCCTACTTTACAAATGACATTTTTAGTTAATAATTCACCATTTGCAGGACGTGAAGGTAAATATGTAACGTCTCGTAAAATTGAAGAACGTTTACATAGTCAATTACAAACAGATGTTTCTCTTAAAGTTGAAGAAACAGAATCTCCTGATAAATGGATTGTTTCTGGACGTGGAGAACTACATTTATCTATTTTGATTGAAAATATGCGTCGTGAAGGATACGAATTACAAGTATCTCGTCCAAGTGTAATCTACCGTAACGTTGATGGAGTACTTTGTGAACCATTCGAACGTGTTCAAATTGATACGCCTGAAGAATACATGGGTGGAGTTATCGAGTCACTTGGCCAACGCAAAGCAGAAATGCAAGATATGATCAACTCTGGTAACGGTCAAGTACGCTTAATTTTCTTAGCACCAGCTAGAGGATTAATTGGGTATTCAACTGAATTTATGTCAATTACTCGTGGATATGGTATTATGAATCACACGTTTGACTCTTATTTACCAGTTATTTCTGGATTAGTAAGTGGACGTCGTAATGGTGCTCTTGTATCAATCGATCAAGGTAAAGCAACCACTTATAGTATCATGAGTATTGAAGAGCGTGGAACAGTTTATGTTGAACCAGGTACTGAAGTTTATGAGGGAATGATTGTTGGACAAAATAGTCGTGAAAATGACTTAGGTGTTAATATCACTAAAGCAAAACAAATGACAAACGTTCGTTCAGCTAATAAAGATCAGACTTCTGTTATCAAAAAACCAAAAATTCTAACATTAGAAGAATCATTAGAATTCTTAAACGATGATGAATACTGTGAGGTAACTCCAGAAAGTATTCGTTTAAGAAAACAAATTTTAAACAAATCTGAACGTGAAAAAGCTGCAAAACGCAAAAAACAAGCAGATAACATCTAAATCAAAAAAGGCTAATATCCATAGGACATTAGCCTTTTTTTGTGTGTAAAAGTAAGCATTGGAAATATTATCATAAATAATAAACAGTAAAAGATAACTGATAATAACTACTGACATAAATGCTTGAGATATTAATAAACTTAATATGTATAGCAGAACCATTGCTATAGAACAAGAGAGGATGCTAGCTAAAGTCCCTAGCCAAACATAGTGTTTTGTTGGATATTTTTTTAAGAGGATAACTGATAAAGGGGGATAAAGTGATTTTCTTGGTTGTTTGTCATAGTTAAGACTAATAACATGTAAAAGAAAACTAAAAAATAAAGCAATTAGACCAGTGAGTAGATAGCTTGTCCAATTAACCATACCTGATTTATCTAAGCTAAATAAAATCCACAAAATTGGAAATCCGATTAAAGCACTTATTTTAGGTTTAATCTTCAATATGTGTGTCACAATGGGTGTAAATAACATAATCAAACCAATTGCAATCGTTGAGATTTGAAACTCTTCATTATTATAAAACGTAATAAGAATCATAAATGACAGATACAAGAAACTATGAAAGATAGTATCTATTGTATTTTTTAACATATTTTTGCTCCTTTCTTCAATGTTTATTCTTTTTCATTTGTCAAATTAAGCTAGACAAAATGTCATTGTCTACATAGCTCAAAAATACTTCTAATGGTGTTTTATAGTTTAATGATTTTCTAGGAATATTATTTCTTTTGGATGCAACAGATTGAATGAAAGATTCATCAACTTCGTTGAAATCCATTTTCTTAGGCAATCCATCCTTACGCAATAGCCCATTAGAATTTTCATTTAAACCTCGTTGTGAAGGTGTACCAGGGTCAGCAAAGTAGATATCAATATCATTTAAGTTACTGATAGATTTCCAGTTAGAAAATTCTTTGCCACAATCAAATGTGATAGATTTAAACAAGTGATTAGGGCATTTTTTTAACCATTCATTTAAGCTATTCTCAATATCTATAGCGTGTCTTCCTGTTGGCTTCAAGGTAATAATAACTTTTGATAACCTTTCAACTAATGTAATAACAGCACTTTTATGATTTTTCCCAACAATAGTGTCACCTTCTAGGTGACCAAATTCACTTTGAAACTCGTTATGCTCAGCGTCTCTCTGATGAATGGTTCGTTTAAATGCTTGTTTACCTCGTTTTTCTTTATGCCCATTAGGTTTTCTTTTACCTTTCATTGGTAAAGTTGTGGAATCAAAAGATTCACGCGAGAACAATCTATAAAGTGTCCGAACAGAGCAAGAAATAGAAATCTCAGCACGACCGATAATCACGTCAGGAGTCCATCCTTGAGCCACTTTGTTTTGAATATATTTTGTTTCATTATCAGGTAAAGAAATAGGACGCCTTCCACATTTCTTTTTATTTTTTTTGTATCTTTGATAGTAATCTAGAATAGATAATCCCTCATTTAAAGCGTTGTAAACATTATAAATAGTTTGTCTTGATCTTTTTAAAGTATCAGCAACATGTTTAACTTTTTTAGCTTGGTGATAATAAGATTCTATTAAAACAAGCTCGTCTGTAGTAAGATGTATATAGGTCATTTGTGATCACTCTCCTTGTTTTCTTTCGTCGGAAGTACAATTTGGACAATTTGAGTGTATCACAAATGATTTTTTATTTGTCTAGCTTAATTTTACAATCGGCGCTTATATTAATTATATCATGAATAAGACTGTGAGCGTATCATGAATTCTTTCGTAAAAAAGCTTCTGTGAAAATGACTCTTTTCGATAGTTTTTTATTGAAAAAATTTTGTGTATTGATTAAGCTACGAGTTTGGTATGTTAATTTATTTTTTTAGATATTAGAAATACTGATTTTAAAAGTACTTCAAATAGTTAAAAGGTTAACTATTATGATGTCTTTATTTGAAATGTCTACTAAATTGTTTTAAAATATATATTATGATATAGGTTAGAGGGGTATACCGGATGAGAAAAAGAAGATATATATTGGGAATTGATGGATTACGAGCTATAGCTGTAATTGGTGTTATACTCTACCATTTAGCTCCTAAATGGGTACCAGGTGGTTATCTAGGTGTACCATTATTTTTTGTTATATCAGGTTATTTAATGACTGATATCCTACTTAACGAGTGGGAAAGCAGAAAAAAAATTGATATTAAAAATTTTTATAAAAAAAGAATGGCTCGTGTTTACCCATCTTTAATAACATTATTATTAATAACAGGTAGTGTCTTTCCTTTTATTAAACAAAAATATTTGTTAAATTTTAGACAAATTGTAGGATCATCATTATTGAACTTTAACAACTGGTGGCAGATAAAAAACGGTCTTTCCTATTTTGAACAATTTAGTAATGAATCTCCTTTTACCCATTTGTGGTCATTATCAATTGAAGCCCAATTTTATATTTTATGGCCAATTATTTTGCCTATTTTGTTATATAAAGTAAAAGATTATAAAAAAATTAACTATGGTGTGATAGGTGTAACAATTTTATCAGGAATTTTAATGGCTGTGATGTATAGTCCTGAAGAAATTAACCGAGTATATTACGGAACTGATACGAGACTATTTTCTATTATGATGGGTGTTTCACTAGCCTTTATGCTACGAATCTATGAACAAAAACTTAAAAATATGAAACAAACAAAAAAATTAGTGATTTTTCTAAGTAGTTTAATCTTAGTGATTGTCTGCTTAGCTATATTTAGAGATTCTAATGGTTTTATATACCGAGGTGGTATGTTTACATATAGTCTGATTGCTGCTATTTGTTTAGGTATGATTGTGAATGTTCCCAAATTTAGTGCTTCATTAAGTAATCCTTTTATTAAGTGGATTGGTTCTAGAAGTTATGAAATTTATTTATGGCAACTCCCTGTGATAGTCGTCTATAACGATCAAGTTAAGTGGAATGGTGAAAATACTTTTTACCATGTTTTAGTTCAACTGATTATCATCTTAGTATTGTCAGAGATAACTTATAGAATTGTTAGAGGGCTAAAAACAAAAAGAAAAAATAAAAAAGTAAGTCAAACTAAAAAGATTAAAAAGAATATACTTGTGGTAGCTATCATATTACTTGTACCATTTTCATATGGCTTTGTAGTAGCTCCAACTGGGAAGACAGAAGATGCTGCAAAACTTCAGGCACAGCTAGAAAAAAACAAAGAGCTATTAGAAAAACAAAGTCAAGAGGATGCCAAGAATGAGGCGTCTTCTGAAACTAAGGTGTCAAAGAGTCAAAAAGATGATGATGAGCTGGTGGAAGGTAGTATGTTAACTAAAGGCCAGCAAAGGCAAGCAGCTGAGATGAATATGACAGCTATTGGGGATTCAGTCTTATTAAGTGCAGCACCTAGCTTCAAAGAGATATTTCCAAAAAGTTATATTGAGGCCGATGTTGGTCGACAATTAATGGACAGTGAGCCTGTTTTTAAAGAAGTTGAAAAAGAAGAAAAAATGGGTGATGTTGTCCTAGTCGTGTTAGGAACTAATGGAAGTTTTACAGACAATGACATTGATAAAATTATGGCACCAATCGGTAACAAACCCGTATTTTTCGTGAACACATTAGTTGATAGACCTTGGCAAAAAGGAGTCAATGATGAGTTAATTAATACAGAGTATCGTTATGAAAATGCTCACTTAATTAACTGGCATGATTATGCTCAAGGGCAAGATAGTTGGTTTGAAGAAGACGGAGTACATATGGTTCCAGAAGGTAGTAAAATCTTTAGTGAATATGTTGCACAACAAATTTTAATGACATTAGATGAAAAAAAGCTAACCCTTAATAGTCTGGGTTAGCTTTTTTTAAAACAATAGCTCTAGTAGGACAAGCTTGATAAGCATTCATTAAATCATTTGGTATAGGCTCCAAAACTTCTTTTTCTAAATCCTTAGAGTCAACGAATTTAACAATACCATTGTCATAGTAGTCAAATATATCTGGTGCTTTGATTTGACAAAGACCACAAGCGATACATTTTTCTGGTATAATTTGACATAACATAATAAAAACTCCTTTGAGGTGATGGTTAATGTCTATGGAAGACGTTATATTATACTGTTTTAAATCAGGTGAAACAATGCGCTACACCACATTGTACCACCTTCTAAAGGGTAAGAAAACTAGTTCGATTCTTGTCTTTGGTAAATTTTATGGGTTATTAGATTTTTTTAATTTATTTCCTAAGTTGTCACAACAAGACTTTACGCGTATAATTTATCAGCTAGTAGATAAGGGGTATTTAACTGTAGTCGATGATAATAAGGTCCAAATAAGTAAGGAAGGTGAAGCAGAGGTCCAGTGGGAATCATTTAGGTTGGTGAATTTAAAACAGAGGAAATATGATAGGGTGGATCAATTATTTTTTCAACGACTAAGTTTTGCTACTCAGATAGTATCAAATAAAGTCCATGAATTTACTCAATATGAACCTATTGATAATGATGCTTTTCACCAGATGCGAATGAAAGTTTGGCTAGATCACCACAAAGAAGCTGATTTACCTATTATATTTTTTGAAGAGTGG
The DNA here is from genome assembly GCF_035918315.1 of Vagococcus jeotgali. Taxonomy (NCBI): domain Bacteria; kingdom Bacillati; phylum Bacillota; class Bacilli; order Lactobacillales; family Enterococcaceae; genus Vagococcus; species Vagococcus jeotgali. Next base: position 920,768 of record NZ_CP142146.1, on the reverse strand, counting down.
AAACAAGTAATCACTAGTCTGAACAAGACTGAACAATCTATATTAGTTGAGCAACTATCAGGTTTTAATGAGGTTGGTCTAACAATTAACCAAATATCAAACTTACTGGACTACTCACCAATTGCTGGGTATTTGATTTACAAGACAGCACTGCATAAAGTATTAGATGACTTGAATCAAAATAAAGAGGCATTCCCTATTTTTTTCTCACTCTTTGGCTCTATTCTTGAGGAATTACCACCAGGGTCAATAGATGTGACTAGACGCCTTTTTTTAAACGGTGCCTCTCCCCAAGAAATTGCCAATCAGCGCCGCTTAAAATTAAGCACTATTAGTGATCATTTAATTGAATTATTTATCACCAGCTCCATCACAGAACTTAGGAACGTTATTCCAAAAGACATACTGCTTAATATAAGTGCTTATAAACAAACTGTTAACTCAGATTTTAAAAATTGGAAATATTCTGATGTTGTAAGGAGTGTTAAAGGACTAGAATTTTATGTATTTAGATGGTGCCAATTTTATTTTGTTGAACAAGAGGTGATAGGATGAATGAATTAAAAGCATTTTTAAATACACGTTTTTCTTTTGAGGATTTTAAAGAAGGGCAAAAAGAGACTATCCAATCTATTTTGAATCAATCCGATACATTAACTATTTTACCAACAGGGGCCGGGAAATCTTTGTGTTATCAATTCCCTAGTTATTATCAAAATAATGGACAGACAGTCATTGTATCTCCTTTAATTTCTTTAATGGAAGATCAAGTTTCACTAATTAGAAAAACCGGAGAGAAGAGGGTTATAGCTATTAATAGCCTCATGTCTAAAGAAGCAAGGCGTTTTGTGTTTAAACGGTTAAATCAATATCGTTTTATTTTCATTAGTCCAGAAACTCTAAGTCAGCCTAAGGTATTACAAGCATTTAAAGAATTGACTATTTCACTATTTGTCATTGATGAAGCCCATTGCATCTCTCAATGGGGCCATGATTTTAGACCAAGTTATCTAGAGTTGAGTAGTGTTAAAGCAGCACTCAATCATCCGCTAACACTTGCTTTAACTGCAACAGCAACCCCAGCTGTTAAAGAAGACATTATTGAGCAACTCTTTTTACCTGATTCTTTTGAAGAAATTAGTTGCTCTGTTAACCGAGACAACATTTTTTATAAAATAGCCCATGTTGAAGACAAGCACTCTTTTTTATTAGATTTTTTAAAAGATAAGAAAGTCCCAGGTATTATTTACTTTTCAAGTAAAAAAGAAGCAGAAAGAATCGCTGACTTTCTTCAGCAACATTTAGATCTTGGCATAGGTGTTTATCACGGGGGTGTATCGGCTAGTGAGCGCTTAGTTATCCAAGAACAATTTATAAGTGGCCATCTCCAAATATTATGTGCGACTAGTGCTTTTGGTATGGGAATCAATAAACAAAATATTCGATTTGTTATCCATTACCATTTACCTAGCAGTATAGAAGATTATGTACAGGAGTCGGGCCGAGCTGGCCGTGATGGCTTACAAAGTTTATCTATTGTTCTTTATAAGGAAGGTGATGAGCATATTCATTATTTTTTAAAAGATCAAACCTTTCAAGAAAAACAAGAGCTATTAACTCTTTTAAAAAATGATCTACTAATTGAGGGAGATCAAGAACAATATATGAGTGACACTCAAAAAAAATGGTACAGTCAAATAAAAAAAAGTGATCTAAAAAGACAGAAATTTGAAGAGAAAACTACAGAAAAAAAATTTCAGCAAATAAAAAAAATTAATGATATGATAACTTTTTGCCAACTAGAGACATGTCGTCGGCAGTTTATTTTAGATTATTTTCAAAATAACAGTCAAATTATTCAAGATAATTGTTGTGATATTTGCCAGAGTGAACTGCCAGAAATGACGACACAAGAAGTGTTAAACCAACCCTTTAATACTCTAGGTAGCCCATTCACTAAATTAGAAAACCTATTTTTAAAGAAATTTTAAGCGACAGATAGCTAGTTATATGATAGAATAGTTTCAGAAGTTTTGAGGAGGTATTGCGTTGAGTAAAGACAAAGATAATAATGTAAACGAACAAGAACCATGGGATCAGCCAATATATGATGAAGAGTACGAAGAGGGCTCAAGAAAAAGTAGACGAGGTGGCTCAGGTGGCCGTAACTGGTTTATCGTGATCTTAATTATTTTACTATTTTTAATTGTGTTAGTACCAACTGTAGCTATTCTTTATTCTAAGATGGATGATAATAAGAATGCAGGTAATAAAGTTGAAATTAGTAGTTCTATTGTTGAAAGTAGTACAACAAAAGATTCTGAAACAAAATCATCAGAGTCTACAAAAGAAAGTACAACAGAATCAACAACAAAAGAAAGTACAACAGATTCATCATCAAGCAACTCAAGTAGTTCAAGTTCATCATCAAGCACATTTGAGGATGTAGAAGCACCTAAGAGTGAAGCTCCAGAAGATAATCAAGTAGACAATAATGCAGCAGATCAAAATCAAGCAAGTGGTGGAGATGTTGTCATCTTTGGTCAAGGAGATAATATTAGTGTTTGGCGAATCGCTCAAAATAGTGGGATATCAGTTGACGAAATTTATCAATTAAACCCAGGTATTGATCCTAACAATTTACAAGATGGTCAATCTATTAGAATTAGATAATGAAAAGTCGTCTTTATGACGACTTTTTAATTATGAGGAAGAGGGACGAAATTTATCATGACAAAAAATATTCAAATAGCCATTGACGGACCAGCTTCAGCTGGAAAGAGTACCGTTGCCAAAATTTTAGCTAAAAGAAATGGGTATATATATTGTGATACAGGTGCGATGTATCGTGCTGTGACTTTTCAATCAATGTCACAGCAGACTAACCTAGATGATGAGGCAGCTATTTTATCTGTCTTAGATGATATGTTGATTACTTTTGATTATGTTGATGGCATGCAACATGTTTATGTTAATGGAGTAGATGTGACAGAAGATATTAGAACAATTGACGTTACAAATAACGTATCAAAAGTATCAGCTTATAAAGCTGTCAGACAAGAGTTAGTAAACAGGCAAAAACTCATTGCTAGTGAGAATAATATTGTGATGGATGGTAGAGATATAGGGACAGTGGTCTTACCTAATGCAGCGTTAAAAATATTTTTAGTGGCTAGCGTGGATGAAAGAGCTCAAAGACGTTTTAAGGAAAATCAAGCTAAAGGGATTGATGTGCCTTTAGAAACAATTAAGCAAGATATTGAAAAAAGAGATCTATATGACTCAACAAGAAAAGAGTCTCCCTTAGTTCAGGCCAGTGATGCCATTCGTTTGGATACAACAGGTATGGGGATTGATGATGTGGTAAGTGCGATTGAATCTCACTTACTTAAATATACATAATCAATGATTTTAGGCTAATATATCTATATTACTGGTAAATCATTTCTTTTTTAGGTAAAATAAAGATAGGGCAATAATTTTTGAACATTTGTTGTTATTTTAGGAGGAAAAGGATTATGACAGAGCAATTCAATGAAACAATGTTAGACGCAATGGATAGTGTACAAGAAGTAAAAGTGGGCGACATAGTAAAAGGTGAAGTCTTAACGATTGATGATAGCAAACAAGTTATTATTGGAATTATTGGCGCTGGTGTTGAAGGTGTCGTACCATTAAAAGAATTATCAACTCTCCCTGTTGAACAAGCTACAGATGTTGTTGCAATTGGAGATGTGATTGATTTAGTTGTTATCTCTGAAATTGGAAAAGACAAAGAAAATGGAAGCTACTTACTTTCAAAACGTCGTTTAGATGCTAAAAAAGTTTGGGTAGAAATCGAAGAGAAATTTAAAAATGGTGAGTTGATTGAAGCGCCTGTGACTGACGTTATTAAAGGTGGCTTAATCGTAGATGCTGGTGTACGTGGATTTGTTCCAGCTTCAATGGTCTCAGATCGTTTTATTTCAGATTTTTCAGATTATAAAGGTAAAACATTAACATATAAAATTATTGAAATTGAACCAAGTGAAAATCGCTTAATCTTATCACACAGAGCAGTTCTAGAAGCAGAAAAAGCAGAAGCAAAAGCTGAAATCTTCTCTAAAATCTTAGCAGGTGATGTTATTGAAGGCGATGTAGCTAGACTGACAAACTTTGGAGCTTTTGTTGACTTAGGTGGTGTAGATGGTTTAGTTCATGTATCTGAAATTTCTCATGCTCATGTGGTAAAACCAGAAGACGTACTAAGTGTAGGAGATAAAGTACAAGTAAAAGTATTAAGCATTGATCCTGAAAAAGAACGTATTTCTTTATCAATTAAAGAAACTCAAGCTGGACCTTGGGATGATATCGAAACAAAAGCAAGCGTTGATACAGTACTTGAAGGAACTGTAAAACGTCTAACAACTTTTGGAGCTTTTGTAGAAGTGTTCCCAGGAGTTGAAGGTTTAGTTCATATCTCTCAAATCTCACACAACCATATTGCAACACCTCACGAAGTATTAACTGAAGGTGAGAGTGTTCAAGTTAAAGTTCTTGATGTTGATGGAGATACAAGACGAATTGGCTTGAGTATTAAAGCTTTAGAAGAAAAAGCTGAGGAAGAGGTTGTTGAAGAAGAGTACGTCGAGATGGAAGAATCATCAGGCTTTACAATTGGCGACATGATTGGTGATGACCTTTTAGATAACGAGTAAACTTATCTTTATTCAAAAAGCTATATTGGCGAAATATTCGTTAATATAGCTTTTATTTATTTCTTTTAAATCAACCTTTTACTTGCACCAAACCTTATGACACGGTACACTACATGAGGAATAGAAAAGAATAAAGGAGGAATGACTATGTCAATCCCTACATTAGCCATCGTTGGTCGTCCTAACGTTGGAAAGTCAACACTATTTAACCGTTTAGCTGGTGAGAGAATTTCAATTGTAGAAGATACACCAGGGGTTACACGCGACAGAATATATGCTCACTCTGAGTGGTTAGGCAGAGAATTTAGTATCATTGATACAGGTGGTATTGAAATGAGTGATGAACCATTTATGGATCAAATTAAACATCAAGCAGAGATTGCTATTGAAGAGGCAGATGTTATCTTACTTGTGACAAGTGGTCGTGAGGGTATTACAGATGCTGATGAATATGTTGCTAAAATTTTATATAAAAGTGACAAGCCAGTTATTTTAGCTGTTAATAAAGTAGATAATCCTGAGATGAGAAATGATAGTTATGAGTTTTATGCTTTAGGATTAGGTGATCCAATTCCAGTTTCAGGAAGTCATGGTATTGGTATTGGGGATGTATTGGATGAAGTGGTGAAACATTTTGCTCCAGTAACAGTTGAAGAAGAGGATGACATTATTCGTTTTAGTTTAATTGGACGCCCTAATGTTGGAAAATCTTCATTGATTAATGCTATGTTAGGTGAAGAGCGAGTAATTGTCTCTAACATTGCAGGAACAACCCGAGACGCAATTGATACATCATTTGTATCAGATACAGGTCAAGAATTTGTTATGATTGATACAGCTGGTATGCGTAAAAAAGGAAAAGTTTACGAAAATACTGAAAAATATAGTGCTATGCGTTCTATGAGAGCCATTGACCGCTCAGATGTGGTTCTTGTTGTTTTAAATGCTGAAGAGGGTATTCGTGAGTATGATAAACGTATTGCAGGATTTGCTCATGATGCTGGTAAAGGTATTATTCTTGTTGTGAATAAGTGGGATACACTTGATAAAGATAACCATACTATGAAAGAATTTGAAGAGGATATTCGTAAAGAATTCCGTTACCTAGATTATGCTCCAATCGTCTATGTATCAGCTAAAACAAAACAACGTTTGCATACATTACCTGATATTATTGAAACAGTGAGTCAAAATCAACGTCTAAGAATTCCATCATCTATTTTAAATGATGTGATTATGGATGCTGTTGCTATTAATCCGACACCAACAGATAAAGGTAAACGATTAAAAATCTTTTATGCGACACAAGTTGCTATTAAACCACCAACATTTGTCGTGTTTGTAAATGAAGAAGAACTAATGCATTTTTCATATCTTAGATTTTTAGAAAATCAAATCAGACGTGCCTTTGAATTTGAAGGAACACCTATTCGAATCATTGCTAGAAGAAGAAAATAGTGCATTTTATCATAATTTGTTTATTTTGGCAAACAAGTTTTAAAAAGTAGAAAAAGACGTGTGAAAAGCTTTAAAAACCTTGATAACTCACGCTTCTTATGGTATCTTTGTTAAGGAAATATTGATTCGAAATATTTCTATCGACTATTTTTGGACCACTCAAAAATAGTTGCCTAGAATATGATGTCAATTTATACATCGATTCTTTTTCAGGGAGGTGAAACAAAAAATGGCAAACAAAGCAGAATTAATCGAAAAAGTTGCAGAAGCAACTGGCTTAACTAAAAAAGATGCTACAGCTTCAGTTGACGCTGTATTTACATCAATTCAAGAATTCTTAGCTGAAGGTGAAAAAGTTCAATTAATCGGTTTCGGAAACTTCGAAGTTCGTGAAAGAGCTTCACGTAAAGGTCGCAACCCTCAAACAGGTGAAGAAATTCAAATCGCTGCAAGCAAAGTACCTGCATTTAAACCAGGTAAAGCTTTAAAAGATGCAGTAAAATAATGAAATAAGTTGAACAAGTATTGTCATCAATACTTGTTCTTTTTTAATAGAAATAAAGGATAGTGATAATATGTATTGGATTTGGATTTTAATTGTTGGCTCTTTAATTGGGTCAATAGCTAGTATGATTGTTGGAAATGATTCAAAGGGCTGCTTTTTTAACATCGTAGCTGGTTTACTTGGTGCAGCGATTGGTCAACGGTTATTTGGTAGTGATTGGGGTGGACAATTAGCAGGTATGGCTCTTGTTCCATCGATATTAGGTGCTCTGATTATTGTCGCTATTTCATCTTTTTTCCAAAGAAAATAACATTCTATAGCCAATTATGGCTATTTTTTTATTTTTAGAGTAATTTTTGATATACTTAAGTTATTAAATAGCTCTATTTTTGTAATAGAACAAAGCTGTAAGAAAATGAGGAGATTATAAATGTCATATAGTAAAAAAATGCTTGAATCTATTTCAGAAGGTGACCTAGCTCAAGCCAGTGTTCATTTCAATGAAGCTTTGAGTCAAGATTTACCAGAAGAAAAATTACAATTAGCAGATAACTTATTCCAAATTGGTTTTTTAGAAGAAGCAAACGAATTATTTAAAAATTTATTAGAAGAAAATCCTGAAGAAGATGCTTTAAAAATCTCTTTAGCAGAAATTGCCATTGAGGAAGATAAAATTGAAGAGGCGTTTACTTGGTTAGAGCAAGTATCTCCAGAAAGTGATGTTTATGCTCAAAGCTTATTAACGACAGCCGATATTTATCAAATGTTAGGTATACCAGAAGTCAGTGAGTCAAAATTAAAAGAAGCTAAGGTCTTATTACCTACAGAGCCTTTAATTGATTTGGCTCTTTGTGAACTTTATTTTGCTAGTGAAGGGTATTCACAAGCTATTGAAGCCTATATGGATCTTTTAAAACATTATCCTAGTTTTGATTCCCCTATTGATATTGACGAGCGTATAGGTGTATCTTTATCTCGTATTGGTGAGTATGAAGAAGCTATCGAGTTTTTAGAAAAATCCATCGAAGAAAAAGAAACCATTGAAAAGTTATTCCAATTAGCTCTATGTTACTATCAAGTGAAAGAAAATGAACGAAGTATTTCGATGTTAGAAAGAGTCATGTCGATGGATGAGGAATTCCATCAAGTATACTATCCTCTAGCGCAAATTCTTTATGATGAGGGTCGTCATGAAGAGGCATTACAGATTGCTGAAGCAGGTATTATGAAAAACCCATACGAGACAGTTCTGTATCATTTAGCTTCAGAATCTGCATACCAGTTAAACCAAAAAGATGAGGCTCGTCAGTATTTAGAAGAGGTAATTTCACTAGAGTTAGATAGTGATTTATCAAAATTAAAACTAGCTGAATTTTTAGTGAAAGAAGAAGAATTTGAAGATATTATCCAGATTATCTCAACACTAGATAACAAAGAACAAGGGATGGCTCATTGGTACCTAGCTCAAGCTCATAATGGATTAGAAGAGTTTGAAAAAGCAAATGACTATTATGAACTAGCCTATCCATATATGGATATTGAAGCAGATTTCTTAAAAGATTATGGTTTGTTTTTACGTGAAGAAGGCAAACTTGAGGAAGCTAAAGAACTCCTACAAAAATATTTGGCGGAGGTTCCAGATGATTTAATGATAGTATCTTTACTAGAAAACGATCGGTGGTGAGCATATGACAACATTAGAAGAAAAAAAGAAATTTATTAATTGGTTAATTGAGTCAGTCAAATTTTATAACAGAGAATCGTATTGGATTCTTAATTACTTGATTAATCATGATGTTATTCTTAATCGTGTTGTTTTTGTTGAGCAGGCAGATAAAACTAAACGAGGACTGACGATAAAAGATCAGTCTTTAGGTGTTGGTCCACATTTATTTTTAACAAAAGAGGGCATGCAATTCACTGATACTGAACAGATATTTCATGACATTCGTATGAATTGGCGTGAACCTTTGTATGTGGATATATTATTTGAAAATCATTATCATAATGCCCTTTATCAATCTGTTTTAGAAGATAATCCTTTCTTAAAGAAAGAAGAAAAAGAGCAAATTGATGAAACTATTTATAATGAATTAAATGATTTTTTTATTCAAAAAGAAGAAAATTATGTAATCGAATCATTGAGGAAAGCCATTGATATTGCTGTGGACAAAGGTGATGAAGAACAATTTTTATCTTTATCAAAAGAATTAAAAGAACGAATGAAATAAACTAAAAAAAGCATCAAACAAGACGTTGTAGTGTATCTTGTTTGATGCTTTATTTATAGTTATTGAAGATCACCTTCGATTTTTTCCATCATCTCTTCATATGAAAATCCTTCGCCTAAAACTTCATTAATAGTAAAAATAGTCATAAAAGCAGTGTCATCAATCTCATGACTAATTTCTTTCACCTTATTCATCTCGCTCATGCTACAAACACAATAAACCATATCACGCTCTTTTTTAGAATAGCCCCCTTGAGTTTTAATATAAGTTACTCCTCTACCCATTTCTGCCATGATTTTTTCACCAATCTCTTTATCTTTGTTTGAAACAATTAAGATAGCTTTAGCACCATAAGAGGCATCTTGTACAAAATCAACAACTTGACTAAAAACAAAGACTGCAATTAGAGTATACATCATCTCTTTTAATGATAAATAGGTTAAAGACAAAAGTAGCACACATAAATCTAATAATAATAGAGATCTACCAATAGTTAAATTAAATTTCTTTTCAATAATTCTAGCGACAATGTCAGTACCCCCGGTTGTACCACCAAATTTATAGACGATACCACTACCAAAACCACCACAAATACCAGCCAGTAAAGCGGCAATTAAAAGGTCATGGTCAACTGAAATATAAAGTGGAAATTGTTGCCAAATCCAAATATTAGCCGACAAAGAAAAGGTTCCTACTAGAGTTAAAAACAAAGCTTCCAACCCAAGAAATTTTAAACCAATGATAATTAATGGTATATTTAATACTAAGGTGGTAATGGCAGGAGAGACATTAAATAAGTTATAAATAATTAAGGCAATCCCTGTCATCCCACCTTCAGCTAGTTTATTTGCCATATTAAAATTAACCAAACCAAAACTAAAAATACTCGCACCAATAAAAATCATGATACAATTAATAATGAGCTGTTTACTTATACGCATTTAAAAATCCCTCCAATAATCAATAACAACAGTATCATATTACCACTTGCAGACAAACTCAACAAGAACTATCATTAAAGGAGCATACCAATGAGAGAAGCTAAAACAATGAAAGAGATGCAACAAGAAATCGATGATTACATCAGTCAATTTAAAACGGGTTATTTTTCTCCACTAGCACAACTAGCTCGTTTAACAGAAGAAGTTGGTGAGTTAGCACGAGAGGTTAACCATCATTACGGGGAGAAACTTAAGAAAAGTGATGAGCTGCCTAAAACAATTTCCGAAGAATTAGGAGATGTGTTGATTGTGGCGATTATTATGGCAAATTCTTTAGATATTGACTTAACAGAGGTATTTAATGAAAACATGCAAAAATTTCATAACCGAGATAGCCATCGTTTTGAAAGATATGATGATGATAATCATTTAGAAGAGATGATTGAAGAGGAAGGCTAGTATGACAGAAATAAATTTACCGATTGAGTTTAAAGAAGCATTACCAATTTTAGAAAGAATTATTGAGGCAGGTCATGAAGCCTACTTTGTAGGTGGGAGTGTTAGAGATTTAATTTTAGGTCATAAGATTCATGATGTTGATGTTGCTACAAGTGCTTTTCCAGAAGAGGTGAAGCAAATATTCCCACGCACGATAGATGTAGGAATAGAACACGGTACAGTGCTTGTTTTAGATAAAGAACATCAATACGAAGTCACAACGTTTAGAACCGAATCAACCTATCAGGATTACAGACGACCAGATGAAGTCGTATTTGTTCGTTCTCTAGAGGAAGATTTAAAACGTCGTGATTTTACTATGAATGCTTTAGCGATGACGACTAATGGAGATATTATTGATTTATTTAATGGGATTAAGGCGATTGAAGATAGAGTGATTGTAGCAGTTGGTGATGCTTTTGAGAGGTTTAATGAAGATGCTCTACGTATGATGAGAGCACTTAGATTTTCTAGCCAATTAGATTTTGAGATTGAAAGTCATACAAAGATGGCTATTTTAAATAATCATGAGTTACTATCAAAAATTGCTATTGAGCGTATTTATGTAGAATGGGTTAAATTACTAATGGGAGATAGTCGTGAAAAAGGATTAAGGGCTTTTGTTGAGACAAAATGCCATACTCAGTGCCCTAATTTAGAGATGAAAGAATTTGAGTTAATGGCATTTTCTAAAATAAACCCCTTAATGAAGTTAGATTCAGAAGAGATAGCTTGGTTATGCTTGTTTATTGCTTTAGATGTGACATCAGCTAAAACATTTTTATCACCTTGGAAAGTCTCAAAGAAATTAAGTCAGGTGACTCAAGATGCTCTAGTTATGTATTCTAAGCGCCTAGATAGTGATTGGACAGCAGATATGCTTTATCACTCAGGAGTAGATGTTATTAGTCTTGTAGAGCAAGCTAGAGCATTTTTTGGATTAGCTTATAATGTTGAAGCAAGTTTAGAGTTGTACCAATCACTGCCTATTAAGCAATTAAAAGATTTAAATATTACAGGCTCTGAGCTGGCTAAGGAGTTGGGTAAGACACCTGGGCCTTGGTTGGGTAAATTATTAAAAAAATTAGAAGCTAATGTTTTACATGAAGATATTGAAAATACTTATGTTGAGTTAGTCAACACAGCTAAAAAAGAGGGGAATAGAGATGACAGTTTATAATATGAATTTTACAGTAACAAAAGAAGATACTGCAAAAGAAATAGGTTCAGGTAGTCTACCAGTTTTAGCTACTCCTAGAGTGGTTGCAATGGCGGAGCACACTTGTATGTTAAGTCTTGATGAAGAGTTGGAAAATGGTGAGACAACAGTTGGGGCATTTATTGATATTAAGCACTTAAGACCAACTAGAATAGGTGCTCGTGTGAAAGTAAGTTGTGAGTTAGTCCAAACAGATGGCAAGTTGTTTGAGTTTGTTTATGATGTTTACGAGCAGGATATGCTTGTTGCTAGTGGTGCTCACAAGCGAGTTAAGGTGGACTCAGAAAAATTTATGAGTCAATTGCAATAATGAATTTAATTTGTGAAAAGTTTAATAAAGTTATTCATTTTCACGAGTAAACATGTTATACTTTAAGTGTAGTAAATATTCTAAGACTGTAATATAGAAAGAGGAGACTATCTATGACAAAAACAATGGTAGGATTTAAATTTTATTTTAGAAACGATGAAACTTGGACTATCGACCGAGACTGTATTGGCGATTTATGGATAAGTAAAGTATCAACTAGTTACGGTAGAATTAAAGGAAGTGACTTCCAAAAAATTAACCCTTGTGAGGGCTTTAGAATTGAAGTACTTAGTGAAGCAGATCATGTACAAACTGATGATATCAACCAGGGTGGATTAGAGTCAGGTATGTTCGAGAGAGCTTTAAAATATCAAGATATTGAAAAAATGGATATCATGTTTAATGATGGTTCTAGTGATTTAATATACTTCCCGTATAAAGACAAAGAAACGCCTGGACAAGAAGGTCTAGATAATGTTTATCAAACAACAAAAATTGGTAAAAATGGCCGTTTATACATTGTCATTGATGCTGATAAAACAGTAAAAGATTTATATAGTACTGAATTTTAAATAAAAACTAAAAAACAAAACTATCAGAGTACAGATTGTCACTCTGATAGTTTTTTTGTGTATAAAAGAGCTGTAAAACAAAAGATAACACCAAGTAGTGTAGGAAAAAAGAGTGTTTTAAGGCCAAAGATAGTTAAAGCTCCTCCTAAAATAGGACCAGCCATAGAACCAACCCCAGCAACTGCACTAATCCAGCCAAAATATTTGGTACGTTCTTTTTTTGGAACTAAATCAGAAAAGTAAGCAAAAAGAGTCCCAATAATACCACCAGTTATCCCTTCGATGATTCTTCCTACAAATAAAACCCATAAGGCACCACCAACACCAAAAATAAAAAATCCCAAGGAAGAGCCTAAAAGATTAATGAGTAAAATAGGACGTTTATCATATTTATCACTTAGGCTACCCATAATGGAGAAGAAAAAAAGACAAATAATGCATAGATTGAAATAAGCATTGTTACAATAATCGTTTGATGATTTGCTTGACTGACGTAGGGCGCTACTAAAAAAGAAAGCAGTTTAATATCAGTCTCAAGAGATGGTTATTATGATTTTTTTAGGGATTCTTTATCAATTTCATTAGATAAATGGTCATTATAACGTCTTAAAAAATAGTTAATTTCTTTAATTGTTTCATCTGTCAGTTCATCTAATATGTCTTGATCACGCATTCTAAAGGTTTGGTGAAGTGATTCATGGGTATCAAAAATACGCTGTCCTTCTTGAGTAAGTAAAAGCTCTCTTTTTTATTGTCATCTTTTTGATAACTTGTAATGGCTTGTTTATCAATTTATTTTTTTGTGATTTTACTCATTGCGCCACGAGTCATAAAAAAATGTTCTGACAATTTTTTAACATTAATTTCTTTGCTTTTTCCAATAAATTCGATACAGTGTACTTCAGAGGCAAAATAACCTAATATCATTAAACATGTTGTCTATATCATTATTTAGTGTCATAAAGTCCTCCTTAGATAGGGTAAAATATTTTGTGTAAATAGAAATTTAGGGTAGAAAAAGAGAAAGTCCATTCTGTAAAATTAAAGTTACGACACAGAAATTTTATAGGAGGACTTTCTCATGACTCATTTTACTACAGAAATAATGGAAACACTAATTAATAAAGGTGATTTAGATGATTTATTTCGTCGTCATTTAGAACTCGCTATCAACTCATTATTACAGGCTGAATTAACAGCGTTTCTTGACTACGAAAAGTATGATAGAGCTGGATTTAATTCAGGTAATTCCCGCAATGGGAATTACTCACGTTCATTTAAAACAGAATATGGAGAATTAAATTTGGTGATTCCTAGAGATAGAAATGGAGAATTTTCCCAACAAACATTACCAGCCTATAAAAGAACCAATGATTCCTTAGAAACTACTATTATTCAGCTATTTAAAAAAGGGATCACTATGTCTGAAATCTCTGATCTAATTGAAAAAATGTATGGTCATTATTACACACCACAAACTATTTCAAACATGAGTAAAATCGTATCTGAAGATGTTTTGGCTTTTAAAGAAAGAACTTTAGAAGCTAAATACTCAGTCATTTTTATGGATGCTACTCATATTCCTTTAAAGAGACAAACCGTATCAAAAGAAGCCGTTTATATTGTGATAGGCATTCGATTGGATGGAACCAAAGAGGTTCTAGGATTTACTATTGCTCCAACCGAATCTGCTTATGTTTGGAAAGAGATACTTCAAGATTTAAAAGATCGTGGTTTAGAAGAGGTTTTATTAGTTGTAACTGATGGTTTAAGTGGTATTCACGATAGTATCCATAGTGTCTATCCAAATGCTCAATTTCAACAATGTTGTGTCCATATCTCTAGAAATATTGCTCATAAGGTTCGTGTTAGTGATCGACAAGAAGTCTGTAATGATTTCAAATTGGTTTATCAAGCAGCTTCAAAAGAAGAAGCTATGAATCAAATAAGTTTTATGATAGATAAATGGAAAAAGCAGTATCCACGAGTAGTTAAATTACTCTTGAATCCTGCTATATTAACTTTCTATAACTTCCCACCATCAATCAGAAGAACTATCTACTCAACTAACTTGATTGAGGGATTTAATAAACAGTTAAAAAAATATACAAAGAGAAAAGAACAATTTCCTAATGAAGAATCTCTGGAGAGATTCCTTGTTTCTCAGTTCAATGAATATAACCAAAAATTTTTAGGCAGAGTACATAAAGGATTTAAGGAAATACAAGATACATTAGAATCAATGTTTTAACTTAAAAAAATGGAATGGATTTTCCATTTACACATAATTCTTGACGCAACCCCTCCTTAATAGTATTCTTTATAAATTATAACTAGGTAATAAACAAGTGGCAATTGTAGAGTGATAAATTAATTAAATAGATAAAAATCAACCTCATTGTTTTATTGGTTTTATAAAGTTAATTGTTAATGAACAAATCGAGTTCAAATTAAGTATGTCGCGGTTTAATCTTCGTCTAACTCATCTTGTTTCAATTTTTGATATCTGTTAGAATAGTAGAGATTAAGCTAGAAAAGGGTGAAGGTTTGAAGATATTAAGAGCTGATAATTTAGAAAAATCTTATGGAACAAAACAATTGCTAGCTGACGTTTCTTTTATGGTTAAAGAAAAAGATAGAATTGGTTTAATTGGTATTAATGGTACTGGTAAATCAACCTTGATGAAGGTATTATCTGGTGTGGACCACACAGAAAATGGAACCCTAGACTACCCTAATGACTATACTATTGGTTACTTATCACAAGAAACAAAATTTCCAGATGACGTAACGGTGATTGATGCTGTATTTGATGAAAGTACACCCATGATTCAAGCCATTAAAGCTTATGAATTAGCATTAGAAGAACTAGCAAAAAATGGGGAAGACTCAGTCGTTCAGATGAACTATGAAAAGGCCGAAGCTAACATGAATAAAGAAGATGCTTGGGTTGCTGAAACAAAAGCTAAAACAATTTTGAGTAAATTAGGCATTTTGTTTTTAAATAAAAAAGTATCAGAGCTCTCTGGTGGTCAAAAAAAGCGTCTTGGTTTGGCTCAAGTGTTGATTCAATCACCAGATTTATTATTGTTAGATGAGCCAACTAACCATTTAGACTATGAGAGTATTAGATGGCTAGAAGATTTTCTAACAAGTTACCAAGGAGCATTAATTGTTATTACCCATGACCGCTATTTCTTAGATCGTGTGACTAATAGAATCATTGAATTATCAGAAGGCTCTATCTTTGAATACACAGGGAATTATGAATCGTATTTGATTCAAAGAGCTGAAAGGGAAGAAGTAGAACAAAAGAGTCTACATAAAAATAAACAATTATTTAAGCAAGAATTAGCTTGGATGCGTGCTGGTGTTAAAGCTCGTGGAACAAAACAGCAGGCAAGAATTAATAGATTCCATGACTTGAAGGATAAAGTATCACAATTTTCTCAAGAAAATGACATGGAAATATCAATTGCAACACAACGCTTAGGTAAAAAGGTTTTACAGATGGAGCATGCTGATTATACCATTGAAAACAAAGTTATTTTAAAGGATTTTGAGCTACTGATTCAAACGCAAGAACGTTTAGGAATCACTGGTGAAAATGGTTCTGGTAAGTCAACTTTACTTAATATTATTGCAGGTAGAATCCCCCTAGATTCAGGGGTGATGGAACTTGGAGAAACAGTGAAAATTGGCTACTATACACAAGAAAATGAGCAATTAGATGAATCGAAACGAATGATTCAATTTTTACAAGAAAAAGCTGAGGAAGTAAAACAACAAGATGGTTCTGTAATAGGTGTCACAGAAATGTTAGAGCGCTTTTTATTTTCAAGACACTCTCATGGCACCATTATTAGTAAGCTCTCTGGTGGAGAAAAACGTCGCCTGTATTTACTAAGTATCTTGATCCAGCAACCAAATGTACTACTTTTAGATGAGCCGACAAATGATTTAGATATTGAAACCTTAACTATTTTAGAAGACTATTTACAAACCTTTCCTGGTGCTGTAATTGCAGTTAGTCATGATCGTTATTTCCTAGATAAAACAATGAATAAATTATTAGTGTTTAAAGGAGATGCTATTATAGAGTCTTATGTTGGCTCAATGAGTGATTATGTGGCTTATCAAGAAGCACAAACACTACAAGTAAATAAGACAGCTAAAGTTCTAACTGAAAATAAGGTTGAGACAAAAACAAAAGAAGTGAAGAAAAATAAATTGTCGTATCATGAGAAAAAGGAATGGGCAACCATTGAAGATGAGATTGCCGCACTTGAGAATCAGGTAGATGACTTGAATAGTCAAATGCTTGAAAATAGTAGTGATGCTACAACGTTACAAGATTTACAAAAAGAAGTGTCGCTTACTGAAGCAGCACTAGAAGACAAGATGGAACGTTGGGAGTACTTAAGTAACTTAGCAGATGATTAGAGATGGGAATGAACATAAAATGGAAGAATCATATCTAGAATTAGGTAGAACTATCTTAAAGGATGGATTTGATAAGAGTGATAGAACAGGAACAGGAACGAAAAGTATTTTTGGTTACCAAATGCGCTTTGATTTATCAAAAGGTTTTCCTTTGCTAACGACAAAACGCGTTCCCTTCTCACTAATAAAAAGTGAATTACTCTGGTTTATTAAAGGGGACACAAATATCAAATACCTATTAGAAAATAACAATCATATTTGGGATGAGTGGGCATTTGAACGCTTTGTTAACAGCCAAGATTACACAGGGATAGATATGACTGACTTTGGTCGCAAGTCTCTGGTAGATAGCGCGTTTAATGAAGAATATCAAAAAGAATTAGCAAACTTTAGACAACGTATTTTGACAGATGAAGAATTTGCCGCCACGCATGGTGAGTTAGGGAACATTTACGGCTCTCAGTGGCGAAAATGGAGAACGTCAACAGGTGAAACGATTGACCAATTGAAAAATGTCATTGATATGATTAAAAAAACTCCTGATTCTAGACGTTTGATTGTCTCTGCATGGAACCCTGAGGATGTACCTAATATGGCATTGCCGCCGTGTCATTCTTTATTCCAATTTTATGTGGCAGATGGTAAATTAAGTTGTCAGTTGTACCAACGAAGTGGCGACGTATTTCTAGGTGTCCCTTTCAATATTGCAAGTTATGCCTTATTGACACATCTGATTGCACATGAAACTAATCTAGAAGTAGGGGATTTTGTTCATACAATCGGAGACGCTCACTTGTATAGTAATCATGTTGACCAAATGAATGAACAATTGAATCGTGATACAAAAGATTTACCAACTCTATGTTTAAATCAAGAAAAACTCTCTATTTTTGATTTTGATATGGATGATATAACTTTAGAAGGATACAACCCACACCCGAGTATAAAAGCACCGATTGCGGTGTAGTGGGATGACGGAGGATACAGAACTATGATAGCAGCAATTTGGGCACAAGATGAGGATGGTTTGATAGGTAAGGGGGATGTCTTACCGTGGTATTTACCAAATGATTTACAATTCTTCAAACAAATGACAGAAGACAATGTGATTGTGATGGGAAGAAAAACCTTTGAAGGAATGGGAAAGGGTTTACTTCCAAATCGACAAACCATTGTACTAACCTCTGATAAGGATTATGATGGCAATGGTGCAACTGTAATGCACTCTGTTGAAGAAGTTTTAGCTTTTTCTGAAGAGTTTGAAGGCATTACATTTATCGCGGGTGGAGGAGATATCTATAAAGCTTTTCTTCCTCATACAGATGTTCTTTATCGGACGTTCATTAAAGAAAGATTTGAAGGGAATACATATTTTCCTTATTTAGACTGGGATGAGTGGAATTTAGTTAGTGTGAGCGAAGGAACAGTTAATGAAGATAATAAATATGCTCATGACTATGAAACGTACCAAAGAAATACATAATAAAAAAGCCTCAATGACTTTTGCTTAGTCATTGAGGCTTTTTCGCTTTTTTTAGTCTTTGATTAGATTCTTATAGTTAGTAAAGTCCATTCCTTTTAAATTCATAATGTCTTTACCTGTTGCAATTGAGACACCTCTAGTTTCATCATAGCCAATACCACTGTAAAAAACATAATAATTTCCATCTTCTTTTAGCAGGGCACTACGATAGAGACCTTTACCATCAAAACCTTCTTTATTTTGAGTTGGGAAAATAATGGGTTGTAAGGTATCCCAATTTTTATTGTCTTTAGATTTTGAATAATATAAATTCATGACATGACGATCAGACAAGTTGTTTTCAGCTGTTGATTTGAAACCAACTACAACCATTTCATAACCTAGGTCTGTTGGTTGAACATCCAAATGCCAATGCTTCATACCTTCTACCTCATAAGGTACTTCTACTTCAGTTGGTTTACTCCAGTTAAAACCATCTTTACTTTCACGATACCAAATGCGATAACCATCAGCAACATACCATAATTTATAACCATCTTCATCTTTAATGAATGCAGGAGAAAGCATGTCTTCCTTACGTCTATCAGCTCGGTAAATCTCTTCTTTTTTCGTCCAATCTTCTCCATTTGATGACGTTCTTCTATAGATGATAAATTCATGACTCACATCATCCACATAGCGCCAAAAAACTTCTAAGCGTTTATCTTCTTTATTATAGATAATATGCGTATCTGAATCATATTGCATAGGTGTCCCATTCTTATTGAATTTCTCACTAACAGGCTCGTCTAGTGGATTACTCTCATCAGGTACCCATGAAATTAAGTCATTTGATTTAAACACATGAGGGTTTTCGTAAAGTGCTTTTCCTTCTGGATAAGGCGTCACTGCCATCCAGTAGCGATACCCATGCCAAGGCTCTTCAAAAGAAATAACAGAAGGGTGAGTTGCATCAATACTTCCATAGACAGATGGGAGTGTGAGGCGTTCTTTAGCATTGGCCTCTGTTTTGATTTTTTTACCATTATATTCAACAACATGACTGGTAGTTGTTTGCCTATTTTCTTTTGAATCAATGTATTGTCTAGCTGGTGAATAAAGTAAAGCCCCACCTAAGATAAAGACAATAACCATTATCACATTCCAAGTTTTATTTTTTAATTTCTTTTTAAATAATAAACCATAAACAACATAGCTAAAGGCAAAAACCATTAAGGCTATACCAATAACTCCAATTAAAACAATACGATATCTCATAATATTTACTCCTACTTAATTTTTTTTATCTGATTAACTTCTTCTTCACTAGGTGTTACAAACAATGTTCTTTGATTTTCATAAATGACATAACCAGGTTTGGCACCATTTGGTTTTTTAAGATGTTTAATAGCAACATAATCAACTGGTACCGAAGCTGATAATCGGTATTTCGAATGATAGGCAGCAAGAAGAGCTGCTTCGTAAAGTGTTTGCTCACTAGGTTGGCTATTTTTAATGACAACGTGTGAACCAGGGATATCTTTAGCATGTAACCAAATATCTGTTTTACTTGATGATTTTAGTGTTAATTGATCATTTTGTAAATTGTTTTTACCGACCATTATCATGTCACCATCACTTGATTCATATTGATTAGGCTTAGATAGAGCAGTTTTCTTTTTGGTTTTCTGTTTAGATTTTAATCTAATATACCTTTGAGCAACAAGCTCTTCTTTAATCAATTCCACATCTTGTGGCGTTGCCATATCTAATTGAGCTAAAACAGATTCTAAATAGATTTGCTCATATTTTGTTTTTTCTAATTGCTCTTTAACACTAGAAACCCCGTTTTTAAGTTTTTGATAGCGCTGAAAATATTTTTGAGCATTTTGATTAGGCGTTAGGGTTTCATTTAAAGCAATAGTGATAGGTGTATCTCCATCATAGTAGTTTAGTAAAGAAACCTCAGTCACACCACGTGGTACATCATGTAAAAATGTCGTCAGTAATTCACCTTTGATTCGGTAAATCTCTGCTTGATCAGCATCAATCAATGATTGTTCTAATTTCTTTGTTTTCTTTTTAAGTTTAGCTAAATCATTTTTGACTTTTCTAATTAATTCCCCAGCTTGCTGCTTCACACGATCCTTCTCAGCTTTTCCTCCGTAGTAACCGTCAAGCAACTCACTTAAGCTATCAAACTGATTTATGATGCTATCATAATACTCAAAAGCAATAGGGGCGAATAGTTCTTTGTGTTTAACTAAACCAATTGTTGGAACAGGTTGTGAAAGGTCTTTGAAAAACTGATTCCAGATAGTAATTTTGTTATCTTGTTGTTTTTTAAAACGATAAATCAACTCTTCAGCAGTGTCCTTACCAAACCCTTCAAATGTTTCTTGAATGAGCTGTGGTGACATCTCTTGAATACTATTTAATTCTTTAAATAATTCCTCACCTGATAAATGCCAAGGATTTAATTTATCTTGTAGGGGAGGAGTGAGATATTCTGAACCTGGTAAAATCGTTCTAAAACTATTCACACTAATGCCAACATGTTTAATCGCGTCAATGATTCGATTTGTCTCTTGGTTGACTAACATAATATTACTATGTCTTCCCATTAATTCGACCGTCAAGACAATATCTTCTAAATCACCTAAATCATTTCGGCTCTCGAAATAAAAATTAATAATTCGATCGTTTTGTACTTGTTTAATCTCTTTTAACAAACTACCTTCTAAATGTTTTCTGACCGTCATACAAAAGTTAGGTGGACTTGCCGGATTTTTGTAAGTCATTTTTGTAAGTTGGACTCTAGAATAACTTGGATGAGCAGAAAGCAGTAGGGTATGATTTTGGCGATTACTTCTAAAGACTAACATCAATTCATTTTCATAAGGCTGATGAACTTTAGATAGGCGGCCAGCCTTTAATTCTTTTTCTAATTCTGCCACCATTAGATGTGTAAATATACCATCAAAAGACATAGTTTGAACCTCCATTATTTTTTACTTAAGAAAAGAGGTTGACAGTAGCGAGTCAACTTCTTTAAATTGAGCATTTTTATAACTTATTTAGTTTGGACCATTTCCTTTAAACCAACCAGTTTTTGCATTGACTGTTACGACGTATAGTGGAAATTCTTCTGGCTTACTCTTAGGGAAAATTTTTGAATTAGTTGTCGCGTATAAATCGTAGAAACCTTCACCATTTTCCACATACTTAGGAACTAGTGTGTAACCACCTTCTACAACGTACCCTCTAGAGATAACCTCAGAAATAAATTCCTGCTCTACACCAGGTGCCCATGCCCAAGCATCATTTGATAGGTCGATATTGCTATCTTCACGATTACCCATACGTTGGTTGCTTGTATTAGCTTCCTTTTTAGGGGTTGTTGGTTTGGCTTTTTGTTGTTCTTTTTCAGCTTCTTCTCTAGCTAATTGCTTTTGGTAAGCTTCTTCATCTCTTTGGCGTTGCAGCTCTTCTTCACGTTCCCTAGCTAGTTCTTGTTCTTTGTTTTGCTCGTCAATTTCTTTTTTTACTTTGTTTAGAATTGGTTCAAATTCTTTTCTAACTTCAGGATCTTTAATAGCTTTTAGCTGTTCAACTGCTTTGTCATAAATACGTTGACTAGGTTCTTTAACAACCTTGTCATCACGATATAATTTTTCAAGGGTATCATCAAAATCTTTTAAGGCTTTTTTTTGTGAATTTGCTTCGTTGATAGCTTGATTATATAGTTTATCAAAACCGTTTTCCTCAGGATCAATCTTATCTAGAGTTAATTTTGAATCATTAACAACATAAGCTTCCTTATTTAATTGATCACCAACCATAACTGGCGTTTTAAATGAATCATTAATCGCTTGCTCTTTATTAAATAGAGACTGGGCATGCATTAATTTTTCATTTAAACTAGCATATTGCTCAGTTCCTTTTAAGTCATTGACTTTTGTTTCAACGGACTTGAAATCCTCGCTTGTAATACCAGCTTTTAAGAAAATATCACCACTATTTGCTAAATACAAGTCTTGTATGGCTTTATCAGCTTCATTGGTTAAAGTGATTCTCTCTTCTAATTTTGTTTGTTGATTATGAGAGTAGAAAATATAACCACCACCAAAAATAACAAGTATGGCTATAATAGCTATTAAAATATTAACCGTTTTATTATTATTTTTCTTATCTTTTCTAGTAGGATTATTCCCATTTGATGCAGGGCTGACTTGTTGGGTATTCTCTTGTGACTCGTTTTGAGTTGCAACATCAGGTGTTGGGATTACTGTTTCAATCACAACCTCTTCAACTGGTGGTGTTTCTTCATTTTTTTCTGGTGTCTCAATCATTGTTTCCTTAGTTTCGACTACTTCTTGATCAACTACAATTTCTTTAGAATCTTCAACCTCTCTAGAATAGGTTGAATCATCATGAGTTAGATCACTCTCGCTAGCCTTCATATTTCGATGTTTAAAGGTAGGTATGGTGTTTGCTTCATCTTGAGTTTCTGTTGTTTCAGAAAACTCATCTATATTTGTATTTGTTGATGTTGTCGTTGTTTCTGTGATCTTTTCTTGGTCTTCTACTGGAACAAATAGATCACAGTTTGGACAGTACGTTTGACCATCCTTAAATACGTGCCCACAACTAGGACATTTTTTTTCTTCATTTTTCAAAAGAATTCGCTCCCTTATATATTCATTCTAGATCCTTCAACCTACACATTATAAACTATTATACGGGAAAATAATAGCCAATACCAGTGAGCATTTTTTGCTTATTTACAATCAAGTATTCTCAATTTGAACATGATAAGCTATAATGAAGCTTAGAATAAATAAGGTGGAGAATATATGAGTAAAATAAAATCCATTGACTTCAAGGGATTCTTTAAAAATTTGTTAAAAAAACTACAGTCTGATAAAAAATTATTAAGTATTGTCATAGTAAGTATTGTTGCTATTGTTTTAGTCTTTATTTTAGCTTCAGTTGTGAAACCTACTATACGTCACAAACAAATTGAATCTGTTGCTGTCATTAAATCACAAAACAAGCAAGTTACAACAATTTTAGAATCTGAAATCCCAGAGCAATTAAAACAAAAAGGGGAACAAGTGGTTTTAATTGTAGATGCTAGTAATAACCCAAGTTTGGATGAGGTTAATCAATTAATTAAGAAAAATGGTGAGTTAAAAGAGAGTGCTTGGCCAATTTATTATGTTCAACCTGTATATGACTTTCCAGATATTGCTAAAAAATATAACCTAACTAAGAAAAATACCTTCATAGTTATGGAAGATGGAAAAGAAAAAGGTAGATATGCCTTCACAGAGTTAAAAGGTGGACTAAAAACTATTGATGAAGCGCTTATTACACTCATTGATCCTAAATTAGAGCAGAAAAAACCAATTAGAGTAAAAGCTATTGAAGAAGAGGTAGACCCTTCACTGACACAAAATTCTAGTGAACGTCAAAAAACAGAGGAAATCTTTTTTGAGGAATAGATTGACAAGAGTCGGTTCAAATTATATGATTAAAAAAACTTGAAACTAAAAGGAGAACTAGTCATGCAAACAAGAAAAAATATTTCCAATAACAATCCATTAATCATTAAAGCATGGCAACCTTGGCGTAGATAGTTGTATGTATACGACAAACACGTATAGATACAACATTTAGTGAGACTAAATTTGTATCTATGCGTTGGTAATAGTCAGATCAGACCGCATAGAAGAGATATCTATGTGGTTTTTGTTTAATAAAAATTAGACAGTAACCCATTATAATTGGGGGACTGTCTTTTTTATTTTTGGAGGAAAATATGATGAAAAATAAAAAATTGATAGTAGCTGTTGGTTTAATAATGTTTGTTCTAATTGTAAATTTCTTTACTAGTCAAAAAGATCAACCTCAAGTAAAACATAAAGATATACCTGAAGTAGGCATCTTACAATATGTCAGTCACCCAGCTTTAGATAAAATTTATGAAGGTATGATTGATGAGTTAGCCAAAGAAGGGTTTATAGATGGCGAAACCATCTCCATAACTAAGCAAAATGCTCAAGCAGACCAAAGTAAATTAACGAATATGGGTCAACAGCTTATAAGCAAACATCCTGATGTCTTAGTAGGTATTGCAACGCCAGCTGCTCAGTCATTGGCTAATCAAACTACTGATATCCCTATTGTTTTAGGAGCAATTAGCGATCCAAAAGCGGCAGGGTTAGTAGCATCTAATGAAAACCCTGGAGGAAACATCACAGGAGTCAGTGATCAAGCTCCAGTGGAAGCACAAGTAGCATTAATGAAACAGCTAGTTCCTCAATTAAAAACAGTTGGTGTCTTATATTCATCAGCAGAAGATAATTCCTTATCACAAGTGAATAGATTTACTGACATTGCCAAAAAAGAAGGATTACAAGTTAAACATTATCCAGTACCTTCGACAAATGAAATAGCACAAATGTCTCAAGTCATGACTAAAGAGGTAGATGCGATTTATATTCCCACAGATAATACGATAGCTAATGGCTTTCAAACAGTTGTCTCCATTGCTGATGTAGCTAATATCCCTATTTTTCCATCTGTTGATACGATGGTAGATGAAGGAGGAGTTGCTACTGTTGGGATAAATCAATATGATTTAGGCGTTGAGACAGGCAGAATGGTTTCTGATTTACTAAATGGCACAATCAAGACAGAGGACACACCTATTTACATATTTGAGACTGGAGATATAATCATAAATGAAGAGAAAGTCAATCAACTAGATATTCATGTGCCAGTAGATTTACAAGAGGAGGTGACAAAATGATAACATCAACTATCGCACAAGGATTATTATGGTCTATTCTGGGCTTAGGGATTTTTCTAACTTACCGAATATTAAATTTTACAGATCTAACAACAGAAGGTAGTTTTCCCCTAGGAGGAGTAGTTTGTGTCACGGCTATTACACACGGAATCCACCCGATTATAGCTACTTTATTAGGTATGCTAGCTGGCATGTTAGCTGGTTTGACAACAGGATTACTTTATACGAAAGGAAAAATTCCTGTTATTTTGTCGGGAATTTTAGTCATGAGTGCTTTAAATTCTGTGATGCTCTTTATTATGAGAACACCTAACCTATCTCTTTTAAATCAATCGAAATTATTTGATATTCTTGATGACTGGCACTTACCACCATATTTTAATGTGATTGTCATTGGTCTTTTTATCGTTATATTAGTTATCTTTTTATTAATGACTTTTTTAAATACTGATTTAGGCCAAGCTTATATTGCAACTGGAGACAATCCAGTGATGGCGAAATCATTAGGAATCTACACAGACAGAATGACAATCTTAGGTTTGGTTATCTCAAATGGGTTAATAGGCTTATCAGGAGCATTGATTGCTCAAAATGAAGGCTATGCTGATGTTAATAAGGGGATTGGTGTTATTATTATCGGTCTAGCATCTATTATTTTAGGCGAGTTATTATTTGGTGAATTGACGATGTTAGAGCGTTTTATTGCTATTGTAGTTGGGAGTGTTATTTACCAATTATTAATTTTAATCGTTATCAAATTAAGTCTTGATACGACTTATTTAAAATTTTATTCATCAGTGATTTTAGGAGTATGTTTAATTATCCCTGAAATCAGTCGAAAAATAAAACAAAAACAAGGGGGGCATCGTGTATGAAATCGGTCTTAAGTATTCAAAATGGGTATAAAGAAGTTGATGAGGGACGTGTGATTATGAATCACTTGAACCTTACCGTAAATGAAGGTGATTTCATTACGATATTAGGTGGGAATGGTGCTGGAAAGTCAACTTTATTTAATACTATCTCAGGTCAACTTGATTTAACCAGTGGTAATGTTTTCATCAGTCAACAAAATGTGACGAAAGATTCAGAGGAAAAAAGAGCTAAATATATCGCTAGAGTATTTCAAGATCCAAAGCAAGGAACAGCACCTAGAATGACAGTTGCTGAAAACTTGTTATTAGCTCAACTAAGAGGAAAGAAGCGTGGCCTTAAGAGGCGAGAATTAAACCAACAAAAGGAATTATTTTTTGAATTATGCCAAAAAACAGGTAATGGACTGGAGCAACACATCGACACACCAGCAGGACATTTATCTGGAGGGCAAAGACAAGCTCTAAGCTTATTAATGGCAACCATTCAAAAACCTGATATATTATTATTAGATGAACACACTGCTGCTCTTGATCCAAAAACAAGCAAGCAATTAATGGAGTTGACGGCAAGTACCATTAGTGATAATAAATTGACTTGTTTAATGATCACTCATCGTATGGAAGATGCTCTAACTTACGGCAATCGCTTGATTGTTCTTGATTCAGGACAGATTAGTGTTGATCTATCTCAGGAAGAAAAACACAAACTTGACATGACAAGTTTACTACAGTTTTTTGATTTGTAGAAAGCGAAGGTAAAACTATGAAACTAGTTTCTTATAGGTCTATCTCAAATGAGGATATCTTATCTTTTAAAAAAGAATGCTTAGCCCATCATATGATTATTCATGGTAGTAATAATCTAGCGTCCTATTCTGATATCTCAACATGGAAAAAAATGCTGTCACATCTTGAAAAAGCCAATTATCAACAACGCGTTCAATCTTTTCAATATTTTTTAGTAGATGAAAATAAAGAGGTACTGGGCATAGCAGATATTAAGCCAAAGCTTAACAAACAATTAGAGAAGGACGGAGGACACATTAGCTATTCAACTAGACCTAAGTACCAAAAACAAGGTTATGGGAAGACAAGTTTAAATTTACTATTAGCTGAGGCAAAAAGGTTAGGACTTTCAGAAGTTTTATTAACCTGTCATCAAGATAACGAAGGATCAAAAGCGATTATTTTATATTATGGTGGCCAATTAAAGAACACAATCATACTAAATAGGCAGATAATCAATCATTATATAATAAATTTGTAAGGCTTTTGGAAAAACAAAAGAATAACCATTTTTTTACTCATATCTAAACGAAATTTCTTGCTAAAAATATAAAACTATTTCAGATATAATGATAGTGTGCATTATAATAGTTATGTTATATTAAAAATTATCAAAAAGGAGACGTTATTACATGAAAAGAAGACTATTTCATCAGCAATGTTAACAGTTTTACTAAGTTCAACGATGCTGCCTACTATTACAGCAGCTCAAGAAATGACAACAAGCTCAACAACTGAAAATGCTATTACATCCTCAGAAGTTGTAGCTGAAGATAAAGAAGAAGAAAAAGAAGAAGAAGGTAAACATACTACGGTAAGTTCTGCACCACGTGAGGGTATTGTGGGTGACATTGAAAAAGACATTCAGCAAGCTAAAGATGATGCGATTCAACGTATTGAAAAATTAGCAAAAGCTGAATTAATTGATAATGCTGAAGAGTTAATTCAAGGAATTGAAGCTGCAGCTAAAAGTGGTGCTGAAACAGCAGTTGCAGATATTGAAAAAATTGCAAGTGATGCAGAGCAAGTTGCTTTAACAGCCTTAAAAAATCGAATAGATACTGCTCTTGCAGAATTAGCATCAGTTCCTGGGATTGTGGAGTCTGATATTAAACAATTCCAGGAAAAAATTGAAGCATCACTAGCTAAAGATGCCGGAGTAGCTATAGACGAACTTTTAACAATCGAAAAAGACGTTCAAACAGCTATTACTGACGCTAAAAATGATGTTGAAAAAGATTTAGCTACAGCAAAAGCTGATGCCATTGCTGAAATTAAAAAACTTGAAAACTTAGGTGAAAAAGAAGTTGAAGGTTTGATTAATGATATTGAAACAGCAGTAGATCAAGAAGCTATTAAAGTAATAACTACAGCAGCTAATGATTTATCTAACTGGAGAACAGCTGAACTTGCTAAGTTACATAAATTAGAAAATTTAGCTGACAGTGAAATTAAGCAATTTGAACAAGACATTATGAATAATGTTGAAAAAGACTTAATTGAAGCTGTGACGGCAGGTGCAGCTGCACTTAGCAAATTAAGAACTGATGCAATTAATGATATTCTTCGTTTAGAAAAATTAGGTAAACTTGCAGAAACTGATGCAAAACAGTTTATTGATAAAATTATGCAAGAAACTGAACAAAAAGCTATTGATGAGATTACAGCAGCAGCTAGTGAACTTCAAAAGGTAAGACAAGATGCTAAAGCATATATTACTAAGATTGAACAAACTATTGAAGCAAACGTAATTTCTGAACTTGTCAAAACTGCTGGTGAAATTGATAAATTACGTCAAGATGCTATCGATGAGATTAACCAATTATTAGAAAATGGCAAGATTGCTGAGGAAGATGCGGAGCAATTTATTGCTAAAGTAAAACAAGAAGTTTAGGCAGATGTTATTGCTGGAATTACAAAAGCAGCAAATGAGATTCAGGGTATTAAGAAACAAGCAGAGAAAGATATTCAAGAATTAGTAGATGCAGGTAAGTTAACTGAAGAAGAAGCAGCAGCGTATCTTGAAAAAATAAAAGGTGAAATCGAAGCAGATGTTATTAGAGGTATCGTTGAAGCTGCAGAAGGCTTGGAAGACGCTAGAAATGAGATCATTAAAGAGTTAGAACATCTAAGAGACATGGGAATCATAGCGGAAGAGGAGTTAGAAGCATTAGTTGAAAAACTAAAAAGCTCTATTGAAACTGACATTTTAGATGCTGAAATGCTTATTCATTTAGAAGCAGCTAAAGCTAAAGCAAATCTTGAAATTGATGCATTGGAATTAGTTGGGGCAATTACTCCTGAGCAAGCAGAAGCTTACCGTGAAGAAGTAAAAGCAGCAACAAAACCAAGTGAAGTTGCTGCAGTTATGGCTAAAATTAGTGTTCATAGAGACTTTAAAGCATTAAATGATGCGATAGAAAAAGCTAAATTGAAAGATCAACATAACTATATGCCAAATTCATGGACTTCTTTTGAAATTGCGTTAAGACATGCAGAAGAAGTTTCTGAAACAGAGCATTCAGCGAAACCAGCAACTCAAATTGAGATAAATGATGCTTTTGACCACTTATTATTAGCAGAATTAAAACTTGAAAGAGTTGCTTCTACAAAAGCTATTGATCATCTACAAGATGCAATTCGCGTAGCACATAGTAAAAAAGAAAAAGATTATACTAAAGAATCATGGGCAGATATGCAAACTGTCTTAGGTGAGGCTGAAGCAATGTTGGCTAAGCTTGATGGTAATGTTGATGCATTTACTGAAAAAGAAGTAAATGATATGACAAGAAAATTAAATCTTGCAATGTTGAGTATGAAACGTGTGGATGGAATTGGTGGTATTATTAATCCAATCAAACCACATACACCAACTAAACCAGCTTCAAAACCTGCTGCAGCTAGTGCCTCTGCTCCATCAGCAAGTGCGTCAGCACCAAAAGCAGCCGCAAGTTCACTACCAAAAACAGGTGAAGTAACTCATTCACTTATGTCAGCTGGACTACTTGCATTAGGTATGGCTGGATACTTCTATATGTCACGTAAGAGATTAGAAGTTTCTGGAGATATATATCACTAAAAGTGTGGATGTGATCCACACTTTTTTTATACTGAATATTTATATATAATAATATTATGTAAATCATTATCAGCATATATTTACGATCACATTTTAATATTTTTTCAATCAGGGGATTATATGGATAGGCAAATGTAAATTACTACTGAACGAAAAGAAGTGTTAATCGTAGTATAAAATTTATGACAATTAATTTTTGATAAACAGAGAAAAAACTGTATGATTGTTAGACAGTATCTACTAGGCTTCATCTATTAATTTTTTAGATATTTAAAAAAATATATTTATTTCTAAATTGCAACATTAAGTTAGCCACTCTGGTAAAAATATCTAAATATCAGTGTTATTTTATTGAACCCCTTACTTACCAACATGTTTTGATCTTTAGATTTTGAATTTCTTCTAAAAATAATGTTGCTGGTTGTCTATAGTCTAAAATTTTACGCGGCAAAAGATTAACTTTTTCAGTAGCCAGTTGTATGAACTGCTTTGAGTAGTGACATCCTTTAAGGAAAGATGTTTATAACTAGATGTGTAATTCTTAATTTTCACCATATTCTTTAGAATTTTTTACCAATATTCATTTGTAACCCCTAAAAGTACCATTACCAAATAGCAAAGTCGGTGCTTTTAAAAAGATCAAGACAAACTCAAATTTTAAACTGTTTAATAGGTTGACTCTTTAGATACAAAAAAAATTTGAATCTCCTGACGTGTTCTTCTATTTCTGTTCGGACACTTTATAGTTAATAGAGCTTTTGATAATCTTTAGCTGGTTGTGAGCATCAGAAGGTAATTGTTGGGAAAAATCATAGTCTATCAAATTTTGAACAGGGAGACTTTTGGATACTAAGTTTAAATCTATAATAGGCTTCTATCAGTAACTTGCTAAACCCTGGTACACCTTCACAACGAGGTTTATTTAGTAGAACTTTTTCAGTAAAAAGCCAGCCATTGCAATGAAATGAAATTTTGTCTAGCTGACAGATAGGCGTTCCTTTCGGAACAAATTGCCGTAATAAACCATTATGTCTTTCGTTTGTTCCTCGTTCCCAAGATGAATAAGGGTGAGCAAAGTAGATATCAGTCATTTGTTGCAGAGTATCATCAAGTGAGCTAAATTCACTGCCATTATCAGCAGTAATCGATTGAAATATGCTACTAAATCGGGCTCTTCCAAACTCATATTTTAACTGTTTAATAGCGTAACTAACAGACTCTTCAGTATGATCATCTAGAACAACAGTAATCATGTAGCGAGTTTTTCTTTCAACAAGTGTAAGTAGAGCATTATCATCTTTAGATTTTGAACCAATGACACTGTCTATTTCCCAATGACCAAACTCTTGTCTAGAATCAATTTTGCTAGGTCGTTCATCAATTGATTTTCCAAGAGCTTTTTTATGCTGACGACTTCTTTTCTTTTTAGGTGATAGTCTAACTTTCATCTTGAGATGATGATTTCTGACTGGTAAAAAACCTTTATCAATATAGTTATAAAGTGTCTTAGTAGAAACAATAGGTTTATCCCAAGTCCCTAAAGACTTGATAAAGCCAACAATTGCATCTGGTGACCAATTAAAGTCTATCATTTGTTTACAAGCATAATTAATAAAATCAACAGCACTAACTAGCTTAGATTTCGAACCACAGCGTTTCCTGTTTTCTATGTATTTAGCTTGCCCCGTATCAGCAAAATAGAGTTGTTTAGGTTTCTTATTTTCTTTGATTTGCGTGGTCGTTCCTCGTTTAAGCTCATTACTTATTGTTTGATGGTGTCGGCCTAATCGTCTACCAATTTCTCTATTAGAGTCTCCCATATTATGCCAAACTTCAATAAGCTGCCTTTCCTTTAAGGAAAGATGTTTATAACTAGATGTCTTTGTGTTATTCTTAATTTTCACCATGATAAAAATTCCTTTCGTTGTTGGGTAGTTACTTCAATGATACACGAATTTTTACCATGGTGTTTTTTTATTATTTTAGAGTGGCTAACTTGATTTTACAACTAAGCTAAAAAAATCATTTGTGATACACTCAAATTGTCCAAATTGTATTTCCGACGAAAGAAAACAAGGAGAGTGATCACAAATGACCTATATACATCTTACTACAGACGAGCTTGTTTTAATAGAATCTTATTATCACCAAGCTAAAAAAGTTAAACATGTTGCTGATACTTTAAAAAGATCAAGACAAACTATTTATAATGTTTACAACGCTTTAAATGAGGGATTATCTATTCTAGATTACTATCAAAGATACAAAAAAAATAAAAAGAAATGTGGAAGGCGTCCTATTTCTTTACCTGATAATGAAACAAAATATATTCAAAACAAAGTGGCTCAAGGATGGACTCCTGACGTGATTATCGGTCGTGCTGAGATTTCTATTTCTTGTTCTGTTCGGACACTTTATAGATTGTTCTCGCGTGAATCTTTTGATTCCACAACTTTACCAATGAAAGGTAAAAGAAAACCTAATGGGCATAAAGAAAAACGAGGTAAACAAGCATTTAAACGAACCATTCATCAGAGAGACGCTGAGCATAACGAGTTTCAAAGTGAATTTGGTCACCTAGAAGGTGACACTATTGTTGGGAAAAATCATAAAAGTGCTGTTATTACATTAGTTGAAAGGTTATCAAAAGTTATTATTACCTTAAAGCCAACAGGGAGACACGCTATAGATATTGAGAATAGCTTAAATGAATGGTTAAAAAAATGCCCTAATCACTTGTTTAAATCTATCACATTTGATTGTGGCAAAGAATTTTCTAACTGGAAATCTATCAGTAACTTAAATGATATTGATATCTACTTTGCTGACCCTGGTACACCTTCACAACGAGGTTTAAATGAAAATTCTAATGGGCTATTGCGTAAGGATGGATTGCTTAAGAAAATGGATTTCAACGAAGTTGATGAATCTTTCATTCAATCTGTTGCATCCAAAAGAAATAATATTCCTAGAAAATCATTAAACTATAAAACACCATTAGAAGTATTTTTGAGCTATGTAGACAATGACATTTTGTCTAGCTTAATTTGACAAATGAAATGATATAAATTATTTGCTACGTCCCATAAAGAAGGAGACAACAGCTACTAAAATAACTGCTCCAATAACTGAAGGAACAATTGCCATACCTGCTAGAGTAGGTCCCCAGTAACCAAGTAAACTTTGTCCAATAGCTGATCCAATTAAACCAGCAGCAATATTAGCAATCCATCCCATAGATTGTCCTTGACTTGTAATTGCACCGGCAATTGCACCAATAATGCCACCAATGATTAATGACCAAATTAAACCCATATTATCACTCCTAGTATTTAATATAATTGTTTACGTTCAGTTTAAACTGTAGGCGAGATTAAAGCAAAAGATATGAACTTTCAGATAGGAATAAGTATAACCAGCATGTTAATTTAAAATTTCTATTTTTGGTTTACATAATATATATTAAACGAAGTAATAAAAGAGAGCCAAATAATAAGTGTTAACTAACGTTTATTAATATAATAAAAAATTTATAAAACCATATAATTAAGAAATTAAAGATAGGGTAAAATATTTTGTGTAAATAGAAATTTAGGGTAGAAAAAGAGAAAGTCCATTCTGTAAAATTAAAGTTACGACACAGAAATTTTATAGGAGGACTTTCTCATGACTCATTTTACTACAGAAATAATGGAAACACTAATTAATAAAGGTGATTTAGATGATTTATTTCGTCGTCATTTAGAACTCGCTATCAACTCATTATTACAGGCTGAATTAACAGCGTTTCTTGACTACGAAAAGTATGATAGAGCTGGATTTAATTCAGGTAATTCCCGCAATGGGAATTACTCACGTTCATTTAAAACAGAATATGGAGAATTAAATTTGGTGATTCCTAGAGATAGAAATGGAGAATTTTCCCAACAAACATTACCAGCCTATAAAAGAACCAATGATTCCTTAGAAACTACTATTATTCAGCTATTTAAAAAAGGGATCACTATGTCTGAAATCTCTGATCTAATTGAAAAAATGTATGGTCATTATTACACACCACAAACTATTTCAAACATGAGTAAAATCGTATCTGAAGATGTTTTGGCTTTTAAAGAAAGAACTTTAGAAGCTAAATACTCAGTCATTTTTATGGATGCTACTCATATTCCTTTAAAGAGACAAACCGTATCAAAAGAAGCCGTTTATATTGTGATAGGCATTCGATTGGATGGAACCAAAGAGGTTCTAGGATTTACTATTGCTCCAACCGAATCTGCTTATGTTTGGAAAGAGATACTTCAAGATTTAAAAGATCGTGGTTTAGAAGAGGTTTTATTAGTTGTAACTGATGGTTTAAGTGGTATTCACGATAGTATCCATAGTGTCTATCCAAATGCTCAATTTCAACAATGTTGTGTCCATATCTCTAGAAATATTGCTCATAAGGTTCGTGTTAGTGATCGACAAGAAGTCTGTAATGATTTCAAATTGGTTTATCAAGCAGCTTCAAAAGAAGAAGCTATGAATCAAATAAGTTTTATGATAGATAAATGGAAAAAGCAGTATCCACGAGTAGTTAAATTACTCTTGAATCCTGCTATATTAACTTTCTATAACTTCCCACCATCAATCAGAAGAACTATCTACTCAACTAACTTGATTGAGGGATTTAATAAACAGTTAAAAAAATATACAAAGAGAAAAGAACAATTTCCTAATGAAGAATCTCTGGAGAGATTCCTTGTTTCTCAGTTCAATGAATATAACCAAAAATTTTTAGGCAGAGTACATAAAGGATTTAAGGAAATACAAGATACATTAGAATCAATGTTTTAACTTAAAAAAATGGAATGGATTTTCCATTTACACATAATTCTTGACGCAACCAAATTAAAATTGATAGATTATAAAGTGTTTGATGTACTGAATGATTAATATTATTTTGAATATAATTTAATGATATAGAAAATCACTAGATGATAGTCATTATAAATGTCATATAATAGTCCTAAAAATTCGTGTTACAGCCTTAAATATACCAATGTATGATTAATCAAGCGTTGAAATTTATTGTATTTAAATATGATACTACAATGATTAACCATGATAGTATTATCAACTGGTACTATAGTATTTTTAAGCATATGTTTTGTGTGTAGATTGATTAGTAAACAAAAGTAATAGTATTACTAATTTAGCTCTGACTTAAATTTTCTTTCATTAAGGAATCATGTTTATTGTTTTTTCATCATGTGCTCTTTCTCTTCAAGTTACATTGTATGTTTCTACCTTTCTTGAAAGTGTTATCTTTCCGTAAAGGTAGAAACATCTGTGAAGATTATTTTTTTGATAATTAGTTATCTGATTTAACGGCTCTTCGTCAAATGATGTGGATGAGTAAAATTAAGTGAATTTAGGCAGCAGAAACCGAATGGTTTTTGCTGCTTTTTTGTTTGTCTTTAAAACTAAGTAAAATTCTGTATTTATAGTTCTGAAAATTTCTATAGCCGTAAGCTATTCGTTTGATTAATTTAATTTTGTTTATGGAACCTTCTAAACAACCATTTGAATAAGCGTATTTAAAGGTGTTTTCAATTCTTGGTAAATGCTTCTTTAGTGTTCGAATCGAGGTTTTCATTGGAATAGAGATATCTTCGTTAGCTAATAATAATAGATCAGAAAAAGTGTCAAAATCATTGTTTTTACTACAGTATAATAGTTCTTGATAAAGTTTATAAGTTTCTGATAACTCTTTGTTTAAGCTAAGTAAATAATCCATGACATCTGTTTCAGGTAAAATACTCTTAAATAAACGCTGATAACGATAATCTGTATAATTCAATTCATTAGAATCTTTTAAAAAGAGTTTCCAATATTTTTTTAGTTTTCGATAATTTTTCATGTCAGTTACATTCGATGTGCGATAACGATTCATCGTCTTAATTCTAGTTATGTTTAAAGAGCGACTGATAAGTTGAACTAAGTGAAAGCGATCAATAATCACCTCAGCATTAGGAAATAGCCTTTTGGCTAATTTAAAATAGGCTGCATTCATATCAACGACAATTGTTTTTACTTGGCGACGAACCTTTAGAGAGTACTTAAGAAAGTGTTTCTCTAGTGTTAGCTTTTTATTATCAATGAGAATATCGATAATTTGGTGTGTAGAGGAATCAGAGTAAATAAAACTGTACTTGCCACTATTGTTTTTAACCGAAGTAAATTCATCAAAACAAAGGTTTTGAGGTAAATATAAAAATTGATTAGATAAGTCTTTACCACCAGATACTAAAATTCTATTAATCGTTGTTGATGAAACAAAATGTCTTTTAGCTAAATCTTTAAACGAGATAGCATCACTTAACTCAATAAGAATTGATTGCTTCACTCTTTTAGCGATAAAACAATGTTTCTCAATTTCTGAAGATTCAGCTAGAAAAGAGGAGTCACAATGACGACAAAGGAATCTCTGTTTCTTTAATAAAAGATAGGTTGGGTAGTGAGCCACACTTAACCACTTTATTCGAGAAGAAATAAACCCATTTTTCACAATAGAAAATTGTTCATTTTTAATGCCACAACAAGGACAAGCCGAAGGAGTGTAAGTAAGAATACCTTTATAAATCTTGGATCTTATCCCTTTAATAAGCTGTTCCTCACAAAAAATAGAATCGAAATAAATATTTTTATCTTTTAAATCTAGCGATAGTCGAATACAATGGTTATGGGACATACGAATCTTCCTTTCTAAAATTTGGTTTGGTCACTTTAATTTTAACGGGAAAGTTCGTATGTTTCTATTATTTTGAAAAAAAATAGATGCGAATGAATTTCTTCATCCACATCAAAAATTATACAACCGATTTAACAATATATTGAAGTTTTTGCTACTAATAATAATATATTAAATTCCTCACTTTTTATTATCACACCTTGCCTATGAGAATTCTGATATAATCTACTCAAACTTTGTAGTCAACACTACTTCTACCCTCTTATATTTTAAATATAATTGTGAGACTATTTTTTAGCAATAAAAGTAATTAAAGAATCATTTTTTAGATCACCATACCCTACTTCGTGTCGCATATCACTAAAACCAGCTCCTTTTAAAAGTTGTGTAAATTCTTGAATACCATACCAATTCAGCTCAAAATTAGAT
Source organism: Vagococcus jeotgali (assembly GCF_035918315.1). NCBI lineage: Bacteria > Bacillati > Bacillota > Bacilli > Lactobacillales > Enterococcaceae > Vagococcus > Vagococcus jeotgali. Next base: position 883,713 of record NZ_CP142146.1, on the reverse strand, counting down.
AATTCAGTTTCTATAACCTTACCATTTTCAACCAGTTCATATCGGTGACTATAACTGACTTTCTGGTCATACCAATCAATATCTTGTGCAATTCCTGTAAATAAAATCCCTGTCATCTCACCAAGTGGAATATCTTGAATATCTATCTCACCTTTAACAAACCAAGAAGGTAACTCTGTATCTAATATTAAAACACCATCTTTTTCTAAGTGAGCATGAAAAGATGCCAAAACATCTGCTACAATCTGACTCGGTAACAAGCAAAAACTACCTGTAGGCATAATAATAGCATGAATTTTTTTTCTAAATCTAAACAAGCGCCGATTGTAAAATTAAGCTAGACAAATAAAAAAATCATTTGTGATACACTCAAATTGTCCAAATTTTTTTCCTTTTAAATCAAAATAAATAGTATCCCAATCTTCACGGTAATACACATTAGATCCTGGTAGTGTCTTAGCAAATACCATTAAATCATCCATATGTTTTCTTATCTTATAATTTGTCATGACTATCTCCCTGAATCTTCACATTTCCCGTATTATATGATAAAAAATAAGAAGAAACAATATATAGACTAAGCGTGATTGACAATTGGATAAGTAAGCTATACTATATATTCAGAACATAAGTTCGCTAGGAGGCTACTAAGATGTCAAATGAAAAAAATTTAAATCGATTAAATCAGGAGTTAGAAACATTACCACCTCTTGTTCATGAATATGTTCAAGCTAAAAGTATTGTCCCCTACTCCCTTGTGACTTTATATGAGTACGCCAAAGAATTCAGACGATTCTTTGAATGGTTAGTGGCAGAGTCTGTGGTCCAAGTTGAGATATCTTATATTTCAATCAGTGACTTGGAAAAACTAAAAAAAGAAGATATGGATTTATATAAATCTTATTTGATGTCATCACCAAGGCAAGGAACCACACAAGATGGAGGCTTACGAAGTCATGTCACAATTCAAAGAGCGATTACCGCTCTACGCTCCTTATTTCACTACTTAGCAAATCAAACTGAGGATAACAAGGGAAAACCTTACTTATCTCAAAATGTCATGTTGAAAATTGATAACGTGAAGACAGGACGAACACTTCAAGATAGATCACGGGCTATTGAAAAGAAGATTTTGATCGGCTCAGAATCAGTGGCATTTTTAGAATATATCAATCATGATTATGAAGCAACATTAACTAGCCATCAAGCTGTACATGCTTTTAGACGTAATAAAGAAAGAGACCTAGCGATTATTGCTTTGTTTTTAGGAACGGGTATTAGATTGTCTGAGTTAGTAAACATGAAAATCAGTGACTTAGATATTCATAATATGGAAGCTACTGTAATTAGAAAAGGTGGTTTTAGAGATACTACTATGATCTCCTCTATGTTTATGGACCATATCACCACTTACTATCACGCCAGAGAAAAGCTCTATCAACCTGATCAAAGAGAAAAATCTTTGTTTTTAACAACCTACAAACAAGAAGCTAAAAGAATTGATCAATCAACAGTTGAAAAATTAGTAAGTAAATACAGTGCTTCATTTAAAACTAAAATGACACCACATAAATTAAGACACACAGTCGGTACTCAGCTATATAAGAATACTAATAGTCTACTCACAGTTTCCCATCAACTTGGACAAACTGGAACTAGTGCGACTTCTTTATACACTCATATAGTAGATAAAGAAAAACGTGATGCGATAAATGATTTATGGCAAAATTAGTCCTAACTATGGCAATCTGGTAAGTATTTGTTTATACTGATAACTAGCTATATATAAGGAGGATTATTTGTTTGGAGGAAAAGAAATATAATTTAGAAATTCCTAGTGAGTTCATTTCGGAATTAGGTTTAGATAATACTGGTGAGATTCAATTAAAAAAAGAAGGGAAAAGGTTAATTATAGAAAAACCAATGAACCATGATACATCAGAAGAGGTTCCTCTAAAGTGGTTTTTGATACCATCCATTTTGATGACGATTTCTTTTTATGCCATTGTATCTAGTTTACATATGACACAAATACCAATGACAGGTCATGAATCTATATCTAGTTTCTTAATTTATCTAGGCGTATTTAGTGGAGTTATCTCCTTTTCTATTTTTTTTATTCGTGGAAAGCGTGATCCAAAAAATAGATCAACTAGAGATATATACTGGCGAAATGTCCCGACTATCATATTTTCATCAGCAGTCATTTTATTTTTAGTTTTAATGGCCTTCTTTTGGGTGATTGGTACTGTTTTTGAAGGAGCGAGCTTTGATAAATACACAGCAACTGCTATTTTTTTATTGTTCATTTGTGCCATTAATTATTTTATGATTTATTCAGCATCACTTTTCACATCTGAGATGATTATTAATGTATTGATTATTGTCATCGTAGGTGGTATCTTTTTCTCAATGATTACAAATAGCGAGAGTCAGTGGTGGCAAATTAATTTTAGTTTCTTAGGAACAAATGAAGCTGTTAGCAGTTGGCCTTTTAACATAACGTTAATGATTTCAGCTTTGTTAATGATAGCTTTGATTGATTATTTGTTTGTAACGTTAAAGAATCAAGGCTATACACAAAAAGGCTTGATTGTTCTACGTATCTTATTAACCTTACTTGCTTTAGCACTTGGAGGTGTCGGTTTCTTCCCTAATAACGCTGGGATGTTACATGAATTACATGATAAAGTCGCAGGAGTATTGGTAACGTTAGTCATTATTTTAATAATCGGTATTAGATGGCTATTGCCACAAGTAACCAAACAATTTTTAGTTGTATCATACACTATTGCTGTTTGTTTAGTTCTATCAAATATTTTATTTGAAAATGTCGGCTATTTTTCACTAACAGTTTTTGAATTGATAGCCTTTGGGTTAGCTTTTTGTTGGATTCTATTACTACTGCAACAAATTAATCGTTTAACGACTCTAGATCATCAATATGTGACTATTCCTTTAGAAGAATATACAGAAATAAAGAGTCACAAAAAAGCCTATCGTGTTTAAACTGTTTAAACATTGATAGGTTTTTTTATGATATGATCTTGGTTTACATATTATTAATATATTTTTCTGCAATTGTGACATCACCGATGTAAGGCGTATCCACACCATTGACCTTTTGATATAAGTCCCTACCCTTACCTGCTAAAATCACCGTATCTTCAGGATTAGCCATTTCAAGAGCTAAACAAATAGCTTTTTCACGGTCCATTTCAAATAATTGAGTGACGTGAGTATTAGTAATATAGCGACTGATGTCTTGAGCAATATCTTCTGGTTTTTCATGACCTGGGTCATCAGCAGTTAAAATAACGCAATCAGTCAATTGGCTTAGTACACCACCAAAATCTTCTCGTCTTGAAATAGACTTGTCTCCTGGACTACCGATAACTGTAATTAACTTTCCATCAGGTCTTTCTTGCCTAGCAAATTCTAATAAGCTAGTTAAGCTCAACAAGTTATGAGCATAATCAACATAGACAACAGAGCCATTTTTTTGAATCAATTGCTCCATTCTACCAGGGACTGTTGCGTTTGATAAACCTTCAAAAGCAACAGTCTTCTTGTTTCCTGCTAGAGCTGAGGCCATCAAGCTTGCTAAAGCATTATCTTTATTAAAATCTCCCATTAACTTTAATTCATATTCTCCACAAATATCTAATAAATCATTTTGGCTGTCTACAACAAACTTATTAGATTTCCCCTCAACAACTTCCCACCAATAATCAGCCTCATGTGAATGGCGACTATAAGTCAGAGTTGGGATATGTCTTTCTTGAGCTTCTTCTAGTAATAAGTCGACATTTACTGTATCTAAATTTAAAATGAAACGTTTTGAATGATCTAATAATTGACGCTTACAGTAATAATAATCATCAAAAGTCGGGTGTTCAATTGGACTAATGTGATCTGGAGAAATATTCATAAAAATACCGATATCAAACATTAATTGGTAGACTCTATCTAACTTATAAGCTTGTGAAGATACTTCCATAATAAAATGTGTCATGTTGTAAGACACAGCTTCAGCCATCATTCGATATAAATCTAATGATTCCGGAGTGGTTAGATTTGATTTAAAAAATGTTTTCCCATCTAAGGTAGAATTCATGGTTGATAGCATAGCAATTTTTTTATGATTATTGGCATCTAACATATGTTTTAAAAAATAAGCTGCAGTAGTTTTCCCCTTAGTTCCAGTATAGCCAATTAAGGTTAGTTTGTTTTGAGGATAATCATAGAATGCCATACTTAAGATAGCCATGGCTTTTCTGATATCTGTTACAATAATACCTAATTTAGCCTCTACGTCATAAGGATTTTCGGAAATATAGATTTCTAACCCTTCTTGAATAGCATTATCTAAATATTTTTCTTTAAACTCTAAGCCTTTACAGAAAAATAAAGTGTTTGTTGAAACATATCTTGAATCATAGGAAAGATCAGTTATCCTTTGATCTTCCACAGGTAATTTATACGTCCATTTATCTTGATGAATAAATTCTTTTAATAGATTATGTTGTTTTAAAAGTTTTTCAATTGTCATTAAGTTCATTGTTAAGTAGTCCCACGCTTTACTAATAAATTTGGTTCATTATACCATATATTACACTGTCTCATGGAATCTTTCTAGAATTATGGTAGGTTTAAAGGTAAAGTTTGTATTAAGAAAAATGATTAATTAAGCTAATAACGATAGGGTAAAATATTTTGTGTAAATAGAAATTTAGGGTAGAAAAAGAGAAAGTCCATTCTGTAAAATTAAAGTTACGACACAGAAATTTTATAGGAGGACTTTCTCATGACTCATTTTACTACAGAAATAATGGAAACACTAATTAATAAAGGTGATTTAGATGATTTATTTCGTCGTCATTTAGAACTCGCTATCAACTCATTATTACAGGCTGAATTAACAGCGTTTCTTGACTACGAAAAGTATGATAGAGCTGGATTTAATTCAGGTAATTCCCGCAATGGGAATTACTCACGTTCATTTAAAACAGAATATGGAGAATTAAATTTGGTGATTCCTAGAGATAGAAATGGAGAATTTTCCCAACAAACATTACCAGCCTATAAAAGAACCAATGATTCCTTAGAAACTACTATTATTCAGCTATTTAAAAAAGGGATCACTATGTCTGAAATCTCTGATCTAATTGAAAAAATGTATGGTCATTATTACACACCACAAACTATTTCAAACATGAGTAAAATCGTATCTGAAGATGTTTTGGCTTTTAAAGAAAGAACTTTAGAAGCTAAATACTCAGTCATTTTTATGGATGCTACTCATATTCCTTTAAAGAGACAAACCGTATCAAAAGAAGCCGTTTATATTGTGATAGGCATTCGATTGGATGGAACCAAAGAGGTTCTAGGATTTACTATTGCTCCAACCGAATCTGCTTATGTTTGGAAAGAGATACTTCAAGATTTAAAAGATCGTGGTTTAGAAGAGGTTTTATTAGTTGTAACTGATGGTTTAAGTGGTATTCACGATAGTATCCATAGTGTCTATCCAAATGCTCAATTTCAACAATGTTGTGTCCATATCTCTAGAAATATTGCTCATAAGGTTCGTGTTAGTGATCGACAAGAAGTCTGTAATGATTTCAAATTGGTTTATCAAGCAGCTTCAAAAGAAGAAGCTATGAATCAAATAAGTTTTATGATAGATAAATGGAAAAAGCAGTATCCACGAGTAGTTAAATTACTCTTGAATCCTGCTATATTAACTTTCTATAACTTCCCACCATCAATCAGAAGAACTATCTACTCAACTAACTTGATTGAGGGATTTAATAAACAGTTAAAAAAATATACAAAGAGAAAAGAACAATTTCCTAATGAAGAATCTCTGGAGAGATTCCTTGTTTCTCAGTTCAATGAATATAACCAAAAATTTTTAGGCAGAGTACATAAAGGATTTAAGGAAATACAAGATACATTAGAATCAATGTTTTAACTTAAAAAAATGGAATGGATTTTCCATTTACACATAATTCTTGACGCAACCCTAATAACTATCTATGACACGTAAATCATGTTAATATTATAATTAAGTTAAACATATTTATACACTTTATTAAGGAAACATTTTTAAGAAGTTTATTCTCACTGGCGTAGTTTTAGAGCTATAAGGGTGATCTAGAGGTTGGGATTTCACCGTTTAAACGAGAAATTATCAGTAATATAAGTAATAGTCTTAATCGAACTTTAACTATAAATAAAATTTTAATCAGATAGCCTATGTCTTAATTGATACGGGCTATCGTCAATTTTAGAATAAAAAAAACAGATAGCCTAAGCTATCTGTTTTTTTATTCAGCATCATCCTGTTTGACCTGCGGTGCGTTGTAAGCTTCTTTATCAAACGTACCTTCCCATCTATCAACAATAATAGATGATACCATTGAACCTGCTACGTTTAACATCGTACGCCCCATATCAATAATAGGATCAATACCAAAAATAGCACCGATACTTGAAATGGTACCACCATAGCCTAATCCATTAAGGGTGACAGTTGCTGCCACAGTTGCTGTTCCAGGGACACCTGCAATACCGATTGAACCGACTGTTACAACAACAACAACTAGTAAGTAAAATGAAAATGTCATGTCTGTTCCAACAGCTGATGCCATAATCACACCAAGCATAGCTGGGAATACACCAGCACATCCGTTCATACCAATTGTAGTACCTAAAGTTGCAACGAAGTTTGATGTTTCATTTGATACGCCTAAATCATCTTCCAATGTTTTTAGTGTATAAGGAAGTGTTCCTACACTTGAACGTGAAGAAAAAGCAAATACTAAAGTTGAAAATGATTTTTTAAAGAAAATCATTGGATTAACACCTATCAATATTAATAAAATGATATAAACTAGTAGCATAATAATAACGCCTGTGTAGATAGCTGCAATAAAGCTAATCATTCCCATAATAGAAGTTAATCCATTAGCGATGATAGCATTACTTACTAAGGCAACAACTCCGTAAGGCATCACTTTGATAACATTTGTCAATACAGAATTAACGGTTACTTTAAGTGAGTTTAAAAATGTCACAAAAGGTTCTACTTCTTTTGGTTTTTTGTTTTGTAAAAAACGAATTGCACTAGCAAATAGAGCTGCTACAATAACTACTGACACAATCTGACCATTATCTGACATCACATGAAAAATATTACTTGGTACTAGATTTAAAAAGAAATCAGGGAAACTTTGAGACGCAATAGTGTCCATTCTTTCAATTTTCTCTGGTGTTAAATCAGCAGCAAAACTTGAACCTTGTAGATTATACAACTTAACAACTAAAATACCAACCATAGCAGAAATTGCTGTTGTACCTAGTAAAGTAGCGAATGTTTTTCCAGTCAATGCTTTTAATCTATCTCCTTTAGCATCCACAACTACTTTGATAATGGATAGAAAAACGACAGGTACAGCTAATAATTGAACTAAGCGTAAAAAGCCAGTCCCTACAAGTGAATACCATGAAGAAATCTCTAGCTGTGCATAGTCAGTATAGACCGAGTTATTGCTACCAATAAAATCAATTCCAATACCAATAATTAGACCAATAACTAAAGCAGTAATCATTCTCTTAGAAAAAGCTACTTTTTTATCTTTTAATTTCTTTAATATGATAATCGCAATCACTAATAAAAGAATAGCACCAACTGTATAGAAATTACTAATTTTAATAAATTCTGTTAAAAAAGGAATATTAACCATATTCATCTTCTCCTTTGTTTTTATGCAACATTTTATTTTGGTTTTATAAATTTCATTTGTCAAATTAAGCTAGACAAAATGTCATTGTCTACATAGCTCAAAAATACTTCTAATGGTGTTTTATAGTTTAATGATTTTCTAGGAATATTATTTCTTTTGGATGCAACAGATTGAATGAAAGATTCATCAACTTCGTTGAAATCCATTTTCTTAGGCAATCCATCCTTACGCAATAGCCCATTAGAATTTTCATTTAAACCTCGTTGTGAAGGTGTACCAGGGTCAGCAAAGTAGATATCAATATCATTTAAGTTACTGATAGATTTCCAGTTAGAAAATTCTTTGCCACAATCAAATGTGATAGATTTAAACAAGTGATTAGGGCATTTTTTTAACCATTCATTTAAGCTATTCTCAATATCTATAGCGTGTCTCCCTGTTGGCTTTAAGGTAATAATAACTTTTGATAACCTTTCAACTAATGTAATAATAGCACTTTTATGATTTTTCCCAACAATAGTGTCACCTTCTAGGTGACCAAATTCACTTTGAAACTCGTTATGCTCAGCGTCTCTCTGATGAATGGTTCGTTTAAATGCTTGTTTACCTCGTTTTTCTTTATGCCCATTAGGTTTTCTTTTACCTTTCATTGGTAAAGTTGTGGAATCAAAAGATTCACGCGAGAACAATCTATAAAGTGTCCGAACAGAACAAGAAATAGAAATCTCAGCACGACCGATAATCACGTCAGGAGTCCATCCTTGAGCCACTTTGTTTTGAATATATTTTGTTTCATTATCAGGTAAAGAAATAGGACGCCTTCCACATTTCTTTTTATTTTTTTTGTATCTTTGATAGTAATCTAGAATAGATAATCCCTCATTTAAAGCGTTGTAAACATTATAAATAGTTTGTCTTGATCTTTTTAAAGTATCAGCAACATGTTTAACTTTTTTAGCTTGGTGATAATAAGATTCTATTAAAACAAGCTCGTCTGTAGTAAGATGTATATAGGTCATTTGTGATCACTCTCCTTGTTTTCTTTCGTCGGAAATACAATTTGGACAATTTGAGTGTATCACAAATGATTTTTTTATTTGTCTAGCTTAATTTTACAATCGGCGAAAAATGATAATATAAATTTTCCCTTCCTTATATTTTAGCTATTTATACAATTACCAAACAAACTATATAAATGAATCATCTATCATATATTATAAACCTTTTTATATCGGCTTGTAAACGAACTTGCCCATCTAAATTCCTTTCATAATAATATTCCTTTATACCTATATTCATAAACTTACATTTATTAAACAGTTTAGCAGATAATTGACTTCCACTTCTCGAATATATCGGTTTGTTTCATATAATATTTTAATCGTTCCTTAAATTAGTAAAGGAAACAATAGATAAAATATTCAATCAACGGTATAATGGAATTAACTGTGTTATCATTGTAGATAAGTGAATCAACAGTGCAGTAATTTTTTATAGGAGGGGCATTATGTCAGAAGAAAAAGAAAAACGAAAAAGGAAAAAGAAACATAGCTCTACATCTTCTTCAAGTAGCAAATCAGCCAGTACAAGTAAAAAGCAGAAAAACAGTCAGAACAAAAAAGCAGTGAAAAAGCCTTTTTATAAAGAATGGTGGTTTTGGTTAGTCATAGCTATTGTCATTGTGATTGTAGTGATTGGTGTTTTGTTAATTAGAAGCATTATGATAGATGATCAAAACGAAAATGTTGCTCTAGAAGAAACTAGTATGACAATGGATAAGTCACTTACCACTTCTTCAAGTATTCCACTTCTAGCATCATCTAGTTCTACCATTGCTAACCAAAATTCGGAAAATACCACTCCAGAAAGTAGCTCTACTAGTACTTCAGGTGAAAATATTAGTGCGACTAATAATAATAACCTAACAGTTGGTGAGAGAGGTAAAATTGAGCAAGTTCAATATACTCTAACTTCAGCTACACTAACAGATGAGCGAAATGATTTGACTTCAAAAAAGCCTAAACATGTGTTAAAAATTGATTACACTATTGAAAATGGGTCAGATGAGGATATCCCGACAGGCTTTGATATTCAAGTATTCGATTCAGCAGGAACTGAAATGACACATTATCCATTAGGGGATACCAATTCATTTATTAGTCCAGGGCATATCAACGACATGTCTGCTTATTTTGAACTAGATACTTTAGGTAAAACAGAAATTAGATTTATACCAGATACTAATTCAGGTGAAGCTGTTACTTACCAGGTTGATGTTCAATAATATTAAATTAGCACCACATATAAAAGTTAACTTTTATATGTGGTTTTTTTTTTAGTAGTAATAGCTAAAAAGGAGTATTAAATATGTCTAGAAAAAAAATTCGTGTCAAAAAGAAATCACAAATATCTGACCATCATAAAAAAACAAGTAGGTAAAAAAATAAACCAGCATGTGTTTTATTACACCTCTCTAATTATCATAATTAGTATATTATCAGTATTACTTATGTTGGAGAAAAAGCAAAATATCAGTGCCATTACCCAACAAATTCTAGGAGGTAGACCAACTGATGTTTCAAAAAAAATCAAATAGTTAATTATAAAACTGATGCTTAGTTGTAAAATCAAGTTAGCCACTCTAAAATAATAAAAAAACACCATGGTAAAAATTCGTGTATCATTGAAGTAACTACCCAACAACGAAAGGAATTTTTATCATGGTGAAAATTAAGAATAACACAAAGACATCTAGTTATAAACATCTTTCCTTAAAGGAAAGGCAGCTTATTGAAGTTTGGCATAATATGGGAGACTCTAATAGAGAAATTGGTAGACGATTAGGCCGACACCATCAAACAATAAGTAATGAGCTTAAACGAGGAACGACCACGCAAATCAAAGAAAATAAGAAACCTAAACAACTCTATTTTGCTGATACGGGGCAAGCTAAATACATAGAAAACAGGAAACGCTGTGGTTCGAAATCTAAGCTAGTTAGTGCTGTTGATTTTATTAATTATGCCTGTAAACAAATGATAGACTTTAATTGGTCACCAGATGCAATTGTTGGTTTTATCAAGTCTTTAGGGACTTGGGATAAACCTCTTGTTTCTACTAAGACACTTTATAATTATATTGATAAAGGATTTTTACCGGTCAGAAATCATCACCTCAAGATGAAAGTCAGGTTATCACCTAAAAAGAAAAGAAGTCATAAGCATAAAAAAGCTCTTGGAAAGTCAATTGATGAACGCCCTAGCAGAATTGATTCTAGAAAAGAGTTTGGTCATTGGGAAATAGATAGTGTCATTGGTTCAAAATCTAAAGATGATAATGCTCTACTTACACTTGTTGAAAGAAAAACTCGCTACATGATTACTGTTGTTCTAGATGATCATACTGAAGAGTCTGTTAGTTACGCTATTAAACAGTTAAAATATGAGTTTGGAAGAGCCCGATTTAGTAGCATATTTCAATCGATTACTGCTGATAATGGCAGTGAATTTAGCTCACTTGATGATACTCTGCAACAAATGACTGATATCTACTTTGCTCACCCTTATTCATCTTGGGAACGAGGAACAAACGAAAGACATAATGGTTTATTACGGCAATTTGTTCCGAAAGGAACGCCTATCTGTCACTACTCAAAGCAGTTCATACAACTGGCTACTGAAAAAGTTAATCTTTTGCCGCGTAAAATTTTAGACTATAGACAACCAGCAATATTATTTTTAGAAGAAATTCAAAATCTAAAGATCAAAACATGTTGGTAAGTAAGGGATTCAATAAAATAACACTGATATTTAGATATTTTTACCAGAGTGGCTAACTTAATGTTGCAATTTAGAAAAAAAAGTAAATATTAAAACTCACTTAATTTTGTTTAGCTAAGTAACCTTGATAGTCATCCACATGAAGTAATGCTTGAGCATTTTTCACACGTTCCTGAGTTGGCGGGTCAATACCTTCTAGAGGATAACCAATCCCTAACTCTCTCCATTTATAAAGTCCCATAGTATGGTACGGTAAGACTTCTACTTTATCAACATTTTTTAAGCCCTTAATAAACGTATCTAAACGGATTAAATATTCATCATAATCTGTTCTTTGAGGTACTAGGACGTGGCGAATCCAGACAGGTTGACCGATATCAGATAAGTACTGAGCCATCTCTAAGATATTTGTATTTGATTGCATCGTAAGCTCTTTATGACCTTGATTATCAATATGTTTCAAATCAAATAATAATAAATCAGTGTACTCTAGCGCTTCATTGAACTGACTAAAAAATGGCTCTTCAAAAGTAAAAGGTTTCCCACACGTATCAATCGTTGTATGAATACCATGAGCTTTAGCTTTTTTAAATAGGTCAATAATAAACTCCAATTGAAGCAGCGGCTCACCTCCACTAATGGTAATACCACCATCTGCCCCCCAGTAACTACGATATCTTAGAGCTTCTTCCAGTAATTCATCTGTCGTTACCTCACGTCCGCCACCAATTTTCCAAGTATCAGGATTGTGGCAAAACTGACAACGCATTTTACATCCTTGAGTAAAGACAATAAAACGCACGCCAGGCCCATCTACTGTTCCAAAGTTTTCTGTTGAATGAATTCTTCCTTTAACTGATTCTGTCATGATTGTCACGTCCTATTTTAAAAAAGAGATGACTGATTCTAGCCATCTCTTTTGTTTTTTTATTTATTATACTACATTTTGTTATGTGCTGTACGAGCAATAACGTCTGCTTGTTGTTCCGGTGTTAAATCACGGAATTTAACAGCATATCCTGACACACGGATTGTAAGGTTTGGATATTTTTCTGGGTTAGCTTGAGCATCTAATAAAAGATCTGTTGTAAAGACGTTAACATTCAAGTGATAACCACCATTGTCAAAGTATCCATCCATCACGTTACGTAAGTTATCAATACGCATTGTGTCATCTTTTCCTAAACCATTAGGATTAATTGTTTGCGTATTTGAGATACCATCTAAAGCTGAAGTGTATTCAAGTCTTGCAGTTGAGTTTAATGATGCTAAAAGACCATTTTTCTCACCTAAATATTGACCATCTTGGTAACTTGGGTTAGCTCCTGGAGCTAATGGTTTACCAGCACGACGTCCGTCTGGTGTATTACCAGTTGCTTTACCATAAACCACATTTGATGTGATTGTAAGTAGTGATGTTGTTGGTGTTGAATTTCTATATGTGTGTTGACGTTTAATTTGAGTCATGAAGTAGTCCAAAATCCAGTTAGCCATTTCATCTGCTTCTTTATTGTCATTACCATATGTTGGGAATTCGTTGTTTGGCACATAATCTACTGCTAAGCCATCTTCATCACGAATAATATCAACATTACCATATTTAATTGCCATTAAGCTATCTGTTGCATGAGAGATACCTGCAATACCAGTAGCAAAAGTACGTTTTAAATCAGTATTCATAAAAGCAAGTTGTGGTGCTTCATAAGCATATTTGTCATGCATGAAGTGGATTACGTTTAGTGTGTTAACATATAATTCTGCTAACCAATCTAGAATATCTGTATAACGAGTGATAAATTCATCAAATTCTAATTTATCTCCTTCAATTGGACGGAAACGTGGAGCTACTTGGGCTTTAGTCATCTCATCAACCCCACCGTTGATTGCATAAAGAACTGCTTTAGCTAAGTTAGCACGAGCTCCGAAGAACTGCATATCCTCACCCATTACTGTTGCAGATACACAACAAGCAATTGCACAGTCATCGCTACCCCAGTTTTCACGTAATAAATCATCATTTTCAAATTGAATTGATGAACTTTCTTTAGCAATTTTAGAAGCATATGTTCTAAATCCTTTTGGTAAACGAGAAGAATAAAGAACAGTCAAGTTTGGCTCTGGAGATGGCCCCATGTTTGTTAATGTGTGTAAGATACGGAAATCATTTTTAGTAACTAATGAACGTCCGTCAAGTCCCATACCAGCAATTGATAAAGTTGCCCAAATTGGATAACCTGAGAATAATTGGTTGTATTCAGGTGTACGAGCAAATTTAACCATTCTAAGTTTCATGATTAAGTGATCAATCATCTCTTGAGCTTGCTCTTCAGTAATCACACCATTATCTAGGTCACGTTGGATATAGATATCTAAGAAGGCTGATACACGACCAATTGACATTGCCGCACCATTTTGAGATTTAATGGCTGCAAGGTAACCAAAGTATAACCATTGAATAGCTTCTTGAGCACTTTTAGCTGGTTTTGAAATATCAAATCCGTATGAAGCTGCCATTTCTTTGATATCTGCTAAAGCTCTAATTTGCTCAGAAACTTCTTCACGTAAGCGGATAACATCATCAGTCATCACTTTATTACCAACATTTGATAAATCGATTTTTTTCTCAGCAATTAAAAAGTCAATCCCGTATAAAGCTAAACGGCGGTAATCACCAATAATACGGCCACGACCATAAGCATCTGGAAGACCAGTAATGATTTTATTTTTACGAGCTGATCTCATCTCTGGTGTGTAAGCATCAAATACACCTTGGTTATGAGTTTTTCTCCAGTCAGAGAAAATTTTTGTCATTTCAGCATCCGTTTCATAACTATTAGATACTAAAGCATTGTTTGCCATATTAATACCACCATAAGGCATGAAAGCTTGTTTCAGCGGCACATCAGTTTGTAAACCAACAATTGTTTCTTCTTCTTTAATTAAATAACCTGGTTCATGAGAAGTAATTGTAGCAGGGATATCATTATCCATGTCATAAACACCATTTCTCTCATGTTGAACTTCAAATAATTCTTGTAGTTTTGTCCATAATTTGTCTGTACTATCAGCTGCATCTGCTAAAAAGCTGTCATCACCTGTGTACTCAGTATAATTTTCTTGAATAAAATCTCTTACGTCTACACTTTCGCGCCATTTTTCGCCTTTAAATCCGTTCCAACATTCCATGCTAAAGAACCTCCCAAAAGAATTTTGTTTTTTTAATGTTTATATTTTACTTTACATGCTCATTATAACACAAACACAGAAGTTGACAAGTGTTATAGTGAAAAAAATCACTTGTTTTGAGTCAAATAACATGCATATTATTAAAACCCTTGATATAACGGTTTTAAACAGATAAAAATTATCATTTTTCATTAAAAACTGTTTCACTATCTAGTCATCACTGTACTAATACAGACTAACACTAAGCTACCTGTTATAAGACACAAAAAAAGAAAGAGAAAATTATCCTCTTTCTTAATCTACCACTTCTTCAATTGTGATGTAGGACACATCAACTAATTCTCCATCTTTTTTTTCATCAATAAATGAGGAACCATTTGACGTTCGATCATTTATATTGATATCATTTGTTTCAACTGTATAAGTAGCTCCTTGATTTGTCTCTAATAGAATGTGCTGATTTAAGTTTGAAGGAATAATAGCCATCACCCTATGAGGGTTAGCTTTTAATTCTCTTAAAATCATTAAACCACGCTTAGCTCTACCTAATAAATTAACTTCCATCAAATCCATCTTTTTAAGAGATCCACGCTGAGTAACAACTGTAATGTAATAAGAACTATCATCAGAAAATGTAAGAAGTCCTGCTACTATTTCATCACCATCTTTTAAATTGATAGATTTAACCCCTGATGCTCTAGCTCCAACAACAGGTACCTCAGATAAGGAATAACGTAGAGCAAAACCTAAATAAGTGAAAAGTGCTACATCATAATTTGCTTCACTATCAATTAGTTTGACATCAATTAATTCATCTGTCTTAGTTTTAAGTTTCATACACATAGTCGGTCTACTCTTATATGTGCGCCAAACATCAAATTCGCTCATCAATGTTTTTTTAATCATACCTTCTTTAGTGACGAAGACAAATTCTTTTTTCTTATCCATTTCAGTATAAGGAAATACACCGATAATTTGCTCGTTTGGTAAAAGAGTGGTAATGCTTTGAGAAAAATGCTCACCAACTTCTTTCCATTTTTTATCAGCCAACTCATGAACAGGTCGATAAATCATATTCCCCGTATTTGTAACTATTAGCAAGTGATCATGGGTATTTTGTTGACTAGAAAAAATCAACTCATCCGTTTCTTTCAATTCAATACCATCATCTTTTGAGGCACTAAATGAGCGAATACTACTGCGTTTCACATACCCTTCTTTAGTGATACTAACCATAACGTCTTCTTGAGGAACCAGTACGGCTGTTTCAATTTTTATCTCTTCAATCTCATCTTCTAAAATAGTACGGCGCGGTGATTCATATTTTTTCTTCACATCACGTAATTCTTTTTTCATCACTTTAAGTAACTCTGATGGATTATTTAAGATTAATTCCAAATCGGTAATCTGACTCTTTAACTCTTCTAGTTCTTTTTGTAGAGCTGTAATATCAGTATTAGTCAACCGGTATAATTGTAGAGAAACAATAGCTTCTGCTTGTTCTTCTGTAAATTGATGCGCTGCTACTAGATTTTCTTTCGCATGCTTTTTATCTTTACTCTGACGAATAACACGAATCACATCATCTAGGATAGACAAAGCTTTCATTAAACCAGATACAATATGCTCACGCTTTTTAGCTTTTTCCAAATCAAACTGGCTACGATCACGAATCACTTGTTTCCTATGAGTAATATATCCCTCTAAAATCGTTTTTAGGCCGACTTGTTCTGGTCTAAGATTATTAATCGCCACCATATTAAAGTTATAATTCACTTGAAGTTCAGTGTGTTTTAGAAGGTAGTTTAATATTCCTTCAGCATCTACTTCTTTTTTTAGCTCAACAACAATACGTAAACCTGTCCTATCTGTCTCATCACGAACTTCAGAAATACCCTCAACACGTCTTGTCAAACGCATTTCATCCATTTTCTTAACTAAGTTAGCCTTATTGACCTCATAAGGAATCTCTGTAATAACGATTTGCTCACGGCCACCTTTTAGAGGTTCAATGATTGTTTTTGACCTAACAATGACACGTCCCTTGCCAGTTTCATAAGCTTTTTTTAATTCCTTTTTCCCTTGAAGAATGGCTCCAGTTGGAAAATCTGGACCAGGTATAAAGGTCATTAATTTTTCCACTGTAGCATTTGGGTGATCAATTAAATGAATCGTACCATTAATCACCTCGCCCAAATTATGAGTGGGTATTTCTGTAGCATAACCAGCTGAAATACCAGTTGAACCATTTACTAGGAGATTAGGAAATCCTGCAGGTAAAACTGTAGGCTCTTTTTCTGTATCATCGAAATTCCACACAAAATCTACAGTTTCTTTTTCGATGTCTTTTAACAATTCACCACTTAATTTTGATAATCTAGCTTCTGTATAACGCATAGCAGCAGGAGGATCACCATCCATACTACCATTGTTACCATGCATTTCAATTAAAGGCTCACGTAATTTCCAGTCTTGACTCATTCTCACCATAGCATCATAAATACTGCTATCCCCGTGAGGATGATAATTACCCATAATGTTACCAACAGACTTAGCTGATTTTCTAAAACTTTTTTCATACGTATTACCATCTTTATTCATTGAAAATAGTATCCGACGTTGAACTGGCTTTAAACCATCACGAATGTCAGGTAAGGCCCTGTCTTGAATAATGTATTTTGAATATCTTCCAAAACGGTCTCCCATCACATCTTCAAGACTTAACTCCTGTATGCCATGCTCTTGTTTCATTGCAGTTTCTCTCCTTTGTTGATACTAATCAAATAAATTTATTTCTAAAAATTCTTCATCGTCTTCTTGAACAGAAGCCTGTTTTATTTTAGGCTCATCATGATGATCTAATATACTGCCATCTTCTTCTAAAGTGAATTGAACATTTCGCTCAATCCAAGCACGTCTTGGCTCTACCTTATCTCCCATAAGTGTTGTGACACGCCTTTCAGCTTTTGCAGAGTCATCAATAGTGACACGGATTAACATTCTCGTATCTGGATCCATTGTGGTTTCCCACAACTGATCAGCATTCATCTCACCTAACCCTTTATAGCGCTGAATTATGTAACCTTTACCCATTTTTTTAATTAAACTATTTAATTCATCATCAGTCCAAGCATAAGCCAATTCTTCTTTTTTACCTCGTCCTTTACTCACTCTATACAAAGGCGGTAAGGCAATATAAACTTTACCTGCTTCAACTAGTGGTTTCATGTAACGGTAAAAGAAAGTTAATAACAATACTTGAATATGAGCCCCATCTGTATCAGCATCTGTCATGATGATGACTTTATCATAATTGACATCTTCAATATCAAAGTCCGCTCCAACACCTGCTCCAATCGTATGGATCATCGTATTAATCTCTTCATTTTTTAAAATATCTGCCATATTAGCTTTTTCAGTATTAATCACTTTTCCTCGTAGCGGTAAGATTGCCTGAAACTTACGATCACGACCTTGTTTAGCAGAACCTCCAGCAGAATCTCCCTCTACTAGATATAATTCATTTCTTTTGGGATTACGTGACTGAGCTGGCGTTAGTTTACCAGAGAGTAAGGACTCCCCTTTGCGACGTTTTTTACCATTTCTACTATCTTCACGAGCCTTTCTTGCTGCTTCGCGAGCTTCACGAGCTTTTAAGGCTTTTTTAATCAACATTTGTGATAACTCATGATTTTCTTGTAAATAAAAACCTAACTGCTCGCTAACAACGCCCTCTACAGCTGATCTTGCTATAGGTGTTCCTAACTTACTTTTTGTTTGCCCCTCAAATTGAAGAAGATCTTCTGGTATACGTACTGATATAACAGCTGATAAACCTTCTCTAAAATCACTACCTTCAAGATTTTTATCTTTTTCTTTTAACAAACTAACCTTACGTGCATATTCGTTAAAGGATTTCGTTAAAGCTGATTTCATACCAGCCTCATGCGTTCCACCATCACGAGTTCTGACATTATTAACAAAAGATAAAACATTCTCCGAGTAACCATCATTATATTGGCAAGAAAATTCCACTTCGATGTTTTCCTTATCTCCTGCAAAATAAATTGTAGGAGTCAAGTCATCCTTACCTTCATTTAAATAAGCAACAAACTCCTTGATTCCTTCTTCATATAAGAAAACTTCTTCTTTTTCATGTCCTGGTCGCTCATCAGTTAAAGTGATTTTAATCCCCTTTAGTAAAAAGGCTGATTCTCTTAACCTTTCTGCTAAGATATCATAAGAAAAAGTGGTTGTTGAAAACATGCTAGCATCTGGCTTAAAGGTTATTACTGAGCCATTTGGTTTTCTCGGTGCTTTTTTAACACTCATCTTACCATCTGGACGTCCACCGTCTTTAAATGACAAAGTAGCCTCTATGCCATCTTTCACTGTAGTCACGGTAAGTGAGCTGGATAATGCGTTCACTACACTAGCTCCTACACCATGAAGCCCTCCTGAGGTTTTATAGCCTCCTTGACCAAATTTCCCCCCAGCATGTAGCACTGTAAATATAACTTCAATAGTAGACTTTCCTGAAGCATGCGTTCCTGTTGGCATACCACGCCCATAATCTTGAACACTAATACTATTGTCTTTATGGATTGTTACATCAATCTCATGTCCGTGTCCTGAGAGGGCCTCATCAACGGCATTGTCAAATATTTCAAATACTAAATGATGTAGTCCTTTTGAATCTGTGGATCCGATATACATCCCTGGTCGTTTTCTAACAGCCTCTAAACCTTCTAAGACTTGAATGGATGCGTCATTATATTGTTTGTTTACTTCCTTTGACATATACAAGCTCCTTTATTAAAACATCTCGTTGTTCCTAAATTCCTATATCATCTTACTTTATAATAAGATGTAGTTAAAGTCTAATTTTAAAAAAATTAAAAATAATCTTTTTCTTTCATCTATTTCCTGAATCTTTCCTCTTTAATTGTAACATACTCATGATAATGTAAAAAAAGACCGCTCTATTATGTAAAATATACCTTTAATAATCTTTTGAAAATTCATTTTACATTTATTAAAAAAAGCTGTATATTTATTGGGATGGCTATTATTTTTTATTAAATAAACGAAAGGATGAGTAAATGAATAACGAAAATAAAAAAACAAATTTATCCTTGTTACTTACTACTTTATTTTTAGGTTACACGATGGTTTACATCGATAAACTTTCTGTTGGTATCTCGATTGTTTCAATCAGTAAAGATATTTCCATGACAGAAGGGCAAAAAGGACTCATACTAAGTGCTTTTTTCATTGGTTATGCTGTTATGCAAATCCCAATGAGTTTTGCTATTAATAAGTTTGGTGCAAAAAAAGTGTTGATTTGGTCAGTTTTCATGATTGGGGTCTTCGACTTCATTTTCGGCCTAAGCACTACTATAGAAATGTTACTTATCATCAGGTTACTAACAGGAATGTTTGCCCACTCTGGGTACCCATCAGCCTCAAGTAAGGAGATTATTGATAATTTCGCTCTTGAAAAAAGAACATTTGCTAAGGGAATTTTGATTTCATCATCAGGAATTGCAGGAATTGTTGGACCAATTCTACTATCGCCGGTTATTGATAAATATGGTTGGCAAACAGGCTATAAAATGTTAACAGTCATCGCCATCGCTGGTGCTATTATTTTATACTTTGGTGTGCCAAAACCAGTCAAAGCCCCGCAAATTGTAACGGACAAACCTGAAGAGAAAGTGTCCCTTCTAGAAATTTGGAAAAATCCAAATATTTGGATCTTGTTCTTCGCAGCTTTCTTTATTAACAGTTTAATTTATGGTATTAATAATTGGCTACCTAGCTTCCTAACTAGCCAGCGTGGTATTACCTTAACCCAATCAGGTATGGTCAGCTCAGTTGTTGGTCTATTTGCCCTAGTTGGAGCTGTGGGAGGGAGTTATGTTGTTAGTAGATACCTACCAGATAAAGATAGACAAGTAATCATTTTAAATTCTATTATAGGAAGTGCCCTTGTTTTCTTATCTTATTTCTCTGGTTCTATTTGGTTGTTTATTGTAGAACTTGGACTGGCAACTTTATGTTTAACGATTAGTTTTGTTGTCTTAATGACTATTCCACTAAAAGTATTTACTGGTAAACATTTTGCTCCAAGTTACTCTACTATTTCAACTGGTGGTATTTTAGGTGGGGCGACAGCCCAAATCATTATAGGTTTCCTTGTTGAAAACTCTGATACTTACTTATCTGCATTTGTCTACTTCCTTGCTTTAGGACTCTTAGCAGCAGTATTTGTTATACTACTAAAAAAACCAAAAAGCGGTGCCCAAATTTAATACTAAATAAGAAACCCACCTTAAGGATATCTTTCCTTAAGGTGGGTTTTTCCATACTAAAATAACTTATTAAGTTTATCCATGGGTAAAACATCTAAGTAATCTCGCCCTATATATATTCCTAACACGACAACAATCATGGCAAGAATAATATTAAACCATGATATAAGTTTTGTATGATGCGGCTTATGTCTATCTGATCTCACGTTTCTACTCCTAGTAATGACTTGTTAATTGTTTTTATCATCTTTTTTGTCTTTTGGTTTTTCATCTTTTTTTTCATCTAACTTTATTTCAGTTGAATCTTTTGTTTTTTCTTTTGGTTGCTCTTTGACAGACTTCTCTAATTGTTCATATTCTTTGTTAAAGTCGTTTTTACTTTTACCATCTGGTAAGCTATCAATATCTGTTTTAATGTCCTTTAAGTAGTCCTTAGCTTCTCCTGGAGTAGCTCCTTCACTAATGACATCAAAATTATTTAAACGTACTTGGATGTATTTCTCCATACCATTTAAATCAGACTCTGGTGATGAAGTTGTTGTTACACTCTCCTTATCACTAGATTTACTTGATGCTATGCTTGTTCTAGGTTCTTTAGCTTGACCTATCTCAGATACTCCCCAATTAGGCCACTCAACTATAGAGTATATAATAGAAGTTACGATTAAAATCAATAATACTATATTAAGAACATATGTAAATCTAGACTCTCTGTGAATACTATTTTTTGAACTCAAATTCCCACCATCTTCTTCCTATAAACTGATAAATTGAAAAACCTTCCTAAGAACATTCTCTTTGGAAGATTTTCATAAATTATACCTCAAATAGTAAACTATTTACAAGTATATATCAAGTCATTTGTTATCTTGGTCTTCTAAAGAATAAAGCTGCTCCACCAAGAACTGAAGCTAATCCACCTGCTACTAAGCCGTTTCTTACTTCTTCACCTGTTTGTGGTAATTTGTTAGAAGAATCTTTTGATCCAGTTGTTGATCCTTTGGCAGTTGATTCTTTAGATCCTGCTGTTGTTGATCCAGTTGCTGGTTTATTATTGTTAGCACCTGGTTTAACATTTGTATCTGGGTTGATTGGTGTAGCTGGAATCACTTCACCTGGTTCACCTGGTAAAACTTCTTGGAATAATAATTCACGTACAAATGCTTCAACTTCTGCAGCTGAGCGAAGAGCAAATATTCCTGAAACGCCTTCTCTAAAGATATCATAAGAAATTGCTCCAGATTCATATAAACCTGTTAATTCGTCCATTGCTGCTTCACCAGCCCAGATTAATTCCATAATTTGATCTTTCACAGCACTAATTTCATCACCATTAGCTGCATCTAAGTATAGATTAGCAAAGTAGTTTAAGTCGTTTTCGCCAATATCTTTGCTGTCATATTTACGTTGTGCAAACTTAATAGCATTTTCTTTAGCTGCTGCTAAAGCTTCACTCATAATGTCTTCTAAGCCTTCATAAGTAGTTTCGCTATCAATTCTTAAGTAGAAATCATTTGCTTGTTCTTGAGTTAATAAGTCTTTTGCAAAAAGATCTGCTACATAATTTTGTGCATCAATTTTTTCTTGAACAACTTTTCCATCTAAGTCATTGATACTTGTTAAGGCTGCATTAAGTGCTGCTTCAACACCTTCAACTGTATCAGTTTTATCAATTTGTGCTAAACCTGTTTTATAAGCATTTTCTAAAGCAATACGTTTTGTTTCGTTGTCCATTCTGTTTGTTAATAATGCATCCACTGCTGATTCGTATGCTGCTTCTATTTAGATGTTGTCGGTGATACAATGCTATTTTTCTCGTGTACTATGTCATTTATCTCGATACTATGTCATTTTTCTTTTTGGGCAATCAAAAAAAGGAATCGTTCCTGCATGAACAGCTCCCTGTCAAGTGGACAATGAAATAATAAAAAATTAGGCGACGGCCTTGTTTCTCATTTCAAGAGGGGCAAGGCCGTTGTTGCGCTCTTGAAAACGTTGATGATTGTAAAAATAGATGTAGGCATCAATATCTGAAACCAGCCCCTCAAAACCAGCTTCTTTGTACTTCCGAACCCAGTTCGATAGGGTGTCTTTAGAAATACCTTGGTTTCTAGTTAACCAACTAAGTGATTTCCCTTCTTCCAAGTGAAGTAGAACAATTTCTAGTTTCTCAGATACAGATTTTAGAATTCTTTTGGACATAATAAAACTCCCCTTATAGTTTCTAGTGAAAATTTTTGTTTTTTCACTGTCCACTATAAGGGGAGTATATCAATAGGGTGCAAAGAGTCTATGTGATTTGCGAATTTCGATTTTCTGATTTCGGTGTTCAAACACAAAAAATAATTATTCGTGATGCCGAGGCCCTTGCATCAAATGCTAATAATGGCGCTGCAAACGGTGGTGATGTAAGGGACCAAATGACGAAACTTAACGATGCTTATGCAGGAATCCTAGCGGAGTTTGCCACCTTAGATTTCTTAAATCAAATCATCCCCAAATCTGCAACGAGACCTACCGTCAATAATACTGCCAATTAAATTGATTTATTGTGGAATTATCTTGGTAATTCGCTAACACTCGAGGTTAGATCATCATTCGTAAATAATGGTCTTCGGTTCGGCTTGTTTAACGTAGAGCGGCGTACTCAAAAAACATATTTTGATGTGTTGGGGCCTTACTACCAACAATCTTATAAAACACAATATGAGCCACCCAAAGACGCCTATGTTCGTGTTTTGTTCTAGGGTAGGAAGTATGATGTGAAAAATCGTTTCATTACCAAAGATGAGCCCTTTTACTTAATTGGATTCATGGACGGACAAAAACTAATTAACATGAATTATCACAAACCACTAACAAAAAATAGTACATTTACAAAACATGGGAGTCTCACTGGTGACTACTATGTAGCTCCTATTAATCTTATATCGGATATCGCTAAAGTATTCTCTAATATCCAATCAAACGCAGCTAACTAAAAAACAGGCATGCTTTGTGGTTTTACATAATCCCTGATTTTTTTATAATCTCTTATGGTGCTAACACCTTCAGAGTATTCAACGAAATCTTTGATATCCCAAGGATAAATTTCGACACCATTAGTCTGTTTAATCAATGCTACTTGATCCCCAACATCACGCGTTATGTTGGATGCAATAAACAAGCTGAACCATTCTTTAAAATTATTACCTTCTTCAACATCTTTATTTGCAGTACCTAGTACGTGATTACGAATCGAAGGGAGTTCATGTTCAACTTGGAAACTTCTTTGTTTAGAAATGGTTGGCTCTAAAATAGCGTGAATGTTTCCTTCGAAAACATCAATATCCGCACCAATTTGATTCTTCTTCCCACCAGATGCGGTGTTAAATGGTATTCCCTGATCATCTGCTTTATAATTGGCTACAACCTTCAATTTTGGTAAGGCTTTTTTAATTACAATAGCTGAAAGGAATTCCAATCTAGCGGTCTCCTTCACATATTTTAAGATTAAATGACTTGAAGGACGTTTTTCAACACTATTAACCATTTCTTCTTTTAAGAATGTCCAATCATACTCTTTTGCCCATTTTTCTATTGCAACTTCTTTAGCATCCTTGGCTTCTTGTGATTCTGGAGCATCCGACACGAACATAAGGGAATTATCAATCTCTCCCATGTATTCAAGGTATTTTTGTACATCATCGTCAAACTCGATATTTGAGCTATAGGTAGCGAGAACATGCTTGATTTTTGCTAATTCATTTTTATTAATATCAATAAAACGTCCCGCTCCACGCAAAGAAATTAACATGGTCAATCTGAGCTTTCGAATAACTTCGTCTGGAGTTTCCGAAATGATCTTATCAAATTTATAATCTCTCTTTTTCTGCTCTATGAAAGCTTTAGTCGCTGGTGCAATAGTATCATTTGGCGTAGAATCATCTAATAAATTCATAGCATATTCATAAACCAATTCATCTGAAGTGCTATAGCCAAACTTATTTCTGAACTGGTAAATATATTCTGCTAATGTTTGATAGTCATCACTTCCCCAAGTAATAATAAATGGTAGATCTTGTTTCGAGATACCGGGACGTTGGTATTTTTCATCCAAATAATTTATTACATTCAATACCAATGGGAAAAAGTTTACCTCGATAGTATTGCTTCTATACGGATTGTTAACTTGATATTTCGAAAACGCGTTCAAGAACGCTGACTGTTCAAATGATTCATCATAGCTATCTTCGATTGGATATCCATTTGAATATTCATGAATCATTAATTTCCCATTTTTCGAAATAACTATCTTTTCCCCTTTGACAACTCGAACAAAACCAAGCTCATTTAAAAAGTTAAATTGGGTATGAATTCTGGATTCCCAACCACCTTTCCACCCACGATCTTTATGGGCTGTGATTGTATTTTCCAACAGATATATTATTTTTTGGAGAGGAACACTCCCAGGTGCACCGTTTTCCCACTGATCATATATTTCTTCTACCTTAGCAGCAGCCTCTTTGGATTGATCAGCAGCAACAAAAGGAAACTTTTTATTGTATTCCTTCATATATGTACCTAGGGTCGCCTTAGTTGGTTCAAAAATCTTTTGCCGAATTATTTCTCCTTCCAACTCTAGAGCTACCTTATCATCTATAACTTGTCCCTCAAATTCACTTAGAACCGAGATAAATTGCGGTATCCTACCTGGGTTTCTTAACGTTGTATCAAATGAAATTGGCTTTCTTCTTCGTACTCTTGGCATACACTCTTCTCCTTACCAAATAGATATTAAACAATGAGGAAGAGGCCACATCAAATGTATGACACTCTATTCCTGAATTTCAAAAATCTAAATTACTCATTGATGTAATTTGTTATATAAATCTCTTTACTATCTTTTTTTATCGTATTATCGAATCGGGAGATGTAATTACTTTTGATGTCATACTCATTGTATTTTTTACCCCATTCGAGCAAAATTTCATTAGTCTTCCCCTTGTGATTATACATATTGGAAAGCCCCCACTTTATCCCCTTCGAATCAAGTTTATCCAAAAGCTTGTATAACCTCCGCTCTTCATCTTCTCCCCAAAGTTTATTGTAGTCGCTAAAGGTGATCAGATACGGCGGATCAAAATAAAGAAAATCACCATTCTTTAAATCATAAAAATTTACAAAATCCTCAAAGTCCATTCCACTTGAAATCTCAATGTTATTGTTGTTATACCATTGGGAATAGTTTCTAAGTGCGGTTGAAACATTTTTATTCCAGTCAACATTACCGACGGGAAGATTGAACTGTCCCTGACCATTAAAACGTATCATGTGGTTGAAACCATAAATGAGAAGGAGATACAAAAGCTTAGTGTTAGACTGATCTTTATTGTAGTCATCCCTGAGTTTTAAGTAAGCCTGCTTATTGTATTTGGCAAAATATGTTTTCTTAAACTCCTTTTTCAACTCTTCAATTTCACTGTTTTTCCCTAGTTCTGAAAGACTCAATCCGTATTCTCTAATAAGCTCGTACATATTCTCAATAAATAACTCAATGTCACAGGATTGCTCTTGTAAAAATCTATGGAGCTCAACTACCTTTTCGTCAATATCATTCATAATAATTTTATCAGCTATGACATTGATTGAAGCACTTCCCCCTCCAGAAAACACATCATAATAATTGTTGATATTTTTAGGGAAAAGCTCTTTCAACTGCGGCATCAATTTATACTTATCACCCACGTAGAATAATGGTGAACGAATAGCTTTTCCTCTTTTTTTCATGGGCGCAACAACCTCGAGTGTGTCAGTTGGAAACAATGTCGTTTGCATTATTTTCCTACCTCCGTTATAAAGACGAACTCTTTATGATCCTTTAGATCTGTCTTTCCTGCATTAAAGAATTGAAAAGGCATCTCGACAGATTTAGTTTTTCCAACCTTGTTCAAAGATTCCAATATTTCATCATGTGTAATCTTATTTTTTGAACTAGAACTTTTTGATTTATAAGTATTGTTATACGTAACAACAATATACTTAACATCAAGATTTTGAATTAAATCATCAAATACTTGGGGTGCTGAAGAACGGCTATAATCGCTCATGTTTTCAGCAGGTGGCTTCATTGCAACACCACCTAATTCTGGCTTGTCCCATTTCGCGATTCCCTCTAAAACATGGTAAAAGCGAGAGTATTGTCTAGAATTGTATGGTGGATCGATAAACGCCACATCCGCTGATATTTTTCGAACTAACTCATTTGAATCTTCTCTGAAAATCTGTATATCTTTACTCGAGGTATCAAGAGGATTTACCAGCTCAAATTTAAACCTATCAGCTATTTGTACTTTTTTTCTATAAGCATCGTAATGTCCAACGGTATTTGCTATTTTATCGCTCGAGTAAATAAGTGATGCTATCAATATTGCCCGTTCTATTTCATTCAATGATTTATCTTTTTCAATTCTTGTTCGTATCTCACCTATAATCTTTGCATCATGAACACTGAAAAATTTCCCGCCAAAATTATCAGAAAAGTAATCGTCATCCTCTTTGTTCGTAATTATGCCATTGAACTCCTCTTGACGAGAGAGCAACTTATTTGAATCAAACGAATCATTGCTAAAGAAAGCTTTATAGATGATATTATTGGAAAACAGAAAATCGTTCATAATGAAAGAATCATATTTCCAAAGCATCTCTTTTGATACCACTCCTGTTCCAGCAAAAACATCAAAAAATGAATTACCTTCAGTGTGCTCATCAATTAGATCACTAATCCAAGTTAATAACTTATTTTTATTTCCAATATACCTTCGGTTTTCTAGGTTATATCTACCTAGAGGTGCCAAATTATCCGCTTGTTCTTTCAAAGCTTCCAATTCTTGCATAACAACATGCCGCTCCTTACCAACCGTCCTGGCAATCGCATCAAAATAAGTAACGCTCCATTTCGAAAATTCGCGTTTGTTGATTCCTCTTACTGTTGTTTCTGGAATGCCCGATACAATATGCATCTGTCTAATATTTGTATTATTGTTTTTCAGATAAGTTTCTAGTATCATTTCTTTCACCTCGTATCGTTATATTATACCACCTCTTCTCCATCTCAACAACGAGTTTTCGTTTATTCGATGGATGTATGGAAGAAAAAACAACCTATGAATAGTTCGAGCTCCTAAAGGTAATCAAAAGACCTTCCATCCAAAATAAATAATGAACGAAAAGCCTGATGTAATTTATATTTATTTTAGCGAAAAGTAAAACATCCTCTGTCTCCAAACCAATGTTATCTAATTCAAGTGTTATTAGTTTTCTAATATTTCCTCAATCATAGGCTCTAACCCTTGTGAGATAAGATTCTCAATCATTCGTTGGGCACTGAACCGATTTACATCTTTAGCAACATGCCTCAAAATTTTGGCGGCTAACTCATTCACGGAAAAGGAAAAGGGCGGCTGCTGTTCTCTTAAAATATCCTCGGCAAAATCCGCAAAGGGATCAAAAGATGCAAATCTTCCACCAGTTGATTCAACATAACCACTCTCAATAGATTGGATCACATATTGTGCGTGTTTCTCATCAATTTTCATAAATTTCAGAAGTGCATCTGAAAAACCTTCACCTCGGCTATTTTTCAAACTTTCGCACATTTTATCTTTTGGCATTTCATAAATATAACTCTCGATATCATCGTCAAATTGTCTATCTAAAATTTTCTTCGCAACTAATTGTAGTCGCTCTTTATCTGAATGGTATTTGATGCTTCTTTCTAAGTGAGCCTTCATCTGTTCAGCATCATCATAACGATAAATTGAGTTTTCATTTGTTGCTTTCTCGGCAATACTCCTAAATTGATGGGCCACATTCAGAGGACTTCCATTCATAATGAAATTTATAATACGCCCTAAAGAATAGATATCACTACGTTTATCACCGTCTTTCAAGAGCATGAACTGTTCAGGAGCACAATACCAATATTGCCCCACAGCTGCTGTTGTCATAGTCTGATGCGAGGAAAAAATATTCAAATCTTTTCCCAAACCAAAATCAGCTATTTTTACCAACCCTCCAACAACAAATATGTTTGTAGGACTCAAATCACGGTGCACAATATTTCGAGAATGTACTTCTGACATCACATCCATAATTTGAGAGATAAGCGTTACTTTTGAACTCTCATTCAGATTATTTTCTTTAACGAATTCAGCCAACGTTGTCTCAGCCTGCTCCATTCGGTAACTATACGTATCTTCGTCAAAATCAATAACCTTTATTATCATAGAAATATCTTGAAGTGATTCAGTGATTTTGTACTCGCGTTTAAATCGGCTCTTAATACCTGTATCGACAAAAAAATCATCCTTTAACTTTTTTATGATATATCCCGTTGATAGTTGAAGGTATACATTCGCAAAACCTCCAGCCCCAATAAATTTCAAATCTTCATCAATTCTCGCTAAATGATACTGCCCATTTTTACTTGAAAGCATGAAGCTATATGGACGTAATAGATGATTAAATCCCTGAAAGATTTCTTGGGCCCTAGCTACAGTTTCTACTTCTGAGATTTTGAATTCACTTAGGATATATTCTTTACTTAAAATGATATTGAAGAACTTATCAATTTGATGATTGTTCAGTAGGTCGACTAAATGATCATAGACGTACCGCCACCGACTAGGGAAGCCTTGTGCATAGGTGTCACCTACACCAAAGTATTGATTGAAAAAGGCAACTAGTTCAGAGCCAGATTTATATTTAAACCCTGGTTCTGAGTCGCCTATAAACACATTTGAAACCTCTTTCAAAGCGTTGCTATCTAACATAATCATCCCCTCCTCACTCATCGCTTAGCCGAATAGGCGTAAACCGATTTGTTTCTATCGTAAATGGGCGAGCTACAACCAGAAAATCCCAAGGCATCAACTTTAACATATCATCAATATGATTAAGCGAAATAAGTTCAACAACGGTACTGTTGACGAATATTACATATTTCAACTCATCCTGATAATTTGCAATAAACGATAGCATCTCCCTATCTCGGCTCAGCCTATAATCCTGGTGATGTTGCACTTCCCTAATAGGCATTTGAAAACCAGGTTTAACATCTCGATAAATGTCTTCCATCATTTCCAATGCAAAGTCAGAGTATTGGATGAAGAAAATACCAGTTTTACAATCAACTCTATATTTTCTAAAACTACTTATGTGACTTTTCCAATTTTTTAGAAATGATTTTTTGAAATCAGAATATGAGTGTGAAGGGTACTTGAAATCTAGACTTGCGCTATCCGTAATTTCGCCACTTACTATTTTGGATTTGATATCAGTAACTTTTGTGTTATACCCACTTTTCAATTTTAGGTGCTCAGCTCCTTTTCGCGTCTCCTTCGATGATGTCACCTGAAAATGCTCAATAAATCCGCCTTTAAATACAAAATCCGGAAACTTACTTGATTCATTATTTGGCACAGCCGAATCAAGTATGGACTCCATCTTTTGAATATCTTCAATTGAGAAACCATATTTGTCTGCAGTACAAAAATGTTGTCGCACCATGTTGATTATTCTGAGTTCTTTATCTCCGTGTGACATTGGTCCACCTCCCATTCTTTTTAATTTGAAGTATTACGATTATTCACTCGCATCAATCCCTTAATCCCTTAATCCCTTAATCCCTTAATCCCTTAATCCCTTAATCCCTTAATTATAACACCGTCATAGATATATTTCATTATCCTCTTGAACGATTACACCCCCTACACACCCCTCACACCCCTCACACCCCCTGAAAATCAGTCGAACTCCCCAAGACAGAAAAAGGCAAAATAAAAAGGCCTCCCACTCATGGATACGAGCGAAAAGCCCTAATAACAAGCCATTTCAAGCCTGCTTATTTGTATCAATTTCAAAGTGATTATATCTAATTCAGCTTTTGCAGCTTCTTTAGTCGCTGTTAGAGTGTTAAATTCTACAAGTGCTTTCGCTGCGTCAACATAACCATTTACTTCTTCAATAGTTGTTGATGCTTCGATTAAACGTTTGTAGCTATTTCCTTGTGATTTTGTTAAGTCACCAGATGCTACCATTGCATCGATTTCTTTAGCTGCTTCTTCTTTAGCGATTACTGCTTCTACTGCCTCAGCATCTCTTACTTATTATACATATGTATGAGCATCTGCTAATTCAATTTTTCCTTCTACTTCTAATTTAGCAATTGTTAGTTCTGCTTTTTCTTTTGCAGCTGCTAAATCGCTAACTGGGTTAATTTCTGTAGCTCCAGTTACATAATCATTGATTTCTTCAACTTGTTACCGCTGCATCGATTAATCGTTTATAGCTATCTCCTTGAACCTTTGTTAAGTTTCCTGAAGCAACTAATGAATCAATCTCACCTTTAGCTGTTTCTTTTGCTTCTTCTAATCCAGATTCTTCAGAAACACTTCTCACTACTGGTTCTGTACTAGCACTTTCTGCGTTTGTCATTAATGGTGCTGACATAGCTCCAGCTAAAATCGCTAAAGTTGCCGTCGTTAATTTAACTTTCTTCATTAAAAAAACCTCTTTCTTTATTGAGTCTTAAAGTCGTACATACATATCGGTTTTTTTCCTTTAGACACTCAATCTCTTTTTTTAGGCAAGTTAGTGTATTTGATTATTCACACTACTTACTCTACCCATTATAAAAAGCATGTGGTCATTTAATGACTACATGCTTCATTTTTTGTTTTTCAAACGTATGTTTTATAGTAATTTTTTATAATTCTTTATGTAAAAGACATATTTTAAAAACAGAAAACACTTAATTAATTAAACAATCCACTAAAAAATGCTTTAATCTTACCCCAAAACCCTTTTGCTTTTTCCACATGCTCACCATTTAGTAAATTATCTTTAAACTCATTACCATTATTAACTAAATCATCTTTAAACCCTGTTAATTGATCTGTCATTTTAGTGTCTTTAATGGCATCTGTATTAGTAAACTGTGTCATATTAGTAATAACTTCATTTCTAAGCTCAGGTGTGAATGCAGAATCTAATCCATTAGACTGAATCGCTTGGTCAACAACTTGAGTGACTTCTGCTTTTTTCTCTTGCTCAGACATCTTCGATAATTTATCATTTATCTTTTGTAACTCCAACTGGATGTCTGCCAACATAACTAAAACATTTTCAGATGAATAGTCATCATTAGCTTGATTTTGATTATCAATATTTGAAACGACCTGCATCTGTTCTTGTGCTACTTCACGCTTTTCATCTCGGCTTTTTTGCTCTGAGTCATCACTTGCTGGTGTGACTTCATCGTATATTTTATAAATACCAGCCAAAGCACCACTGCCATCCATAGGTTTTACACTAGCAATTCTAATGTAAGCATCATAGACACCACTTGTTATTGCAGCTGAACGATACATTGCTTCTGTTCTAGCTGTTATATTTTCTGGTGTAACAATATCCACCATGACACCAGATCCTTCTTTTGTTCTAGTAATAAAGGCACTTGAGTAGGCTTTTGATGACTCAGTAAATTCTGGTACATCTGTCACATATTTAACGAGAGTGTAATATAAACCGTGTAAGTAACCTACCATCCTAGGTAGTGGGTTGCTTCGCGGTTTTTCTTTTTTTACAATAGATTAAAGGAGTGGTAAGTCATGACAAAAAAGAAAAAAGATCAAAAATCAGCGAAGTTAGCTCAATCAATTATTGATGCCTATCAACCAGAATCGGTTGAAGACATGCAAGAAGCCCTAAAAGATGTTTTTGGACCGATGTTTGAAGCAATGCTTCGTGGAGAATTAGATAATCATTTAGGTTATGAGAATCAGTCAAGACAAGAAAAAGAAACTCAAAACAGACGGAATGGATATGGAAATAAAAAATTAAAAACAAGTTTTGGTGAATTAGACATTCAGGTTCCTAGAGATAGAGACGCTTCTTTTGAGCCAGAAATTATTCCTAAAAGAAGCAGAGACGTTTCAAGTATTGAAGGAAAAGTTCTTTCTATGTATGCCAAAGGCATGAGTCAACGAGATATTGCCTCGACAATTGAAGATATTTATGGTTTTACTATTTCTCATGATATGGTGTCGGATATCACAGATCAAATATTACCAGAACTTGAGGAATGGCAAATCAGACCTCTGGCCAAATGCTATGCCTTCTTGTTTGTCGATTGTATGTATGTCACTCTAAGAGAAAATTATGAAGTGAAAGAATGTGCGGTGTATACAATTCTTGGTTATGATTTAAAAGGAAATAAAGAAATTCTAGGTCTTTGGCTAAATCAAACAGAATCGAAAAATAGATGGATGCAGATTTTTGATGAGATTAAAGAGCGTGGCGTTGAAGATATTTTGTTTATTTCAATGGATGGTGTATCAGGGCTTGAAAATGGAGCCAAAGCTATTTTCCCAGGTGTTGTCGTTCAACGTTGTCTGGTCCATTTAGTTAGAAATGCCCTTCGTTATGTGCCAAGTAAAAGTTATAAAGAGGTTTGTAAGGATATGAAGTCTTTTTACAGTGCCTCCTCCTTAAAAGCGGCTCAAACAGCTTTTGATACCTTTCAAACAAAGTGGGCAGTCTATCCTGGAGCTATTGATGTTTGGAAAAGAAATTTCCACCATGTCGAACAATTATTTGATTACGGCTCAGCTATTCGAAAAATAATGTACACGACAAATGCTGTAGAAAGTGTTCACTCTAGTTTCCGCAAGGTAACTAAAAAAGGAGCTTTCCCTAATGAGAATGCCCTTCTTAAGCTATTATATCTTCGAGTGAAAGAACTTCAAAGTAAATGGGAAGGTGGGCATGTTCATAATTGGGCTATGGTGCTTAACCAATTAACGGTCAACGACTCTTTTTCAAAACGTGTCGAAAAATATAATCGTTACTAATCAAAATAAGTGAGACATATAAAATTTGACAACGAGTCTCTCGTCCTGCGATTTTTTATCGGGACAAGAGGTTTATTAAAAATACCCTCTTATTCCTAGAGATTATCACAGGACGACTCATTGTCAAATTGAGTTTCTATTTTTATTTTTAAGGAATTTACACACTTAACTTGACAAACCCTATTTAACAAGATCACTACCATCTACAATAAATTCATTATGACTTTTAGTGTTAACACCTTTTAATACATCCACCTTATCTAAATCTTTCGTTAAAATGTCTGTAGTTGCTTGTTTTTCTTGATCTGTTAGGCCATTACCTAAAGCAATATTAGGAATATCCCATCCTTCATCTTTAGCTTTTTCAGCAGCATCCACTGATTGTCCTACAAAAAGTGCTGTTATGATCAAACCTAATGCCATTATTTTTTTCATATGTTTCATACAATCACCTCTTCAATAAACTTTGACCGTAGCATATCATGATAACTAGTCACACACATCCGTCTCTAGTCGGAGATAAATTCTAACTATTCTTCCTATCATTATCACGAGCGATGCTTTTTTGTTGATCTTTAACGAAGGATACTCGGTCAATAATTAGTCCTGTTTTATTTAGACCACCTAATCCTGTATCAACCATCCTACCCCAACCTTGTGAAGGTTTTTTGCCTTTTAGAAGACGTTTTTCATTCTTTTCTCTTAATTTTTCTATTTTTGCTAATTTTTTGTCTGACATGATGACCCCCCCTCTTTAGAAGTGCTTATGCGACATAACTCACTAACTATTCATATCTATTATGCCATATAGTTCATTTAATAGTGAGAGATAAAGTAATTTTAATTATTTTTTATTGAATTAAAAAATAAAGACTAACATTAATGTCAGCCTTTACTGTTAACAATGAGTTTTAATCACAGTCAACATAATCCTTACATATATAGTAGAAACTTGTCATTCGTATGATTCATTATACCAAATAGTACCATCTTCTTGAACCTGATAAATGGTAGTAATCCCATCAATTGGTAATGACTCAAACTCATACATATCATGATTAAATCCTAAATAATTTAATTCTACCTCTTCATTTAATCTCTTGAAAATAACTTTTCTTGCACTAGCTTCACTTTTTACTAAACCATCTGACTCATCTTCTTCCAACTCATCAACTTCTTCACCTTTTGATAGTTTCTCAAAGGCTTGTTTTAATTGCTCATTGTCTGTTTCTGTAAAAACAAAAGTATCATCATCTTGACTTGGACTTTGCTGGGAGATAAAAACTTTAGGTTTATCATGTACGAAAGTAAAGAAGTATAGATGCTCCTGTAAATAGTTTTTTGTCTCACTATCTGAATAAACAGCCACAAGTTGATAACTACTTTCTCCAACACCTGTTTTAGACCACTCTAGAGGTATAACTTTATCTTGTAATAACATCACAGCATCACCATTTAGAACAGACTGTGGCATTTCTACACCATAAAAATCAACATTATTAGTTGGTGTATAGGCATGATACTCTTGGTTCATAGATGCTCCCCAAAGCTCCATAAAATCAGTTAATGCTTCATTTTTATCTTTATCCCACAATTCCTTACCATTTTGTTTATCCGTACTCTGTTGTTTTTTTAAAGCGTTAACAATCTCTTCTGTATCTTTTTTTGATTCTTCAGCATACTCTGCTAAACTTACTAAACCAATTTTTTGTCTGATTACCTTATCAAACTCTTCAATCGCATCTTGATAAAGCTCTCTACTGACGTTATTCATCCCTCTAATATAAGTTTCAGTCTGCTCTTTATAAGACTTTGCTAACGTGTCTGCTCCCTTAACATCAAGAGCGGCATCAAAACCTTCAATTGCTTTATCAAATTGTTTTTTATCAATTGCTACTTCTCCTCTTTCCATTGCCTCCTTATAACGCTCATTGGAAGTTTGCCCGCAAGCAAATAAAAACAAACTAAGAATACATAGCATTCCAACAACACCCATTTTTTTCTTCATATGTCACTTCCTCTATATAAACTTTAACTCTCAAATACTTTAGCACTAAACCACATATCTGTATGATATGACTTAAGTATAACAAATATTTAGTCACTTATTAATAGTCTTTTTTTAAAGAGCAAGATTTAAAAGTTAGAAGGAGATTAATTATCTTTTATAAAATCATCCGTCTCAAACGTGGGTTTTCTATAATACAAGTCACCATTAGGATAGACTCTAAAGATAGTAACAATAGGACTACCCAGAGTTCTAGCTTCATAATATTCTCCGTTGAAATTTTCAAACATGAGCTCATAACTTTCACCTGGTTCAAAAAATAAGTCCCGATATTTAGATATGATATCTCCTGCTTCTTCAACATTTGTAACAACTGGTGTATTTTGGCCCTTGTGATTATTAATTCGTGCTATATCATTAAAGTAATGGACAATATCATTATCTTCTACTCTAACTAAAAAGATACCAGTGAATAGGTTACACTTAGTTGAACAATAAAGATAAGGTGTCTATACTTAATAAAAAACAAAGTAGGAGCTTATTTCATGACAACTAACAGAAAAACCAAGACGGACCTTCAAAGAATCATTTAAGAAATAAATGGTGGAACTGCATAAATCAGGAAAACCTAGAAAAGATATTTTAAGAGAATATGACCTGACACCATCAACCTTTGATAAATGGGTAAAACAATATAATCAGTCAGGATCATTCAAAGAGAAAGATAATTTGACGCCAGAAGAAAAAGAGTTGCGTGAATGACGAAAAATAAATAAAGAACTGATGATGGAGAATGATATTTTAAAGCAAGCGGCGCTGATATTCGGACGAAAGTAGAAGTTGTTAGGGAAAACAAAAAGAAGGATAGTGTATCAGCGATGTGTCGAAAATTAGAAATTTCTCGTGGAGCTTATTATTATGAAGTCAAAAGAAAAAAATCAGAAGCTATTGTTGAAAAAGCAGTCATTGAGTCATTTACAGATAGCCGTAACTCCTACGGAACAAGAAGAATTAAAGATGATTTAAACGATCAAGGATTAATTGTTTCAAGAAGAAGGATACGACGAATCATGAATAAGTTTAATTTCATTTCAAGCTACACAACACTGAAAATTAAGCCTCAAGCAACGAGTAAAAATGAACAGAAAATCGATAATGTTTTATCACGTCAATTTGATAAAATGCAACCTATAGAAGCGGCTCTTGTGTCAAGATTACGGATAAAAATAGTCGAATAAAATAATTAAATCAAGTTAATCTCCTTTTAACTTGATTTAAAAT
Source organism: Vagococcus jeotgali (assembly GCF_035918315.1). Classification (NCBI taxonomy): domain Bacteria; kingdom Bacillati; phylum Bacillota; class Bacilli; order Lactobacillales; family Enterococcaceae; genus Vagococcus; species Vagococcus jeotgali. The sequence continues at coordinate 846,501 of NZ_CP142146.1, read as the reverse complement.
TGATGTTAGTATTCCTCATTTAGATAAATGAAGAATCATTCTGTTTTTTGGGCAAAATCAAATAAGCCTTGAGAGTGTAATATAAACCGTGTAAGTAACCTACCATCCTAGGTAGTGGGTTGCTTCGCGGTTTTTCTTTTTTTACAATAGATTAAAGGAGTGGTAAGTCATGACAAAAAAGAAAAAAGATCAAAAATCAGCGAAGTTAGCTCAATCAATTATTGATGCCTATCAACCAGAATCGGTTGAAGACATGCAAGAAGCCCTAAAAGATGTTTTTGGACCGATATTTGAAGCAATGCTTCGTGGAGAATTAGATAATCATTTAGGTTATGAGAATCAGTCAAGACAAGAAAAAGAAACTCAAAACAGACGGAATGGATATGGAAATAAAAAATTAAAAACAAGTTTTGGTGAATTAGACATTCAGGTTCCTAGAGATAGAGACGCTTCTTTTGAGCCAGAAATTATTCCTAAAAGAAGCAGAGACGTTTCAAGTATTGAAGGAAAAGTTCTTTCTATGTATGCCAAAGGCATGAGTCAACGAGATATTGCCTCGACAATTGAAGATATTTATGGTTTTACTATTTCTCATGATATGGTGTCGGATATCACAGATCAAATATTACCAGAACTTGAGGAATGGCAAATCAGACCTCTGGCCAAATGCTATGCCTTCTTGTTTGTCGATTGTATGTATGTCACTCTAAGAGAAAATTATGAAGTGAAAGAATGTGCGGTGTATACAATTCTTGGTTATGATTTAAAAGGAAATAAAGAAATTCTAGGTCTTTGGCTAAATCAAACAGAATCGAAAAATAGATGGATGCAGATTTTTGATGAGATTAAAGAGCGTGGCGTTGAAGATATTTTGTTTATTTCAATGGATGGTGTATCAGGGCTTGAAAATGGAGCCAAAGCTATTTTCCCAGGTGTTGTCGTTCAACGTTGTCTGGTCCATTTAGTTAGAAATGCCCTTCGTTATGTGCCAAGTAAAAGTTATAAAGAGGTTTGTAAGGATATGAAGTCTTTTTACAGTGCCTCCTCTTTAAAAGCGGCTCAAACAGCTTTTGATACCTTTCAAACAAAGTGGGCAGTCTATCCTGGAGCTATTGATGTTTGGAAAAGAAATTTCCACCATGTCGAACAATTATTTGATTACGGCTCAGCTATTCGAAAAATAATGTACACGACAAATGCTGTAGAAAGTGTTCACTCTAGTTTCCGCAAGGTAACTAAAAAAGGAGCTTTCCCTAATGAGAATGCCCTTCTTAAGCTATTATATCTTCGAGTGAAAGAACTTCAAAGTAAATGGGAAGGTGGGCATGTTCATAATTGGGCTATGGTGCTTAACCAATTAACGGTCAACGACTCTTTTTCAAAACGTGTCGAAAAATATAATCGTTACTAATCAAAATAAGTGAGACATATAAAATTTGACAACGAGTCTCTCGTCCTGCGATTTTTTATCGGGACAAGAGGTTTATTAAAAATACCCTCTTATTCCTAGAGATTATCACAGGACGACTCATTGTCAAATTGAGTTTCTATTTTTATTTTTAAGGAATTTACACACTTAACTTGACAAACCCTAAGCCTTTCAATAATAAATTGAAAAACTAAGCTGCTAAAGAGATTCGATCTTTATTATACCAACGAATATAAGTATCAATTCCTAGAATCGCTTCTTCAAGGGATTGAAAACATTGACAATTAATGTATTCACGTTTTAAAATTGAATGGAAACTTTCTATTCTTGCGTTATCACCAGGACATCCTTTACGAGAATAGGAATGTTTTAAGTTTAATTGATTGAAAGTTTCTTCAAATAATTCACTTGTATACTGACTTCCCATATCACTATGAATAATTTTGGTTTCCAATTGTTTTATTTTAGATGGGTCAATAACACTCGCTGCTAACACGTTAGTATTACTAGGATCATCTTGTTGAATCCATTTACAAATTGTAGAGACACTAACGTTATATTCCTTTGATAAAGAGGTGGCTGAACGGCCACTGTGTTTAAGTGAAATCATTGATTGTTTAAATTCTTCTGAATATCTTTTAGTTGTCATAATAAAAAGCTCCTTTAATAGATTATATCATCGAACACTTTGTCCGTAATCTTATTATAAGAGGCAAAAAAGGTTGACTTAAAAAGTCAGCCTCTTTTACATATATACCTACTAAAAATGAATAGATGGCAGGAGTATTTCCAACAACCTATTCATTTTTAATTGTTATAGTGATTGACCAAAGATTTTCATTTTAATGTTTTCTCCAGTTGGCGTGCCTGCTAATCCACCAAGCCCAGTTTCACGTAGCTCTCTTGGCATACTACGTCCAACTTTACGCATGGCTTCAACAACCTCATCTGCTGGGATTTTATTTTCGATACCAGCTAAAGCCATATCTGCTGCAATTAATGCATTACCTGCTCCAATTGCGTTACGTTTAACACATGGAATTTCAACAAGACCAGCAACAGGATCACAAACTAAACCTAATAAGTTACCCATTGCAATACCAAATGCAATTTCTGATTGATCTGGTGTTCCACCGGCAGCCTCGACAGCTGCAGCAGCTGCCATAGCAGAGGCACTACCTACTTCAGCTTGACAACCACCCATAGCTCCAGCAATCATCGCATTATTGGCGACAACCATCCCAAATAATGATGATGTAAACAAGAAGCGAACCATTTGCTCACGACTCAATTTTAATTGTTCTGCAATTGGGAAAAGTACGCCAGGAAGTGTACCACTTGCTCCGGCAGTTGGTGTGGCACAAATAACACCCATTGCAGCATTTACTTCATTCGTCCCTAGAGCATCTTGTACTCCGTGCATTATACGATCGCCGGAAAGAGTATTCCCTTTTTCACGGTATTTTTTAATTTTTACCGCATCTCCTCCTGTTAAACCAGTAGATGACATCACACCATCACCCATGACAGAGCGTTCAACTGCTGCTTGCATTGTATCTAAATTTCGCTCCATTTGTTTCCAAATATCTTCATAACTTCTTTTTGAATGATCCATTTCTTGTTCAATCATTAAATCTGATAATGATTTACCTGTTTCATTTGCTTCTTTAATAAATTCTGCAATAGAGCTGTACATGTCTTTACCCCCGACTATAATAGAATAATTTTACTGTCTTTTTTAACATGATAAATATCATCTTTAATTTTATCTGATGGAGGAGAATCTAAATCAAATTGATATAAGAACGTTTCCCCATTTTGATATTCTGTCATTTGGTTAATTTTAATACCATTATCACCTAATAACGTTTCAATTTGTTTTTTTAGTATTTCATTTTTTGTAATAACTAATAATACTGGTAATGTGCCTTGAGGTTCTAATACAAACCCTTCAATTTCAATATATTTTACTTCAATTGTTCCACCACCAACAGAGATACCTGTCACGTGAATTTCACGTTCATCATTAGATAAGGTAATACATGCTGTATTGGCATGGTGTACTGGACTATCTCCAGACATTTCAACAAATTGAATGTCGATATTTTCTTCTTTAGCAATATCTAGTGCAGCTGGTACTCTAGCATCATCTGTTTCAAATCCTAAGATACCACTAGCAATAGCAAAGTCTGTTCCGTGTCCTTTATGTGTTTCAGCAAATGATTCGTAATATTTTACTAGGGCATGGGTTGGTTTGCCTTGAAATAGTTTGTTAGCTAACTTCCCAATTTCAATCGCTCCGGCAGTATGAGAACTAGATGGTCCAATCATAACAGGACCAATAACATTAAAACAGCTTTTAAAGTTCATTACTTTTTTTTCTTTTTTTTCTACTTTTAACTCTGCTACTGATGACATGTTGTACTCTCCCTTATATGAAATATTTTATTAAGATACGATTTCGCCTTTTCTAATTTCACTAACAGTAACTTTTTTATAATTTTTAAATACAATAGTTTTAGCTGGTGAGTTATTTCCAATTGTTACTAAAAGACCTGCCCAAGGTGTGCCATACCTGTGACTGGTACTTGTAAACCAAAGTAAGTAATAATTATACCATTGATCATACCTGCTACAGCATTTGTTGCATAGATTGGAACTGGGTTTGAACTGATGATGTCTACTTGTGTCAGTGGCTCAATAGCAACAGCTAATGCCGTTGAGTCATCACCAAATTTCATTTTCTTGAATAACATACCGTTTAAAATGGCTCTTGTGTCAAGATTACGAACAAAAGTAGTCGAATAAAATAATTAAGAGGCTGACCCAAAAGTCTCTAGAATAAACTAAAAGGAAGAAAATCTTTTTTCGATTTTCTTCCTTTTTTAACGTAAAAAATAGCACTATCCTATATAATTAAAGTGACGAAACCAACTAAAAAGGAGTGCTATTTATGTATAAGAATTATAACACGAAACAGGTTACTTTATCACTGAATTTAGATATTTATTTAGAAGAAAATGATATCGCTTTTGCGATTGATGAGTTAGTAGAAAGCATCCCTGTGGATGTGTTCTCAGTTTTTGAGCATCGAATGGGAACTTCGTCTTATCATCCAAAAATGATGTTGAAGCTTATTCTGTGTGGCTACACTCAATCTATTTTTTCAGGCAGAAAGATAGAAGCTATGTCTAAAGACAGCATTCGTGCCATGTGGTTAACGCAATCACAGACACCTAACTTCAGAACAATTAATCGATTCAGAGTGAACCCACTGGTTCAACCGATACTTCAAGAATGTTTTATTCAATTTAGAAATCAGCTTGTTTCTCAACAATTAATTGATGAAGAAGCTATTTTTATTGATGGAACAAAGTTAGAAGCCAACGCAAATAAATATACCTTCGTTTGGAAAAAGAGTACACAACGTTATGAAGAATCTTTGAGAGAAAAGTCAAAGTCCTATTATCAACAACTTGTAGAAGAGCAAATTATTCCATCTATTTGTTCAGAAGATGATGAGTTAAACACAGGAAATTTAAAACAAATCATTGATGAGTTGGAAATAAAAGTAAGTGATTTAAGCACTAAAATTGAAAATACTTCAGATGTTCAAGAGAGAAAAGAACTTCGTTCTGAGCGTAAAGAGCCTAAAAAAGCATTGAAAGCTTTTTCTGACTTTATCTATAGAAAGCAAAAATATAAAGAACAACATGATATTTATAACGGTAGAAATAGCTACTCTAAAACAGATCATGATGCCACTTTTATGAGAATGAAAGATGACCACATGATGAATGGTCAGTTAAAACCTGGATATAACGTTCAAATTGCAACCAATCATCAATACGTTTTAGCATATGAAACATTTTCAAATCCAACGGATTTTAAAACAATGATTCCCTTCTTAGATACTATCAAGAAATCTTATTTTGACTTACCTAAATACATTGTGGCAGACGCAGGTTATGGTAGTGAAGAAAACTATCAAGCAATTTTAGATGATTTTGAAAGAACTCCATTAATTACTTATACAATGTATCAGAAAGAACACACTAAAAAATATAAACAAAATCCATTCATTCCAGATAACTGGATTTATAATGAATTGGCAGATACTTATATTTGCCCGAATAATCGAGAAGTCAAATTTAGAAATTACTCTACTCGAACGGATAAATCTGGATTCAAAAGACAACTTAAAATATATGAATGTGAGTCTTGTTTAAATTGCCCAGTTAGAGCATTATGTACTCGTGCGAAGAGTAGTAAAAATCGAGTGATTCAAAGAAATGGGAATTGGGAATATTTTAAAGCTCACGTAAGAGAGCTTTTGAAAGAGGATGTCACAGGAGAAATATATCGTCAAAGAAAAATAGATGTTGAACCAGCCTTTGGAAATCTGAAGGCTAATTTGGCATTCAATCGATTCTCTGTAAGAGGAAAAGATAAGATTTCACAGGAGCTGGGATTTGCGTTAATGGCACTAAATTTAAGAAAACTGAGAAAAAATAGGAAGGATATTAGTAAGAGATCACGAAAAAACAAGCATTCTGAAATGAGAGGTTTCATTTTGGAATGCTTGTTTTCTGTAAAGAGACTTTTGGGTCAGCCTCTTAAAATTGATGTTAGTATTCCTCATTTAGATAAATGAAGAATCATTCTGTTTTTTTGGGCAAAAGCAAATAAGCCTTTCAATAACAAATTGAAAAACTAAGCTACTAAAGAGATTCGATCTTTATTATACCAACGAATATAAGTATCAATTCCTAGAACCGCTTCTTCAAGGGATTGAAAACATTGAAAATTAATGTATTCACGTTTTAAAATTGAATGGAAACTTTCTATTCTTGCGTTATCACCAGGACATCCTTTACGAGAATAGGAATGTTTTAAGTTTAATTGATTATATCATCGAACACTTTGTCCGTGATCTTATTATAAGAGCCAAAAACTTAGATGGAGTTTTGGAAGCATTCAAAACAGCATAGCTCTAAAACGCGTTTAACAGTGTTCCAATTATCCGAGTAGTTTTGGAAGCATTCAAAACAGCATAGCTCTAAAACCGTAAAACGGGCGTGGCTTGCTCACCATCAGTTTTGGAAGCATTCAAAACAGCATAGCTCTAAAACTCTTTGTACGCCTCAGCAGTTAATCTATAAGTTTTGGAAGCATTCAAAACAGCATAGCTCTAAAACCGCCACCGTGCGTTAAATTGTACCCGGCTTGTTTTGGAAGCATTCAAAACAGCATAGCTCTAAAACTTGTTGTTTTTAATTTCAAAACACCTTGTCGTTTTGGAAGCATTCAAAACAGCATAGCTCTAAAACTGTCATCATAAACTGGCTTATAAATATTAAGTTTTGGAAGCATTCAAAACAGCATAGCTCTAAAACTATATCTTTATCATCTGCAATCAAGCGAAAGTTTTGGAAGCATTCAAAACAGCATAGCTCTAAAACCTCGTAGAAATTTTGAGATCCCGTAATCGCGCCATTCGTCCATAGCAAAACTTCAGTTATGAATACTTCCTTTATTTAAAAGTTGGTTATATTTTATTTTCAAAGAACTAATACTTCTCTCTTCTATTATACCATATTAGACTGATAAACATAAAAATCTGTATCTACTACATACTGATTTAAATATGTTTTTTGAGTTGTCTCTAAAAATAAAACATCCATATTTAACAAGGAAACAAATTCTGTTATTTCTTTTAATTCTATTTCATTAAAATATGACGTGACATTAATAAACACTAATAAGTTCTTTTTAGGTAAATATTTAAAAATTTGAAGTATTTCAATCATTTTCTCATAAATCGTGTCACTCGCTGTTTCAACCTTCACTCCTAAAGACTTTAATAATTCTAGAATAGTAATCTCATCATACTCTAAATCTAAATCATGATTTAATATTTCATGACCAATCAATGTTGTAATGGTATTTGCTAATTGTTCGATTTTTGTTTTTATTTCTGGTTGGTCATTAAGTTGATTTTCAATATCAGAGTAAATCAGTTTTAAAACGGATGCCTGGTTGACATCAAAACCAAAAATATCGCTAATTACACTGATTTCATTAGTTTTCATTCCTTTATAATCTTTATAAAATAAACGTAGTTCACTAGTGCCATCATATTGATAAAATAATTTAGTTAAATGAGCAAATAGTGATTGATCTTCAACTACTAGATAAGTCGCCCCATCAATAACAATAGGTTCATCTAATACTGGGAAGTTTATATTAATCATAACTCTCTCCTAAGAAGACAACTCGCTGGTCTGTATTAGCTACTTGAGTATCTAGCTCTCCTGATAAATAATACATTTTAGAGAACTGTTTTTCTGTGACAGATAAAACTGTAATCAAACCATTGTCTGGATTATTTTTATTCAGTCTAGCAATCATCGCTTTTTCTGCTGAATTATTTAGTAATATTTTACTATAAACAGAATACTGGTGCATGATAAACCCCTCGTTGATCAAAAACTTACGAAATCTTCTATAAGATTTTCTCTCTATTGCTGTTGAAACCGGCATATCAAACATAACTAACATTCTCATATATCTATAACTCATATCCTAAACTCAGGAACTCCTTCCCCGCCTTGATTAAGTGCTTTTATTACTTTTTTAGTATAATCACTGATGATATTAGTTAAAAACATTTGTTTATTGTTATATCGGTAAGTTTCTTGAAATAATTGAAACAAATGTCTCTTCATTACTTGAAATGTTTCATTCTTATGCTCAAAGATAATCTCATCTACAAGAGGACGAAATGGTTCCATAATATCACTGGCTAAATTAAAATCATTGAATTGATTAGAGTGCTTTAAACCAAATTGAGTCATGCAACCATTTTTAACAATTTCTCTAGCAAAAATACTCATTAAAAGAGTATAACCATAATTAAGCCCAGCATTAATATCATTATCCTGCTCCCTTGAAAAATCATTTCCAAATAAAGTATTAAAATACGTTCTAGCAGAATGCCCCTCACGATTAGTTGTATCAAAGGGCTGTAAATCATCATGAAAGTACAAAATAGCATCGGCTTTATCAAAATACTCACGTTGTCTTAAAAAGGTACTTTGATTTAATATTTTTTGAGAAATAATATCCGTCCAAACGACTGACTTGACACTCTCTTCCCACTTTATTTGTTTTGATAACTGTAAACTACTATCATGTCTAGCATAAAAAGGTAGTAATTTACCAATAGGTAGGCGTTTATCATCACAAAATAGCATTAAAATATTTTCATCAACTAATCGTTTAATTAGCATAGTCGTTAAAGTAATATCTGTTGTTTCTAAAATCAAAACATCAATTTCTGATAAGTGAATCATCTCATGTTGATCTATTGACTTATAAATTAAATGATTATTTTTATACTTTAGTTTTGAATGTTGGTTAACAACAACAACCCGCCATCCCATTACATATCACTCACTTTCATACGAGTTTCGTAAAGACCTGTGATAGATTGATAAATAAGTGTGGCATCAAAGAGTTCAGTCATATCCGATTTTCCAGTATATCTTTTTCTTGGGATATTTTCGCCAAAAAATTTAAACTCAGCTGGTGCACCCATTTGAGTAAACCTTAAAAGATTGATCATAGATTCAGCTTTTTCTTTTATAGGGCTATTTTTATTATTAAAGTATAGGGATTCAATTTTATTTAGATTACTTTGAGCCAAGATATATTTTTCTGAAAATAATTTGACTATGTCTAATATTTGGTCATAATTATCCTCGTATCCCTCTAAATATTCCAAGTAACTATCTCTACCTTGAGTTACTTGATTAGAGTAATAAAGTATTTTAACTAATTTTTCTGGTAGAACTAATTGATTTCCTTTTTGTAATTCACCAGCACTTGACAATAACCGCTTTTTACCATCATTCATCTCAAATAAAGAGTACTTAGGTAATTCAAATAAAACTCTGGCTTCAAGAAAACCTTTTGTCTCTAAATAATCTAGTCGGTTGTTCTCATAGTCTCGTTGGTCCATTAAAGGGATACCTATTACATCATTTGTCACTACTTCTTTTTTACCTTTTTTGTATTCAATAAAAACTGAATAAACAATCGTTGGACTGATCACACCGCCATAACTTTCGGTCGACCACTCTTTATCTTTTGTTTTTCGAGGAATCAACTTTTTAGAATCAGATTTTGGCATTATAGACTCGTTGGTAAACTGTCCTTTCTGCTTCTCAACTTTCTTCACAATATTCATTTGATTGTAGCCAATCACTTTTTTGACTTGAGTAATATCTCGCTTAGACCAGTAAACCTCCCCGGTCTCGGCATTGATACTTTCTTCTTTTTTAAAGATTGACATAATATTCCCGTAAAAATTCTTTTTATCTGTAGCAGTCATTCTAGACTTTAATCTTGTACTTGAAAATTCACCATAAACAAATTCTGCCCTTAGTTTAGGGTAGGCTTTTAAAAGGGTATTTCCCACTACAGTATTTAAATAAGCATCATGAGCATGATGATAATCATTAATCTCACGTACTTTATAAATGTTAAATTGTTGCCTAAATTGACTGGTCAAAGAAGATTTCAACGTTAAAATTGGGACATCTCTAATAATTTGTCCTTTTTCATCTTTTTCAGTATTAAATCTACTATCAAGAATCTGAGCCACATGTTTTGTAATTTGTCTTGTTTCAACTAACTGTCTACGGATAAATCCTTCTTTGTCAGCATCCGTCAGCGCACCTTTAGTTAAATTAGCATATTTACGATCACTCATTAATTTAGCTTTTACTAATTGGTTCCAAAATCCTATGTTTTTATCTATAACCTTTTGGCTTGGTACATCATCAGATTTCCCTCTATTTCCTTTAGATGACACAAGAACTAAGTTATCAATAGAATTATCTACAATAAAACTTTGAGGGATAATATGATCTATATCATAGTGTTCTAGCTTATGAATATCTAACTCTTGTCCTGTATACATATCTCGACCGTTTTGTAGGTAATATAAATACAATCGATCATTCCGTAGAGCTTGGTTATCTGTTGGATGTTCTTCCAATATCTTACTTTTTAGCTCTTTCAACATTTTTTCTAATTGTTTATACCTTGTTTGAGTTCGGTTTGTTCGTTGATTTTCTCTTGCCATCTCTACTACAATATTGGACGGGTTATACCCCATAATCTCAACGATTTCTTCAACGATTTTCAAACTTTGTAAAATCCCTTTTTTAATCGCAGGACTTCCTGGTAACTTACTGACAACTTTGTCTAAATCAGACATATCCGTTTCTTGTTGGGCTTGTGCTATCTCGTCTTTAAAGCTAAGCGCGGGATCATTAATTAACTGCATAAAGTTTCGGTTAATATGCTTTTTACCACCATCATCTGTGATTAAGAAATCCATGATTGTCTTCTTAGTTTCCTGATCTTTGATTCCTACTAGTAATTTTCTAGATAGTCTTCCCCAACCAGTGAAATGTCGCTTCTCTAATTTTTTTAGTGCCTGAGTAGATAATATGTCATCATACTTAGCAAGTTGTTCTCTGATCATAGGTCTGTCTTCAAAAATCGTCAAAATTTTAATGATTTCCTCAAAGTCGTCTTCATGTCTAGGATCATCTAACACACTTTTATCAACATGCTTACTAACAAAATCAATATAGGTACTATAAGTCGCATTAAATCTCCCTTCGTCTAACCCTCTAACAATCTTAACACCGTGATATTGATGCTTATTTTCTAAATAATCTATCAGATCAGTTGCAGTAATTCTTTTCTTTACCTTAAATAAGTCATTAAAGATATCAATTTTTTCTGCTCCTGACAAATTATAAACGTGCCCACTGTCATCTTCAAATGACACTTTAGTTAGCTCATTAAACACCGTGTAACGCTGATAGATTAAACTATGTTGAGGTAAGACTCTCTCTGTTGGTAAGTAGGTATCAAAATTAGTCATTTCCTCAATAAATTTTGTGGCAGAAGCTTTTTCATCTACCACATCACTAAAATTAAGTGGGGTAATAGCTTCCTCACTACGTCTAACAAGCCAAGCAAAGTCACCTTTATTATTCTCTTGTGCTAGTGGCCCAACATAGTAAGGTATTCTAAACGTCACATTACTAATTAACTTCTCTCTTTCCTCTTTTAAAAATGGGTAGTACTTTTCCTGATTATTTAAAATAGCTTTAAACTCACCCACATGAACTTGATGAGGAATCACACCATTATCAAAGGTACGTTGCTTTCTAAGAAAATCTTCACGTTCGATTTTTTCTAAGAAAGGTTCCGTTTCCGCGTTTTTTACAAGAGTCTTTTTAAGAAACTTATAAAAGTTCTCCTCCGTTGTTTTCCCGTCAATATACCCTGCATAACCGTCTTTTTTCTCATCTTTAAACATTGGATAGTAGTCTTTTGGCTGATGAGCTTTCATATATTCTTTCAGCTTCTCTAAATCCTCTTTATGATCAGAATATCTCTCTATCATACTAGAAGATAGTTTCGCCTTGGTATTCTCATCTCTAGTTGACAAAATATCTGATAGTTGAATCGCTTCATAGACATTTCTTGCCGCTAGTATATCATTCGAAAGTGATAATGTCCTAAGTAGGTCGAAAGACAAAATGTCCCAAAATGATAAAATAACTTTATGAAAAGGATAAATCTAACAATGAATGAAACCAAAAAGTATCAAGTTATTAAAGCTGTCGCTGAAAATAAAAAACAAAAAAAGAGAGCTAGTGTTGAACTTAATTTATCTATACGACAAATTAACCGTTTAGTGAAATCATACAGGGAAAATGGTAAATCAGCATTTGTCCATAAAAATCGAGGGAGAAAAAATAAGCACTCTGTGCCTGAAAAAGTAAAACAACAAATAATCACTAGTTATCAATCGTTTAGTATTAAACCAAATATTAGGCATTTTACTGAAATACTGAAAAACGACCATCATATCTGTTATACAGATACTACAATTAGAAGCATCCTGTACAAAGCAAAAATACTTTCACCAAAGGCTCAAAAAAAGACAAAAAGAAGACTCAAACAATTAATAAAGCAAGAAGGTCAACAAACCAAACAATCAGAGAACCTATTGGTTCCAAGAGCTGAAGACTACCTAGAACTCCCTGAAAAGACCCATCCTAGTCGACCTAGAAAAAAATACAAAGGAGAATTAATTCAATTAGATGCTAGTTCATATAATTGGTTTGGAAATCAAATAACTCATCTTCATTTAGCTATTGACGACGCATCAGGTAATATTGTTGGCGCTTATTTTGACCAACAGGAAACGCTCAATGGTTATTACCATGTTCTTCATCAAATTCTGACAAAACAAGGGATTCCTGCCACTTTTCTAACAGATAAACGAACCGTCTTTGAGTACAACAGAAAATCAACAAAAGCTGTAGAAGAAGATACGTTCACGCAGTTTGGGTTTGCTTGTCATCAATTAGGTATTGACATAAAAACATCCTCTATTCCTCAAGCGAAAGGTCGTGTAGAACGTTTAAATGGGACAGTGCAATCAAGATTGCCTGTTGATCTTGAGATAGCAAATATACATTCTATAGAGGAGGCTAATCAATTTCTATCTGTATGGATTCGAAAGTTTAATCGACAATTTGGTCACAAAACTGCAGAAAGTGTTTATGAAACTTCTCCTACAACAGCTGAAATTAATTTATTACTAGCTACTGTCTCTCATCGTATAGTCGATAATGGCCATCATATTAAGTATCAAAATAAATTTTATCTTCCAATGGAAGGTAGTAGCGACAAATATTTTACAAGAAAAACAAAAGCATTAATTATAAAAGCTTTTAACGGGGAGATTTATGTTAATATAGCAGAAAAAATTTATCCTACTAGACGATTAAAAACCCACGAGACCTATTCAAAAGAGTTTGATGGGGTTTCTTCAGATATAAAAAAAGAAAGACGCAAGTACATTCCACCACAGTCACATCCGTGGAAACTTGAGTCTTTCAAAAGGTATCTTCAAAGTATTGACCGTACTATCGAAGAATATGAGGCTGAAAAAACAGCCTGAAACAAAAAGTACCTTATTTTACCAATAATGGTCACATTAGTGCAAGTTTTACGCAGTAAAGATTGCGCTAATGTGAGCCCTCATTTTGGGACATTTTTATGTTCGATTGACACATTTCTTGCCGCTAGTAACACATCAGCATACCCATCACCAATTTTTTCTAACACTTCACTCAAGTTATCTTCATAATCATCTTTTGAAAATTCTAACTTGCTGTCCTCATTTAGTTTAAATGACTGCTTAAAATTCGCTTGATTACCAACTATTAGTTTTACAAACTGAGCAAAGAAACCATTTTTCTTCTCCTCAGGAAAACAAGACATGATTTCATCAAATTTCTGAGTTTTTGACACAGGTTGACTGGCAATCTTATCAATCGCTATATCGTTTGAAACAGAAGAAAAGGCACCCTCTACATCTTCAGTGTTTAATGCTTCATTATAAGCTATTAAAAAAGTTGACCACGTTTCTTCAACTGAAGAATTCTCGACATCCAATTTACCATCAATCAAAAAATGACCACGATATTTAGTGATATGAGCTAAAGCTAAATAAACTAATCTCAGATCAGCTTGTTCTTTATTATCCACTAACTCTTTTCTTAAATGATAAATGGTAGGGTAGGCTTTATGATATGCCTTTTCCTCGTCTAATGTGGCAAAAACTGGGTAAGCACTATAAGTTTTATCTTTAGGGACATAAAAACTCTCACCTAGACGGTCAAAAAATGTTGGATCAAGTAAACTCATCTCAGAATCAAACGTTTTTTGTAACACTTTTAGTCGATTCTTTCTTCTTGTATACCGTCTTCTAGTTGTTCGCTTCATTCGTCTGTCTGCAGCTGTTTTACCTTCATCAAATAAACGCACACCCCAAAAATTTTTCGGCTCTTCGTCAAATGATGTGGATGAGTAAAATTAAGTGAATTTAGGCAGCAGAAACCGAATGGTTTTTGCTGCTTTTTTGTTTGTCTTTAAAACTAAGTAAAATTCTGTATTTATAGTTCTGAAAATTTCTATAGCCGTAAGCTATTCGTTTGATTAATTTAATTTTGTTTATGGAACCTTCTAAACAACCATTTGAATAAGCGTATTTAAAGGTGTTTTCAATTCTTGGTAAATGCTTCTTTAGTGTTCGAATCGAGGTTTTCATTGGAATAGAGATATCTTCGTTAGCTAATAATAATAGATCAGAAAAAGTGTCAAAATCATTGTTTTTACTACAGTATAATAGTTCTTGATAAAGTTTATAAGTTTCTGATAACTCTTTGTTTAAGCTAAGTAAATAATCCATGACATCTGTTTCAGGTAAAATACTCTTAAATAAACGCTGATAACGATAATCTGTATAATTCAATTCATTAGAATCTTTTAAAAAGAGTTTCCAATATTTTTTTAGTTTTCGATAATTTTTCATGTCAGTTACATTCGATGTGCGATAACGATTCATCGTCTTAATTCTAGTTATGTTTAAAGAGCGACTGATAAGTTGAACTAAGTGAAAGCGATCAATAATCACCTCAGCATTAGGAAATAACCTTTTGGCTAATTTAAAATAGGCTGCATTCATATCAACGACAATTGTTTTTACTTGGCGACGAACCTTTAGAGAGTACTTAAGAAAGTGTTTCTCTAGTGTTAGCTTTTTATTATCAATGAGAATATCGATAATTTGGTGTGTAGAGGAATCAGAGTAAATAAAACTGTACTTGCCACTATTGTTTTTAACCGAAGTAAATTCATCAAAACAAAGGTTTTGAGGTAAATATAAAAATTGATTAGATAAGTCTTTACCACCAGATACTAAAATTCTATTAATCGTTGTTGATGAAACAAAATGTCTTTTAGCTAAATCTTTAAACGAGATAGCATCACTTAACTCAATAAGAATTGATTGCTTCACTCTTTTAGCGATAAAACAATGTTTCTCAATTTCTGAAGATTCAGCTAGAAAAGAGGAGTCACAATGACGACAAAGAAATCTCTGTTTCTTTAATAAAAGATAGGTTGGGTAGTGAGCCACACTTAACCACTTTATTCGAGAAGAAATAAACCCATTTTTCACAATAGAAAATTGTTCATTTTTAATGCCACAACAAGGACAAGCCGAAGGAGTGTAAGTAAGAATACCTTTATAAATCTTGGATCTTATCCCTTTAATAAGCTGTTCCTCACAAAAAATAGAATCGAAATAAATATTTTTATCTTTTAAATCTAGCGATAGTCGAATACAATGGTTATGAGACATACGAATCTTCCTTTCTAAAATTTGGTTTGGTCACTTTAATTTTAACGGGAAAGTTCGTATGTTTCTATTATTTTGTAAAAAAATAGATGCGAATGAATTTCTTCATCCACATCAAAAATTATACAACCAATTTTTCTTAATCGCTTTGTGGTTGGTGTTTCCCATTACTTTCATTCGGCGTTTTACTAAATCGTGATTTTCTTTTGTAACGGCCCAACCTACACTGTTTGTTCCAATATCTAAACCAATTGAATAAGACTGTGACATAACTTTACCCTCCAAAAATAATTTAATAGACATAATAGTTGTTTATTTTTAAATATTTGTTATAATAAATGTGTTGGTAGCATTCAAAACAACATAGCGAGTTAAAATAAGGCTTTGTCCGTAATCAACATTTGTGACGCTGTTTCGGCGTTCTTTTTTTTTGCCTTTTTTAACTGGACCAACACTCTTATAACATTTATTTTACCAAAATATGTCTATAAAAACTAATGAAAACATATATAAATAAAACAGATGGGTAGTTACTTCAATGATACACGAATTTTTACCATGGTGTTTTTTTTATTATTTTAGAGTGGCTAACTTGATTTTACAACTAAACCATTAAATTTTCTTATAAAAAATAAACACTATTGTTATTTTTTAAAATTAATAATATATTATAATACATTAGAATACTATTTATTATCTTATCTGTCTAAAATGTGCTATAATGATTTTAGAAGGAAGTGATTTAACTTGTCTAAAGCTATGGTTACAGTCGATTCATTTGTTGATTCACTTACAGTTCATAGTGAAGAAGTCGTAGGTCGAGTGGAAGTGATTTTGGAGAATACTGTTTTAATTAGGGATGAAGAGGACGATACCCATCTTGTTTTAAAAAGTACACTCATAGAAGAAGGTTACTCAGTAGATGAGCAGACCCATTCTTACAGGTCACCTTATAGAAGACGATAGACATTAGGTCAGTCTGATATGTTTTCAAGTAAAAACAGAGAAGTTACCATATTTATGATGGTTGCTTCTCTGTTTTTTCGTTGTTATTAGTGATAAGTTATGACTGTATGAAAAGTACGACTAAAGCAATGATAACCATTAGTAAGTCTACTCCAAATAATATATAAATTCTTCTTTTAATCTTTTCTATTTTTTTTAATTCTTCATTAGTCAAATGACTAACCGTTCCTCTTCTTTTAAATAAATAAAAAAAGATTCCAGCGCCATTTTGAGAAGAGGAAGCTAGTATTGTCCAAAATTTTGGTTTTGATATTTGTCTACTTTTAGCATCCATAAAAACAAGTTGATAACTATAGTAAATTAATAGAGGTATGGTTATTAAAAATAATAAAATTAATGAGATGATTAATACGTGTCCCATGTGCTCCCCTCCTTTGTTTAATTAATACTACCATTTATGTTATAAAAAAAACAGACCTCAATCTTTTTGCTTTTTTATTTATCTTATTTCAAGTAGAATAGAGCGTTAAGAATTTAGGAGGTGATTGGGATGAGTTTATCATCTTTATCTGCAATCAAAGTATCAACTGACCAATGATATTTTGATAAATAACACCCTGCTGTTTTTTTCAAAGTATCCAATAACTTGAAAGAAGGAAAAAACATGCTAAAACCATATGAATATACTTATGTCACAAACAAAATTAAACAATTAATTGATATTTATAAAACAGTTTCAGACCCACAAGTCGTTGAAACTAATCAAATGCTTATTGGAGAAACATTAAATGACGTTTTAGGACAAGAATTACACGATGACATTAAGCCTATTTACTTAGATAAACGTCTAACAAATGAAAAAGCCAAACCTTTGTTTGCCAGACTAAAATCTATGGTAACCCCTTTTGAAGATATCTCTGACAAACAAATTGAAAAAACCTTTAAAAAGGTTAAAAAACTCAAATTACCAGTCAAAGACAACTATGATTTCACAGAGCTTAATTATCTAGCTTGGGATGATATTGGTTCATCACGAAAATATATCGTCTTTCGTAAAGACAACGAGCTATTTGCAACTTATGGTGTGATGTCTAGTAACGTTAGTAAAGGGTTATGTGCCATCTGTCATCAATTTGATAATGTCTCCATGTATATGGCCACCACTAAAAAATAATGAACTTTTTTTATATCATGATAGTCTAGATTTTTTAGTACTTAACACAAACGAGGTCTGTTTATCCTTCCAAAAGACGTCGCTCTTGAAAACGGGATATTAAAAGACAATCATATTTGGTGTACTGACCTTAACCAAACAGCTACTAAAACTCAAAAGTAGTAATTAAATTACTTTTACGATTATTCCACCTCAAAAATTAGGCTTAACATCTAATTTTTGAGGTGTATTTTTTTGATTATAATAATAAACATTTATAATAATTTATTCATCCTTTTTTATATCATACTCATTATCTATTCATTAAAATCAAGACAATAATCACAACAATTAAAGCAATTACACTACTGATCTGCATAATCTTCTTTATTGTCGGTGACATGTTTCATCCTCCTATTAAAAAAACATATACATTCTGTTCATTTTCAGTTCATATTATACCATTATAAAGCAAATTAACCTAAAAATAGACATTTATCTAATAAAAAAGACCTAACCAAGAGGCTAGATCTGTGTTTTTATTACTTCAAGCGTTCATTCAACTCATCAGCTAAGTCTTCAAAGCCTTCTTTGCCAAGTAGGGCAAACATATTTCTTTTATAAGCCTCAACACCTGGTTGATCAAATGGGTTAACGCCATTTAAGTAACCTGAGATACCAACAGCGATTTCAAAGAAGTACATTAAATAACCTAAAGTAAAGGCATTTGTTTCAGGAATTGTAATCACAAAGTTAGGCACATCACCATCTGTATGAGCTAGTAGCGTTCCTTCAAAAGCTTTTGTATTCACAAAATCAATTTCTTTGCCTTCAATATATCCTAAACCATCTAAGTCTTGTTCCATTACTGGAATTTTTAAGTCTTTACGAGCCTTATCAACTTTAATGACTGTCTCAAAGATATTACGACGTCCTTCTTGAATATATTGACCTAGTGAATGTAAGTCAGTTGAGAAATTGGCACTTGATGGATAGATCCCTTTTTGATCTTTTCCTTCAGATTCGCCAAATAGTTGTTTCCACCACTCAGAGAAGTATTGTAAACTTGGCTCATAATTAATTAAAAGCTCCGTTACTTTTCCTTTGCGATATAAAATATTACGTAGAGCTGCATATTGATAAGCCTCATTTTGAGCTAGATCATCAGTCATGTAGTCAGCGCGTGCTGAGGCAGCTCCTTCCATTAACTCATCAATATTTGCTCCAGTTACAGCGATTGGTAGTAGTCCAACAGCCGTTAAAACAGAGAAGCGCCCTCCAATATCATCAGGAATCACAAATGTTTCCCAACCTTCAACATCTGCTTCAACTTTGACAGCTCCACGAGCTTTATCAGTTGTCGCATAGATACGTTTGTTAGCTTCTTCTTTACCATATTTTTTATTTAATAATTCTTTAAAGACACGAAAAGCAATAGCAGGCTCTGTTGTTGTTCCTGATTTTGAAATCACGTTAACAGAGAAATCACGCTCTCCAATCACTTCGATTAAATCAGATAAATAAGTGGAACTAATAGAGTTTCCTGCAAATAATACAAGCGGTGCTTTTCTTTCTTTATCTTCTAATAAATTGTAAAATGAATGATTTAGAAAATCAATTGCTGCCTTAGCTCCAAGGTAAGAACCACCAATTCCAATCACAACTAATACTTCTGAGTCAGATTGAATTTTTTTAGCAGCTTGTTTGATACGTGCGAATTCATCTTTATCATAATCAACTGGTAAATCAATCCATCCTAGATAATCACTACCTGCTCCTGTTTTTTCACGTAACATATTATGAGCTGTTGTGACTTCTTGTTGCATATAGCCTAATTCATGTTCTCCAATAAATGGGCTAACTTTTGAATAATCAAAATGAATGTGTGACATAATCATCCTCCTAAAATTATCTTAACAATTAATAATACCATTCCAGTTTACCATTTTTTAATCAAAAACACATCTTTTTCATGTTATTTTCTATATTGTTACCAGTAACTAATTAAACTAATCCTTGAATTAGCATCGCTTTTGCTACCCGTTCAAAACCTGCTATATTAGCTCCTGTTACGAAATCATTTTCATAAGAATAAGTTTTAGCTGTTGTTTGGCAAGTATCAAAAATCTGTTTCATAATGTGATTTAATTCTATGTCTACCTGCTCAAAAGTCCAAGACAATCTCCCTGCATTTTGAGCCATCTCTAAAGCAGATACTGCCACACCTCCTGCATTAGCTGCTTTTCCAGGACAATAAATAATATTATTTTCCATTAATAGCTCTAAAGCCTTCAAATTAACTGGCATATTAGCCCCTTCTGCCACGATTGATACACCATTATCAATCAATTGCTTGGCCTCTAATTCACCAATTTCATTTTGCGTGGCACAAGGAAGTGCAATATCATACTCAGTAACCTCTTCCCAAATAAATTTTTCAGACGTGTAGCTAGCTTGTGTCCTTACTTTAACATACTCACTTAGTCTTTCCCGTTTGACTTCTTTAATATCTTGTAGCAAATCAACATCAATACCGTCTGGATCAATGACATAACCTGATGAATCAGAACAACCTAAAACCATAGCACCTAATTCTTGAGCTTTTTTTATCGCATAAATCGCGACATTTCCACTACCAGAAACAATGACTCGTTTGTCTTTTAAACTATCCCCTCTTGATTCAAGAAGATGATTAACAAAATAAACCACACCATATCCTGTTGCTTCTGTCCTGGCTAGACTACCACCAAGTAGTAATGGTTTTCCAGTAATCGTACCAGACTGATAATTATTTAAACGTTTATACTCGCCAAATAAATAACCAATTTCTCTACTACTTACTCCAATATCTCCTGCTGGAATGTCCTCACTTGGACCTATGTATTTTTGTAACTCTTGCATAAAACTTTGACAAAAACGCATGATTTCCGCATCAGATTTGCCTTTTGGATCAAAGTCACTGCCTCCTTTTCCTCCTCCAATACCTAGATCAGTCAGACTATTTTTAAAAATTTGTTCAAAGGCTAAAAACTTCATGATACTCTGATTAACCGTGGGGTGGAAACGCAGACCACCTTTATATGGTCCAAGAGCCGAGTTATATTGTACACGGTAACCTGTGTTAACACACCACTTACCAGAATCATCCATCCACGGCACACGAAATTCAATCAATCTTTCAGGAATAATCAATTGACGTAATAAATCTTTTTCCACATAAATAGGATTTTTTTCTAAAAAAGGCTGGATCGCATTAAAAAATTCTTCAATAGCTTGGATAAATTCTACTTGATAAGCATACTTTGTTTCCACATCTCTAAATAAATTTGTTAAATAATCCTTCGTTAACATATACAACACTCCTTTATAATTATATTCAGTATAAACTATTTTTTAATTATATCAAAAATACTTAGCTAGAATTTTTAGTTAGTTGTGGTAAACTTAGTCATAATCGTAAAGGAGTGGTGAGCATGACTATAGATGTAATCGTCATTGGCGGGGGAACAAGTGGTATGATGGCTGCTGTTTCAGCTGCTGAGAGTGGCGCTAATGTCTTAATTATTGATAAAAATAAAATGTTAGGTAAAAAATTACGCTTAACAGGCGGTGGTAGATGTAATGTCACAAATAATCGTCCACCAGAAGATATTATTTCCTTTATTCCAGGAAATGGAAAATTTTTATATAGCACGTTTTCCCAATTCAATAATTATAATATTATGGAATTTTTCGAAGGACAAGGTGTTCATTTAAAAGAAGAAGACCACGGGAGAATGTTTCCTGTTGCCAACTCGTCAAAAGCCATTGTTAATGGTTTAGCACAGAGGTTAAATGAATTAGGTGTTGAATTGAAAATGAAAACTACTGTTAAAACAATTCTAACTGATAACGGACAAGTTACCGGTGTCAAAACAGATACCAGTGAAGTAATCCAGGCACCTTGTGTCATTTTAGCAACTGGTGGTAAAACATTCCAATATACTGGTTCTACTGGTGATGGGTATAAATTAGCTAAAAAACTTGGGCATAGTGTGACACCTTTATTTGCAACAGAATCTCCTTTACTTAGCCAAGATACTTTTATTCAAAGTAAAGAGTTACAAGGACTTTCTTTACGTGATATTGGACTTAGTGTTCTAGATGACAAAGATAAAGTGGTTGTGACTCACGAAATGGATGCTCTGTTCACTCATTTTGGTATCTCAGGTCCAGCTGCTCTTCGTTGTAGTATGTTTGTTAATCAACAACTAGATAAGGGAGCTAGAGATGTGAGTATGTCTTTAGATTTATTCCCTAATAAGGAAGAAGATAAGTTAAAACAAGAGATATTAAATATCCAACAAACAGAAAGTAGCAAATCAATTAAGAACGCCTTGAGAAAATTAATTCCTGAGAGATATTTAGAATTTTTATTAAACCGAGTTAAAATAGATAACCAATTACCATTTAAACAAGTCACAGAAACTCAAATTGAACAACTAACTCACGAGTTAAAGGATATGCGTTTTACTGTTTATAAAACTTATCCCATAGATAAGTCTTTTGTTACAGGCGGTGGTATCTCTCTAAAAGAAATTAATCCAAAATCAATGGAGAGTAAGTTAGTCAGTGGTTTATTCTTTGTCGGTGAATTACTAGATATTAATGGTTACACAGGAGGTTATAACATTACAGCAGCCTTTTGTACTGGATTTGTAGCAGGTAAACACGCTGCAGAAATTTCAAGCTACTTTAAATACTAATTGCTTCCAAACAATTAGCTCTCTAAATTGATTAGCTAAGATGATGTGACTAAAAAAGAGAAGTTTTTCAGCCAAATTTACCTTTTTTCCTTTTGAGTAGTTAATAAATCAGACTCAAGTACCATTTTCATTTTAATATATTTTGTTATGCTAGGGCTAATGATAAATACAAAGGAAGATTGTTATGGTAATTTTAATGAGTTTAGGGGCATTACTAGTTTATCTATGGTGGTACAGGGATACTGTTACAACAGCTTATTGTTTTTGTAGTGCTTTCTTTATTAGTTATATCACTCTTCTACTTGGTGAAGTTGTTGGTTTTCCTTCGATTAGTGAATTTAGGCGCGTAAGCGAGACTGGTCAGTCACTCTTTAATCCAGATATTTTATGGATACCGTTCGATCAAGGTGTAGATATGTCTACATTTTTAAATATTTTGGCCTTTATTCCCTTAGGTCTATTGTTAACGATTATGTGGGAAACCTTCAATTACTTTGCTCCTATTCTTATTTTGGGTGTATTATTTTCACTGATTATCGAAGCTGGACAACTATTTACTTTATACAGATATAGTGATATTAATGATGTCATTATGAATACAATAGGTGTCTTAATTGGTTAGGTAATTGCTAAATGGAGCTTAACATGGGATGTTAGAAGAGGAGATGGCAAAAACTTAGATTGGCTAGTTTATTTGGGTATTTCATTTTCAAGTGTCTTCATGTTCGGATAAAAAAGTCCTCCAATCAGTCGCTATGTAGACTGATTGGAGGACCTTTTTATTAATTATGAGTTGCCTCTATTTTTTAAAAATTCTGACATCTCAGATACAACTAAATGTAGTGCCTCTTCTTTTGGATTAAATTTAGCATGATGTAAACCATATTCACTATCCACACCTAACCAAAACATGACACCAGGTACTTCTCTTAAAATATAACCAAAATCCTCTGCAGTCATAACTGGATCAACTTCTAAACAATTTAACTCATTTGATTGGTTGAAGAACTCAATGAATTCTGTCGCTAGTTTTTCATCATTCACTACTGGTACATAACCCATTTGATCAAGCTCAAGTACAATCTCACAATTATACGTGAGCTCGGTACCAAGAGTAATCTCTTTAAAACGATTTAAAACTAAGTCGTTTGTTTCATGTGTTAGTGTTCTAATTGTTCCAGTTGTATTAACGCACCCTGCTACAACATTATCTGCCACACCACCATGAATTTCACCAAAAGTAATCACAGCACTTTCCATAGGATCGATACTTCGACTTAATATGCTTTGGGCTTGCTGAATAAAACTAGTTGCTGCAACAATCATATCATTACCCTCATGAGGAAAGGCTGCATGACTTTCTTTTCCTATAAATGTTACATTAAACCGACAAGCTCCTGCAAAAAGGGTTGATTTTGACGTCGCAATATCTCCTACTTCTAATCCAGGATGAACATGTAGGCCATAAAACTCATCAACTTGCTTTAAATCAAGAAAACCATTGTCTGTATAAATTTTCGCCCCACTCATATTTTCTTCAGCAGGTTGGAAGAAAAATAGTATATCATCTGTTAAATCACATTGAATTAACTCAGTTATTATGCCTAAAGCAATCGTCATATGAAAATCATGCCCACACGCATGCATCACATCTTGGTGTACTGATGTAAAATCAAGGCCAGTTGCCTCAGTAATGGGAAGAGCATCTATGTCCGTTCTATAACCGATTGTTTTAGTTGGATTACTGCCCTTAATTCTAACTAAAATAGCTGTGTTATCTGTTTTAATCTCTAAATTATCTTGAGGTAAGGTGTTTAAATAATCTAATAAATATTGTTGCGTTTTAATTTCTTTTAAACCAATCTCAGGTATTTGGTGCAAATCACGTCTGATTTGCTTAAGTAACATAGGTGATACTTCTACCATTATCCATGCTCCTCTCTTAATCTTGCTCGAAAAGCTCTACTAATTCATACTGAGATTCTAATTCATGGGCTAGATAATTAACTGATTTTAATATTTCTTTTCTTGTCACAATTCCTAAGAAAACATCTTGCTTATCCACCACTGGTACAAAGTTGAAATCAACTAGTTGGTTTAATATTTTTTCAATATTAAAAGGCATTTGAATTGAACATGCTTGTCTATCCATGACTTCACCAACTGTCATACTATCTAACTTTTCAGGATTTAAACTCTCAATATCAAACATTTGTGAAACCACTTGATCTAGTGAAATTTGTCCCATAAGTTGACCTTGTTTATTTAAAACCGGAATACGACTATATCCAATATTGGTTAAAACAAGTAAAGCATGTTCTAAAGTATTGTCTTCTGATAAGGTAGCCACATTATCTGCCACAATTAAAAAATCCGATTCATTTTCTAATAACATCTTCTTGACTGTATTTCCAATCATCTCCATCACTCCATTTGTTTAACTCACTTATCGTTTGGAAAGAAAAAACTTAAATCAGGTTGTACTTCATGTTGTTCATTATAATAATCAACATGAATCCCATCAGTTCTATGTTCAATTATAGCATAAGTTTTTAAATGACTAAATCGTCCTCTAGGCTGAGATATACTTCCTGGATTTAAAAAGAGAATACCTTGTCTTTTTTCTACACCAAGTTTATGTGTATGTCCATATAAAACAATATTAGCCCCAGCCTCTTTTGCACTAGAAAGTAAGTGTTCCATAGCAACATTAACATTAAATAGATGTCCATGAGTTAAAAAGACAACATCTTGCCCTGTATCAATGACTTTTTTTACTTGATACTCAGAATCATAATCACAATTACCTTTGACTACATTATATACTTCCCAAATATTATCAAATGGATCAAGCTCTGAATCACCACAATGAAACATATAATCCACTTTATTTTGCCATTTATTTTCAATATCAATTAAACAATCTCTATTACCATGGTTATCACTCACAACTAAATATTTCATGATTACTACTCTCCTAGCCAGTCATCTAGCTTAGAATCAAGTTCAACAATCGCCATAGCTCTATGACTGATTTCATTTTTTTCAACACTTGTTAATTCTGCCATTGTTTTATCCATCTCTGGTACAAAAAATAATGGGTCGTAACCAAAGCCATTATCACCTCGAGGAATCGTCCCTATGATACCAGGAACTTCTCCTGTCACGATTAGGGTTTCTTTATTAGGACTTGCTAAGGCTAGTGTACAGTGAAACTGAGCTGTGCGCTTTTCCTTTTCAATGCCTGTTAACTCATGAAGTAATTTTGCATTATTAGCTGCGTCACTCTTCATTTCTCCAGCAAATCTAGCTGAATACACACCTGGTTGACCACCTAGAGCATCAACTTTTAGTCCTGAATCATCTGCTAAAACTATTCTGTTTAGCTTGTTGGCAATCACCTCTGCTTTAAGTCTAGCATTTTCTTCGAAAGTTTTCCCCGTCTCTTCTACATCCTCAATTTCCGGGTAGTCAAGTAATGTGGTCACCTGATAGCCTTTTTGAGCAAAGATCGCCTCAAACTCTTTTGCTTTTCCAACATTTTTTGTCGCCACTAAAATTTCATTTTGAGCTATGTCAGATGATTGATTTTCTTCCATGTTTCTAAATGACAAAGCTTGTTTTTGAAGATGAATTAATTCTTTGATACTTGTTTCTGCTAAATCTAATAATTCATTTAATTCTTTCCTTGAAAAAGTAGCTTCTTCACCTGTTCCTTGAATTTCTACTAATTGCATAGACTCTGTCATCACCACATTACAATCTACATCGGCACTAGAGTCTTCAATATAATCTAAATCTGTGACTAGTTCTCCTGATGGTAATTTACCAACACTCACTGCTGCTAGATGTTCTTTAACCGGATTGCTAGTTAGTTCACCATTTTCAATTAAAGTATTAACTGCTAAAGTCATAGCAATAAAAGCACCAGTAATACTAGCTGTTCTTGTCCCACCATCAGCTTGAATCACATCACAATCTACTACAATAGAACGCTCACCTAGTTTTTCAAGATCAATAACAGAACGCAAAGAGCGACCAATTAATCGCTGAATTTCCATTGTTCTACCTGTTACTTTACCTTTTGAACTTTCACGGCGATTTCTTGTGTGAGTTGCTCGTGGTAACATACTATACTCAGCCGTTACCCAACCAGTTCCTGTATCTCGTAAGAATGGAGGAACGTGCGCTTCCACTGTTGCATTCACAATGACTTTTGTTTGACCAAAAGTCACTAAAACAGAACCTTCTGGGTAAAGTAAATAGTCCGTCTCAAAAGATACATCTCTTATTGCTGTGTTTTTTCGACCATCATGTCTCATTATTATCACTCCTATCCTAAGTCTATGTGTTCAATATGAATATCATCTAACGGTAACCACGATGAGCTAATTTCTCTAAATGTTTCAACTTCACCTGTTGTATAAAAACGGTGTTGCATCTGATCAGTATTCTGCTCAGCTGGTATTTCATAATAATCTAGTAACATGCTAGCTTCACTAACCGTTTCAGAACCTGGATTAACTAAAGTCACACTCTCACCCATAGCATCTTGAATTAAAGGTTTTAATAAAGGGTAGTGAGTACATCCCATTACTAACGTATCAATGTTATGTTCTGTCATCTCTTTTAGAGTTTCCTCTACAACCTCACGGGCTTTTTCCGAACGATATTCACCGCTTTCAACAAGAGGTACAAACTTAGGACAAGCAAGACCAAAAACATTAGCATTTTTATATTTACTTAAAATCGCTTTTGGGTATTGCCCACTATGAATAGTTCCTTCTGTTCCAATTACACCAATTCTTTGAGTTTGTGTCACACGAAGAGCTGCTATTGATCCTGGAATAATGACACCAATAACAGGAATTTTCAACGTTTTTTTGATTTCTTCTAAAGTGACTGCAGTTGCCGTATTACAGGCAATCACAATCATTTTAACTCCCTTTTTAACTAAAAATTCAACCATCTCCCAAGTAAATTCACGAATTTCTTCAACAGGTCGTGATCCGTAAGGGCAACGTTTTGTATCTCCCACATAATAAACTGTTTCATTAGGTAATTGTTTTAGGGATTCTTTCACAACAGTTAGACCACCTACACCTGAATCTAAAAAGCCAATGGGTTGATTGTTCATAAAAGTCACACTACTTTCTCTTATTTTAATGTCACATCTAGTCCACTCTTTTTTAATAACTATTAATCAAAAAAATAACCACTTAAATCATTCATTATTGTTAGTTTTTTGTTAAAGAGTCATACTAGGTTTAGCATTTAATGACCACTGGCCAAAGTTGTTTTTCATATACTCCGTATAACCTGCTGCTCCAATCATAGCAGCATTATCACCACATAAATTTAATGGTGGTACTATTAATTCAACAGATGGTAGTGTTTTTGCCAACACATCTTCCATCTCTTTTTTAAGTCCTTTATTCGCAGCCACACCGCCTGCAAGGATTAACTGCTTCACTTGATACTCTTGACAAGCCTTAACTGTTTTACTTACCAAAACATCAATGACACTTTGCTGAAAGCTAGCAGATAAATCAACAATAGATAACTCTTCTTCACGCTGTTTAGCATTATGATAAAGGTTAATAAAAGAACTCTTTAAACCACTAAAACTAAAATCATAATGATCTTCCTTCATCATCGCTCTTGGAAATCCGTATATGTCACTACCTTGATGAGCTAATTCATCAATTTCTTTACCACTTGGATATGTCAGTCCCATCACCCGACCCACTTTATCATATGCTTCCCCAGCTGCATCATCTCTTGTTTCTCCAATAATCTCATATTCACCGTGATTTTTCATATAGACTAATTCTGTATGCCCTCCACTAACTAAAAGAGCCATCAAAGGAAACGTCATCTCTGATACAATTTGAGCTGCATAGATATGACCTGCCATATGATTAACTGGAATGAGAGGTAAGTGATTGGCCCAAGCAAAAGTCTTAGCTGCACTAACACCAATTAAAAGAGATCCCACTAAGCCTGGACCTTGAGTTACTGCTACTGCTGTCAACTCTTCAACACTTATATCTGCTTCACTTAGAGCAAGCTGCATACAATCAATAATTTGCTCCACATGATGACGACTAGCTACCTCTGGCACGACACCTCCAAAACGTTTGTGACTGTTAATTTGAGATGCCACAATATTGGATAATACTTCTTTACCATTTTTTACTACTGCTACACTAGTCTCATCACAACTACTTTCTATAGCCAGTATGTATATATCTTTATCTACTTCCACACTTTTACCTCCTACAGTTCTAATGACATTATCACAGCATCTTCAACAGGATAATGATAATATTTTTTCCTCATTCCAACTTTTTCAAAGCCAAAAGATTGATAAAAACTAATAGCAACTTGATTACTCTTCCTTACTTCAAAAAAAAGAACTCTAATACCTTGTTCTCTTAGTTCTATAAAAGATTTTCTCATTAATTCCTTGCCTTTTTTTTGACCTTGAAAACTTGGTGTCACAGCAATCAATAACAGCTCTGCCTCATCTAACGTGCATTGCCATAAGCTAAATCCAACTATGACACCATCTTCTGATACAGTAAGACACCTAAGTGATGGCTGGCTAAGTTGCTCGTTAAATTGCTCAAGCTTCCAGGGACTACCGTACTTAAAAGCAGCTTGGCTAATATTAAATAGTTTTTTTCCTAATTCAGTCATCTTATATCCTCATAAACATTTCAACAGCATCTTCTTTGCCATCTTTATAGTATTCTTTTTTTATAGCCATTTGTTTAAATCCATATTTTTTATACATACTAATTGCTTTGCTATTAGATGCTCTTACTTCTAAAGACATACTGTAGCAGTCCAATTCTTTAGCTTCTAATTTCAGCTGATCTAATAAAAGTCTTCCAACCGCTTTTGACTGATACTTTGTCGATACGGCAATATTTGTAATATGAGCATCTTCTACCTCAACACGAATACCGGCAAAACCAATAATCTCATCTTGGTAAATGGCTTTTAAATAGCAACCATATTTTTTCTTACTTAATTCTACCCAAAATACTGTAGTACTCCATGGAGATTTACCAGCATAAACCTCTTTTAATATTTTTTGTAATGATAATATGTCACTCACTTTGGCACGTTCAACAGTTACCTCTTTTATCTGCATACTTTTGCCTACTTTCTCTACTCAACACGAGTGACATAGTCATTAGTATTAATAGAGTCACCTTTTTGCTGTTCTAACCACTTCTCTTCAGCTTCTACACGTTTTAAATAAGTAGGTGTTATAGCTTCTACATCATAAACTCGTGTTGTTTCTGAAACAAAATCAAGTAAATGACTTGCCTCTACTGGTTTAATAATAATAGTAGCTTGTTTATCATTAATGAAAGGCTCTAATTGTTGTAATAGGTTTGAAATATCCTCAGATACAAAACAGATAGTTTGCTCTATCTCACCTAATTCTTCTAGCCAGTCCTCTAGACTTATATATTTATCTGACATAACAGAAACTAACTGATCCTCTTCCCATTTATAAGCACCAGTAAACACACTTTGCCTTCTCGCATCAATTAAAGGAATAATCAAGTCAGCTGTTTTATCACCATTGGATGCAATTAATGCAAGAGTAGATACAGCATACATAGGTATATTTAAAGTCCAACTTAATGTTTTAGCTGTTGTCATCCCTATTCTAAGACCTGTGTATGAGCCTGGACCTTTTGCAACAACAACTCCTGTTAAATCTTGCGGTGTTAGATTATTTTCTGCTACTAAAAAATCAATAGCTGGCATTAAAGTTAAACTATGGTTAATACCCTTTTGACTAGTGTAAGTTGCTAAAGGTTTATCCTTTGTTCCTAAAGCCACACTTAATGTTTTATTGGAAGTTTCCATACATAGGATTGTCATTTTTTTACCCATCCTTCATTTACATTTTCCGTTCCATTGTATCATATTTTCCATTCTTTCAGATAGAATTCACTACAAAAAAAAGGATAGAACCCTTTAACAAACTAATGAAAATTAGTTTATCGAAAGGTTTTATCCTACTACATACTAGAAAAATAAGTAACTAAAAGTGCGATTGCTCCAAATATATTATTAAAGAAATGAACCATCATCGAGTCTATAATTCGTCCCCTTGAAGCGTAAGCCCAGTACATTAGAGCACCAAGAGATGCGTACATGGCAAAAGAGATGATATTTGTTGATAAATGAGCACTAGAGAAAACTAGAGAAGTTAATAGCATGGGAACCCACATTGGCGACTTTTTAAATAAAAGGGCTGTTGGTAGGCCTCTAAATAATAACTCCTCTAAAATCGGTGCCTTAATAGCAATGACCACAGCTAGAAGTAACACGTAAAACACAGGCTTATCTGGTCCAAACATCTCTTCAATAACCAAATCATTTTGACTTTGACCGTCCCCGTAAATCATTGTCATAGCAATCGTACCAACAATGACAATCACTCGGCCTACTAGAAAAATGACAAAAGCTCGCCAAATATCTTTACCTGATAATTTAATATTTTTATCACCAGATTTTTTCATGTAGTAGCGCCAAATCAGGTAAATGATTCCAACTAAAACAACTAACCAAAAAATCATTAATAAGATATTAATAAAAAGTTGCGGCTTTTCAAATACTGGCATTAAAAACCCAAGAATAAGTGTGGGAATTTCACTCACTAAAAACCAAGCAAGAATAATCAATAAACCTAAAATAAATAGGCCAATTTTTTTAAATACAGATTTACCTTCTGTCATACTACTTCCTCCATTTCATTTTCCAATTTAGCTGACCAGTCTTTAAATATTCGTTGAAGACTTGATTCTAGTCCTTCTTTCAATATAATACAGGTAAGGTATCCCTGTTCTGTCTTTTCAAAACTAAATTGACATATGTTTTTTATTTTCTTCTCATTTTGACTTATAGCAAGTAGATAATCAAGTACTAAAGGTAATTCAGTATAGGATTTAGTGAAGATATCAATTTGAGATGTTTTCATTTTAAACTGTGTTTGTTTGAAAAAAGGTAGTGATAGGCTGTAAGAATGAAACATTTGTTCTTTTTGTCTTACAAGAGCATCTAGATAACCATGACCATTTTTTTCATAAGTTTCATCTAAAACTAAGGTGAAATTTGGAAATAAGTCTAATAGTTGACAAATATCTTTAGTTTGAGCGGAATTGATTGATAGCGTTTCATGTTCTTCTTTAAAAAACATTCCCTCCCCCAGTTGATTAGCAACTCTTTTTAATTGAAAACCATAACTCTTACCATCTAAGTTCAGACGAATAAACCGCCTAGTTAAAGGTAATTCACTATACCTTCCCCCGTCTATCCCTTCATGATTAAAACATAAAGGACAAACAAGACTTTGACTTAATAGACTTGCCTCATCTGAATTTAAAATAAAACCATTTGTCACATTCAATAGATTAAGATAATTCAATGCTTCTTCTGTTGATGATTCATAATGCTTAGCAAACATTGCATTAACTACAGAAGGTGGTGGAGTTGTTATTTCCATTAATTTAGAAAACAAATCATCCGCATTGATAGAAGGATCATTGCCTTTAGCTACATCAACTAATTCTTGGCATAATACGACTGAACTTTCTCTAGTCCTCTCCTTTATGTTAGGTGTAGGTGTCACCTTTATATTAACGAGTTGCATCATTTTATTTTGAATAAACTCTCTATCAAGTATCATCCAGCCACCTGAATTGATTGCTATCGTGGTAAAATCATAGACCAAATGCTCTACATTCATTTTTCTTCTCCTTTAAAAATATTACTTAAGTTATTATTATACACTATGTGAACAAAAAAAAACTTGCTTCATAAACAAGTTTTTAAAGGTTTTATTTACTTAGTAAACGGCTAGCTTCTTCATCTACAATAATAGTAACATCAGAATGATTCTGTAAAACACTCGCAGGAACATCTTCTGTCACAGGCCCTTCAATTGTATCTAAAATTGCTTGAGCCTTCTTAGGTCCATAAGCTAGTAAAATGATTTTCTTAGCTTGCATGATAGATCTAATTCCCATTGAATAGGCTTTTGTTGGGACATCTTCAATATTATCAAAATTACGACTGTTAGCCTCAATTGTCGATTCTGTTAAGTCAACAACACTTGTTGTGCCTTCAAAAGAAGATCCTGGTTCATTAAACCCAATATGACCATTCTCTCCAATCCCTAAAATTTGGATGTCTACTGGATGAGTATTAATAATTTCATCATATCTTTCACATTCAGCCTTACCATC
This sequence comes from Vagococcus jeotgali, assembly GCF_035918315.1. Classification (NCBI taxonomy): domain Bacteria; kingdom Bacillati; phylum Bacillota; class Bacilli; order Lactobacillales; family Enterococcaceae; genus Vagococcus; species Vagococcus jeotgali. Next base: position 813,626 of record NZ_CP142146.1, on the reverse strand, counting down.
TTTTGCTAAACCATCTGGTAAAAATGATTCTTTAAATGGTTTTTCTTCAAATAAATGTTTTTCCATAAAATAATGATAACTTTGGGGATCAGTTGCTGCTAAGCCAACATATTCATCTAAATTAATTGATGTCATATGACTAAAGTCAAGATCACTTTTAACCATTTCTTGATATAGTGTTTCAGGTGTACTTCCTGTTGCTAAGCCTAAAGTATCAGCTTTTTTATTTTCAATGTTTTCTTTTATCATCTTAAAGGATACTACTCCGCCTTCTTGCTGATTTTTCACTCGAATAATCTTCATGATTATCCCTCCTGTTTTTTGGTATAGTCCAATTATACTCGCTCAATTTATTTTTAACAAGTGTATTTTAAAACGCCGATTGTAAAATTAAGCTAGACAAATAAAAAAATCATTTGTGATACACTCAAATTGTCCAAATTGTATTTCCGACGAAAGAAAACAAGGAGAGTGATCACAAATGACCTATATACATCTTACTACAGACGAGCTTGTTTTAATAGAATCTTATTATCACCAAGCTAAAAAAGTTAAACATGTTGCTGATACTTTAAAAAGATCAAGACAAACTATTTATAATGTTTACAACGCTTTAAATGAGGGATTATCTATTCTAGATTACTATCAAAGATACAAAAAAAATAAAAAGAAATGTGGAAGGCGTCCTATTTCTTTACCTGATAATGAAACAAAATATATTCAAAACAAAGTGGCTCAAGGATGGACTCCTGACGTGATTATCGGTCGTGCTGAGATTTCTATTTCTTGTTCTGTTCGGACACTTTATAGATTGTTCTCGCGTGAATCTTTTGATTCCACAACTTTACCAATGAAAGGTAAAAGAAAACCTAATGGGCATAAAGAAAAACGAGGTAAACAAGCATTTAAACGAACCATTCATCAGAGAGACGCTGAGCATAACGAGTTTCAAAGTGAATTTGGTCACCTAGAAGGTGACACTATTGTTGGGAAAAATCATAAAAGTGCTGTTATTACATTAGTTGAAAGGTTATCAAAAGTTATTATTACCTTAAAGCCAACAGGGAGACACGCTATAGATATTGAGAATAGCTTAAATGAATGGTTAAAAAAATGCCCTAATCACTTGTTTAAATCTATCACATTTGATTGTGGCAAAGAATTTTCTAACTGGAAATCTATCAGTAACTTAAATGATATTGATATCTACTTTGCTGACCCTGGTACACCTTCACAACGAGGTTTAAATGAAAATTCTAATGGGCTATTGCGTAAGGATGGATTGCCTAAGAAAATGGATTTCAACGAAGTTGATGAATCTTTCATTCAATCTGTTGCATCCAAAAGAAATAATATTCCTAGAAAATCATTAAACTATAAAACGCCATTAGAAGTATTTTTGAGCTATGTAGACAATGACATTTTGTCTAGCTTAATTTGACAAATGAAAAAAATATAATTTGACTTTTAACAAAAAAAAAGAATAATAAATAAAATAGTGACTGACTTTTGAGTCAACCACTATTTTATCTAACTGAATCATTATTCAACTGTCACGCTTTTTGCTAAATTACGAGGCTTATCAACATCTAGTCCTCGTTGTAAGCTTGCATAGTAAGCTAATAACTGCAATGGAATAACACTAGCTAAAGGTGTTAATAAAGAGTGGACTACTGGTAAAATCACGGCATCTTCACTTCTACTCACATTCTCTCCTGCAATAGTTAACACTTTTGCTCCTCGACTTGTTACCTCAATAGCATTCCCTCTTGTATGGGATGCTGTATTTTCATCAGTAATGACTGCTATAACTGGTGTACCTTCTTCGATTAAGGCGATTGTTCCATGTTTTAACTCACCAGCAGCAAATCCTTCTGCTTGAATATATGAAATTTCTTTTAACTTTAAAGCAGCCTCTAGAGATACAGCAAAGTCTAATCCTCTTCCAATGAAGAATGCATTTCTAGTATCGCTTAAGAAAGATTCACTCAATGTAGCAATATAATCCTTTTCACTAACTAAAGCATCCATGGCACTAGCTGCTATCCCCATTTCACGAACAATATCAAACTCTTTAGCAGCTTCATCACCTTTTATCATCCCCACAGCTTTGGCTAAATAAGCCATCACAGCAATTTGTGACGTGTAAGCTTTAGTTGAGGCAACGGCAATTTCAGGACCAGCATGTAGGAGTAATGTATAAGTGGCTTCTCTTGAGAGAGTTGAACCTTTCACATTAGTAATTGTTAATGATGGTAGATTTAACTCATTGACTTTAACTAAAACTTGACGACTATCTGCTGTCTCCCCACTTTGAGTTAAAAAGATAAAGAAAGGTTTTTTAGATAAAATCGGCATATCATAACCCATCTCACTAGCTAGATGAACTTCAACTGGAATATGTGTTAGTTTTTCAATTAAAGTTTTTCCAACTAATCCAGCATGCCAGCTTGTACCGCATCCTACAATATAGATTCGGTCACTTTGTGATATATGAGAAATTATCTCATTATTAATTGTAGTATTTCCATTTGGTAATGTGTACTCTGTAATTAACTTACGCATCACACTCGGTTGCTCATCAATCTCTTTAAGCATATAGTGAGGATACAACCCTTTTTCTGTATCTGTCGCATCAATCTCAGCAATAAAGCTACCTCTTTCAATTACTTGAGCGTCCTTATCATAGATAACCATCATATCTGATGTTAACATAATTACCTCACCATCCATGATCTCAACAAACTCATTTGTTTCATGAATCATAGCCATTGCATCACTTCCAACAAAATGGCAATTTTCACCAAGTCCAATTAATAGTGGACTCTTATTTTTCCCTAAATATAGTTTATTTAATTCTTCAACATCGATTAAAGCAATGGCATAAGAGCCTCGCACTTCAGATAAAGCCTGACTTAAAGCATCAAGTGTACTTAATCCTGTTCTTGAGAAATAATCAATCACTTCAACTAGAATCTCACTATCGGTATCTCCTATTAATAATTCTGATGGCACATATTTTTCTTTTAATTCAAGGTAATTCTCAATCACACCATTATGAACTAAACCGAAGCGACCACTTTTTGATAGATGAGGATGAGCATTTTCGACATTGGGCTCACCATGAGTCGCCCATCTTGTATGACCAATACCGATTGTTCCATTCATTGCATCTGTTGATAACTCTCTTAAATCATTGACTCTACCTGGTGTTTTAATGGCAATGGTTTCTTCACCGTCTGATAGTAAAATACCAGCCGAATCATAGCCTCTATATTCTAATTTTTCTAAACCTTTTAATAATACTTCTTTACTATTATTATGTCCTACTACTCCAACAATGCCACACATTAATTTTCCAACTTTCATTTTGAATTGTTTCTGTTTGCTGTATGAACAATACTTTGTCCAACCCGTTACCAGATTGTTTTAATATCATTCTCTAGAGCACAGCTCCCTAGAGTCATCCGCCGAATAAATCGATAAACTCTACCTCGTCACCTTTTCAAAAGGTCTGGCGCTTATTTTATAAATGGTATATTTTTATATACGAAACAGAAACAAGATAACAATAACATTTAAACCTAATAAAGTCAATAAATAATAATAAAAATAAAATTGGTATACACGATTTACCTATATTGGACTATGTTATATATTAAAACAAATAAAAAAGACAGCTAAAAAGCTATCTTTTACTTAACAGTATATAATCCTCTATAAACTTTGTTTTTTCATAATTCGTAAAGATATAATTATAAATATTAGCGTACTTGCTATAAGTAGTAAATTACTAAAAATAATCATTCCTGACACTGAAAAATCAAAATGATTCGGAATACTATTAAACAAACTTATTACCACTGATTGAAGCATCGTCAACCCAATAAATAAAAAGAAAGTTGAATTATTACCTTTTAACATAATTACAGCTGTCGCAATAATAACTAAACTGTTAATGTATGAGATAACACTTGATACTATTAAACCTAGCATAGATACTCCACTAGCATCTACCCCTTGCACAATACTACTAACTATTATTTGAATATCCGTTAATTGAGATAATTTTAATAAAATAATTAGAGCCGGGAAGAAAACTAAAACAACTGAAATACCAATACTCCATAACAACGTTGCACCTATCTTAGCAAAAAATAACCGGGTTCGGTTAACACCAGAGGCGACTAGCATACTCATAACATTATTACGATAATCCATTGACATCAAATGAAATGGGTATAAAAACATAAACACAACATTAGCAAAAATAGATAATATCGTAAATATCATCATAAAACCAAAGAAACCTGAACCGGTACTTATATTAAATTGAACATAACTATCTAGTATATATGTAAAATAAATTGTAATAAACACATTGATGATAGCTAATATCCCAGTAATCATTAAATAAGTTTTATCTCTTAAATATTTAAAAAGCTCCATCTTGAAAATATGTCCTGCAGTCATATTATTCTTCCCCCTTATTTAAGTGACTCTCAAGTATGTTTTCCTTTTTCATCTCAAGAATCTCAATTTTTTGGGAATCTAACTGCCTTTTAACATCAGACCAACGATCGTCTTTTATATTTAATCTGACATAACCATTATCTAAAATCTGATAGTAATAGTTGATCATTTCTAAAATAGCTATAAAACCTGTTTGATTAGTAGTCTCAATATCTCTGACTAATTTATCTTTCATATCAGTGAGTGAAATTTCTTTTTCTAAATGACCTTTCATTAAAACAAAGACATCATCACATAATGACTCAATATCGCTTTTGACATGACTTGAAATAATTAATATCATTCCCTTCACTGTCATTTGTTTTAAATAGAACTTAAACCATTTTACAGAATCGCTATCAAGACCTCTAAATGGCTCATCTAAAATCAAAATCTTCGGATCATGTAATAAGGCAATTAATAATATTAATTTTTTAATCATCCCATAAGAATAATATTTAACTTTCCCATTTAAATATTCAGAAATTTCTAATTCTCGTGCTAGTAGTTCCGCTTTTTCAGAATCAAAATTACCACGTAATCCAGAAAAATACTCAATGTTAAACCAACCTGTTCTATCTTTATAAACACTTGTTCCATCTAGAACAATACCAACATGAGATAAAATATCATTATTCTCTTTAACAGATTGACCATCAATCAATACTTCCCCTGTATAGTCAGTAATAATATTAGTAATGCATTTAAAAAGTGTCGTTTTACCAGCTCCATTAGGCCCAATAACCCCATATGCCTTACCTTTTGTAAATGTCATATAATCAATAGATAATACTTCTCGTTTACCATAATGCTTCACAACTTCTTTTATTTCTACCTCCACCAAAATTCCTCCAATAAAATCAATTACAATAAGTTAAATCCTGCTGCTTGGTACAATTCATACCATTCTTGTCTAGTTAATACTACATCTGAAGCATCTGTCACTTCTTTAATTCTACCTGTATTCATTGTTCCAATAATCGTTTGAATGTTAGCTGGATGTCTGCTAATCCAAGCAATAGCAATACCATTTTTGGTTACATGATATTTTTGAGCTAATTTTTCTAAGGAGTTATTTAACTTTATAAAATCTGGATGGTCAATAAATACTCCGTCAAAATAACCATATTGAAACGGTGACCACGCTTGAATTGTTATATTTTTCATACGCATATGATCTAACACTGCTCCGTCACGGTTAATACCTGTTTCATTTTCCATGTTAACATTCATATTATGAGCCACCATACCAGCATGTTTTAATCCAAATTGAAGTTGGTTAACAACCAATTTATCAAATAAAGCTTGTTGTAGCAAATCGACATGGGACGTAGAAAAATTACTTACACCAAAATAATTAACTTTTCCTGATTTTTTTAATTGATAAAAAGCTTCTGCTACTTCTGTTGGTTCTATTAGAGCATCTGGTCTGTGAAGAGCCAAAATATCTAAGTAATCTGTATCTAGTCGCTCTAAAATTCCTTCAACAGAATGAATAATATGATCTTTTGAAAAATCATAAAAACCATCACGTATACCACACTTGGATTGGATAATGAGATCATCTCTACTTATATCACTATTTTTTAGTGCCTGACTAAAAATAATTTCAGACTGTCCTGAACCGTAAATATCAGCATGATCAAAAAAATTAATACCTGAATCAATTGCTGTTTCAATGACCTCACTAGCCTTGTTTACTCCTAAATCTGCCATACGCATACATCCTAAGGCAATTTGTGAAGACACAATATCTGATTGTCCTATTTGAATTTTTTTCATTACTAACTCTCCTTAAATTTGTTGATCAATCAGTTCTAAATTTAACCGATTGACATATACTCTAACTAACTTTCTAGCTTTTTCATAATTTTTCTGACTAAATGCTATTAAAATACCATTAAATAATTTAATCGTTTCTTCGTATAAAAAATCAAGGGATGCATGGGGAAATTCTACAAATGTCATTTTTCTAACAATTTCCATAATAATTTGTTTCATCACACTATTTTCTAGAGGTCCTATAAGAGTATCCCATAAAGACAAATACTGCTCCTTTGACTCCTCCTCTTGAGCTGTGATATAAGATAACTGACTTTCTAGCATATCTTGGCTAATCGTGTATTCCTTTATTTGTAGTTGGTAAATATACTGAGAACACAATAACTCTAACAACTGGGTTCTCTCAATGAATTCTTTTGCAGAAATAGTATGTTGACATACAACGACACCTTTATTAGCTACTCTCTTAACAAATCCTTCTATTTCTAAACGCAGAATGACTTCCCTAATAGGTGTACGGCTCATCTTTAATTGATCAGCAATATCTTGTTCAATCAAATGAAATTCATCAGGCCATTTTCCAGACTCAATATTATGTTTAATCATATGATACGCATAATCTTGGGATTTACTTTTTCTCACTAATCATACCTCCCTTGAAAATCTTCAACGTTTTTGATTAAGCCAGAATACTTTACTTCTTGAATCGTTTCATTCACATTTTTAGGAAAGATTTGAACAAGTCCAAGCTGTTCCTCTATATGAAAATAAGAAGATAAATCAAATTGCCAATAAGGTTTTGATACTATTAAACTATTTAATGAATCCATTTCAATATTTAAAATAGGAATTAATAAAGCAGAAGAAAAAACGCTTACTTTTGGTAGAGATAACCCACAAATACTTCTTATATGAAGATCATACACTGAAAAGTCACAAGCTTTAACAGTTGATAAACTATATTCATTTGGATGAGTGGTAATACTATTAACATATAGATTATTTTCTTCAGTTAAAAAGAAACTCACATTGAGTACACCACATACATTCAATTCTAAAGCAATGACTTGAATAATTAATGTCATCTGCTCCACAATCTCATTATCAAGATTAGGCCACTCTTTGGCTGCATTAACATAATGGCTACCTGATATTTCTGTTGGTACAATTCTAACTAAAGGAAATAAGCTATAGCGACCTTGTGTATCAACGGCTATTGATAATTGCCATTCGCTTGTTACGTCTATAAAAGATTCTACTATACATAAACCTTTTTGTACTAAAGGAACGGCTTTATCTACATCTTTAGGACTAGTTAGTACAATGGTTCTTTCATTTTTAGATTGATACCTTTTGTTTGTTTTAACAACGCATGGGTAACCAATATCCTCAGCAGCTTGTCTAACATCTGACACCAAACTGGCAATCATAAAAGGTGCTATATTGATTGAATGGTTGTCTAAAAACTCTTTTTTTAGTACTCTATTTTGGGAAATATCATCTGCATAAGCATACTGTGGAATATAACTTTCCCGAGAAAGATAATTTAAATGTTCAGTTTTTAAATCATCTGACACATTGGTGATAACATCAGCTACTTTCATTAAGTTAAATAACATAGAAATATCATTCACATGACTATTAAAATGACTATCAGCCAATGTTCCAGCTAGACACTCTTTATCATCTGAAAGAATAGCCACTTTATATCCCATCTGTTTAGCTGATAAAGTCAAGTAGTAGGCCACAAGACCTCCGCCAATTATGCCAATGGTAGCACCTGGTAGTATTTCTTTAGACATATTTTCACATCTCTTCCATTATGTATCATAGTAGTTTAATATTATCAGTCTGACTATCAACTGTAAAGAATTTCACTAAATAAAAAAGAGACTGGCCATTTTAAAATGTACCCTATGTCAAGGACATAATAAAAAAGAGTTCGTCTGTCATCAAGATGATTTCCTAAAGAGGAAGTCATCTTTTTTATGTGCATAACGATTCATAGTAGCTCTGCGGCGTCATTCTGTTTAGTGTCCACTGACCACGGTAATGATTGTAGTAATCCATGTAGTCGTCTACTTCTGTGACAACATCATCATAAGTCACACAGGCGTCAAGATTTAGTTCATCTTTCATATGACCATAAAAGGATTCTTGCGGTGCATTGTCCCAGCAGTTGCCCCTACGGGACATTGATTGAATTAAACCTAGTTCTTTCACTCGCGATTGAAATCCATTGGATGTATAGTGACATCCTTGATCAGAATGAATGAGAGCAGTTGACTCTTCTCTGTTCGTTAGATACGGAGTCAAATCTTCTAATGTTTCTAAAACAAAATCAAGTTTTAAGTTTGGTGAAACACGATAAGCTACAATTTCTTTTGTACAACTATCTTTAATTGTTGAAAGATAAGCATGCTTATTTTGATAATGTAGATAGGTGATATCTGTCAAAAATATCTTTCTAGGTTTTGGTGGATTGAATTGGCGATTAAGATGGTTTGGATGATGGTTACTAGTGCCGAGTGTTTTTGCCATTCGTCGATAAGGATTTGCTTTTCTGATAGGACAAACAAGATTAAATTTTTTCATTAAACGTCTAATCTTTTTTAGGTTCATGACTGTATTAAAGTATTTTTCTAATGTCATCTTGATTAAACGAGCACCTTTATTTCGGTTCTTGAATCGGTATGCTTCTAGAATCAAGGTATAGTCTGAGTAATCTTGGTGATTTTTAATAGAGGCCTCTAAGCATGTTTGGAGGTAATGATAGTAACCCGAACGAGACACTCCTGCTAGCTGGCACAGGTGCTTCACCTGTGTTACTTTCTGATGTTTCTCTCTGAGTCTTCTTATGACTTCGAATTTTTCGTGGACCGTGAGTTTGCTTTCCAAATCGCCTCTCTCTCTGCTTGTTCTAGCTTTTTTAAAAAATCATTTTCAGCTTTTAGATAAGCCACTTCTGCTTTTAAGCGTTTTAATTCTTCTTTTTCAGTTAACTCTTTGTGTCTTGGGCGACCACTATTGCCAAGTCGTAAATCTTCTAGATTTTCTCCTTGTTTTGCTTTTTCGCGCCACCTGTGGCTGGCAGTATTAATTCTACGCTGTTTCAACACAGTAATATCAAATCCAGCATCACTAAAAATTTGATGGGGTAACTGCCCTTCAGAGTGTTTGAGCACAAATAATTCTTTAAATTCTTTTGTGTAAGTTATCGAAGAACTGCTCACTCGTTTGACATATGGATTTTGTTTTAACTCTTCAATTTCTTCAGTGGTAAATTTATTAATACCCATTTTAGTCACGTCCTTTTTATTTATCATATAAAAATACCCCATAGAAGGCACGCTTTTTTTTCGTGTCCAATCTATAGGGTACATTTTATTTAAACCAATCTCTCTTTTATCTACACTCTATATAAATAGCCAAGAACTTAAATAATTTTAGCATTTATTATTTACAACTAATTCTTATCTTGCGCTAATTGAATATTTTTTCGGTTGATTTAAGCTTTCTGTCAGCTTGTTGACCATATTAAACCCTAGATCATTCACTAAATTAATAGAATCATCAGTTTGTTTTTGCTTGTCTTTAGACTCTTTAGCTGTTTGTTTGCTCTCATTTTTCTTCTTAGAAGCTAAACTTGGCTTATCATATTGAGTTAAATCGTAGGTGTTTATTAAACCATTTAAACGACGATGATATTTACGATCTTCCTGATTTTGTGCTGTTAAAAAAGCTGTTACTTTACGAGGTGAATCTTTTTTCGAACGAGTCATCTCTTCAAACACTTTCTCATCTTGCTTAAATATCTTCACATGATCCTCAATAGCATCATCTACTGAATCATAAATTTTAAAGTTCTCTTTAGTTAAAGAAATATCTTCTTTTTCAACTTTCAAAGCGTCCATCTCAACATTGTGATCTTTATCTTTTCCATAAACTTGATAGATATTGTTTTCCTTCATTAAAGAATGATTACCAGAGCTACTTTTCATAATTGCTTCAGCTATTAAAACTGAGGCATATAAATCATTATTATCAGCAATACGTTCCACTGAAGGAGCAATTTCTTTAATAAATTCCTCAGTTGCCTTCACTTTTTTCTCTTTTTTAGGAGATGATTTTTTTTCATCATACTGAGTCAAATCATAGGTTTCGATTAAGGCATTTAATTTTTCATAATACCTTGTATCTGTTGCATAACGCCCTGTTAAATAACGTGTTGCTTCACCATAATTTTTAGTTGTAGACTTCCATGCTCCTCGGTAAAAAGTAGAGCTTCCAGAAACTCCACCACTCATCAGCATCGCATAATCCCCTAAAGATTCTTTATAGCTAGGGTATTTTCTAAATTTAGCTGAGATAGTATACATACCGCCACTACCATCATCTTCAAGAGTTGGCATCTCTACGAAATTACCTTTATACGAACCCTTAATACCAAACAAATTATAATTTGGCTTTCTAGCTAAACCACTATTTCCAGAACCACTTTCCAAAATAGCTTGTGCTATCATAACTGATGCGTACAAATCATTCTTTTGACCAATCTCTCTTGCTGATTCACCAATTTCTTCAATAAATTCAGCCGTAGACTGATTTCTAGAAAAAACAATTGGTGCTTGATTTTCTTTTTTAGGCTTTTTATCATCATTTTTTTGATTAGGTTTGGCATTTGGCTTTTCCCTATCTTTAGAAGATGATGATCCACTAGACTGAGATTGTGAAGAGTCAGAAGATGAATTTGAACTATTATTACTACTATCACTTGGCTTTGTATCAGGTTTTACACTAGGTTTTGACTCTGATGGTTTAGTTGTCGATTCTGTTGAATTAGTACCATTATTTGAACTACTTGTGTCACTACTTGGTTTTGTTGTTTCCTCAGTTGATGAGTCGTCTGAGGATTCTTCTATAACACTAGAAGAATCCTCAACCTCTTCACTTTCTATATCTGATTCACTAGTTTGCATGTCAGATATAGGTCCTACTGTTGACATACTATTACTCACAAGAACCCCGTCAAGCATGGCAGAACTTGCTGTTGGATATGGCAAATTCAGTGATGAATATGACGTTTCATTGGCTGGTCGATCTATATCGGCTATGGCAATCGTTTCAATTACTGGTATACAAAGTGATGACAATGTCATACCTGTCCCAATAAATACATTTAACATTTTAAATTTAAACTGTTTATTTTCTTTACTTAACTTCAAGATCGTTCACCTCTTTTAATTACAATCGATCAATTTCTCCAATTGATTCTAATTTTCTTAATAACTCTGAAAAGACTACTTCAGATTCAAATTTAATTGTTTCTAGTTTTCGGTAGTAATTACGAGCTTCTTGACTTACAACACTTAATTCTGTTTCTGCATCTGCAATACGACGTTTTGCTTCGTAATTTGCTACATCAACGATTTCACGAGCTTTAGCTTGTGCTTCAATCATCACTTGTGCAATATCAGATTGATTTGTTCCTGATTGGTTATCTGCTCTAAGTTTAGTAATTCTTAACTCTTCTTTAACTCTTCTTAACTCATCTTGTAAACGGTCTGTTTCAGGAGATTTTTGCGCTTTCAATTCTTCTACCTCATGTGCTAAAGCTGCTGCTTTTGATTTTTCAATACTTAGTTCTGTTAAATCTGTTGACAGACGCTCTTGTTGTGTGCGCATATTGTTAATTTCTTTCTCTAATTCATTAATCACACGTTGGTTTTCTCTTAATTCTTGTAATTCTTTCTCCAATTTTTCTGTTTGATCTAATTGGTTTTCAAGGTTTTCTGTCATGTCAGTTAACTCCTGTTCCATTTTCTTTAATTCTTCCTTAGCAAGGATAACATTTTCTAACTCATCTTCATACTGTTTTGTGATTCTTGTCTCTAAAGACTTAGAGGCTTGTAATTGCTCTTCTAAATCAGTGACAACACGTTTAACATCTTCAAATTTCAACAATTCACTTGTTAACTCATCTAGACTTGTTTGTAACTCAACATTTTTAGCTAATACTTGCTCATGGTTACGTGTCAATTGCTCAATGGCAGCTGTCTGCTCTAAAATAAGAGCTTGACTTGTTGAAATTTCTTGTTTGAGTTTTGTCACTATTTGTTCATCTTCTTCAGCATTTGACTCAGTTGAATGTAATAATTCTGTTAATGTCTCGATAGTCTCTGCTTGCTCTAAGATAAGTTCTTGACTTGTTGTGATTTCTTGTTTCAACTCTGTCACTACTTGATCTTTTTGTTGCGCATTTTCTTCTGCTAAACGTAATAACTCAGCTGATTGATTCATTTCTTGTTCTTTAGTTGCAATTGTAGCTTCTAATTCAGTATTTTTAGCTAGTACTTGTTCCTTGTCACGTGTTAAGTTTTCAATTGTCTCTGTCTGCTCTAAAACAAGGGTTTGGTTTGTTGTAAGTTCATGTTTCAATTCATTGACAGCCTGTTCATCTTCTTGAACATTTGCCTCTGCTAAGCGTAGTAATTCTGTTAGTTTCTTGATTTCTTGATCTTTTTCTTCAACTAATTTTAGGGAATTAACAAATTCTTCTTCCTTAGCATCAGAGTTTGCTCTCATCACATCTATATCATTCATCAACGTCTCAACAGTTGTTCGTAATTCTTGATTATGCTTTTCTAATTCGTCTTGCTTTTCTGTCAAACCATCAAATGAAGCAAGTTGTTCTTCTAATCTAGTGGTTTCTTCTCTTAACTTAGCTGATTTCTCAAGTTGAGTTACTAAAGAATTGTTTTGCTCTGTCAGCTCTTTTGTTAATTCAATTTGTGTATCATAGTCTTTCATTAAACTACTATACTGATCTAATTGAGAACGCAATTGCTCATTTTCAGCTTCAAGCAAGGTTGACTTTTCAGAAGCTTCTTCTAAAGCTTCTTTCATGTCTGTTATTTCTTCATTAACTGACAGCTCATCTTCATATAAATGACCTTCTATTGTTTGTTTATCACTAACATCAAAAGGACTATTATATACCTGTTTTGAGTCATCATAAATTTCTTCAGGTACTTTATCATAATCTGAGACATCTTTCACATCTTCAAACATATCCTCTTCATAGTAGTAATAATAATACTCGTCCTCATCATCGCTATCATATGAAAGGTCTTCTGATCCAGTCGTTACTAACTCATTTTGAGCTTGGACTAATTCTTCAACTTGTTCCTCTGTCACATCAGTCTCTTTTTCAGTTTCTTCTTGTTTTTTTAACCATTTATTAAACAACTAAATTCCACCTCACAATTTCCCCTGCACTTTATTTGAATACATATTTTCATCTAATAATTAAACAGAAATATTCTGAATTATATAATCAAAAAAATGTACATATACATTTAGAATTATATCACAGCCATACTATTATGCAAGATTTTTTATTTTCATAAAGGGGTTACTTTCCACTTATACTAAGGGTTTTCATTTGAATGGTACTCCTTGTAGACATCTTGCTTTTTAATTCCTCTTAATTTAGCAACCTCTTTGATTGCATCTTTTGAAGACTTATTGTCATGCTCTATCAATTGTTTGACATGGGACACAACAGATAGATCAGGGTCAAACTGTTCTCTTAACTCTTTTTGACTAGGCCAACTAACTAGTAAACAACATTCACCCTTTATTTGATTTTCCTCAAAATAAGAAACCATCTCGTCTATAGAGCCTCTAACATATTCCTCGTGTAACTTGGATAACTCCCTAGATAAAACAACATTAGTATCCTCAGGAGAAACGGTTTTTATATTTAATAATGTCTTTAATACTCTGTGTGGTGACTCATAAAAAATAATAGTCCCATCAATCTTCATTAATTCTTGTAAAACCGTTTGTTGCTCTTTGCTTTTTCTTGGTAGAAAACCATAAAAATAAAAAGGTTGAGCAGGCAAGCCACTGGCAATGAGAGCTGTGACACCAGCTGTTGCTCCTGGTAAGGAAATCACTGATATTCCCTTCTCAATCGCTGCTAGAACAAGTTCATGTCCTGGATCACTAATAGAAGGCATTCCAGCATCACTAACTTGAGCAATAGAGTGCCCCTTTAAGAGTTCTTCGATTAAAGATTCTTTTTTTTGGTTTATATTATGTTCGTGTAAGTTCGTCTGCTTAGTCTCTATACCAAAATGATTCAATAATTTCTGAGTATTTCTTGTATCTTCACTGGCAATAATAGCTACACTCTTTAAAGTCTCAATGGCACGAAACGTCATATCATTTAAATTGCCAATTGGTGTCGGCACTAAATATAGTTTACCAAATTGTGACTCTTTATAACTTTTTTGAATTTTCATGACTATCCCCCTAAACTTCTCATCAGCAAAAAAAGGCAAAACCAGCTATGGTTCAGCCTTTTCACTTTCCATAAATCATACTTGAACAAAATACACATTCTTCTTGATTTTCTCTTCTAGAACCGTAAAAATCACGGCAGACATGAAACCCTTGTTCATATAGTTTTTCTAAATTTAGTCGTGATTTTGATAACTCTTGCTTATCATCTTCTGCTTGTTCCTGCTTAGCTAACTTATCTCTTAGATGTTGATTTTCTAATTCTAAGTTTAGATTTTCTTCTACAAGTGAATCAACAACATCTTTCATATCTTTTATTTGAGCCAGCATGGATCCAAGATGTTTTTCAACAATTAATAACTCATCGTATAGTTTCATTTTATCCATGAATCTCTTCCTCTTTATGTTTATCGATTAATTCGTCATATTGATACTCAACAGGTGTTTCCCTACCCTGCAATTTCACTTTTATAACTTCACTTAAAATATTCAAGCCAATCACTTTTCCAAGTCCATCTGGTGTCATGACTTTTTGTCCAAAATCAGGTAACATTTTTCTCAAACGCTCATATTCTTGGTCTTCATAGTTTAAACAACACATCAAACGACCACACAAACCAGATATTTTCGTTGGGTTTAATGATAAATTTTGATTCTTTGCCATTTTTATAGAGACTGGCACAAAATCACCTAAAAAAGTACTACAACATAGTGGTCTCCCACAAGGACCGATACCACCAAGCTTTTTAGCCTCATCTCTCACACCAATTTGCTTTAATTCAATTCTGGTTTTAAAAATAGCAGCTAAGTCTTTCACTAATTCTCTAAAATCTACACGATTATCAGCAGTGAAGCTAAACATCATTTTATTTCGATCTAGTGTATATTCTACTTGAATTAACTTCATATCAAGTTTATTTTTCTTAATTTTTTCTTTAGCGATAAAAAAGGCTTTCTCAGCATCTTTTTGATTCTTTGCTTCTTGAATCAATTGCTTGTCTGTTGCCACTTGTAAAATAGGTTTTAATTCATCAGGAACATCTCTTTTATCCATTTCACGATTTGGGATAACAATCGTTGCAATATCTTTAATTTTATTTATTTCAACAACAACTTTTTGCCCATAATGATATGTCTCACCTTTAATTGGTTTATAGTAATAGATTCGACCAACTTGAGTAAAACGAACACCGACTACTTCTACCACAGTCCATTCCTCCTAACAAGTCCTGATTGCTCTAAGAGATAGCTGTTCAGATACGTTTTGAAAGCTAACATGAGCAATTAATTTTTGCTTAGCATTTGAAACTAAATGTGTCATTTTTAAATAATCAAAAGAAGATGATTCCTTTTTTTTAGAATTCTTTTGGACAATATATAGTAATATATCATACATTAATATCTGATTTTGTTTATCTTTAAAATGAGCCATTAGATGTTGCTGAACAAAAATAAAGGCTTGTAAATCATGATTTTCCATATAAAAAAACCATTTTTGAATAAGTTCTCTAGCTTCATTAAACCATTCATCATTTGATAATTCAACTGCTTTATTTACAGATTGTGTCATCTCCAATAATAAATCTAAATTAATAGTTGAAACACCTGCTTGTTGAAATTCTATTTTTAACTGTGATTTTGGTCTATCACGTAGTGTCACTAATTGACATCTTGATTGAATTGTAGGTAGTAACATACTAGCATTATGAGTTAATAAGAAAATATAACTATCCCCAACTGGCTCTTCTATAAATTTCAACAAACTATTTGCTGCTTGTGGTGTCATCTTCTCTGCTTGGTTAATAATTAAGATTTTTTTAGTTGATTCAAGACCACTTCCAGCAAAAAATTGCTTAACTTCTCTAATTTGATCAACCTTAATTGTTTGTCCATCAGGATATAAAAAACGAATATCAGGATAATCACCATCAACAATTCTAGTACAACGTTGACACACACCACAGGCCAGGTATTCATCTGTTTTTTCTCGACATAAAATAGATTGAGATACCCATAATGCGATCTCTTCTAACTCTTTACTTTCTGCACCTTCAAATATATAAGCATGAGCTATATTCTCTTTTTGAAATACC
The DNA here is from genome assembly GCF_035918315.1 of Vagococcus jeotgali. NCBI lineage: Bacteria > Bacillati > Bacillota > Bacilli > Lactobacillales > Enterococcaceae > Vagococcus > Vagococcus jeotgali. Next base: position 796,932 of record NZ_CP142146.1, on the reverse strand, counting down.
CTACCTAAATGTTTATAAAGCAAAGGTTGCTTTTGTTCCACACTCTCACCTAATCGTACCATCTAAAATTGATGAAAGCCATCAGTTGGTAAGACAAACACAGTGGCTCCTCCTACTTGAATTTCCACAGGTTCACTACTATGAGCATCCATAGCAATTTCTAGTGACATCGGTGTTGTGACAAATTGTGACCTGGATTGACACGTTTCTTTAATTAGATGGAGCACATCATCCACTCTATCATCATCTAAACCAATCATAAATGTGGTATTACCAGCCTTTAAAAAACCACCTGTTGTTGAAAGTTTTGTTGCTCTAACATTTGACTTATTAAACTCTTGTTGTAACGCTTGAGAATCTTTATCTTGAATAATAGCTATCAGTAATTTCATAAGTCATCTCCTCCTCATTTAATTAACAAATAATCCAGGAAATTGTTCCTTAATTAAATCATAACATGCTTTGGTTACCTCTTCTATGGTCCGTGAAGCATCTATTAAAAAAATTCTTTCAGGCTCTTTTTCCAGACCCATCAAATAAGTTTCACGAACTAATTCATGAAAAGCTAAAGATTCTTGATCTAGGCGGTCAATAACTGATACTTCTCGCCCTTTTGCAATTCTTTCTAAACCCGTTTTAGCATCTATATCCAAATATAATGTCAAATCTGGCCATCTTCCCTCAATTGCAAACTCATTTATTTCTCTAATCTCTTGCTCACCTATTCCTCTAGCTCCTCCTTGATAAGCAATGGAGCTATCGATAAATCGGTCACAAAGTACTAAATTGTTCTCTTCTAGATTTGGAATGATTTTTTCAATCAAGTGCTGCCTTCTAGCTGCTGCGTACAATAAGGCTTCTGTCCTCTCATCCATCATAGTATTTTTAGGATCTAAAATAATTTTTCTTATCTCCTCAGAAATGGGAATACCACCTGGTTCTCTTGTTAGAATAACAGGTATTTGACTGTTAGCTTCAATTATATTCGCTAATTCTTTAATCACTGAGGATTTACCTGCTCCATCTGGTCCCTCAATTGTTATAAATAATCCTGACATAATTTATCTCCTCTACAATTCGGTTCTTCCTTCAACAGCTTTTAAAAGCGTCACCTCATCGGCATATTCAATATCACTCCCCACAGCCAAACCATGGGCTAAACGTGTCACTTTAATTCTTGATGGTTTAATTAAACGAGATAAATACATCGCGGTTGCCTCACCATCTGTTGTAGCGTTCGTTGCAATAATCACTTCTTTAACCTCGGTATCATGGAGTCTCTTTATTAAACTAGCTATATTTAAATCATCAGGACCAGTCCCATCCATTGGTGATAAAACACCATGTAACACATGATAAAGCCCTGTGTACTCACGCACCTTCTCTAAAGACATCACATCTTTTGTTTCTTCAACAACTAAAATGGTCGAACGATCCCGGTTTGTATTTCGGCAAATATCACACGTTGCATGTTCTGTAATGTTCCCGCAAATATCACAAAAATGTAAATCTCGTTTGACACTAATCAATGATTTAGCAAAATCAGTCACATCTTCTTCTTTCATATTTAACGTATAAAAAGCCAAACGTGTTGCTGTTTTAGCACCTATACCTGGTAATTTCATATAACTTTCAATTAATTTTGCAATAGGTGTTGGATAATGCATGACTCTTCCTCTTTTCCACCAAAGAAGCTGACGTAAAAGTCAGCTCCTCATTTGATATCCAATTTTTATTTTTTATAATCCTGGAATGGTATTAGCATATTTGCCCATTACTTTTTCTGTTTCTGCATCAATATTGGCTAATACTTGATTTGTTGCTACCATAACTAAGTCTTGTACCATCTCAGCATCTTCTGGATCTAAGACGTCTGGGTTGATTTTAATATCAGTCACTTGTTTTGCTCCAGTCATAACAACTTTTACTAAACCATTTCCTGCTTCACCTTCAAAGATTTTTTCATCTAGTGCAGCTTTTGCTACTGTCATCTCTTTTTGCATTTTTTGAACTTGCTTCATCATGCCTTGCATATTTCCCATACCACGCATCATTGTTATCGTCTCCAATTCTTTTTTAGTCTTCTACAACTTCAGTAAAACTACCAAATATTTTTTTAGCCTCATCAACAACAGGGTCAACCTCTACTTTTGCTTCCTCTTCTTTGTCAGAAGTTCCCTCGGAGGTGTCATCCATTTGTAAGATAAACTGTTGTCTAAGTTCACCCCATTTTTCTCTTGGAACACTAATAAATACTGGCGAATACCCTATTAAGCGGTTTAATCCAGATTTAACTGCTGTTTGCAATTCTGAATCATGACTTGCTTTCTGACAAAGTATATCATATTCAAAAGAGACAACCAACCCATTTTCACTTGCTGCCACTGGTTCACAAGCCTTAAGCATAGCTCGCTGTGTAACAGTTAGTAATTGTAGTAAATCTACCCAAACATCTTTAACATTTAGTAAATGTTCCTTAGTTGCATTATCTAGTACTTGATAAACCAATTCAGTCGGTATCTTATATTGAGTAGCCTTTGGTTTTGGCTGTTGATTTAAGGATTGACTAGAAGTTGGTGTTGCTTTTAATTGTTCAACAATACCTTCAAGCTCTACCACTCTTTGAGTCAATTGCTGAACATGAGCATCTTCAACACTAGGTGACACTCCTTTTTCTACTACTTGAGTCTGTTTAACATTTTTTCTCGGCTCATGACTCAATTTTATTGTTAATACTTCTAAATAAACCGAAGCTTGTTGGGTATACCTCATATCTTTTTGAATACTATTAAATTCTGAAATCCATTGATACAACACTTCTGTTTTGACTGTATCACTAAGCTCTTTAAAAATATCTGTCACATGTCCTAATTGTTCTAATACTAAATTAGGCGCTTGTTGATACATTAAAATATCTCGGCAATGAACAAGTAGATTTTCAATAATCCGATTACTTTCTTTGCCACCGGTTAATAAATCATTCATGATACCTAAAGCATCCTCTGTTTCACCTTTTGAGCAAGCTAGTAGATAATCATCCATCATTTGATTGGTCAAACTACCAGTCACTTCAATGGCATCAGAAAAAGTTAGAACACCATCACTATATGAAATACCTTGATCCATAATACTAAGAGCATCCCTCATACCACCCTCAGCTGATCTGGCTATTAATTTTAAAGCTTGTTCTTCAAATGACATGCCTTTTTCTTCTAAAATATAGCGTAATCTTCCTTCAATATCATGTTGACTAATACGTTTAAAATCAAAACGTTGTGTCCTAGAAATTATTGTAGCTGGTATTTTATGTGGCTCTGTTGTTGCCAGTATGAAAATGACATGAGCAGGTGGCTCTTCTAGTGTTTTCAACAAAGCATTAAAAGCACCTGTAGAAAGCATATGTACCTCATCAATAATATATACTTTATAAGGTACTTGAGTTGGGGCATATTTCACTTTGTCTCTAATATCGCGTATCTCTTCCACACCATTGTTACTTGCTGCATCAATTTCTAGTACATCATTTATTCTTCCTTCTGTAATACCAATACAGTTTTGACACACATTACAAGGTTCCCCGTCTACTGGGTTTAAACAATTAATTGCCTTTGAAAAAATCTTTGCGGCACTTGTCTTTCCTGTTCCTCTAGGGCCTGTAAAGAGGTAAGCATGTGATATTTTTTGTTGCATGATCGCATTTTTTAACGTTTGAGTTACGATTCCTTGACCAATCAAATCATCAAAGGTCTGAGAACGCCACTCACGATACAATGCCTGATAACTCACATTAACACTCCTCCCATCATTCAATCCTCTTCATTATAAGGGAAAATATGATTTATTTCTATATGTATCATCGAATTCTATGCTTAAAAATCATCAGACTTATGGCCGATTGTGAGCTATATTTTATTATGGTACACTAAGCCAATAACAAAACTATTTGTAAAGGAGCTCTTTTTATGGGACTTATAAAAACAGGTTTAGATTCTATCGGTGGCGGATTAGCTGATCAATGGTTAGAAGTCATTGAGCCATTTGATTTAAGCGATGACATTGTTATGACTACAGGTGTTCAAGTTAGAAAAGATAGCAAACGCCAAGGAAATAAAAAAGGGACTGAAGGATTCATCTCAGATGGTTCTGTTGTCTATGTTTATCCAAATACAATGATGTTACTAATTGATGGTGGGAAAATTATTGATTACACTGCTGAAGAGGGTTATTACACAGTAGATAATGCATCAGCACCATCTATGTTTAGTGGTAGCTTAAAAGAATCCATTGCAGAATCTTTTAATCGCTTCAAATATGGTGGCTTACCTCCTCAAAGACAACAAGTTGTCTACATCAATTTACAAGAAATTCGTGGTATCAAATTTGGGACTCCTGCACCATTAAATTATTTTGATAATTTTTATAATGCAGAATTATTTTTACGTGCTCATGGCACTTATTCAATTAAAATCGTTGATCCCATTCTTTTTTATACAAATGTTTTACCTAAAAATAAACAACGTGTCACTATTTCTGAAATCAACGATCAATTTTTATCAGAATTTTTAACAGCTCTACAAACATCAATTAATCAAATGTCTCAAGCTGGTGAGCGAATCTCTTATATTTCCTCAAAAAGTATGGAATTAAGTAAATTCATGTCTAGTGTATTAGATGAAGACTGGACTCACCTACGTGGTATGGAAGTAGTATCTGTTGGTGTATCTAGTATTTCTTACACGGATGATTCAAAAGAGCTAATTAACATGCGAAACAAAGGGGCGATGCTAGGTGATGCTGCTATTCGTGAAGGATTTGTCCAAGGCTCTGTTGCAGAAGGGTTACGTGATGCTGGGAGTAACCCTGGGGGTAGCGTTCAAGGATTTATGGGAGTCAATATGGGAATGGGTGGATCTGGTGATTATCTAAGCCAAAGCTCAAGACAAAACCATGAACAAATGAAAGAACAAGTTCAACAAGCTAACCCTGTTCAATCAGATATTTGGATTTGTTCAAATGATCAAACTGAAAATACTGGTAAGTTTTGCTCAGAATGCGGACAAGCAAAACCTGTTCAACAAGGCGTCGGAATAAAAATGAGATGTGCTAATTGTCATGAAATCATTATGATTGTCGATACGGTCCCTAAATTTTGTCCAGAATGTGGACAAGCATTTCAAGGACTTCCTTTATAAAGGATAGATTAAGGAGGTAGTTATATGACAGAAAGTGTCATATCTCATAAATGTCCAAATTGTGATGGGCCTTTATTATTTGATCCAGAAAAACAACAATTTCACTGTGAATATTGTTTAAGTGTCTTTACAGAAACAGACCTAAGTGAAACTGAGCAAGTCACTTCTGCAGAGAATATTCAAGAAACAAGTCATGAAACATTTAATTTATACGATTGCCCTTCCTGCGGAGCTGAGGTTGTAACAGACGAGACTACAGCAGCAACTTTTTGCTATTACTGCCATAACCCTGTTGTATTAAAAGATAGAATATCAGGAGAATTTTTGCCTAATAATATTTTACCCTTTGCTATTTCAAAAGACCAAGCAAAAGAATCCTTTATTAATTGGACAAACAAGAAAAAATTTATTCCAAAAGGATTCTTCGATGCATCCCAAATCGATAAAATTACCGGTATTTATTTCCCTTACTGGAAAACTGATGCCCAGTTTAAAGGTCGTATTAGAGCAACAGGTACTAAAATAACCATATGGCGTGTAGGAGAAACTGAATATACACGTACTAGACGCTATAAACTTAGTCGCGGCGGTAGTGCAAAGTTCTTTGATTTAATTAAAAATGCCCTACAAAAAAACGAAAAGCAATTAATGATTGAGTCAGTTCAACCATTTCCCATGGAAAATATTTCAAATTTTGATTCTAAATTTTTATCAGGATTCCAAGCAGAAAAACGTGATCTTGAGTTTTCACAGATTGAACAAAGGGTGAATAATGAATTGTCTCATTACACTGAAAATTTATTAAAGAATCAAATTAATGGTTTTACTAGTGTTCATGTGAAAAATAAAGAGATCAATTTAATTAATCAGTCAAACAAATACCTATTGCTTCCTGTTTGGATTGTGACTTATCCTAATCATGAAATCAAGATGAACCCATACTATTATGCTATGAACGGCGTGACAGGAAAAACGAGTGGTAAACTGCCGATTAATAAACCTAAATTAATAGGAGCATCTCTTACTCTTGGTGTCATTATTATGTTAATTGTTCTATTAGGGGGGTATTGGTTATTTTGAAAAAAATATATTCGCACTGTCTCATACTTGCTGTTAGTTTGTTAATTTTATTAGGGTTTTCAGGACAGGTCTTAGCACAAAGTAGCCGAATATTTGATGAGGCCAATTTATTTGATTCCTCTGAAAAACAACACTTACAACAGGAAATTGATACCTTTATTAAAGATACTAACATGGATTTTGTCTTAGTAACTACTGAAGATACTAAGGGAGAGGATTGGGAAGCTTACGCAGATAATTTTTATGATGAAGGCCCATTTGGTACTAATGATACCAAAGATGGCATGCTCTTTCTCATCGACATGGAACATCGAAAATTTCACATTTCTACAACAGGTCATATGATTCCTATACTAAATGATAATAGAATTCAAACTATTATTGATCATATCACACCGGATATGGTTGAGGGAGATTATGAAAAAGCAGTATCTAATGTCATTCATGAAAGTTTCAATTATGTTAAAAAAGGACCAGTTAACGGATACACCTATGATCCAGAAACAGGAAAAAGTATTAAGGTAAAATACTTATCTCCTACTAAATGGACTATCGCTGTTATTTTCGGCTTAGGTTGTGGTGGTGCCATGTATCTCATGATTTCAAGAAAATATCTACTTAAAAAATCCGAGTATCATTATCCGTACCAGCAAATGAGTTCCCTTGACTTAACAGAATCAAACACGACAAAAGTCTATGATGTCGTAACTCAACGTCATGTTCCAAAACCCTCATCAAATAATGGTGGCGGTGGATCTAGCACACATATGGGTGGTAGTGGAACAAGTCATGGCGGTGGCAGCGGTAGTTTTTAAAGACATGCTCTAACCTATTAATTCTCTAATTAGCTAGCTTTCAAGCAAGTTAATTAGAGTTTTTTTATGAAATCATTTAATAAACGACTTTCTTTGATTTTTTATGATTTTCCATATATACTTACTATAAATAAGTAACGAGAGGTGAATAGATTGAAATTAGCAACAATGAAACGAACTATCGAACACATTCCAGCAATCGAGGTCGTATCTGATGAATTAAAAAATGAAGCTCTACCTTTAGTGATCTATTACCACGGTTGGGAAACATCAAAAGAACTAGCGCTAACTCCTGCTAGAAAAATAGCAGCTAAAAAAATACGTGTTATCTTACCTGATGCTATGTACCACGGAGAACGACGAGTGAAAAAAAAATCCATGATTCCTTCATTTGCTTTTTGGTCAAGTATTCAACATAATTTAATCGAATTCGATACAATTATTGATTATTATTTAAAACGTGATTTAATTTTAGATGACAGAATTGGTGTTGCTGGTTTTTCAATGGGTGGCATGACAACTTCTGGGTTATTAACAAAACATCCAGAAATAAAAGTAGCTAGTATTTTGATGGGAACACCAAGCTACCAAGGGTTTATTGATAGACTATTATTAGCTAAAAGAAAGTATCATGTTAATGTACCAGACGACTTAGAAGACATACTATTTTGGACAACACGTTATGATTTAAATACTCAACCAGAAACATTAGCTGGCAGACCTTTATATTTTTGGCATGGCACTGATGATATAAAGATCCCTTATTCAAGTAGCCATGACTTTTATAAGCAATATAAAGATACACCTTCTGGACGTGGTATGGTATATGAAACAGGAGAGAATAAACCACATATACTAACGCCAGATATTATGGAGCATACTGCTGAATTTTTTAGTTCACATTTGTAAAAATAGGATAAAAAAAAGGGATGACTCAAAGGTCAGCCCTTTTTTTATCTGGTCATTATCTTCAGTTACTCGGAGTAACATGACTTTTGACTCATCCTATTCATTTTCTAAACTAGTTAAAATCTACTCATGATATCCTCAATATTTTTAATTATAACAGATATAGTCCCATCAGGATTATTTATAAATTCTACTGTATCTTGATCATTAAATACATCACTTGGAATAGATAATTCAATCCCGTTATCTAGCTTAAATTTTTGCTTGCTATATTTTTTCTCATATTTAGGAATATTTTCTGGAATATCTTCAGTGAATTTTGTCTGAATGATTATTTCTCTGTATTCATCTTTGGCTGCATGATTATCCTTAAACACAGCTTCTGCAACTTTTTCAGTATCAATAATCCCTTCTGATTCAATACTCTCAAAAATAGCTTGCTGGGTTTGACTCATACTAATATATTCATCTTCATTATATCTTTTACCAACTTCTTTCACTGCCTTTTTGACAATCTTTAATTTCTCACTCACTGTTGGGGGTGGGTCTATTTGGAGCAGTCTCTCTGTAAAAAATAATCTCTTTTGTCCTTCAAAGCTATATTTCTTCTCAATAATTTTAGTTTCTTTAGTATCTAAATTGACAATCACACATTCTTCAATTTTTTGAGTAGTAGAAGGAAAAATAGTTTTGTTTAAGATGATGTTATTGAGCATCATATCATCTTCATAAGTAACCATATGAGTGTAACTTGGTTTGTAGTTGAATTTAATCATACAAAAGAATCTCTCAAGTTTATCATTTTCCAGAATACAAACTAGTAAGTCCCCACTAGGAGTATCCTCACTAATTGCCATACTATCAAAGACCATTTGGGCAATATGTTGACTCTGACCAACAAACTCTTCATCTAGTCCATTTATATAGGACATCATTTCTGAACTCTCTGATAAAACACCATACTTAAATTCCCCTTTATCCAATCTTTTGGTCACAGAATTTAAATATTCTTTCACTGAGAACTCACTTAGTACAAGTGGTGATTGAGATACTATTAACTGATTACTATCTTTATCTAAAATATGTAGAATAGCTTTAGTAATTTTCATAAAGAACTCCTTTAAAACGTATAAAGGACTAACTATAATAGCCAGTCCTCCTACCTTTTTATTTATCTTTTTTTACTTCTTTTTTCGCTTTTTTTTCATCTTCTTTACTTAATTTTGCACCTAGTTCAATAATTAAGTCTTTTAAGTCATCCTTGATTTGTGGATGCTCTAGTCCATATTCGATGCTTGTTTTCATATAGCCAAACTTATCACCAACATCATAGCGAATACCCGTAAATTTATGAGCAAAGACGCGTTGAGTTTTGTTTAGTGTATCAATAGCATCTGTTAGCTGAATCTCACCACCAGCACCTGGTTTTTGTTTTTCTAGCACTTCAAAAATCTCAGGCGTTAATAAATAGCGACCGATAATAGCTAAGTTACTTGGTGCATCTTTTTGTGATGGCTTTTCAACAAAATTTTTCACATTATATAAGTCTTTTTGTACTTCTTCACCTGGATTAATAATACCATATTTAGAAACATCTTCTTCTGGAACTTCCATAACAGCAATCGTTGATGCATGAATAGAATCATAATTATTAATTAATTGTTTAGTTAAAGGAATATCATCACTCATTAAATCATCACCAAGCATCACAACAAATGGTTCATTACCAACAAATGATTTAGCTTGTAAGACAGCATGACCTAAACCTAGTGGGTGTGATTGACGAATAAAATGTAAATTTAAGCCTGTTGTTTCTTCTACCATTTGTAATAGATCTGTCTTACCTTTTTCTTTTAAATTCATCTCAAGCTCTAAGTTTGAATCAAAATGATCCTCAATTGGGCGTTTTGCTTTTCCTGTTACAATTAAAATGTCTTCAATTCCTGAAGCTCTTGCTTCTTCTACAATAAACTGAATTGTTGGTTTATCAACAATTGGTAGCATCTCTTTGGCCATTGCTTTTGTTGCTGGTAAAAATCTTGTCCCAAGACCTGCTGCTGGTATAATTGCTTTTTTTACTTTACTCATTAAATTAATCTCCTATTCTGATTTGTAGTCTCTTAACATAATATTTTTAATAGTTGTAGATATATCTTCTCCATTATAAATCACATCATAAATAGCCTCTGTAATCGGCATATCAATATCACGTTCTTTGGCTAATTCGTACGCGGCATTTGTTGTATAAACACCTTCCACAATCATACCCATATTATCCAGAACATCTTCTAAGCTACTACCTTGTCCAAGTAAATAACCTGCTTTAAAGTTTCTAGAATGCTCACTAGCACAAGTAACTGCTAGATCTCCAACACCGCTTAGACCAATAAACGTTAGTGGGTCTGCCCCCATTTCAACACCTAAACGACTAATCTCAGCTAATCCTCTTGTCATAATCGCTGCTCTTGCATTATCACCAAAACCTAATCCGTCTAAAGCACCAGAACCAAGGGCAATAATATTTTTTAAGGCCGCCCCCATCTCAACGCCAATTACGTCAGTGTTAGTATACACTCTAAAATAAGCATTTGAGAATAGATGCTGAACATACTCTGCACAAGCTAGTGAGCTAGATGCTGCTGTAATAGTCGTCACGTCTTTTACAGCAACTTCTTCTGCATGACTTGGCCCTGATAATACAACAATTCCCTCACGTTTACTAGCTGGAATTTCTTCTTCTAAAATATCAGAGATACGTTTATAACTTTCTTGTTCAAGTCCTTTACTTGCATGGATAATAACTGGTTTATTTTGACAAACCTCAGCAAAATCTCTAGCCACTTGTCTCATAGCTTTCGTTGGGATTACAAATAAAACAGCATCAGCATCCCTCACACAATCCTCTAAACTCGTTTCACCAATCAAAGCTTCAGGTAGCTTAATATCTTTTAAATATTTTGAATTCGTATGTTGAGTATTTATTTCTTCAATTTGGCTTGGATGATGTCCCCAAATATGAACATGATGACCATTTTCAACCAAAACCATAGCTAGTGCTGTTCCCCAAGAACCTGCTCCTAGCACAGCAATTTTTTGTCTCATTAATAAGTCTCCTTTAGAAATACGTACTAACTAGTATTCTAACATAATAGCTTAAAAAAGGAAAAGGTGATTGTTGGACACATCACCTCTTCCTTAATAGCTTATATTGCTTTTTTTATATCACCTTTATCACGGTTATAATACGGTAGATTATCATTTTTTCTTCTATACCAAAAAATGACAATAGCTGCTACAAATAGTATGGCTGATAGTAATTCCGACACTCTCAAACCACCAAAGGCCATTAAGCTATCTGTTCGCATCCCTTCTATAAAGAAGCGACCAAATGAATACCAAATCACATATGATAGAGCTACTTCACCTTGTTTGAAGAAATCTTTTTTCCTTCTTAATAAGATGATGATGATAAAACCAACTAGATTCCAGACACTTTCATATAAGAACGTTGGTTGTCGATAAGCTCCGTCAATGTACATATTATTAATAATAAATGAAGGTAAATGTAGTTTATGTAAAAAAGCTTTCGTTGTGATTTCACCAAAGGCTTCATGATTCATAAAATTACCCCAACGACCAATAGCTTGCCCAAGCAATACACTAGGAGCTGCTACATCTAGGAAAGTCCATGTATTAATAAAACGATTTTTTGTATAAAAATACAACACAATAGCCCCAGCAATCAGACCACCATAAATAGCTAGTCCACCATTACGAATAGCTAATATTTGACTTGGATGCTGTGAGTAGTAACTCCATTCAAAAATAACATAATATAGTCTGGCACCAATAATTGATATTGGTAAAGCCCAAAGCATGAAATCAATCACGTCATTTTCTTGTAAACCAACTCGCATTCCTTCTTTTGTTGCCATCCAAGAAACAAGAACAATCCCTGTTACAATAATGATAGCATACCACTGAATACCTATACCGAAAATATGAAACGCTGTTGGATCAATTGTAGCAAGCAACATTAATCACCTTCTTCTTCTGAATTTTGTTCGATTAATTTAGATAAATTATCTTCGAATTTTTTAGTGGCATCATACCCCATAGTTCGTGCCCTAAAATTCATAGCAGCTACTTCAATAATCGTAGCAACATTACGACCATTTGAAACTGGAATACTAATTTTGGGAACAGCAACATTAGCCAAATTAATTGATCCAGTTGCAGAACCTAACCTGTCAAACGTATTATCTGTACTCCAATCTTTTAAATTCACCACTAAATTAATTTGAGTATGATGCTTGACAGCACTAGCACCAAACAAGTTCATCACATCAATAATTCCAATACCTCGAATTTCCATCAAATGCTCTAAAATTTTAGGAGATTCTCCAATAACTGTTCGCTCATCTTGTCTATAGATATCAACTCTATCATCAGCAATTAACCGATGACCTTTTTTAATTAATTCTAACCCGGTCTCACTTTTTCCAATCCCACTCTTTCCTTGAATCAATACACCCAGTCCGTAAATCTCCACTAATACACCGTGGATAGAAATTCTCTCTGCAAGTTCACTTTCTAAAAAGTTTGAGATCATGCCTGAGAGGCGAGATGTTGAGATAGTTGATTTTATAATAGGGATCCCTTTTTCAATAGCCGCTTTAACTAATTCTTCCGGGGCATCAAAGCCTCTAGCTATAACAAATGCTGGTGTATCAACATCACATAATTTTCTAAAAATAATATCTTTTTCAGCATGAGACATTTGCTCAACAAAACTCATTTCTTTCATACCAAAAACTTGAATTCGGTTATGAGGATAATAATTAAAATACCCCGTTAATTCTAATTCCGGTCGTGATATCTCACTTGACGTTACTTTTCTACTTAAAAAATCTTCTCCAGAATAGACGTCTAATTGTAACCGGTTGACTATATCTGAAATTTGAACCATTCAATCACTTCCATTCCATCAAACTATTAACTGCTTTATTCTATCATTTAATGCCTCGATATTCTAGCCTACGCTTTCTAAACATTCACGTTTTTTTATAAGTCGTCTATTAAAACTTAACAAAACTAAAAAATCTATCTACTAGCTTATATAAGCTTTACCATTTTAGAGACAAAAAAGAGAATGACATTTAAATCATTCCCTAAGAGAATTATACTAAATATCCAAATTACTATTTTGAATTGTATCTTTTGCTAAATGAAAGCCTCTTGCAATCACTTCATTTAACATAAATCCAATAGCAATAGCACCACCTACTAATACAGCTTGAAAACCGTAGCTAACTGCAGCTTCATAATGCTTTTCTGATAAATTGTTAAAGGTTTTAAATAATAATTCACCAGGAACAATCGGCATAATACCAGCAATATTGAACATCATACTTGGTACCCTAGTTAACTTACTTAAAAATCGAGTAAAGAAAGTCAGTGCCATTAATGCAATAAAGGAGGCCAAAGCTTCAGAAAAATTCATTAATGCAAAAATATTATAAACAAACCAAGTTAACATACCTGATACACCACAATATACAATTAACCTTTGCTCTGTATTATATAACACACCGGTCCCTGAGCCTGCAATAAAACTAAAAAATAATTTGACTAACATCTCTTTTCCTCCTACAACATACTAGTAAAAATAATCGCTACAGGTAAACCAAGCATCAGAGCTGTGTTCATTGCATCCATAACTTGAATGATACCTGAAATGTAATTACCATCCATGATTGATTTTATTGAGTTAACAAAAGTCGTCCCTGGTAAGAGCGGCATAATACAACTAAATAAAATGGAATACGGCTCATCAATAACTTTTAGACGAGATAGTAATACTAACATTAAACATAAAAATGTTGAATAGGCTAGAATGGAAAAAATTTTAATATTAAAATACTTTTGGAGCACCAAGAAAACATAATAACTAACAAAACCTAAGACAAAAGTTAATAAAATCCTCGCCCAGTCCATCCCATTAATAATCACAAACATCCCAGCACATACTAATCCTGCACTCAATATTTGAGTTCTAACTTTAAAAGGGTATGATTTTTCATTGATCGTATGTAGACCTTTAAAAAAATCATCTGTATTTACTTTATTAGCTAAAAAATCCTCTAACAACTGATCAACTTTTACTATCTTCTCAAAATTATAAGATGCATTTTTTACTGGAATCATTTTAATTGAGTTATCATGACGGTTAATAATAATAAAGCTAGTTTCTGCATTATATGTAGATATTTCATTACTTTCTAAATGCAAATGATTAACTATTTTTTTTATACTATTTTGAATCATATCATTTGTTGCGTTACTTTCTTGTAAAATTTTGCCATATAATAAACAAATTTTCATCACATAATTAAAATCAACTGATTTGGGTTCATTAGCAGCTATTGGTAGAGGCGGCACTGATGGTGCGGGTGATACTGCTGATGCTTTTTTTATGTCCGACATAGATAATCCTCCTATTATAAAACAGATATCTACTTCCATTATATAAAATAAACACCCTGTTATGTTACTAATAATAGGATGTTTAAACGACTTTTTTTAGTAGTTAATCTTTAATGCTTTTTCTTTATTTAAAAAGAAAGGACGATAAAATGCTACAGTATCTGTCATAGGTAAAACGTCTTCACTTAATTTGATTCCTAATTCTTCTCTCATGTATCTTCTTCTTTCCATGAAGACTTGATACAATTCTGGATATTTTTCTTTTATTTCTGCTCTTAGTTCTTCATCCGCCAGTGCAATCCCACTTTCACAACTAGTTCCAGCATAACCAGCCTTTGATGGAATGATATCTGTTTGAAACATCATGCCACTTTCTAGAATAGTACGAGATTCTGGATACACTGGTGAGGATAACCATTCTTCATCAGAAAATAAATGTCCTGGATTTAATGACCAGTTGTATACTTCTTTAGGGAATACTTCTTCTATCTTCTCATATAATTCAGCGCCCACCATTCCCACTTTAATAGTTTCTAACCATGTACAAATTGCTTTGTAATAAGGTTTAGCAAGAACCTCTAAATAATCCTGTTGCTCTACTGGTAAATCTTCTTTTTCAAAAGCAGCATAACCAGCTCTTGAAGATAATCCACCTTTATATCCAACGGTTAAGCTCATAGCATCTCCTAAGGCAACTTCTTTTCTAGTTGGATAGATATTACCTAGCTCAAAACGTTCTCCCGTTGCAGCTATTGTAACAACACTCCTTGGTTGTCCATAATCTTGCATCACATGTGCTAGTTCCATTTCAGAAATACCTACTTTAATAATATCTAAGGCACTCATAATACCTTGACTAGCTAATTGTGACCAGAATTCATAATGAGCAATTTCATTAGCATTGTTAGTCACACGTGCTCCGAATCTACTTCCAATTAACAACTCAGTTTGATTGCTAAGATTCTTAGAACCTACTACTTCTTTCAAAGCATCAATCAAAAACGATGACACGTCAAAATACGTATTATTTTGGCCTACTTTACTAGTAAACAGTTTCCAACCAACAACACCAACCTTTAGCCCTTCCTTTAACCCAGCATTCTCAAAATATAACGAAATTTGACCATCATTTTCCATTGGTTGATTTGGTAAAGATAATTGTGGCATGTGAATCCCTTTTGCTGGAATTCTAGACTTACTAGCTTTATTAATATTTTCATTTCCTAAGAGTAAAAATGCCTCTTGATTACGATGCAACACAAGCATTCCTTCTTCAAAACGTGTTACAAAACCAGTTAAATACTCAAAACTTGAACCATGCTCTAAATCCCCATAAATAACAAGAGCATCTAAATTTTGTTCTTCCATATTCTCAATCACTTTTGCAACACGCTCTTTTATAGTCTCATCCGTCAACATTACAGGAGCTAACTCTCTCTTAATTGTTAATGGTTTTAATTTATCATAAATTACTTTGGACATACTCAAACTCCTTCATCATTTTAGTCTATATATTTATCCTAGCATAAAACAAAAAAAAAGCCATTGAAACGATGGCTTTTTCATCAATATTTACTTGCATGATAGTTTGACACAATAGAATTTACAAATGAAAGGACTAATGAGATAAAGATAGCCGACCAAAAACTTGAGAAGGCAAACTCTGTCTTACCAACAATATTAGAAGTCATTATCAACATAAAACCATTAATAACAAAGCTGAATAAGCCAAAAGTTAAAATAGTAATAGGTAAAGATAAAATATGTAATATTGGTCTAATAAAAAGATTTAGTATTGATAATACAAAGCTTGCAATCACTGCAATCATAAAATTACCTACATAAAACATGGAAGGAAAAATAACTGATAGTGATATAAAAGCCAATGTATTAACAACTAAACGTTGAAAATACGTCATTAAAAGTCGCTCCATTCATCATCATCAATTTTTTCTGCTTCTTTTCGTGGTTTTTTAAGATCATTATTTTGACCATAGAATTTTTTCTTTTCTTTTTTATAAGAAGAATGACTTCTATATCCCTTTGTTGAATTTGACTTAGCTGATGGAATAATTAGAGCTAAGACAATATATAAAATCACCGGAGATCCTAGTGTGAAAAATGATAATAAGACGTAGATGATTCTTACTAAAGTTGGATCAATTCTAAAATACTCAGCAATCCCTGCTAGTGTCCCTGTTAAAACAATATTTGTACTAGATTTTGTTAATCGTCTACCCATGTTGTTCACTCCTTACTCATTATCTTTTAGATAAATACTTCCTGTTTTTGTATTTAAAGATAATGTTACTATTTCTTCTTGATTTCTTCTAAATTCTTGATACTGATTTAATTTATCGGTTTTTTCTCTTAATACCTCAATATTAGCTAGTCTATTTTTGATGCTTCCAAAATTTGTCTGGCAAACACCATCTATTCCATAAGCAGATGGTACTGAGACTTTTAAGTCACCGTTGATCGTCGTTGCATTTACTTTACTGATGTCATTGAAAGTCGTTAATTTGATGTCACCATTCACTAAAGAGGCTTGAATGGATTCGATCATAGATTTAGTAATGATATTACCATTGACTGTTTGACCGATGAAGTCAACTAATTTACAATCAATTAAATCCATATTACCGTTAACACCTTGTATCTCTAACATAGTACCAATAACATCTTTCACAGTCACTTCACCGTTTGTCGTTTTTAAAAACATATCTCCAACTAACAACTCTTTTATTTCAACATCACCATTTAACATTTTCACTGAAACAAAATCATAAGTATGTTTAGGTAAATAAATCGTAAACTCACAACTTAAGCGTTTGTTTGGTACTTGTAGTGATAAAGTATCATTATCAAGTGAAATTTCACTTCGCTCAATAAAAGCTTCTAAAGGTGTTGCATGATTTAATTTACCATAAAATTTAATGTTTGCTTCAATTTTAATATCATTTTGATTCCAAGACTTAATATCAACTTTTCCGTTAGCAACTTTAATGTCAATAATGCTGATATTAATATTTGGATAAAAGAATTCATGTTTAAATTGGTGACTAGCTACTCCTGGTACTTTAATATTCACATCTTTCCAATCAACATTATCATTAACTGTAGTTGTTACGACATCAATTGTTTTTTTAATAAATTTAGAAAACTGATTACCTGCTTCTCCCATCTTGTCAGTCATTTGATTAATCGCATCTCCTGCTTGTTCTTTCCAATCTTCTGGGATGTCAAATTTACTAGTAAACTCATTTTGTTCAGCATCACGTTTTTCTTTTTTCAAATGCTTTAACTCATCAGATAATTGTTCTCTTTCTTCATCTAGTAAAAGCTCTGTTTGTTCCAAATAAGCCAATTCTTTTTCTAATTGATCTCTTTCAGCTCTCTTAGTTTCAGTCAATGTATCCAAATCTTCCATTGTATTTAAAACTGTGATTTGTTCCTTAGTATCACGAATATCTTGACGAATATCTTGTAAATTTAATGATAAATTGTCATATTCAACTGATTTTTTACTTTCCTCTGCTACAATTTGTTCTAATATTTCTTCTAATATAGAATCATCAACAGCAGTTGAATCAAATGAATCATCCTCTACTTGATCTTTTTCTAGTTCTTTATGATATTTAATTTGAGTTTCTTCCAAATTAATCAGTTTTTCATCTTTTTCAGTTGCAATATTTTCCAAGAGGATCAGTGCTTCCTCAGTAGATAATACACCTTTTTTAACTAAATCTAAAATTCTTTCTCTTTCTTGCATATTAAAAACCTCCTGTAGTTTTCTTTCTCTAACTTATATATACATTATGCCCTAATAACTTTCCATTGTCATAGGTCCCAAGTTGGATTTATTTATCTATTTCAAGACTTACTCATACCTAAGTATTTTTATATCAGACATGTTAAAACTCTTAATTTTTAACAAATTCAGATTATTCAAAAATCAACTGTCCAATTGAATATACCTATTAATTCAAATAAAAAAACAACCAAGGAAACCCTTAGTTGTTTTTAGTATTATTAGCTTAGAAACTTAGCATTGATGTTGGATCAATAAATCCACCCCAAAGACTTGAACTGATACCAAAATGTAAATGGTTACCAGTAGAGTTACCTGTTGTTCCAACAGCACCAATCACTTGACCTGCTGAAACTTGAGCACCTGCTCCAATACCTGGTGCATTCATATGCATATAGTATGTATATAAGCCGTTGCTATGTTGAATAATCACATGATTACCAGCACTTGGATGATAGCTTGATTCCACAACTGTACCAGCCATTGATGCCATAATTGGTGTACCAGCTGACGTAGCTAAGTCAATACCATCATGGAATCCACCAGAATAACCTGTAGGATCTGTTCTTGATCCAAAACCACTTGTGATTGTATAACCACCTGATAAAGGATTAATAAATCCACTGTCATTTGCTACAATAGTTGTTGAGCCACCGTTATCATTTGACTCATCAGAAGCAACACTCTCTTCTTCAACAACTGTGACTTCTGATTTAGAATTGTCACTTGAACCTACCTCGCTTGATGGTTTAGAAATAGATACTGGACCTTCAGCACTTAATTGTTTTTCCTCAGCTGCTTTTTGTTGACGTTCTTTTTGCACCTTTAATTCTTTTTGAGCTGCTGCTTCTTGAGCGGCAATCTCTTTCATACGTTTTTCATTTGCTCTAGCAATTTTTTCAGCTGCTGCTTTTTCTTCAGCTGCTTTTTTTACTGCTTTTTCTTTAACGTATTTATCTTTATTATTTTTTTCTTGATCTAGACTAGCTAAAATTTGAGAAGCTAATTGAACTTGCTCTGCTTGAACAACCTCTAACTCTTCTTGTTTTTGTTGTAAAGTAGCTGCTTTTTCAGAAATTTCTTTGACTTTGTTCTCAATATCTTGTTTCTTTTCAGCTAAAGCTTTTTTATCACTTTTTTGTGTTTCCATAATATCCTTGTTAGCAGATACTAGTTTTTTATAAGCTAGAGTACGTCCAATAGCATCAGAAACAGATTCTGAATCAAGTAGCACATTAACAAGATCTTGTTGATCATTGTTGACCTGAGCTGAACGTGCTTGTTCTTCTATTTGAGTATTTCTTTTTTCAATATTTTTTTCTAATTCTTTAATTTCTACAGACAGTTGATTGACTTCTTTTTCTAACTTTGTCTTTTCAACTAATACTTGATTAATCTCAGTATTTAAGTTAGAAATATCTGAATCAATTTGCGCTAATGTTTTATCTGTACTTGCTTTTTGACTTGATAAATCATTGATTTTCTTTTCAGAATTTTCAATTTTGCTATCTAAGTTATCAGCATTAATAACGCTTGGACAAGCTAAACCAATTAGTGCTGTTGCTGCTACTGTTAACATCAATTTATTTTTTAATTTCATTTTATCTCTAACTCCATTCTTCATAATAATCTACAATAAGTACTATACCATAAAATAACTAATAAAAAGGTTACAACTACATTACAAATTGTATCAAAGCCAGATATATTTTCAAGATGCGTCATGATTAGTATTTAAAGACAGACTTTTTAGATGGTTGCATAAAAAAAGCTGACCAAAAGGCCAACTCTTTTATTAATCAACTAATTCAGAGATCTTCCCTGTAATAAGATACACGATCCATTCACAAATATTAGTGACATAATCCCCGATTCGCTCTAAAAATCCAGCTACTTGTAAATAATCAGCTCCAACGACTACCATTTCTGGATTTTCTTTCATAGCACGAATGGAATCTCTGTAAATTGATTTTGAATATTCATTTATTTTACGGTCACTTCTTGCAATTTCAATAGCACGCTCGCTATCTGTATTGATATAAGCTTCCAATACTTCACTAACCATACCTTGCACGGCATTGGCCATTTCTGAAATTTCTTCTTCAATAGATAAAACACGCTTATTACCTTTTAAACGGATAGTTGCCTTAGCAATAGATACAGCATGATCTCCCATTCGCTCTAAATCAGAACTAGCTTTCATAACCGTAACGATACGTCTTAAATCAGTTGTAACAGGTTGTTGAAGGGCAATCATCTCAAAACTCTTTTTCTCAAGCCCTTGTTCTTGTTGATTGATAATACCATCTGATTCAATCACTTCTTTAGCTAATGATTTATCATGATCAATAAATGCTCTAACAGATTTTTGAATAGCTGTGTTCACATCATTTCCCATCTTTTCAAACTTGTCATGTAATTGTTGTAAGTCTTCTTCAAATTGAGTTCTTAACATTTTCGTCCTCCTACTATTATCCAAATTTACCAGTGATATAATCTTCTGTTTCTTTCTCACTTGGATTTAAAAATATTTTTTTCGTTTTATTATATTCAATCAAGTCTCCATTTAAAAAGAATGCTGTTTTGTCAGAAATTCTAGAGGCTTGTTGCATATTATGAGTCACCATGATCATGGTGTATTGATCTTTTAATTCTAGTAACATGTTTTCAATCTTACCACTAGATACAGGGTCAAGAGCACTTGTTGGTTCATCTAATAAAATAACATCAGGATTAACTGCCAATACACGGGCAATACAAACTCTTTGTTGCTGACCACCTGATAAAGAAAGGGCACTCTTATTTAATTTATCTTTCACATCATCCCATACAGCAGCAGCTCTCAAGCTCTCCTCAACGACACGATCAAGTTCTGCTTTTGATGGTTTACCATCTAAACGTAATCCATATACTACATTATCATAAATAGAAAATGGGAAGGGATTAGGCTGCTGGAAGACCATTCCAATTTGCTTTCTTAAAGAAACGATATCCGTTTTAGGACTATAGATATCTTGATTGTTATAAGTCACTTTACCAGTAATGGTCACAGATGGAATCAAGTCATTCATACGGTTTAGCGTTCTTAAAAATGTTGATTTACCACAGCCAGATGGTCCAATAAGAGCTGTAATACCCCCTTTATCAAAATCCATAGTAATACCTTTTAAAGCTTCATGTTCTCCGTAATATAAATGTAAATCGTTTGATTCTATAATAGACATGCTAATTCTCCTTATCCAAAATGACCTGATACATAATCTTCTGTCGCTTGTATCTTAGGACGCGTAAATATTTTTTTCGTTTTGTCATATTCCATTACTTGTCCCATATAGAAGAAAGCTGTGTAATCACTAATGCGAGATGCTTGTTGCATGTTGTGTGTTACGATGATAATCGTATAGTCTTCTTTTAAATTAACTAAAGTCTCTTCTACCTTACTTGTAGATATAGGATCAAGAGCACTTGCTGGCTCATCTAATAGTAAAATATCTGGTTTCATAGCAATCGCTCTAGCGATACAAAGGCGTTGTTGTTGTCCCCCAGATAACGCAAGGGCACTCTTATTTAAGTTATCTTTTACTTGGTCCCACAAGGCTGCTTGCTTTAAGCTTGTTTCAACAATCTCATCTAATTCATTTTTATCTTTTAAACCATGTCGCTTTAGAGCAAATGTAATATTATCATAGATTGATTTACTAAAGGGATTTGGTCGTTGGAAAACCATTCCAATATGTTTTCTCATCTCAAATACATCAACTTCTGTTGAATTAATGTCAATACCTTTATAGATAATTTCACCAGAAATACTTGTGCCAGAGATTTCATCATTCATTCGATTTAATGATCTTAAATAAGTTGACTTACCACATCCAGAAGGACCAATAAGTGACGTGATTTTATTTTTTTTAAATTCTAATGAAACGCCTTTAATAGCTTCATTTTGACCATAAAAAACTCGTAAATCTTTCGTTGCTAAAGCAATGTCTGGATTCATTGGGTCAAAACGTATAATATGTGTGTCATCAAGATTATATTTTTTCATTTAGATCTCCAATCTAAGCTGATGTGATTTTTTTATGTAGTTTCTTACCTAAGAACCTAGCTAAGAAGTTAAACAGTAAAACAGCAATGATTAAAACAGCCGATGCTCCAGCTGATACTTGAGCGGCATCTGGCATATTACCTTCACTATTAATTTTCCAAATGTGAACAGCTAGTGTTTCTGCTTGTCTAAAGATATTCAAAGGACTTGTAATACTTAAAGGATTCCAGTTAGTAAAATCAAGAGCTGGAGCAGATTGTCCTGCTGTATAAATTAAAGCAGCTGCCTCACCAAAAATTCTCCCAGATCCTAAAATGACACCTGTCAAAATACCAGGTAGTGCTTCTGGAATAACCACACGTGTTACTGTCTCCCATCTAGATAAGCCAAGAGCAAGACCTGCTTCACGTTGTGTATAATGAACTGCTTTTAATGACTCTTCCACATTACGTGTTAACAGCGGTAAATTAAAAAACGTTAACGCAAGGGCTCCTGAAATAATTGAAAAGCCAAACCCTGCTTGAATAACAAATACTAAAAATCCAAACAAACCAACTACTACAGATGGTAGTGAACTTAATACTTCTATCGAGGTACGAACAATATCAGTAAAGCGATTTTTCTTTGCATATTCAGACAAATAAATACCTGCTCCTAATGAGATAGGAATACTAATTAGCATTGTAATAATCAGTAAGTAAAACGAGTTAAATAATTGAATCCCAATCCCACCACCTGCTTGGAAGCTTTTTGATGGTTTCGTCAAAAAATTCCAACTAATATGAGGTAAGCCACGACCTAAAATATATAAAATCAAACTCGCTAGGATTAATGTAATAATAATTGCAATCCCGTATAAAACACCTGTTGCAATTTTATCAACTTTTTTTGCATTCATTATTTCATTTCTCCTTTTCTACCAATCAATCGAATAACAATATTAAAGAATAGTGACATTAATAATAATAATAATGCTAAAGACCATAACACGTTATTTTCTAAACTACCCATTGCTGTATTACCAATCCCCATTGTTAAAACACTTGTTAGGGTTGATGCTGGTGTGATCAAATTATGTGGCATAAGCGCAGCATTACCAATAACCATCTGAATAGCTAAGGCTTCACCAAAAGCACGAGCCATACCAAAAACAACGGCAGTTAAGATACCAGGAATTGCGGCGCGTAAGACAACTTTATAAATCGTTTGCCAACGAGTAGCTCCCAGAGCAAGTGATGCTTCACGGTAATGTCTTGGAACTGATTTTAGTGCATCTACTGTCATTGAGGTAACAGTTGGTAAGATCATAACAAATAAAACAAATGTCCCAGCTAAAATACCAAATCCTGATCCTCCAAAAACATTTCTAACAGCAGGAACGACAACTGACAAACCAATAAAACCATAAACAACCGATGGTATCCCTACTAATAATTCAATAACTGGTTGTAAAATTTTAGTTCCTAATTTTGGTGAAATCTCTGTCATAAAAACAGCAGCTCCAATTGCAAATGGTGTCGCAATCAACGCTGATAAAAGAGTAACAACAAATGAACCTGTTATCATCGGTAAAGCACCAACTAAAGGTCTACCTGCATCATTTGTCGAACCTGGGTTCCAGTCTCTCCCAAATAAAAATTCAGATAACCTGACTTTATCAGTAAAAAATGTTGCTAAACCTTTACTTGCAACAAAATAAAAAATAGCAATGACAATTATGACAATTACTAAAATAGCCAAAAAACTAATTGTTTTCCCAAACTGTTCTAATTTTGCTTTTTTCGATTTTTTAAGTAACTTACTCTGAATATCTTCCAAAATAGATCCTCCTACAATATATCCTATTTATTTAGAAACAAACGTTACATGACCTTCAATATCTCTTGTTACTTTCATTTGATTAACAGATATATATCCTAATTGCGGCACTATATCCTTTTGAACTTCTGATGTTAACATAAACTCTAGAAATTCTTTTGTTAGGCCTTCTGGCTCTCCTTTTGTATACATATGCTCATATGACCAGATAACCCAGTCATTAGTTTTTACATTATCCTCAGTTGGTTTAACGTTATCAATAGTTAACGTTTTAACCTCATCTGTTACATATGAAAAAGCAATATAACTAATAGCACCAGGTGTAGTACTGACAATTTGTCTTACCATTCCAGTTGACTCTTGCTCTTGTGAGCGTTTTGCTTCTTCTCCGTTTAAGACCCACTGCTCAAAAGTATGTCTACTCCCACTTCCAGCAGCTCTATTGATGATAACAACAGGTACATCACTTCCACCAATTTCTTTCCAATTTGTAATCTCACCAGTAAAAACTTTTTTCAAGTCTGACATTGATATATTATCAATCCCAATATCTTTATTTACAATCGGTGTCAAACCAACTACTGCTACTTGATGATCCACTAAAGCTGCACTATCAATTCCAGGTTTTTCTTCTGCATATAAATCAGAGTTACCAATTTCAACAGCGCCTGATTGTACCTGGCTAAGACCGGTACCACTTCCTCCACCTTGAACATTAATAAATTTTCCTAAATGGATACTACTATACTGCTCTCCTGCAGCTTCTACTAAAGGTTGCATTGCTGATGAACCTACAGCATTGATTGATTCACCATTATCAATACCACTACATCCTGATAATATCACCACAAAACCAATAGCCCCAATCATCTTTGATATTCTCTTCATCAAAGTACCTCCCAAATATTTACAAATATCTTTTTCTAAATATAATATGTTGAATCTTACTACCTAAACATATAGTTTCAGAAAAGAAAATGCAAGACTTTTTACAATTAATTTACAATCTATTGTCCTATAAATTACGCCATTTAAGACCTAAAAAAAAGGAGAGGACTAATCCCCTACCTTTTTTATGACAATTATTAAACTTGATTAAACTTTCAAGAAGCGTCGCATTGACATCACTGAACCTAATGATCCGATAACCATACCTAAAACTAATAGTAAAATGTTTAATTTTAAAACCAAAGTTCCTGGTGAGATTAAATCATAAGCAGCATTACTGATCATACTTTTTGTAAATAAGTAATAAACTTGAGAGTATCCAAATGAAACTAAAAGCATCGGAATAATGGCACCTAATATTCCAATGAAGGCTCCCTCTAAGAAGAAAGGCCCTCTAATATAGCCATTTTTAGCTCCAACTAAACGCATAATAGTTATTTCTTGTTTTCTTGAAATAATCGTAATACGGATGGTGTTTGAGATTAGGAAAATAGCAACTGCTAGTAAAAAGACCGCTACAATCGTTCCCCATAATCTAACATTTCTTGAAATACTAAATAAAATATCTGAATTGGCACCACCATAATCAGCCTTATGAACATTTGGTAACTTAGCTGCAGCTTTTTGAATAGAAGGAATATCCTCAGAATCTTTAGCTGTTAGAACATAGACATCATGTAAAGGATTATCATCCCCATTAAATAACTTCCATGTATCTCCTAATTTATCTGTTAGTTTTTTATATTCATTTTGTTTACTAGAAAATGTGATTGTTTCTACATCAGGTACTTTTTTTAGCTCTTCACCTAATTTTTTAATATCTTTTTCTGGTGTACCAATATCAACAAATACTGATACATCCACATTATTATTAATATCATCAGCAATCTTAGTTACATTTAAAATGATTCCTAAGAAAATCCCTACCAACGTTAATGTCACAGTTACCGCACTGACTGATGCCAGTGTCATCCAACCATTTCTTTTTAAATTCTTAATGGCACTACCTAAATGTCTAAAAAAATTACTAATCATCGTAACCATAATCCCCCTCATCTTGGTCTCTAATAATACGACCGTTTTCAATTGCTATTACTCGGTGGCGAATGGAATTTACAATGTTACTATTATGTGTTGCCATCACTACTGTCGTTCCTTGAGTATTAATTCTATCTAGAAGCTCCATAATTTCCATTGAATTTTCTGGGTCTAGATTTCCTGTTGGCTCATCAGCAATTAAAACTTTTGGTGTATTCACAATTGCTCTAGCAATTGCCACACGCTGTTGCTCCCCACCTGATAATTCACTTGGGAAAACACGAACTTTATGTTTTAAACCAACTAGGTCTAAGACTTCTAAAACTCTTTTTTTAATTTCTCTTGATTTTTTACCAATAACTTGCATCGCATATGCAACGTTCTCATACACTGTTTTTTGTGGTAATAATTTATAATCTTGGAAAACGACTCCTATTTCACGGCGTAAATAAGGTACATTACGATTTTTTATTGAAATAAGATCATAACCACACACAGTCAATTGACCTTTTGTTGCGTTTTCTTCACGATACATCAACTTAATAAATGTCGATTTACCAGACCCACTTGGCCCAACTACATAGACAAACTCCCCTTGATTAATATTAACAGAGAGGTTTCTTATCGCCGTTGTCCCATTGGAGTATTTTTTTGTTACCTTTTTCATTTCTATCATATATATCGCTCCAACATGTTTTATTTTCATTAGTCTATTCTAACCATGTATCAGTATAACACGACTTCTTTAGCTTTTGATTACAATTATATGTCAATTCAACTTAAAAATGTATCTTAAGATTCTAATAAATTCCATCTTAAGTAAGCATCAATAAAATTATCAATATCTCCGTCCATGACCGATTGAGTATTTCCAACTTCATAATTAGTTCTATGATCTTTTACCATAGAGTAGGGATGGAACACATATGATCTAATCTGAGAGCCCCAACCAATCTCTAATTGCTCACCCTTAATAGCAGCTGCTTCCTCAGCTTTTTTATCAATTTCTAGCTGATACAGTTTTGATTTCAGCATACTCATCGCTTGATCCCTATTTTTAAGTTGTGACCTTTGTGCTTGACTAGCTACAACTATTCCTGTTGGTAAATGAGTAATCCGAACAGCAGAATCTGTTTTATTGATATGTTGCCCTCCAGCACCACTAGCTCTATACGTATCTACCTTCAATTCATCAGGACGAATATCTATCTCAATATCAGTCGAAAGTTCTGGCATGATATCAACTGAACAAAATGATGTATGCCTGCGACTATTAGAATCAAAAGGAGAAATTCTCACTAAACGGTGAACACCTTTTTCTGATTTCAAATAACCATAAGCATTGTAGCCTTTAATTAAAAGCGTAACACTTTTAATCCCTGCCTCATCACCCGCTTGATAATCCAAAGTTTCAATGCTGAACCCTTTGTCATCAGCCCATCTTGTATACATACGAAGTAACATACTGCCCCAATCTTGAGACTCAGTGCCACCTGCTCCAGGATGTAATTCTAGTATGGCATTATTATGATCATAAGACTCGCTAAGCAATTGAGATAACTCATAACTATTAACAACTTCCTCCAGCAGAATTAGTTGCGTTTTTAATTCATCAAAAAGCTCTAAATCATTTTCCTCACTAGACATTTCTAATAATAGCTCTAGTTCTTCTAAAGATTCTTCCATTTTCTTAAATGTTTCATATTTACCTTTTAATTGATTGGATTCATCAATCACAACTTGTGCTGAAGTGTTATCATCCCAAAATCCAGGAGAAGACATTTGAAAATCACACTCTGCAATCTTTTCTTCTAAAGCCTCTAAGTCAAAGAGACCCCCTAAAATTATCTATTTTGACACTAATCTCATCTAACTTATTTCTTGCATCACTAAACTCCATTTAGATCAGTCCTTTCAAAAAGTAAAACGACTCAGAGTTAACTAAGTCGCCTACAACACATTTACATCGGTTTCCCGTGACAATTTTTGTATTTTTTACCACTACCACAAGGACAAGAGTCATTTCTTCCCACTTTATCATCAACTTTAACAGGACGCTGTTTCTCATTTGATGAAACAACTCCTTGGTCTTGGGTTGGTTTTAAAGCTTCTCCTTGAGCAACTTGTTCACGTTGTACATTTTGTCTAATTTCAGACTTCATGAAGACACGTGTTACTTCATACTCAATTGAACCAATCATATCATTATACATCTCATAACCTTCTGTTTGATAATCAACTAATGGGTTATTTTGACCGTAAGCACGTAAGCCAATCGACTCACGTAATTGATCCATTGCATCAATATGATCTGTCCATTTTGTATCCACTACTTTTAAAATAACTACTTTCTGGAACTCTAATAATTGCTCCTCACTACTTAAAATTTCAGCTTTCTCATCGTAAATATGACGGGCTTTATCGTAAATAAAGGTTTTCATCTCTTCTGGTTTTTTACCTTTAAAATCTTCTACAGAAATGTCATCTTCATGAGTAATAGTTGAGCTAACAAAATCAACTAAACCAACTAAGTTCCAGTCTTTTTCCTCACCTTGAGTATGGCCATCTACGTAACGGCTAATGGTTCTTTCTACCATACCAAGTAATGGTTGTGTTAAATCTTTATCTGAAGTAATGGTTTCACGACGCTGACGATAAATAACTTCACGCTGCTCACGCATAACATCATCGTATTGTAAAACCGTTTTACGAGTATCGTAGTTATTACCTTCAACACGTTTTTGAGCTGACTCAACTTGTTTTGATAACATCTTACTTTGAATAACTGCGTCTCCATCTTCAAGCTTCATTCTATCTAGGAGTAATTTAATACGCTCAGAACCAAAACGACGCATTAACTCATCTTCCAGGGATAGATAAAATTGTGACATACCAGGATCTCCCTGACGACCAGCACGACCACGTAACTGATTATCAATACGACGAGATTCGTGACGTTCTGTACCGATAACTGCAAGACCACCTAATTCACGCACGCCCATACCTAAACGAATATCTGTACCACGACCAGCCATGTTTGTGGCAATAGTAACAGATCCTTGTTGACCAGCGTTCATAATAATTTCTGCTTCTTTAAAATGATTTTTTGCATTTAAAATTTGGTGAGGCACGTTAGCCTCCTTTAATAATTCTGATAATAATTCTGACGTTTCAACAGCAACGGTACCTACTAAAACAGGCTGCCCTATTTCGTGACGCGTTTTAATATCTTCAACAACAGCTCTAAATTTAGAGTCTAGTGTTGGGTATAATAAATCTGGTTTATCATCACGTAAGATAGGCTTGTTCGTTGGAATTTGAATAACTTGCATGTTATAGATTTCTCTAAATTCCTCTTCCTCAGTTTTAGCTGTACCAGTCATACCTGATAATTTTTTATACATACGGAAGTAGTTCTGGAATGTAATATTGGCCATTGTTTTAGTTTCATCTTCAATTTCAACGCCTTCTTTAGCTTCAATTGCTTGATGAAGTCCATCTGAGTAACGACGACCATCCATGATACGACCAGTAAACTGATCCACAATCATGACTTTACCATCTTGAACCACATAATCAATATCACGAATCATAATAAAGTTTGCTCTTAGTGATTGATCCACGTAGTGAGTCAGTGAAGCATTTTCAATGTCATATAAATTCTCTAAATCAAAATGCTTTTCAGCTTTTGAGATACCTTTTTCACTTAAACTAATCGTTTTTGAAGGCACATCAATTTTGTAATCTTCTTCTTCTTTTAATGTTTTAATAAATGAATCAACACGTACATAATATGCCGTTGATTTCTCAGCTTGGCCTGAAATAATAAGTGGCGTCCTAGCCTCATCCACTAAAATTGAATCCACCTCATCCACTACAGCAAAGTTTAGTGGTCGTTGCACCATTTGGTCTTTATAAACCACCATATTATCTCTTAAGTAGTCAAAACCTAACTCATTATTAGTTGAGTAAGTAATGTCACAAGCATAGGCTAAACGTTTTTCATCAGCGGATTTAGCATTAGTATTTAAACCAACAGTTAATCCTAAAAAGTTATATAACTCACCCATTTCGCTAGCATCACGAGTTGATAAATACTCATTTACTGTTACAACGTGTACTCCCTCACCTGAGATTGCATTTAAATAAACAGGCATTGTCGCCGTTAAAGTTTTACCCTCACCTGTTTTCATTTCAGGAATTCCACCTTCATGTAGGACGATACCACCCATTAACTGTACTTTATAAGGGAATAGTCCTAAAACACGTTTTGCAGATTCACGAACGACTGCAAAAGCTTCAAATAATAAATCATCTAAACTTTCACCTTTTTGATAGCGAGTTTTAAACTCCTCAGTTTTAGCCTGTAGCTCTTCATCTGTAATATCTGTGTATTGTGGCGCTAGAGCATCAATTTTATCTGCCATTTGCCCCAAACGTCTTAAATCTTTTTTATCATTTTCAATTAATTGTTTTAAAAAATTAGCCATGAATTTTATCCTACCCTCTCATCCTTACACATTATGAAAAATTTATTTTATCATTTATAAGGTCATCCCACACATTTTATCATTTCTTTCAAAAAAATAAAACTCTTTGTTACAAAAAAGACCTTCTTTCCTATTTTTTTTTGAGATTTATCCATAAAAAAGACACTTTATCAATATGACAAAGTGCCCTTTTTCTTTTTAGTTAGTTTCAATTAATCCATATTTGCCATCTTTACGTTTGTAAACAATGCTTGTACCATTTGTTTCTGCATCTTCAAAGATGAAGAAATTATGTCCTAGCATATTCATTTGTAATACAGCTTCTTCGCTGTCCATAGGTTTTAACGATAATCGTTTTGTACGAACGATTTCTAAATCAGGTTCATTATTTGTCTCAACCTCTTCATTTGCTTCAAAGATAACTACTGTATCTAAAGCTGTTTCTCTTGATTTACGGTTGATTTTTGTTTTATATTTTCTGATTTGTCTTTCTAGTTTATCAACAACTAAGTCAATACTTCCATACAAATCTGGAGAAGTCTCTTCTGCTCTTAGAACTAAGTATGGTAGTGGGATAGTTACTTCCACTTTTGCCGTTTTATCAGAATATACTTTTAAATTTACATGTGCTGTTGATTCTGGCACATTTGTAAAATATTTTTCAAGTTTTCCAATTTTTTTCTCTACATAATCTCTAATTGCCTGAGTAACCTCAATGTTTTCTCCTCTAACATTATATCTAAACATACTAATTACCCCTTTCATCTATCATTAAAACTAAAGGTATGAACTTAAGGACCACTCTTTTGTTCATTCTTTATACATTTATTATAACTAATTTATGATAAAATAACAAATAGTTTGATGTAAAGCGCTTTAATTATTCTATCTAGCTAATGTTAAAGTGATAACTTCTTTAGCACCGGCTGTAAGTAATACTTGTCTAGCTTGGTAAATAGTGCTTCCAGTAGTGTATATATCATCAACTAGAACTAGTTTCTTCCCTTTAATATCAGGGTATTTTCCTTTTTTCACTTGAAAAGCATGATAACTGATTAACCTTTCTTGACGACTAGACTTTGACTGTGACTTCGTGTGTTTCTTCTTCATTAATAGGTCAGTATATGAAATTTCTGACGCCTTTAATATCTCTTCCACTTGGTTAAAACCTCTTATTTTTAACCTTTTTTTAGATAACGGAATAGGTACGACTAAATCATACGAACAAGAACTAAAAAATTGTGATATTTCTTGATTGAATACCTCACTTAACTTTATGTTACCTTCAAATTTAAAGACTTTCATATAGTGTTTCATACTGTCGTTGTAATCAAATAAAGCATGGTGGTAATTAGCAGTCTGATATAGCTTTTTCCAGTAGTCACAATCCCCGCAATATTCTTCTATTTTTTTGAGGCACATTTGACACCGACTAACATCTTTTAAATCAATTTTTGAAAAACCAGAAAAACACTTTAGACAACAACTATCTATAGTTAGTTGGCTTCCAAACATTAAATTCTTCAAGGTTATCCTATTTTCAAAAGAAGTTTGACATAGAAGACACTTCATTTTCAACTCTCCTTGTTTCTTTTTTTTATTTCACTGACAGCTTGTCTAATTGCCTTTGTTTTACCTTCATGAAAAAAAATAACCTGACCACTAGGATGGTACCTATCTCTTCCCACTCTGCCTGCTATTTGAATCAAACTTGCTTTGTTATAGACTCTATGATCAGCGCAAATAACAAAAACAGATATATTAGAAAAAGTCACACCGCGCTCTAATATGGTTGTTGTTAATAATATATCCCACTCCCCTTTACGCATTTTTTTAATAATATCCTCCCTATCTTTTTTACTAGCGTAGACATAATTAATATTTTTGTTAGGAAACTTTTTTTGAAGTAGCAAAAAACTTGTTGTCATCAACTCTATGTTAGGAAAAAAAATCAATATCTTTTGACTTGTCTGCTGGCATGCTAAAACTAAATAACGTGGAAGACGGCCTTTTCTCAAATGCTTCGCTAACCCTTTAATATATTTCAACTTAGGAACAGGTAAGTCAAAACCATGAAAACGTCTTGAAACTAAACTAATTCTTCCCTTAGATGTTGTTACTTCTTCTTCTAAGGATGGTGTAGATGTTGCCGTCATATAGACTAACATCCCCTCTTTTCTTAGTGATTGCCTCATACCAAACTGTAAATACTTGTCATTTCTAAATGGAAAGGCATCCACTTCATCAATAATCAGTACATCAAAGAAGTGATAGAAGCGTAAAAGTTGATGTGTGGTACAAATAATAAAACAAGCTCCTGTAAAACCTACCTTACTTTCACCATATAATAAGTCAATATCCTCATCAGGAAAAACCTTTTTAAGTCTTGGATAAAGTTCTAAGCACACATCTACTCGTGGTGCTGAAATTCCGATTCTACCACCATCACTTAATACTTGTTTAATTAATTCAAATAACATCTCAGTCTTCCCAGCACCAGTCACCGCATGAATTAAATGTGTTTTTTTTCTCGCATAAGCTTTGAGTAAATCTTGAGATACTTTGTTTTGCTTTGTTGTAAGAACACCTTCAAAGCAAAAAGTGACATCACGCTCAAGGTTCTCACCTACAGGCAGGCTAATAAGTAGTTCCGTAGAATCTACTCGCTTTAACTGAATACACTGAGGGCAGAAATATTGATTATTAGTTAATGAACAATTCTTTTTTGTTCCTTTATAACCACACCTCTGGCACTCTATATAATGTTTTGTGATTATCATGGCCTTTCTCGTTTCAATAAAAGCTAAATTAATCGTTTTTTCATAAGCTCTTTTAGGTATTTCTTTTTTTAATAATTGTCTTCCTTGTAGTAATTTCTCATCCATCTAATCCCCCAATATAAACATACGCATTATATTAGTTGAATACTTTTAAATAGACTATAATGAACATAAGAGACTATATTGGAAGAGGTAAAAACTATGACATATGAATTTAATATTCTATCTACAGATGGACAAACACCTTTAAGAGGTATTATTTGGAAAACTAATTCTAAAGAGAAACCAAAAGCAATTTTACAAATCGTACATGGTATGGCTGAACACATAGAAAGATATAATCCAACTGCTAACATTTTAAACGAAAATCACATTATGGTTATTGGTCACGATCATCTAGGACACGGTCAGTCTCTACACTCATCACACCCTATTCAAGGTTATTTTGGAAAAGGACACCATACTCCAGGACTATTAATTGAAGATACTTATCAAATAACAAAGTATATACAAGAACACTATCCAGGAATACCGATCTTTATTATGGGACACAGCATGGGCTCTTTCGTTCTTAGAAATTATCTAAAGAAATACTCTCATCATGTAGCAGGTAGTATTTTAATGGGAACTTCTGCTAGACGTGAAGAAGCATCTATTGTTCATACGATTACCAAAGGATTGAATAAATTAAGTCCTAAAATTACCAATCCTGCTATCGATAAATTATTATTTGGATCGTTCAACCAAAGAATTAAAAATCCTAAATCAAATTTTTCTTGGCTATCTAAAAATCAAGAGAATGTAGTGCGATATGAAGAAGATACTAATTGCGGCTTTATCTTCACTAATAATGGTTTTTTTACTCTAATCAGTTTAATGGACCGTGCCACTCAAAAAAATTGGTATCAAACTATTAGACGTGATTTACCTGTACTTATTATCAGCGGTGAAAAAGATCCT
Organism: Vagococcus jeotgali; assembly: GCF_035918315.1. Classification (NCBI taxonomy): domain Bacteria; kingdom Bacillati; phylum Bacillota; class Bacilli; order Lactobacillales; family Enterococcaceae; genus Vagococcus; species Vagococcus jeotgali. Next base: position 762,560 of record NZ_CP142146.1, on the reverse strand, counting down.
GTCGGTAGTTACGGTAAAGGCCCTAGAAAAACAGCTTTAGAATTAACTGATCATGGATTTTCTGATATCACACTCCAACTATATTACGATTTAAGGCACGAAATTTTAAATGAAGTAGAATATAAAGAAATCGTATTAGATATTTATGATTGGATGACACATCATCTTAATAAATAAAGAAAAACCTCTGTAAGAAAAGTCAAACCAACTTTCTTACAAAGGTTTTTTAGCACTTATTTTTTTTTAAAGGTTCCTAAAATGTCATCCAGACCTTGTATTATCTCCTTAGAGGGATTTTGCTCGCTTGTCCAAGCTCCGAGATTAATAAAATAATCCTCTCCTTCAATCAAATAGACTCGGTAAGTCAACACTCGATCTTTTTCATCTAACATATCCATACCTAAGTAATAAGCATCCATGCCATTTAATTTTTTTAATTCGGGATCATTAGTCACTGTAACATCATTTTCTTTCAGACGCTCCATATACTTATCTTTATAACTCGATAAACTTAGCTTTTCTTTTTCTTCAAACCCAGCACTCATAAAAGAGGCCTGATCTTTATTGCCCACTAAAAAAGCAATGCTATGATCGCTATTTGGAAATTTACGCCAACCATCAAGCATGTTAAACTGGTATTGTTGATGATCATATTCTAATGTATAAACAATTGTATTATTCACACCTTGCGTTGTCTCTGTTGTTGTCTCTACATTTTTTTGACCACAACTTGTTAAAAATAAGGCACTCATTCCAAGTAATACTATCATTAATTTTTTTTTCATTACAATCCCCTTTTACTATTATAAATTTGGAGGTTTTATCCTTGTCACAATACTATACCATAAAAGAGAATAGCCAATATGAAATGATTATAAAAAAATCAACTTTCATTTGCCATTTATATCGCATCGAATCAGAAGAAGAGGCTAAAGATATTATTCAGCAAATAAAAAAAGAACACTGGAAAGCTAGTCACAACTGCTCAGCTTACGTTTTAGGAAGTAATCAGTCTATTCAACGTTCTAGCGATGACGGTGAACCTAGTGGCACAGCAGGTGTACCTATGTTAGACATTTTAAAAGTTAGAGATTTAAAAAATGTACTAGCTGTTGTGACACGCTACTTTGGAGGAACTAAGCTGGGTGCTGGTGGTCTTATTCGTGCTTATAGCGGTGTGGTCGCTGATGCTATTAATCACGTTGGTCTTGTTGAGGGGCGTTTGCAATCGGCCATACATGTTATTTGTGATTACGCAGCCCATGGAAAAATTGACTATTTTTTAGAAAATCAGACACAATATACATTAAAAGAAACCATTTATACTCATGAAGTAGAACTCATTATTATGGTCGATGAAAAAGATGTTTCTGATTTTAAAAAAGATATCACTAACTTACTAAGCGGACAAGTTAAAATCAAAACAGGTGAAAAAGAATATGTTGAAATACCCGTCTCATAAAAAAGTTAAATCTCAATCACTAACTTGTTATTTTCTCAAACAACTCAAAAGAAAGGCTAATCCTAAAAAAGTAGGACAAGAGGTTTATTAAAAATACCCTCTTATTCCTAGAGATTATCACAGGACGACTCATTGTCAAATTGAGTTTCTATTTTTATTTTTAAGGAATTTACACACTTAACTTGACAAACCCAGTAGGACAGCCTTTCTTTTGAGTTACAAAGAGTTTAATCATGTTATCCAATATGAATACTAACTTCTTCTAAGGTTATTTTTCTAAATAAAATTCAAACCTCTCACCAGCATACTGACTTCGAACATATTCAAACGGTGTTTTATCCTGTAGATAAGAAACCTGTCTCAACCTTAATACAGCATCACCTTTTTTCAGATCCAAATAATGTGCAATGGTCTCTGAAGCACTAAGAGCTGAAATACTCTGAGAAGATTTACCAATCATTCTATGACCGTTATTTTCTAAAGTTTGATATAAAGACGTTGTTATTTCATCTTTAGTAAACCCTTTAACCATATCATAAGGTATGCTTGCTACCTCAAAGCAAATAGGTACATCATCAGCATAGCGAATTCGCTCCATCTTTAAAATTTTTTTGTCCTTAGTAAGCTCTAACTTCTCCATTTCACTTGAGCTAGGGGATGTAATGAAATATGCTATTGTTTGACTTGAGGGCTGACTTCCTTGAGAGCGGACAATATCAGAAAAACTTGTTGTTCCTGTCATCGTCTCTTTTACTTTTTGTCTAGCAACATATGTCCCAGAACCTATTTTTCTCTCCAATATCCCCTCCTCAGCTAAAGTTTGTATTGCTTGTCTCAGAGTCATTCGGCTCACACCAAATGTCTCTGATAACTCTCTTTCAGATGGCAATCTATCGCCGACTTTCCATATACCATCCTCAATTTCTTTTTTTATCTGATCATGTATCTTTATATATACAGGTAACTTTGAAGTCATAACCGCCACTTCCTTCTTCATATCTTTAATGTCATTATATCTTGTCTCTAGTGTCATGACAACATAAGTATCCATACTTTAATAGGGTCTATAATAAATCGTGTTGATGGATAGTTTCCATTAATACGATTTTTTGTTTTTAAATACAAAAAGGAACATCCAAACATGATAAAATAAAGTCGCCAAAAACCAAATTATCAGGAGGATGTTCCCATGGATAATCATACTAGAAAATTACTTAATTTAACAGACAAATCTATTATTTTTGAAAAAGATTGGTTAACTGAGGCTACTATTAGAGGTAGACGCTCAAATATAATAAGGGGAAGACTAACGTCTCCAGACAGAATATGCCCCTCTTGTCATCAGAATACGTGTGTTAAAAATGGTACTTATACTACTAAAACACAACTACCGGAGTTTAATAGGGTCACAACTTATTTAGAACTTAAAAGAGAACGATATCTATGTAAAGAATGCCATACAACATTCAGTGCTGATACTGCGTTAGTCGATGACTATTGTCATATATCGAAAACATTAAAGTATCAAATCGCCTTAGATTTGAAAGAAGATCGTTCAAGAAAAGAGATTGCTAGATTTCATCATGTTTCTGATAACACGGTACAACGTGTTTTATACGACTTTACCAACCACTGTCTAACCAACTTTCAACATCTACCAAAAGTACTATGTGTCGATGAATTTAAATCAACTAAGTCATGTCAATCTGGTATGAGCTTTATTTGTGCTGATGCTGAAAGTAAAAAGATTATTGATATTTTACCAGATAGACGCCTCTTCTCTCTTATTAAGTACTTCCTGAAATACTCCAGAAAAGAGCGGTTAAAAGTGAAGTTTCTCGTCATGGATATGAATGCCAACTACGGTGGCCTTCTTAAAACTATATTTCCACATGCAGAGATTGTGACAGATAGATTCCATATCATTCAGCATATCAATCGTTCTTTTAATCAACTAAGAATAAAAGAAATGAATCAATTAAAACGTTATGATAATGAAGAAGCAAAACAATACCGGAGAATAAAAAAATATTGGAAACTATTTTTAAAAGACTCTAGTCAATTAAGTGCCACTACATATAGTAATTATCCTCTTTTCAATAAAAGTATGACACAAGTTGGTGTCATTGAAGAACTTCTTTCCTATAACTCAACTATAAAAATCGCATATGATTATATACAAGAGTTAAAATATGCTTAGGAAACAAAGGATTCAGACTTATTTTTAGAATTAACCCATTCTATCTCTAATGAGCTTCCTAAGGAATTTAAAGCCAAATTCAAAACATTCCAAACCTTCAGGCAAGGTGTTACCAATGCTTTAAATTATTCTTATTCAAATGGTTTTTTAGAAGGAATTAACAACCGAATCAAAGCTATCAAACGAATAGCCTATGGTTAACGAAATTTCTTAACTTTTAAGCGACGGATTTTCCTTATTCAAGGTCAATCATTTCAATTTAATTAAAAAGAAGAAGGAGGAAAAATCCCCCTTCTTCTAATGCCCTTATTTTATCAATTTTTAAATATCAACACGATTTGACGAAGAGCCCTTTAATAAAACAAAAAACTTCCCAAAGGTTAGGAAGTTTTTTGTTTTAATAATATTTAGCATGCCATTTTCTTTGGTTTTGCTTGATCTTAGTATGTTTTGTCGTTTTTGAATCTTTTTTGCTAGGTAAGATTAATTGTGCTGTTGTTTTAACAGATTCCACAGCTTCTGTTCCTTTTAATGATTCACGTATCCCCATAATTTGTGTTGCAAGCTTGTTAGATAATTCTTCCATTGAATATATCGTCCCTTCAGATTATTTACTTTAAGAATAACATACATTTGATAAAATAAAAAATCTAACACATATGCGTTAGATTTTGTACTGGGCTAGCTGGATTCGAACCAACGAGTGACGGAGTCAAAGTCCGTTGCCTTACCGCTTGGCTATAGCCCAATATTAAAAATGGAGGGAGGCAGATTCGAACTGCCGAACCCGAAGGAGCGGATTTACAGTCCGCCGCGTTTAGCCACTTCGCTATCCCTCCGTGTCGATTAGGTGTTATTTATCAACCCGACTTCAATATAATAACTAATTTTCAGATAAATTGCAAGTCTTTTTCAAACTTTTTTTATTTTTTTAATTGTGTAAATTCCAATGACGAAGTATCTCTTCATGAGCACTATCTTGATCTTTAAAAATACCTAAAATACCGTGTGAATGTTCTGCTTGATATTTATTTTCAGATAATTCAGTCACTTTACCAATCATTTTTTTACCAATTGATAATTCATGATGAGTACCTAAATCTTTAATCGTTACTTCAACGGGTTTATTCTTTTTCATTATTTTCATCCCCTTTTCTCAACTAAATTATCATAACATATATCTAAAATTTTGTTAAGTCTAAAGCCAGGTAGATACATAGTAAGTTTTATTTTTGTTTATTATAAGGACCACGATAAGTTTCATCTGGATTTTTTCTTAAAGAAAATTTAGATGGTACATAATCTATACCACCTTTCACAAATGGGTGACAACGTAAAATACGACCTAATCCCATAATTGACCCTTTAATTGCCCCGTGGTAATTAATGGCATCAACTGTGTATTGTGAACAGGTCGGATGATAACGACAACTTTTAGGAAGCAAGGGTGAGATAAATTTTTGATAAAAACGAACGGGCAATATAAATATTTTTTTTAACATATTTTCACCTTTTTTAAAGTTAAGAAACAAAGCAACAAACACAAAAATTAAACCTCTTTTTGTACCTGTTGCTCTTTCTTCTCATTTATATAACTATAACTTTATTATTTTACAAATTCAATAATATGTTGCCATGTTTCTTGATTAAAGACCTCATTGGAACTACCTTTACCAAAATACACGTAGCCTACAAAGAGCCCTGCAAAAAACAAAGCAAGCAAGACAAGCACAACCAATATAACTAAAAATAATTGAGATAATACTTTTTTGGTTATTGGATTCATTGTGACTCACCTCTTTTTATCTATTTTTACAGTGACCACTCAAATTCTTCAATAGCAATATCCGAAGAATCAATACGATCAATATCAGCACCTAATCCAGCTAGTTTTTCATGGAATTTATAGTAACCACGATCTAGATGCTCTAATTTCGTCACTTTAGTAACAGAATCGGCAACCATCCCTGCAATAATTAACGCTGCTGCAGCTCGTAGATCAGTTGCTCCTACTTGTGCTCCTTGCAACTGTGGAACACCACTGATATAGGCAACGTTGTTTGAAATACGATACTTAGCACCCATACGTTGCAATTCATCTAAATGTTGAAATCTATTTTCAAATAATGTTTCAGTCAAAATACTATCTCCAGTAGCTAATACCATTAAGACACTCATTTGAGCTTGCATATCAGTTGGGAATCCTGGATGAGGTAGAGTCTTCACATCAGTTGCTCGTAAAACATTTGGGCCAATAACTCTGACACCGTCAGCTTCTTCTGTTACTTTAACACCCATTTCAATCAATTTAGAAATCAACGGACTGTTATGCTCCACAATCGCATCTTTCACTAATACATTCCCACCGGTAGCTGCTGCAGCAACCATGAATGTTCCAGCTTCAATTCTATCTTGTACAACACTGTGCGTTGTCCCACATAAACTATCCACACCTTCAATTCTAATGGTTTCCGTTCCAGCTCCACTGATTTTTGCACCCATTTTGTTTAAGTACATAGCTAAATCAACAATTTCAGGTTCTCTAGCCACGTTCTCAATGACAGTTATACCTTTTGCTTTAACAGCTGCCATCATGATATTTTGTGTTGCACCAACACTTGGGAAATCTAGGTAAATTCTAGCACCCTTTAACTCATCAGCAACAGCTTCAATATAACCATTTGTTTGGGTGATCTTAGCTCCTAGAGCCTGAAATCCTTTTAAATGTAAATCAATCGGTCTTGTTCCAATCGCACAGCCTCCAGGCATAGCAACTTTAGCACGACCAGTACGAGCTAAAAGTGGGCCCATAACAACAATTGAGGCACGCATTTTACTAACGTATTCAAAAGGAGCCTCTGTTTCTAATTCTTTTGTAGCGTCAATAGATACAGTATTTGTTTTTTCATCAAATTCTACATCTGTATTTAAATGCTTAATAACTTGGTTCATCGCAAATACATCTGATAATATTGGGGCATTTGTTATTGTTGTTTGTCCTCCATCCGCTAATAGAGCACCTGCTAGAATAGGTAGTACAGCATTTTTTGCACCTTCCACTTTAACAGTACCTTCTAAACTTTTACCACCACGAACTACAATATATTCCATTAAATTTTTCCCTCCATAGATATAAGGAATTCTACATAAATCCAAGTCATTATATCATGGTTTCTAGGAAAAACATAATTTTTTATTTTTACATGTTTTATATTTTAGATAATTACAGTTAGATAATAAGTCCTTCTGCATAATTTCGTATTAAAAATATAATTTCTAAAAAGAAATTACTCACGTTATACCCTACAGCAATAGCAACTAGAGCATAAAAAATTCTAATCTGTTTATCATACTGTACCCCTTTTTTAAAAATAACATCCAAACGAAGGGACTGTAAGCTCCAAAATGCGAAATATATAAAAGCTAAATGACTAAAAATTCTAACAAACGTATCTATTCCATAAACTGACATATACTCACTTCCTTTCCATAAGAAAAAGGTAAAGAAACCACATGGGCCCCCTTACCTTTCTTTATCAGCTACATTTAATCGATTAATAGCACGGTACAAAGCAACCTTTGCACGGTCCATATCGATTGTTTCATCATGCTCTTCCTTAGCTCTAGCAATTTTACCTTCAGCACGTTCCTTAGCTTCTTTAGCTCTTGATACATCAATATCGCCTTCTTTTTCAGCACTATTAGCTAAAATTGACACGACATTGTCTCGTACTTCGATTATTCCACCATTTACAGCTACCCAATCTTTCTTATCTCCTTCTAAATCAATACGAACAGCATCAATTTTTAAAGGAGCGATTAAAGGAGCATGTTTTGGTAAAATACCAAGGGAGCCTGCTTCAGTATTAGCCACTAAGAAAATAGCATCTTGATCATAAACAATCCCATTTGGGGTTACGATATTCACTAAAAAGGTACTCATATCTATTTTCCCCCTTGCCTACTGCTCTAATTTCTGAGCTTTTTCAATCACTTCTTCAATTCGTCCTACCATACGAAAAGCATCTTCTGGTAAATCATCATATTTACCATCTAATATCTCTCTAAAACCTTTAACAGTTTCTTTTAACGGTACGTAACTACCTGGTTGACCTGTAAATTGTTCAGCAACGTGGAAGTTTTGTGATAAGAAAAATTGAACACGTCTAGCACGACCTACGACGATTTTTTCTTCTTCACTTAATTCATCCATACCTAAAATAGCGATAATATCCTGTAATTCTTTGTAGCGTTGTAATAAACGTTGAACCTCTGTGGCTACCTTATAATGCTCTTCCCCTACAATAGTTGGCTCTAAAGCACTTGAAGATGACGCTAGTGGATCAACGGCAGGATAGATACCCTGCTCAGTCAAACGACGCTCTAAGTTAGTTGTTGCATCCAAATGGGCAAAAGCTGTTGCTGGAGCCGGATCTGTATAATCATCGGCTGGTACATAAATCGCTTGGATTGATGTAATTGATCCAGATTTTGTTGACGTGATACGCTCTTGTAATTGTCCCATCTCTGTTGCGAGTGTTGGTTGATAACCAACAGCAGAAGGCATACGTCCTAGAAGAGCTGATACCTCAGATCCAGCTTGAGTAAACCTAAAGATGTTATCGATAAACAATAGTACATCTTGTTTTTCTTGATCACGGAAATACTCAGCCATTGTTAAACCAGTTAAAGCAACACGCATACGAGCTCCAGGTGGCTCATTCATTTGACCAAAGACCATGGCAGTTTTTTCAATAACCCCTGAGTCTTTCATTTCAAAGTACAAGTCATTTCCTTCACGAGTACGCTCACCAACACCAGCAAATACTGATAATCCACCTAACTCTTGAGCTATATTATTAATTAATTCTTGAATTAGAACGGTTTTACCAACACCGGCACCACCAAACAACCCAACTTTACCACCTTTTAAATAAGGGGCCAGAAGATCAATAACTTTAATACCTGTCTCTAAAATCTCTGTACTTGAGCTTAGCTCATCAAAAGCGGGTGCTTTTTGGTGAATATTATCTCTTTGGATTGAATCATCCAACGGTTTACCTAAATCAATAGGATCTCCCAATACATTGAATACACGACCTAAAGTTTCTGGACCTACTGGCACACTAATTGGAGCCCCAGTATTTAATACTTCCATCCCTCTTTGTAATCCATCTGTCGATTCCATTGAAATCGTACGAACTGTTCCATCACCAATTTCAAGAGTTGTCTCTAAAACAATTTTCTCTTTTGTACCAGGTTTATATACAATAAGTGCATCATTAATATCTGGTAATGATTGATCTAATGGAAAGACGACGTCCACAACGGGACCAATGACTTGGGCTATTTTCCCTACTTTCATTTCATCTTTTCCTCCTCGTGACTATTCTAATGCTGCTGCACCGCTGACAATCTCAATGATCTCTTCAGTAATGGCAGCTTGGCGTGCTCTATTATATGAAATCGTTAAATCATCAATAATATTTGCCGCATTTTCAGTTGCATTCTTCATAGCTGTCATGCGAGCTGCATGTTCAGCAGTTTTAGAATCTAAAGCTGCTCCGTATATCAAGCTCTCAGCATAAAGAGGTAATAATGTGTTTAAAATGGCATCTTCTGATGGTTCTAAAATATAATCCTGCTCAAAAGTCTCTGCTTCTTTAGCATCTAAATCCACAATCGGCAACATTTTTTCAGCACGAAATGACGATGCTAATGTATTGATATGATGGTTATAACACACGTATAATTCATCAAAAACCTCTGTGTTATACATTTGAAGTGCAGCATTAACTATCTTTCTTACCTCATCATAGGAAGGTTGATCACTTAAACCTCTTAATTCATAAGCAACAGGGTAATCCCGTTGTTTAAAAAAATCTGCTCCAGTTCGACCAATAGCCATTAATACGACATTACTATCGTTTTCTTTATCCTTAGCGAGAATATCTAGCATGTTTTTTAAGACAGAGCTGTTATATCCTCCAGCTAAACCTTTATCAGAAGTAATCACAATATAACCAATTGTTTTCACTTCACGAGCAATTAAAAGCTGATGATACATTTGCATGTCATCTTCAAAGCTTGAATAGTCAGCATTATCGATAGCTGTTAATTGCGATGAAGCTAAATGGGTTGTGATACTTCTCACTTTAGTTGCATACTCTTGAAAGCGTCTTGATGATTGTTCAGATTTCGCCAATTTAGAAGCAGCAACCATTTGCATAGCGCTTGTAATTTGACTAGTCTTTTTAGTCGAAGCTATTCTCTTTTTAATATCTATAAGTGAACCGCTCATTAATCAATCACCACTTTCTTAAGATTGTTTGATTTCGTCTACAACTGAAAACTCATTAAAATTAAAAATCTCTGTAAACTCTTTAATCGCTTTATCTAAATCAGCTTCATTAGGTAAAGCTTTTGTTGTACGAATAGTGTCATAAATTGCTGGATAGTTGTTGCCAACATATTCAAATAATTCACTTTCAAAACGCGTAATCTCATCTACTGGAATACCATCTAAAAAGCCATGAGTTAACGCATATAAAATTAACACTTGTTTTTCCACAGCTAATGGCTCATGAACTTTTTGTTTCAATACTTCTACGGTACGTTTACCACGATTTAACTTAGCTTGAGTTACTGCATCTAAGTCAGAACCAAACTGAGTAAAAGCCTCTAGCTCTCTGTAACTAGCTAAATCTAAACGAAGCGTCCCAGCTACTTTTTTCATAGCTTTAATTTGAGCAGACCCACCAACACGAGATACCGATAACCCAGCAGCAACAGCTGGACGAACACCCGAGTGGAATAGATCACTCTCTAAGAAAATTTGACCATCTGTGATTGAAATCACGTTTGTTGGGATGTAAGCAGAAATATCTCCTGCTTGCGTCTCGACAATCGGTAAAGCTGTCATTGATCCACCACCAAGTTTATCACTAAGTTTTGCAGAACGCTCTAAAAGACGAGAGTGTAAATAAAACACATCTCCAGGGAAAGCCTCACGACCTGGAGGACGACGAAGTAGTAAAGATAGCTCACGGTACGCAGCTGCTTGTTTTGATAAATCATCATAAACAACTAACACGTGTTTACCGTTATACATAAATTCCTCACCCATCGTTGCACCTGTGTAAGCTGCTAAATAAAGTAGGGGTGCTGGTTGACTAGCACCAGCTGTTACAATAATTGTATAATCCATTGCATCATGCTGTTTTAAAATCTCAACTTGATTTTTTACTGTTGATTCTTTTTGACCAATTGCTACATAAATACAAATAGTACCTTGATCTTTTTGATTAATAATTGTATCAATAGCAATTGATGTTTTTCCTGTCTTACGGTCACCAATGATCAACTCACGCTGACCACGACCTATCGGTACTAAAGCATCAATAGCTTTTAACCCTGTTTGCAAGGGCTCATCTACTGACTTACGAGCCATAACACCAGGAGCTTGTGCTTCAATTGGACGTGTTTTATTTGTATCAATTGGACCCATGCCATCAATTGGTTCACCAAGTGGATTAACCACACGACCTATCAATGCTTCACCAACTGGAACTTCCATAATACGTTGTGTTCGTTTTACTTTGTCACCTTCACGAATATGTTCAAACTCACCTAAGATAACAATACCAACATTATCTCTTTCTAAGTTTTGTGCCATACCGTAAACACCGTTATCAAATTCTAAAAGCTCTCCAGCCATGGCATTTTCTAATCCATCAGCACGAGCAATTCCATCACCAACATATGTTACTGTTCCGACTTCATCAACGGTCAATGATTCTTCGTACTTAGCAAGTTGTTGTTTTATATGCGAACTAATATCTTCCGCTTTAATACTCATGTATGTCACCTCTCAACTTGTCGTTAAACATTAAGCTAATAGTTCAGCATGTATGTTATTTAGTTCTGTACGTACACTTTGATCTATAATTTGATGTTCTGATTCGACAATCATTCCACCCATAATAGCTGGATCTAATTTTGTTCTTAATACAACTTTAGATGCATGAAATTGTTTTGCCAAACTTATTTCTAATTCGTGTCTTTGTTCTAAAGATAAAGCTACTGCTGTTGTTACCACAGCTACCACAATACCAAACTGTTTGTAAAATAAATGCTCGTATTCATCAATAATATCCAGCATATCATCCATGCGACCATAGTCATAAATTGTATGAATAAACTTTGCAATCACATCACTGAAGCTATTTTCAAGATCTTTGACAATATTTACTTTTTCATAAACAGCTAAACGATCATCAGTTAGAATCTCGCCTAAATCAGGTACCTGATGATAGACTTCTCTTAGTTCTAATAACTCTTGATAAACTTCAGAAGTTGCCTTTAGTTGAATGGCTTGATCAAATAGAGCTTGTCCATAAGTTCTTGCTACATTAAATTTCTTAGCCATTATCATCAGCCCCTAGCTGTTCAATACTTGATTGAATCAATTCTTGATGTGCACTAGCTGTCAATTCTTTCTTAAGGATTTTAGAAGCGATTTCTATTGATAAATCAGCGACTTCATTCTTAGCTTCTTCAACCATTCTCTCACGTTCAAGACGAATGTCTTCTTTTGCTTGTTTTTTCATACGTACTGCGTTGTCTTGCGCATCGATTAAAATATGATGTGCATTCTTTTCAGCAGTCTCTTTTGCTTGAGCAATAATACTTTGAGCTTCTGTACGAGCCTCTTTTAATTCCAATTCTCTTTGCTTTTCTAAATTAGCTGCATTTAGCTTTGACTGTTCTGCATTATCAATATCTCCGGCGATTTTATTCTCGCGGGCATCCATCATGTTAATAACAGGTCCCCATGCGAATTTCTTTAAAGCCAATAACAATACAAGAAACGATACTAATACAAAAAGGATTGTACTTAGCGTAGTTTGCCCAGAGCTTGCAATCACTAATTGATTGATCATGTGTTTACTACACTCCTTTTCTATTCACCTTTTTTTAAGATGCAATCTTGTTAATTGTTATTTAAATACTAATAATAAGGCAATAACTACACCTAGAATTGGTACAGCCTCGATTAAGGCTACCCCGATAAACATTGTACTTCTTAATTGACCTGATAATTCTGGTTGACGTGTCATTGATTCTAAAGTTTTTGAAATGACTTTCCCGTTTCCGTAAGCTGCTCCGATTGAAGCTCCAAATACTGCGATTGCTGCTGCAAGGTATTGCATGTTGTTTTCCTCCTAGAATATAAAACTTATTTGTTTGATATGTTTGTTAATGTTCTTCTGTCTCAACTTTATGTGAAATGTAAACCATCATTAAAGTTACAAAGATAAATGCTTGAACAGCCCCAATAAATAATGAGAAGGTCTGCCAAATGACTTCAAGCGGTAAAGCTAAGATAAATTTCGTAGGGCTACTTGCTCCTAGATTTGCAATCAAGGATAGTAAAACCTCTCCAGCAAAAATATTACCGTATAAACGAAGTCCTAACGTTAAAACGTTTGTAAATTCTTCAATTAGCTTAATCGGTAATAAAATTGCAGTCGGTTTCATAAAACTATTCACAAAATAATTTTTGATACCTTGTTTTCTAATACCGTAGTAGTTAGATAACACGATGGCAGTTAGCGCAAGTGTTAAAGTCACCAAAGGATCTGCCGTTGGACTTTTCCATAACGTCACATCGTCTGGTAAAATTGTTATTTTAATCACTAAACCTAAAAGGTTAGAAACTAAAATAAACATAAAGAATGTAAAAGCTAACAAATGATATTGTGCTACTTCTTTCTTCTGAACGTTATCTGAAACAATTCCTCTTACAAAATCAATAATGTACTCTAAGACATTTTGTTTCCCCTTAGGTTTCATCTGTAAGTTACGACTGCAAAAATAGACAATGGCAAATACTAATAAACATGTTAATACAGTCATTATCACAACAGTACCGTCAAAGGTTATCCCACCAATGGTAAATAGCCAGGATTGTTCTTCCACTTATTTCACCCCTTTTCCTTTCTAAAATCGACCTAATAAGAAGAATAACTCTTCTGTATTATAAACAAATAGACCAGTTGCCTGGTATATTTATTTATTGGATTCAAAAATCTTCTCCAACGAAACTATAATAACACCAAATGATTAATAACACAAAAAAATTTCCAAAGGTTTTACTAAGTTTTAAATTGATCATTAAATGAAAAAAAGACAATTTTACAACTGTCTTTTCCTTCATTATTTTACTATTTTTGCCTCTCACGCATCATTCGATTGATTTCACGATTCATATCTTTACGCTTTAAATCTTCCCGCTTATCATACTGTTTTTTACCTTTAGCAAGACCAAGTAACACTTTGGCAAAACCATCTTTTATATAAACTTTAAGAGGAATTAGTGTTATTCCTGTATTTTTCATTTCATTATTTATCTTCATAATTTGTTTTTTATGAAGCAATAATTTTCTTGTGCGCAGAGGATCATGGTTGAAGATATTCCCTTGTTCATAGGGACTTATATGAACATTCATTAAATAAAGTTCCCCGTCCCTAACTCTTGCAAAACCATCTTTCAAGTTTATTTTACGTTGTCTAATAGATTTTATTTCTGTACCTTTTAGTACAATACCTGCCTCAAACGTCTCTAATATAGCATAATCATGACTCGCTTTACGATTTTGGGCAATTAAATTTCCGTCACCTTTAGGCACTGATATTCACCTCTATTTTTTTCTATCTTTTGATTTATTTTTCTTTTTTGCCGATTTATAGAATGGTTTTTTCCCTTTTTTATTGGAGTTTTTATCTTCTCTTTCTTTATTTCCTTGATTAGAAGTTTTTCCTTTTCTTCTTGGAGAACTTTCTCTTGTTTTTCTTTTTCTATCTCTCGTTGGTACCTCGATTGAATCAGTTAACGTTTCAGAAGATAACAGTTCAAAATCAATTTCTCTTGTTTCTGCATCAGCTTTAATAACTTTAATTCTTACCTTTTGTCCAAGTTTATAAACTTTACCAGTTCGCTCCCCAACTAAAGCCATATGATTTTCAATAAAATGATAATAGTCATCAGTTAATTGGTTCACATGAATCAAGCCCTCGACAGTATTAGCTAACTCAACAAACATTCCAAATTTGGTAATTGCCGTAATAATACCATCAAATTCTTCTCCAACTTTATCTTCCATAAATTCAGCTTTTTTAAGTTTATCTGTTTCTCTTTCAGCCTCAACAGCCCGACGCTCCATTTTCGAGCTGTGATCAGCAATCTCAGGAATAGTATCTTCCCACTTTTGTTTTAACTTATCAGATACTTTTTTACCTTGATAAGATTTAATCAATCTATGAACAATTAAATCTGGGTAACGTCTAATAGGAGAAGTAAAATGAGTATAATCCTCAGCTGCTAGACCATAATGACCACTTGGGTCTTCAGAATACTTAGCTTGTTGCATACTACGAAGTAACATCATGCTCACAACTGGCTCTTCTGGTTTTCCTTGGACACTATCTAGTACTCTTTGTAATTCCTTTGGAGAGACTTGTTCCTTACTACCTTTGACCATAATACCAAAATGAGTCATAAATTCTAAAAATCGTTGGATTTTTTCTTCTTTTGGATGTTCATGGATTCGGTAAATAAAAGGTAACTCTAAATCGGTATAAGTTTTAGCTACTGTTTCATTGGCTGCTAACATGAATGATTCAATCAAACGCTCAGCTACTTTTCTTGTTCTCAGTTTGATATCAACTGGTCGTCCTTCTTCATCAACAACAATGTAGGCTTCTCTATCTTCAAAAGCAATCGCACCACGTTTCATACGCATCTCTTCTAGGATATGATGTAATTCAGCCATATCATGATACATTGGAACAAATTCTTGATACTTCGCAATTGTCTCTTCATTAGTTCCTTCAATAATTTCATTAACTTCATCATAAGTCATTCGAGCTTTTGAGTGAATCACAGTTTCAAAAATATCATGAGAAACTACGTGTCCTTCTTGGTTAATTTCCATTTCACAAGCCATAGCAAGTCTATCCACGTTAGGGTTTAGTGAACAAATACCATTAGATAATTTTCTTGGTAACATTGGAATAACTCTATCTGTTAAGTACACACTTGTTGCTCTATCACTTGCTTCTTGATCAAGCGACGTTCCTTCAGTAACATAATGGGTCACATCTGCAATGTAGACACCTAGGAAGTAATTACCATTATCTAGTTTTTTAACTGTTACGGCATCATCTAAATCTTTCGCATCAGCCCCGTCAATAGTAATAATCATCTTATCACGTAAATCAACGCGACCTTCCATATCTTCTGCTCGCACAACATCTGGCAACTTTTCTGCTTCTTGTATTGTCTCATTATCAAATTCTGTTGGTATCCCTAATTGTAAAACGATTGATAAAATATCCATACCTGGATCATTTTTATGACCGATCACTTGTTTAATTAGACCTTCAAAACTGTTAGTATACCCTTCTTCTGGGTAATGCGTCACTTCCACAGCCACCACACTACCATCATCTGGTAAAATACCACCTGGAGCGGTAAACACTTTGTAATTTCCTAGTTTTTTATCTTTAGGAGTCACAACACCTGATAGGCCTGTTTCTTGTTGTTCACTTTCAGTAAACAAGGTAAATATGCCAACAATCTGAGTGAATCCTCGTTCAATAATACGTGTGACTCTACCTTCTGGCCCCTTATCTTCTACCGGATTGCCAGGATTTAATATCTCCACTTCAACTGTGTCACCATTTAAAGCATAAGCGGTATTTTCCTTACTAACAAAGACATCTGATTCCTCACCTTCAATGGCAATGAAACCAAACCCACGCTCATTGGCTAAAAATGTCCCCGTTAAAGCTTCTTTTTTAGCTACTAATTTTACTTTGCCTTTTTGACTAAAGGCAACTAATTTCTCACGCTCCATTTGAGCAATAATTTGTACTAATTCTCTGAAATCATCACTTTTTTGTAGTCCTAACATCTCTGATAGTTCTTCAATTGAAAATGACTTCTTTTTACTTGAAGCCATTGCCTCAATAATATTTGTTTTAATTGTTTTTTCCATAGTTTTCTCCTACTTCCAAGGTAACTGATGAATAAAATGAATGACATCTTTTTCAAATTTAAACTTATCTTTACTTATTGTAATCACATGTGTACTATTTGGATACCAATGTGTTTCAACTAATGCGTGAGTCAATTTACTTGCTGCTTTATAAACAGCTTGAGCATTAATTAACTCATCTTTTCCAGATTGAGCTAGAAAAATTGGTTTTTCCACATAATGTAAAGATAGTTCTACCGTTTCTGTTACCTGATTTATCTCTTTCATCTGTTTTTTTAATGGTTCTTTTATGTTTTCTATTTTGTTAGCTAGCTCAATACCAGCTAAGCCTGATTGACCATAAAGGTACTCACAATATTTTAAAAAGCTTGGGTAAATATTAATCATCTCATCTGGGACTAAAGGAGAAGAAAATGATCCTCCCCCAACAAAAATATCAGGGTAAGATTCTATTAATTTCATCGCATACACACCACCCATGGATAAACCAAATACTGCAATGTCATCATGACCTTCACTCACTAAGAAATTCATCGCTTCATGAGCATCACTTAGCCAGTCATCTCCAGTTTGGTTCAAAATATTCATAGGGTCTTGTGTTCCGTGTCCTGAAAACATGGGTGTATATATTGAGTAGCCTTCTCGCTCGATTTTCCTAGCTAGAGACCTAACATCATTGGGGCTACCTGTATAAGCATGAAAGATTAATACTGCTTTATTGCTTTTTTTGATATATAAAGATTCTGGTTTCAACATCATCTTCCTCTCTTTTTATATCATTGTACCAATAAAAAAGTCCCCTGTCATAACAGGAGACTACATGATATTATTTTGAGGATAAAAAGGCTAAACCAATAGCCACTGCTACCCAAGCAACACCTAATACCGTTGTTGCTCTTTTCATAAATGCTTCAAATCCACGTGCTTTTGCTTTACCGAACAATTCACTTGCCCCACCTGAAAAGGCACTAGCAGCGCTGTTTTGTTTACTTGGTTGCATGATAACTGCAATAATAATTAATACGGATAAAATTAACATTACAGTCAGTAAGAATTGATACATAATAACTCTCCTCATCTTGGTCATATAATTATCTATTCATTATATCATACTTTTTTTTATTTGCCAATTATCATTCGAAAGTGATAATGTCCTAAGTAGGTCGAAAGACAAAATGTCCCAAAATGATAAAATAACTTTATGAAAAGGATAAATCTAACAATGAATGAAACCAAAAAGTATCAAGTTATTAAAGCTGTCGCTGAAAATAAAAAACAAAAAAAGAGAGCTAGTGTTGAACTTAATTTATCTATACGACAAATTAACCGTTTAGTGAAATCATACAGGGAAAATGGTAAATCAGCATTTGTCCATAAAAATCGAGGGAGAAAAAATAAGCACTCTGTGCCTGAAAAAGTAAAACAACAAATAATCACTAGTTATCAATCGTTTAGTATTAAACCAAATATTAGGCATTTTACTGAAATACTGAAAAACGACCATCATATCTGTTATACAGATACTACAATTAGAAGCATCCTGTACAAAGCAAAAATACTTTCACCAAAGGCTCAAAAAAAGACAAAAAGAAGACTCAAACAATTAATAAAGCAAGAAGGTCAACAAACCAAACAATCAGAGAACCTATTGGTTCCAAGAGCTGAAGACTACCTAGAACTCCCTGAAAAGACCCATCCTAGTCGACCTAGAAAAAAATACAAAGGAGAATTAATTCAATTAGATGCTAGTTCATATAATTGGTTTGGAAATCAAATAACTCATCTTCATTTAGCTATTGACGACGCATCAGGTAATATTGTTGGCGCTTATTTTGACCAACAGGAAACGCTCAATGGTTATTACCATGTTCTTCATCAAATTCTGACAAAACAAGGGATTCCTGCCACTTTTCTAACAGATAAACGAACCGTCTTTGAGTACAACAGAAAATCAACAAAAGCTGTAGAAGAAGATACGTTCACGCAGTTTGGGTTTGCTTGTCATCAATTAGGTATTGACATAAAAACATCCTCTATTCCTCAAGCGAAAGGTCGTGTAGAACGTTTAAATGGGACAGTGCAATCAAGATTGCCTGTTGATCTTGAGATAGCAAATATACATTCTATAGAGGAGGCTAATCAATTTCTATCTGTATGGATTCGAAAGTTTAATCGACAATTTGGTCACAAAACTGCAGAAAGTGTTTATGAAACTTCTCCTACAACAGCTGAAATTAATTTATTACTAGCTACTGTCTCTCATCGTATAGTCGATAATGGCCATCATATTAAGTATCAAAATAAATTTTATCTTCCAATGGAAGGTAGTAGCGACAAATATTTTACAAGAAAAACAAAAGCATTAATTATAAAAGCTTTTAACGGGGAGATTTATGTTAATATAGCAGAAAAAATTTATCCTACTAGACGATTAAAAACCCACGAGACCTATTCAAAAGAGTTTGATGGGGTTTCTTCAGATATAAAAAAAGAAAGACGCAAGTACATTCCACCACAGTCACATCCGTGGAAACTTGAGTCTTTCAAAAGGTATCTTCAAAGTATTGACCGTACTATCGAAGAATATGAGGCTGAAAAAACAGCCTGAAACAAAAAGTACCTTATTTTACCAATAATGGTCACATTAGTGCAAGTTTTACGCAGTAAAGATTGCGCTAATGTGAGCCCTCATTTTGGGACATTTTTATGTTCGATTGACATATTTCGATTAAACAAATATACAATCCTATATCATTCGAAAGTGATAATGTCCTAAGTAGGTCGAAAGACAAAATGTCCCAAAATGATAAAATAACTTTATGAAAAGGATAAATCTAACAAGGAATGAAACCAAAAAGTATCAAGTTATTAAAGCTGTCGCTGAAAATAAAAAACAAAAAAAAGAGAGCTAGTGTTGAACTTAATTTATCTATACGACAAATTAACCGTTTAGTGAAATCATACAGGGAAAATGGTAAATCAGCATTTGTCCATAAAAATCGAGGGAGAAAAAATAAGCACTCTGTGCCTGAAAAAAGTAAAACAACAAATAATCACTAGTTATCAATCGTTTAGTATTAAACCAAATATTAGGCATTTTACTGAAATACTGAAAAACGACCATCATATCTGTTATACAGATACTACAATTAGAAGCATCCTGTACAAAGCAAAAATACTTTCACCAAAAGCTCAAAAAAAGACAAAAAGAAGACTCAAACAATTAATAAAGCAAGAAGGTCAACAAACCAAACAATCAGAAAACCTATTGGTTCCAAGAGCTGAAGACTACCTAGAACTCCCTGAAAAGACCCATCCTAGTCGACCTAGAAAAAAATACAAAGGAGAATTAATTCAATTAGATGCTAGTTCATATAATTGGTTTGGAAATCAAATAACTCATCTTCATTTAGCTATTGACGACGCATCAGGTAATATTGTTGGCGCTTATTTTGACCAACAGGAAACGCTCAATGGTTATTACCATGTTCTTCATCAAATTCTGACAAAACAAGGGATTCCTGCCACTTTTCTAACAGATAAACGAACCGTCTTTTAGTACAACAAAAAATCAACAAAAGCTGTAGAAGAAGATACGTTCACGCAGTTTGGGTTTGCTTGTCATCAATTAGGTATTGACATAAAAACATCCTCTATTCCTCAAGCAAAAGGTCGTGTAGAACGTTTAAATGAGACAGTGTAGTCAAGATTGCCTGTTGATCTTGAGATAGCAAATATACATTCTATAGAGGAGGCTAATCAATTTCTATCTACTGTCTCTCATCGTATCGTCGATAATGGCCATCATATTAAGTATCAAAATAAATGTTATCTTCCAACGGAAGGTAGTAGCGACAAATATTTTACAAGGAAAACAAAAGCATTAATTATAAAAGCTTTTAACGGGGAGATTTATGTTAATATAGCAGAAAAAATTTATCCTACTAGACGATTAAAAACCCATGAGACCTATTCAAAAGAGTTTGATGGGGTTTCTTCAGATATAAAAAAAGAAAGACGCAAGTACATTCCACCACAGTCACATCCGTGGAAACTTGAGTCTTTCAAAAGGTATCTTCAAAGTATTGACCGTACTATCGAAGAATATGAGGCTGAAAAAACAGCCTGAAACAAAAAGTACCTTATTTTACCAATAATGGTCACATTAGTGCAAGTTTTACGCAGTAAAGATTGCGCTAATGTGAGCCCTCATTTTGGGACATTTTTATGTTCGATTGACAATTTCGATTAAACAAATATACAATCCTACTATTTTAGTCTAAAATAGTAGCAGCAAAAGCTTGCCAAGGCTGAAGAGTCATCTGTTTAAGATTATTAGGAGTTGGCATGTTTTCGATTAACGTCTCATCCACGACCATATCTATTTGACACTCCGTCACCTCATCAGACAAATTGACTACAACTAAATAGTGTCACCTAAATATGTTCTTGTATAAGCAAATACGTTATCAGGTGTATCTTCAATTAAAGAGTATTCTCCTCGTACAATGACTGGATTGTCCTTTCTTAACTGGATTAACGTTTTATATGTATAAAATATAGAATCAGCATCATGTAATGCTTGCTCTACGTTGATCTTAGAGTAATTGGGATTAACATGTAACCAAGGTGTCCCTGTTGTAAATCCACCATTTAAAGTAGCATCCCACTGAATAGGTGTTCTAGCATTATCTCTTCCCTTAGCATTAATAGATTTCATTATTTCCTCTTTGCTGTATCCCTTCTTCAAGCGATCAGCATACATATTACGGCTTTCAATGTCTTCAACTTCTTCTATTGAAGAAATAGGATAGTTAGTCATCCCGATTTCTTCACCTTGATAAATATAAGGTGTTCCTTTCATCATATGAAGTAAAATAGCAAAGGCCTTAGCACTTTCTACTCGCCACGTATCATCATTTCCCCAGCGTGAGACAATTCTAGGTAAGTCATGATTGTTCCAAAACAAACTGTTCCAACCTTCATCTCCAAGAGAGGTTTGCCATTTAGATAAGACTTCTTTCAACTCTTTTATCTCTAGAGGTCTTAAGTCCCATTTATCTTTCCCATCTTGTTGATCAAGACCTACATGCTCAAACTGAAACACCATAGACAACTCTTCTCTACTTGGATTAGAATATAATTTGGCAATTTCAGGAGTGGCACCCCAAGTTTCACCAACAGTCATCACATCATGCTGACCAAAACTTGCTTGATTCATCTCTTTTAAATAATCATGAAGTTTCGGTCCATTACCTGTAATTAATTCATCTGGTAATTTACCAACTAAATCAATCACATCCATTCGAAAACCACCGACACCTTTATCTAACCAAAAGTTCATCATATTATAAACACTTTGTCTTACCTTCTCATTTTCCCAATTTAAATCTGGTTGACGCTTACTAAATAAATGTAGAAAATACTGCCCACTTGCTTCATCAAACTCCCAAGCGCTCCCACTAAACGTTGAACCAAGCTCATTAGGGACATCACCATCAACTGGATCACGCCAAATATAATAATCACGATAAGAATTCTCTTTACTTGATTTTGCTTCAATAAACCAAGGGTGCTCATCTGAGGTGTGATTAACAACTAAATCCATAATAATACGTATGTTTCGTTTCCTTGCTTCATCAATTAACTCTTCCATATCAGCCATTGAGCCAAACTCTTCCATAATATCTTGATAATCACTAATATCATAGCCGTTATCGTCATTAGGAGATTTATAAACTGGACTCAGCCAAATAGCAGTAATTCCCAAATTTTCTAAATAGTCTAAACGAGAAATTATCCCTTTTAAATCACCAATTCCGTCACCATTTGAATCTTGAAAACTTCTTGGATAAATTTGATACACGACAGCTTCTTGCCACCAATTCGTCTTTTCCACTATGCATCTACCCCTTTTAATATAATCAACCAACTTGTGAACAACCGATTGTCTATTTTTATTTTAAAATATATCATTATTATTAAGATTAAACAAGATTATTAAGGGAATCGGTTGCAAAAAAATGGATCTATAATAAATCGTGTTGATGGATAGTTTCCATTAATACGATTTTTTGTTTTTAAATACAAAAAGGAACATCCAAACATGATAAAATAAAGTCGCCAAAAACCAAATGATCAGGAGGATGTTCCCATGGATAATCATACTAGAAAATGACTTAATTTAACAGACAAATCTATTATTTTTGAAAAAGATTGGTTAACTGAGGCTACTATTAGAGGTAGACGCTCAAATATAATAAGGGGAAGACTAACGTCTCCAGACAGAATATGCCCCTCTTGTCATCAGAATACGTGTGTTAAAAATGGTACTTATACTACTAAAACACAACTACCGGAGTTTAATAGGGTCACAACTTATTTAGAACTTAAAAGAGAACGATATCTATGTAAAGAATGCCATACAACATTCAGTGCTGATACTGCGTTAGTCGATGACTATTGTCATATATCGAAAACATTAAAGTATCAAATCGCCTTAGATTTGAAAGAAGATCGTTCAAGAAAAGAGATTGCTAGATTTCATCATGTTTCTGATAACACGGTACAACGTGTTTTATACGACTTTACCAACCACTGTCTAACCAACTTTCAACATCTACCAAAAGTACTATGTGTCGATGAATTTAAATCAACTAAGTCATGTCAATCTGGTATGAGCTTTATTTGTGCTGATGCTGAAAGTAAAAAGATTATTGATATTTTACCAGATAGACGCCTCTTCTCTCTTATTAAGTACTTCCTGAAATACTCCAGAAAAGAGCGGTTAAAAGTGAAGTTTCTCGTCATGGATATGAATGCCAACTACGGTGGCCTTCTTAAAACTATATTTCCACATGCAGAGATTGTGACAGATAGATTCCATATCATTCAGCATATCAATCGTTCTTTTAATCAACTAAGAATAAAAGAAATGAATCAATTAAAACGTTATGATAATGAAGAAGCAAAACAATACCGGAGAATAAAAAAATATTGGAAACTATTTTTAAAAGACTCTAGTCAATTAAGTGCCACTACATATAGTAATTATCCTCTTTTCAATAAAAGTATGACACAAGTTGGTGTCATTGAAGAACTTCTTTCCTATAACTCAACTATAAAAATCGCATATGATTATATACAAGAGTTAAAATATGCTTATGAAACAAAGGATTCAGACTTATTTTTAGAATTAACCCATTCTATCTCTAATGAGCTTCCTAAGGAATTTAAAGCCAAATTCAAAACATTCCGAACCTTCAGGCAGGGTGTTACCAATGCTTTAAATCATTCTTATTCAAATGGTTTTTTAGAAGGAATTAACAACCGAATCAAAGCTATCAAACGAACAGCCTATGGTTACCGAAATTTCTTAACTTTTAAGCGACGGATTTTCCTTATTCAAGGCCAATCATTTCAATTTAATTAAAAAGAAGAAGGAGGAAAAATCCCCCTTCTTCTAATGCCCTTATTTTATCAATTTTTAAATATCAACACGATTTGACGAAGAGCCTCATTAATAACGAATTATTAACGACGGATTTCTTTGATTCTTGCAGCTTTACCGTGTAATGCACGGTAATAACCCATTAATTTTTTCATTATTCAAAAACTGTCCAAACAGTTGTCATATAAAGGTTTATAGCTATTTTTAAAGTCTATTAACTTTCAACTATATTTCAATTATGTTTACTTTTCTGCCCCTTATTTGCCCCTTTTTAGAAGTTAGTAGTTTGAAGCAGATATTTTAGATGAAATGTACGAATATAATTCTATTATTTAACCAAAAAAATAAGGCTAATCTCAATTAAGAGACTAGCCTTTTAATTTGCTTAGTTGTAAAATCAAGTTAGCCACTCTAAAATAATAAAAAAACACCATGGTAAAAATTCGTGTATCATTAAAGTAACTACCCAACAACGAAAGGAATTTTTATCATGGTGAAAATTAAGAATAACACAAAGACATCTAGTTATAAACATCTTTCCTTAAAGGAAAGGCAGCTTATTGAAGTTTGGCATAATATGGGAGACTCTAATAGAGAAATTGGTAGACGATTAGGCCGACACCATCAAACAATAAGTAATGAGCTTAAACGAGGAACGACCACGCAAATCAAAGAAAATAAGAAACCTAAACAACTCTATTTTGCTGATACGGGGCAAGCTAAATACATAGAAAACAGGAAACGCTGTGGTTCGAAATCTAAGCTAGTTAGTGCTGTTGATTTTATTAATTATGCTTGTAAACAAATGATAGACTTTAATTGGTCACCAGATGCAATTGTTGGCTTTATCAAGTCTTTAGGGACTTGGGATAAACCTATTGTTTCTACTAAGACACTTTATAACTATATTGATAAAGGTTTTTTACCAGTCAGAAATCATCATCTCAAGATGAAAGTTAGACTATCACCTAAAAAGAAAAGAAGTCGTCAGCATAAAAAAGCTCTTGGAAAATCAATTGATGAACGACCTAGCAAAATTGATTCTAGACAAGAGTTTGGTCATTGGGAAATAGACAGTGTCATTGGTTCAAAATCTAAAGATGATAATGCTCTACTTACACTTGTTGAAAGAAAAACTCGCTACATGATTACTGTTGTTCTAGATGATCATACTGAAGAGTCTGTTAGTTACGCTATTAAACAGTTAAAATATGAGTTTGGAAGAGCCCGATTTAGTAGCATATTTCAATCGATTACTGCTGATAATGGCAGTGAATTTAGCTCACTTGATGATACTCTGCAACAAATGACTGATATCTACTTTGCTCACCCTTATTCATCTTGGGAACGAGGAACAAACGAAAGACATAATGGTTTATTACGGCAATTTGTTCCGAAAGGAACGCCTATCTGTCACTACTCAAAGCAGTTCATACAACTGGCTACTGAAAAAGTTAATCTTTTGCCGCGTAAAATTTTAGACTATAGACAACCAGCAACATTATTTTTAGAAGAAATTCAAAATCTAAAGATCAAAACATGTTGGTAAGTAAGGGGTTCAATAAAATAACACTGATATTTAGATATTTTTACCAGAGTGGCTAACTTAATGTTGCAATTTAGAATTTCTTTTCGTATGTAGGAAACACTAGCTTATCTAAAGTAGCAAACTCACCAAGCGCATATATTCGGTAGTATGCCGGGTTGCGTTCTGCTAATTCTTCTATCGTTTGCCTAACTTCCTCGTCTAGAAAGTGATTATTCTTATAACTCGTATGATAGATAACAACTCGATTGGGATCTAACTTCACGCCTTTTTCAAAAAAATGTTTATATACCCAATTCGTTTTTGATACTGGGTTGAACATCAAATATATTTGTCTTTGTTTATGCTTTTTCTCACGTAAACGTAAAGTTAATTGTGTGTAGTCTTCTAAAGTAAACTCAGTTGCCTCTTCCATTACAACGTCAGACACACCTTTAATAGATTTAATCTCCTCTGGGTCATCCATGCCTTTAAAAAGAAACGTTGCGCCGTTTGGAAGCTCTATTCTATAATCAGTCATATTAACCTTGCATTTATCTAAAATCTTTAAATCTGCAAGGCATGACTTCACATCTTCAAATATAGAATCTTTAATCGTTGAGCCTACTTTTCTTAAGAAGAGAACTTTTCTAGGGTAGTTCCATTCTTTGCAAGCTTTAATAACTACCTTTTGAACAACTCCGTGTGACTTTCCACTTGAAGCTCCACCGTAATGAATTTCAGTAAACTTCGAATAATCAAAAAGCACGTTGTAAATATCTTTATTGAATACCTCAGCTGGTTTAGGAAACTCTAGGATTATTTTAGGTTTGTGTTTAATCGCCATCCCACTCACCAACCTTAATAACGATATCCCCTTGTTGTAAATCAACTTTATCGGTGAACAATGCGTAACGTTTCCCAATATCCACTGCTGCTGCTCGTCTTGTTTGTACACTAGGTTTTAAGTCAACTACTTTTTGATAACCGTCACCATCTAAAATGCTGACTGGCTCAGTCACTTCACCACGCATCACGCTAGTTAGAAATTCCATAACTTCTTGAGCGTCTGCGGTGCGTTCGTTTTTTATTTCTTCTAGCCTTTCATCGATATAAAATTTTATGTGAGGTTTTGTGAGGTTTTCGTAGCCTGTTTCTTTCGCTGTTTTTTTACTATAACCAGCTTTTATTGCTGCTTCTTTCGCATTACCTGACTGAATATAATAATCACAAAACTTCTGCTGTTTTTGAGTTAGCTTCACATCATTCACCACCTTTCTAAAATAAAAACACACTAACCTTTGACAGTTAATGCGCTTAAGATATTGATATGTCGTAGGTAAGGATTTGAACCTTACATAGAATAGATTTTCTAATCAACGGGCAGCAGCCTAACTGACTTCCCCTAACGGTTCCCCTGGATACAATATATCTCGCCGAGTCGTACTATCCCTTATGTCTAAGCGTCTACCCATTCCGCCACTACGACTTGCTAACCTGTCCGAATGACTATAAACCTAGTCGTAACTCCTAGTGGGCTGATTGCCACAATTATAGCCGATTAGCAAAATACACTCGCGCCGAACGGGATATTCCCATTCCTATTGTGTGCATTGTCCATAATCGGTGCGCTAAACCACACTGACCTTTGATAATCAGCGTGGTAAAGGTATTTATATGAAAAAAGTAAGAGCTAACAAGCTCAGTTGACAAGACTATATTTAATCTAATCAACTCAACTTGTTAGTTGAGCGTCACTCCTTTCCTTTTTAGTTGATCAAGCTAGAAAAAGTGAATGACTGAACGTGAGCAGTTAAGTAACTAACTAATGATTTATATTTTTGTTACAATATCATAATAAACGATTTTTAGTCGGACAGGTGAGAGTGAAGATTTCTATAAGCTTTTAACAATTTCTACTACATTGTTCCTAGCTGGAATAACATACATCCGACAACAATACCGAGAATAAAAACCAAAGCCGAATCTTTGATTATTTCGATTGTATTATATTTATTAATCTCATTAGCCTTATTAACTTCTGCCAAAGTTTTAAGGCTTTTTGATATTTCTTTGAGAACATCTAACGGTTCTTCGTCCATCTCTACACCTCCTACCTGATTTTGTAATATTCTATAATTGCTGTTAACGTGTCGTGAGCTTTCTTACTTTTGTTTTTTCCTGTTAGATAATCGTTTAAATCTTGCTTAGGAATATCAAAATAAGTTGCTACAGTTACAAGTGATATATCTCTTTCATCAAAATATTTACGAATTTTATCTCTAGCTGTTGATGTGTCCGGCATTTACATAACCCTCCTTTTATATATTTGTAAGTTAAAACGATAGAAAATATGTATATATTCGTTGACTATTTTTATACAATCGTATACTATATATGTATAGTTAAATAAGCCTTTAAACCCTTTGTTAATGCCTAAAACTTCCGCCAAGACGTTTTATAGTAAGGTGTTTTTAGTTTGCTTTTTTTCTATCAAATTAACTTACAAACTTATAATAATACGTTCAGATACTTTTGTCAACACAAAAATACTTGTTTGTATACTTTTTGTTTGTAGAAGGATGGGGAGTATTGATATGACGCTGTTTGAGAGAATAAAACAATTGTCAGAAAAACGAAATAAAAATGTAAAAGAAGTAGCTATAGATTTAGGATTTAGCGAAAATCTATTTTATAAATGGAAAACCAGTGATCCAAAGGCTGTAGATTTAGAAAAAGTAGCCGACTACTTCGGTGTTTCAGTAGACTACTTGCTGGGACGTGAAACAGAAGTAAAAACAGAAAAAGACCTAGACGACATGATAGACAATGCCATGTTCTACGATGGTAAACCTCTGTCTGACACAGATAGAGAAATTGTTAAAGCTTATTTAGAGGGAAAATTCGGAAGCAAGTAGAGGTGTTTTCATTGAAGAAACTAATCAAATGGCTGGGAACAGAAAATATCCACGTTGATTTTTTGGACATGGATAAAGCCGGAATGTGTGTCATAGACGAAAGAATGATACTTGTTAGCTCCAAAATCTCCGAATTCGAACAAATCAAAATCATCTATCACGAATTGAAGCATTTTGAACATAAAGATTATAAAGAATTATATAAAAAATTTGTTTATCATTCAAAACTAGAGTATGAAACCGAAGATAATGTTGTGAAACACTTTATAGAAGATTCTGGTCATGAGTACAATTATTCACTGTTATTGGAAGAGTTTGATATTGGTATGGGTTATGATACTAAATACCAAAGATTCGCAAGATAAAGGAGGATATTGTGATGGAAGAAGAAGTGAATTTTGATTCTATGAATGATATTGAAAAAGCACTAGATAGTATTATTACATATCATGGTGATCCTATATCCGAACAAGAGAGAAATATGATTAAGGTTTACCTATCAAAGAAATATCTTAAACAACAGGAGGATAAAAATGACTTTTAAAGAAGATTTTTTAGAAAACATGAACGATAGCATATCAGAGCTAGAGTTTGAATGATAGAGACAATTATATGAAAAAGATATTTAATTTATCCATGCTCACACTATTGTTTATAGGATTGGTTGGTTGTACTAATCTTGAATTTTTACACAAGAATGAAACACCACCTATATCAATTACCAAAGCAGAAGTTACAGGTAATCAATTGGAGATTGTTTACCAATGGAATGATAAAGATACTAAGCAACCAGACCTATCTTTTACCGCAACACAAAATAAAACAGCATTAGAACAAGTTGAAAATAAAAAATATAACTTATCAAACGAATCTAAGGGCGACTCAATCATTTTCAATTTAAAAAATCATAACGATCCAGTTGTAATTAAGTCATTTACTATTGATGGTCCTATACCAAACGGAGAGTCCACAATAGATTTAAATTAAAAGGAGAATAAAACAATGGAAACAATCACAGCGGTTTTCAACCCAAATAACCCATTATTATATATCGTGCTTATCTGGTCACTTGCATGGAAAGGGACTGCTTTATGGAAAGCTTCAAGGAATAATCAAAATATTTGGTTTATTTGTTTATTCATAATTAACACAGTCGGTATATTAGAGATTATCTATATACTATTTTTCCAACGTAATAAAAATATTGATAGAAGTTCTCGCCGACTTAAAAATAGAAACAAATAAAAAAACACGCCACCCTCCGACCAGAGAACATGACGTGCTGAAGTATAAACTCCAAAAACATTATAACATTTTGGAGGGGTAGAAATGAAAAAAATATTAATTAGTTTAGGATTTTTGAGTATTTTTTTAGTAGGTTGTTCTAAGTCTGAAATCACCGAATCTAAAATTATCCAAAGTGACGGTATATACAATTACTATAAAGGGCAAGCTAATGAAAAAATTGAGTCTATAACTTTGACGACTCAAAATGGGACAGTTATAGATGGACAAGTTAATGGTACTGAGTTTATGACTAGTTCTCCTGCTTTATTAACTAACGAAAAAACTCTAGTTGTTATTAATTTTGAAAATGGGGATATTCTTGAAGAGAATATTGATTTTCCAAAAAGAAAATCGATAGATAATTATAAAGATTTCGCTATGAAGATGAATCTTTTTATTTCTGAAATTAACGAAAATGCAAAAACAAGATTTCCTGAATCTCAATCTGATGGAACTTCTATAATTTCATTAGAAAACAACGTCACTACTAATGTAAATATACAAGACGGTCAAATTATTGGTGTCAATTTATCAACAACGGGAGATGCTAATAAAGAGATGGCTACTATATTAGCGGCGTTTCAAACTATATATCAATCTAATAATGATGGAGTTGCAGAAGCATATAATAATACGCTCGAAACGAAGCGAACCAACTCTTTTTCTTCTGGCGGGTTCCTATTCACATTTAGTTACAATGGTGAAAACTTATTTGCTGACATAATAAAAGAATAAAAAATAAGCACTCCCTCAAGTTTGGCGACCGGAGGAGTGCTTAACCAAAAAACTCTATCTAAGATAGGTCTCTTTAATATACCTATTCTAGCATAGAAAGGAGGTGATGAACAAGCTCTCAGTCTATCAGTGTTGTTGACCGCAGCGAAAGGTAGATTAAAATGGCAAAACCAATAAAACAAAAAAGTTCTAAATTGCAACATTAAGTTAGCCACTCTGGTAAAAATATCTAAATATCAGTGTTATTTTATTGAACCCCTTACTTACCAACATGTTTTGATCTTTAGATTTTGAATTTCTTCTAAAAATAATGTTGCTGGTTGTCTATAGTCTAAAATTTTACGCGGCAAAAGATTAACTTTTTCAGTAGCCAGTTGTATGAACTGCTTTGAGTAGTGACAGATAGGCGTTCCTTTCGGAACAAATTGCCGTAATAAACCATTATGTCTTTCGTTTGTTCCTCGTTCCCAAGATGAATAAGGGTGAGCAAAGTAGATATCAGTCATTTGTTGCAGAGTATCATCAAGTGAGCTAAATTCACTGCCATTATCAGCAGTAATCGATTGAAATATGCTACTAAATCGGGCTCTTCCAAACTCATATTTTAACTGTTTAATAGCGTAACTAACAGACTCTTCAGTATGATCATCTAGAACAACAGTAATCATGTAGCGAGTTTTTCTTTCAACAAGTGTAAGTAGAGCATTATCATCTTTAGATTTTGAACCAATGACACTGTCTATTTCCCAATGACCAAACTCTTGTCTAGAATCAATTTTGCTAGGTCGTTCATCAATTGATTTTCCAAGAGCTTTTTTATGCTGACGACTTCTTTTCTTTTTAGGTGATAGTCTAACTTTCATCTTGAGATGATGATTTCTGACTGGTAAAAAACCTTTATCAATATAGTTATAAAGTGTCTTAGTAGAAACAATAGGTTTATCCCAAGTCCCTAAAGACTTGATAAAGCCAACAATTGCATCTGGTGACCAATTAAAGTCTATCATTTGTTTACAAGCATAATTAATAAAATCAACAGCACTAACTAGCTTAGATTTCGAACCACAGCGTTTCCTGTTTTCTATGTATTTAGCTTGCCCCGTATCAGCAAAATAGAGTTGTTTAGGTTTCTTATTTTCTTTGATTTGCGTGGTCGTTCCTCGTTTAAGCTCATTACTTATTGTTTGATGGTGTCGGCCTAATCGTCTACCAATTTCTCTATTAGAGTCTCCCATATTATGCCAAACTTCAATAAGCTGCCTTTCCTTTAAGGAAAGATGTTTATAACTAGATGTCTTTGTGTTATTCTTAATTTTCACCATGATAAAAATTCCTTTCGTTGTTGGGTAGTTACTTCAATGATACACGAATTTTTACCATGGTGTTTTTTTATTATTTTAGAGTGGCTAACTTGATTTTACAACTAAGCAGATAGAATTGATAAAAAATTAAGGAAATAAAAGTTTAGCCAATTCTAGACCTAAGTGAGTAAGTTCTAAAGAATGTTTATTGACAATAGCTTTCTCTTCATCAAAATTGGGATCATTAAAACTATCTAAATTTACTTTCTCATTTTCAACGTAGTCATACAAGGAAATAAAATGAGGGGCTGCCCAATGTTTTCCTTCATTGATACGAATAAGGTTAGAAGCTTCCAATAAAGATAGTGATAATTGTTCATCTTGAAGTATTCGTTTATCATTTAAAATTAATATGTAATCTGCAGCTCTCCTAGAAGAACGGGTATTTATATTTTCAATATCTACTGATATAACAGGTACCCTTCCTAGATTATTTTGGTAAATAGTTTGGAAGAGTTTCGCTTCATTTGAACTCATATTTGCTAAAATATCAGAATATTTTGGAGAAATAAGCGAATTTGTTCTTGAATCCAAACTGTTTGAAATTAAATTAGAGAAAGCTTCTCTCATAATATCTTCATTAAGCTGATATTTTGAATCTTCTAGAGCTTTAAAGGTTATACCTATTTTTGAATCATCTCTGTTTTCTTCAGGAATATCATTAATTTTACTATTTAGTTGTTCTTCGAAGTCTTTTAGTTCTTTTTCTTTAACTAAATTAAATTTTCTGAGAGGACCAAGAGTTGCATGACCTAAAGCTTCAATGACATCTTTAAAAGCAGAACCTATAGATGTTGCACCAGGTGTTAATAATGCATCAGTTGTTTTTTCAGGCAAAACATTAATTTTAATAATCGACTTCTCATCAGTCATAAAAAACACTCCTTTACGTTTTTAAGTTAATCATATCATAAATAAATAATAAGAAAGTAGGAAAATAAATGACAGAACAAGTAAGTTTTAGCCCAGAGGTTAAGAAAGTAACCAATAAATCAAACGGAAATATAGAGGTGTTATTAGTCGTCAGCAACTCATCATTAAAAGGTAAGGCTGATGACTTAAATGAATTTTTAGGCAAGACAGTCAATATCGTGATTGTCCCTGAAAGTTACAGTTACACAGTACCTTTTGATAATTCAAAAAGCAATTTCCTAATAATTAGTGGCATCTGAGAGTGTAATATAAACCGTGTAAGTAACCTACCATCCTAGGTAGTGGGTTGCTTCGCGGTTTTTCTTTTTTTACAATAGATTAAAGGAGTGGTAAGTCATGACAAAAAAGAAAAAAGATCAAAAATCAGCGAAGTTAGCTCAATCAATTATTGATGCCTATCAACCAGAATCGGTTGAAGACATGCAAGAAGCCCTAAAAGATATTTTTGGACCGATGTTTGAAGCAATGCTTCGTGGAGAATTAGATAATCATTTAGGTTATGAGAATCAGTCAAAACAAGAAAAAGAAACTCAAAACAGACGGAATGGATATGGAAATAAAAAATTAAAAACAAGTTTTGGTGAATTAGACATTCAGGTTCCTAGAGATAGAGACGCTTCTTTTGAGCCAGAAATTATTCCTAAAAGAAGCAGAGACGTTTCAAGTATTGAAGGAAAAGTTCTTTCTATGTATGCCAAAGGCATGAGTCAACGAGATATTGCCTCGACAATTGAAGATATTTATGGTTTTACTATTTCTCATGATATGGTGTCGGATATCACAGATCAAATATTACCAGAACTTGAGGAATGGCAAATCAGACCTCTGGCCAAATGCTATGCCTTCTTGTTTGTCGATTGTATGTATGTCACTCTAAGAGAAAATTATGAAGTGAAAGAATGTGCGGTGTATACAATTCTTGGTTATGATTTAAAAGGAAATAAAGAAATTCTAGGTCTTTGGCTAAATCAAACAGAATCGAAAAATAGATGGATGCAGATTTTTGATGAGATTAAAGAGCGTGGCGTTGAAGATATTTTGTTTATTTCAATGGATGGTGTATCAGGGCTTGAAAATGGAGCCAAAGCTATTTTCCCAGGTGTTGTCGTTCAACGTTGTCTGGTCCATTTAGTTAGAAATGCCCTTCGTTATGTGCCAAGTAAAAGTTATAAAGAGGTTTGTAAGGATATGAAGTCTTTTTACAGTGCCTCCTCTTTAAAAGCGGCTCAAACAGCTTTTGATACCTTTCAAACAAAGTGGGCAGTCTATCCTGGAGCTATTGATGTTTGGAAAAGAAATTTCCACCATGTCGAACAATTATTTGATTACGGCTCAGCTATTCGAAAAATAATGTACACGACAAATGCTGTAGAAAGTGTTCACTCTAGTTTCCGCAAGGTAACTAAAAAAGGAGCTTTCCCTAATGAGAATGCCCTTCTTAAGCTATTATATCTTCGAGTGAAAGAACTTCAAAGTAAATGGGAAGGTGGGCATGTTCATAATTGGGCTATGGTGCTTAACCAATTAACGGTCAACGACTCTTTTTCAAAACGTGTCGAAAAATATAATCGTTACTAATCAAAATAAGTGAGACATATAAAATTTGACAACGAGTCTCTCGTCCTGCGATTTTTTATCGGGACAAGAGGTTTATTAAAAATACCCTCTTATTCCTAGAGATTATCACAGGACGACTCATTGTCAAATTGAGTTTCTATTTTTATTTTTAAGGAATTTACACACTTAACTTGACAAACCCCTATTGCCCCTTTTCTGCCCCTTAGCCTTTTTTAATAGAGTATTACCAATTTTTATACTGCCGATTAAATAACAAACAAAACAAAAAAGAAGCCTATATTTCAAGGCTTCTTCATTCATTAATAACGAATTATTAACGACGGATTTCTTTGATTCTTGCAGCTTTACCGTGTAATGCACGTAAGTAATAAAGTTTAGCACGACGAACTTTACCATGACGAACAACTTCGATTTCAGCAACACGTGGTGTATGTAATGGGAATGTACGCTCAACGCCAACCCCACCAGAAATTTTACGAACTGTATAAGTTTCGCTAATTCCAGCGCCACGACGTTTGATAACAACGCCTTCAAACATCTGAATACGTTCACGAGTACCCTCTACAACTTTAGCATGAACACGTACAGTGTCCCCTGGTCTAAAGTTTGGGATGTCAGTGCGTAACTGTTCACTTGTAATTTCTTGAATTAATGGATTCATTCTATTTTCTCCTTATTCTTAAATATTCATATGAGTCTATCACAGCGGAATATTTTGATAGATGAGCTGATGCTCACTAAAACATGATATCATACTTCATAATCTTCGTAAAGCTTTATTTCATATTTTCTTCGTTTTTAATTTCCTCTAATAACCTAGACATCTCTTTAGTTAACTCTATTTTTTCTAGCATATCAGGTCGTCTTAATAAAGTTCTACGTAGGGACTCTTTTAACTGCCACTCTTCAATTAATTTATGATTACCATTGGTTAAAACATGAGGAACTTCCATACCTTCATAAACAGCTGGACGAGTATATTGAGGGTGCTCTAAAAGCCCTGTTGAGTGGGAATCTGTTTTAGCAGAATTTTCATTCCCTAATACTTCTGGTAATAACCTTATTGTTGCATCAATCATCACCATAGCACCTAACTCTCCCCCAGTTAAGACGTAATCCCCAAGTGATACCTCATCTGTTACAAGAGACCTAATACGCTCATCATAACCTTCATAATGGCCACAAATAAATACTAAATGATCTTCACGAGAAAATTCTTCAGCCATATTTTGATCAAAAGGCTTACCTGCTGGATCAAGTAAAATCACTCTTGGTTTACTACTTACTGCTTCTTCTTTAATAACAGTTAATCCATCATGAATTGGCTGTACTTTTAAAAGCATACCAGCCCCACCACCATAAGGGTAATCATCAACTTGCTGATGTTTATTTGTTGAGAAATCTCTAAAATTTCTTACTTTAATATCTAGTAAGTTTTTTCCAATTGCTTTTCCAATAATCGACTCACTTAACAGACCGTCAAACATTCTTGGAAACAAAGTTAATACATCAATCCTCATTAATCCACTAACCCTTCTGGTATTTCAACAATAACTTTTTTATTTTCTTTATCAACCGCTAATACAACTGATTCGATATAAGGAATTAAGATATCTTTTTTACCTGGTTGGTTTTGTTTAATCACCCAAACATCATTAGCTCCAGGTGATAGAATTTCTTTAATCACGCCTATCTTATCTCCAGCTTCATCAAAAACTTCTGAACCGATAATTTCATGATAATAAAAAGCATTATCTTCTAACTCCCCAATTTCTTCCACGCTAATTTTTAAGATACCATCACGATATTTCTCAACATCATTAATTGATGGATGATCTTCAAAGCTAACTACATCAAATGATTTATGCTTTCTATGACTTTTAATGACTAGCTCAATCGGAGCTAAACCTTCTTGAAATAGATATAATACATTTCCTTTTTTATAACGCTCTTCAGCAAAATCTGTTTGTGACACCACACGAACTTCACCTTTTAGCCCTTGTGTATTAACAATCTTACCTACATTTAAATATTCCATTATCAAATTACCTCGCTTTTTATCATTTCATTCATTATAACATTTATCTCTTATTTATGTTGCTCGCAGCATAAAAAGAGTACTGGCCAATATGACCAATACTCTAATTTAATAACTCAATTGATTCTATAGAATCTCCAGGTATTTGTGGAGGAATAGAAAAAGTCATAGCTGGCTGAGGTTTTAGTATAAACTCTACCATTGAACCTTTTCTTATCTCGTCAGAATTTTTTACCTTATCAAACATCTCTTTTGATACATTTAATACAACACCATTTGAGTTAATAATATCTTGAATATTTTCTGGATCATTAATCACATCAACTGTCTCAAATGATAACGTAACAGTATCATCAGAAGTTGTTGGATTTGCTAATAATTTACCTTTAAAAGCTGGATCTTTGGATTTCACATTGGCCTTTTTTGAATCAGACACGATTTCCCCTGTTTTCTTTGTATTATGGTTTCCTGATTCTTGATTAGAAGCAGCGCACCCTCCAATAATCATTAAACATGAGGCTAAAACCACACCTAGTGCTCTTTTTTTCATGAAATTTCCTCCCGTCATCCGTTTCCTTATCTGTTATTCTAATGGTTAAATATTACTTTTTTATGACCAAACTTTAGTATTTTATATAAATTTACCTATTATTTTTGTTATTATATATATTTGGGTTAGATACTAAAACGGATTATAAAATCTTCCTTGATTAACTTTAACTAAATATAAACTCTAAATTGCAACATTAAGTTAGCCACTCTGGTAAAAATATCTAAATATCAGTGTTATTTTATTGAAACCCTTACTTACCAACATGTTTTGATCTTAAGATTTTGAATTTCTTCTAAAAACAATGTTGCTGGTTGTCTATAGTTTAAAATTTTACGCGGCAAAAGATTAACCTTTTCAGTAGCCAGTTGTATGAACTGCTTCGAATAGTGACAGATAGGAGTTCCTTTCGGAACAAATTGCCGTAATAAACCATTATGTCTTTCGTTTGTTCCTCGTTCCCAAGATGAATAAGGGTGAGCAAAGTAGATATCAGTCATTTGTTGCAGAGTATCATCAAGTGAGCTAAATTCACTGCCATTATCAGCAGTAATCGATTGAAATATGCTACTAAATCGGGCTCTTCCAAACTCATATTTTAACTGTTTAATAGCGTAACTAACAGACTCTTCAGTATGATCATCTAGAACAACAGTAATCATGTAGCGAGTTTTTCTTTCAACAAGTGTAAGTAGAGCATTATCATCTTTAGATTTTGAACCAATGACACTGTCTATTTCCCAATGACCAAACTCTTGTCTAGAATCAATTTTGCTAGGTCGTTCATCAATTGATTTTCCAAGAGCTTTTTTATGCTGACGACTTCTTTTCTTTTTAGGTGATAGTCTAACTTTCATCTTGAGATGATGATTTCTGACTGGTAAAAAACCTTTATCAATATAGTTATAAAGTGTCTTAGTAGAAACAATAGGTTTATCCCAAGTCCCTAAAGACTTGATAAAGCCAACAATTGCATCTGGTGACCAATTAAAGTCTATCATTTGTTTACAAGCATAATTAATAAAATCAACAGCACTAACTAGCTTAGATTTCGAACCACAGCGTTTCCTGTTTTCTATGTATTTAGCTTGCCCCGTATCAGCAAAATAGAGTTGTTTAGGTTTCTTATTTTCTTTGATTTGCGTGGTCGTTCCTCGTTTAAGCTCATTACTTATTGTTTGATGGTGTCGGCCTAATCGTCTACCAATTTCTCTATTAGAGTCTCCCATATTATGCCAAACTTCAATAAGCTGCCTTTCCTTTAAGGAAAGATGTTTATAACTAGATGTCTTTGTGTTATTCTTAATTTTCACCATGATAAAAATTCCTTTCGTTGTTGAGTAGTTACTTCAATGATACACGAATTTTTACCATGGTGTTTTTTTATTATTTTAGAGTGGCTAACTTGATTTTACAACTAAGCACTAAATATAAACTAATAATCAATAGTATAATAGATAAAATTACTGCAATAACGTCAGATTTATGAAAAGATTCTCCAGCATACCAAGTTTTTTTCTTTTTTTGACCAAAACGTCTTAACTCCATCGCCGTACTAACGACTTCAATTCGATCTAAACTAGATAATATTAAAGGAAATACAATTTGTAAAGCGCCTTTTAACCGCTGATGTAGGGAAGCTTTTTTACTCATTTCAAAGCCTCTTGCTTGTTGTGAGGCAGAAATTTCAAAATAAGAGTCTTGAATGTCTGGAATATAGCGTATAGCTAGAGAAACCGCATAGCTTGCCTTATAACTAATTCCTAGTTTATTTAAACTTGCTGCAAAAGAACTGGGATTAGTAGTTAATATAAAAATAAGAACAAAAGGAACCGTACTAACATATTTTAACAATAAGTTTAATTCATAAAATAATTGTTGCTTAGTTAAAGTAAAACGCCCAAATCCTTCCCAAACCATATCGCGCCCTCCGTAGATACTAACACCATACTCTGGTGAAAATAAATACACAGCAATTAAATTTAAAATTGAAAATAAGGCAATAAATTTAACAATAAATGAAATATCTTGCCACTTTATTTTAGATATTTTAAACAAAATAACTGATAATAAACTCATTCCTATTAGAAATCTTGTATCGTATGTTGTCATGGAAGCAATCGATACTAAAATAAGCATGATAAGTTTTGTAGTACCATTTAGTCTATGAATCACGGTGTCACCTGGAATATAACCTAACACTTGATGCTCATTCATATGCCTCTTACCTCCCGGTCATACATAGTAAACTGCTCAACAAATATGTCTGGATGCTCAAGATCCATCTGTTTGGCTAAGGTGTATAAACTAGTTTCTTTTAAAGAAGCCTTATCTACCTCATCAGATGAAGTCAAAAGTTTAGTTGGGGTCGTATCTTTAAATATTTTCCCATCATGCAGTACTACTGAGCGATTAGTATACTCTAACATCAAATGCATGTCATGGGTAATCATGACAATAGTTGTTCCATTTTTGTTTAATGCTTCTAAAAATGCCATCATCTCAGTATAATGTTTCAAATCTTGACCTGCTGTAGGTTCATTTAAAATAATCATTTCAGGTTCTAAGACCAATATAGCTGCAATAGTAACTCTTTTTTTCTGACCATAACTTAGAGCTGAGATTGGCCAATTTCTAAAAGGATATAAACCACAAATTTTTAACACATCATCCACCCGTTGATTAATTTGCTCCTCAGGTACTCCTCGCAATACTAAACCTAAACTAACTTCTTCACGAATTAGTTTTTTAGAGATCATTTGGTTAGGATTTTGCATCACAAAACCTACTTTATCAGCCCTCTCCTTGATTGATAAAGTTTGAAAATTTTCACCTTTCCAAGTCATCTTACCTTCTGCTAAAACAAACCCACAAATAGCTTTGGCTAAAGTAGACTTACCTGCGCCATTTTTTCCAACTAAACTAATCATTTCACCTTGGTAAATATTTAAGTTGACATCATTTAACAGGGGAGCAGCTTGCTGATGATAAGTGTAATTCAAATCACTTAATGATAGTAATAAATCTTGTTTTTCCTGTCTGTCTGTCTTTTTTTGCTCTTTAGACCATTTTTTCAAATAAGGTGCTACTACTTGTTTATCCAAGTCAACGACTGATGATAAGTCAGCAACATCCTCAAGAGGAACTTTAGCATATTTTAATGCTGTCACATACAAAGGTTCTCTAATAACTTGTTTCTCTAAAACATCACTATGTAATAACTCATTAGTTGTCATGTTTGCCACAATCCGGCCTTCGTTAAAGCAAATCACTCGGTCAACTGGACGATATAACACATCCTCTACTCTGTGTTCAATAATAATGGTTGTATTGTTCGTAAGCGAGTGAATATTGTCAATCATCTCAATAGCTTCTAAGCCGGATTTTGGGTCTAGGTTAGCTAATGGCTCGTCAAACAACAGGATGGGGATTCGTCGACTAAAACTCCAGCCATAGAGACACGCTGCTTTTGTCCACCAGATAAATCTTGTGGTTTGTGTTTACCAAAACCACTTAAATCTACAGCATCCATCCATTTAGCTACTATTTTATGCATCTCTTTTTGATTAACAGCATCATTTTCCAAAGAAAAAGCAATATCCTCTCCTACAGTCATACCAATAAACTGGCCATCGGTATCTTGTAACACAGTCCCCACGTCAAATGAAAGATCAAAGAGTGACTGATTTAAAATATTTTTCCCATTAATCAGTACCTCACCTGTTAACTCCCCTTTATAAATATTTGGAATTAAGCCATTTAGACAATGTCCAAAAGTAGATTTTCCACTACCACTTGCACCAATAACTAACACTTTCTCACCAGGAAATATTTCCACATTAAGGTCAAAGAGAGTTGGTTCTGATTGGCTATGATATTTAAATGTTACATCCTTAAATGAAATAATTGGTTTCTCCATATCTCTTCTCCTAAACTGAAAGAAAGAGGTTGGCTAAAAAGCCCCCCTCAATTTTGATTTTTATTAGTTAAATCCATTTTATTACTAGTCTTTTGAAAGACTACCTTTTTTAGTTCGGCTGGCAGCGTAAGCTTTCATCAATAATGTTCCTACAACACCAACGGCAATAGTATTAACAAAAAAGCTTAATACACCTTGAGTGAATACTTTATTAGCTGGCTCTGCGTAAATTAAAATATCCAAGACTGGAGCAATACCAATCCAAATAATAGCATTTGCTACCACTTGCCAAATATTAAAATGAATCATTTGTTTTTTACTTAATTCGCCTTCTTCTAGGTTTATTTTACGTCCAATAATCCCTAGAGCATAACCTAGGATACCTGAGCAGATAATCCAAGACCACCAAGCACTACCATAAGTTGTAAAATCCTTAATTGTGTGGCCAATAAATCCAATTAAAAAACCAGCAACAGGCCCGTACAAAACACTCATTAAAGCCAAAAATCCATAAGCTACTTGAATTTCAGTATTTGGAATACCTGTTGGAATAGCGATAAATTTAAATAAGATGACAAATACTGCTGTACCAATACCAACTGCTACAATATCCTTTACTTCTAAACTTTTTTTCATTTATGATACTCCTATTCAAAAATAATTTTTGGTGCTTTTCTAATTTCAATTAACCAGTCATTTCCTGTACCGATATTATATAAGTCTGAGAATGAGTCTTGATTGATAGCTATTCCTAAATTCACAAGTGAATTAACATAAACTAAAAGCTCTCCAATATTGACATCAGCAAATGAACGAGTGAACTTCATGATATTTTGATAAACTTTTTTATTTTCATGATAAATCGTCACCTGTAGATTATCACCACAATTAATATTTAAATCTTTTAAAAAATGTGATGGGATATTCGTCCATAAAGAGCCAAATCTCACATCTAAAACATCAATACTACCTTTAATAATTGTTCCATCAATGACTGATTCCATAATTGGCATAGCTTCAATGTCAGCTACATCAATGATTTGACCTAATTCTTCAAAAATTACTTGCCCACAAGCAAGTCTTGCTCCGTTATATGTATAAACATCTCTACCATGAAAAGTGTGACTCTCTTCTGAACGAGGTAATCTAGAGCTTATTTCATCAATCACTCTGACTTCTTTAATCCCGTCATAATGAATGATGTGAGTTAGAGAGCCATTGTCTGGTGTGATAATATAGTGACCTGACAAAGTTTCTACGGCTATACTTTTTCGTGTGCTTCCAACTCCTGGATCCACCACTGAGACAAATACACTACCTTGTGCCCAATATTTAACAGTCTGATACAATCTATATGATGCTACCCAAATATCATAAGGAGGGATGTCATGTGTCAAATCTTGCACAACCACATCCTTACTTACTGTATGAGCTACCCCGTACATAGCACTTACTGCTCCATCAACTAAACCAAAATCTGTTTATAACACTAAATAATTCCCCATTATCGTACCCACCATTTCTTTAATATAGAAACTATTCTAACGATGAATGTTCATTTTTTTAACAAAAAAATTCTATTTAATATGGTTTTTTTATGAATAGTTCGCCTTTATCTATTTTTTATCAAACAACCAGGTAACACCTTTTTTTATTGTGTAAAAAATAGGAACGGCTATGATCATTAACGGAACATAGACAAGGGCAAACTTAATCGTAAATAGATCTACTAAAGAGAATATTCGCCCAAAGAAAATAAAAATA
This sequence comes from Vagococcus jeotgali, assembly GCF_035918315.1. Lineage (NCBI taxonomy): Bacteria > Bacillati > Bacillota > Bacilli > Lactobacillales > Enterococcaceae > Vagococcus > Vagococcus jeotgali. The sequence goes on along the minus strand of NZ_CP142146.1, from coordinate 719,779 downwards.
CTGATAAATAAAACAAAAAGAACACTAATCATAGTTTTAATTTTCCAAGTTAATGGCTTAGCTATTTCACGTAACACTATAAACCCAACAAACCCTGTTAGCCATACGGTAACAGTTGATTTTTCTGGGTATGTCCAGTGAAATATATTACCCCAGACTTCAATAGTCAATGTCATAATAACAACTGTGATACCACTAGAAATAGGTGGAATTAAGACATTCCTTAAAAATTTACCCTTAATAGGTGACGTATTAGGTCTTAGAGCTAGGAAAAACGATGGGATACCTACTGTTAAAGCATTAATCGGACTTAGTTGAATAGGTTGAAATGGATAAGCAGAACTTAGAAAAATATAAACAGCAGCCAATAATAAAGAATAAACAGTTTTAGTTAGATAAAGAGAAGCTACCCGTTGAATGTTATTAATGACTTGTCTTCCTTCTGAAACAACACCAATTAAAGAATCAAAGTTTGAATCCAGCAACACAAAATCTGCAATCCCTTTAGCTGCATCACTTCCATTAGACATAACAATACTACAATCAGATTGTTTCAATGCTAGAATATCATTGACCCCGTCTCCTGTCATCCCCACAACATGTGACTCATCTTGTAAGGCAATCACTAGCTTTTTCTTCTGCTCTGGAGAAACTCGACCAAAAATTCGGTAATCTTTAACAATTTGAGGAATATCTTGATCTGTTACCTGACTCATATCAATGGCCACACCAGTCTTATCAACTCCAGCTCGTTTAGCTATTTGTGAGACAGTTTCTGGATGATCTCCTGAAATAATACAAATATCAACTTTCTCACGTCTAAAATAAGCTAGTGTTGCAGGGGCTTCTTTTCTAATTTCATCTTCTAAATAAATAAAACCTAATAATTCTAAATCCTCTGGTAGTTCCTGACTTAATTCAAATTGTTTACTTTTAGCAACTGCCAAAATCCGAAGCCCTTGAGCCATTGCTTCTTTCATTTTAATTTGTTGAGCATCTGTAAAGGATTTAAACAAGTACTCCGGGGCACCAATATAAAAAGATTCACCTACATTATTTTTAATTGCACTCCATTTTCTAGCTGAAGAGAAAGGAATTTGACTAACAACAATAAATCCTTCTTCTTCTTCTCTAAAATACTGCATTAAAGCTGTTCCTGTAGCATTGTCTTCTTTAAGCCCATGCACAATAGAGCTGACTAATTTAGAAAACTCTGTTAAAGAATGATCACTTTGATTAATCACTTCTGCTTCGACCACTTTCAAATTTCCACTTGTCAGTGTGCCTGTTTTGTCTAGACAAAGTACATCCACTCTAGCTAATGTCTCAATAGCTCCCATAGTCTGTACTAAAACTTGTTGCCTACTTAACTTTATAACACCAACAGCCAAGGCTACAGTTGTCAAAAGGATTAACCCTTCTGGAATCATTCCAATAATAGCAGCAGTGCTTCCTAAAATAGCCTCATCTAATAAAGCACCACTAGTGATGCTTGTAAACATCAACAAAGCCCCAAGAGGAATAATAATAACTGTTAAAATACGAATCAAGCGTTTCATCATAAAAATTAATTCACTATATAACCCCTTTGACTGCTTAGCTTCAATACTTAGTTTGTAACTGTAGCTCTTCTCACCAACACTTACTGCTTGGATGATACCATGACCACTTATTATAAAACTTCCTGACAAAATATCAGAACCATTAACTTTAATAATTGGATCAGATTCACCAGTTAACTGTGATTCATCACACTCCATACCTTCTGTTTCAATTACCACACCATCAACAACTACTTGCTGACCACGTCTTAGCATAATTAAATCATCTTTAACAACCTCATTTTGAGGAATATCTTGGTACTCATACTCCCTAATAACAGTTACCTTTGCTTCATTTAATAAGCTAAGTTTATCAATATTTTTTTTAGCACGCATTTCTTGATAAATACCAACTGCAGTATTAGTAATAATAACACCAAGAAATAATAAATTTTTATAACTACCTGTATAAATAATAAAACCTGCTATAACCAAGTTAATAAAATTAAACAAAGTCACACTATTATCAAAAAATATTTGTTTTAAGGAGCGTGTTGTCGAAGGAATTGATTGATTTACCTCACCCCGTGCTACTCTATCCAATACTTCTTCTTCTGTTAACCCTGGTAACATTTTCTTTTGACTCATACTATGAGCCTCCTCACTGGTTTTGCAATTTAAGGAAATCTATATAAATTAAATAGCTCCTTATTAAACTCATCATTTGTAACAGGGACACTGGCTATAAATTCAAACCCTACTCGCTCGTAAAGTTTAGATAGCATTTCCTTTTGAGCCATACAATCTAAACAAATGACTTGATTGTTATTATGAACATATGTCATGGTTTGATGAAGAAATTCATCAGCAACTCCTTTACCAACAGCTTCATTAGATAAAGCTAGTTTATGTAGGTAACAAGCACCTGGTATAAGTTCTTGATTCTCCCAAAGCATTCTATCCCAAGTATTTGGTGTGTCATATAAATATAATAAACCTAATATAGTCTCATTCTCCTCAATCACCCAGACATGCCCTTGTTCTACTTGTTTCTTTAAATTAGCTTTTTCTTCACCAAGTAAAACAGTAGCCCACTGGGTTGATCCTGTTTCTTTTATGCGATTAGCAGCTTCATATTGAATCATATTTAATCTATCTAAATCAGATATTATTGCTAGACGTGTCTTCATCACTATCTCCTCTTTAACTTAAAAAAATTTGAAAAAAAAGAGATGACTAATCATCTCTCTTCTGGTTATTAGCCCTTCATAACAAGTTGTGTGATACGTTGAATACAGAATGAAATCACATCAGTTGACTCATCTTGTTTTAGTTCTGATTCATTAAACATGTCAATGTCAACACTTGCACCTTCTGCATCAATTGAGTCCACCATTAATTGACAAGCATTAACATATTCTTCATATGCTTTTTCTAATTTTCTGTGGATACCCATTACTTGAATAGGTGCTTTTGAGTGCGTTAATCTATTTGCAACAACACGATACTCCTCAGTTCCCTCAGCAAAAGCAGCTTTAACTTTTGTTAATTCTTCTGAAGTTAAGTCTGATAATGTATTGTTATCAATAGCATTTCTTACAGCCTCAAAAGAGTCATTTGTTTTTTCTCCAACACTTTCTGATTCTGTCACAACATCATTAATGATTTGTAAATATTCTCTTACGTTTACTTTTTTCAAAATAATCCCTCGCTTTTCGTCATTCCCTATCATTCTACCTGTTTTATTTATAAATTTAAAGTAAAAAACGATAATTTCACAAATATTTATGTCATTTTTCACCTAATAGTAAATTAATCAAAAAAACTACCTAAGAAATGAATAATACATCACCTCTTAGGTAGTTATCTTTTACTTTGATTTAAGCATCTTTATAAATTGTTTTTCTTTGGACCCATTTTACGATTTCAACAATTGGAATAATCGCAAATGAACCAATTAAGACTACCAACCACTGTGCACCATCTAAATGAGCTACTTTAAATAAATCATTAAATCCTGGAATAACAATGGTCGAAGCAAGTAGGACAAATGATAAAAGAATCGCATAGTTGAAGATTTTATTTTTAAATACCCCAACAGTAAAGATTGATTTATGAACAGATTTCACGTTAAATGCATGGAATAACTGAATCAAGCCTAGTGTTGCATAAGACATTGTCAACGCATCAGCATGAATCGCATCATATCCTGTATGGACTGGAAACTCAATAGCATACCAATAAACACCTAACGTTAATGCTGCCTCTAAAATACCTTGATAGATAATACTACTCAACACACCACCAGAGAATAAATCAGAATCACGTCCACGAGGTTTTAACTTCATTAAACCTTTTTCAGCTGGCTCAAGACCTAGAGCAATTGCTGGGAATGTATCTGTTACTACGTTAATCCATAATAAATGAACTGGCAGTAGCGTATCCCACCCCATCATCGTTGCAATAAATAACGTTAATACTTCACCTAAGTTGGCTGCAAGTAAATACTGTACAGTTTTTTGGATATTTGAGAAAACTTTACGACCTTCTTCAACAGCCACAATAATAGTTGAGAAATTGTCATCAGCCAGTACCATATCACTGGCACCTTTTGAGACTTCAGTTCCTGTAATTCCCATACCAATACCAATATCAGCAGTTTTAAGAGCAGGAGCATCATTAACTCCGTCACCTGTCATAGCTACAACTTTGCCATCTTTTTGCCATGCTTTTACAATTCTTACCTTGTGCTCTGGTGACACCCTAGCATAAACGGAATATTGTTCAATAGCACTTGCTAACTGCTCGTCACTCATCTCGTTTAGCTCGCCACCTGTAATCACTGCATTGTGTTGCCCTTCTTTTAAAATACCTAAACGTACTGCAATTGCTTCTGCTGTATCGCGGTGGTCACCTGTAATCATAATCGGTCTAATACCAGCTTCTTTAGCAACACGCACTGCTTCTGCGGCTTCTTTTCTCTCAGGATCAATCATCCCAACTAAGCCAGAGAAAATCAGATCTGTTTCAACACTCTCACTTGACAACTCATTTGGAATCTCGTCAACAATCTTATAAGCCATAGCTAACACACGTAAAGCTTGTTTAGCTAAACCTGTATTAGTTTGTAAAATCAAATCTTCCTCAGCCTTGTCCATTGGCTGAATCACACCATTCACATCATATGACACACAGCGTTTTAATAATTCATCAGGAGCACCTTTAACAGCTACAAAGTAACGTCCATCATCCAGTTTATGGAACGTTGACATTAATTTACGTTCAGAATCAAATGGTACTTCAGCTAAACGTGGCTCTTTAGTTAATTGCTTCTGAACATCAAACCCATGATCCATACCGTATTTCACTAAAGCAGTCTCTGTTGGATCCCCAATTAAAACGTCTCCATCAGAAATTTTAGTATCATTACAGTAAGTCATAATTTTAAGTGTTGTATTATCAACCGGCATTGTTTCTGATACTTCAATCACACCATTATTTGTAAAAACAGCCTCAACTGTCATTTGGTTAAGTGTTAATGTTCCAGTTTTATCAGAACAAATAATATCAGTACTACCTAACGTCTCAACAGCAGGTAACTTTCTAACTAAAGCATTTCGTTTTGCCATTTTTTGAGTACCTAAAGCTAGGATAATCGTTACAATAGCAGGTAATCCTTCTGGAATTGCTGCTACAGCTAAAGATACAGATGTTAATAACATTTCCATCCAATCATGCCCACCACGTAACATACCAACTGCAAACATGATAATACAGATAATAATAATCACAATAGATAATACTTTACCTAATTTATTTAGATTCTCTTTTAACGGAGTATTAGTCTCATCAGACTGAGCTAACATGCTAGCAATTTTACCAACCTCAGTATTCATTCCAGTTCCTGTAACAACACCAATACCACGACCATAAGTTACATTACTGTTCATATAAGCCATATTAATACGATCACCAATACCGATATCTTGTTTTTCTAAAGTAATCGCTTCTTTTTCAACAGGCACAGACTCACCTGTAAGCGCTGCTTCTTCTATCTTTAATGATGCCACTTCAATTAGACGCATATCAGCAGGGATCACATCCCCTGCCTCAAGTAAGACAATATCTCCAGGAACTAAATCTGTACTCTTAATTGTTTTTGTTGTATCATCACGTCTTACATTAGCATTTGGTGTGGACATATCTTTTAGTGCTTCAATTGCTTCTTCGGCTTTTGCTTCTTGTACCACTCCAAAAATTGCCATAATGAACACAACAACTATAATCATAATCGCCTCAACTTGATCCCCCATAAAGAAAGATAATACAGCTGCAGCTAATAAAATCAATATCATAAAATCTTTAAACTGATCTAAAAATTTACTAAATAAGCTCTTTTTCTTCCCCTCATATAGTTGGTTATGTCCGTACTCTCTTAATCGTTTTTCAGCTTCTTTCGTTGATAGTCCCTTAGAGCTAGTATCTAATTTGTCTAAGACGACCTCTTCTGATTCAATGTAGAATGGATCATTTAGCTGCTTTTTTCTTTGTTCTGACATCTTGTTTTCCCCTTTCCTTTTAAGCATACATAAATTCAATAAAAAGAGACTTATGTATGTGTTATACATACATAAGTCTCACCAATTAAGACAACACCAGAAGTAGTCTCTTACTCCAGAATGGTGGCGTTGTCGCAGTATGTATACTGCCAGTTACTCCCTTATGAATAATTCTCATAAAGTATATCATGAGTTTTTGAAAGTTTCAATCATAACGTATTGTTTAAAATAACAATTAATTTACTACATCAAACAGCTGATTCCCATATCTTTCACCACTTATAGTGTCATACATGACAAGCCTATAATCTTCTAACACTCCATTTTCCTTTTCAGGTAAGTTGATGTCTTCTTGCCATTTATTATCGTATAAATACATCCTCTTCTCAAATGCTGGCATAATATGATATAGCTCTAACATCAAAGCATTAAAGCCTGTTTGCTTCATTCCAGGAGCTTGAGTCATAAGACTAGAAAAATAAAATGGGCTTAATGTTTCTACTTGAGGTGATATTTTCTGTTTCGTATCATAAATAAAGTATTCAGTTAAATGAGTCTTAATTGGTTCATTTTCTTTAACAATCTCTTCTGGATAAATAGAAGGTAAATGATCTCCCCAGAATACTAGAATCGTTCGTCTATCTAACTGATTCAAGTCCTCAACTAACTTACCTAAAGCCTCTGAAGTATAGGCAATATCTTGTGCATAATTTGTAATAGACGGATCATTCCATCCATCTTTCAATTCATAATCAGAGTGAGTATACTTAGTATTATAAGGCATGTGAGTCTGCATCGTCACCAAATGAGTAAACACTGGTTTGTCAGATGTGGATAAAATATCCAGTACATCATTAAAAGCTGATTCATCTGAAATATAACCATTAGGACTTAATTTTTCTTGATGGGTCATGGTTGATTCATCTAAAAATCTGTTAAACCCTAAAACATTATAAACATCCTTTCGCTTATACATAGATGTATTATAAGGATGTATAGCTACCGTTTCATACCCTTGATTAGAAAGGTTAGATACAACAGAGGGAAATGATTTTTGTTTAGGTAACATCATCGTATAAGGTGTGGTCATTTGAGAATTTAGTACTTCCATGGAAAAACCAGTTAGAGCTTCAAATTCAATGTTAGCTGTACCACCACCATAGTTTTGTGACAACATCTCTCCAGAATACAAAGACTGACTAGCAATCTCTTGAAAAGGTTTGATTGGATTTTTATTTAAATCAATACCTGCTAAATTATTTGGATCTGAAAAACTCTCTGACATTAAGAAAATGATATTAGGTTGTTCACTATTTGGTGTCAGTTCATTTGCCTCATTTGCCTGCTTATTATATTTATCTACTATGGCCTCCATTTTTTCTTTTGAATAGTCCTCTGGCTTATCCATGGCTTCTACTGATAAATTATATAAAAACCCCCCCATAAATCCTGTGTTATAATAATTCATCTTTTGACTATAAGGTATCCATAAAGCCGTTTTATCATAGGCTTTTCTAAGTAAATTATTCGGTTTATTGAAATTATCAATGTAAATAAGTGAAGAAAAGGATAAAGTAAAAATAATTAATCTCACAATTTGGGTGTTTTTAGATAATTTTCTTGATTTATAAATCGAATAAGCAAAAAGAGCGATTATAGCAAAAATCAAAATCATAGCAATCACAAAATAAAAGGTTCCTATCATATCTTTTAACATCGTCCACTCAATGATCATTTTTAAATCATCTGGATAAATCGGCTCCATTCGCTTACTCATTTTTTCAAAATTAGCGATTCCCAGAAGTAGGATGGATAAACCATAAAAGCTATTTCCTACTAAAAAGGATCCACTAAATGCAATCAAAAAAGCATCTAGTATCAGTAAGACCAGTGTTCCTAATAAAAATTTCTCTACATGCCAACTTGTAGCAAATTTGTAGGCTAAATGCATATCCCAGTTATTTTGACTCATTTGTAAGTAAAAATTACTTATATAAACCAAAATTAAAGTAAATACTACTTTAGTCACAGGATGTTTTAGAACTTTTAACGTTGTTTGAAACCATTTTTCTTGTTTTATTTTTTCCAAAACGTATCTCCTAAAGTAATTGGTAAATGACGTTTATGCTCAGCTTTTTTATACCATGATTCAATGATTATTTTATCCTTAGATGATACTTCTTTTCCTTCTAAATAATCATCAATCGCCTCGTAAGTCACACCAAGAGCATCCTCATCAGCAATCATTGGTTTATTTTCTTCAAGATCTGCTGTTGGAATTTTTTCATATAATGCTTTAGGTGCTGACAATTCTTTTAGCAAGGCTCTACCTTGACGTTTATTTAGACCATATAAAGGTAAGATATCAGCAGCACCATCACCAAATTTTGTAAAAAATCCTGTTAAATTTTCAGCTGCATGATCTGTTCCAATAACAGCTCCCTTAAATTGACCTGCAATAGCAAACTGAGTCACCATACGCTCCCGAGCCTTGATATTTCCTTTATTAAAATCTGTCATATCTTCACCTGTTGCCACTTTCAACTCATTAGCTAAGGCATCGACACTTGATTTAATATTCACTACAAAAGACTCATCTGGATTAATAAACCTAATCGCACTCTTGGCATCCTCTTCATCATTTTGTAAGCCGTATGGTAACCTAATAGCGATAAATTTATACGCCTCATCTTTAGTTTCTTCACGTATTTCAGTAATCGCCATTTGACTGATTTTTCCAGCCAAAGTCGAATCTTGACCGCCACTAATTCCTAAAACAAAAGACTTTAAAAAGGGATGTTTCTTTAAATATTCTTTTAAAAAATCCACACGTTCTCTTATTTCTTCTTTAGGATTAATGTTTGATTTGACTTGTAGTTCTTCTTTGATTTTACTTTGTAATGTCACAATTAATCACACTCCTTAATTATAAAATATATTATAGCATAAAGGATTTTAAACAGGACTGAGATCACAAAAAAATCAAAAAAAGGAGGTATTATCCTCTAAAATGAATAACTGTCTTACTTTTTCTTTTGCATGATGAGAGCTAGCACTAGTGGTATCAATGTCACAACATGTAAAAGTAATGGCGTACCTACTAGCCACATGATAAAAGCACTACTCTGACTATCAGCAAAAGTTTGGATACTAGAGCTTAACACTGAAATGAATAGAAAGATAAGAAACAGAACGAAAAAAACGAGAGATGACTGATTATACTTCATATAAAAGACTCCTTTTAAAAATTATTTTCTTAACTATAACCACTAATTAGTGAATTGACAAACTATTTTTATAAGGATATGATGAGTTAAAAATTAGAAAAGAGTGAGATTGTGAGAGAAAAAGATAAATCAGAAGCTTTTATAAAGGATCGCTTGGGATTAAAGGGTAAATTAGTCGTCATCTTTTGCTTGTTTTTCTTATGGTTAAGATACAGCCATAATCTAGGTGTGATGATTAAGTTTTTTGATATTATGATTGTGATTTCTATTGCAACTATTATTTATGAGTTAATTAACTATAAAAAATTGCTTAGTTGTAAAATCAAGTTAGCCACTCTAAAATAATAAAAAAACACCATGGTAAAAATTCGTGTATCATTGAAGTAACTACCCAACAACGAAAGGAATTTTTATCATGGTGAAAATTAAGAATAACACAAAGACATCTAGTTATAAACATCTTTCCTTAAAGGAAAGGCAGCTTATTGAAGTTTGGCATAATATGGGAGACTCTAATAGAGAAATTGGTAGACGATTAGGCCGACACCATCAAACAATAAGTAATGAGCTTAAACGAGGAACGACCACGCAAATCAAAGAAAATAAGAAACCTAAACAACTCTATTTTGCTGATACGGGGCAAGCTAAATACATAGAAAACAGGAAACGCTGTGGTTCGAAATCTAAGCTAGTTAGTGCTGTTGATTTTATTAATTATGCCTGTAAACAAATGATAGACTTTAATTGGTCACCAGATGCAATTGTTGGTTTTATCAAGTCTTTAGGGACTTGGGATAAACCTCTTGTTTCTACTAAGACACTTTATAATTATATTGATAAAGGATTTTTACCGGTCAGAAATCATCACCTCAAGATGAAAGTCAGATTATCACCTAAAAAGAAAAGAAGTCATAAGCATAAAAAAGCTCTTGGAAAGTCAATTGATGAACGCCCTAGCAGAATTGATTCTAGAAAAGAGTTTGGTCATTGGGAAATAGATAGTGTCATTGGTTCAAAATCTAAAGATGATAATGCTCTACTTACACTTGTTGAAAGAAAAACTCGCTATATGATCACTGTTGTTCTAGATGATCATACTGAAGAGTCAGTTAGTTACGCTATTAAACAGTTAAAATATGAGTTTGGAAGAGCCCGATTTAGTAGCATATTTCAATCGATTACTGCTGATAATGGCAGTGAATTTAGCTCACTTGATGATACTCTGCAACAAATGACTGATATCTACTTTGCTCACCCTTATTCATCTTGGGAACGAGGAACAAACGAAAGACATAATGGTTTATTACGACAATTTGTTCCGAAAGGAACGCCTATCTGTCACTACTCAAAGCAGTTCATACAACTGGCTACTGAAAAAGTTAATCTTTTGCCGCGTAAAATTTTAAACTATAGACAACCAGCAACATTGTTTTTAGAAGAAATTCAAAATCTTAAGATCAAAACATGTTGGTAAGTAAGGGGTTCAATAAAATAACACTGATATTTAGATATTTTTACCAGAGTGGCTAACTTAATGTTGCAATTTAGAAACTATAAAAAATTTATAAAGAGTAAAAAAACAATAAGAGAGAGAGTGTAATATAAACCGTGTAAGTAACCTACCATCCTAGGTAGTGGGTTGCTTCGCGGTTTTTCTTTTTTTACAATAGATTAAAGGAGTGGTAAGTCATGACAAAAAAGAAAAAAGATCAAAAATCAGCGAAGTTAGCTCAATCAATTATTGATGCCTATCAACCAGAATCGGTTGAAGACATGCAAGAAGCCCTAAAAGATATTTTTGGACCGATGTTTGAAGCAATGCTTCGTGGAGAATTAGATAATCATTTAGGTTATGAGAATCAGTCAAGACAAGAAAAAGAAACTCAAAACAGACGGAATGGATATGGAAATAAAAAATTAAAAACAAGTTTTGGTGAATTAGACATTCAGGTTCCTAGAGATAGAGACGCTTCTTTTGAGCCAGAAATTATTCCTAAAAGAAGCAGAGACGTTTCAAGTATTGAAGGAAAAGTTCTTTCTATGTATGCCAAAGGCATGAGTCAACGAGATATTGCCTCGACAATTGAAGATATTTATGGTTTTACTATTTCTCATGATATGGTGTCGGATATCACAGATCAAATATTACCAGAACTTGAGGAATGGCAAATCAGACCTCTGGCCAAATGCTATGCCTTCTTGTTTGTCGATTGTATGTATGTCACTCTAAGAGAAAATTATGAAGTGAAAGAATGTGCGGTGTATACAATTCTTGGTTATGATTTAAAAGGAAATAAAGAAATTCTAGGTCTTTGGCTAAATCAAACAGAATCGAAAAATAGATGGATGCAGATTTTTGATGAGATTAAAGAGCGTGGCGTTGAAGATATTTTGTTTATTTCAATGGATGGTGTATCAGGGCTTGAAAATGGAGCCAAAGCTATTTTCCCAGGTGTTGTCGTTCAACGTTGTCTGGTCCATTTAGTTAGAAATGCCCTTCGTTATGTGCCAAGTAAAAGTTATAAAGAGGTTTGTAAGGATATGAAGTCTTTTTACAGTGCCTCCTCTTTAAAAGCGGCTCAAACAGCTTTTGATACCTTTCAAACAAAGTGGGCAGTCTATCCTGGAGCTATTGATGTTTGGAAAAGAAATTTCCACCATGTCGAACAATTATTTGATTACGGCTCAGCTATTCGAAAAATAATGTACACGACAAATGCTGTAGAAAGTGTTCACTCTAGTTTCCGCAAGGTAACTAAAAAAGGAGCTTTCCCTAATGAGAATGCCCTTCTTAAGCTATTATATCTTCGAGTGAAAGAACTTCAAAGTAAATGGGAAGGTGGGCATGTTCATAATTGGGCTATGGTGCTTAACCAATTAACGGTCAACGACTCTTTTTCAAAACGTGTCGAAAAATATAATCGTTACTAATCAAAATAAGTGAGACATATAAAATTTGACAACGAGTCTCTCGTCCTGCGATTTTTTATCGGGACAAGAGGTTTATTAAAAATACCCTCTTATTCCTAGAGATTATCACAGGACGACTCATTGTCAAATTGAGTTTCTATTTTTATTTTTAAGGAATTTACACACTTAACTTGACAAACCCATAAGAGACTGATCAAAAGTCAGACTCTTATTGTTTTATCTTTTCCATATCTCTTTTCGTGGGAAGTCTTCTGTCAACTGCCTTTTATCATACCCATTTAGTAATGTTGTATCTCAATAAGTGAATACTACTTCATTTATATCAGCTATAGTAGTGTTACGATTTTTAAATTCATCATTCAAATCAATGGTAAAAGCTGATTTTTTGGATATTAATTTTGGTTCTTTATAAATCATTAAATATAAAACATTATTTTCCACCACAGCATCAACAAAATCAATAGACTCAAATTTACCTATGGATATCTCACCAGTTATTTTAGTTGTCCCAGTTAATTGTGCCGTTATCTGACATTTCAATATTTGAAATGTCAGATAACGGCACAATAGTCTTATGACTACCTTTGTAAGTTACCCATGACAAACAAATAATAATGATGATCAAAGGTAATATCACCAATGCAAGAATTTTCTTTAAATTTCTACCCTTCTTAATATCTTTATCCATACTTTTCACCATATCTGATCCCTCCAATAATAAATTATCTAGAGATAGGTCAAATAACTTAGCTAGGAGTATAAGACTTTCAATATCTGGTTTGGTTTTTCCTGTTTCCCAATTTGAAATCGTTTTATTAGATACATATATTTTTTCTGCTAGCTGCTCTTGTGTTAATTGATATTCTTTCCTTTTCGCTTTTAGCATGTGACTTATTATCATCTGCCTTCACCTTCTTTCCCTCGTAATCTATCATTTCTTGGTATATTATTCCTCCTAAAGTCTGTCATAATATCAATAAATACCATTAGAAAATAATTTCAATTCCTTATTTAACAGCATTTCTAGCTTTATACACTTTTTTATCATAGACATTACATCTATTTTATCCCTCTACAATCATTTGAATTTCACAATCACTTACACTTATTTAAAACAAAAAAGAGGATATCCAAAATGGATAACCTCTATAAATATTGGCATAAAAAATTGGAAACGACTGCTGATTACTCTGCAGCGTTTTCGTCTTTGAGACCGTATTTTTTGTTGAAACGATCCACACGTCCGTCTGCTTGTGTAAATTTTTGACGTCCAGTATAGAACGGGTGAGAATCAGATGTAACCTCTACACGGATTACTGGGTAAGTGTTGCCATCTTCCCATACAACTGTTTCTTCAGATGTTTTTGTTGAACCAGATAAGAATTTGAACCCTGTTTGAGTGTCCATGAATACTACTGGTTGGTAATTTGGATGAATGTCTTGTTTCATTAATTTTCTCTCCTTCGCCCTGAATCATTTGCTGAGACAGAGTTATTTAATAACGGTACTATATTAACATGTTACTATTCATTTAGCAAATCATTTTTTAGAAAATGAAACATCTTTAAATGATTCAAAAAACTCGGCATTGTTTTTTGTTTTTTTCATAAAGGTTAACAATTGATTCGTTGAATTTATCGAATCGCCCTTCATATTACGTCTTAATTTCCAAATCTCTTCTAAATGTTTTGGTGACATCAAGAGCTCTTCACGCCTTGTACCTGAGCGCTTAATATCAATCGCAGGAAATACTCGCCTTTCGGATAATTCGCGAGATAAATGAAGCTCCATATTACCTGTTCCTTTAAATTCTTCGTAAATAATATCATCCATCCGGCTTCCCGTATCAACTAAAGCCGTTGCTAAAATCGTTAAACTTCCACCTTCTTCAATATTTCTTGCGGCACCAAAGAATCGTTTAGGTTTGTAAAAGGCAGCAGGGTCAATTCCTCCGCTTAGTGTTCTACCACTTGGAGGAATCACTAAGTTATAAGCTCTAGCAAGACGGGTAATACTATCCATTAAAATAATCACATCACGCTTATCTTCTACTAAACGCAAAGCTCTATCTAAAACAAGCTCAGCGACACGTGTATGATTTTCTGGTTTTTGATCGAAAGTAGAAGACACAACATCTCCCTTGACGCTTCTCTCAATATCAGTAACTTCTTCTGGACGTTCATCAATGAGTAAAACAATTAATTCAGCATCAGGATGATTCGTTGCAATGCCATTTGCAATATCTTTTATAATACTTGTTTTACCCGCTTTTGGTGGAGCAACAATTAACCCACGCTGACCAAAACCAACTGGAGAAAAAACATCTATCATACGAGTAGATAGTTCTTTTTGTGTTGTCTCAAGAACGAGCTGTTTATCAGGATAAAGAGCCGTTAGTGCTGGAAAATGAGGACGCTCTTTTGCATCTTCTGGATTCTTACCATTCACTGTCTCAACATGCATTAAACCATAATAGCGTTCAGACTCTTTTGGTGGACGAGCTTTTCCGGCCACTTTGTCACCATTTCTAAGGCCAAAACGTCTAATTTGAGAAGATGAGATATAAATATCTTCCTTACTAGAAGTATAGTTAATTGGTCTTAAAAAACCATACCCATCACTTGAGACAATATCTAATACACCTTCTACCATAAAAAATCCTTGTTTTTCAGCTTGAGCACGAATAACGGCTAAAGATAGTTCTTTTTTATTCATTTGGCTATAATATGGAATTTTAAAATCCTTTGCATAAGTGTAGATCTCTTTTAGGGTTTTTTGTTCAAGTTCGCCCATTGTTAGGTAATCACGCATTTTCTATCCCTCTTTGTCTATATCTTCTTCCATGTAAATATCAGCACCAAGACCTGTTAGCTTTTCAATAATATTATCATAACCACGTAAAATGTTTTCAACATTTGAAATCTTTGTCGTCCCATCTGCCATAATACCAGCAATCACAAGACAAGCTCCAGCTCTTAAATCACTAGCTGTCACTTCTGTTCCTGAGAGTTTAATGTCATTATGACCATTAATGACAATCATTTTCCCTTCAACAGTAGCATCAGCACCCATACGAGCAAGCTCTGGAATATGATTGACACGCGCTTCATAAATAGTATCTGTTACCATACTTTGTCCATTGGCACGTAACAATAGTGGTGTTAATGGTTGTTGTAGGTCGGTTGCAAACCCTGGATAAGGTACAGTTGTTACATTAATTGGTTTCAAATCATTGGTAGGCTCAACGATGATGCTATCTTCTGTGATTGTCATAGGAACACCCATCTCTTCCAATTTAGAAATAAAGCTCTCTAGATGCTCATGAATCACGTTTTGAACGACAACGCCATCGCCATATGCTGCAGCAAGAGACAGATAAGTACCAGCCTCAATACGGTCAGGAATCATTGAATGACGACAACCTTTTAATTCTTTTACACCATCAATTCGAATTTCATTTGTACCAGCACCACGAATTTTAGCTCCCATGTTATTCAACAGTGTTGCTACATCAATAATTTCAGGTTCTCTTGCAGCATTTTCAATCACTGTACGTCCTTCAGCTTTAACAGCCGCTAACATCACGTTAATCGTTGCTCCGATTGAAACCATGTCCATATAGATTCTAGTACCTTTTAACCCATTTGGAGAATCTAAATAAGTAGCCCCGTGTTCTGTCTTGACTGTTGCACCTAATGACTCAAATCCTTTAACGTGTAAATCAATAGGACGAGGCCCTAAATAACAACCGCCTGGAAGACCAACAA
This sequence comes from Vagococcus jeotgali, assembly GCF_035918315.1. Classification (NCBI taxonomy): domain Bacteria; kingdom Bacillati; phylum Bacillota; class Bacilli; order Lactobacillales; family Enterococcaceae; genus Vagococcus; species Vagococcus jeotgali. The sequence continues at coordinate 703,754 of NZ_CP142146.1, read as the reverse complement.
CAGCCTCACCAAACTTACCCAATAATGCGCCCATAAAATAATAAGATGCTCTTAAACTATTGATTTTTCCACTTGGCATTGGAATAGATACCATGTTAGTTGGATCAATCACCATACGATTATTCTCAAAAGTTACCTGAACACCCATTATCTCTAAAATCTCTTTTAGTGAGTGAACATCTTGAATATCTGGTACACCTTCTAAAACAACAGGAGAGTCAGCCAAAATGGCTGCTGGGATTAATGCTACAGCACTATTTTTAGCTCCACTAATAGTTACTGTTCCCTTTAATTTTTTTCCACCATTTACCACTAATTTTTTCATATTTAATTGATTTCCTCACTTTATTCTTGAAAAAAGCCGCTTAAATTAAGCAGCTGTCTAATCGATTATTCTATTAACTTATTGTATTCTATCATAAGATGGGCATTAAAAAAAGACATTGATAGTTTCTTGAAAGTAAAAAAGCAATTGATTAAAAAATCAATTGCTTTTTTTAATAGTTATTAAGCTTTATCTTTAGAACCAAACCACTCAATACGTTGTTTAACTAACTCAGTGATTGCTTGAGTTCCAGGAGCTAAGATTTTACGAGGGTCAAAACCTTTACCTTCTAAATCTTTTCCTTCTTCAATATATTTACGTGTTACTGCTGCAAACACTTCTTGACATTCAGTGTTAACATTAATTTTAGAAACACCTAATTCAATAGCTTTTTGAATTTGGTCTAAAGGAATACCTGATCCACCATGTAATACCATTGGTTTGCCATCGATTACAGCACCAATTTCAGCTAAACGTTCAAAGTTTAAGCCTGTCCAGTTTTCTGGATAAGAACCATGAATGTTACCAATACCTGCTGCTAAGAAATCAATACCAGTATCTGACATTGCTTTACATTCTGCAGGATCTGCTAATTCACCAGAACCAATAATTCCGTCTTCTTCTCCGCCAATACTTCCAACTTCACACTCAACAGAAACGCCTTTTGCATGAGCTTTAGCGACAACTTCTTTAGCTTTTTCAATGTTTTCTTCAAATGGTAAGTGAGATCCATCAAACATAACTGAAGTATATCCAATTTCGATACATTCTAGAGCATCTTCATATTCACCATGATCTAAATGTAGTGCAACTGGTACAGTAATTCCCATTGAATCGATTAAGTCTTTCACGATATCGTAACAAACTTTGTATCCACCCATGTATTTTGCTGCACCCATAGAAGTTTGAATCATTACTGGAGAATTAGATTCTTGTGCGCCTTTTAAAATAGCTTGAGTCCACTCTAAGTTATTTGTATTAAAAGCACCTACTGCATATTGACCTTCTCTAGCTTCTTTTAACATATCTGCTGCTGATACTAATGCCATAATTAAATTCCTCCTAATTATATAGTCACCATAATTACTTATGTGTGACAGTTAACTAACAACAATATTTTAACATTGTTCCTGTGATTATGCCAGTGTAATCACAATCTTTTCTAAACTTTCAGAAAATTTCCTTTAAAAAAGAAGAATTTAATATAACCCAAATCCAGCTTCACTTGTATCAATATAAATATTTTTAAATTGGCTATATGAATCTAAAATAGCTTTATGAGTTTCTCGTCCAATACCTGATTTTTTATACCCACCAAATGGTGATCCAGCTGGAATTTGATTGTAAGTATTCACCCAAATACGTCCAGTTTCAATTTGACGACTCACATTTAATGCGGTGTTTATATTTTCAGTCCAAACACCACCACCAAGACCGTAATCAGAATCATTAGCTAATTTAATTACTTCATCAATAGTCTTAAATTTAACAACAACGGCTACAGGACCAAATATCTCCTTACGAGCTACTTCCATATCGTTTGTCACATCTGTTAAAAGAGTCGGCGCTATATAGCAGCCCCGTTCTAGCTCACCATCTAACTTTTTACCACCAGTTAAAATTGTTGCCCCTTCTTTTCGTCCAACTTCAACAGCCTCTAATATTTTTTCCACTTGTCGCTCGTTAACTTGAGCTCCCATTTGTGTGTCTTTATCTAGTGGGTTACCTACAACAACAGCTTCAAATTTCTCTTTTAAGGCACCAACAAATTTGTCATAGATTCCTTCTTGAACAAATATTCTAGATCCTGCACAACACACTTGACCTTGATTAAATAAGATACCTAACTGAGCTCCTTCAACTGCTCTATCAAAAGGCATATCGTCAAAGAAAATATTAGCAGACTTACCACCTAACTCTAGAGTTGCTGGAATTAATTTATCTGCAGCTGCTCTTGCTACTTTATAACCTACTTCTGTAGAACCTGTAAAGGCTAATTTATTAAAGCCTTCATGCTGAAGCATGTAATCACCAGATTTAGATCCTTTTCCTGTGATAACATTTAGTACACCTTTTGGTAACAGTGGACCAATTAGTTTTGTTAATTCTAATAAACTTAGCGATGTAGACGAAGATGGATGAATCACAATCGTGTTTCCTGCAGCTAGTGCTGGAGCAATTTTCCATGCCCCCATTAATAGCGGGAAATTCCACGGGATAATTTGTCCAACAACTCCAATTGGTTCACGTAAGACGATACTTAACGTGTTTTTATCAAATGCCTGAGCTGATCCTTCCTCACTACGAATCACTCCTGCAAAATATCTGAAATGATCAGCACTTAACGGAACATCTATCGACCTAGTTTCTCTTAATGGTTTTCCATTATCTAAAGACTCAATTCTTGCTAAGTACTCCGTGTGCTCATCAATAACATCAGCAATTTTTAATAAGACATTACTCCTATCTACTAAAGACCAATCTCGCCATTCAGGTAAGGCTTTTGTTGCTGCCTCAACAGCCATATCGACATCTTTATCAACAGCATCTACAAAAGTCCCTATCTTTTCTCCATTAACCGGGGAATAACTGTCTAAAAAGTTATTTCCAGCACCATCTGTCCATTTGCCATCAATATATAACTTATGCTCTTGGTATACATCTGAAAAACTCATCTTATCATAACCCCTTTGATTAATTTTATATTTGGTATAGTTAGAATTGTATAGGCTTCCAAAAATTGAGTCAACCCTTTTGATCAACAAAAAAAACAGCCTAAGCTGTTTTTGTTTATTATTTACTTTTCAGCTGCTTTTATTAGAAGCTTTTTCAGCAGTCTTAGCCTCAGCTTCTTCCATTTCTTTTCCTAAGAAGTAAGAAATAGCTGTTCTAATAACAACTACTCCACCAAGTATCAACATATCATCAACTGATGGATTTAAAATTGTCTCAATAATATCAGAGGCAATTAAAACCTCTAAACTAAGTAGAATATAAGATCCTAAATATAGCTTAATTTTATTATGTTTCATAGAAATCTCTTGAGTACTTCCTGAGCTGAACTCATTTTTAAAGAAATCAAAAGCTGCCTTCACAACCCCAACTAACAAAATTAATACTGAGAAGGAATTTAAAATTAAAATAATTTTTGCAACAATTTCATGTAACATGTTTATTCTCCCTTTTTAGTTATTTAAATAAAAAAGAGTACCCTGAGATACCCTTTTATATAAAATTATAACTCGTCTTCGTCGTCCTCATCTTCATCTATAATCGTTAAGTCTTCTTCAACGCTTTCTGGTACATCATCATCCACATCATTGTCAGCACCGATTTCAGATAAGTCTGTTGTATATTGCTTAATCTCTTCAGTCTCATCTTCTTTAGCTTCATAAAGATCATCTTCATCTTCATCACCTAAATCAGAATCTTCTGGGTCGTCATCGTTATAATCAATAGCATCCTCATCTGTTACGATAAAGGCATTAACTTTTTTACGTTTTTTACGACGCGGTGTTTCTTCTTCATCTTCTTCAACACCTGTTACTTCCTCATCAATCGAGTCAATTGGATACCAGCTACGTAAGCCCCATCTGTTATCTCCTAGTGAAATAAAACTACCATCAATATTTAAATCTGTATAAAATTGTGGTAAGACATCTCTAATTTCGCTATCTGCTTTTCCTAAATAATTTTGAATTTGGTTTACTAAATCAGAAAAATCCATGATGTCTCCGCGTTGCGCTAAAATAGCATGAGCTACTTCAATCATTGATAATTCATTTTTGTTTACGTCCTTGAAAGTTTCTATTTCCAACTGACACACGTCCTTTCACAGTCTACTATTCATCATACAATAAGTGGACTTTCATTGCAATTTAAAATTTATAAATCCTGATTATTTTAAGCTGTAAAAGCAATATTCAAATGATATACACCTATTTTTTCAGTACCAGCAAATAAATCATAATCACAAGTGATATCACCAGAATACGGGTTGTCTTTTAGACTAACATGCATTTTATTGGTAAAAGTTGAGATCATCATAGTCCCGTAAGGTGTGTTATACTGACAATCCTTTTGCTCTTGATAAGCAAAATGAAGCTTCATTCTAACCTCACCTGCACGGATTAACGTCACGTCTCCTGTTGGTAATAATTTAATAGTCACAGGTACTTTTTTCTCAACTCCCTCCATCTCTTCTTCATATCTTAAATACAAGACCTCGCCAATTCTAACTAATTGTCCCTCCACTTCGACTAAAAATTCTTTAAATTCGTTATGCTGAAAGACTTCTGTTTTTATCTTAATTGCAATGGGTGTTGATTTTCTATTTTCCATAAAGCACCTCTTTTTATTTCTTCACATTATTGTGGTATGTTTTTTCATTTTTGTCAAACAATTAAATACTTTCATTATACTTTAAGTTATCCCTTCAAATAGGTATAATACTATACATAAGCACAAAAGGAGTGATGTTTTATGGGTGATAAAATAAAAGCAGTTCAACTGACACAACTAGGATTAGGAAATTCTAAACGTTTTGACCCCTTTATATACACAGATATTTTAGCTGAGTACACTAGTCAAACAAAGACGCCTATTTTTCATTTTTGGACAATGAAAAATCAGGCTATATTAGGGATGCAAGATACAAGACTACCTCACTTAGAGGATGCTTTAAAAGTCATTCATCAATATGACTACTTTCCTGTTGTGAGAAATTCGGGTGGACTGGCTGTTGTGAGTGATGCTGGTATTTTAAATTTTTCTATTATTATGCCACAACCTACAGATAAAGATAAAACGATTAATGAAGGCTATGAGGATATGAAACGTATTATCTCAAGTTTATTTGAATCATTTGGTGTAACGGTTGATTCCTATGAAGTAGTTGATTCTTATTGTCCTGGAGAATATGATTTAAGTATCAAAGGAAAAAAAATAGCTGGAATTGCTCAGCGCCGTATTAAAAAGGGATTAGCTATTATGATTTATTTAAGTATTTCGGGTGACCAACATGCTAGAGGACAAATGATTCAAGACTTTTATAAAAAGGGCTTAAAGGATAAGTTCGCTCAAGAAGGATTTCCTCCAGTCAATCCTGATTCTATGGCTAATATTAACGATTTACTTCAGACTGATTTTTCAGTTTCTGATATCAAAGAAGATATTTTAACAATATTAAGTCAAACATTTGATTTTGACAAAAATTCTCAACAGGCTTTTGACGATTTTCTACTATCAGAAGACTTTCAAATAAGCTATAATAAACAATCTCAACGAATGACACAACGAAATGAAAAAATTATTTTTTAACTAGAAAGGAGCCTGTAATGAATGAGACAATGATGTTTGAAAAAGTTTTTCGTGATCCTATCCATCATGACATCCAAGTAGAACACCCAATTATATTAGAGCTAATCAACTCTAAAGAATTTCAACGCCTAAGAAGAATCAAACAACTTGGAACGACATCTTTAATTTTCCATACAGCAGAACACTCACGTTTTGGGCATTCCTTAGGTGTTTACGAGATAACAAGACAAATTCTCAACTTCTTTACAAGACAATATCCAAAAGATCTTTTAGGAGATTATGGTTGGGATGACACAGAAAGACTTGTCACTCTATGTGCTGCACTACTTCATGATGTGGGACATGGTCCTTATTCTCACACTTTTGAATCAATTTTTAAAACGAATCATGAATTATTAACAATCGATATTATTACTAATGAAGAAACAGAAATTAACCAAATACTTAAAAAAGTTTCCTCGACTTTTCCATTTGAGGTCGCTAGTGTGATTCAAAAAAATTATCCAAATCAACAAGTTGTCCAACTGATTTCTAGTCAAATTGATGCTGATCGAATGGATTATTTGCTTAGAGATGCTTATTTTACAGGGACTGAGTACGGTACTTTCGACCTCTCCCGTATACTTAGAGTAATCAGACCACATAAAGATGGTATTACATTCAATGCTAGTGGGATGCATGCTGTTGAGGATTATATTGTGAGCCGATATCAAATGTATATGCAAGTTTATTTTCATCCTGTGTCTAGAGGGATGGAGGTTATTTTAGATAAATTACTAAAGCGTGCTAAGGAGCTTTATTTAATTAGACCAAACTATTTTGAAAAATCCTCACCTTTAATGGTTCCTTTTCTAAAAAACAACTTTAACCTTGAAGATTATCTTGATTTAGATGATGGGGTGTTGACAACAAGTTTTCACATGTGGAGTAAATCATATGATCCTGTATTAAGTGATTTAGCTAAACGCTTTTTAAACCGGAAGCCGTTTAAGTCAGTTGCTTATACAGATGAAACAAAAAAAGAATTGGATTTAATGCGAGAATTGATTGAGCAACAAGGCTACAATACAGACTATTATACAGCGGAACAGTCAAGCTTTGACTTACCCTATGACTTTTATAAACCAAGCAAAGAAAATAACAAAACACAAATTGAATTAATTCAGCCAGATGGTTCTCTTATAGAATTATCAAGAACTAGTGATTTAGTCGCCTCACTTGCCGGTGAGAATAAGGGAGATCAACGCTTTTATTTCCCAAGTGAGATGTTAGCTATAAAAAGTGATACCTATACGCTATTTGAAGATGATATGGAAACATTTAATAACATGATTCAAAATGGTGCAATAAAAAAGACAAAGGAAGTAAACACTCATGACAATTAAATTAATAACAATCGATATTGACGGAACTTTATTAAACTCAAAAAAAGAATTAACTTTTGAAGTGAAAGAAGCGATAAAAAAAGCTAAACAACAAGGAGTACACGTTGTATTAGCTACTGGTAGACCGACTGTGGGAGTGATGGCGTTTGTTGAGGAACTAGGATTAAACCAAGATGATAACTATGTCATCACTTATAACGGAGCCTTGATTCAAAATGTTGGCACTAAAGAAATACTAAAAAAACATCCATTAACTCATGATGATTATTTAGACATTGAATTAATGTCTAGAAAACTTGGGGTACATTTACATGTTCAAGATAATGATACGATGTATACTGCTAACACAGACATTAGTAAATACACTATTGTCGAAGCGACATTAACTACTATCCCCCTTGAATATAAGCCAGTTTATTTAATGACTGATAAGATTGATATTATTAAAGCTATGATGGTTGAAGATGAAGAACAGCTAGATGAAGCCATTGAACGTCTTCCGCAAGAATTTAAAGAACGTTTTTCTGTTGTAAAAAGTGCCCCATATTATTTAGAAATTCTAAATAAGGAAGCAACAAAAGGAGATGCTGTGAAAGAGCTAGCTGAGTTGCTTAACATTAAACAAGAAGAAATCATGGCTATTGGTGATAATGAAAATGATTTAACTATGATTGAGTATGCCGGTATGGGTGTTGCAATGGATAATGCTGTTGGGTTTGTAAAAGATGTGGCCACTCATGTAACAAAATCTCACGATGAACACGGCGTGGCACATGCCATTAACACTTGGGTTTTAAAATAAATACATACAAAAAAAGAGAGTGTAATATAAACCGTGTAAGTAACCTACCATCCTAGGTAGTGGGTTGCTTCGCGGTTTTTCTTTTTTTACAATAGATTAAAGGAGTGGTAAGTCATGACAAAAAAGAAAAAAGATCAAAAATCAGCGAAGTTAGCTCAATCAATTATTGATGCCTATCAACCAGAATCGGTTGAAGACATGCAAGAAGCCCTAAAAGATGTTTTTGGACCGATGTTTGAAGCAATGCTTCGTGGAGAATTAGATAATCATTTAGGTTATGAGAATCAGTCAAGACAAGAAAAAGAAACTCAAAACAGACGGAATGGATATGGAAATAAAAAATTAAAAACAAGTTTTGGTGAATTAGACATTCAGGTTCCTAGAGATAGAGACGCTTCTTTTGAGCCAGAAATTATTCCTAAAAGAAGCAGAGACGTTTCAAGTATTGAAGGAAAAGTTCTTTCTATGTATGCCAAAGGCATGAGTCAACGAGATATTGCCTCGACAATTGAAGATATTTATGGTTTTACTATTTCTCATGATATGGTGTCGGATATCACAGATCAAATATTACCAGAACTTGAGGAATGGCAAATCAGACCTCTGGCCAAATGCTATGCCTTCTTGTTTGTCGATTGTATGTATGTCACTCTAAGAGAAAATTATGAAGTGAAAGAATGTGCGGTGTATACAATTCTTGGTTATGATTTAAAAGGAAATAAAGAAATTCTAGGTCTTTGGCTAAATCAAACAGAATCGAAAAATAGATGGATGCAGATTTTTGATGAGATTAAAGAGCGTGGCGTTGAAGATATTTTGTTTATTTCAATGGATGGTGTATCAGGGCTTGAAAATGGAGCCAAAGCTATTTTCCCAGGTGTTGTCGTTCAACGTTGTCTGGTCCATTTAGTTAGAAATGCCCTTCGTTATGTGCCAAGTAAAAGTTATAAAGAGGTTTGTAAGGATATGAAGTCTTTTTACAGTGCCTCCTCTTTAAAAGCGGCTCAAACAGCTTTTGATACCTTTCAAACAAAGTGGGCAGTCTATCCTGGAGCTATTGATGTTTGGAAAAGAAATTTCCACCATGTCGAACAATTATTTGATTACGGCTCAGCTATTCGAAAAATAATGTACACGACAAATGCTGTAGAAAGTGTTCACTCTAGTTTCCGCAAGGTAACTAAAAAAGGAGCTTTCCCTAATGAGAATGCCCTTCTTAAGCTATTATATCTTCGAGTGAAAGAACTTCAAAGTAAATGGGAAGGTGGGCATGTTCATAATTGGGCTATGGTGCTTAACCAATTAACGGTCAACGACTCTTTTTCAAAACGTGTCGAAAAATATAATCGTTACTAATCAAAATAAGTGAGACATATAAAATTTGACAACGAGTCTCTCGTCCTGCGATTTTTTATCGGGACAAGAGGTTTATTAAAAATACCCTCTTATTCCTAGAGATTATCACAGGACGACTCATTGTCAAATTGAGTTTCTATTTTTATTTTTAAGGAATTTACACACTTAACTTGACAAACCCCAAAAAAACTTATCAAGGTTTGGGTTTCCCATCCTCTTGATAAGTTTTTTAGCTTTTTTAAAAAATATCTCCATTAAAAATCGAGTTCTTTACAACAACATAATCTACTTTACGAATAGCATCCACATCTTTACCACCGGCATAAGAAATTGACGATTGTAAATCTTGTTGCATCTCCATTAATGTATCATCTAATTTACCTTTGTATTTGATCCAGATTTTTTTACCTTCAACATTTTTGTGCTCACCTTTTTGATGTTCTGAAGCTGATCCGAAGTATTCTTTGTATAATATGCCATCTTCTTCTTTCATCTCACCAGGAGATTCCTCATGTCCTGCAAACAGTGATCCAATCATCACCATTGTAGCACCAAAACGAATTGATTTTGCAATATCACCATGAGTACGGATACCACCATCAGCAATCAGTGGTTTTCTAGCTGCTTTACTACAACGTCTTAACACTGACAATTGCCATCCACCTGTACCAAAACCTGTTTTAAGTTTTGTGATACACACTTTACCTGGACCAATCCCAACTTTAGTCGCATCAGCCCCAGCATTTTCTAGCTCTCTAACAGCTTCTGGTGTTCCAACATTTCCTGCAATAACAAAAGTTTCCGGTAAATATTTTTTCAAATGTTTAATCATATTAATCACAGCATCTGAATGACCATGAGCAATATCAATTGTCACATATTCAGGAATTAAGTTTTCTTCTTTTAATTCTTTTACAAAATCATATTCATTATCCTTTACACCCACACTGATTGAAGCAAATAAACCTTTATCATGCATGTCCTTAATAAAATCTTTACGACCTGCTTCATCAAAACGGTGCATAATATAAAAATAATCATTCTCAGCTAAATGCTCTGCCACACTCTCATCAATAATAGTTTGCATATTGGCAGGAACAACTGGCATCTTAAATGTTCTATTACCTAAAGTGACACTTGTATCACACTCTGATCTACTCTTTACAATACACTTGTTTGGTACTAATTGAATGTCCTCATAATCGAAAATTTTCATTTTCATCCTCCTAAATTTTAAACCAATTTATTTTGGGAATAAAAGACGATCATTGATTAACAAAAATAGTATAATGTTTCTCATTCCTCTGATAATCTACATGAATTATTTATCTAATGCAAGAGATATCGTCTGTTTTTTTATTATTTTTCATTTGTCAAATTAAGCTAGACAAAATGTCATTGTCTACATAGCTCAAAAATACTTCTAATGGTGTTTTATAGTTTAATGATTTTCTAGGAATATTATTTCTTTTGGATGCAACAGATTGAATGAAAGATTCATCAACTTCGTTGAAATCCATTTTCTTAGGCAATCCATCCTTACGCAATAGCCCATTAGAATTTTCATTTAAACCTCGTTGTGAAGGTGTACCAGGGTCAGCAAAGTAGATATCAATATCATTTAAGTTACTGATAGATTTCCAGTTAGAAAATTCTTTGCCACAATCAAATGTGATAGATTTAAACAAGTGATTAGGGCATTTTTTTAACCATTCATTTAAGCTATTCTCAATATCTATAGCGTGTCTCCCGATAGGGTAAAATATTTTGTGTAAATAGAAATTTAGGGTAGAAAAAGAGAAAGTCCATTCTGTAAAATTAAAGTTACGACACAGAAATTTTATAGGAGGACTTTCTCATGACTCATTTTACTACAGAAATAATGGAAACACTAATTAATAAAGGTGATTTAGATGATTTATTTCGTCGTCATTTAGAACTCGCTATCAACTCATTATTACAGGCTGAATTAACAGCGTTTCTTGACTACGAAAAGTATGATAGAGCTGGATTTAATTCAGGTAATTCCCGCAATGGGAATTACTCACGTTCATTTAAAACAGAATATGGAGAATTAAATTTGGTGATTCCTAGAGATAGAAATGGAGAATTTTCCCAACAAACATTACCAGCCTATAAAAGAACCAATGATTCCTTAGAAACTACTATTATTCAGCTATTTAAAAAAGGGATCACTATGTCTGAAATCTCTGATCTAATTGAAAAAATGTATGGTCATTATTACACACCACAAACTATTTCAAACATGAGTAAAATCGTATCTGAAGATGTTTTGGCTTTTAAAGAAAGAACTTTAGAAGCTAAATACTCAGTCATTTTTATGGATGCTACTCATATTCCTTTAAAGAGACAAACCGTATCAAAAGAAGCCGTTTATATTGTGATAGGCATTCGATTGGATGGAACCAAAGAGGTTCTAGGATTTACTATTGCTCCAACCGAATCTGCTTATGTTTGGAAAGAGATACTTCAAGATTTAAAAGATCGTGGTTTAGAAGAGGTTTTATTAGTTGTAACTGATGGTTTAAGTGGTATTCACGATAGTATCCATAGTGTCTATCCAAATGCTCAATTTCAACAATGTTGTGTCCATATCTCTAGAAATATTGCTCATAAGGTTCGTGTTAGTGATCGACAAGAAGTCTGTAATGATTTCAAATTGGTTTATCAAGCAGCTTCAAAAGAAGAAGCTATGAATCAAATAAGTTTTATGATAGATAAATGGAAAAAGCAGTATCCACGAGTAGTTAAATTACTCTTGAATCCTGCTATATTAACTTTCTATAACTTCCCACCATCAATCAGAAGAACTATCTACTCAACTAACTTGATTGAGGGATTTAATAAACAGTTAAAAAAATATACAAAGAGAAAAGAACAATTTCCTAATGAAGAATCTCTGGAGAGATTCCTTGTTTCTCAGTTCAATGAATATAACCAAAAATTTTTAGGCAGAGTACATAAAGGATTTAAGGAAATACAAGATACATTAGAATCAATGTTTTAACTTAAAAAAAGGGTTTGTCAAGTTAAGTGTGTAAATTCCTTAAAAATAAAAATAGAAACTCAATTTGACAATGAGTCGTCCTGTGATAATCTCTAGGAATAAGAGGGTATTTTTAATAAACCTCTTGTCCCGATAAAAAATCGCAGGACGAGAGACTCGTTGTCAAATTTTATATGTCTCACTTATTTTGATTAGTAACGATTATATTTTTCGACACGTTTTGAAAAAGAGTCGTTGACCGTTAATTGGTTAAGCACCATAGCCCAATTATGAACATGCCCACCTTCCCATTTACTTTGAAGTTCTTTCACTCGAAGATATAATAGCTTAAGAAGGGCATTCTCATTAGGGAAAGCTCCTTTTTTAGTTACCTTGCGGAAACTAGAGTGAACACTTTCTACAGCATTTGTCGTGTACATTATTTTTCGAATAGCTGAGCCGTAATCAAATAATTGTTCGACATGGTGGAAATTTCTTTTCCAAACATCAATAGCTCCAGGATAGACTGCCCACTTTGTTTGAAAGGTATCAAAAGCTGTTTGAGCCGCTTTTAAAGAGGAGGCACTGTAAAAAGACTTCATATCCTTACAAACCTCTTTATAACTTTTACTTGGCACATAACGAAGGGCATTTCTAACTAAATGGACCAGACAACGTTGAACGACAACACCTGGGAAAATAGCTTTGGCTCCATTTTCAAGCCCTGATACACCATCCATTGAAATAAACAAAATATCTTCAACGCCACGCTCTTTAATCTCATCAAAAATCTGCATCCATCTATTTTTCGATTCTGTTTGATTTAGCCAAAGACCTAGAATTTCTTTATTTCCTTTTAAATCATAACCAAGAATTGTATACACCGCACATTCTTTCACTTCATAATTTTCTCTTAGAGTGACATACATACAATCGACAAACAAGAAGGCATAGCATTTGGCCAGAGGTCTGATTTGCCATTCCTCAAGTTCTGGTAATATTTGATCTGTGATATCCGACACCATATCATGAGAAATAGTAAAACCATAAATATCTTCAATTGTCGAGGCAATATCTCGTTGACTCATGCCTTTGGCATACATAGAAAGAACTTTTCCTTCAATACTTGAAACGTCTCTGCTTCTTTTAGGAATAATTTCTGGCTCAAAAGAAGCGTCTCTATCTCTAGGAACCTGAATGTCTAATTCACCAAAACTTGTTTTTAATTTTTTATTTCCATATCCATTCCGTCTGTTTTGAGTTTCTTTTTCTTGTCTTGACTGATTCTCATAACCTAAATGATTATCTAATTCTCCACGAAGCATTGCTTCAAACATCGGTCCAAAAACATCTTTTAGGGCTTCTTGCATGTCTTCAACCGATTCTGGTTGATAGGCATCAATAATTGATTGAGCTAACTTCGCTGATTTTTGATCTTTTTTCTTTTTTGTCATGACTTACCACTCCTTTAATCTATTGTAAAAAAAGAAAAACCGCGAAGCAACCCACTACCTAGGATGGTAGGTTACTTACACGGTTTATATTACACTCTCTCTTTTTAGTTTATTCTACTTTATTCATATTCAAACTTGAATTTACTCCAAGGTTTCACGTAATCAAGTAAAAACTGTTCTTGTAACTTAATACGTCCAACCTTATTCTTTCTTTCATCAGAGTGATCCAATAGAGCAATTTGTAACTCATTGTTATATTGTCCAAATAACTTATTACCAATTAAGATGTCTCCTAAAACAAATTCTTCACCATTATCATGTTCACGATTTAACTCTTTATATTTCACTCGAACGTTAGTCGAACGAATAACTAAATCAGTAATATCACCTCGTCTAAAATGTTGATTATCAAATAATATTTCCTTTTCCAGCTCCTGAGTATCTTCCAATAATTCAACATTAAAAATTAATTGATATTTATTCACTTCACTCATTTTCTTTAATTCTTCATCAGTTGCATAAGCATTTCCAATAATGACATCATCTATTAAACCCGTCGCAAATAAGTGTTTCGTTTGGATATCAATCGGTAAATAACGATGCATTTCAAGAGTTGGTAAGCCATCTGTCACTTCCCAAGGACCCATTTTTCCCGATTGAGAAGTAACAAAAGCTGCTGTTCTAATTCCTTGGTTTTTAAACCGCTTAGAACAGGAATTAAAAAAATCTAAAGGAAGAGCTGATCCTTTTTGAGGATAAAAATTATGACAACCATAAATAAATGGTTTATTAGCTTCATAACTTAAAATATTCTCTAAATAGGCTACATCATTACTCATATTCAGTTCTATTATTAAACCATAAGGATTATAAGATAATAAAGCTTCCCGACTTCCATTGAATCCAACATCAAGCCTTAACCCATCTGCTCCTAGCTCACTAAAAAAACTTAAATCTTGATAAGAAATACCTAGATCATCAAATATATTAGGTGCAATATCTAACATGACTTCAAAGCCCAGTTCCCTTGCTTTTTGAATAATATCATAGAATTTATGAAAAGTTTTCTCCCTGCCACCTTCAACTTCTAACATTGACATAAACACACGCTCAAAACCATATGAAGCAGCTCGTCTTAAATAATTAACATCGGTTTTAAAATCACTATGGTCTGGATAAATTGACACACCCAATCTTCTTTTCACTCTCATCAACCTCTCTAACATAATATATAGTCATCTTTCACCATTTTCCTCTAAAAGACAATATGTTATTTTTGTTCAAGGGAATCAAAAAACTCATCAAACTAATTTCTTAATCTGATGAGTTTTTATTCTTGCCAAATTTTGACTGATACGCACGTTTTATAACATCGAAAAACCCTAATGATTGAACCATTCTTTCAGCTGGTACATAAGGTTGTATAGCTCGCAGTAACTCTTTAGGTTTCCTTGATGAAAAAGAGTATGTCCCATTTTGCTTTGTTTGAATGGCATATCTTGGAATCCACTTTCCTTTAAACATCACTGAAGCTAGGACATAATCTACCTCGTCCCATGGAATTTGAATAAATTTACGAGGGTCTCTGTCGTGATAAAATTCAAACCCTTTATCACCAATCATGACCTTACCATAATCAGTCAAACCAGTAAAAGCTGTTGATTCCATAACTAAGTCAATTCGAGTATTAATTGATTGAACCATGTTTCCATCTCCATTTATATCATTTTAAAAAAAGAGGCCGTTTAAACGACCTCAATCTTTTTTATAGTAATCCAATAACGTGTCCTAAGATACCAACGGCGAATAAACCGATGATAATAACAATTGGACTAACTTTTTTCTTAAGTAACCACATACAGAAGAATGTTAATAATAGCGGTACTAAACCAGGAATTAAATCATCTAAGTTTTGTTGTAGTGTTACTGTTTTAATATCAGTTAAAGCTTTACCACTTGCCACTTCTTGGAAGGCCATTTTGATTCCTTCAGCACCTGCAGGTAGTTGGTCCCACTCTACATAAGCACCTTTATCAAGAGGAACACGTGACACGATTGGTTTGAAACTTATTGATACCCAACGCTGAACAAGTGCTGCTAAAACGAACATCCCTAAAATCGAAGCACCTTTAGTGATATCTTGTAGTACACCACCAGATAAATCTTCAGTAATTTTAGAACCTGCTTTGTAACCAAACTCTTGCGTATACCACATAAATGCCCAACGAATTAAGTTCCAAGCCACAAAGAAAATAATTGGTCCTAAGATACTACCACCCATTGCTAAACTAGCACCAAGAGCTCCTAACATCGGACGAACAGTAAACCAGAACACCGGATCACCAACACCAGCTAAAGGTCCCATCATACCAACCTTCACACCCTGGATAGCAACATCATCAACTTCTGATCCATTAGCACGGTCTTCTTCTAAGGCAAGTGTTACACCTAAAATTGGAGAAGCCACATATGGATGTGTATTAAAGAATTCTAAATGGCGTTTTAAAGCTGCTGATTGATCTTCTTTTGTTTTATATAATTTCTTGATAGCTGGAATCATTGAGTAACACCAACCACCATTTTGCATACGCTCATAGTTCCAAGACCCTTGAATAAATGTTGAACGCCAAGCAACGCTCATACGGTCTTTTTTAGTTAATTCTATTCTTTCTGTCATCTCGTCAAGTCCTCCTATTGATTAATAATCGTTCAGAATATCACCTAATGGGTCGCCACTATTGCTACCACCACCACTAGATGATGAACCACCCATTTTAGATAAGTTAATATAAATTAATGCTAATGCTACACCCAATACCCCTAAACCAATTAAAGTGATTTGAGTTAGTGCTGCGACAACAAAACCAATAGCAAAGAATGGCCATACTTCTTTAGTTGCCATCATGTTAATAACCATTGCATAACCAACAGCTACAACCATTCCCCCACCAATAGCCATACCATCATTTAACCATGCTGGCATTGACTCTAAGAAATTTTGAACAATATCAGCTGGGATAAATAGTAAAGCAATAGCTGGGATCATAATACGCACACCTTGCATACAGATAGCAATGATTTGTAAGACTTCGATTTTACGAATATCACCTTTTCCAGCTGCTGAATCCATCATATGTACAATTGGCACAGCTAATGTACGAACAATCATTGTTAAGAAAAGGCCAGCAACAGCTAAAGGAATAGCAATTGCGATTGATGAAGAAATAGCATCCTTCATTGCAATATTGTCAGAACCTAAAGCTTTAACTAAAATAATTGAAGATGCTACAGATGCAAGTGCTGCATCAGGTGCTATTGCTGCCCCAACGTTTGCCCATCCAAGAGCTAACATTTGTAGAGATCCTCCTAAAATAATACCTGCTGTTAAGTTACCTGTTACTAAACCGATTAATGTACATGCCACAAGTGGTTGGTGGAACTGGAATTCATCTAAAACTCCTCCCATACCTGCTAAAAATGACACAAAAATGACTAAAATAATTGATATAACCGACATGATATACCTCCTATGAAATTTATTTTATTAGTTCTTAGCTTGAGCTAATTCACTTTTTGCTTTTTTAAGTAATTCATCCATGTTTGCCTTAGAATCATTTGGTACTTTACGAACATCAAACTTAACGCCTTTTTCTTTCAATGTCTCAAAAGCTTCAACATCTTCTTCATTCATAGAAAGTACTTTGCTGACAACAACTTTACCCAATGTATGAGCCATTGACCCCACATTAACCTCATCAATCTCAACGCCACCTTCTACAACACGAACAACATCTTCTGGATTTTCAAATAAAACTAGTGCTTTTGTTCCACCAAAACGAGGATCTTTTGAAATTTCAATCATTTTTTCAATTGGAATAACATTAGCTCTAACCTCTGGAGGAGCTGCTTGTTCGATTAATTTTTTACGCAAATCATCTTTAGCTACTGTATCAGATACAACAATAATTCGGTTTGGACCAGTTGCTTTTGTCCAAGCAGTTGCTACTTGACCATGTAATAATCTTGAGTCAACACGAGCTAAAACAAATTTGATTTTGCCATCACCAATGACTGTTCCTACAGGAATATCTCCTTGATGAGCGACAACCTCTACTTTTTCTTCAGCAACAGGCTCAAGAGCTTCTGGGCGTACTTTAATACCATCTTTAGCTGTTTCAATAATTTTACTTGCAATCTCATGAGCATTATTAACTGACAGGCGCATTGCATATGCTTCAATTAACATTGGCAAGTTTAATCCACTAACAATCGCCCATGAATCTTTGTGTTCTTCAAATAATGTATTAGCTTGATTAAATGGTGTACCTCCCCATAAATCAACTAAAAATAATACCTCATCTTGTTGATCAAATGATTCAACTGCTGCAATAATCTTAGCTTTTAAGTCATCTGGTCCTTCACTTGGCATTAAAGTTACAGCTTTAACGTTTTCTTGTTCACCAAAAATCATTGATCCTGATTGCATAATACCCTCAGCGAATTCACCGTGACTGGCTAAAACGATTCCTACCATATTTACTACCTCCTAATTAAATTATCAATATTCTTATAATGAGTTTTCCATATGCTTATCTAGTAACTGAATCATATCCACTGAACTCTCCGCAACTACTTTGCGTATTTCAATAGGAATTTCTTTACTATGTAGATAATAAAAGTCTGATATATCTTCCTCATCAACAGCAACAGCATTTGTGATCATCTTTTTCCCACTTTGATAACTCATTCCACCAACATTAATTGAAGGAATAGGTACACCAGCTTCAACAACCCGTCTTACATCTTTAGGATTTGTAAATAAGAGCATAGCTTTAATATCATCTATAAAACGAACGTCTGTTGAGATGTCAATCAATTTGTTAACAGGAATCACATTTACTAAAATATTGGCTGGAGCTGCTTGAGTTAATAACAACTTTCTCATACTATCTTTTGCTACATCATCACTCACAACTAGAATACGATTTATTTTTGAATGTTTGGTCCAAACAGTAGCCACCTGACCATGTATCAGTCTGTCATCTATTCGAACTAAGCGAATATCCATAATAATCCTCCTTTAAGTTTACTCACAGCAAACACTCTACCCAATATAATAGCAATTTTCATGCCAAGTTTCAACAAAGTAATGAAATCAACCTTTTAGACACAAAAAAATACACTATTAAAAGTGTATTCTTAGTGTATTACTTTAGCGTATTAACTGATTCTCAATAATTTTATTCAAATAATACACTTCTGATTCTAAAAACTCGATATTTAATTCCTCCATGATACCATTAAGGCAATCATTTACTTTTTTAGTGTAAGGTGAGTTATTTAACTCTTCTAATTCATCCAAGTCAATTGTTAATTCATTATTTAATAAACATCGCTCAATCATTCCAGCTAAATGCATCGATGTATTGATATAAAAAGTATAGTCCGTCTTAATAAGAAATTCAGTAACTAAGTACTCACATGTTGACCATAATAAATCAATTATTTTATTCGAATTAATAAATGTATAGTGATCATTTAAATATGTTTGACATATTTTTTTGGCTTCATGCTCGGATAAGTCAAGCTCATCTGGCTGCCTGTAATGATGAGATATGATATCTGAAATAATTAATGGACCATCAGGAGAGAATAACTGATCCATTGAAATAAAAGGAACAGTAATATTTGGTTTTTTAATCCCTGTGCTGGCCAATATTTGATAATTTTCCTCAATACTCCTTACTTTTTCATCTAAATCAACAACGGAAGCTGTCAGTACCTCAATATCTTCTTCTACATATTGAGTCAAATAATTATTAATCAACTCTTTCATACGCTGTGCCGTTCCTTTTCCAGAAGCACAAATAGCAATAATAGCCTTTTTACTATGAGGCTTAATGGGCTTTTCTTCTTTTTTCAAAACTAATTCAGAACGATAACCATGAAAATCTAACAAATAGTCATGAAGATCATTTATTTTTGTATCTAATAAATTGGATTTTCTAGCTGCTTCTAATACTAAAGATGTGGTGAGCATATCAACAACTTTGATTTCAATTGTCGTACGCTCAATAATTTCATCTGAAAAAGTGATTAAAGACCCCATATCGACCAATAATAATACCCCACTCCCCTCACTGACATCTTCCACATTTTCAATCACTTTTTCTAAGGCTTCTCTGGGACTCATGTCTAGAGGCATATCAACTGCTCTAATATTGTCAACCTCTAGAAGTTGCATAGCAACTTGGGCCATACTAGAAGCTGTACTCATGCCATGCGCTGCAACAACAATTCCTATCCGTCCATCTTTTTGTGTTTCTTTTAATGATACTAACAGTACGGTTAAATAATTAACTTCTGATTCTGGTAAGATAACATGATGGTTTTTTTCAATATAGGATTTAAATACTAAAGCTAGTTCTCTTTCTTTTGGATAATGAGATATCATTCGGACAATATTTTCATTTTCCTCAGCTTTGATATCCTCCCCACGATTATATCGATTTAAAAAAGAACTAATATGTAACCCCATAGCGTATAAAAAATTAGACTGGAAGTTATAATTTAGTTGGTCTACAGCATAATCATAAATTTGTCTAGTCGTTTCAATTACTTTTCTATCAATAATCTCAGCGAGTTTTGTCTCCGTATCAAAAGTAAACCCATGGCCTCTATAAAAAGATTTTAGGTGAATATTAATGTCTGTTGTAATAAAGTGATTGATAGCATCTTGATTAAAACCATCTTCTTTTAAAAGTGTTGCCTTGTCTCCAATAATATCATACAAATTATAAGGTAATTCATATGAATCTTCTTCATAAATAGATAAAGGTTCATTGGGACTGATTGTTACTTTAGGTTCTAAAAGAGCAGTCAACTCAGAGAGATTTTGACGATCACTAGCTAAATGGATTAATCCATTTTTGATAGAATCATTTAACTCATCCAGCATAATATGGAGCTCTCCCTTATCCATCTGCTTTAGAAAAGCTTGTGCTGTGACCAATTGAACATTTGATTTTAATTGCCCAACATTACCATAGGACACACTTCCAATCAAAGCTTTAATCACATCATCAGTTAGTACAATTCGTCTTTGAATACGTTTTGCTTCAATGCTCATCATCGTACAAACTAAATCAACTTTTTCCTTAGGGCTACGATCTTTAAAACTAGGTAGTTGAATGGTAATGGGAATACGTCTCATAAAAGTATTTAATAAAGCAGAACTAGGGTCTTCTGTTGTGGCACAAATAATCCTCACATTAGCTGAATGTTCTTTTTTTGATTCCCCTAGTTTTGCAAACTTACCATTATCCATGAAGTAAAAAATCATTTCTTGTCCTTCAGGTGGTAATCGGTGGATTTCATCTAGAAATAGAAAACTATTATGAGCTAAACTAATTAGACCATCTTTTTCTTGATCGGCACCAGTGTATGCACCTGCTACATGACCAAAGAGGTGACTCATTAATAATTCTGGGTTATTCGCATAATCAGCACAATTAAAAACAATTAATTCTTTGTTATCATTTATGACATTATTTTGTTTAGCAAATTGATACATAGTATGAGCAAAATAGGTTTTCCCAGAGCCTGTAGGACCAATAATTAAACTATTTAAACCTTTAGGAGGATATAAAATAGCTGCTTTTGCTTGCTCAATAACATTTTTCATACTGCCATTAATACCAATAATTCGCTTAAAAATATCATCAAAGTACATAAATTTATCCGAACTCAGACTAATAATAGGTACTTTGGACTGATCTATCTTAACATCCTCTTGATAACTTTTAACATACTTTGAAAAAGGTTGATGTTTAAAAATAGATTTAGAAACATAACGAACAGGTCTACCATCTATTTTATCTATAACACCTTCTCTGACTAATGTGTTCAAGTCCTTACTAGCATTAGTTCGTTGAATACATAGAGCATCAGAAACTTCTAAGGTTGTCACACCTGAATGCTTAGTTAATTCACTTGGCTCTAATTCTTTTGTTTGATCTTCGACAAATTTATACACACGATCGATTCTTTTCATTAGTAGCCTCCGATACACTTTCTTTTACTTAATACTAGTGTATCATAAAAAAACATAAAAACAATACACTAGATATCACCATAACTATTCTCTTTTAAATATGCTGCTCCTATTAAATTAGCATCGTTTCTAAATTGACATGTTGTAAGTTTGGGAAAAAGAGGGGAACGCTGTCCATTATTCATTATCAAACTAAGATGACGTTCAATATTTGGTATCAGTTCTTCATTATTAGAAATACCTCCACCTAAAATAATTAGTTCAGGATCAATGATATATTGTAAATTATAGATTCCTAAAGCTAAATAATGATATAGCTCTTCTGTTGCCATAATACACTCTTTATCACCAAGTTTAGCTAACTCAAAAACCTCTTCCCCTGTTACTATTTCATCTTTTATAGCAGAAACTTTTCTTGCCATATGTACAGCAGAGCCTAACTGAGCCCACTCTCTTTTACCATCAACTAACATCATACCAAATTCACCAGCAAAGCTGTTAGCTCCTGATTGAATTTGTCTATTATAAATCACACTACCACCAATACCTGTTCCAATAATTAGAAAAATCATATTATCTACTGATTTTCCAGCTCCAAGAATCATTTCAGCCATACTTGCACAAGTGGCATCATTTTCAAAATATATTTTAGTTTTAAAAATCTTGGTCATTGCTTGAACAAAATTATTCTCATGAATAAACCTTAAAGAACTTGCTCCATCTATATAACCTGTTTTATGGTTTGGAATCCCTGGTACACTAAAATGAATACTTTCATACCCCTTATCTTTAACGTGTTCTTGATTAATCTTATGGAACAAATTTAACATATTATCCCATGAGTCAGGTGAAGGATAGGTATCAATCATCTTTAATTCATTTTGCCACCTACCTACTTTAATCGTTGTACCACCAATATCAACAACCAATTTCATACACTTCTTCCTCTCTAATTAAAATAAAAAAACTATACATTTTATTTTTAACATAAAATGTATAGTTTTGCAGTATTCTATTTTACAAATTTAGCTGATTGCTCTCCAGCCTGGCGACCAAATACAATAATATCACCTACTGAATTACCACCAATTCGGTTTGAACCATGTAGGCCACCAGTTACTTCACCTGCAGCATACAAACCTTTAATTGGCTGATTCTTTTTATTTAAGACTTCAGTTTTATCATTAATTTTAACACCACCCATTGTGTAATGAATTCCAGGTCCAATTTTAATAGCATAGTATGGTGCTTTGTTAATTGGTTCATCCATACCTGTTTCACGACTGTGTTTCTCATCTTTTTTATTTTCAACAGATTGATTCCACTGACTTATCGTTGTTTCTAAATGTTTACCATCAATACTTATTTTTTCGGCTAAAGCTTCTAATGTATCAGCTTTTTCAACAAAACCTTGTTTTTCATAAAATTCAATAGCTTTCACACGACCTTTTACACCATCATCAAAGATTAAGAAAGCAGAACTATCTTGTAATTTTTTAATAGCAGCAGATACCTCATCTCGTGTTCCCATCTCGTTAACAAAACGTTCACCTTTTTCGTTAACTAAAATAGCACCTTCACCACGAACGGCTTCCCCAATTAAAATACCATTATCTTGTTGAACAGTTGGATGCACTTGGATTTGATCCATATCAACAGTTTGTCCTCCAAGAGCTTCAATCATCTTAATACCATCACCAGTACTACCTTCTTGATTCGTTGTCACATAGCCTTTTAAATCTGGGTTTTCTTGCTCTAATAGGTCAGCATTAGCTCCGTAGCCACCTGTTGTAACAACAACTGCATCACTGTGGATTGTTTTTTCTTCACCTTCAATCATAACTTTCACACCATCAACTTGTCCATCTTTTTCTGTGATATCAGTCACATCAGCATTGACAAATAAAGGAATTTCTCTTTCATGTACATTTCTAAGTAAACCATGAACTAGATACTCACCTACAGCTGATCCATCTTCTGGTCTATGTGTACGCTTTTCACTCATCCCACCAGTAATTGTTAAATTATTCAATGTAATTCCCATAGAATCTAACCAGTCTATAGCACTAGCAGAATGGTCTACATAATAATGTAGTAACTCTTCATTATTTGTTTCATGTCCACCTTTAAATGTTTCATCATAAAACTTATCATTTGAATCTTTAATTCCTTCAGCTTCTTGGAACTTCGTTTCTGAGGCATTCATACCACTTGATGCCTTTAATGTGTTCCCACCAGCTACTGGCATTTTTTCAAAAATAACAGGATTTTTTCCGTCCTCTTTTGCTTGAATAGCTGCCGACATACCTGCTCCACCAGCTCCAACTATAACAATATCATAGTCATCTTTTAGTTGATCTACTGGTGTGTATTCCTGCTCAGATGCACCAGATACAACATCAGATGTGCTTTCCTTAGTAGTTGAATCTTTCGATACTTTTTCATTATTCTTATTTCCACAACCTGTTACAAAAAACATCATCGTCATGCTTAAGGCTAATGTTTTTATTACTTTCTTTTTCATAACTTACCCCTTTTAATTAATTTATTCACACACTCCGTTATAATACCACTTGATTACTAATTTGACAAATGAAAAACTTAAAAGAGAACGATATCTATGTAAAGAATGTCATACAACATTCAGTGCTGATACTGCGTTAGTCGATGACTATTGTCATATATCGAAAACATTAAAGTATCAAATCGCCTTAGATTTGAAAGAAGATCGTTCAAGAAAAGAGATTGCTAGATTCCATCATGTTTCTGATAACACGGTACAACGTGCTTTATACGACTTTACCAACCGCTGTCTAACCAACTTTCAACATCTACCAAAAGTACTATGTGTCGATGAATTTAAATCAACTAAGTCATGTCAATCTGATATGAGCTTTATTTGTGCTGATGCTGAAAGTAAAAAGATTATTGATATTTTACCAGATAGACGCCTCTTCTCTCTTATTAAGTACTTCCTGAAATACTCCAGAAAAGAGCGGTTAAAAGTGAAGTTTCTTGTCATGGATATGAATGCCAACTACGGTGGCCTTCTTAAAACTGTATTTCCACATGCAGAGATTGTGACAGATAGATTCCATATCATTCAGCATATCAATCGTTCTTTTAATCAACTAAGAATAAAAGAAATGAATCAATTAAAACGTTATGATAATGAAGAAGCAAAACAATACCGGAGAATAAAAAAATATTGGAAACTATTTTTAAAAGACTCTAGTCAATTAAGTGCCACTACATATAGTAATTATCCTCTTTTCAATAAAAGTATGACACAAGTTGGTGTCATTGAAGAACTTCTTTCCTATAACTCAACTCTAAAAATCGCATATGATTATATACAAGAGTTAAAATATGCTTATGAAACAAAGGATTCAGACTTATTTTTAGAATTAACCCATTCTATCTCTAATGAGCTTCCTAAGGAATTTAAAGCCAAATTCAAAACATTCCAAACCTTCAGGCAAGGTGTTACCAATGCTTTAAATTATTCTTATTCAAATGGTTTTTTAGAAGGAATTAACAACCGAATCAAAGCGCTTAGTTGTAAAATCAAGTTAGCCACTCTAAAATAATAAAAAAACACCATGGTAAAAATTCGTGTATCATTGAAGTAACTACCCAACAACGAAAGGAATTTTTATCATGGTGAAAATTAAGAATAACACAAAGACATCTAGTTATAAACATCTTTCCTTAAAGGAAAGGCAGCTTTATCATTCGAAAGTGATAATGTCCTAAGTAGGTCGAAAGACAAAATGTCCCAAAATGATAAAATAACTTTATGAAAAGGATAAATCTAACAATGAATGAAACCAAAAAGTATCAAGTTATTAAAGCTGTCGCTGAAAATAAAAAACAAAAAAAGAGAGCTAGTGTTGAACTTAATTTATCTATACGACAAATTAACCGTTTAGTGAAATCATACAGGGAAAATGGTAAATCAGCATTTGTCCATAAAAATCGAGGGAGAAAAAATAAGCACTCTGTGCCTGAAAAAGTAAAACAACAAATAATCACTAGTTATCAATCGTTTAGTATTAAACCAAATATTAGGCATTTTACTGAAATACTGAAAAACGACCATCATATCTGTTATACAGATACTACAATTAGAAGCATCCTGTACAAAGCAAAAATACTTTCACCAAAGGCTCAAAAAAAGACAAAAAGAAGACTCAAACAATTAATAAAGCAAGAAGGTCAACAAACCAAACAATCAGAGAACCTATTGGTTCCAAGAGCTGAAGACTACCTAGAACTCCCTGAAAAGACCCATCCTAGTCGACCTAGAAAAAAATACAAAGGAGAATTAATTCAATTAGATGCTAGTTCATATAATTGGTTTGGAAATCAAATAACTCATCTTCATTTAGCTATTGACGACGCATCAGGTAATATTGTTGGCGCTTATTTTGACCAACAGGAAACGCTCAATGGTTATTACCATGTTCTTCATCAAATTCTGACAAAACAAGGGATTCCTGCCACTTTTCTAACAGATAAACGAACCGTCTTTGAGTACAACAGAAAATCAACAAAAGCTGTAGAAGAAGATACGTTCACGCAGTTTGGGTTTGCTTGTCATCAATTAGGTATTGACATAAAAACATCCTCTATTCCTCAAGCGAAAGGTCGTGTAGAACGTTTAAATGGGACAGTGCAATCAAGATTGCCTGTTGATCTTGAGATAGCAAATATACATTCTATAGAGGAGGCTAATCAATTTCTATCTGTATGGATTCGAAAGTTTAATCGACAATTTGGTCACAAAACTGCAGAAAGTGTTTATGAAACTTCTCCTACAACAGCTGAAATTAATTTATTACTAGCTACTGTCTCTCATCGTATAGTCGATAATGGCCATCATATTAAGTATCAAAATAAATT
Source organism: Vagococcus jeotgali (assembly GCF_035918315.1). Classification (NCBI taxonomy): domain Bacteria; kingdom Bacillati; phylum Bacillota; class Bacilli; order Lactobacillales; family Enterococcaceae; genus Vagococcus; species Vagococcus jeotgali. The sequence continues at coordinate 677,148 of NZ_CP142146.1, read as the reverse complement.
TTATCTTCCAATGGAAGGTAGTAGCGACAAATATTTTACAAGAAAAACAAAAGCATTAATTATAAAAGCTTTTAACGGGGAGATTTATGTTAATATAGCAGAAAAAATTTATCCTACTAGACGATTAAAAACCCACGAGACCTATTCAAAAGAGTTTGATGGGGTTTCTTCAGATATAAAAAAAGAAAGACGCAAGTACATTCCACCACAGTCACATCCGTGGAAACTTGAGTCTTTCAAAAGGTATCTTCAAAGTATTGACCGTACTATCGAAGAATATGAGGCTGAAAAAACAGCCTGAAACAAAAAGTACCTTATTTTACCAATAATGGTCACATTAGTGCAAGTTTTACGCAGTAAAGATTGCGCTAATGTGAGCCCTCATTTTGGGACATTTTTATGTTCGATTGACAATACTTATTTTATTTTTTGTAAATTTATATCATTATCATTTTTGATTTTATTTGATATGATAATGTATGTTTAAGTAAAATGACTAGGAGGACAAACATGACAACTTTTTATTGTGTCAGACATGGAAAAACTGAATTTAATCAGCAACATATTTTTCAAGGTGGTCTTGCCGATTCACCCTTGTTACCTGAAGGACAAAAAACTGCTGCTTTAGCAGGAGAATATCTATCTGATGTGACTTTTGATAGAGCTTTTGTATCTCCTCAGAAAAGAGCTCAGGATACAGCAGAAATTTTATTAGCTAATCATGCTGGTGAATTAACTGAGTTTATGACGATAGAAAACTTAAGAGAAATGGAATTTGGAGAATGGGACGGATTACCAGAAGCTAACTTTGAACATCTTTTAGAATTTCAAAACCTTGTTCACAGACCTCATCTTTATAATCCAACAGCATTTAAAGGTGAAGATTTTGAAACTCTAATCACTCGTTTAAAAGAAGTTTTCACAACATTAGCTAAAGATTACCCAAATGATACTATTTTAATTGTCTCTCATGGTCTAGGGTTACAAGCGATCTTAAAGCATTTTGATAATATCCCTTTAGCCGATTTACGATCTGGTGACTTTTTAGGAAACACTAGTATCTCAGTTGTACAAGTCGATCCTACTACAGGAGAATTCGATCTAACACTATGGAATGATACGACACATACTAGCTAAGTTTATGTTTAAACTCTTTTAAATCTATGATAAAATGTTTAAGGTCTATTTTAGGAAAGGAGAATGTCAGATGATAAAAAAACTGAAAAAAGTACAAGATTTAACTAAAAATATTGAATGGCCCTCGGTTTTAATGAGCTTGATTTTTATTGGTCTTGGTATTTTTTTAATAAACCACTTATCATTTACCTATCCTGTAACTGAGCTGAGTATTTTGCTTGGTTTAATAGCTATTTTGAAAGGTTTTTTCAATTTCTATACCTATTCAGTCGTTACAGAAATATCTAAAGAGCAACACTGGCAATGGTCTTTTATCGTTAGTGCAAGTGTTTCTATTTTAACCGGACTACTACTCATCTTCAACTTTTCCAGTAATGGTCTAGTTTTTTATTTGCTAGGTGGCGCTTGGATGATATTTGATACAATTCCTCATATATTAGCAGTCATGGATTATTGTACTAAACACTCAAACACCTATAAAATGCTTTTAACAGCTTATGGTCTATCTATTTTAATGGGTATTGGGTTAATTTTTAACAACATCTATCCTTTAATTGAAACAACGATTTACCTTTCATCATTCTTCTTGATTAATGGGGTTATTTTAATTTGGGATATCTATTCTGTTAATAAGAAACAACGAGCAATGTAGTTTAATAATATCTAATTTTAAGAAGCAGGCCTATGTCTGCTTCTTTTTTACTAACTTTACTTTACTTATATCTCGTATCACAAAAGTGCTTTTTCTTCCCATTATCCATACTTAGGTTATAATGATAGTAAAAGTAAGGAGGTTTTTATATGACACAAATTAAACAAATTCCAACAGGAGCTATTCAGGAGAACTGCTATATTATTTACAACGATCATTCAGCTTTAATTGTTGACCCAGGAGATGATGCCCCGCTTATCCAACAGGTGATTAGTGATTTAGATGTCACTCCTAAAGCTATCATTATTACTCATGCTCACTATGATCATATTGGAGCAGTTGATACTATTAGAAAAACATATCAAATCCCTGTTTATATAGATCCTATTGAAGCTGATTGGTTAACTGATCCAACTCTTAACTTATCTGGATTGGCTAGACATGATGATATGAACAATGTCATAACAGCACCAGCTGAATTTGATTTAAATCATTATGACACATACACTATTGGAGACATGACTTTTAAAGTTGTTCCAACGCCAGGCCATTCCCCAGGTAGTGTAAGTTTTATTTTTGATGATTTTGTTGTCTGTGGTGATGCTTTATTTAGTGGTAGTGTTGGTCGAACTGACTTACCATTTGGAGATTCCAAAGCATTATTAACTAGTATTCAAGAGGAACTATTTACTCTGCCAGATGATATGTATGCTTATCCTGGGCATGGGCCTAAAACAACAATTGGCAAAGAAAAAACTACAAATCCTTTTTTCAATTAAATAAAAAATATGAGGGTGACTGTTAAAGTCATCCTCATATTTTTTCCCTACTAATCATTCATCTCAGTCTGTAGATTCAACTTGATCAATTTTTAGGAATAAATTAATAAAAATAACTAGTTTTCTTATCAAAAGTATGATGAGTAAGTGAATATACGCCAACTACAGCGATTGCTGTATAGGTCCAATGAGAACTAAATGCTCCTGTCAATCTAATTAATGCTTGAGATAATTTTTCAGATTCATCAATCAAATAAGCAAAATCTTCCATAATTTGAAAACCAAGTCCTACTGCTATTCCTGCAAAAAAAGTCACTTTTAATCCTTTTTGCTTAATTAAATACAACGTCCAAAATACTAAAACTGCTTTTAAAAATCCCTCTACAATTGGTGCTGTTAAAGCGTTTGACCACTCCTCTAAAAATGAAGCACCATTAAATAGCTCACCTAATAAGACATCACCAAAATCATTAAAGAAACCACTTATCCAACAAGCAATAAATAAACCACTAAGCAATCCAACTAGCAACACTCTTGTCGGAATTTTCCATTTATTCATTCAAAAAACAAGAAAACTGATTAAAGGAATAATATAAGTTAGGAAGACTAGGCTCCCAGTTAAAATGTCAATGTGACGAGTGCTATTTAAAATAACATCTAGTAAACCAAACATTTCAACATCTAAACCTAAAAATAACAAGTATAAATACAACAATAAACTAACAACATACATTTTACTTTTAACAACTCCTATATTTTTTTGGTTGCGTCAAGAATTATGTGTAAATGGAAAATCCATTCCATTTTTTTAAGTTAAAACATTGATTCTAATGTATCTTGTATTTCCTTAAATCCTTTATGTACTCTGCCTAAAAATTTTTGGTTATATTCATTGAACTGAGAAACAAGGAATCTCTCCAGAGATTCTTCATTAGGAAATTGTTCTTTTCTCTTTGTATATTTTTTTAACTGTTTATTAAATCCCTCAATCAAGTTAGTTGAGTAGATAGTTCTTCTGATTGATGGTGGGAAGTTATAGAAAGTTAATATAGCAGGATTCAAGAGTAATTTAACTACTCGTGGATACTGCTTTTTCCATTTATCTATCATAAAACTTATTTGATTCATAGCTTCTTCTTTTGAAGCTGCTTGATAAACCAATTTGAAATCATTACAGACTTCTTGTCGATCACTAACACGAACCTTATGAGCAATATTTCTAGAGATATGGACACAACATTGTTGAAATTGAGCATTTGGATAGACACTATGGATACTATCGTGAATACCACTTAAACCATCAGTTACAACTAATAAAACCTCTTCTAAACCACGATCTTTTAAATCTTGAAGTATCTCTTTCCAAACATAAGCAGATTCGGTTGGAGCAATAGTAAATCCTAGAACCTCTTTGGTTCCATCCAATCGAATGCCTATCACAATATAAACGGCTTCTTTTGATACGGTTTGTCTCTTTAAAGGAATATGAGTAGCATCCATAAAAATGACTGAGTATTTAGCTTCTAAAGTTCTTTCTTTAAAAGCCAAAACATCTTCAGATACGATTTTACTCATGTTTGAAATAGTTTGTGGTGTGTAATAATGACCATACATTTTTTCAATTAGATCAGAGATTTCAGACATAGTGATCCCTTTTTTAAATAGCTGAATAATAGTAGTTTCTAAGGAATCATTGGTTCTTTTATAGGCTGGTAATGTTTGTTGGGAAAATTCTCCATTTCTATCTCTAGGAATCACCAAATTTAATTCTCCATATTCTGTTTTAAATGAACGTGAGTAATTCCCATTGCGGGAATTACCTGAATTAAATCCAGCTCTATCATACTTTTCGTAGTCAAGAAACGCTGTTAATTCAGCCTGTAATAATGAGTTGATAGCGAGTTCTAAATGACGACGAAATAAATCATCTAAATCACCTTTATTAATTAGTGTTTCCATTATTTCTGTAGTAAAATGAGTCATGAGAAAGTCCTCCTATAAAATTTCTGTGTCGTAACTTTAATTTTACAGAATGGACTTTCTCTTTTTCTACCCTAAATTTCTATTTACACAAAATATTTTACCCTATCATTTTTTTAGAAAACTTACTTTACACAACTAAACTATATTAAGCTAGTTATTATTTAATTTTTATAAAACAGTGACATAACAATCCATTAGAAAAATTTTCATGTTGTTTTTCTGGAAAGTATTGTATAATAATTCTCAATATAATAAAGAAGGTTGGTTTAAGATAAATGGATTTTGTAAATATATTAAAGGTTATCTTTTTAGGAATTGTAGAAGGTATTACAGAGTGGTTACCAATCAGTAGCACGGGACATTTAATTTGATGAATTCATCAAATTAAATGCCTCTAGTGATTTTAAAGAAATGTTTAATGTTGTTATTCAATTAGGAGCCATCTTAGCTGTTGTTATCTTGTATTTCAACAAACTAAACCCTTTTGCTTCAAATAAGTCACAGATAGAAAAAAAAGATACTTGGAGTTTATGGTTTAAAGTAGTCATAGCTTGTATCCCTGCTGGTGTTTTAGGAATTATGTATGATGATTTTTTAGAACTACATTTTCATAAATTTGTTCCTGTTGCTATTATGTTAATTTTATACGGTATTTTATTTATCGTTGTGGAAAATCACAAAAAAGGAGTCACGCCAAAAATTACTACCTTAAACGGATTAACTTATAAAACAGCCTTTATCATTGGGCTCTTCCAAGTATTATCGCTAGTTCCAGGTACTTCACGTTCAGGTGCAACAATTATCGGAGCTATTATTATTGGGTGTTCTAGATTTGTCGCTGCTGAGTTCACTTTCTTTTTAGGTATTCCAGTTATGTTTGGAGCTAGTGGTGTTAAAATTTTAAAATTTATTGCTAAAGGAAATTCATTTGGTACTCCTGAAATTATCATGTTACTACTAGGAGCTGTTGTCGCTTTTATCGTATCTATTTTAGCGATCAAGTTCTTAATGGGATATATTAAGAAACATGATTTTAAAGTCTTTGGATGGTACCGCATTATCCTTGGAACAATTATTTTGATTTACTGGATAACAACTTTATAATTAACTAAAACAAAGAAGATCAGCATTGGATGATCTTCTTTATTTTTTTACGTTTTTATTGATAATGACTATCATTCCTGTTTAGATTATAATCATTCTAATCTAGAAAAAATTATGCTATACTTTTTTTATAGGAGGAATGCATTATGACTAAATTAAAAGACAATAGCACCATGATTGCGACTATTATTTGTGGCATTTTAATGATTGTTGGGTTAATCGTTGATAAAAGTGGCTTTAGCTTTGCTCCAATTATCTATATTATTGGAATGATCATTGGTGGTTTTAAACAAACAAAAGAAGGGCTAGAAGAAACATTTGAAGATAAACGCTTAAGTGTCGATGTCCTTATGGCCCTAGCAGCTATTGGAGCTTGCCTAATCCAATATTATTTTGAAGGAATTATGTTAACTTTTATTTTCTCACTAAGTGGTTCTTTAGAAGAATATACAACAAGTAAAAGTAAAAAAGAGATTGAAAATTTAATGGCTATTCAGCCAGATAATGCTTTTTTATTAGATGACAATGGTGAAACAACAGAAGTTGCTGTTGCAACTTTAAAAATTGGTAATAAATTATTAGTTCCAAAAGGGGCTAGTATTCCAATAGATGGTGAACTTTTAAGTGATTTTGCTTCAATTGACGAAGCTGCTATTACGGGAGAATCTATTCCTGTAGATAAACTAAATCACGATAACGTTTTTGCTGGAACGATTAATATAGGAAATCCCATTACCATGGTAGTCACAAAAGAGTCAAAAGACACACTATTTAGTAAAATTATCCAGCTTGTAGATGAGGCTCAAAATACACCATCCAAAACAGCTAGTTTCTTAGACCGATTTGAAAATGTTTACGTTAAAGCTATTTTAATCATTGTACCTTTAATGATTCTAATTCCATATTTTTTCTTTGGTTGGTCTTGGGATCAAAGTTTTTACCGAGGTATGGTCCTTTTAGTTGTTGCCTCTCCTTGTGCTTTAGTTGCTGCAGCTTCACCTGCAACTCTAGCAGCTATTTCTCATGGTGCTAAAAATGGTGTCTTGTTTAAAGGCGGTGCTTTTTTAGAAACTCTATCTGATTTAAAAGCTATTACTTTTGATAAAACAGGTACTTTGACTAGAGGTATACCTGTTGTAACAGATGAAATTTTCCTAGAGGATAATCATATTGAGCACATTAGTGTCTTATTAGAAATTGAAAAAAATTCAACTCATCCTCTGGCTAGTGCTATCGTTAAACATTATCGTCAAAAATCCGATGATAAGGTTTTAGATTTAACTATTGAAGAGATTGCAGGATCAGGCATGCAAGGGACTCAAAAAGATATTATTTGGCGTGTTGGTAATATTGATTTTGTAACAAATACCGTGATATCAAAAGCTATTCAAGAGGACACTCTACGATTACAAAATGAAGGAAAAACCGTGATTTATTTATCTAAAAATAATCAAATTGTAGCCTTCTTTGGCTTATTAGATGTACCTAAACCTGAAGCAATTGAAACTGTTCACTACTTTAATGAGCAAGGCATTGAAACAACTATGCTTACTGGTGACCATCACCAAACAGCACATGCAGTAGCTAAGATGGTTGGGGTTAATCAAGTCGTTGCTGATTGTTTGCCAGAAGATAAAACTGTCTTTATTAAAAAACAACAAGAAAAATTAGGTACAAATGCTATGGTTGGAGATGGTATCAATGATGCACCTGCTCTTGCTAATGCTTCAATCGGTATTGCTATGGGACAAGGGACAGACATTGCTATTGATGTTGCAGATATTGTACTAATGCAAGATGACTTATCAAAACTGAAAATGAGTCATGAACTTTCTCTTAAATTAAAGAGAATTATTACAGAAAATATCATTTTTTCAATCACAGTGATTGTACTGTTAATCACCTCTAACTTCTTACAAATTATTAATTTACCACTTGGAGTCATTGGTCATGAAGGAAGTACGATTTTGGTTATCTTGAATGGACTAAGAATGTTACGTCCCATACCAAGTAAAAAATATAAAAAATAAAGCAAGAATATACAAGAGCATACCCAAACTGTCATTAAAAAAACATCTTAAATTTTTATTTAAGGTGTTTTTTTCTTATTGTGTTTTCTATAACCTTGTGATATAGTTTTGAAAACTAGATTAAAAGGAGAAGCTATGTGACAACTAATATATCTCACCAATTTTTAAAGGAGTATCATTTACCAACTTGGGATGAGCTACCAAATATTGATGTCTACATGGATCAACTCATTACGATTGTAGAAGATGCTGTTGGTCCACTCTATCATTTCCAGACAACCAAAAAATTAACGCCATCTATGGTAAATAATTATGTTAAATTACAACTCATCCCTAGACCTGTTAAAAAAAAATATCAGAAACAACACATTGCTAGGTTGATTGTTATCACTATTTTAAAACAAGTTTTCGATATTGCATCCATTCAAGAAAGTATTGATATTGAAACTAAAGAAACAAACTCACAAATCGCTTATGATAAATTCTGCCAATACTTTCAAGAAACTCTTGATATTTTCTTGAATAGTAGTACTCAAAAAGTTGAAGCAACATTATATCAGGACATGGCTCCGATTCATTTAGCGTGTATTACTGTGATAAGTAAAATTTTTACTGAAATATCTTTAGCACACTTAATAGCCCATTTAACCCATAATCAGATAGAAAAGGATGATTAATTTATGACTAAACAAATTGCACTACTAGTAGATTCTGCTATGGATATGCCTCAAGAGATTATAGATTTAGGTGGCATCTATACGATTCCTCTTTGTATTAATTACTCAGATGCTACTTACTTAGATAAAGTTGATATAACACCTGAGGAAATATACCAGCGACTTGACAAAGAAATACCAACGACATCTCTTCCTCCACTTGATTTAATCGATCAAACCATTAGACAAATTAAACAAGACGGTTATCAAGAAATATTGGCTATCAATATTTCGAGTGGTTTAAGTGGTACATTTAATGCTATTAGACTTGCTTTACTAGATCATCCTGATATTATTTCAAAAACCATAGATACTAAAAGTATTGGAATTGGTGCAGGTATTCAGGCAGTTTATGCTAAGGAGTTAATTGATAAGCACTACTCTCTTGATTCGATTTATGAAATCTGTGAAGCTCTTACTCACAAAGAACATATTTTCTTTAGTATCCCTACTTTAGAGTACTTAAAAAAAGGAGGGCGTATTGGACTAGTAACATCTATTGTTGGTACTGCTCTCAATTTAAACCCAGTTATTTCTTGTAATGATGAAGGTGTTTATCATACAGTAGCTAAAACACGTGGTAGAAAAAAAAGTTTAAAAAAAATGATTGATCTCGTAAAAAAACAAGTGGAACATAGCACAGACTATCGTTTTGCCGTTGCTTACGGAACAGACCAGGAAGATGCTCAATATGTCTTTGATACATTAAAAAATGAACTCCCGAACTACAGTGACGTCTATTTTGATACAATTAGTCCAGTTTTAGGAGCTCACACTGGGCCAGAGGTCATTGGGGTAACTATTTTAGATTTAAATTAAGAAAGATTCACGTAACTTATTGCAAACTCTCGTGTGTTTCTGTATAATGTGAATGTTGATTGTATAAGATTCATCAATGCAAACTCTATTTCGGAGGTGAAAATAATGCCAAATATCGAATCTGCTATTAAACGTGCACGTACAAGCGAAAAAGCTCACGAAGCTAACTCAGCAAGAATGAGCAAAATGCGTACTGCTATCAAAAAATTTGAAAAATCTGTAGAAGAAAACGCTGATAACCAAGCTGAATTATTAGCTGTTGCAACTAGAGAAATTGATATGGTTAACTCAAAAGGTTTAATCCATCAAAACAAAGCAAACCGTGAAAAATCACGTTTAGCTAAAAAATTAGTAAAATAAAAAACTTGCTTGACTGAATTCTTTGGATTTCTAGTCATCAAGTTTTTTTATTTTATTAAAAAATTGGATTGAGTAAGAATAATTCAAATAGCATTTTTTGATCCATAAAGCCTGTCTTCATTTTATAATCATTTTCTACTAAGTTATCAAATACTTTAAACAATGTTTCTTGGCTAAATTTCTTAGCTTGTGCCACACTAAGTTTAACTCGGTAAGGATGAATTTTTAATACATCCACCATATTGGCTTGTTGGTAGCTTTTATCTAGCATAATTTTAACTTGCAATAATAGTCTAAATTGGCTAATCAAAATGGCATTAATTTTTATGACGTCTTCACCTTGAAGAACTAGTTCTTTATATAACCTAAGTGCCGATTCACTCTTCCCTTCTAAAACAAACGTTAATAAATCAAAAATGCTATGTTCCAAACTTTTTGAAATTAAAGCCTCTATAACTGGCTTCGTTATTTTTTTATCAACTGAAGTTGCTAGAAATAATTTATCCAATTCATTCATCATCTGACTGAGTTTTGTATCAGTTAAATAAATAAATAAATCAAAAGCTTCTCTGGTAATCTCATATCCCTCACTACTAATCGTTTGCTGTATATATTTTTTTGTATCTTGATCGCTCATCTCTGATACATCAATAATCTTAGCCACTTTTTTTAATTCTTTAACTATTTTTTTTCGCTCATCTAATTTTTTGTAATTAGCATTAAAAACTAAAACAGTATCAGGAGAGGGCTGTTTCAAATAAGCAAGAAGCATTTTAATATCATGTTCTAAGTCCGTTTTCTTTTTTTCACCTGTTAGAAAGAAAGGATGATTAATATAAACAATTTTTTTGTTACCAAAAAATGAAACCATCTCTACTTCATTTAAAGCATGTTGAAGTAACTCTTGATCCATATCAAAAGACAATAGATTAAACGCTTCATCTCCTGGAGATAATATATTTTTCTCTAACTCTTTTTTAAATCGCTCTCTCAAATACCGTTCTTCACCTAATAATAAATAAATTGGAGCAAACTCCCCACTGGCTAATGCGGATAAATCTTGTTGAAATCCCATATTATCACTGTTCCCTCTTTTTAAAATATTATCTCTATTTTAACAGATTATCTTAATATTTAACGAATTGTTTTTGTTTTTGACATATTTTTACTAAAATAAAACCAAGTTTGATAAATCATACCATCCTCATCCGTACGGTAAATACTTACTCCTTCACTTTCAAGCGTCTCTAAAGTCTCTTTAGATGGGTGATTGAAATGATTATTAACACCACAGGAAATAAAGGCTTCTTTTGGAGTTATGCGTTTGACAAACTCTTTATGAGTAGAGGTCTTACTTCCATGATGACCTACTTTTAGGTAATCTACTGATAAATCTGCATCTAAATCTCTTAATAACTCTTCCTCACCTTGTCTCTCTAAGTCTCCGGTAAATAAGTAAGACTTATTATGTAACCACATTTTAAAGACAATAGAGTCGTTATTTTGACCATCTGTCGCTACTTTAGGATAAATCGCTTCTAACACCATGTCTTGTTTTCTAAAATAAGTCGGAATGCTTAAACTTCTTACTTCTGTCGTATGTAACGATGTTAACTTTTTTTGAACATTTGGACTATTGATTGTACTTGTTGTTCCTATTACTTGCTGAATTGGTATGTGCTGATGCAAGACATCAATATCTCCAAAATGATCTTCATGAGCATGAGTTAAAAAAACTGTACTTAAACTAGAAACACCTTGGCTTTTTAAAAAAGGGATGAGTGTATATTCCGCATTCCTTCTCTGATTAGCCTTTTCTTGCCAGTCCTCTTTTTTAAAATCTAACTGACCTCCTGTATCAATTAAGTAGTTTCCTCGATGAAAAGGTAATTGAATAAAAATAGCATCACCTTGCCCCACATCAACCACAGCAATCATACCTTGAGGATTAATATATTTAAGACAAACAAGCAACATAAGTGTGATAATGAAATAGGAAAGAAGTTTTTTTATACTTAATTTTTGACTCTCCCATTTTATAAATATGTAAAACTCTATACCAATAACTATCATTAATAACCAAAGTGGTGGTTTCCCAGTAGTCATAGTAAAAAAAGAAACCTTACTAAATTTCAAAGGAAGTTGATGAATTATCATCATCAAGGTCTCTATAATACTAATCAATAGACTAGGTAATAAAGGACTCAAAAGTAATGAAAATAATAACATTGGTAACATAAAACCAAATAGCACAGGTGTTACAAGAAGTGAGAGTAAGACGGATAATACATGTATTTGATAAAAGTAAAAACATATTAAAGGAATTGAGAAAAATGTCAATAGTATCTGAAAATAAATCGATTGTTTTAAATGAGAAAATGAAAGTAACGTTGGTTGAATAAATAAAATCAAAAAACTCAAATAATAACTCAGTTGCCCTCCTACTGTTAGTAGAAGAAACGGTGTGAATAAGCTATGTATCAACAAAGTTATACTGAAACAATCTAGGGCAGATAATTCTAATTCTAACCATTTATTCGTCCTTTTGACTAACTCTTGCATACCTGCTCTAACTACTCCGACTGCAAAGCCACTTAAAGCAAAAAACAGTAAAACAGTAACTATTTCAAAATAACCTGTTATTTCTTTACTGATTCCTATTCGTAATAATAGATGGCGTGTCAATAAAATTAAAAAACTTACATGAACTCCTGATAAAGCAAACAGATGAGATAAACTCAGTTGTTGCCATACTTCTCTAACATCTGTAGATTGTTTTCCTAACATCAAAGTATCCATGTATGAAGCTGTCATAGGTTCGAATGTTTTATGAATATGCTTTGATATCTTTTGCCTGAAACTTGACAACAAAAATAGTGGGTGCCCTAAACTATTATCTAGCCGTCCTACTTTTGAGAAACTCTCAATCTGATAAATCCCATTAACTTGAATAATTCGTAAATACCTCTCATAATCAAACCCATTTAGATTACGTTTTTGACTTGGCTCTATCTGTTTCAAAGTACTCTCAATCACTAGTGGATGTACTACGTTTTCTAAATAAGCTTTTTCATCCATATTTTTTATTTTATACTGAAAATAGTGTTTTTGTTTTGTTTCTAAAGATTGACCTACTCCTTTAATAAAATCTCCATCTATTACTAATGAATCAGGATAAAGTATCACCTCTGCTTTATCAGTCTGTATAATATTGACATCCTTGATATGTTTATTCATAAAAAAAAAGCCTATTGCTAAAAAGCAAGAGACTAGACAGGCCAACAAAACTATTGGCTTTTTTAATGCTATGATTCTAAGAAACAAGAGCCCTGTAAATATCAAAGCTAAATTATGATATTCAAATAAAAATAATAAAGAAATTTGAAAACATGCAACAAGAAAAAAGAGGTAATGCTTAAGCTCTTTAAGACTCATGAGCTAAACCTTTTGCTAATGCATCAAAATAGTTCTTTGACACACTTACTTTGTGAACAGTTGCTCCAGCTTGTTTGATTAAGTTAATGGCATAATCATCGTTACGATAATCTTCCATATAGTGAATTTTTTTGATTCCTGCTTGTAAAATCATTTTCGTACACTGTAGGCATGGAAAATGAGTCACATAAATCTCTGCACCATCTGTTTCTACTCCAAATTTAGCACATTGTAAAATAGCATTCATCTCTGCATGAATCGTTCTGACACAGTGATTATCTACCAAGTAACAACCATCATCAATACAATGAACATCATCTGTTACAGATCCATTATATCCTCCAGCAATAATTCGCCTATCTCTAACAATAGTCGCTCCAACAGAGAGCCTTGTACAAGTACTTCTAAGTGATAATAATAAACTTTGTGCCATAAAATATTGGTCCCAAGGGATACGTTGTGAGTCCATCTTATCTTCCCCTTTCTCTTCATCTATATTGTAATCTGTGATTTCAAACTGTCAAATGTTTTTTCACCAATCCCATCAACTTTTTTTAAGTCTTCAATTGTTTTAAAAGAGCCATTTTCTTCTCTAAATTGAATAATTTTTTCTGCCTTTTTTTCACCTATACCATTTAATGATTGAAGTTCAGAAGCTGATGATGTATTGATATTAATGAGCTTAGAATCTTGCTCAGTTATTGACTTATCACCTGTACTTACTTGGGTTACTAACTCAAATCCCTCCTCCCCTATTTCTGGGATATAAATAACCATTTGGTCAATTAATTTTTCTGCTAAATTAACTTTTTTATCATCAGATGCCTCTGTTAATCCTCCAGCTAGTTTAACAACATCCAATACTCTCATATCATCACTTACTTCATAAACACCAGGTGATACAACAGCTCCTTTAATATCGACATAAAACTTATCACTAATCTCTTCTTCGTTAGTATCACTTGTAATAGAACTAACTTCTGATACGAGCTCTAAAGAACTATCAAATTCTGTTCTATTTTTTGGTAATATCACATACATCATAATTCCTACTAAACAAAATATACTTAAGACTATTAATAATACGAACTTATCCTTAATTTTTTCAATCCACATTATCAGACCTCCCTTACTTTTAATATACGAAAAGACACGACATTTTTACTTTGTCGTGTCTTTTTTTAAGTAATCAATAGCATCTGTTATGTTTGTTATAGGAACAACTTCAATAGATAAATTATTTCTCTTCACAGATTCTTTGGCCTCTTCATAATTTGAAAGGGACTCCCCAGTATCATTAGGAGCTAAAAATATCGTTGCTCCGCTTTGCTCGGCAGCTACTACCTTCTTATCAATACCACCAATTCGACCTACTTGACCTTTGTTATTGATTGTTCCAGTACCAGCTATGTTCCTTTCTTGAGTTAAATCAGTACCTGTTAGTAAGCTATATAATTCTAGGCTAAACATTAAACCAGCAGATGGACCACTTACTTTCTCAGTATGAAATTTAATATCTGGTTTAGTACTTAAACTTGTTTTATCTACAAAACTAATACCGATTCCTTTTTTATGGTTATCTGGTAATTGAACAATATACCCGCTGGCTAGCTTTTCTACATCATGCCGATAATAAGTAATAGTAACTTCTTCATCAATAGCTTTTTTTTGAATATTATCAATAAATTCAACCGAATTTCCCATCGTTTGACCATCTAGTTGTGTCACTAAATCTCCAACTGATAATTGATTCATAAATGATGAATAAGGCTCAACAGACATGACAAAGATACCTTCATATTTTTTATCATACGGAATCCCTGCTAATTCAAGAGCAACTTCCATTGCCTCATGTTGTGAATTTTGCATGTTGTATTCTTGTAAAGCTTGGTATTCTTTTGAATTTTGAGTTCCTAATATTTTTTCTCTAGCAATGACTTCATCATTTTTTTTAAATTGGCTTATCAAAATAAATAACAAGTTGGCTCGCCTCATAGAAACAGTCGTCATCATTAAATTTCCCGAATAGTCATCTGTTTGACCATCTACTGTGATGACATCTCTCAAACTCTCAGCAGAACCTGGAGATTCAATATAATAAGGTAGAGGGACTAGCATTAACAATACAAGTAAAAAAGCTAAAACTGTCGTGACAATTTGTTTTTTAGTGACATAGTGTTGTGTCACTTGAGGATTTTGTCTTCTTTTTTTCATAAATGCTATCCTTTTTTAGAATATCTTTTTAATAAAGCTTGGTTAACTTGTTCAGGGACAAATTTTGACACGTCTCCTTGAAAACTAGCAATTTCTTTTATCATACTAGAAGAGACATTACTAAATTCTTCATCAGCTAATAAAAATACTGTATCAATCTCTTTATCCATTTGCCTATTCATGGAAGCAATATTTTTTTCATATTCATAATCTAGGTTGTTTCTGACACCTCGGATTAAGAAATGAGCATCTAGCTCTTTAGCTATATTAACCGTTAAATCCTCACTTTTAATGACAACTTTCACATTAGCCAAGTGTTCAATAGATTCTTCAATTAATTGCTTTTTTTCATCAGCAGAAAAAAAACTCTTCTTCGTTGTATTAGTAAAAACCCCTACTATTACTTCATCAAACAACACACTAGCTCTTTCTACAGTATTTAAGTGACCATTTGTAAAAGGATCAAAACTTCCAGGGAATAAAGCTATTTTTTTATCCATAGTTATGCCTCCTTTAAATATCTGAAAATCATGATTCTTGTTGCACCATAGACTTGGTCTTTTTTTAAGTACAAGTTGTCTATCTCTTCTGGTAACAAAACGTGTTTATCCATTTCACAAATAACATCTGCTCCATCATTTAATAAAGCTAATTCTTGTAAGTCAAGTAAAATTTGATTTAATTTTTCTTTAGCATAAGGTGGATCTAGAAAAACTAAATCAAAACTTACTCCAGCTTGACTTAAATATGATAAAGCAACCTTGTCTTCCATTTTCTTTACTACAAATGAAGTATTTTGCTTAGTTAAATTGATATTTTCTTGAATAATTTTTACTGCTGCATAATGATTATCAAAGCAATATGCTTTATCAATTCCTCTAGAAACAGCTTCAATGGCCAAATTACCACTACCACTATATAAATCTAGACATGTTCCCCCATCAAAATAAGGCCCAATTCTGTTAAAAATAGAACCCTTTACCTTATCGGATGTAGGTCGTGTATTATCTCCTTTTAAAGATTGTAGCTTTCTACCTTTAAATTCTCCTGCAATAATTCGCATCTTTATACGTCTCCTTATTTTTGTTATCACATGGCTAAAAAGAAAAGCTGGCTAATAAGCCAGCCATCTTTTTTATATTAATGAAACTATATCTTTGTCATTATCCTTCAAATTCTGCCAAGCGAATTTCTGTGTTTTCTTCTTCAAATTCACGAGGTTCTTGATTTTCTTCTTCATTACCAAGGCGATTAGTAAAATTCATATTAATGTCTGGACGATAAGACACATCAACGCTACGAACAAAAAATTGTTTGTTTAATTTATCAATAGTTGACTCCACTTCTTGTTCATTAACATATAAAACCACATATTTCATTTTTTTAGAAGCATAGTGAATATAACCAAAACGTCTGAGTTGACGTAAGTGCTTCAAACTATACACCCAAACAACTAACCCTCTTCTTGGTATCATTTCTAACCCACTAGTTAACATGGCAATTCCCCCCACATCCTCTTTTAGCAAACTCAAAGAAAGGATTTCCTGCATCGACTTTGATTGTCTCAGAAATTGTTTGTGCAATATCTAAGCACATATAGTCTAACATATTTTGCAAAGAAGTTTCACTATATTTAAACTCTGCAATTAACTCGTTTGTATCTACTGCACGCTTAGCTTTTCTCAATGCTCTTCTTTTTTCTTTGAAATCTGGTGCGTATTGTCCGTATTCCTCAATTTCAGTAAATTCTTTTTTCGTTCTTAAAAAGTCAGTTACGATAACATCTACTTCTTTTTCACGAGTCATATTAGTATAGTGATTAAAATAATCACAAACCAGATTCGTTTTTAATATTTCCTCAGTTACAAGATCCACACAGTCCTCTAAATCATACAATGCTTCATTATAAATCACTGACTATCACTACTTTCTATTGTTAAATTATCAACACCTTTTTTTGGCCCAAAAAGGATTAAAAGTTGATGTGAATCAATACTAATACCAGTCAATTCATCACGTTTATCAGTAAGCTCTTTGTATGAAAAACGCTCTCCATACCAATCCATCACTAAGAAAGGAATATCATATACTTGATTAGCATATAAACCACTTATTTTCTTAGAATTAGGGTTTCCTTTTTGAATCACTCTTCGTAATTCATCTTCATTTAGAGCAAAAGATTGATCAGGGATAGCCCTTTTTTCTTCCCACTCAAGTAATCTTTCCTCTTTTTTAAAGATTGACTCTGGGTGCTCACTCAGCTCTCTAAGTGCTTCACGACTAACGTTTGATATATGAGTATCTCTTGCTAAAAGTTTTCTATCATCTTCTTCTCGAAGAGTATTTAATAGACTTAACAACTGATCAGAATAAGCTTGGTTAAATTCCTTTTCCTTATCTGGTGACACATTATTAAGATCATGAGATTTACTTGTAGCATTTTGTGGTGGAATTAAACTAAGTAAAGTCTTCTTATCTAAATAGCGAATACCAATTAATTGACTACTATGATAATCAAAATGTAATAGAGCAAAAGAGTCATTATTGAATGCTACAAGTGGCCGATAATTCATATCATCTTCTGTAAATTCAATACTATAATGTTCTCCTTCAAAGTCAAAGTCAAAATTTGAATAGATTGTTGTAATTTCTGAAATATCAGCCAAAGTCATGCCAAACTGAAAAGGAAGAGTTTCTGTTTCACTTCCTAAAGTAAACACAGACGCAATAACGCCATCTACAACTTCTATTTGATAATAATCACGAGAATTATCTCCATATAATAACCATTTTCTGTTAGGATCTACTTGCCACTCTTCAAGCGGTTTTGGTTTTGTTTTCAAAAAATTACTCTCTGTCATCCCAATATAATTTGCCATGCCTGTAGCATTTAACTCATTATAACTTATAGATTTTTCAACTAAGGAAACATCAATTAACTCCGTACCTTCTTCTAATTTAGGTTGATTATAAGATAAAACGACTGGTTTCATATATACAATCACTAATACTATTAAAAATGCAACTAATAATTCACCAACACGTTTCATCTTGATCACCCTTTAAATTGTTAATTCGACAAGTAAATCTCCTGCTTGAATCGCTTCACCATCACCCACTAGAATACGTTTAACTATACCACTTCGCTTAGCATAAATGGTTGTTTCCATCTTCATCGCTTCTGTGACAATAATCGCATCACCCTTTTGAACTTCTTCTGCGACTGATACTAAAACAGATAGGACTGATCCTGGCATGGTCGCCGCAATATGAGCATCATTAGTTGGTTCTGCTTTTTCTTTCAAGAAGACACTTGATTTTATATTTGTATCTTTCACAACAACCTCACGACGTTGCCCGTTTAAGTTAAAGAATAAAATACGATTACCTTCAATATCAGGCTCACCAATTTCATCTAACGTTAAGATTAACGTTTTTCCTTTTTCTATTCTAACTTCGATATTCTCTCCAGCACGCATCCCCTGGAAGAAAGTAGGGGTTCCTAACAATTCCACGTCACCAAACTGCTTGTTCATTTGAACGTAATCTAAAAAGACTTGAGGGTACATAATATAGCTAATGACCTCTAGATCAGATGGCTGTCTACCTATTTGTTCTTTAAGATCTAATGTTACTTGCTCAAAATCAGCAGGTGGGGTTAAGCTACCTGGACGTACAGTAATTGATGGACGTCCATTTAAAATAATATCTTTTAGTGGCTCAGGAAAACCACCTGTTGGTTGACCTAAATCTCCTTTAAAGAAACTAATCACTGACTCTGGATAACTAAGTTCTCTACCACGTGACATAATATCTTCTTCAGTTAAATTATTTTGTACCATAAATAAAGCCATATCTCCGACAACTTTAGATGACGGGGTAACTTTCACAATGTCTCCAAACATCAAGTTAACAGTTTTATACATCTCTTTTACTTCATCAAATCTCTCACCAAGCCCAACTGCTGCAGCTTGTTGTTGAAGATTAGAATATTGACCACCTGGCATTTCATGTTGGTAAACTTCTGTTTGAGCTGCACTAATACCATTTTCAAATGGCGCATAGTAACGTCTCACATCTTCCCAGTAATGGTTTACTTTTTGGACATTTTCAATATCAAGTTCAAGAGCTCTTGGTCCATTTTTTAGAGCATAATATAAGCTACTCATACTAGGTTGACTTGTCGCACCACTCATTGCACTTATAGAGACATCTACAATATCAACACCTGCCTTAGTGGCAGCTGAATAAGTGATAATCCCATTACCTGCTGTATCATGAGTATGTAAATGAATTGGTAAATCAACTGTTGCTTTTAATTCTGTGATCAAATGATAAGCAGCTTGAGGTTGTAGTAAACCTGCCATATCTTTTAGACCAATGATGTGAGCCCCCATGTTTTCTAAATCCTTAGCCATTTGTTTATAATAAGCTAAATTATATTTAGAGCGTTCAGGATTTAACACATCCCCCGTGTAACAAATAGCACCTTCAGCAATTTTACCTGCATCTCTGATATATTGAATACTTTTTTGCATTTGAGGTAACCAGTTTAGGCTATCAAATATTCTAAATACATCAATGCCTTCTCTAGCTGATAAATTAATAAACTCTTTTAAAACATTATCTGGATAATTTTGATACCCCACAGCATTTGAACCTCTAAATAACATTTGGAATAATGTATTTGGCATTAGTTTTCTTAACTTTCTAAGCCTTACCCAAGGATCTTCACTTAAGAATCTATAAGAGACATCAAATGTTGCCCCACCCCACATCTCTAAGGAGAATAAGTTGGGTAATGCATCTTCTGTGGCTTGTGCAATTCGTTTTAAATCATTGGTTCTTACACGGGTTGCTAGTAAGCTTTGATGAGCATCACGAAACGTTGTATCTGTCATTAAAACTTCTGGTTGCTCCTTCACCCAATCTACAACAGCTTGAGCTCCAGATGTATCAAGTATTTGCTTAGGTGTAACAATTTGTTTTTCAATACGCTCTATTTTAGGCAGTCTTGGCAATTCATTGTGTTGTTTTTCTGTTTTACCAATTCCAGGAAAACCATTAACTGTCACCTCAGCAATGTATTTCATCATTTTATTACCACGGTCTCTATCTTCTGGAAACTTAAACAAAGTAGGTGTGTTATCAATAAATGTTGTTGTCGCCTCACCCTTTGCAAATGTTGGATGAGATAGAACGTTGTATAAAAAGGGAATATTAGTTTTGACTCCCCGAATTCTAAATTCTTTTAGTGCACGTAACATTTTTTGAATAGTCTGCTCAAACGTTATAGCATGTGTACAAACCTTAACTAGTAAAGAATCAAAAAACGGAGAAACAATCGCTCCTGCAAATGCGTTACCAACATCTAAACGAATACCATAACCACCAGGAGATCGATACGTGTCAATTTTTCCAATATCTGGTAAAAATTGATTTAATGGATCTTCTGTTGTGATACGACACTGGATGGCATACCCATGAATATGAATCCCTTCCTGATGAGGTAA
Organism: Vagococcus jeotgali; assembly: GCF_035918315.1. Classification (NCBI taxonomy): domain Bacteria; kingdom Bacillati; phylum Bacillota; class Bacilli; order Lactobacillales; family Enterococcaceae; genus Vagococcus; species Vagococcus jeotgali. The sequence goes on along the minus strand of NZ_CP142146.1, from coordinate 656,406 downwards.
TAACATATCCTTATGTAAATCTTGACCCATGGCTATTTGAATTTGACTAATAACAATATCAACATCAGTAATAAGTTCTGTAATTGTATGCTCCACTTGAATCCTAGGATTAACCTCTATGAAATAAAAATCATCATTTTCTACTAAGAACTCAACTGTTCCAGCATTCACATAATCAACATGTTTCATTAATCTAACAGCCGCATCACAAATGTCTACTCTTTGTTTGTCACTTAGTGAAATAGAAGGAGCTACTTCTACAACTTTTTGATGTCTTCTTTGTACGGAACAATCTCGTTCAAAAAGATGCAACATGTTACCATGAGTATCTCCTAAAATTTGAACTTCTATATGCTTAGGATTTGAGATGTACTTTTCAACATATACTTCATCACTACCAAAAGCCGCTTTTGCTTCACTTTTAGATCGTTTATAACCATCTTCTGCCTCTTCTTTTGTATAGGCCACTCGCATACCACGACCACCACCACCAAGGGCTGCTTTGATCATAATTGGGTAACCAAAAGTCTCTCCAAAATTTAGAACGTCTTCCAAACTTTCAACTGGTCCATCTGTCCCAGGAATAGCATCTACCCTAGCTGCTTTTGCCGCCTGTTTAGCTTTAATTTTATCACCAAAAATATCTAATTGATGAACTGTTGGCCCAATAAAAGTAATGCCTTCTTCTTCACATCTTTTAGCAAAATCAATGTTTTCAGATAAAAAGCCATAACCTGGGTGAATCGCGTCTGCCTCACACTCTTTAGCTACTCGAATAATATCTTCAATATCTAAATAAGCCTCAATTGGTTTTTTACCAGCTCCAATTAAGTATGCCTCATCTGCCTTAAAACGATGAATAGAACGCTCATCTTCTGTGGCGTACACCGCTACAGTTTCTAAATTTAATTCTGTACAGGCTCTAAACACACGAATGGCTATTTCACCACGATTGGCTACTAATACTTTCTTCATACAAATTCCCCCGATTTTCACACCTATCATTTTTTAAACTAAAGACTATCTCAGTCAACATCTTTAGATTCTTGGTATACATTATTATATACTCGGTTTAATTCTTGTTCTAAGTCAGCAATCAACTGACTTCCGTATTGCTTATCAATTAAACCAATTGATTGTGCAAACTCTATCTGTTTTGAAAAACCAAACATCTGCGTATCAACAACTTCCTCAAAAGCTTTACATTGTGAAATACATTGATAATTTCGTTGGTTAGTTAATAATTTTCTAATTTTTTCTGCCTCTTGGTTTAAAGACAACATAATTGTTTCACGAGATATTTCTACCATTTTCTTGGCCTCCCTTATATCAATACATTGTAACATAAATTTAAAGCTGTTTGGTTAGTCATTTGGACAATTAAAAAAAACATAAAAAAGTAGAAGGATGACTTAAATGTCATCCTTCTACTCACCTATATAAATCATTTTCATCTTTAGAAAATAGTACAGCTTCTCCCAACTATGTCATTGATTATTTTTGAATTTCTTTGTAGCGTCTGTTTACTTCATCCCAGTTAATAACATTAAAGAAAGCTTTAACATACTCTGGACGAACATTGCTATATTTTTTGTAATATGCATGTTCCCACACATCAATACCAAGTAATGGTGTTAATCCATCTGTTAATGGTGAGTCTTGGTTTGGTGTAGACATAATTTCTAATTGACCGTTATTATCAACTAACCAAGCCCAACCTGAACCAAAACGTGATGTTGCAGCTGCTAAAAATTGCTCCTTAAAAGCATCATAGCTACCAAAAGCACTCTCAATAGCACCTTTAATGGCTCCTGTTGGTTCACCACCACCTGTTGGCGACATGATTTCCCAGAAAAATGTATGATTAGCATGTCCGCCGCCATTGTTACGAACTGCTACACGAATATCTTCAGGTACATCATTTAAGTTAATAATTAATTCTTCAATTGTTTGGTTACCCAATTCAGGATAATTCTCAATTGCTGCATTTAAGTTTGTGACATAAGTGTTGTGATGTTTATCGTGATGTAGTTTCATTGTTAATTCATCAATATGTGGTTCTAGTCCGTCATATGCATAAGGTAATTCTGGTAAAATATAAGCCATGTTAAAAATTCCTCCCAAAAATATTATTCTTTGTATCTTCAATATAACATCTTATAAGGGGAAAAACAAAATATCAGCTTGAGTGTCCATTAACAGTCTGTCCTTGTATTTAAAAACCAAACACGTTAAAATGGTAAGATATTAACAAAGAAATATGTATTTACTAAAGGAGTTCTTATGAGTACAATTAATTTAATTAAAGCAAGTTTTACACAACCGAAGTTATTAATGGAAGCCCGCCATAAAAAGGGCTGGCACATTTTTGTCTATATATTAATTCTAGCTTTAGTCTTATCATTACCAGTCATTTATCAAACAACACAAATTACACAATCCATGCAACAAGATGGCGAAGAGATTATAAAAAAAATGCCTGATTTCAAAATCGTCGATAACACTTTAACACCTGATAAAAAAGATTCAGGATTTGTTTATCAAACAAACTCGATTATTTTTACCTTTGATCCAGATGGCAAGCGTAATAAACAAGACATTGCATCTGACGCTTCAGGCAATGCGTTGGTTATTGGTCTATTAAAACATGAAGCAGTCTTGGCTCTTCCACAAATAGGAACAACAACTGATGTTGTAGATAGTAACTTGGTAACCATTCCGTACTCTCTTCCGCAAGTTTCCATGCTAAGTAAAACATTCATCGAACAAATGTTAACTGGAAAAACAAGTGGTGTGATGTGGTTTGGATTAATTCTTATTATTACTTTTGTCATGGTTTTAGTTAACTTTTTAATTGATATCGTATTGTTAACATTCTTTGCTACCTTATTTACAAAATTAAGAATGTTACGTTTAAAATTTACAGATGTTTTTAAAATTTTAATTTATTGTGCCACAGTACCTACTATTTTAACTGTCATTGCTCAATTTATTTGGCCTAGTATTTCTTTTGGATCTATTGGTCTAGCTCTAACTTTGATCATTTATTTTAGTGCCCTTCCAAAGATCCCAAAAATTAAAAAGAAATAAGTTGCTTCCATATATGTAGTGCCCCCCTATGTAGTGCCCCCCTAAAGTTAGACCAAAAAATCTAACTTTAGAGGGGGCACTACACACATCTCAAACGTTTGAGGTGTATTTTTTTATCTTCAAACTACCTATATACATCATTACTTAATATAGTACATCAAAATTTTTACTAAAACATTCATTTAAAATAGCCAAACACAAAAAAACACAAATCTAAAGAGGGTGATTTGTGTTAAGTTTCTTATTAGTATTGTGCTTACCTACCGACTCAACAAAGAACACCTTAAAAGATAATTTATTTTTTTGACTACATAATAAAAAATCTCTGATGACTAATGATTATACTGTGTAGGTATAACGCGGTTCCTCTAAAATTGGATCTAAATCAACGGTTAATATATAGTCTGAAAAAAACCACTCATCTCCGTGTTCAGTAAAATAAGTAATCCCATCTTTATTGACTGCTTCTAAACTTTCCATTGGCTCAACAACTTGAATACCTGTTGAAAAACCAACATGAACATTAGTACTTCCACCATATTTCCCAAAAATACGGAGTGTATCACCTGTTTCTAAATCTAATTCATCTTTAAACCAATTATGTGCTTGATCTGTTATAACAAGTTCCATGATACGTCGCTCCAATCTTATCTATCTGGAAAGTAGTATATCACATTCCATTAAAATGAAAATTTTTTTGCCTACTATTTCATTTTTTCATCTAAATAATCGACATTATCATTATGCCCAACAACCAATAAGACATCATCTTCTAGAATAATTTGATTAGGTGGAGGAGAGACAATTAAATCATTTTTTCCACGCCTAATAGCTACAATCGTCACATTATAATGTTTTCTAAAATTAATCTCTTCAATAGTTTTATTAAAAAATTTACGATAACTCACCTGAATCTCGGCTAATGAATAATCTTCTGATAATTCTATAAAGTCCAACATATTGTTTGAAGTCAGCTTATGACCTAACCTAATTCCCATATCACGTTCTGGATGAACAACTATATCTGCACCCACTTTTTCTAATACTCTAGCATGATATTCATTTTGTGCCTTAGCTACAATATGAGGTACTCCCATCTCTTTTGCCATTAAAGTAACTAAAATACTAGCTTGAATGTCCTCACCAATTGCAACAATAACATAATCAAAATTTCTAAGTCCTAATGACCTTAATGTTGATTCATCTTGAGCATTAGCTAGTACTGTATGTGTTGCAATATTCATGTATTTATTGACCCGGTCTTCACAATTATCGATAGCTAAAACCTCTTGGTCTGATTCAATTAATTCTTTACAAACACTACCACCAAAACGTCCTAAACCGATAATAGCAAATGTTTTTCTCATCTTAATTCTCCTAATTCTTTATTTTACAATCCCATGTTTAAAGGCATAGATAGCCGCCTGTGTTCTGTCATCTACATTTAATTTTGATAAGATGTTTGACACATGAGTTTTCACTGTTTTTAATGTAATAAACAAGTCATCGGCAATTTCTTGATTACTTTTTCCCTCAGAAATAAGTAATAAAATTTCCTTTTCACGATTAGTCAAATCTTCATGTAAGATATGCTCATGTGGTTTTGATAAACGTTCCATCATCTTGCTTGTTACCTCTGGCTCAAGTACCTTTTCTCCCTTATTAGCTGATCTAATAGCATTTGCTATATCTTTAGCAGAAGAAGTTTTCAGTAAGTAACCAGCAGCTCCTGCTTCAATTGCTGGGTATACTTTCTCATCATCAATAAAACTTGTAACAATAATAATTTTAGCTTCAGGCCATTCTGATAAGATTTTAGTTGTTGATTCAATACCATCCATCTCGTCCATGACCAAATCCATTAAAATGACATCTGGTTTTAAATCTATCGCTTTTTCATAGCCTACTCTTCCATTTTCAGCCTCCCCAACAACTTCTATATCTGACTGGATTGACAAATAAGAAGAAACACCAAGACGTACCATTTCATGATCGTCTATTAATAATACTCTAATCATCTAATTTCTCCTTTATAATAGGAATTTTGATTTCAATACTCGTTCCTTGTCCTTTAAAGCTAACAATCCGACATGTTCCACCCATGCCTTGAACTCTTTCTTGAATATTTTGTAAGCCGTAACTTCCAACTTTTTCATCTGATTTATCAAAGCCAACCCCGTCATCAACCACACGAAGTAGTACCATCTGATCAATCTTAGTCAGATAAACCTCTAATAAATCAGCCTTAGCATGTCGTAAGGTATTAGATAATAGTTCTTGAGTGATTCTAAAAATATTATCCTCAATATAATCTGGTAATCTGATATCTTCTACTTGCCAGATTAACTCTATATTAATCTTTGTTTCCAATTCTTTCAATAGCATTTCAATACCTTTTTGTAAGGATTTACCTTCTAGATTAATCGGTCGTAAATGAAGTAGTAAAGCGCGCATCTCTGATTGAGAGGTATTAATAATGGAAGTAATGACTTTTAACTGACTCTCTACAATGTCTGGTACATCTAACTCGTCTAGCAGCTCATTTAAAGTAGATAACATCATAGTTGCAGCAAATAACTGTTGACTGACAGAATCGTGTAATTCTCTAGCAATTCTATAACGTTCTAATTTTATAATTTCTTCTTTAGACTCCCCACTAAATTGTGGCGGAATTGCATTTAATTCTTGAATTTCTTTAGACATGCTCATCATTTTATCTCTAATTAATACAATATCTTGCTCCACATCGGTAATAAGTTCTGTGTCACCATCATGAAGTGTTTGATTAAAAATCACAGTATCATAATTCCCTTTACTTAAAGAATGTACTTGCTCTTCTACTCGGCCATACACATAGTGATTAATCAAATATAAAATGCCAAGCACAATACCACTTACAACAAGGGAAATAATAATGATATAAACTAAAAAGGGAACTTTAAATAACCTTGTTGTAATAAGTTCTAGCATCCACTTCTCTTGCTTTTTAGCATAAAAATATGTGTATAAGGTGATAATCAATACTAAAAAAGTCAAAACAAAAGTGTAGAAAAAAAATAAAGGTCTATTCTTTTTCCCCATCATACACGAATCACCTCAATATCTCCAAACAAGGTACTCGTAATAATTTTTAATCTTCTAGCAGCTTCATCATAATCTTGACTATATAATTTAATGGATTCATTACTTAGCTGATATAACTCATCATCAAATTGAACTGATCCTCTTAAACTTGAATGCTCTAGTAAAATACCTATTCCAGTTGGAACTAAGATACGTGTCCTACCAAAGCCTTTGCGAATGATAACCACATTATCTTCTTTTGGTAATAACGTATTACCTAAATCAATAATAGTATCACCAATACCAACTATCATATTGATATCATCCCATTCATAAGTATCATTTCCAAGACGCTGACTACCAATCCAAGAACGCTTGAAACGTTTGCCTGACTTATTAATTTTACTTGTCGTTTTAATCATTTTAATTTGCTTCTTTTTCGAGGTCATACTATTTAAAATATTAATTCCTGAAAATTCTACACCAACTAAGCCAAAATATAGGATTCCAACAATAATCATTACCCAAATAGCAGGACTACTTAACAGACATAACACACCAACTATTAAAGCTGCTATCATTTGAAATTGATTAAATGATGTTCGTCTTTTTTTGAAGAAAACATAAACTAAGTTTAGAATCGCTATCACTAAGAATACTAATATAGGGATATTACTTGTTAATTGGTACATTGCCCACACTAAAAGTAATAATTCAAAAACTAAAAAAAACTTCCATGAGCTCCTCATCTCTTCAGCTCCTTTTTACACTCTATTGTACTCATATTATAAACAATTATCTCATGGCTTTACTATCCGTCTTTAGACCTAAAAATAGCTAAAACAAAGAAAATACCTAAACTTTTATTTTTACAAATAAAAATCAAGGTATTTAATTACTATGCAATTTTAATAATTTTAACTAACATATCTCCAGCTGGTGTATCAATTGCTACTTCCTCATCTAATTCTCTACCTAAAAGAGCACGAGCAATTGGTGAGTCATTTGAAATCTTTCCAGAGAACGGATCAGCTTCAGCACTACCTACAATTGTATATTCTTCTTCTTCTCCATCTGGTAATTCAATAAATGTGACCGTTCTCCCTAACGAAACAACGCTACTATCTGTATTATCATTATCAATAATCTCAGCAAAACGAATCATATTTTCTAATGATGTAATTTTTCCTTCAACAAAAGCTTGCTCATCTTTAGCAGATTCATACTCAGAGTTTTCTGATAGGTCTCCAAAACTTCTTGCAATCTTAATACGTTCAACGATTTCTTTACGCTTAACCGTTTTCAGCATTTCAAGTTCTTCTTCTAGTTTTTCCTTACCTTCTAAAGTCATCGGATAAACTTTTTCCATAAATCTCACTTCTCCTCAGTAAATTAAATTATAGCTGTCTTATTTGATAAGACAAAGGATGAGCCTTCTTATTTTTTAATCTAAGAAAGCTCATCTATTTTACATAACAAATACAATACCATGCAATGAATTAAATGTAAACATTTAAAACTAAAATGTCTATTTTTTTGTCATTTTACGTATTATTCTACTTTATCATCAATATATTCTTTTTTATAAGCCAAATGCTCATCATATGTCTTAGCATAATAAACCTTTCCAGTTGAAACGTCTGCTAAGAAATATAAATCATCAATTGGATCAGGATTTAATACAGCTTTGATCGCCTGCTCACTTGGATTATTAAATGGACCAGGACCTGTTCCTTTATTTACATATAAATTATACGGTGAGTCCACTAAAGTATCTTTTTCAGATAGATGGACCTTATGTTCATCTTTAGCATAAAGAATAGAAATATCTGATTGTAAAGGCATCTCAATAGCTAATCTATTAAAGAAAACTTGAGAAATTTTACGGCGATCCTCTTCTGTCAGCCCTTCTTTTTCAACTAATGAAGCTAATGTTAAAACTTGTTGAACAGTTAGGTTTTTTTGTTTGATTGTCTCATAAAACGGTGTCATTACTTGATTAGTTTTATCAACCATTTGTGTCACTAAGTCTTCTAAAGACATATCTTGGTAGTAATAATAAGTAGCAGGATATAAATACCCTTCTAACTTATACCTCACATCTTTTGCTTCTTTAGCACTAGTTAATAGCTCTGGATATTTATCAACTAGAACATTGAAATAATCATCATTTTTCATTAATACTAAAAAGTCATCTTCAGTTATGTCTGTATTATCAGCTACAAGTTTAGCAATTTGAGCTACTGTATACCCTTCTGGAATAGTTAGTTTTGCATCTGCTAAACTGATAGGCTCATCTGTTCCCCCATTTTCTAGACTCTCAGAAATTTCATCTAAAGTCATATTAGGAGCCATTTGATAAAAACCTGCTTGAAAATCACTTCTATTATTCATCTTTACATAGTAAGAAAAAACAAGCCCACTTTTAATAACATGATTTTTCTCTAAAATTTGGCCAATATCTTTACTACTGCTACCTATGGGAATCTCTATTTGCACAAGGTCATCATCTTTGCTATTTAGTGGCTTCAAGCTTGTAGTAAAATAGCTATAAAAAGAAAAACTAGCTATACCTAAAACTAACAACAATACGACAACGACTATCCAAACGATTTTTCTAACCATATTATTTTCTTTTTGACGCTTATTAAAACGCTTTTCTATGTCCTCTTTATCATTTAATGTGTCATGAGTTTGTTTGTGCTCCCCATGAATTGACCCTTCATTATCTATTGGCACTTGATGATTTTCATCATCTCCAACTGGATTATAATCATCCTCTTTATCTCTCAAGAAAGGGCCCTCCTTTACTTTAAATTTGCTCCTATCATTATACATGATTATATGCAAATTCCAAACATCATTTTTTATTTTCTATTATGAATTTTTTATTTAATGTCCCCTTGGTGCAGAATATAATATTTTTATACAATAAACTTTATTTTTTTTTAGAAATAAGATACAATAAAGGTGATTTAAAGAAGGGAGGTTATTTAATTGGAAACTCTACCAAATTGTCCAAAGTGTGGCTCTAGCTATACTTATGAAGATAGTTCATTATTTGTTTGTCCAGAATGTGCGCATGAATGGAATGAAATAGAAGAAGTTGAAACAGATGAAGCAGTTGTCAAAGATTCTAATGGTAACGTATTAGTAGATGGTGACTCTGTTACAGTTATTAAAGATTTGAAAGTTAAAGGTGCCAGTCAACCAATCAAACAAGGAACAAAAGTTAAAAACATTCGTTTAGTCGAAGGCGATCATAATATCGATTGTAAAGTTGATGGCTTTGGTCCTATGAAATTGAAGTCTGAGTTTGTTAAAAAATTATAATCTAATTTGAAGAAGGAGATATACTATTATGAACAAGAAAAAGATCAGTGCAATTATTTTATCAATCGCTACCCTATTCTTTTTAGTTGCATGTGGTAATAGCTCTAAAATCTCTAAAAAAGATATTGAAAAACATACTTGGTCAGCAACAGTTGATGGTGAAAAAAATGAGGATATGGCTTTTATCTTCACTTTCACTGATGATACTGTTAAAGCTAAGCTAGATAAAAAGCATACAAACTTCGATAAAATAGATGATGATACCATGTCTAAAGAAGAAAAACAAATGTCTAAAGAGCTAGCTGGTGCTGTGATTGAGAATATGGAGTTAGAAGCTAATTATTCTCTAGAAAACAAAGATTTACATTTAGAAAATCAAAATTATGATTTAAACACAAACTTCATTATCGAAAAAGATGGTGACAATATCAAACTAACTCCAAAAGGTGACAATTCTGATATTAAACCTATTATTTTAGAACCAATTAAAGATTCTAAATAAAAAAACACTCAGTTTCTCGTTAAACTGAGTGTTTTTTGATGAAGCCACTTGTCGGACTTGAACCGACGACCCCCACCTTACCATGGTGGTGCTCTACCAGCTGAGCTAAAGCGGCAAATGAACTTTCGATTTATATCATAACTAGATTAGTCTGAGTTGTCAATAAAAAATATATCATGTTATAATTCTCTCTATTTTTATTGACAATCAGAGTATTTTTAACATGATAATTTAGAAATAACTACAGTCTATTCTTGAAAAATATGAACATATACTGTACGCTTATTTTATGATTATTGAACTGGAGAAAAAATCAAATGAAAATTAGAATTATTGGTTATGCTGGGAGTGGAAAAACGTCCCTCACCTCAAGGCTTCAAACACAATATAATACTCAAGGGATCTCGCTTGATGATTATTTAAAGATAAAAAACAAAGAACATCGCCAATCAGCATTAAATGATCGTTTAAACGCCCTGAACAGCTGGGTTGTGGAAGGTGTTCAAGTGAGCCAGTGGACAATCGAGAGCATTAAACAAGCTGATATAATTGTTGTGCTTGACTACCCGCTAATCATTTCACAATTTCGTGTGACTAAACGAGCATTTCAACAATTTTTTGATTTTAACAGACCTTGGAGCCAAAGAAAACGTGTTTTTAAACGGATGTTTAAATTATATAAATGGAATCGACGTTTTAAAAAAAGGTTACCAACAATCAAAACAAGTCTTTACAAACAATCAGCAAAACTCATTATTCTTGAATCTCCAAAAGATGAAGACAGACTACATAAAGAAATTAAATCTTATATAAGGCATCATCCACAGAAAAAAAGTAGACGAAAAAAAATAAAGAAAAAGACGAAATAATCACATTTTTGTAGTACACCCCTAAAGTTAGACCAGAAAATCTAATTTTAGGGGGACACTACATTTAAAGTGAATTACTTCGTCTTTTTTTATTAAAAGTCCATTAAGGCTAATATATCATAACCCTCAATTTTATCACGGCCATGTAAGTCCATTAACTCAACTAAAAAAGCACATCCCACAACAATACCACCAAGTTGCTCAACTAATTCTATTGTAGCAGCAATCGTACCACCAGTTGCTAGTAAATCATCACAAATAATAACTTTTTGTCCTGGTTTAATCGCATCTTCATGTAATGTTAGTGTAGCTTCTCCGTACTCTAAGCCGTAGCTTACTTCAATGGTCTCACGTGGTAACTTTCCTTTTTTACGTGCTGGTGCAAAGCCAATACCTAACTCATAAGCTACTGGACAACCAATAATAAAACCACGAGCCTCTGGTCCAACAACCATTTCAGCCCCTTTTTCTTTAGCATATTTAACAATTTGACGTGTTGCCTCTTGATAAGCTGCACCGTCACCCATTAGTGGTGAAATATCTCTAAAAACAACACCTTCTTTAGGGTAATTAGGGATACTTGCAATATAATCCTTTAGATTCATTCATTTTCCTCCTGTTTTGATATCCACTGACCGATATCACTTATATTACTGTACAAAAATAATTTTTCCATGTCTATCTTTTCTAAATAGGCTTGATATGTCTGACTCTCTTCAAGAGATTTATTCTCTGGATTATCAACTTTTTTCATCAAACCATCTTCTATTATAACAAATCCTAACTCAAAAAACACTTCTATCATAAAAATTAATAAAGGTTTATCAATCTGTAAATACTGACTAATATCTCCTAGTCTGTTCCTAACATCAATGGAAGACTGGGCATTTATTAGTTTGAATAATTTCCCAAATTCTGCTCTTTTGGGAATGCCAGTTAAATAATGATCTTGCTTAATCTTAATATAAAAATAGATACGGGGGACAATTAACTCTTTAAATACGTAGCTAGCTATCATCATATTATATGGACAATCAACAATGATAACTTCATCATATTTATTAATAATAGACATATCAATATTATCCAAACTATCAAGTAAATAGGTAGTATCATCAGGTTTAAAGTTTGCCATTTCCGTTTCTTCATTGAAGACTAAATAGGCTCTAGAGTGTCCACTATTTTTGTTTTCTGGTATCATTTTCCCTCTGATGTCGAATAATTGAGTATCCTCAATTTTATAATCTTTCAACATAAATTGTGGTTTTTTTAAGCCATTCCACTCATTGATGCTCAGCTGGCCGACAACTTGAATATCTTCTTGCCCTTCAAACTCTACTAGCTCACTTCCTTTACCAAAAGCAATATAGTCAACTTGATGATTTGTCTGACTTAACTGACCTTTTAAGTGAGATAGATCCGAACCAATCTGTTTAGTATTAAGTACTTCACTAGCTTCAACTAAAAAATAAGGCGAAGGATTTTGATTACCAAATGGAGCTAGTTTATTTAGTGATTCAATAAATTCTATTGTAATCATATCAATATCTATTTTTGCATCAATCATCAAATCATCTTTTGTCTGACTTGAAATAGAGTCTCTTAACATTAATTCTAAGTTACTTATCAAAGCTGGTAGCTCTTCTTTATTTAAAGACAAACCAGCAGCCATATGATGACCTCCAAAAGTAATGAGATAATCATCTAAATTAGATAAACAGTCATAAATATTAATAGACTGAATACTTCTAGCTGAACCCTTAGCAATACCAGTAGTTTCATCTATATTCAATATAATTGCTGGACGATTTGTTTCTTGAACGACTTTACTTGCTACGATTCCAAGTACACCTTCATGCCAACCATTTTTAGCTAATACGTAGATAGGTTTATCACCTAGTTGGCTTATCATATCAAATGCTTCTGTTGTTATTTCTTTAACTAGATCTTGTCGCTTAGTATTCATGATTTGAATATCATTAGCTATTTTCTTAGCCTCTTCTTCATCAAACGTTGATAAAAAATCAACACCAATGAAAGCATCTCCTATGCGTCCTAAAGCATTTAATCTAGGAGCAATCTGAAAACTAATCATTTCTGAGGTAGCCTCATGTAAATCAAAAGAAGCAATATCTGCCAAAGAATGTAATCCAATTCGCTCAGTTTGCTTTAATACTTCAATACCAAATTTAACAAGGGTTCTATTTTCTCCAGTTAATGGAACTAAATCAGCTACCGTTCCTATTGCAACCAAATCTAAACTCTCGCTGGGAATTTCTTCTAATAAAGCTGTCGCTAATTTAAAACTAACTCCAACACCAGCTAATTCTTTATCAGGATAATCTCCAAGTGGGTGTCTTGGATGAATAATACTAAAAGCCTTAGGTAACTCCTCTGGTAACTCATGGTGATCTGTCACAATCACATCCACACCTTGCTCAGTGGCAAATTCAATAGCATCGTGACCAGTAACACCATTATCTACTGTTATGATCAGCTCAGCGCCCTCATCTTCTATCAAATGCTTATAAACCTCTTGATTAGGCCCATAGCCATCTTTAAACCTATTGGGTATATAATAATCTACAATTCCACCAATAAGCTCTATCGCCTCTTTTAAGACTGTTGTACTCGTTATACCATCTGCATCATAATCTCCATAAATAAAGATTTTTTGTCCCTCTTGAATAGCTAACTGGATTCTGGTTACAGTTTTTTCCATATCATAAAATAAAAAAGGATCATGAAGATCAGCTAGTGATGGTGTTAAAAAAGAGTCTACTTCCCCAACTTCTTTAATACCTCGGTTATATACTAATTTAGAAAAAATATCAGGATAACCTTCTACTTTCATTTTTTCAATAAATAACTCTCCACCAGAGGTTATTTTTTGAAAATTCCAATTATAATGTGATTCTTTCACACTAACACTTCCCTTTCTATACCAATGCTCTGGTTAAATTCTACCATAGTTTAACATAGCTAGGCTATTTCAACAATTGGACTAAAAGCATTGTATTCAACGAAATCCTTTGATAAGATGATAAAAAAGGAGGACATATATGACGAAGAAAAAAATTTGGTTTTTAGTTTCTCTATTAATTTTAGAGCTAGTTTTAGTAGGCGTATTTTTCACTAAAAAAGACCAACCTAGTGCTGTTGAGATAGATCAGACTTCACAGTCTACTATACAAATAGAAAGTACAGATGTAGAGCCAATCAAAGAAGAACTCCCAGAACATATTGATACAAAAGATTGGATAACATCAGAAGAAACCATATCTTTTCCTATCCTTATGTATCACAGTCTGACAAGTAGTGATGATGGTAATACGCTAAAAGTACCACCTCATGAATTCAAAGAACACATGGAATGGCTAAAAGAAAATGATTATTATACCCTATCTCCTGAAGAAGCTTATATTGTATTGACACAAAATAAAAAACCAAAAGATAATATAGTCTGGGTAACTCTTGATGATGGCTATTTAAATAATTATACTGAGGGGTATCCTATATTTGAAGAGCTTAAATTAAAGGGAACAATCAATTATATTACTTCCAAAACAGATCATGATGCTTATTTTCATGAAAAAGAAATGAAGGAAATGAGTGAAAGTCCTTTTATATCAATTGAAAGCCATACTGTTAGCCACCTAGATTTAAATACTCTTTCCGACGAAGAAATCAGAAATGAATTAGTTCAATCAAAAGATTGGTTAAATCAAGAATTAAATCAAGAAACAACAGTTCTATGCTATCCAGCTGGACGATATGATGAACGTATTGAACAGATTGCTGAGGAAACTGGCTATAAAATGGCCATTACAACAGAACCTGGTTATGCTAGTATAAATGATGGATTATTTGCATTAAAAAGAGTAAGAGTATCACCAGGATATGATAAAGAACAATTTGGTAATTATTTAACTGGTACATAAACTAAAGACGAAGCTTACATTTAATCATGTAAGCTTCGTCTTTAATTTTACTAATCTCTAAATTATGACAAGATATTATCCTTATTTATTAGTTTATAACTATATTAATTACTTCTATTTGTCAAAAAAATTTATTAATTTCATATTTTTTTTCACTAGAGTTGAATAAAAAAAGTTTCCCCCATTAACATACAACTTACCTCCATTATAAAAAAAAGCTTGCTTGTTACGATATGGATAGGTTTTTTTTGTTGTATTACCTAACATAGGTGCCAACACATCCCTAGAATAATTTTCAGCAATTTCTAAAGAATTAACTCCTCCATTGTTGGCAACATAATCAATATAATTTTTACCAAAATTATATGCTTGAACACCAGTCCATAAGTCACCTCCACTATTTAATGATAATTCAATAGATTCACTTAAATGAATAACACCATTTCTGATACTTTCCTCTTGTGACATCACTTTATTTTGCTCACCATATTTACTCTCACTACTTTGCATGATATCAATTTGTTTTCCTTTAGTTTCTGTAAAAATAATACTCAGGACTAAATCCTCATACTCTAACAGGTCCTCTTCCTCGAGTACTTGTTGAACAAGAGGTTTCCATTGAAGTGTTTGCCGAATATAGCTTGTCATTTGAATAATATATAGTGATATCCCAACTATAACTAACACAAGAAAACTAACCACAACACCCTTTAACCATGCTGTTTTCTTATTCACTGTGTACATCTCCTCATTTAAAACTGTGTCTCATTTTTACATATGTTTATCACAATTTCAAGTCTTATACTTTTAAAATAATAATATAATTAAGATAACTTATTTATAGTAGCTTTGTAGTGAAGGTTGCGTCAAGAATTATGTGTAAATGGAAAATCCATTCCATTTTTTTAAGTTAAAACATTGATTCTAATGTATCTTGTATTTCCTTAAATCCTTTATGTACTCTGCCTAAAAATTTTTGGTTATATTCATTGAACTGAGAAACAAGGAATCTCTCCAGAGATTCTTCATTAGGAAATTGTTCTTTTCTCTTTGTATATTTTTTTAACTGTTTATTAAATCCCTCAATCAAGTTAGTTGAGTAGATAGTTCTTCTGATTGATGGTGGGAAGTTATAGAAAGTTAATATAGCAGGATTCAAGAGTAATTTAACTACTCGTGGATACTGCTTTTTCCATTTATCTATCATAAAACTTATTTGATTCATAGCTTCTTCTTTTGAAGCTGCTTGATAAACCAATTTGAAATCATTACAGACTTCTTGTCGATCACTAACACGAACCTTATGAGCAATATTTCTAGAGATATGGACACAACATTGTTGAAATTGAGCATTTGGATAGACACTATGGATACTATCGTGAATACCACTTAAACCATCAGTTACAACTAATAAAACCTCTTCTAAACCACGATCTTTTAAATCTTGAAGTATCTCTTTCCAAACATAAGCAGATTCGGTTGGAGCAATAGTAAATCCTAGAACCTCTTTGGTTCCATCCAATCGAATGCCTATCACAATATAAACGGCTTCTTTTGATACGGTTTGTCTCTTTAAAGGAATATGAGTAGCATCCATAAAAATGACTGAGTATTTAGCTTCTAAAGTTCTTTCTTTAAAAGCCAAAACATCTTCAGATACGATTTTACTCATGTTTGAAATAGTTTGTGGTGTGTAATAATGACCATACATTTTTTCAATTAGATCAGAGATTTCAGACATAGTGATCCCTTTTTTAAATAGCTGAATAATAGTAGTTTCTAAGGAATCATTGGTTCTTTTATAGGCTGGTAATGTTTGTTGGGAAAATTCTCCATTTCTATCTCTAGGAATCACCAAATTTAATTCTCCATATTCTGTTTTAAATGAACGTGAGTAATTCCCATTGCGGGAATTACCTGAATTAAATCCAGCTCTATCATACTTTTCGTAGTCAAGAAACGCTGTTAATTCAGCCTGTAATAATGAGTTGATAGCGAGTTCTAAATGACGACGAAATAAATCATCTAAATCACCTTTATTAATTAGTGTTTCCATTATTTCTGTAGTAAAATGAGTCATGAGAAAGTCCTCCTATAAAATTTCTGTGTCGTAACTTTAATTTTACAGAATGGACTTTCTCTTTTTCTACCCTAAATTTCTATTTACACAAAATATTTTACCCTATCGTAGTGAATCCTATTGATGAATATTTCCATTAATACGATGTCTTGCTTTTTAACATAAAATTGAAAAACTACTTTCTTACAATACGACTGTAAGAATAGCTTATGATGACATTTCGGAATTAAAATATTCCTATGAAACAAATAATTTAGCACTTTTTTAAAATTAACTAACTCTGTTTATACTGAATTATCTAAAGAATTTAAAGTCAAATTCAAAACATTCCAAACCTTCAGGCAGGGTGTTACCAATGCTTTAAATCATTCTTATTCAAATGGTTTTTTAGAAGGAATTAACAACCGAATCAAAGCTATCAAACGAACAGCCTATGGGTACCGAAATTTCTTAACTTTTAAGCGACGGATTTTCCTTATTCAAGGCCAATCATTTCAATTTAATTAAAAAGAAGAAGGAGGAAAAATCCCCCTTCTTCTAATGCCCTTATTTTATCAATTTTTAAATATCAACACGATTTGACGAAGATCCAAAAAAACAACCCGTTGAAGGTTGTTTTTTGTTATATTACCAACTTGAATTTACTTTAATACCGGTGGCCGGGTTCGAACCGGCACGATCTTTCAATCACAGGATTTTGAGTCCAGCGCGTCTGCCAATTCCGCCACACCGGCTAAAAAGGCGGTAACCGGATTTGAACCGATGATAAAGGTGTTGCAGACCTCTGCCTTACCACTTGGCTATACCGCCTTAAAATAAAAAAAACTGGGCTAGCTGGATTCGAACCAACGAGTGACGGAGTCAAAGTCCGTTGCCTTACCGCTTGGCTATAGCCCAAAAGATAATATAAAATATAAAGGCGACTGATGGGAATCGAACCCACGAATGCCGGAGCCACAATCCGGTGCGTTAACCACTTCGCCACAATCGCCATATTTATATTAACAGGGGTAGTAGGACTCGAACCCACGCTGACGGTTTTGGAGACCGTAGTTCTACCACTAAACTATACCCCTTGAAGAATGGAGGGGGGCAGATTCGAACTGCCGAACCCTAAGGAGCGGATTTACAGTCCGCCGCGTTTAGCCACTTCGCTACCCCTCCAAATGGCGCAAGACAGAATCGAACTGCCGACACACGGAGCTTCAATCCGTTGCTCTACCAACTGAGCTACTGCGCCAATAACGGTCCCGACGGGAATCGAACCCGCGATCTCCTGCGTGACAGGCAGGCATGTTAACCCCTACACCACGGAACCATTTTGGTTTTACTATTCACTTTTAAGTAAATATGACCCGTACGGGATTCGAACCCGTGATACCGCCGTGAAAGGGCGGTGTCTTAACCACTTGACCAACGGGCCATTCTTTTGAATCATCTCAATAAAATGGAGAGTAAGGGATTCGAACCCTTGAGACAGTTATCACCGCCTACATGAATTCCAATCATGCTCCTTCGGCCAACTCGGACAACTCTCCGAATTTTACACAAATTAATTTATGAGAACTCCGGCAGTAGGACTCGAACCTACGACATCATGATTAACAGTCATGCGCTACTACCAACTGAGCTATGCCGGAATGATACAAAGCGTAGCAGCGTCCTACCCTCACAAGGGGAAACCCCTCACTACTCTCGGCGCTAAAAAGCTTAACTTCTGTGTTCGGCATGGTTACAGGTGTATCCTTTTTGCCATCACCACTACACTTTTGTATCTATATGAGTGATTATTCACTCAAAACTGGATTTGAAATTAGACAACATATAATCGTCCACCGCTTATGTGGTTAAGTCCTCGACCGATTAGTACTAGTCCGCTCCATGCATCACTGCACTTCCACTTCTAGCCTATCTACCTGATAATCTTTCAGGGGTCTTACTTTCTTAAAGAAATGGGAAATCTAATCTTGAGGGGGGCTTCACGCTTAGATGCTTTCAGCGTTTATCCCGTCCATACATAGCTACCCAGCAATGCCCTTGGCAGAACAACTGGTACACCAGAGGTATGTCCATCCCGGTCCTCTCGTACTAAGGACAGCTCCTCTCAAATTTCCAACGCCCGCGACGGATAGGGACCGAACTGTCTCACGACGTTCTGAACCCAGCTCGCGTGCCGCTTTAATGGGCGAACAGCCCAACCCTTGGGACCGACTACAGCCCCAGGATGCGACGAGCCGACATCGAGGTGCCAAACCTCCCCGTCGATGTGAACTCTTGGGGGAGATAAGCCTGTTATCCCCAGGGTAGCTTTTATCCGTTGAGCGATGGCCCTTCCATGCGGAACCACCGGATCACTAAGCCCGACTTTCGTCCCTGCTCGAGTTGTAACTCTCGCAGTCAAGCTCCCTTTTGCCTTTACACTCTACGAATGATTTCCAACCATTCTGAGGGAACCTTTGGGCGCCTCCGTTACTTTTTAGGAGGCGACCGCCCCAGTCAAACTGTCCATCTGACACTGTCTCCCATCACGATTAGTGATGCGGGTTAGAATGGTCATAACACAAGGGTAGTATCCCACCAGCGCCTCTCTCGAAACTAGCGTCCCGAGTTCTACGGCTCCTACCTATCCTGTACATGTGTCACAAACATTCAATATCAAACTACAGTAAAGCTCCATGGGGTCTTTCCGTCCTGTCGCGGGTAACCTGCATCTTCACAGGTACTAAAATTTCACCGAGTCTCTCGTTGAGACAGTGCCCAAATCGTTACGCCTTTCGTGCGGGTCGGAACTTACCCGACAAGGAATTTCGCTACCTTAGGACCGTTATAGTTACGGCCGCCGTTTACTGGGGCTTCAATTCTTAGCTTCGCAAATAAATGCTAACCAATCCTCTTAACCTTCCAGCACCGGGCAGGCGTCAGCCCCTATACGTCATCTTTCGATTTTGCAGAGACCTGTGTTTTTGATAAACAGTCGCTTGGGCCTATTCACTGCGGCTGAACTTGCGTTCAGCACCCCTTCTCCCGAAGTTACGGGGTCATTTTGCCGAGTTCCTTAACGAGAGTTCTCTCGCTCACCTTAGGATTCTCTCCTCGACTACCTGTGTCGGTTTGCGGTACGGGTCGTTTGCTTCTAACTAGAAGATTTTCTTGGCAGTGTGATATTAGAACTTCGGTACTTTATTTCCCTACACATCACAACTCATCCTTAAAGGAGTAAGCATTTGACTCACTCCAAGACTTGTTACTTGTACGCACATATCCAACAGTGCGCTTCTGTAACCTCCTGCGTCCCTCCATTGTTCAAACAAAACAAACGAGTACAGGAATCTCAACCTGTTGTCCATCGCCTACGCCTTTCGGCCTCGGCTTAGGTCCCGACTAACCCTGGGAGGACGAGCCTTCCCCAGGAAACCTTAGTCATTCGGTGGACAGGATTCTCACCTGTCTTTCGCTACTCATACCGGCATTCTCACTTCTAAGCGCTCCACCAGTCCTCACGATCTGACTTCTGCGCACTTAGAACGCTCTCCTACCATAGAACCAAAAGGTTCTATCCACAGCTTCGGTAATATGTTTAGCCCCGGTACATTTTCGGCGCAAGGGCACTCGACTAGTGAGCTATTACGCACTCTTTAAATGGTGGCTGCTTCTAAGCCAACATCCTAGTTGTTTGTGCACCCTCACATCCTTTTCCACTTAACATATATTTGGGGACCTTAGCTGGTGGTCTGGGCTGTTTCCCTTTCGACAATGGATCTTATCACTCACTGTCTGACTCCCGGACATAAATGAATGGCATTCGGAGTTTATCTGAATTCGGTAACCCAAGACGGGCCCCTAGTCCAAACAGTGCTCTACCTCCATCATTCTTAATTCCGAGGCTAGCCCTAAAGCTATTTCGGAGAGAACCAGCTATCTCCAAGTTCGATTGGAATTTCTCCGCTACCCACACCTCATCCCCGCACTTTTCAACGTACGTGGGTTCGGTCCTCCAGTGCGTTTTACCACACCTTCAACCTGGACATGGGTAGGTCACATGGTTTCGGGTCTACGACAACATACTCATTCGCCCTATTCAGACTCGCTTTCGCTACGGCTCCACTTCTTCAGTTTAACCTCGCATGCTATCGTAACTCGCCGGTTCATTCTGCAAAAGGCACGCCATCACCCATTAACGGGCTTTGACTTCTTGTAGGCACACGGTTTCAGGTTCTATTTCACTCCCCTTCCGGGGTGCTTTTCACCTTTCCCTCACGGTACTGGTTCACTATCGGTCACTAGAGAGTATTTAGCCTTGGGAGATGGTCCTCCCGGATTCCGACGGAATTTCTCGTGTTCCGCCGTACTCAGGATACTCATAGGTGCATTGAAAGTTTCGCCTACGGGGCTTTTACCCTCTTCGGCTGACCTTTCCAGGTCACTTCGACTACTTTCAACAACTACCATGTTTGAGTCCTACAACCCCAACAAGCAAGCTTGTTGGTTTGGGCTTCTTCCGTTTCGCTCGCCGCTACTAAGGAAATCGATTTTTCTTTCTCTTCCTGCAGGTACTTAGATGTTTCAGTTCTCTGCGTCTACCTTCCAGCGGCTATGTATTCACCACTGGATAACATCCTACAAAAGATGCTGGGTTCCCCCATTCGGAAATCTCCGGATCATAGCTTACTTACAGCTCCCCGAAGCGTATCGGCGTTAGTCCCGTCCTTCATCGGCTTCTAGTGCCAAGGCATCCACCGTGCGCCCTTATTCACTTAACCTTTTCTAACCTTACGGTTAGCTACTAATTTTTCGTTAACCAATAATTAGCGATAATTATTGACTAACACATTTCACAGTTCTTTATTAAGAAACTGATCAACGCGGTGTTCTCGGTTTATATTGATATCTAACTTCAACTATCCAGTTTTCAATG
The DNA here is from genome assembly GCF_035918315.1 of Vagococcus jeotgali. NCBI lineage: Bacteria > Bacillati > Bacillota > Bacilli > Lactobacillales > Enterococcaceae > Vagococcus > Vagococcus jeotgali. The sequence continues at coordinate 634,613 of NZ_CP142146.1, read as the reverse complement.
AACAAATATTGATGAATTATTTCATCAAATGGAGCCTAGCGGGATCGAACCGCTGACCTCCTGCGTGCAAGGCAGGCGCTCTCCCAGCTGAGCTAAGGCCCCTAATTTTGAGAATAAATCTCTCAAAACTGAACAAAGATAAGACGTAATGTGTTTTCCGTAATATTCCTTAGAAAGGAGGTGATCCAGCCGCACCTTCCGATACGGCTACCTTGTTACGACTTCACCCCAATCATCTGTCCCACCTTAGGCGGCTGGCTCCATAAAGGTTACCTCACCGACTTTGGGTGTTACAAACTCTCGTGGTGTGACGGGCGGTGTGTACAAGGCCCGGGAACGTATTCACCGTGGCATGCTGATCCACGATTACTAGCGATTCCGGCTTCATGTAGGCGAGTTGCAGCCTACAATCCGAACTGAGAACAGCTTTAAGAGATTAGCTAAACCTCGCGGTCTTGCGACTCATTGTACTGTCCATTGTAGCACGTGTGTAGCCCAGGTCATAAGGGGCATGATGATTTGACGTCATCCCCACCTTCCTCCGGTTTGTCACCGGCAGTCTTGCTAGAGTGCCCAACTTAATGATGGCAACTAACAATAAGGGTTGCGCTCGTTGCGGGACTTAACCCAACATCTCACGACACGAGCTGACGACAACCATGCACCACCTGTCACTTTGTCCCCGAAGGGAAAGCTCTATCTCTAGAGTGGTCAAAGGATGTCAAGACCTGGTAAGGTTCTTCGCGTTGCTTCGAATTAAACCACATGCTCCACCGCTTGTGCGGGCCCCCGTCAATTCCTTTGAGTTTCAGCCTTGCGGCCGTACTCCCCAGGCGGAGTGCTTAATGCGTTAACTACAGCACTGAAGGGCGGAAACCCTCCAACACTTAGCACTCATCGTTTACGGCGTGGACTACCAGGGTATCTAATCCTGTTTGCTCCCCACGCTTTCGAGCCTCAGCGTCAGTTACAGACCAGAGAGTCGCCTTCGCCACTGGTGTTCCTCCATATATCTACGCATTTCACCGCTACACATGGAATTCCACTCTCCTCTTCTGCACTCAAGTCTTCCAGTTTCCAATGACCTTCCTCGGTTGAGCCGAGGGCTTTCACATCAGACTTAAAAGACCGCCTGCGCTCGCTTTACGCCCAATAAATCCGGACAACGCTTGCCACCTACGTATTACCGCGGCTGCTGGCACGTAGTTAGCCGTGGCTTTCTGGTTAGATACCGTCAAGGTGATAGCAGTTACTCTATCACTTGTTCTTCTCTAACAACAGAGTTTTACGATCCGAAAACCTTCTTCACTCACGCGGCGTTGCTCGGTCAGACTTTCGTCCATTGCCGAAGATTCCCTACTGCTGCCTCCCGTAGGAGTCTGGGCCGTGTCTCAGTCCCAGTGTGGCCGATCACCCTCTCAGGTCGGCTATGCATCATGGTCTTGGTGGGCCATTACCCCACCAACTAACTAATGCACCGCGGGCCCATCCATCAGTGACACTTAAAAGCGTCTTTCATCTTCTCTCCATGTGAAGAAAAGAATTATGCGGTATTAGCACCTGTTTCCAAGTGTTATCCCCCTCTGATGGGCAGGTTGCCCACGTGTTACTCACCCGTCCGCCACTCACTTCTCTTCCCGGTGGAGCAAGCTCCGGTGGGAAGAGAAGTTCGTTCGACTTGCATGTATTAGGCACGCCGCCAGCGTTCGTCCTGAGCCAGGATCAAACTCTCAATAAAAGTTGATTAACATCCTAAGATGTTTAGCTCATTTGTTTTAAAAATTGCTAGCGAATTTATTCACTAAATATGGTTTGTTTTTACTAATAAAAACACCCTACACATTTGGTTCGTCTTACTTTGTTCAGTTTTCAAAGATCTAATCTTGTTTGTTTCCGTAACAATTTTTACATTATATCAAATCAAAAGTTGTTTGTCAACGTTTTTTTGAAAAAGTTTTTTCGTTCTTGATTCCTCAATCGAACGACTTGATTATAATAACATGTTTGTTTCTCAGAATCAAGCGTTTTTTCATCTCGTCTTTCCCACTGAAGGAAGCGACTTAGAAATAATAACATGTTTAAAATAAAAAAACAAGTATTTTTTTCATGTTATTTTTAACATGTTTTTTTGCTTCGTTGATGAAACAACTTTGTTATATTATCATGTAAAAAGAAAAAAGACAAGTATTTCTGTAAAAAAAATAAAAAAATATCATTCGAAAGTGATAATGTCCTAAGTAGGTCGAAAGACAAAATGTCCCAAAATGATAAAATAACTTTATGAAAAGGATAAATCTAACAATGAATGAAACCAAAAAGTATCAAGTTATTAAAGCTGTCGCTGAAAATAAAAAACAAAAAAAGAGAGCTAGTGTTGAACTTAATTTATCTATACGACAAATTAACCGTTTAGTGAAATCATACAGGGAAAATGGTAAATCAGCATTTGTCCATAAAAATCGAGGGAGAAAAAATAAGCACTCTGTGCCTGAAAAAGTAAAACAACAAATAATCACTAGTTATCAATCGTTTAGTATTAAACCAAATATTAGGCATTTTACTGAAATACTGAAAAACGACCATCATATCTGTTATACAGATACTACAATTAGAAGCATCCTGTACAAAGCAAAAATACTTTCACCAAAGGCTCAAAAAAAGACAAAAAGAAGACTCAAACAATTAATAAAGCAAGAAGGTCAACAAACCAAACAATCAGAGAACCTATTGGTTCCAAGAGCTGAAGACTACCTAGAACTCCCTGAAAAGACCCATCCTAGTCGACCTAGAAAAAAATACAAAGGAGAATTAATTCAATTAGATGCTAGTTCATAATTTGTCCATAAAAATCGAGGGAGAAAAAATAAGCACTCTGTGCCTGAAAAAGTAAAACAACAAATAATCACTAGTTATCAATCGTTTAGTATTAAACCAAATATTAGGCATTTTACTGAAATACTGAAAAACGACCATCATATCTGTTATACAGATACTACAATTAGAAGCATCCTGTACAAAGCAAAAATACTTTCACCAAAGGCTCAAAAAAAGACAAAAAGAAGACTCAAACAATTAATAAAGCAAGAAGGTCAACAAACCAAACAATCAGAGAACCTATTGGTTCCAAGAGCTGAAGACTACCTAGAACTCCCTGAAAAGACCCATCCTAGTCGACCTAGAAAAAAATACAAAGGAGAATTAATTCAATTAGATGCTAGTTCATATAATTGGTTTGGAAATCAAATAACTCATCTTCATTTAGCTATTGACGACGCATCAGGTAATATTGTTGGCGCTTATTTTGACCAACAGGAAACGCTCAATGGTTATTACCATGTTCTTCATCAAATTCTGACAAAACAAGGGATTCCTGCCACTTTTCTAACAGATAAACGAACCGTCTTTGAGTACAACAGAAAATCAACAAAAGCTGTAGAAGAAGATACGTTCACGCAGTTTGGGTTTGCTTGTCATCAATTAGGTATTGACATAAAAACATCCTCTATTCCTCAAGCGAAAGGTCGTGTAGAACGTTTAAATGGGACAGTGCAATCAAGATTGCCTGTTGATCTTGAGATAGCAAATATACATTCTATAGAGGAGGCTAATCAATTTCTATCTGTATGGATTCGAAAGTTTAATCGACAATTTGGTCACAAAACTGCAGAAAGTGTTTATGAAACTTCTCCTACAACAGCTGAAATTAATTTATTACTAGCTACTGTCTCTCATCGTATAGTCGATAATGGCCATCATATTAAGTATCAAAATAAATTTTATCTTCCAATGGAAGGTAGTAGCGACAAATATTTTACAAGAAAAACAAAAGCATTAATTATAAAAGCTTTTAACGGGGAGATTTATGTTAATATAGCAGAAAAAATTTATCCTACTAGACGATTAAAAACCCACGAGACCTATTCAAAAGAGTTTGATGGGGTTTCTTCAGATATAAAAAAAGAAAGACGCAAGTACATTCCACCACAGTCACATCCGTGGAAACTTGAGTCTTTCAAAAGGTATCTTCAAAGTATTGACCGTACTATCGAAGAATATGAGGCTGAAAAAACAGCCTGAAACAAAAAGTACCTTATTTTACCAATAATGGTCACATTAGTGCAAGTTTTACGCAGTAAAGATTGCGCTAATGTGAGCCCTCATTTTGGGACATTTTTATGTTCGATTGACAGTATTTCTGTAAAAAAAATAAAAAAATGATGGGAATACATTTTTTACAATGTACCACCATCATTTTTTTTTTAAACAAGTTGGACAAATACCATACATTTCCAAGCGATGATTTCGTATCTGAAAACCAGTTAATTTTTCTGTTGCAGATTCTACATCATCTAATCCAGGATAATAAATATCAACAATGTCCCCGCAATTATCACATATGGCGTGATAATGTTTATGGGTTGTAAAATCAAAGCGACTTGAAGCATCCCCGTAAGACATTTCAACAACAAATCCAATCTCTGTGAACAATCTCAAATTATTATACACTGTTGCGACACTCATATTAGGAAATGTCGCTTCCAAATCTTGATAAATATCATCTGCTGTTGGATGATTTTTACTTTCTATCAAGTATTCTAAAATAGCGTAACGTTGTGGCGTGATTCTAACATTGGCATCTTTTAATTTTCTAATAGCATCTTCTACTATCTGATTTTCGGCCATATGACATCTTCCTCATCTATTTGTTCTATTCTTTATTCTACTATAATATACCATTATATTTCAATCAATTATTCAAATTAAACTAAATCATTTTTCTCTGTATCATCAAAAAACAATATATAGATAAAGACACAAACAACACCTGAAAACAGAAAGATATCTGCCATATTAAAAATCGGAAAATTAACAAACTCAGTTTGGAACATATCAACAACATAGCCTTGTATGAACCTGTCAATAAAATTACCTATTGTTCCTCCAATGATTAGACTTAATCCAACTGTCAACCATTTATTTTTAAATCGATTTTTATATAAGACATATGAAAAAGCAACCAAGGCTATGATGCTTATTAAAATAAAGAACCACATTTCCCCTTCAAATATACTCCATGCTCCGCCCTCATTATGAATGTGAGTAATGGATAAAACTGGATTAGCAAACACTGTTTCATGTAATCCCACTTGCTGGACTACGATAAACTTTACTAACTGATCAATAACGACACACCCTAAAATTATAGCTATGTATAGTAGCATTCTATCTTTCCTTTCAATTTAAAACCTATTCTTTCTTTGAATTAATCTACTTTTTCAAGTAAGATACTTTAATTTTTTCATTATCCTACATTTTGTTTTAAAAAGCTAGTCTTCTCCTCTTATTTTAAACTATTGATAAATAAGTATAAATAGCCTGTCAAATTTGACGAAAAATACTTATAAACGTATAATGAAGGGTGTGTTAAGCATAATAGGATAACCCATTGGAGGAATGTAAAATGAAAGAAGGACTTGTTAAATGGTTTGATACCAAAAAAGGTTACGGCTTTATTATCTATGACGGTGATGAAGAGATTTTCGTTCATTTTACTGCAATTATACACGATGGTTTTAAAACCTTGTTTGAAAACCAAAAAGTTCAATTTGATATAAAAGAAAGCACCAGAGGTTTACAAGCCTCAAATGTTATCGTAATAGAAGAAAAAGATGTTGATTAATTATCAACACCTTTTTTTTCTTCGTTTATTTTCCCTGTGAATTGATGCTCTAATTCTAAACAACTTTTTAATTTATTTTTTGATTTTTTTAACATCAAATATGAATACTTTCCATTTGGTGTAATTAACGTTAACCCAAATTTACCGACTAAGATGTTTTTTATATCACTTAAGTTAATCGTATAACGATTTCGTTTCAAAATAGCATTCACTTTGATTTGATCTCTTGTTAAAATTATTTTTCGGCGTGTTCCTAATATAGTAAAGAATAGAAATAATAGGAAAGTAGTCAAGCTGAACATATTGATAAAACCTTGCTCTTCCATCAACCCAATCATACTAAGAAAGAATAAGACAAAGGTCAGTGACCAGTAAATAACTGTCTCAGCTAGCTCTGGTTGATATCTAAATTCATAAATTCTATGTGTATCCATCAATAACCTCCGTAATATGCTACTATTCACGGTTCATTCTAACATATTACTCAGGAATAAAACAACAACTGGTGATTTAATGAAAAAAATTTATATCGATGCTTCTACCCATCCTAAAAAACAAATTAGTGTAGGTGCTCTTATATTACACTCTAACGGTGAGAAGATATCTAAAACCTATAGACTCCGTGGCACAAATAATCATGAAGCCGAATTTGAAATGTTAATTCATGCCTTAACTTTGCTAAGAGAAACAAATGAGGAAAATGATACAATTTTTATCTACTCTGATAGTCGTATTGTGGTTGATACTTTTCATAAGAAATATGTTAAAAAAAATGAATTTAAACCTTACTTGGAAAAAATATTATCTCTTAGTGAAGATATGCCTCATCTTTATTTGGAATGGATTCCTGAATCAGAAAATAAAATGGCTGATCATCATGCAAAACAAGCACTACATCACTATTTAAAAACGATGAAAATCTAAATGTATTTCATCACAGAAAGGATTGTTTTATTTGAGTGTACTTATTGCAGTACTTTATTTTATCAACTTACTCTTCGCTTTATTTCTAGTTTTTTATAAAGAAAGAGATACTGGTGTTACTTGGGCCTGGTTACTGGTCTTTATTTTTATTCCATTTTTAGGATTTTTACTTTGCCTATTCTTTGGTATGGGGTTAAGCGAAAAAGAAAAATTCTCTATTGAAAAGCAAACAATCACTGAGTTAAGTTCTTTAAAAGATATGTATGACCCAACTCATCAACTTTATGCTAATGACCCAATTGATAAAAAATATGATCAAATAGCTCACTTTATGTCTAATTTAAACCAAGCACCACTAACTCATCACAATGATGTTACTATTTTTACTGATGGTAAAGCTAAATTTGAGGCTTTAAAAAAAGACATAAAAAATGCAAAACGTAATATTCATATTGAATATTACGCCTTTGTAACAGATGATACTGGGATGGAACTTGTTGATTTACTCACTGAAAAAGCTAATGAAGGTGTCGAGATTTGTTTACTATATGATGAATTAGGTTCTAAAGGAATTAAAAAAGAGAAATTACAAGCTCTACTTAATGCTGGTGGAAAAACACAAACGTTTATCACGTCACAAAAAGCTATCTTAAAATTTAGAGCAAACTATCATGACCATAGGAAAATCGTCGTTATTGATGGTAAAATTGGTTATGTTGGAGGTTTTAATATCGCTGATCAATATGTAGAGACAACTGAAAAATTTGGTTACTGGCGTGATACTCATATTCGCATAGTAGGACCGGCTACTTCTCTACTTGAATTACGTTTATTAACTGACTGGAATGTCTCCTCACCTCAATCTAGTAAGTTAGCTGGTAATATTGATTACTTTTACCGCGATGCTCCTAATTTAGAAGCTAAAACCGATATCCAAATTATTGCTAGTGGTCCTCATAATGAAAAACAACAAATAAAGCTTGCTTTTGCAAAACTAATTACAAGTGCTAAAAAACGTATTTGGATACAAACCCCTTACTTTATCCCAGATGACACCATCTTAGATGCTCTAAAGATTGCTAAAAAATCTGGTGTAGAAGTTAAAATTATGATTCCAAATAAACCAGATCATCCTTTCATTTACCGTGCTACTGAGTATTTTGCTCAAGTAGTTATGAAGGAAGATGTCGATATTTATATTTATGATGCTGGTTTCCTTCATTCTAAAGTCCTTATTATGGATGATGATATTAGTATTGTTGGTTCTGCTAATCAAGATATTAGAAGTTATAAACTAAACTTTGAAGCTAGTGCTGTTTTATATAGTCATGAGATTAATAAAGAGTTAACTAAAGCGTATGAAAATGATTTGGCTGTTTCTAAAAAAATGACTCATGAAATGATTAAAGAGATGTCTATATGGGTTAAATTTAAACAAAAAACAGCTCGTTTATTCTCACCTATTATGTAATGTTTGGCTCCTTAACTTGACGTTAGGGGGCTTATTTATTAGTATTTATTCTAGTGTTATAATTCTATGGAAGGAGTGAGATTGTGATTAACTTTGATTTTTCCTACCAAAAATTCAAAAGATTTAGTAACAGATATATTAATAGGCATTTTTCCAGTGTTCAAATCATCTTTATTTATTATGTGTTAATGACTATTGTCGCTTTTTTCCTACTAAATTTGCCTTTTTTTCATAAACAAGATGTTTCCTATTCAACTTTTGATATGATCTTTATGGCAATCAGTACAATTAGTGTTACTGGTTTATCCACTTTTAATATTAATGAGGTTTTTAATGAACGAGGTATCATCTTACTAGAGGTTCTATTTCAAGTTGGAAGTTTTGGAATTATGATGATTTCAACTTTTTTCTTTATTATATCTAAACGACGTATTTCACTAAAAAGACGACAACTTATCATGACCGATATGAACTCTCCAAAACTAAGTGGTAGTATTCGACTAATAAAAAATACAGTTTTTACCTTATTTATTATTCAAATTATTTTCGGTTTTGTCTTTTCGGCCCATTTTTATTTTTCTGGAAGACATTTAGATCTACCTAGTTCTTTGTTTCATGGTTTTTACCAGTCTATCTCAGCTGTAACTAATTCAGGCTTTGATGTCACGGGTGAATCAGCAACACCATACCGCGATGATTTCTTCTTTTTACCTCTTCTAATGCTTTTAATTATGGTTGGTGGTATCGGATTTCCAGTTTTAATGGAAATTAGAGAACGTCTCTCTTATAGAAGAAAAGACCATGATTTACCCTTTAGATTTTCTTTATTTAGTAAGTTAGCCATTAGTATTTATTTATTTTTATTTGTAGGTGGCGCTATTTTAATTTACTTACTGGAAAGACATCATTTATTTATGGATATGAGTGAGCCTGAACGGTGGCTAAATGCTATGTTCTACTCAACAACTACTAGAAATGCTGGATTACAGTTAGACAATCTGGCTTTTTTCCAAACGCCTACGCTTTTGTTGTTTTCTTTGCTTATGTTTATTGGCTGTAGTCCAAGCTCAGTAGGTGGTGGTGTCAGGACAACAACTGTAGCTATTCTGGGTTTATATATGCTCTCGTTTATTAAGGGACAAGAAAACATTACAGTCTTTAACCGACGTATTGCCCAAGAAGATATAAAAAAAGCTATTGTCGTCTTTAATCTGTCACTACTAATGTGCTTCTTCTCAGTGTTAATTTTAACCATTACTGAAGATCATTCTATGATTTCACTCATCGTTGAAGTTGCATCAGCCTTTGGGACAACAGGCCTTTCTTTAGGTATTACTTCTAGCTTATCACCAATTGGAAAAATTGTGATTGCAGCTCTCATGTTTATTGGTCGTATTGGTATGCTTTATACCTTAATGATTTTCATTCCAAAAGAAAAACATGATAGAGGTTACGTTTATCCAACTGAAAAGATTATTATTGGATAATCTACTTATAAAAAAATTCCTAAAGTTAACTCACCTAGTTTAACTTTAGGATTTTCTTTTTGTCAGAATACGAGAATGAGACTTCTGACTGATCAATTTTATCCCTTTTTTAAGTTTTCCTGATTGTTTTTGTGGTATTATGAATAAGTTAATGGATACAAGGAGGAATGTACATGGGTTTACGTAGTGGAGTTGCTACTACAGCGGGAAAATTTTCCCAATGGTTTTTAAAAACTTTTACAAAAGGTGGCAGTAGCTTACCTGGTAAGATTGCTTTAAAAATTGATCCTAATGTTTTAGATAGTTTAGCAAAAGATTATGAAATTGTTGTAGTGACAGGAACAAATGGGAAAACCTTAACTACAGCTTTAACAGTAAATATATTAAAAGAAGAATTTGACCATGTTTTAACTAATACTACTGGTGCTAATATGGTTCAAGGGATTGTCTCAACTTTCTTACAAGATAAAAAAAAGAAAAATGGGAAAAATGTGGCTGTTTTAGAGATAGATGAGGCAAGTTTAAGTAAAGTAACTACCTTTTTAACACCTGAACTATTTTTATTTACTAATATCTTCAGAGATCAAATGGATCGTTACGGAGAAATATATACGACTTATAAACTAATTGTTGATGGAGCTAGTAAGGCTCCTAAGGCAACTATTTTAATGAATGGAGATTTACCAATCTTTAATTCTGTTAATACAATTAATAAACGTGAATACTACGGCTTTGACTACGAACAAGGACACAACCTCACAGCACATTACAACACAGATGGCGTTCTATGTCCTCATTGCCATCATATTTTACGATACAATATGATTACTTACAGTAATTTAGGTGATTATTATTGTCCAAATTGTGAGTTTAAACGTCCTAAACTAGATGTGAGCTTAACTAATATTAAGGCAATGACCAATATCTCGTCTGCTTTTACAATTGATCAAGAAGATTATAAAATTGAAGTTGGCGGAATGTATAACATTTATAATGCCTTAGCTGCAACAGCTGTTGCCAAACATTACAATATTTCTTCAGATAAAATTAGACGTGGATTAGCGTATGATGAAAAAGTTTTCGGTAGGCAAGAAGTGATTAATATAGATGGTAAAAAATGTACTCTTGTATTAGTTAAAAATCCAGTTGGTTTAAACCAAGTGATTGAGACTATGAAATTATCCACTGACCCTTTTTCTCTAGTTGCTCTACTAAATGCAAACTATGCAGATGGCATTGATGTGAGTTGGATTTGGGATAGTCAATTGGAAGAATTAGCTTCTCTTGATATTCCAACAACAATTTCTGGTGGCGAAAGACATGCTGATATGTCTTTAAGATTAAAGGTAGCAGGTATTAAACCAGAAACTCTTTCTGAGACAACTTCACTACAACACGTCATTGAAGAGATTAAACAAGTTCCTACTGAACATATTTATATTTTGGCTACTTATACTGCTGTTTTGGGACTTAGAAAAGAATTAATTCAACAAGGATTTATTAAGGAGGGTATGTAGTATGGAACAATATAATATCACTATCTGCCATCTGTATGGTAACTTGTTAAATACTTACGGAGACAATGGTAACCTATTACTAATCGAATATTATGCCAAACAATTAGGTATTAATGTTCAGACTGAAATTGTTAGTGTATTTGAGCCTTTTGCTTCTGATAAGTTTGACTTTGTTTTCTTTGGTGGTGGTCAAGACTATGAACAAACAATCTGTTCTAAAGATATTCAGCATAAAAAGGAAGACCTTATAACCTATATTAATCAAGACGGACCTATGTTAGCTATTTGTGGCGGTTTCCAGTTACTTGGTGAGTATTATATTGGTGCAAATGGTGAAAAAATTGAAGGTATCAAAGCATTACCTCATTACACTCTGAGTCAAGATAATAACCGTTTTATTGGGGATACTGAAATTTATAATGAAGAATTTGATGAAACATATTACGGGTTTGAAAATCACAATGGGATGACATTCCTTGGCGAAGGTGAAAAACCTTTAGGTATAGTAGTCAAAGGGTTTGGTAATAATGGTAAAGATAAGACAGAAGGTGTTATCTTTAAAAATGTCATCGGCTCATATTTCCATGGACCATTACTTGCCAAGAATAAACAACTAGCTCTGCGAATTATTAATATCATTATGAATAAAAAATACAATAAAACCTTCACTATGAGTGATTTAAAAAACGTGTAAATGAATATTTACATGTTTTTTTTATTTTAAAGTCCTTATTATTTGAATTTAATGAGAAAAAAGGTATATACTGAACTTGTGAAATAAAACTTAAGTCAATCTAACGGAGTGATTATATTGAAAATCGGAATACCAAAAGAAATAAAAAACAATGAGAAAAGAGTCGCCTTAACACCACCTTTTGTAAAAACATTAGTTGAACAAGGACATGAATTAATTGTTGAAAGCCATGCTGGAGAAGGTTCAGGGTTCATAGATAGAGACTATAAAAACATGGGTGCTCTCGTAACTGATAATACTAAAGATGTTTGGGATGTAGACATGGTACTAAAAGTAAAAGAACCACTGGAGTCAGAATTTAACTTTTTCAAACCAGGTTTAATTTTGTTTACTTACTTACATTTAGCACCAAATACTCAATTAACTGATGCTCTTCTTAAACATCAAGTTACTGCCATCGCTTATGAAAGTGTTCAACTACCAAATGGCTCACTACCACTATTAACACCAATGTCAGAAATCGCTGGACGTATGGCACCTCAAACTGGTGCTTTCTTCTTACAATCGACTAACGGAGGCTCTGGGGTCTTATTATCATCTGTCCCAGGTGTTGCTAAAGGTCAGGTTGTCATTATTGGAGGAGGTAATGCGGGAGCAAATGCTGCTAAAGTAGCAGTAGGTCTTGGAGCAAAAGTTCGTGTTTTAGATGTCAATCCTGCAAGACTAGCTCAACTAGAAGATATCTTTGGTAACTCTATTGAAACGATTATGTCTAATCCTTATAATATTGAACAATCTGTTAAAATGGCAGACCTTGTCATTGGTGCTGTACTCATTCCTGGTAGAAAAGCACCAACTTTAGTAACTGAGGAGATGATCAAACAAATGAAACCTAGATCAGTGATTATTGATATCGCAATTGATCAAGGGGGTATCTTTGAAACAACAGACAAAACGACTACTCATGATGAGCCGGTTTATATTAAGCATGGTGTGGTTCATTACGCAGTACCAAATATGCCAGGTGCTGTACCAAGAACAGCTACCCTTGCCTTAACAAATAATACTCTTCCTTATATCATGACTTTGGCAAATAATCCTATTAAAGAAGTCATTACTAAAAATATTAGTATTCAAAAAGCAGTTAATACCTTTAATGGGCAGTTGACTTCAAAAGATATTGCAGAAGATCAACATAAAGAATATGTACCAATACTAGATAGCTTGTAATAATAAATGATAAAAAATGACCTAATTTTAGGTCATTTTTTATTTATCTATTTTTCGTTCCAGGTTCTGATGCAATTATTCTTAAATCACCTTCAAATGTCCATGTATCAATACCTGTTGGCATAATAAAGTGTTGGCCTTTTTTAATGTCAACTTTTTGATGACCATTATTCCAAGACACATAGCCAAAGCCATCTAGAACACTAATTAACGTGTATGGTGCTTCTTTCACTAAGCTTAGTTCTCCATCAACATCCCATTCATAAACATTAAAGTAATCTGATTTAATATATGTCGTTGTACTTGATTTACTTTGCTTATTTTGTGTTTCTTCAATACTTAATACTGGATCAATATGAGGAATAGTTGTCACATCAAGAGATTCACAAATGTGTAAATCTCTTGGATTTCCTTCATCATCTAGTCTATCATAATCATAAACACGATATGTTGTATCACTACTTTGCTGGGTTTCTAAAATCATGATGCCTTTACCAATTGCATGAATCGTTCCACTTGGTACAAAGAAAAAGTCACCTCTTTTAACTTTTACCCTACGCAATAGATCATCCCACTGGCCTGAGTTGATCATCTCTTCTAATTCTTGTTTTGATTTAGCATGATGACCATAAATAATTTCAGCTCCCGGCTCAGCATCAATAATATACCAACATTCTGTCTTACCTAACTCACTTTCATGTTTTAGACCGTACTCATCATCTGGATGAACCTGAACAGATAAATCATCACTTGCATCTAAAATTTTAGTTAGTAGAGGAAATACAACTTCTTTTGGGTTTCCAAATAACTCAGGATGCTCTTTCCATAGTGTATCAAGCTTTTCTCCTTTAAAAGGACCGTTTTCAATAGTACATACTCCGTGAGGATGCGCACTAATTGCCCAACACTCTCCAACATGATCACTTGTTAATTCATAATCAAATTCTGTAGCTAATTTTTTACCTCCCCAAATTTTTTCTTGAAAAACTGGTTTTAAAAATAATGGTTCTGTCATTGTTATACCACCTTATGAATTTTATAAATTTAGTATATCATTTCTTTAGTCCTTCGTCTGTTCTTTTAAATAAATTTTTACTAACTCATCTCTTTCTTTTAAGTACTGAATATTGTCATCATAAGGATGAACACGATTAGATAAGAAGATAAATACTTCTTGATTGATAATATCTAGTATCATAAAAGTCCCTGTGTATCCTGTATGATATAAAAGTGGATGACCATCATCTAAATGATATAACAAATCCCACCCTAGAGATCTAGATAACTTAGCTTCTTGTGTCCAATCCTTTAATAAGGAGTTAATGGTCGTAGCTTTTAGAAACTCCTTACCTTGAACTGTCACTCCTTTATTTAACATCATCTGAGCAAATAGCCAAGTATCATCTATATTAGTAAACAAACCAGCACTTCCACAATGTTCTTTTAAGACAAAAGCTTTAGGGTCATGGACTATACCTTTAATAATTCCTCTTTCCTTTGTATACTCTGTCGGTGCTACATCTATTATTTCAGTTAAATCAAAACCACTACAGCTCATGCTTAAAGGCTGTAGCACTTGTTGTTTGAAAATAGTTTGAACATCTTGTTGATAATACTCTTCTAACAATAAGCCTAAAAGAATCGTGCCAGTATCGGTATAGGACTTTGACCTGCCTTGTTTATCTTCTTCAACTGGCAATTGAAGTATTTCTTGTATTAGAGCTTCTTGATTCAACTCTTGCCTATTTTTAATAAACGGATTAATTCCTGATGTATGAGTTAATAATTGCCGAATAGTTACACTTGTCTCATGCCAGCTTGGTAGATACGTTGCTAACTTGCTGTCGACATCAAGAATATTTTCCTCCATTAATTTTAAAATAACTGAGTTTGTTAGTATCACTTTTGTTAATGAGGCCACATCATACACTGTTTTATCTGTTAGAGGGATCACTACTGGTGTTAGCTCTCTAACACCAATTTGTCCCTTAAGAATCGTCTTATTCTTAAATAAAAGATAACTAATGCCAGGTGTGACTTGTTGATCAACCATTTGCTTCATAAAATGAATTGTTTCATGGTACATATCTATTCCCCCAGTTACACAAAAAGCTAGTCTTAATATGAGATTTATTCATATCAGACTAACTTTTATTTTTTATTTATTTTGCAACTAAAAACCAAAGTTCAATGCCGCTTGGGTCATTAACACCTATGATTTGCTTACCTTTATTAAAGTAGAATTCATACTCTAATTCGTCTAAATTTTCTTTTAATGCCATTAAATCATCCATACTTGGTAATGTAAAAGTGATATGGTCTACACCTAACTCATCTTCTTTTAGCATACAATGATCTGTAGATGGTATCCATTCATTAAAAGCAATTTGATGATGGTAATCACTAACGGATAAAAATTCAACAGAACTAAAATCATGATCTCTAACCATAAAGCCTAAATGATTCCTATAAAAATCATGACTATCTTCACGGTCTGATACAGAAAGATGTACATGGCCTAATTTTGTCCCTTTTGGAATACCAGTGTAATCACCAGTAACTTGACTTAAAAATGATTGAATATTTAATTCTTTTGTCACACCTTTTACAAAACCATTTGTTAATGGCCACTCTGATCGTGGTCTATCCCAGCTAAACTCTAGGCGATTACTCTCTGGATCATTAATATAAATTGATTCACAATATCCATGATCACTCTCACCTTCTATAGGATAATTTAACGTAATTAAGTGCTTCATAAAACGCGCTAAATCATTACGTGTTGGAAAAACAAAAGATGTATGATTTAAACCGGAATGGTTGTTAGCTTCTCCTTTACCATCTGGTGTTGAAATAATTCCAAGTAATTTTTGTTTATCTTCCTTATTGCCTAAAATTGCCATATCATTTTCTTCTCTAAGAATATCAAATCCAACGACTTGTTCATAAAAACTTAACATTCTATCAAAGTCTTTCACTTTGATTGCAACAGAAGACAGTGTTGTTTCTGAGCTTAACGAAAAGCTAGCCATAATATTAATTTCCCCCTATGTATATAAAAATCATAATACTACCCATTAAATATCACTATACATTGTAACATCATTTAATAGTAAAATACCAATATTAATCTAATAAATAGTATGGAAGTTAATCTTTTTTAATAATTAAATTAAATACTTAAACCAGTAGAAAATTGACTGTTATATAAATCAGCATAGAATCCAGCTTGTTCTAGCAAGATTTCATGATCTCCTGTTTCGATAATATTACCTTGATCCATAACAATAATATTATCAGCATCACGAATGGTTGATAGTCTATGAGCAACTACGAAGCTTGTACGACCTTCTAGTAATTGGTCCATAGCTTTTTGAATGAGTATTTCAGTACGTGTATCCACACTTGAAGTTGCTTCATCTAAAATCAATACTTCTGGATTAGCTAAGAAAGCTCTAGCTATCGTTACTAATTGCCTTTGTCCTTGAGAGATATTTGTTGCCTCTTCATTTAAGACAGTATCATATCCATCTGGTAAACGTTTAGCAAATTCATCAACATGAGCTGCTTTTGCTGCACGATAAATGTCTTCTTTCGTGGCATTTTCATTACCATAACGAATATTATCATAAATACTACCTGTAAATAACCAAGTTTCTTGCAATACCATAGAAAACTTAGAACGTAAATCATAGCGACTGATGTTTCGAATATCTTCATTTTTATAAACAATTCGTCCACCAGATACATCATAAAAACGTTCTAATAAATTAATAATCGTCGTCTTACCAGCTCCTGTTGGTCCTACAATAGCTACTTTTTGACCTTTAAAAACGTCTAGATTGAAGTTTGTCATCAGCAAATGATCCTCTTCATACCCAAATGCCATATTTTGAAAAGAAACTAAGGCATCTGTCTGTCTTAAATCAGCATCACTTACCTTAGTATTTATCATCTCAGCCTCATCTAACACAGCAAAGATTCGCTCTGCTGAAGCGATTGTTGACTGAATCGTATTAAGTAAATTAGCCATTTGACTTAAGGGCTGAGAAAATTGATTGGTGTACTGCATAAACGCTTGAATATCCCCTAAAGGAATCTGACCATTAGCAACTTGAATACCACCAATAATGGCTACGAAAACGTAACTAATATTTTTAATAAAATTCATCATTGGCATAATAATCGCTGAAATAAACTGAGCTTTCCAACCAGATTCATATAGTTTTTCATTTTGCTCTTCAAAGACTTTAATGTCTTCTTCTTCATGATTAAAACTTTTTACGACAAGATGGGCTCCGTATGTCTCTTCAATTTGATCATTTAGTCTGCCTAAAGTGGCTTGTTGTTTCCCAAAGAATCGTTGTGATTTTGGTGCAATAATCATGGTAACAACTAAACTTAGTGGAATTGTTACTGCGGCTACTAATGTTAATTGCCAACTAATAGTTAACATCATCCACAAAACACCAAAGAACATTAAAATACTTGTCACAAATTGAGTCAAGGTTTGCTGAAGTGTTGTTGCAATATTATCCATATCATTAATTGCACGAGACATAATATCTCCGTTACTATGTGTATCATAATAAGAAATTGGAACTTTACCCATTTTCTCTTTAAATTCTTTTCTTAATTGATACACAGTACGCTGTGAAATACGAGTCATAATAAACTGTTGGAAGAAACTAAACACAGCTGATGCCACATATAAAATCAATACTAAGATTAAAATTTGAGCAATTTTATCAAAATTAATAGGCATCTTAGCAAGTGGTGTTCCTTCAACTGCACTTTGTTTTGCTTTCATTAAACCATTAAATATCTCAGTTGTTGCTTGCCCTAAAATCTTCGGTGTTTGAATTTGAAAAATAGTTGAAGCCGTTGCTAAAATAAATACTAATAAAATTAAATACCACCGGTTCATCATATAACTTGCTAAACGTTTTAGCGTTTTCCAAAAATTCTTTGGCTTAGCTGTTTTACCTCTTAATTTACCTGGTCCTGGTCTCATGCAATCTCCTCCTGACTTAACTGAGATTCAATGATTTCTCGGTATGTCTTATTACTATCTTTTAATGTTTGGTGAGTACCTCGTCCTACCATTTTTCCATCATCTAAAACTAAAATGGTATCAGCATCAACTACTGTACTAATACGTTGTGCTACAATCACCACCACTGCATCTGTAATCGCCTCTTTCAAAGCTTTTCTAAGGGCAGCATCTGTTTTAAAATCAAGTGCTGAAAAAGAGTCATCAAAAACATAAATAGAAGCAGGCTTAACTAGAGCACGAGCAATACACAAGCGTTGTCGTTGCCCACCAGAAAAATTAGAACCACCTTGTTCTACTTTACTTTCTAAACCATCTGATAATTCACTAACAAAATCCTTAGCTTGGGCAATTTCTAAAGCACGCCAAATATCTTCATCTGTTGCATCTTTATATCCATACTTCATATTACTACGAATGTCCCCTGTAAATAAGACAGCCTTTTGAGGAACAAAACTAACTTTCTCCCTCAAATCATATTGTCTAACATCTTTCACATTAACCTCATCAACCTCAACAGCTCCCCCACTCACATCAAAAAATCTGGGAATCATACTAACTAAGGTTGATTTTCCAGAACCAGTTCCTCCAATAATAGCTACTGTCTCTCCTTTTTCACTATTAAAAGTCACATCACACAAGGCAGGGTTTTCAGCACCTACATATTGATAAGTTACATTATCAAAACGTAAATGACTATTATCTGAAAATGGTTTTGATTTTTCTGGATCTTCAATAGCATCTGTCATGTCTAATACTTCATTTATCCTCACAGCTGATGCTTGAGCTCTTGGAACAAAAATAAAAATCATAGCCATCATGACAAAGCTCATTAAAATTTGCATAGCATAAGTCATAAATGCCATCATGTTACCAACTTCAAGTGTTCCATTTGCTACGTTATGTCCACCAAACCAAATGATTAACACATTGGTAATACTGATAATTAGCGTAATAGTAGGTAATAGGAAAGACATAATTGTATTTACTTTAATACTTGTTTGTGCATAATCCTTATTTGCCACATCAAAACGTTTCTCTTCAAAAGTTGTTTTATTAAAGGCTCTAATCACTCTAACTCCTGTTAGGCCTTCACGAAAAACTAAATTTAATCTATCTGTTTTTTCTTGTAAACTCTTAAATAAAGGTGTAGCAAAATACATAATACTTCCTACTGCAATAATAATTAGTGGTACAATAAATAAAAATATTTTCGTTAATTGGCCGTCTCTATAATAAGCTAAAACACTAGCACCAACTAAAGTCAAAGGGGCATTAATCATAATTCTTAAAAACATTTGACTGACCATTTGAATTTGATTCACATCATTTGTTGTTCTAGTAATCAATGAAGCTGTCCCTATTTTATCAAACTCATTTTGTGAGGCGTATTCAACTTTTTTATAGATTTCAGAACGCAATTTTTTTCCTAATTTTTGTGATTGTCTTGTTGCAATAAGGGTATTAAAAACAGATGCAACAATCCCTATTAAAGACACTCCAATCATGATAAATCCAATTTTCCAAATATACTGAATATCTCCTTGGGTAACCCCTTTATCAATAATATTTGAAGTTAAGGTTGGTAAAAATAAATCACTGATAATTTGTATTATCATGAAAAATATAGCCAAAAGCACTGCTGGCATTGACATCTTTTTAATCATTCGTATCATAAGACACATCTTCCTCCTTTATTTGGCTACTCCGTATAAGAGCCAATCTAATTTCAAATTAAACTCAGACTTTATAACATCCACATCTATTTTAATTCCTTTTTTCTCAGAACGATAAACATCATTAACTGAGGCAAACAGCGTTAAAAATAACAAACGAATCAACACTAATGACTCACTTTTATTTATCATTTTTAACTTTGAATAATCTAGATGTTCAATTATGTACGCCTGTTGTCTTCTTCTTGCTCTTTGATGAGAATCTTTGTGTTGTTTAAGTGATTTTGTTTCTTCATTGTCATTAAATAACTCATTCCTTCGTTTATAATCCATATGAATAAAAATATTTTTCATTAATTTAGCATACTTGCCAGATAAGGTAAGATGAATGAAATAATCGAAAAATTCACGGAACGTTTTAAAAATATCTCCTTGATTATCATGAAACAATGACATAAATAACTCCTCAGGTTCTTTCCTTAAATTATCACAAATATAATAAAACACGTCGTCTTTATCTTCAAAATACTGATAGAAACTACCACGTGGAATCCCAGCTAATTTGACAATATTAGCAATAGATGATTGATCTATTGGCACCGAGGAAAACTCTGTAATAGCTGCATCAATTATTTTTTGTTGTTTTTCTTCTTCAAGTCTAAAAAATGTCGCCTTGGGCATCCTTTTTCCCCTCACTTTCTTCATTTTATGACACGATGTCATTATATATGACACCTTGTCATTTTTCAACTAAAAGCTTATAATCAAAAAGATATCAATATTTTTTTTTTTGATTTATACTACTCTTGAATGACTAAGTGAAGGAGTAACATCATGACAACAGACATATACGATATTACCATTATTGGCGGGGGTCCAACTGGTTTATTTGCTGGGTTTTATGCAGGTATGAGGCAAGCTAAAACGAAAATAATTGAATCCCTTCCCCATATTGGCGGACAACTAAGCTTACTTTATCCAGAAAAATATATTTACGACGTAGCTGGCTTCCCAAAAATAAAAGCTCAAGAATTAATTGATCAACTCGAAGAACAAATTAAGCCATTTCATCACACCATTTGTTTAGGCGAAGAAGTGTTGATGTTTGATAAAAAAAGTGATCTGATCCATATTAAAACAAGCAAAGGAACTCATTTAACTAAAACGTTGATTATTGCTTGTGGTAAAGGTTCTTTTCAACCTAAAAGATTGACCTTACCTCATATTGATCATCATGAAGGTAAGCAACTACATTATTTTATTCAAGATATGAATCAATTTAGAGATAAAGATATTATGATTTGTGGTGGTGGTGATTCGGCAGTTGATTGGGCACTAATGTTAGAAGACATCGCCAGACAAGTATATCTCGTGCATAGACGCCATGAATTCCGTGCTCATGAACATAGTATCAATTCATTAAAACAATCAAAAATTTCCGTCAAAACACCCTTTATTGTTGAAAGTTTACTTGAAAACAATGGTATATTGGACAGTGTAGAGATAAATAACCCTAGGGAAGATATTAGAGAAACCATTCATATTGATGATTTGCTTGTAAACTACGGCTTCTCTTCATCTCTTGGGCCCATAAAAGAGTGGCCGATTGAAAAAAAGAGACAAACAATTTTAACCAATTCCTCAACAGAAACCTCTAATAGTGGTGTGTATGCCATTGGAGATATTTCTAGTTATGAAGGTAAGGTGCACTTAATCGCTACAGGATTTGGGGAGGCACCGATTGCTGTTAACCATGCGATGAACTATATTAATCCAAAAGAAAGAATTCAACCTATGCATAGTACCAGCTTATTTGAACAAGACAGCTAACTTGCTAGGAAGATGATTAGCTAAAAGGAAGGAAAAAGACATATGACTGTTAAACAAGAAACATTAAGAGCTACTGCAAGAAGATTATTAATCGAGCGAGGCGTTTCAATTAAAGATATTGGGGAATTAGTATTTTTCTTACAAGAAAAATATGTTCCTGACTTAACTTTAGATATTTGTATGGAAAATGTTGAAGCTGTTCTGGATAAACGTGAAGTCCAAAATGCAATTCTAACAGGAATCCAATTAGATATCTCAGCTGAAAAAGGTGAATTGTTACAACCTTTACAAGAAATTGTCGACACAGACGAAAGCCTGTATGGAATTGATGAAATTATGGCCTTATCCATTGTTAATGTTTACGGCTCAATTGGTTTTACAAATTATGGCTACATTGATAAAGTTAAGCCAGGAATTTTAGAAAAGTTAAATGCCCATGATGATAATCAAGTTAATACATTTCTAGATGATATTGTCGGAGCTATTGCAGCATCTGCCGCCAGCAGGTTAGCTCATTCAAAACCTAATGAAGCCTTTGAATAAACATTATAAAAAAGAGTTCCCATTCAGCAATTTAAAATGTACCCTATGTCAAGGACATAATAAAAAAGAGTTCGTCTGTCATCAAGATGATTTCCTAAAGAGGAAGTCATCTTTTTTATGTGCATAACGATTCATAGTAGCTCTGCGGCGTCATTCTGTTTAGTGTCCACTGACCACGGTAATGATTGTAGTAATCCATGTAGTCGTCTACTTCTGTGACAACATCATCATAAGTCACACAGGCGTCAAGATTTAGTTCATTGAATTGGCAACACTTTTCTGTACAAAAATTATAAGGTCTTTATTTTATTTAGATAGTTATTCTATGTTCTGCTAAATAACCTGTTTCAACTCCCAATCTAAACGGTAATTAATCGGGGATTGATAGCCAAGCTTGCCATGTTTTCTAAACTTGTTCCACCAATTGACATAATCCATTAACTCATATTGTAGTTCAAACAATGAGTCAAAAGATTGTTGGTAAATAAACTCAATTTTAAAAGCTCGATAGGTTGCTTCTGCCACAGCGTTGTCATAGGGGCAGCCAGGACGTGATAAAGACCGTTTTATCTGAAACACATCCAATAATTCATCAATACTTTGGTTATCAAATTCTTTTCCTCGGTCTGTATGAAAAATTTCAACATCATCTAATGGCTGTTCAATCGTTCCGATTGCCTGTAGCACAAGGTCCACAGATTTGTTAGGACCACTAGAATGCCCAACTATTTCTCGATTGAACAAATCGAGAATAAAGCAGACATAATGCCACTTTTTGCCTACTTTAACATAGGTTAAATCTGTCACTAAAGCTTCCATAGGTTGCATTTTATCAAATTGACGTGATAAAACATTATCGATTTTCTGTTCATTTTTAGTCGTTGCTTGAGGTTTAAATTTCAGTGTTGTGTAGCTTGAAATGAAATTAAACTTATTCATGATTCGTCGTATCCTTCTTCTTGAAACAATTAATCCTTGATCGTTTAAATCATCTTTAATTCTTCTTGCTCCGTAGGAGTTACGGCTATCTGTAAATGACTCAATGACTGCTTTTTCAACAATAGCTTCTGATTTTTTTCTTTTGACTTCATAATAATAAGCCCCACGAGAAATTTCTAATTTTCGACACATCGCTGATACACTATACTTCTTTTTGTTTTCCCTAACAACTTCTACTTTCGTCCGAATATCAGCGCCGCTTGCTTTAAAATATCATTCTCCATCATCAGTTCTTTATTTAGTTTTCGTAATTCACGCAACTCTTTTTCTTCTGGTGTCAAATTATCTTTCTCTTTGAATGATCCTGACTGATTATATTGTTTTACCCATTTATCAAAGGTTGATGGTGTCAGGTCATATTCTCTTAAAATATCTTTTCTAGGTTTTCCTGATTTATGCAGTTCCACCATTTGTTTCTTAAATGATTCTTTGAAGGTCCGTCTTGGTTTTCTGTTAGTTGTCATGAAATAAGCTCCTACTTTGTTTTTTATTAAGTATAGACACCTTATCTTTATTGTTCAACTAAGTGTAACCTATTCACATCTTTCATATGACCATAAAAGGATTCTTGCGGTGCATTGTCCCAGCAGTTGCCCCTACGGGACATTGATTGAATTAAACCTAGTTCTTTCACTCGCGATTGAAATCCATTGGATGTATAGTGACATCCTTGATCAGAATGAATGAGAGCAGTTGACTCTTCTCTGTTCGTTAGATACGGAGTCAAATCTTCTAATGTTTCTAAAACAAAATCAAGTTTTAAGTTTGGTGAAACACGATAAGCTACAATTTCTTTTGTACAACTATCTTTAATTGTTGAAAGATAAGCATGCTTATTTTGATAATGTAGATAGGTGATATCTGTCAAAAATATCTTTCTAGGTTTTGGTGGATTGAATTGGCGATTAAGATGGTTTGGATGATGGTTACTAGTGCCGAGTGTTTTTGCCATTCGTCGATAAGGATTTGCTTTTCTGATAGGACAAACAAGATTAAATTTTTTCATTAAACGTCTAATCTTTTTTAGGTTCATGACTGTATTAAAGTATTTTTCTAATGTCATCTTGATTAAACGAGCACCTTTATTTCGGTTCTTGAATCGGTATGCTTCTAGAATCAAGGTATAGTCTGAGTAATCTTGGTGATTTTTAATAGAGGCCTCTAAGCATGTTTGGAGGTAATGATAGTAGCCCGAACGAGACACTCCTGCTAGCTGGCACAGGTGCTTCACCTGTGTTACTTTCTGATGTTTCTCTCTGAGTCTTCTTATGACTTCGAATTTTTCGTGGACCGTGAGTTTGCTTTCCAAATCGCCTCTCTCTCTGCTTGTTCTAGCTTTTTTAAAAAATCATTTTCAGCTTTTAGATAAGCCACTTCTGCTTTTAAGCGTTTTAATTCTTCTTTTTCAGTTAACTCTTTGTGTCTTGGGCGACCACTATTGCCAAGTCGTAAATCTTCTAGATTTTCTCCTTGTTTTGCTTTTTCGCGCCACCTGTGGCTGGCAGTATTAATTCTACGCTGTTTCAACACAGTAATATCAAATCCAGCATCACTAAAAATTTGATGAGGTAACTGCCCTTCAGAGTGTTTGAGCACAAATAATTCTTTAAATTCTTTTGTGTAAGTTATCGAAGAACTGCTCACTCGTTTGACATATGGATTTTGTTTTAACTCTTCAATTTCTTCAGTGGTAAATTTATTAATACCCATTTTAGTCACGTCCTTTTTATTTATCATATAAAATACCCCATAGAAGGCACGCTTTTTTTCGTGTCCAATCTATAGGGTACATTTTAATTTAATGAATGGGAACTCTTTTTATATTATCCATTATATTTTTTAGATAGCCTTTTAAATTCCACCTTACCAATAAACACAAATAATAGGATAAATATAATAAATAAACTAAAAAATAAAATAAAACAATGAAAAAAATACTCTTGTGGTAGGGCTAAAATAACAGGGTCCTTTAAAGGATTGAATATCCAATCATCATTTCCAAAAAATAATACTTTGTGAAACAAAATAAACACTTCATTAAAACCTACTGCTACAAAAAACAGAGCGATACCTAGTAATATAAGTAAATAGTTAAGCGGCGTAACTAAAGTCCATAATTGACTCGTTTTTTTCAAATACCATATATAAAAAAAACTATAAATGGCACTCATGATGAACACAACATAATTAACTTGAAATAATATTTTTACCTGAAACATATGAAATGCTCCAGAATTGGATGTTGGAAAATCACTCATCTTCAAATACTTAATCCAAGGATAATTAAAATAATCTAGTAATTGATCATAATTCTTTAGTATAGTAGCAGGACTTAAATCAACATAATCTAGTACATCAGAATGATTTAAATCATAAACATATAACCATCTGGCGTGAATCGTTAGTGTGATAGCTAGTGTCAATAAGCATAATACCAACATCATAAAACCTACCACTTGCTTTAACCTCTCCAAACTAAAATACCCACTCATCTAGACTATTAAGGACTATAGTTGGTGCCTCCTCTAGACTAGCTACTTTTTCTTTTGGTGTAAAGCCAGTTAAAACAAGTAACGTATCAATGCCATTATCAATACCTGCTTTAATATCTGTCTCATAATTATCTCCTACCATAATCACATCTTGCTTTTCTAGCCCAATTCGGCGTAGAGCATTTGTCATCATAATACTTGATGGTTTTCCAATAATAGCTGGCCTAGTTTGGGTCGCTACTTCAATTAAAGCAATCAAACTACCTGCTCCTGGTAAAAGACCTTGATCTGTTGGTATATTTTTATCAGGATTTGTCCCAATAAAATGAGCACCATTTTGAATGGCAATCGTTGCTATCTTAAGTTTATCATAGCTAATATGAGTATCTAGACCAACAATAACATAAGCTGGATTTACCTGGTTCTCTATATATCCTGATGAATAGATAGCATCCCTTAAGCCTTCCTCACCAATCACATAAGCTGTCTTACCTAAGTTCATTTCATCCATATAATCAACGGTTGCTAAGCTTGCTGTGTAGATAGTCTTCGTATCAACTTCAATCCCAAATAAATCTGACAAGCGCTTCTTAACATTTTTAGGTGTTTTAGTCGTGTTGTTAGTGACAAATAAAAAAGGAATAGCATCTTCTTGTAATGCTTCAATAAATTTTTTCCCAGCTGGTATTAGGGTATCACCTAAATAAATAGTGCCATCTAAATCAATTAAATAACCTTTATACGTCAAAACTATCACCTCTTAATCTTCTTTTGTTTTAATTGTAAAATGTCGTTTATCTAATTTTTCTGGTTTAGCTTTTTTAGTAGATTTAGCTGGAGCTGGATTAGTTTTCGTCTTTTTAGTCACAGCTCCTGATTTAGCTTGATTCTTTTGAGATTGTTTCCCTTTATAGTTTGATTTTTTATTACCTTTTTTAGTATCATATTTTTTTTCATGGGTGTGAGCTGTTTGTTTGTTTTTCCCTTGGTTTTTTCCACCTTGAGAAGAACGCCCTCGTCTTTTAAAATCACCAATTTGTTCAATAACAAAATAGGCACATCCAAAATTACAATATTCATATAGGTAATCTGCTAAAGTACCGACTTTAGAATCGATTGGCGCTCCTTTAAAATCATCTTTAAAAAAACCTTTCAAACGTAGCTGGTCATATCCCCAATCCCCTACTATATAATCATATTTAGCTAAAATATCGTTGTAGCGTTTGATAAGTGCCTCATAATCAAACCCTTCTCGGTAATCTTTGACTAAGCGATATGTCCCATCTGAAAGAGCAAAGGAATCTGGATGGTACTTACTTAACATCTCTAAGAGAACCTCATCAACTTCCTCTTCAACAACAAGCTCTTCTACTTTTTCTTCTTTTTGTTCTGGTTTCTTTTTCACTACATTAACACCTCTGATTCTTTTTCTTTAAATACTCCCCTAAGATATTACGTAAAAACTTAGGTCCTAACAAACTAATATCCCCTGCAATCTCTATCGTTGGAAAAAACGGGAGAAAAGCTAGGTGATCAACTGTAACAAATGTGTAGCTTTTATCTTTTTTAACTAATTCACCACACCAATAAGCACTTTTGGTTTTAGCGTCATACTCAAAACCATCATACCATATCTCACCAAAATACTTACCTCGAAATTTCATCCCAACTACTGGAAATCGCCTTAGAAAATCTTTGTTTTTCTCAATTTCTTTAGCTAAACGAATTAAATTTTGACCATCTAAAGTTACTTTAATAAGATTCATCGGATGTGGTAGGCTGTCATGCAAATCTTTAGCTGTGACAATACCTTGTCCAAAACTTTTTAAAAATAACCCAGAATTAACTATAGCCACATCACAATGACTAACTTCTTTCATAGCAGTTAAAGTTGTGGTTATTAATGATTCTTCTTTATCTAACCACTCATCAAGATAACAAATTTTTTGTTGGCTCAACAAGCTATATCCTTTATTATAGTACTCTTTTATCTCTTTTTGATCATCCACATCATCTAGTGTCATTGTGTTATATGTATCTACTGATATGTTCGCAATCTTATGGTCAAACAAGTCTATAGTAATATCACTCACATACTCACCAAATCGACCGGATGAAGCAAGTATCGTTTGATTTATTTTTAGACCATTAGCCAAAAGTTGATGGGTATGAGCTCCCATTATAACGTTTATTTCTGGATATTTTTCAGCAATTCGTTTGTCTTCTGGTAGCCCTAAGTGTGATAAGAGAATGAGTACATCAGCTGTATGACTAACTTGTGGAACAAGACGAGATAACACCTCATCTACCTCCAACACTTGCCAACCAAAAGGCTCATAAGTTAATGTCATAGGTGCTGTTAAACCAATTACACCAATTTTGGTTCCTTGCTTGGTATTTAAATATAAAGTTGGTGTCAGCCAACTTGGATATTTTTGTGTTTGTTTATCTAATAAATTACTTAAAACAACTGGAAAGTTGGCATCTTGATAAAGATGATTCAAGACTTCTTTACTATTTGTAATTCCTTCGTTATTACCAATTGTCACACCACTATACATTGCTTGATTCATTAATTCGATATTAGAAGACCCATTAGTTACATCTGTCAATGGATGTTCTCTGTCTAGAAAATCACCAATATCAAATAAAAAAACAGATTCTCCCTGTGCCTCATAGCTTTTTTTTCTTTCTAACCAGCGTCTGATTTTAGGCCAATTCTCAAAATGTGAGTGGATATCATTCGTTTGAAAGAGATGTATTTTTTCTTGCATCAGACCACTTCCTTTACACAATTATACTACCATAATTCCTTCATATTCGATATGATAGACTAGAGGTGATGATAAAATGTTTTATCAAATAAATGATTATGTCTTAACTATTCAAGCTTCAGATAAAGGTATTACACGAATTGATATTGATCTATCAAACAAGTCCGTACTAAATAATTCAATGACGGTAACAAATCTACATATCAAGCAGTGTTTAAATGAACTAGATGAGTATTTCTTAGGTCAAAGACAGGTTTTTACTGTAGCTCTGGATATTAACTCAGGAACTGAATTTCAGCAAGACGTCTGGCAAGAATTAACTAACGTCCCCTACGGATCAACTATGTTCTACCAAGAAATTGCAGAACAAATTAACCGTCCAAAAGCTTGTCAGGCTATAGGTCAAGCTAATAAAAAAAATCCCATTCCTATTTTAATACCTTGCCATCGTATCATTGGAAAAAATGGTAAACTAACAGGTTATCAGGGTAAGAGTTCTGCTGGATTAAATTTCAAACAATTTTTACTCACTTTAGAACAAAAAAATAGAGGTTGACATTTAAGTCTTCCCCTATTTACTAACTTTAAGCTGTTGTGTATAAGTTAATCATTTGCTCTTTAAAATCTTTTGGTAAACCTAAACCTTTTGTCAAATAATTATCAACTGAACCATATTCTGATTCAATTGTTTTAAACGCTGCCTCGATATAGCTCTTATCAACATCTAATGTCACAGCTAGAATTTTTAATTCTGCAGGAGTTGCTCCAGCTTTTTCATACTCTGCTAATTGAACTTTATTGGCTGCTTTTCGCTCCTCATTAGTTTTCAAGTAGTCTGCTAAAATTAACTCTTGAGAGACATTCAAACTATAAAGAATTAGAGCTGCCCCAATACCTGTTCTATCTTTTCCATCTTGACAATGGAAAATTGTCGTCTCATTTGGATGTTCTAAAAATCCCATTAAGAAATCATGATAGCCTTTACGCCCTGTTTCTGAAGTCACGTAGCGATTATATGTGTCAATCATGATTTTATTTGGATCGATTTTAGAAGCGACCTTAGCTAACTTAGCAAAATCTTGAGCTGAAAATGATTCATCTTGTCCTGCAATATCAATTTGTTTATAACTCACAGTATCAATTGCTTCATCTGGGTCACTTTCAATTTCTCCAGTTGATCTAAAATCAATATCATGTTTTAATTGATAGTCATTTAATAATGAATCAATATCCAATGGAGATAAATTATTAACTACAGCACTCCTTAAAAATTTTTTTTCTACTACTGTACGTGCGTCTTGTGTTTTAATACCACCAATATCTCTGAAATTAATTAAATTTTGCATTTGTTCTTCATCCTCCTTCAAGTTTTATTTCAAGCTAATATTGTATATAATTTCATCATTTGTTCTTTAAAATCTGCGGGTAATCCTAAACCTTTAGTGAAATAATTATCCAAATTACCATATTCAGACTTAATTTTATTGAAGGCTGCCTCAAGATAAGTTGGATCTGCTTTTGACATCTCCTCAAGTTGATCAATTTTCTCAGCACTTAATCCTGCTTTTTTATATTGTTCCATACTAACTTTATCACTATTTTTTAAACCTTCATTTGTTTTCAGATAATCTTCTAAAATTAACTCTTGAGAAACATTTAAACTTGAGAGAATAAGCGCTACTCCAATACCTGTCCTATTCTTTTCCGCCAGTACAGTGAAATAATGTTGTTTCATTGGGGTGAGTCAAAAAACCTGTTAAAAATTCACTGTAAGCTTTACGACCAAACTCTGAGGATACCATTTCTTCGTAACCTTCAATCATAATTTTTTTTCCATCAAGCTTCACATCAGGATTAGTCATATTAGCCTGAACAGCTGCTGCTTGATCATTTTTAGCTCCAATAACATCAAGATGTTCATATGTTACTCCCTCTATAACCTCATCAGGTACTTGTTTAACTTCTAATGCTGATCTAAAGTCAATATCCCACTTTAAATCAAACACATTCAATAATTCACTAATATCACTTTTTGATAAATTAGCAAATTCAGCACTTCTCAAAAATTGTTTTTCTATAACAGTACGACCATCAATCGTCTTGATACCACCAATATCTCTAAAATTCTCTAGGCTTTCCACAATAATCCCCCTTTTAATATCATATTTACTTTAAGCATACATTAAACAAATTTTTGTTATCAAACAAATAAGACTCTAAATTGCAACATTAAGTTAGCCACTCTGGTAAAAATATCTAAATATCAGTGTTATTTTATTGAACCCCTTACTTACCAACATGTTTTGATCTTTAGATTTTGAATTTCTTCTAAAAATAATGTTGCTGGTTGTCTATAGTCTAAAATTTTACGCGGCAAAAGATTAACTTTTTCAGTAGCCAGTTGTATGAACTGCTTTGAGTAGTGACAGATAGGCGTTCCTTTCGGAACAAATTGCCGTAATAAACCATTATGTCTTTCGTTTGTTCCTCGTTCCCAAGATGAATAAGGGTGAGCAAAGTAGATATCAGTCATTTGTTGCAGAGTATCATCAAGTGAGCTAAATTCACTGCCATTATCAGCAGTAATCGATTGAAATATGCTACTAAATCGGGCTCTTCCAAACTCATATTTTAACTGTTTAATAGCGTAACTAACAGACTCTTCAGTATGATCATCTAGAACAACAGTAATCATGTAGCGAGTTTTTCTTTCAACAAGTGTAAGTAGAGCATTATCATCTTTAGATTTTGAACCAATGACACTGTCTATTTCCCAATGACCAAACTCTTGTCTAGAATCAATTTTGCTAGGTCGTTCATCAATTGATTTTCCAAGAGCTTTTTTATGCTGACGACTTCTTTTCTTTTTAGGTGATAGTCTAACTTTCATCTTGAGATGATGATTTCTGACTGGTAAAAAACCTTTATCAATATAGTTATAAAGTGTCTTAGTAGAAACAATAGGTTTATCCCAAGTCCCTAAAGACTTGATAAAGCCAACAATTGCATCTGGTGACCAATTAAAGTCTATCATTTGTTTACAAGCATAATTAATAAAATCAACAGCACTAACTAGCTTAGATTTCGAACCACAGCGTTTCCTGTTTTCTATGTATTTAGCTTGCCCCGTATCAGCAAAATAGAGTTGTTTAGGTTTCTTATTTTCTTTGATTTGCGTGGTCGTTCCTCGTTTAAGCTCATTACTTATTGTTTGATGGTGTCGGCCTAATCGTCTACCAATTTCTCTATTAGAGTCTCCCATATTATGCCAAACTTCAATAAGCTGCCTTTCCTTTAAGGAAAGATGTTTATAACTAGATGTCTTTGTGTTATTCTTAATTTTCACCATGATAAAAATTCCTTTCGTTGTTGGGTAGTTACTTCAATGATACACGAATTTTTACCATGGTGTTTTTTTATTATTTTAGAGTGGCTAACTTGATTTTACAACTAAGCCAAACAAATAAGACATTGAACAACGAAAAAAAATATATAAAAAAACTAGCTTATTGTCAGCTAGTTTTCATTTTTGTTATTAATATGTATACAACTTTTGCATTTGTTCTTCAAAACCATGATTTAGTTTCAAAGCTTTAACAAAATAGTTTGATACTGATCCATAGTGTTTTTCAATGGTTGAAAAAGCATGCTCCAAGTATTTACGGTCGACATCTAACATAATGCTTGCTTGTTTAATTTGAGCTTCTGGTAAACCTTTTTCTTTTAATTCTTTTAAAAGTTTCTCATTAGCACCTTTTCTAAGCTCATTGGTTTTTAAATAGTCTTCCATAATATTTTTTCTAGAGACATTTAAACTCGATAAAATAAGGGCTGCAGCAACACCTGTACGGTCTTTACCTGCATAGCAGTGGAATAGAGTTGTCTCATTTGGATGATCAATAAATGCTTTTAAAAATTCTGAATAACCTTTTTGAGCTGACTCACTCATAACAAGCTCTTCATAAATTTTCATCATTGATTCTACAGCACCAGCTTCTGGGTTTAATAAAGCATCCATACTAGCACCTTTACCTGTTACATCTGCTAATATGTCAATATACTCATACTTAACACCTGGAATGTCATCATCTTTAGCTTGTTCTACTTCACTTTGACTTCTAAAGTCAACAATAACTTTTAACTTATATGTATCTACTAATGCTTTTTTATCTGCTTCTGATACGTCAACAACTTCATCACTTCTCAAAAATTGATGATGAACGACCTTTGTACCATCATTTGTTGTAATACCACCTAAATCTCTAAAATTTACTATTGTTTTTATTGTTTCCATAGGACCTCCGAGGTTGCTTTTATTATGTACCTTTAATTTAATTCTAGCCTATAGCAGTTTTTTTAGCAAAGAAAAGCCCTTTTATAAACATAAAAGGACTACACAATTGATAATATTCGTCTGATTTCTAATTTTTTTGCCTTGTGTAATGTTATCAGATAACATATTAAACTAAGTATAAGACTAATAATAGTTGGAACAACAATAGCAGGAACAACCTGTTGAGAGATACCTCTAATCATACTAATAAAGGTCAAGATAACTCTTACTGCTGTCTCAGGTAAATAGTGGCTACCAATACCAATAAGTAAAACAAGTATTAAAACAACTAATAAAACGACTGTAATTTGTTTTTGTGACAATGGATACATAAAAACTGTCACAAGATTTGCTAATTGAAATAACATAAAAAAGATTAAAGTTAAAAATAAAACATCAATAACTAATTTTAAAATGGGTTCTTGGACCAATTCACTAGAATAAATGGTATTAACCAAATCATCTCTAATAAATACATTTAGAAAGAATATTTGTTTATATAAAATATGAACTAATTCAAAAAATATACTGACAATCAAACTTATAATTAACTGAACGACAATCGTCTGATTTATGATACTTTTTCTCGTGTAAGAATGATAACTAAAATATGTCAAACGATGCTTCAAATTAATGAATGAATAAACTAAGAAATAAGTAGCAAAAAAATACGGGATACCACTGACAGCAATAGCTCCACCATTGTATGCTTGTAAAGATATATTTAAGATAATATATAATAAATAGACAATAAGTAACACAAGCGAGGCTTTCATATAGGATATTAACTGTGCTTGTAAAACGCCTTTTTTATTGATCACTGACTGATACTTCCTCTCTATATGCATTTCTTGTTAGTTGGATAAATAAGTCTTGTAGATCAAGTTGCTCAACTTTTAAATTATCATATCCAACAAAATCACTAGCACTAGCTTGAACATAAGCTCTAATGATACCATTATCATATTCTTGACCTAATAAAATATCTTTACCATGTAAAAATTCTCTGATATCACGTTCATTTCCTTCGATAGCAAAAGCTTGTTCTACAACATCTTTTACATCATTGGCAACAAGAACTTGACCTGATTCTAAAATAATCACATCATCAATGATATCTTGTACCTCATCAATAGTATGAGTTGATAAGATAATCGTTTTTGGATAGCGCTCCATACTGGCTTCCATATCTTTATAAAAATGATGACGGTAAGTTGGATCTAGTGAAAAACCTGGCTCATCTAATAATAAATAATCTACATCTAAACTCATAGATAAACAATTTCTAAACAAAACTTTTTCTCTTAAACTTAATTGATAAAAATGTAATTTTTCTGAAATATCATATTTAGCCATTAATTGATGACAAACTTTAGGGTGAAACGTTGAATAAAATGTCGTCATATCTTTAATAATTTTCTTTAATGGAACTTCTCTTGCAAATATTTTATCATGGGATTGAAAATATATTTTTTCAACCATAGCTGGAAACTTAGCTAAGTCCTTACCATCAACCTCAATGTACCCTTCAGAAGGGTAACATAAGTTAGCAATCATTCTTAGTAACGTTGTTTTACCAGAATCATTTGGTCCAAACAAACCATATATTTTATTTGGCTCAAATACTAACTCAACATCATTTAAAACTAACATATCATTAAATGTTTTAGATACTCCTCTAATCTCTAATGTCATACAGATTTCCTTTCTCGTCCTACCTGACTTTCCTTTTTAACCCTTTTCCTTCATGATAGGACATGAACGTTACAAGTAGATGTCAATTTCGTGACAAATTCGAGTAAGATGACAACAATTTAACAAAAAAGAGCCATAGATTTCTCTACCACTCTTCCCCACCGATTGCTTGATCAATGTATTCAATTTTAATGTCTTTTGCTAACCCTTTAAGCTCTAATATTTCTTCATCAGTTAGTTCTTTTTTGCCAAACATAGCCACCGAAAAAATAATGTCTCCGGTTTTCGCTTTGTACATCATCGCTTTATTATCTTTACTAGACTGAATAGCCTCTTCTTGAACACCTAAGTATTGAACTTGTTCTGCTTGGTCCCAGTTAACCCCTTCAAGCTCATAACCATTTATCTCACCATAAATAGGTTGTTCTTTATCAGCAGCATTAATTTGGATATAAGTATCCCGATTATCTTTTTTTTGAAATGCTCCCCATAACGTTTCTTGAGTAAAATTACCATTTGATAATTGATCATATGATTTATTGTTAAAACTAATTTTAGTATTGCCAACTAAAACATTATTAATCACATCACTACGTTCTTCTTCTTGATCTTTAACAACCATCCCAGTAGGCTCAGTTTCTTTTAAATCATTTGTTTCACTGTTTTGTGTATTATTTTTACCACAACCAGCTATGCCTAGTGTTATCATAAATATTAGGACATACCATTTTATTTTCATTGCCTCACCTATTATTTTTATATTTTATTCATCATACCAAATAACATAAAAAAGATAAAGTTACCACTTATTTGGACTCCAAAGTGTTCCATCTAATTGACCTTCTAGCTGCTCTTTTCGCTTATATTGTTCAATTAAGATTAGCTCTAATTCTTTTAAAAGGGCATCAATCTCATAAACTTGCTCTTTTTCTTGTAGTATTTTGATTTGTTCAAGTCCCCATTGTTGATTCATATACTCACTCCTCACTCATCTGTGC
Organism: Vagococcus jeotgali; assembly: GCF_035918315.1. NCBI lineage: Bacteria > Bacillati > Bacillota > Bacilli > Lactobacillales > Enterococcaceae > Vagococcus > Vagococcus jeotgali. The sequence goes on along the minus strand of NZ_CP142146.1, from coordinate 599,217 downwards.
TATTGTGTCAGATAAATCATCTATGTCATCTCGATTTTCTTCTAATATTTGTAATATACCCATTAATTGATGATCAGGGTCTTTCAACATATCTTTTTTAGACAATGCTTTTAGACGATTAATAACCCATTGTTCTTCAGCTTTAAAACTACCTTGACGATTCAAAGTCAGATATTGTTGATAATTTATTAATAGCTGTTTTTTTTCTAAGTCTGATAGGTAGTCAAATAAAGAGATACTAAAAGGTGATAGGTACACCATTTGACACTTTAAGGCAATTCCTTGAAAAGGCTTAAGGAATTCTGAAAATGTAAAGTGTTCCCCTCCTCCAGCTGTGTATTGTTTTTCTGACACCCCTGTACTAACGACTATACCGAATTCTTTTCCTTTTAATTTTGAGTTATATATACCTGGGGTTAATACTTGTTCAAACCAAGAATATAAAGAAGACGGCGCACTATACCAGTACATGGGAAACTGAAAAATAATCCGATCTGCTTCTTTCATTAATTGTTGAGCTAATGGGACATTTAACTGCTCCATATGACTCTGTAAATCATACCAGTAAACTGTTTCCATATTTAATACAGCTTCTTTTAAAAAAGTTTGCGTGTTTGATTGATGCCAATCTGGATGAGCCATTACAACTAAGGTTTTCATCTATCCATCCTCCAAATTTTTTCTTTCTTGTCATAGTATATCAAAAAAAGCCACCCTTTGGTTTAGGTGGCTTTCGAATTAATCAACTTTATAGTCTGAAGCGTCATAAATAGCATGGATTGTTTGTTTTAAATGATAATCATATTCGAATTCTGTTTCTTCATATGACAATCCTTCAGTTAAAGCTCTTGAAAAGCTAGCAATCATATCATGATTTTCACTTAGTTTTCTATCAGCTTCAGTTTGTCTTAATCCACTTGAAGAAGCTAGTATACGAACAACATTAGGATACTCTATTAAATCATGATAAAAATCAGCCTCTTCAGGTAGTGTCAACTTGATAGTGATCAACATATCCTTTGGAAGTGCTCGTATAGCTTGGTGCAGTTCTTCTTTTAAATAAACTTCAGCCTGTTTTTTGTCTGGAATATGTAATTCTATATTGGGTTCAATAACTGGTAAGAAGCCATCTTTATACACTTTTTTAGCGATGTCAAATTGTTGCTTCACGATATCTTTTATACCTTTTTCATTAGCAGCACCAATAAGAGAACGAGTTTTCAAACCAATAATTGGATATTTTTTAGCCTGTTCAATCAATTCATCATACTCAGTCAAATCCTTCATCAACTGAACGCCATTTTGCTTTGGTGCCAGACCTTGATCGATTTTTAAAAATGGCAAGATTTCTTTTTCTTCCCATAAATAATTTGGAAAATCTTTTCCATAAATTTGCCTGTTCAAAGAATCTTTATATAAGATTACACCTAATACATACTTGGCATTAAACTCTGGGCTAATGACCATTCTTGTTCTCATATCATGAACAATCATATGCATCTCTTCTTCTGTTTGATAAGTTTCATCAGGTATACCGTATTTTCTCAACGTGCTAGGTGTTGTTAAGTCACCTTGGTCCATTGCGGCTATAAATCCAGGATGCTCTTTTATAATTTTTAAATTCTCTTCATTTAACATTTTAGAATTCCCCCTTCAATATGAATAAACTTGTTTTCACAAGATTATTTAAAACAAAAAAATATCATTTAAATAACGGCTCTTCGTCAAATGATGTGGATGAGTAAAATTAAGTGAATTTAGGCAGCAGAAACCGAATGGTTTTTGCTGCTTTTTTGTTTGTCTTTAAAACTAAGTAAAATTCTGTATTTATAGTTCTGAAAATTTCTATAGCCGTAAGCTATTCGTTTGATTAATTTAATTTTGTTTATGGAACCTTCTAAACAACCATTTGAATAAGCGTATTTAAAGGTGTTTTCAATTCTTGGTAAATGCTTCTTTAGTGTTCGAATCGAGGTTTTCATTGGAATAGAGATATCTTCGTTAGCTAATAATAATAGATCAGAAAAAGTGTCAAAATCATTGTTTTTACTACAGTATAATAGTTCTTGATAAAGTTTATAAGTTTCTGATAACTCTTTGTTTAAGCTAAGTAAATAATCCATGACATCTGTTTCAGGTAAAATACTCTTAAATAAACGCTGATAACGATAATCTGTATAATTCAATTCATTAGAATCTTTTAAAAAGAGTTTCCAATATTTTTTTAGTTTTCGATAATTTTTCATGTCAGTTACATTCGATGTGCGATAACGATTCATCGTCTTAATTCTAGTTATGTTTAAAGAGCGACTGATAAGTTGAACTAAGTGAAAGCGATCAATAATCACCTCAGCATTAGGAAATAACCTTTTGGCTAATTTAAAATAGGCTGCATTCATATCAACGACAATTGTTTTTACTTGGCGACGAACCTTTAGAGAGTACTTAAGAAAGTGTTTCTCTAGTGTTAGCTTTTTATTATCAATGAGAATATCGATAATTTGGTGTGTAGAGGAATCAGAGAAAATAAAACTGTACTTGCCACTATTGTTTTTAACCGAAGTAAATTCATCAAAACAAAGGTTTTGAGGTAAATATAAAAATTGATTAGATAAGTCTTTACCACCAGATACTAAAATTCTATTAATCGTTGTTGATGAAACAAAATGTCTTTTAGCTAAATCTTTAAACGAGATAGCATCACTTAACTCAATAAGAATTGATTGCTTCACTCTTTTAGCGATAAAACAATGTTTCTCAATTTCTGAAGATTCAGCTAGAAAAGAGGAGTCACAATGACGACAAAGAAATCTCTGTTTCTTTAATAAAAGATAGGTTGGGTAGTGAGCCACACTTAACCACTTTATTCGAGAAGAAATAAACCCATTTTTCACAATAGAAAATTGTTCATTTTTAATGCCACAACAAGGACAAGCCGAAGGAGTGTAAGTAAGAATACCTTTATAAATCTTGGATCTTATCCCTTTAATAAGCTGTTCCTCACAAAAAATAGAATCGAAATAAATATTTTTATCTTTTAAATCTAGCGATAGTCGAATACAATGGTTATGAGACATACGAATCTTCCTTTCTAAAATTTGGTTTGGTCACTTTAATTTTAACGGGAAAGTTCGTATGTTTCTATTATTTTGTAAAAAAATAGATGCGAATGAATTTCTTCATCCACATCAAAAATTATACAACCTAAATAACAAATCAAAAAAAGTATGAATCTCCTTTGATAGATTACCCTACTAAGACACTTTCTTTTGGATAGCTATAATTATTATGATCACTTGGATCTCTACTTAATATAGCATACATTACAGTATATAATCCAACCCTACCAATAAACATTAATGTCATAATTAAAAACTTTCCAAAAACAGTTAAATCAGGTGTTAAGCCCATAGTTAAGCCCACAGTAGCAAAAGCTGATACTACCTCAAAAAATACATACTCAATACCTGAATTTTCAGGTATAAATTCTGTCATTGATAAAATTAAGGCACTAAGTAAACAAATCACTGCTGCAAAAAAGAAAAATACAAATGATTTCATTACGATCATCTTAGGGATAGTTCTTCCTTGAAATTCTGCTTCATTACGTCCTTTTAATGTGCTTTTCAATTGAACTAGTAACACACCGATTGTTGTGGTTTTTACACCACCTGCTGTTGAACCACTTGTTCCACCAATGAACATTAATACTAGAGTTAAGATAATACCAGCATAACTCATTTTTCCATAATCGATGGAAGCAAAACCAGCTGTTCTAGGTGTCACACTTAAGAAGAAACTATTAACAATCTGATCTACTAAAGGCATATGTGAAAATCGGTCCGTTATCATAAACAAAATAGTTCCACCTACTAATAAGCTAAGTGTGACAGTCAAAGCAATTTTAGTATGCAAAGTCATACGTTTATCTTTTTTGTAATAAAGTAAATCATGCCACACAATAAATCCAAAATCACCGGCAATTATCAAACCAGAAATAACTAGCAAAACAAATGGATCTTGTTGAAAGCTTAGCAAACTATCTCCAAATAAATCGAAACCTGCATTACAAAAAGCCGAAATAGAGTGGAATAGTCCAAAGTATAAACCAGTCATAACACCGTATGTTGGTATAAATTTAATACTTAATAAAACAGCTCCAATTAGTTGAACACTAACAGAGAAGCTAATGACAAATTTAAACAAGCTAACGACTCCACCTGTATTATCAAAATTTATCATCTCTTTCATAAGTAATCTTGACTGAAGTGAGACTTTTTTTCGAAACATAATAGCAATCATTAAAGCGACAGTCATAAATCCTAATCCACCAATTTCAAATAAAACTAACATAATACTGTGCCCTGTTGTATTAAGCACTTCTGAAATATTAATTGGAGTAAGACCTGTGACACATACAGCAGACGTTGCAACAAATAATGCATCAATAAAACTTAAATCTTCTCCCGGATTTTGACTCATTGGTAGCCACAATAAAAAGGCTCCAATTAAAATAAGTAATAAAAATATTAGAGTAATAAATTGGACGTTATTTAACTTTTTTCTACTCATTTTTTTTATATTATTCTTCATACTAACCAACTAGATATTCCTCCTATATCTATATTCATTGGCTCATTGTACTCCCAAACTGAGCAATTCTCAATATAAAATAAATGTTTTCTGTAAACTTTCTTTTATTTAGTTTCATAAGCATTTTTTGCTAGAAGTAAACACCCGATAATTCCTGCATTGTCTTCTAGTTGACATGGTACAATATATTCAGATAGTTTTGGCGTTTCAACATAACCATTCATCAATGATTCAAATTCTTTGTAGATTAGAGGATATAATTGATCTTGTTTCATCACACCACCCCCGAAGATAATCATCTCTGGTGATACTGTTAATGTGTAATTAACTAAAGCTTGTGCTAAGTAATATGCTTCTATTTCCCAAGAGATATGATGTTTAGGTAAGTCTTTTGCGTCAGTATCAAACCTTTTACCAATGGCAGGCCCAGCTGCAATTCCTTCTAAACAATCTCCGTGGAAAGGGCAAAATCCTGCAAACATATCTTCAGGATGTCTCCTAACTAAAATATGTCCAGCCTCAGGATGAGAAAAACCATGAATAACTTCCCCATCAATAACAATACCTGCACCAATCCCAGTACCTACTGTAATATACATACAACTACCCTTACCCTTAGCTGCTCCCATTTTCATCTCACCATAAGCAGCAGCATTAACATCTGTTGTAAAGCTAAAAGGTACATCATAGCGATCTTTCATAACATCTAGAAACGGATAATGTTGCCAAGCAACTTTAGGAGTAGATGTAATATTACCATAAGTATCAGATGAAGGATTAACATCAATTGGTCCAAAAGAGCCAATCCCAAAAGCATCTACATCATATTTGTCAAAAAATTCAAAAACATTTAACATCGTCTCTTCAGGTGCTGTCGTTGGAATACTGATACGTTCTTTGATTTCCATATTTTCATCACTTATTGCACAAATAAATTTAGTACCGCCTGCTTCAATTCCACCTAATATCATTATTATTCCCCTCTACTTTTACAATTTCATTTTCAAGTTATTTTAACATATGATATAACAAAAAACTATATAAAATTAATTTGTTATATCATATACGTTAAAATACAACTCACGCATGTAATCAATTAAATATTGAGGGTTTAATGTTTCCCCAGTTGCTGCCATAATTAGTTCATTTGGTTTTTTAGAACTTCCGTACTGATGAATATGTTTAGTTAACCACTCTCTAATTGGTGAATAATCATCACTTGCCAATACTTCTTCTACATCAAATTCTTTATTCATAGCATGATAAAGTTGTGCAGCATACATATATCCAAGAGCATATGAAGGGAAGTAACCAAAGCTTCCACCAGCCCAGTGAACATCTTGTAAAATGCCATCTGTATCATTATCAGGTCTAATTCCTAAATATTCTTCGTATTTATCATTCCAAATCTTTGGTAAGTCCTCTACCTTAGCATCACCGTTAAAAATCATTTTTTCAATCTCATAACGAATAATGATATGAATTGGGTAAGTCAGTGAGTCTGATTCAATTCTAATTAAACTTGGTTTTGTTTCTTTTAATCCCTTATAAAATTCCTCTTTAGTGATATCAGTAAATGTGTCTCCAGTTAAACTAACTAATAAAGGATATTGTTTATACCAAAATGCTTGACTTCCACCAATCATAATCTCATTAAATAAAGACTGAGACTCATGAATACCCATAGATACTCCTCCAGCAAGAGGTGTGTAGTCATATTTAGCATCAACTTGTTGCTCATACATACCATGCCCAGCTTCATGGATCACACCTAGAGTAGCCATAGTAAAATCAGACTCATCCCAACGTGTTGTAATACGGGCATCATTACGATTTAAATTAAGCATAAATGGATGAATCGTATCATCTAGACGACCACGAGAAAAATCATAGCCTAATTGCTCAACAACGTCTTTAACAAATGCTTCTTGATTTTCTTTTGAAACAAAACGGTTTACAAAATCTGTGTTAGGTACTGTTCCTCTTTCACTGATTTCTTTTCTAATTGAAATAATCCCATCTCTCACCTGGGAAAAGACGTCATCTAAGATTTCAACTGTCATACCAGGCTCATACATGTTTAATAACACGTCATAATTTGTTACCTCATCTTTTTTCCATAAAGGAATAAACTCTTTTGTATAATCAATAATTTCTTTTAATGTAGGCTCAAAGATACTATAATCTTTTGCTTCACGTGCCTTAGCCCATACACTATGAGCATTTGATAACACTTTAGAATAAGCTTGGTATTTTTTAGGTGGAAGATTATTATTTAAATCATAATCTTCCCGTGCCTTACCATAAACTAAACGAGTAAAATCACTTAATTCATCTGTATTAGCTTCAAAATAATCCATGAATTCCTTCATTGTCTCATTCGTTGCTTTTTCAAAAGCCATACCTGCTAAATAACTAGACATTTCAGCACGGTAGCTAGCACCCATTTCTGGCATACCAGTTTGACTATCCCACTCAGCTAGTCCAACAGCTTCCCGAATTAAGGCAATCTCTTTTAAATAATCTAAAAAGGCTTGTTCTTTTGTTGTCATACTAAGCTTCCTCTCTTTTTACTCTTGGTGGTCTTTTACCCCAATATTGGAATAAATCTGTTCTGATAGCTCCGTTATAAAGTTTACGTTTTTTCGTTGCCTTAGAATTATAGTATGTTTCAAAGTGTAAATCACTTGTTAAAACATAGACACTCCACGTATCTAACTTTTTATAAACTTTTCCCATTTGGCGATAAATTTTTCTAGCTTCTTCTTCTTCGCCTAAACGCTCTCCGTACGGTGGGTTAGCTACAATAACACCGTATTCTTTTGTTGTTGTAAAATCTTTTAATTGCATCTGTTTAAATGAAATATCATCTGCAACACCAGCTGCTTTTGCATTTTCCTTAGCAATTTCAATCATCTTATGATCAATATCTGTTCCTAAAATATCTAATTCAACCTCATGATTAATCGCTGCTTTTGCTTCTTTTCTAAGTTCTAACATAATAGAATCATCTACCCATGGCCAGTCTTCAAATAAAAAGTCTCGTTGTAAACCTGGTGCAATATTTCTACCCATTAAAGCTGCTTCAATACAAAATGTTCCAGAACCACATACCGGATCATAGAATGGGCGGTTATTTCTCCAAGTTGTCAGTGAAATAATGGCAGCTGCCATATTTTCTTTTAAAGGAGCCCCTCCTTTTTCTAAACGATAACCACGCTTGAATAAACTTGATCCTGTTGTATCTAGAGTAATAGTTACTTTATCTTTTAATAGTGCTATTTCAATTGGAAACTTTGCACCTGTTTCTGGTAGGCGCCCGTATCTTGAATAGTAGTCACTTAAACGATTAACAATCGCTTTTTTTGTCAAAGCCTGGCAGTCTGATACACTAAAAAGAGTTGATTTGATTGATTTTCCTGAAACCGGAAATTCTGCATCCATTGGTAAAAAATCTTCCCACGGCAGTTCTTTAACTTGATCAAATAGTGATTCAAATGTTATGGCTTCAAACTCACCTATAACAATTTTTATTCTATCAGCTGTTCTTAGCCAAAGGTTAGCTTTTCCAATTGTTTCTAAATCTCCATGAAAAATCGCACGACCATTTTCAACTTCACAAGGAATACCTAAATCCTTTAATTCTCTTCCAACTAGAGCCTCAATGCCACTAGCAGCCGTTGCAATTAATTTATATTCTTTCATTTTTTTTACTCCATTTATCATTATTTTTTATTTTTTTATTACAAAAAAAGCCCTCCATCAAATCGGAAGGCTACCTGATGTTGTAATTTTCTATAAGCCATGTTCTGTATCACTCACTACCAGGTCAATACTGAGTGATGATAACCATCTGTCTACAGAAAAATCTGTTTTTCCTCTAAGTTCAATTCCCTGAGAAAAATGCCCCTACCATATGTTTGGGTTGCTCGCTCGAGGGGTTTACCCGTTCCACTAACTTTATTTCTAAAGTTACTTCGTCACTGTGGCACTTTCAAGGATACTCGTGCATAGTCTCAAGACCTTAGCAACTTTTTCCTGCCGTTACCTCTTAAAAGAGGCACCTTAATTTATTTTTTCATTAAGCACGAACACTACAAGCATCTCAGCTTGTGCGAGCATGGACTTTCCTCAACCTAAAAATTTAAGCTGCGGTTATCCGAAAATTACAATACATATTCTGTTGTTAGAAGCGACGAGTCATATCTAAATCATCATTTCCTTTTAATACCTTATCTACGGCATTAGCTAAAGAAGCTCTTGCTTGGCGATTAACTAATTCCTCATCTAGTGTGGTACCACCTTGAGCTCTAACTTGCTCGTTTACTGTAATATCAATCTTCTTCTCTTCTAACTTTCCACCAAAAACATGTTTTTCTAAGTTAGATAAACGTTTTAAAATATCAAAGTTAGTTACAGATGTATTTTTAGTCGCTGCTGGTGTTTCTTGTTTCATTCTTGATAAGCTTGCTTGATTTTGTGTTAACTGATCTACCTTATTAACCAAACGATGATTTTCTTCTTTTAAGGCTAATAATTCTTGATTATATGTTTCATAATCTTTAATAACATTGTCTAAAAATTCGTCTACCTCAATTGGGTCATAACCTCTTACTTTTGATTTAAATTCTTTTTGTAAAATATCTTTTGCTGAATAGTTTAGTTTAGTCAATTGTTGTCACACCTCATTATTTAATTAATTGATTCACGCTACTAATGCGTAAAACCAAATAGAATACATTACTCTTCACTTCTACTATAATCAGTTTCATAGTAGAAAACAACTATTTTATACAAAATTATGCTTTTTTTTCAAAATTTTGTTTTCTGCCTGACAATACACCTATAATATTCCCTCTTAATTTAGATTTATTTTATGACTATAAGCTTAGAACAGATAGAAAAAGAATTAAGAAACTTAAAATTTACTTGTTTTCTTTTCATTGATATCATAATTTTGTTATAATACGCAAAGGAGTGTGATCATTTGACTATTAATTATCCTAATGGCATGAAAAATAAAAGGCCTAGTAATCCCAAATCTTCAAAGCCAAAAACTTTCTCCAACCGTGGTATGAACTTTGAGAGCTACATTAACCAAAGTAATGATTACTACTTAGAAAAAGGAATTGCTGTCATTCATAAAAAACCTACACCTGTCCAAATTGTTCAAGTTAATTACCCTAAAAGAAGTGCTGCTGTCATTACAGAAGCCTATTTTAAGGAAGCTTCAACAACGGATTATAATGGTATTTATAAAGGTTATTATTTAGATTTTGAAGCCAAAGAGACAAAGAATAAAACGTCATTTCCAATAAATAATATGCATGATCACCAAATTAAACACATGAAACAATGTCTAAGACAAGGAGGAATTGTTTTTATTTTAATTTGGTTTTCAACTTTGAAACGCTGCTTTTATTTACCTAGTGATGTTATGATTGACTTTGTTGAAAACACACACATACATGGTAAAAAATCAATGCCACTTGACATGATTGAAAGCACTGGATATGAAATATCTATTAGTGCTTATCCTGTTATTGCTTACTTATCGATTATTGATCAATATATTTTAAAAGGAGATTCTCATGATGAAACAAGAGCCTGAAGGCAAACATAGTGCAACTAGAAAGAAGAAAAAGAAGGGTGAGGGAATTCTTATCTTTTTCATTGTTTTACTATCTCTTATTGCAATCCCCTTAATCGGGGGGACTGGTTTATTTTTTTATTATGTCAAAGATGCACCAGAGTTAGATTACAAAAAATTAGAAGACACTAAATCTGGAAAACTATATGATATGAATGATAAAGTTTTCTTAGAATTAGGAGATAAAAAAAGAGAAACCATCGAGCCTAACCAAATTCCTCCTATGTTAAAAGATGCTGTTACATCAATTGAAGACAAGCGTTTTGAAAAACATATGGGAATTGATCCTATTCGAATCACAGGTGCTGCTGTGGCAAACGTTAAGGGAGAGCACAAACAAGGTGGTAGTACCTTAACACAACAGCTAATCAAATTATCTTTCTACTCGACACAAAAAAAAGACCAGACCTTAAGACGTAAAGCACAAGAAGCTTGGTTATCACTAAAATTAGAACAACAAAAATCAAAAGATGAAATTTTAACCTATTACATTAACCGTGTTTATATGGCAAATGGTGTTTATGGTATGAAGACAGCTTCTGAAACTTATTTTGGTAAAAACATTGATGACTTGACTGTTGCCCAATATGCGTTACTAGCTGGGATACCTCAAGCTCCTAATGATTATGACCCTTATAATAACGAAGAACTTGCAACTAAAAGGCGAAACACTGTTTTACAAGAGATGTTAAAAGATAAACACATCACTCAAGCTCAATATGATGAGGCTAAAAAAACAAAAGTCAGTGACGGATTGCAACCTCTTAAAGACGATTCTATGATGCAAATTGTAACAGATAGTTATATTATGGAAGTTATCAAGCAAGTCGAAGAAGAGACTGGCAAAAATGTTTATACTGATGGATTGGATATTTATACAAATATAGATATCGATGCACAAACATATTTATATAATCTAGTTAATAATGAAGAGTCATCAATCAATTTCCCAGATCAGGATTTACAAGCTGCTGTGACTTTAGTTGATGTTAAAAACGGTGCTGTCATAACACAAATTGGTAATAGACAATCTGATGAGTATATACTTCGTGGGACAAACTATGCGGTTGAAGCTAAACGAAATATTGGCTCAACAGCCAAACCCCTTGTTGCTTATGCTCCTGCTATTGAAGAGCTAGAAATTGGATCTGGCGAAGTTTTTGTTGATGAACCTTACTCTTATGCAGACGGAACAAATGTTTACAACTATGATCGGTCATACCGAGGATCTTTAACTATGAGGGAATCATTAGTTGACTCAAGAAATGTACCTGCCTTAAAAGCTTTAAATGAGGTTGGAACTGATAAATCACAAGAAATGATTAAAAAACTTGGATTTAATAATACTATCTATGAAGGAACGGCCATTGGAATGGAAGCCTCAACAGAACAACTAGCTTCATCTTACGCAGCATTTGCAAATGGTGGTGTTTATTATAAACCAATGTACATTAATAAGGTTGTTTATGATGATGGCACTGAAGAAACCTTTGATGCTAAGGGTGAGCGTGCTATGAAAGAATCTACTGCCTATATCGTCACTGATATGTTAAAAGATGTTATCGATAGAGGAACAGGTGTCCCTGCACAAATTGACGATTTAGAACAAGCAGGAAAAACTGGAACAAGTAATTATGAAGATGATGCACTTGATAAAGTCAAGGGTGAAGGTAGTCCAGATATTACTTTTGTTGGTTATACACCTAAATATTCACTAGCTGTTTGGACTGGCTACAAAGATTATTTCCAAGCCATACCAGTATCTGATCAGCAACTTGCAATGGATATCTATCGGAATTTTATGACCTACCTATATCAAAATATTGAACCAACAGATTGGAAACAACCTAAAGAGGTCATCAGAATTGGTAATGAAGTTTACTTAAGAAGTAAAAAATCATCAAGTAATACTAATAATTACAATAATTACAATAATTATTCAGAGCAGCAAGATAACAACTACTATAATAATAACAACTATAACAATAATAATAATTGGAATGCACCTTCTGAAAGTAAGGAAGAACCAGCCAATACACCAAGTAGTTCAGAAGAAAAACCAAGTAATTCACCACCTCCGTCTAGTGAAAAACCAGTGGAACCTGAAAAACCCGTAGAACCGGAAAAACCTGTGGAGCCGGAAAAACCGGTAGAACCTGAAGTCCCTGTTGATCCAGGTGGTGGTGAACCTCCAAAAACTGAATAATCTCTTTTTAAAAACTTATAAAAATAGAGAATGACGTGACGTCATTCTCTATTTTTTCGCTTTTAATTTTTCTTTATCTCTTAATATTTTTTGACCACCAGCACAAAGTTCAAGCAATAAACAATCCTCACATTTAGGCTTACGAGCTGTACAGTGATATCTGCCAAACAATATCATAGTGTGATGTGTATCAATCCATCTATCAGCCGGTATTTTTTTCATCAAGGCTTCTTCTACTTCATCAACAGTTGCTGATTGCTTACAAATTCTAAGACGCTTACTGACACGTTCCACATGAGTATCAACTGCAATAGATGGAACATTAAATAAATCACCAGCTACAACGTTTGCTGTTTTTTGCCCAACTCCAGGTAGGCTAACCAATTCTTTTTTTGTTCTAGGTACTTCACCATTAAATTTTTCGATTAAAATATTAGATGTATTAATAATATTTTTAGCTTTTACTTTATAAAGGCCTATTGTCTTAATTCTACTCATAACATCTTCAATAGGTGCTTTAGCCATTTTTTCAACAGTTGGGTAAGCTTCAAATAAAAAAGGTGTCGCTTTATTCACTGAGACGTCAGTAGCTTGAGCACTAAGCATAACAGCAATCAAATATTGAAAGTCACTTCCATGATTTAACTCTCCTTCAGCATTTGGATAATACTCTTTCATTAAATCAATAGCTTCAACTGTTTTTTTCTTAGATAACATTTTCTCACCTAGCTTTCATTTGAATTTAACCAGTCAAACATCGGAATTTTAGGTAAAACTTCCTCTGTTGATGTTTGTTCTGATTTCTCATCTATTTGATTTAAACGTTTTTTCTGATCAAGTTGAATATCTCTAGACGTTTTTAAATTTTTCTTTTCCCACGATAAAAGTATCCGGTCAATATATTTCAAGCTATATGCTTGATTTAAAATGGCTTCTCTTAAAGCTAGAGTAATTAACTCAACTGAATAATCATCTTCATCTAGCCAAGCCTGAATGGTTTCTAGCTCAATAGGTGATAAGGGACGGCCAAATTCTTCTTCAAAACGATAAAATAAACTAGTTTTATCATCTTTTTTAGCAACCTCTAATTCAATTTCCTTCTCCTGCTCCATAACATGACTAATTTTGTCATAAACTGGTGTTAGATCATATTTATCTTCTGTTTTGTTCATATCATTATTTAATGTGACAATGTTTATAATTTGTTTCTCAAGTAGTGACTGGATTAACTGAAAACACCTCTCCTCAGAAATCGACATCACTTTAGCGATCTGAACTATTTCTGGGAAATAATTACCTTGTTGATCAAATCTAGCTAACTGAATATACATCATAACTTCTAGTTCATCTAAACCTATTTTCTTATAATAGGTTAATAATAAGTTAGAAATCGTTGTTGACTTAGCCTCTATATACTCTCTTAGTTCTAACATCATTCCCCCACCTTTTCTTTAGTATATCAAAAGTCTTTAGCAACACCAAACTTTGAGTACAAAAAGCAAAGAGACTGATCTATTAAAGGTCAGTCTCTTCTTTTGACTTGTTATCACTAATTATTTAGTTCCAAATAAACGATCACCAGCATCACCAAGTCCTGGTACAATATATCCTTGTTCATTTAATTTTTCATCTAAACCAGCTGTGTAAATGTCTACATCTGGATGAGCTTCTTGTAGAGCAGTAATCCCTTCAGGTGCTGCAACCAAACAGACAAACTTAATGTTAGTTGCTCCACGTTTTTTAAGTAAGTCAATTGCCATAATAGCTGATCCACCTGTTGCTAACATTGGATCAACAACAAATAATTGTCTTTCTGCAATATCAGCTGGTAACTTAACAAAATATTCAACCGGCTCAAATGTCTCTTCATCACGATATAAGCCAACATGACCTACTTTAGCTGCTGGAATAAGTTCTAACATCCCATCTACCATACCAATACCTGCACGAAGAATAGGTACAATAGCTACTTTTTTACCTGTTAATGTTTTTTGAGTTGTTTTTCCCATTGGAGTTTCAATTTCAATATCTTCAAGAGGCATATCTCTTGAAACCTCATAAGCCATTAACATAGCAATTTCATCAACAACCTCACGAAAAACTTTTGTTCCACAATCTTTCTCTCTAATGATTGTCAGTTTATGTTGAATTAGTGGATGATCAATTACTTGAAATTTTCCCATATCGCAATTCCCCTTTTAAATTTTTTATCTTATCTATTGTATCTAAAAAAAAGGTGATTGACTAGTCAATCACCTAAAATTTTAGCTATATAACGTGTGTTTCTTTAATATTGTTGCCACATCTTGGTTAATACGCTCTAAAACTTTTTCATCACTAGCATTAGATAGAGCTTCAACGATTAATTCAGCTACTTGTGCAGCATCATCTTCTTTAAAACCACGTGTCGTAATGGCAGGTGTTCCAATTCTAATACCACTTGTTTCAAACGGTGAGCGACTTTCAAAAGGAATCGTATTTTTATTTACTGTAATATTAACAGACTCTAAAATGGCTTCTGCTTCTTTACCTGTCATACCAAGACCTGTCACATCAATTAATAATAAATGATTATCAGTATCACCACTAATTAAACGAACCCCTTCTGATTGATTAATGACACGTGCCATCGCTTTAGCATTGAGTACAATTTGCTTACTATATTCTTTAAATTCTGGTAACAATGCTTCTCTAAATGCCACAGCTTTTGCTGCAATCACATGTTCTAGTGGTCCCCCTTGAATTCCTGGAAAAATAGCACTATTGATTTTTTTAGCTAATTCAGGTGAGTTAGTTAAAATAAGACCACCACGAGGACCTCTTAGTGTTTTATGAGTAGTTGACGTCACAACATCAGCATAAGGCATTGGGTTTGGATGTTCACCTGTTGCAACAAGTCCAGCGATATGAGCCATATCTACCATTACTTTTGCACCAACACTATCAGCAATTTCTTTAAAACGTTTAAAATCAATTTCACGAGAATAAGCACTAGCTCCCACTACAATTAATTTTGGTTCATGTTTACGAGCTAGAATTTCTACCACATCATAATCAATCACTTCAGTCACAGGATCCACACCATAAGATACAAAATCATATGTTTTTCCACTAAAGTTTACTGGAGAACCGTGAGTTAAATGACCTCCTGCTGTTAAATCCATACCTAAAATAGTGTCACCTGGTTCTAAAAGTGATAAATAAGCAGCTGTGTTGGCTTGAGATCCAGAGTGTGCTTGAACATTAGCAAAATCTGCTTGAAATAAATCTTTCGCACGATCAATAGCTAAATTCTCTACCACATCAACAAACTCACACCCACCATAATATCTTTTGCCAGGGTAACCTTCAGCATATTTATTTGTTAATACACTACCTTGTGCTGCCATGACAGCTTCTGATACAAAGTTTTCTGAAGCAATTAATTCAATGGTATCTTGTTGTCTTTTCTTTTCATTGGCAATAGCTTCCCATAATACAACATCATCTTTTTTAAAATCCATATCCCTCACACTCCCAATCTTCTTATTGATTTGTATTATACTGATTTTTCCTTTTTTACACAATAAACTTATTCTGATTAGCAGCTTTTTTTAATCTGTTCATATATCCTAGGTTTTCAGAGACATCTTCATACGCTTCTACTAAAATAATTCCTGACTCTTCTGGCAGAACCTTATCTAATGCTCTTAAACCACTAAACAAGTGTTGCATCGCTTCTTTAATACTTTTTTCTTGTGATAATTCTACTTGAATTATATCTGGATATGAGCTTAGTTGATTTAAAATCAACTGACTGGCTAATATACCAACTTGTTTATGTTTCTTTTGATAATAGTCTAGCGCTTGATACCAAACTTCTATCTCACCTTCTATCATGACAACTTCTGTATTTGGTGAATAGTGTTTATATTTCATCCCAGGAGATTTTGGTACTTCAGTCTCATTTGATACATGAGCATCTATCTCAACTGGACCAATCACTACTTGAATTTGTTCTCTTGTAATAGCACCTGGTCTTAAAATGGTAGGAATCAAATCATCGCTTAAATCAATCACTGTTGATTCAATACCTACTTGACACTCACCCCCATCTATCACGCCTTCAATTTTTCCATTTAAATCATCTAATACATGATTAGCTGACGTTGGACTTGGTTTACCAGATGTATTTGCACTAGGACCTACTAAAGCCAAGCCACTCTTTTTGATTAAGTTTCTTGTGACAAGGTTATCAGGTAGACGAAAAGCTGTCGTTGAAAGACCTGCTGTTACATATTTAGATAACGCGTTGTTTTCTTTTGTTTTTAAAATAATAGTTAATGGACCAGGCCAAAATTGATCCATTAATTGTTTGGCCTTAAGAGGAATATCTTCGACAAAAAGCTCCAGCATATTCTCATCACTAATATGGACAATTAGAGGATTATCACTAGGTCTGCCTTTAGCCTGATAGACATTTCTAACAGCCAAATCATTAGTCGCATCAGCACCTAATCCATAAACTGTTTCTGTTGGAAAAGCTATAATACCACCTTGTTGTAACACTTTTGCTGCTAGATTCAAATCACTTTTTTGATACACCCTTGTTTCAACCATCTCTATTCCCTCCTTTAAGAGACAATGATTATTCTATCTTGACCTGCAATATCTTTTACTAGTCTAACCTTTTTATTTGGAAAGTAATGTTGGTACATTTGCTGGATAGCATCCCCTTGCTTATATCCTATTTCTAAATATATTTTGCCAGTTTTACTAAGCTTAAAAACAGCTTCTTTGGCTATTTTTTCATAAATCGCTAATCCATCATTATCAGCAAACAAAGCTAGTTTAGGTTCAAAATTTCTAACTGACTCATCCATTACGTCCCACTCCTTATCACTGATGTAAGGAGGATTTGATATAATAATATCAATTTGTTCTTCATCTATTGGTTCTAGTGTACTGCCGTAAAAGAAATGGATTTCTTCTTCTAATTTTACCGCATTTTTCTTAGCTATTTCTAGAGCATCTAATGATAAATCAACTGCTCTTACTTGCCAATTTTGACGGTGTTTTTTTAATGATAAAGCAATCACCCCACTACCTGTTCCAATATCTACCACTATTTGTGGTTTGTTAGTATTTTCCCTCAAACATAAATCTACCAACTCTTCTGTTTCAGGTCTAGGAATTAAGGTTGCTTCACTCACTAAAAAACGCTCCCCGTAAAACTCACAAGAGCCAATTAAATATTGAGGTGGATAATTTGTGACTACTTTTTCTAAATCTTTTTTTAGCCTATGTTTCTCACTTACAGGCATTTCTGCTTTCAAATTTAACAGTAAATCTGTTTTACACCATTCATGGTATTCTAAAATTAAATACTCGGCTATATATGATTCTTTTCCATTATTTTCTAAAAAAGAAGAAGCCCATTTCAGGACTTCAAAATATGTGACTAATTTATCCATTTAACTTATCCAATTGAGCAGTTTGGTCGTAGATAACTAGAGCATCAATAATCTCATCAACTTTACCAGCTAAAATCTGATCTAATTTTTGAATGGTCAAACCAATACGATGATCTGTCACTCTGTTTTGTGGGAAGTTATATGTTCTAATACGCTCAGAACGATCCCCACTACCAACAGCAGATTTACGAGTAGCATCATATTCACTTTGACTTGCTTGTTGCAACTGGTCATATACTCTAGCACGCAAAATTTTCATCGCTTTTTCTCTGTTTTTCAACTGAGAACGCTCATCTTGCATAGCCACTACAACACCTGTTGGCTCATGAGTTAAACGAACAGCTGAGGCAGTCTTATTAACATGCTGACCACCAGCACCACTAGCATGATAAATATCAACTCGAATATCTTTATCTGCTAAATCAAGCTCTACCTCTTCGGCTTCTGGTAACACAACTACTGTGGCAGTTGATGTATGAACACGGCCTTGTGATTCAGTTGAAGGAATACGTTGGACACGGTGAGCACCACTTTCATATTTAAGTTTTGAGTACACACTATCACCTGTGATCATAATTGTTACTTCTTTATACCCGCCAATATCTGTGATGTTAGCATCCATGACTTCAAACTTCCAACCTTGAGCCTGTGCATATGACTGATACATTTCAAATAAATCACCTGCAAAAAGAGCTGCCTCATCCCCACCTGCAGCACCGCGTATTTCCATGATAATATTTTTATCATCATTAGGGTCTTTTGGTAATAATAAAATCTTCATGCGATCTTCTAATTCATCACGTTCTGTTTTTAACTCTGATAATTCTTCTTTAGCTAATTCTTGCATATCATCATCTAGTTTTTCATTAAGTAATTCCTCAGCATCAGTAATTCCTGATTTTACTTCTTTGTAACGACGGTAAACCTCCACTGTTTCACGAGTATTGGCTTCTTCTTTTGACAACTCCATGAAGCGTTTTGTATCATTGACAACCTCTGGATCACTTAACAGCTCAGCAAGCTCTTCATAACGATCTTCTACTGCTTGTAATTGTTCGAACATTTACTTCTCTCCTTTATATTTCCATAATCAACGGGCTAACATAATGCTTACGACAAACTGGGTAATAAGCTTCATTGCCACCTATTTGTATCTGCTCACCAGTGTAAACTGGTTTATTATTATCCATTCTTAAATTCATAATTGCTTTTTTATGACAGAACCAACAAATTGTTTTTAATTCCTCAATTTTATCTGCGTAAAGTAGTAGATATTTTGATCCCTCAAATAATTCATTTTTAAAATCATTCTTTAAACCAAAGGCCATAACAGGAATATCTAACTCATCGACAATCTTCGCAAATTGAATCACATGTTGTTTCTCTAAAAATTGTGACTCATCAATCAAGACACAATAAGGTTTGAATGACAGAGATTTAACTGTTTCATAAACATCTGTTTCTGAAAAGATAGGTGTCGCTTCTCGCCTTAAGCCAATCCGACTAGAAATAAAACCAACCTCATCTCGTGTATCAATACCACTAGTCATTAACACAACTGGTTTGTTTTGTTCTTCATAATTATGAGCAACTTTTAAAATCTCGATAGTTTTCCCACTGTTCATTGCACCATATTTAAAAAATAATTGAGCCATATACTACTCTCCTCTATGTTTATCCCATGATAGTATACTGTAAATACTTAGAAAAATCATCCACTTATGTCTTTTTTTTAATTCCTATTTACTATTTTTATAATTCTCTTTGCTTTTTCAATATAAATCCGTTATATTAATACTAATTGCTTATTATTTATAAGTTATGAATAATCTAAATGAGGTATGTTTATTATGTCAAATTTATTAGTTGTGAAGTCTCATCCTTTAAGTAAAGAAGAATCTCGTACATTAGCTGTGTTAGATACGTTTTTAACTACTTATGAAACCACTAACCCAGCCGATACAATAACAGTTTTAGATTTATATGAAGATAACGTTCCAGAAATAGATAAAGATATGTTATATGGATGGGCAGCTGCTCAAAAGGGTGAGGAAATGACACCTGAACAACAAGCTAAAATAACTCGCTTTACAGAGCTTACTGAACAGTTTTTAAACTCTGATAAAATTATTGTCGCAAACCCTCTGTGGAATTTAAACATCCCGACAAAACTAAAGGCATGGATTGATACTATCACTGTGTCAGGTAAGACTTTCAAATACACAGCAGCAGGTCCTGTTGGTTTAACAAAGAATAAAAAAGTTGTGCATATTCAATCAAGTGGTGGTGTCTATGATGGGCATGATACGTCTTCACAGTTTATCAATAATATTTTTAACTTTGTTGGTGTAAATGACATTGATTCTATTTATATTCAAGGTATCGACCATCACCCAGAACAATCTGAGCAAATTTTAGCGGACATTCATGAGATAGCTAGACAAAAAGCTCAAACCTTTTAATTCATAATAAATAATTATAAAAGATAAAAGATCAGACAACGGACTTAGTAAATCCATTGCCTGATCTTTTTACGTTGATGTTTCTTCTGGTTCATCATACAAACCAGAAACATCTTTATACCACTCGAAAACATGTAATACTACAACTTTAATAGCTGCATATCCTGGTACACCTAGTATCACACCAAGTACGCCAAATAACTTTCCAGCTGTTAATAATACAAAAATAATAGTTAGTGGATGAATATCTAATTGACTTCCTAATACAAGGGGAGATACGACCCGTCCCTCAATCGTTTGTTCAATAATAAACACGATAATGACTGCTATTAACATCTTAGGACCACTTACCATTGCAAGAATGACAGCTGGAATCATAGCTAAAGCAGAACCAATATATGGAATTAAATTCAAAACACCAGCTAAAATACCTAGCGTAACAGCATATTCTAATCTAATAATACTAAACCCGATAGTAAACATAATCCCAACAGCAATAGCTACAGTCACTTTTCCCCTGACATATGATGATAATTGTTTATTAATATCTGATAAGACATTTAAGGTCGGTTGGCGCATTTTAGTTGGAACTGCCTTCATAGTATAGGGTACCAGTTTTTTGCCATCTTTTAGTAGATAAAATAAAACAAAAGGTACAATTATCACCGTCATCACAGCATTAGCCACAACACCTACAAAACTACCCAAACCTTTAAAGGTCGTTTTAGATAACGATTTTGTAAGTGTACTAATAGAAGAAAATAAATCATTTAAGTATTTCTCTATTGGCTCACTAAATTTATGTAGCAAGGGAGTTGATAGAAATTCATTGATCTTACTCTCAATAGTTTTCCAGTAGCTAGGCCACTCTGTAACAAAGCTTTTTATTTGTGAGTCTATTTTAGGAACTACAATCACAATACCCCAAGTAAATAATCCAATAACAACTACAAATAAAATGGAAATACCAAGTACCCGTTTAATCCCTTTTTTCTCCATAAAATTAACTATTGGATTTAACAAATAATAAAGTAGTCCTGCAATTAATATAGGAACTCCTACTATACCTAAAAATTCTCCAATAGGCTTGAAAATATGAGAAACTTTAGTAAATACTAAAACAATTAATAAAATAAGCAACACAATTAATAAGCTTGTCACTATTTTATTATTCAAAAACCACCGATAAAAGAAATTCCTCTTGTTTTTCTCCTGAATATCCTTCACAAAATCCTCTCCTACTTGTAAGTAATCACAGTACCTTCTTTGATGTCTGGTAAAGTGTATGGTTCTAAGAAGAGTGCATTAACTAATTCATCTGTTTCTTTAGGATTTTTAAACACTAAAGTCACATGCCCCAATTCTTCTAAGTGCTTATTGGCTAAAGTACCCACTTTTACAATATTATATATCTGCTCATCAAATGAGATTTGACTGCCTTCTGATAAGTTAAATGATTTTGAATCAACTTGTTGAATCACTGAGAAATTTTTTAATGACTCTGTTGCCTCTTCATTAAAAAGAATAATAATATCATCTGTTCCTAATGCATTTTTTCCAATTTCTGTTACAACTGATTTAACCATAATATGTTCCCCGCATTCTTTAATTTATTACTCATACAGTATAACACAATCTATATTTTGTCTTGCTTTTTGTTCCAAATGTCATCATCAATCATTATTTTTTTTTCTACGAATCGAACTATGATATACTTAAAACTGATAATAATGGAAAGGGTGACTTATATGCAACCAATTATTTTAGGCTCATATACAAGAAAAGATAGTAAAGGTGTTTACCAAATTCAATTAGATGAAGAAAATGGTATGTTAATTGATTTAAAAAATATCATTCAAGAAGATAATCCGACTTATTTAGATACGGCTCAAAATAATGACTTTTTATACACTGTAGCTAAAGATGGTGAAAACGGAGGTATTGCAGCCTATCAATTAGATGGCGAGGGAAACTACTCGTTAATCAACCGTGTTATGCTTAAGGGAGCTCCTCCGTGTTACGTCGCTGTTGATGGTGTTCGTCAATTAGTTTATGGAGCTAATTACCATCAAGGTATTGTCACATCATATAAAATTGAAGAAGACGGATCTCTTACATTAGCTGATAAAGTTCAACACACTGGTGATGGCCCTCACGCCAACCAAGATGGTCCACATGCTCACTATGCTGATTTAACACCAGATGACCGTTTAGTTACTTGTGATCTAGGAAGTGATACAGTTTATACATATAATATTAGCCGTGACGGAAAATTAACTGAAGCAGCTAAATTCCATGCCAAACCAGGGACTGGACCAAGACATTTAGTATTCCACCCGAAAAAGTCAATTGCTTATTTATTTGGTGAGTTATCTAGTGATATTGTTGTTTTAAGTTATAACGGAGAAACAGGGGAATTTACTGAAATAGAAACTGTTTCGACTCTACCAGAAGGTTTTAATGAATTTAACGGTGGGGCAGCTATTCGTATTACTAAAGATGGCAAATATTTGTATGCATCCAACAGAGGACATAACTCGGTAGTTGTTTACCGCATTTCTGATGATGGTAAACATTTAGAGACTGTTGAGTGGGTTAGTGTAGAAGGTGATTTCCCTAGAGACTTTAACTTGTCAGAGGATGAAGAGTTTGTTGTCGTTGCTAATCAAAATAGTGATAACTTAACACTTTTTAAACGACAAGCAGATACTGGTAAATTAATTTTAAAACAAAAAGACATTTATGCTCCTGAAGTTGTTTGTGTGAAATTCATTTAAGTTAAGACAACTTTAATAGAAACAAAAAGAACAAGTAGCTAATCTTTATGAAGATTGGCTACTTGTTCTTTTTAATATCCTAAATCTAAATTCACCGCATTTATCATATCCTCTCCGTTTAGATAAGATTCTATATTTTGTTTAAAAACCTCAAATAAGCGGTTGTTATACTGATCAGTTGGTCCTGAAATATGAGGGGTAATAAGAACTTGTTCCAAATCCCAAAGTGGACTGTCACTTGGTAATGGTTCTTCTTCAAAAACATCTAGTCCAGCAAAAGATAATTTTTCATCTTGGCACTGCTTAATGATGGTCTCTGTTTTAACAGCGCTACCCCGGCCAGCATTAATAAACATGACACCTGTTTTCATTGAATCAAATAACTCATTATCGAAATAATTAATCGTCTCTGGTGTTTCTGGAAGTAAGTTCACCACGATATCAGCCTTAGGCAAAATATGATTGATCTCTTTATAAGTGTAGATGCCTTTAAAATAATCAACTTCTAAACCACTTCGATTAACCCCGTAAACATCAGCTCCCAGTGCATCTAATACTTTAGCTAGCTGAGTGCCTATATTTCCTGTTCCAAAAATCAAAACAGATTTTCCTAACAAATCTGTTCCTAAACCCGCAACACCCCATTTGTGCTTTTCTTGGTTTAAAATAGATTCTTTTATTTTTCTAGTGTGGCTAAATAACATACCCAGAATACTCTCAGTCATTTGATGACCATGAATACCACTAGCACTTGTTAGGATAACTCCCATATCTTTTAATGTTTCCAAATCAAAATAGTTCACACCTGCTGAAAATGATTGGATCCACTTTAAAGATGTCATCTCTTCTAATTTAGGTAACTCTTTACTCCACCCGTAAATAATTTCCACATCTTGAATATTTTCTTTCTTAACTGGTAAGTAAGTGATTTCATAATCACTCGCTAAATGAGACAATTCTTCTGATAATTCCTCAGATAATGGTTCTCATACAACTATTTTCTTCATCATAGCCCCTCCAACTTATATTAATCTTTAGTCTATAATAGTTTTAAATTTTTAGCGAATGTTTCACTTTCTTGTAAGTGAGGTTTCTTGACTACATTTAATAATCTCAACAATCGTTTTAGTCGCAACTTCCATAGATTCTAATGTTATAAATTCATATTGACCGTGAAAATTTTCTCCACCAGTAAATAAATTTGGGGTTGGTATACCCATAAAGGAAATTTTAGATCCATCAGTCCCCCCTCTAAACGGAGTGACGATAGGTTTAATATTAAGGTTTTCCATAGCTTGTAAAGCGACATCTACCGAACGCATATCTTGCTCAATCACATCTCTCATATTGTAATACTGATCTTTCATCTCTATTTGAATTCTTTTACGGTCTAGAGTTTGATTCAATCTGTTTACAATCATTTCAAGATTAGCTTTTCTTTCTTCAAACGTTTTCTTATCATGGTCTCTAATAATATACGTCATCTTTACTTGATTAATAGTCCCAACTAAATCATGTAGTAAATAAAATCCCTCATAACCTTTTGTCATCTCTGGGACTTCCTGAGTTGGTAGTGCGTTATTAATTTGATTAGCTAAACTTAAAGCATTCACCATCATGCCATAAGCTGTCCCTGGGTGAATACTTGTACCTTCAATCATAATATTAGCTTGAGCAGCATTAAACGTCTCATATTCAAAATGACCAATACGACCACTATCAATCGTATAAGCATAATCCACTGGGAAATAACTGACATCAAAATAATCAGCACCTACACCAATCTCCTCATCAGGTCCAAAGGCAATCCAAATATCACCGTGGGCCACATCAGGGTGTTCTATAAAATAATCAACAGCTTCTAGTATCTCAACAATTCCTGCCTTATCATCGGCACCTAATAATGTCGTCCCATCTGTTGTGATGAGTGTTTGACCAATATAATCTTTTAGATTAGGAAACTCACTCGTTTTCATCACAATATTTTCTTCACTATTTAACAACACATCACGCCCGTCATAGTCATAAATGATTTTAGGTGTGATATTTTCAGCATTAAAATCAGCTGTATCTAGATGAGCAATAAATCCAACTGTTGCATAAACCTCACTTGTATTTCTTGGTAGACGTGCCGTTAGAAAACCATTTTTTTCATTATAGTGTATATCTGTTAAACGCATATCAAGGAGCTCTTCTCTAAGTATATGAGCAAATTCAATTTGCCCTTTTGTTGTAGGAATAGACTGACTAGAGGCATCTGATCTGGTGTTGAGTTTTACATATTGAATAAAGCGCTCTAATAATTTAGACATAATTAGTTCCTTCTTTGCATATTACTTTTATTATTTATAATCATTTTTTAATTAAATTATCATAAATATAAGATGACGTCAACTAAACTCCCTGCTTATCTCCTTAACATCTATACTAATCTTAAAAAAAGATTAAATATTCCTCATTTTTAAAATAAAAATAATTAAAATCATATTTATTTTACATATTTTTTGCATAAAATAATGAATATTCGCTTTTTTTATTCAATTATACAAATAGTATTGAATATTCACTGCATAACTTATATACTGTCTTTACGATTAACAGAGAGGACTTACTTTTATGACAAAATTACCTATAAAAACATTCTTTTTAAGTTTATTACTATTCGTGTTACCTTTCACCGCTCATGCAGCCGAGGCTGATCCAGTTATGAAGAGAATTGAGGATAAAGGCGTCTTAACAGTTGGCCTATCAGCTGATTATGCACCTTATGAATTCCATGCTACTGTAGACGGTAAAGATACTATTGTTGGAACTGATATTGAATTAGCACAAAAAATTGCTGATGATATGGGAGTTAAATTAAAAATTGAAGAGTACGGCTTTGATGCTTTAATTGGTGCTCTACAAACTGGTAAGATTGATATTATCATCTCTGGTATGTCTCCCACTCCTGAAAGGCTTAAAGAGGTTGCTTTTTCAAAGCCATATATGGATGTGGAACAAAAAATTATTATTAGAAAATCTGATAAAGATATTTATAATAATTCAGAAGCTTTTAAAGGCGTCAAAGTTGGCGCTCAAGTTCAATCCACACAAGAAGAATTAGCTAATGACCAATTAAAAGCTAAAACCGTTTCCCTACAACGTTTACCTGATATTATGCTCCAACTACAACAAAATAAAATTGACGGAGCTGTTATTGAGAGTCCTGTTGGTGAGGCTTATTTAAGTCAAGATGATACATTAATGTTTGCAGAAGGACTAGAACTTGAAGATACTCAAAAACAAAATGCTGTTGCTATTCAAAAAGGAGCACCTGTCTTCTTAGATAAAATTAATCATTCAATTGATGAAGTTGTTGCAGATAACTTGATGGAAGAGTATAAAGAAAAAGCTTATATCCATATGTTTCAAGATGAGTCCTTCTTTAGTAAGTATGCTTCCTACTATTTAACTGGAACAGGCTATACTATTTTTCTAGCCTTTGTTGGTGTTTTATTTGGTAGCTTATTAGGTACCTTGCTAGCTTTAATGAAATTATCGACTAATAAACTATTAAAATGGATTGCTATTATTTATATTGAATACATTAAAGGAACACCACTACTTGTCCAAATCTTTATGGTATTCTTTGGATTTAATGTTCTTGGAATTGATATGAGTGCTCTTGCTGCTGGATGTTTGGCTTTAATCTTAAATAGTGGTGCTTATGTAGCTGAGATTATTCGTGCTGGTCTAAATGCTGTTAACAAAGGACAAACAGAAGCTGCTAGATCTTTAGGGATGAATAAACTACAAGCTATGCGCTATATTATTATGCCACAAGCGATTAAGAATATTTTACCAGCTTTAGGTAATGAGTTTGTTACAGTCATTAAAGAATCATCTGTTGTATCAGTCATCGGAGTATCAGAACTAATGTTTCAAGCTGGTGTTGTAAGAGGGGCAAGTTTTAAACCTTTCCTACCAATTGTGATTGTATCGTTTATTTATTTTATTTTAACCTTTACATTATCTAGGTTATTAGGGGTTGCTGAGAGGAGAATGGGAACAAGTGATTAAGATTACTGATTTAAAAAAATCCTACGGGGAAACAAGCGTTTTAAAAGGCATTGATTTAACTATTAATCAAGGGGAGGTTGTCGTTATCATCGGACCTTCTGGTAGTGGTAAAAGTACCTTTTTACGTTGTATGAATTTATTAGAACAACCTAGTAGTGGGTCAATCAAATTCGAGGGGCAAAATCTATTAGATCCTAAAGCAGATATTAATGCTCTAAGACAAAAAATGGGAATGGTTTTTCAAAGCTTCAATCTCTTCCCTCATAAAACTATTTTAGATAATTTAACAATTAGCCCCGTAAAGGTTAAAAAAGAACAAAAAGAAGTCGCTGAAGTTGAAGCGCTCCAATTACTTGATAGAGTAGGATTAAAAGATAAAGCTTATCAATACCCTTCTAGCCTATCAGGAGGACAACAACAACGTGTTGCAATAGCCAGATCTCTTGCTATGCATCCTGATGTCATTTTATTTGATGAACCCACTAGTGCTCTTGATCCAGAGATGGTTGGTGAAGTTCTTAGTGTGATGAATAATTTGGCTAAAGAAGGTATGACCATGGTAGTTGTGACACACGAAATGGGATTTGCTCGTGAAGTAGCTGATCGTGTCATTTTTATGGACAAAGGCGTTATACAAGAAGAAGGAACTCCAGATGAGATATTCTCAAATCCTAAAAATGAGAGGACACAAGATTTTTTAAGAAAAGTACTATAAAAACACAGTGTCGGACATATCACTTATCCTGCACTGCTTTTTTTATCTAGATATACTGCCGAAGAATTAGTCGTCTTTCACCCCGTTAAAATTTTAATATCCTAAATTGTTTTTTAATATTTTATTCTATGGTAAACTATACAAAAGGAGGGGAAAACATGAAAAAAACACAATCAATTGGTGATTTTAAAAATCAAATCCTGACTTCTGAGCATTATATTTCAGATGGAAAAATCATTGTTATTTATAATAATACAGAACGTATTGTTCATCAACATATTGATTTCTTTGAGCTTGTTTATCAAGGTTCAGATTTATATCTAAATTTTTCAACAACAGGAACTGGCCCAAATTTCGACCAGAGTATCAACTTATCAACTGTTCACAATATTAATGGGGTTATTATTAATCCTGCTACCTAAGTCCCATTTTTGGGGCTTTTTATTTATTTTTTTTGCAACCCTTAACTTTTTTTTACATCTTTTCTAAACATAACTCACTCTGTTATACTACTAGTCATACTATTAAGGAGTGAGTCTTTTGACAAAACGTATCGAAGAAATCAAACAAGCTGAAAAAGGAGCAATTATTAGTATTATTGCCTATATCTTTTTATCAGCTTTTAAACTAATTGCAGGTTACTATACCCACTCACAAGCCATTTCTGCTGATGGATTAAATAACTTTACCGATACCATCGCCTCGGTTACTGTATTAATCGGATTAAAGGTATCCAGAAAACCTGCTGATAAAGACCACAGATACGGACACTGGAAAGCAGAAAATGTCGCCTCTCTTTTAACTTCCCTTATTATGTTCGCTGTTGGGGTTCAAGTAGTTATTGACGGAGTTAAATCTTTTTTACACGGTAATATGGAAGAGCCAAATCATATGGCTGCAGCTGTTGGTTTAATCTCTGCAATCATCATATACATTGTTTATCTCATTAATAAAAAAATTGCTATTCAATCTAACTCCCAAGCATTATTTGCTGTGGCTAAAGACAATTACAGTGATATGCTAACAAGTATCGGCACAACAATTGCTGTCTTTGCCGCCTCATTTAGCTTAAACTGGCTAGATACCCTAACTGCCATTGTTATTGGTGGTATTATTATTAAAACTGCCTTTGAAATTTTTAAAGATAGTACATTCACCTTATCTGATGGTTTTGATGAAAAATTACTAGCTACATATAAAACAGATATTTTAAGCTTTAATGGTATTTATGAAGTCATTAATATTCGAGCTAGAAATTTAGGAACTAATGTTTTTTTAGATATTACAGTAGGGATGGATCCCAACTTAACAGTTCAAGAAAGTCATGATATAGTGGATGAGTTGGAAGAGTATTTGAAACAGACCCATGATATTTTTGATATTGATATTCATGTTGAGCCTTATCACGGGACGATTACAAAGGAGTAAACTTATGACAACATCTATTGGTATTATTGGAGGCGGTATTGTTGGTTCAACAGCTGCTTTTTATTTGTCACAACAAGATGATATTAAAATCACCTTATTTGATGAAGGAGTTGGTCAAGCAACTTCTGCTGCTGCTGGTATTATCTCTCCTTGGTTATCACAAAGAAGAAATAAAGAGTGGTACTTTTTAGCAAAAGAAGGAGCTAGTTTTTATCATACTTTCATAAATGATTTATCTAAATATATTGATACTAAAGAGATTTATCAGCAACAAGGAACTTTGCTTTATAAAAAAACGGATAAACTTTTACAAAAATTAGAGAAACTTGCTCAAACTAGAAAAGAAGAAGCTCCTGAAATTGGGGATATTTCCTTACTAAATCAACAAGAAATTAATCAGTTAATTCCTAATATTAGTGATACAAACCATGCTCTATTTGTATCTGGTGGGGCTAGGGTTGATGGGGCAAAACTAGTTGAGAGTATTCGTAGTATTATCAAAGAAAATCAGCAATATAAACATGAATTTATTCAATCTATTGCTTATGATAATATGAGTAAGAATTGGATCGTTGCTTATGATTCTCATCAAGAAGTCTTTGATTATCTTATTTTAGCAACTGGGGCGTGGTTACCAAACTTACTAACACCACTAGGATTTAAAGTCGATGTTAGACCTCAAAAGGGACAGTTAATTGAACTTCAAACAAATCTTAATACAAGTAACTGGCCTGTTATAATGCCTGTTGGTGAATCTGACATTATTCCTTTTGAACATGGTAAAATCGTGATTGGTGCTACCCATGAAGATGACTTAGGTTATGATCTAACACCAGACTTGTCAGAATTATTACATCTAAAACAAGTCGCTTCAGAAACAATTAGTACTTTTAGTCAGGAAATAATAAACCGGGAACGGATTGGAACAAGAGCCTATACTTCCGACTACTCTCCTTTTTTTGGAGAAATTACTAATTTACCTAATCTATATGTAGCTAGTGGATTAGGTTCATCAGGGCTGACAACAGGGCCAATTATTGGAAAAACAATTAGTGATTGGATTTTAAAGACAGAGACAAAATTTGAAGATTACCGGCATAAACCAGATCATTATGTCACAGTAAATTCGTGATAAATTCATCACAACATGTTATGATGAGCTAAAGAGAGAGGTGTTTTTCATGGGACAAACTTACCGACGAACTGATAGTTTTGAAAAATTATTTGATACCTTTGCCATCGACCCTGACAAAGAAAAAGATAAAAAAACAAAAGAGGATACTCAAGAATTAATAATTGATATTCCTGAAGTAAATAAAGATTCAAAGGTAAAAGAAAAAGCTGACCAATAATGGCAGCTTTTTTATTTTATAAAAATGATTCAATCGCGTCCCACGCTTTATCTTTTCCTTCTTTTGTCACAGAAGAAAACACTATAAAATCATCACTAGGGTCAAAATTCAATGCTTTTTTAATCATGGATTCATGTTTGTTCCACTTACCTCGAGGAATTTTATCACATTTTGTCGCTACTACAATCACTGGAATATCATAGTACTTTAAGAATTCATACATTTGAACGTCTTCTTTTGATGGTTCATGACGCATATCAATCAAAGAAACAACAGCTTTTAATTCCTCACGTTGTGTGATATAGGTTTCAATCATCTTACCCCATTTTTCACGCTCAGTCTTTGACACTTTGGCATAACCATAACCAGGTACATCTACAAAATGTAAATCTTCTTCAATCAAATAAAAATTTAGTGTTTGAGTTTTCCCCGGTTTTCCAGAGGTTCTAGCTAAGCCTTTTCTATCGATTAAAGTGTTAATAAATGATGATTTACCAACATTTGATCTACCTGCTAATGCTATCTCTGGTAAGCCACCTTCTGGGTATTGCTCAGGTCTTACTGCACTAATCACTATTTCTGCATTATGTACTTTCATCTTCTCACGTCCTATTTCTCTATAAGTTTTTTTATTATTTTTAACACCTGTGTGTCTTCATGCAATTCTACATCAGGTTTACTCTCTTCATTTAATAATACTCTATTATATTTATTTAACCAAATAACTTGCCAACCAGCTGATAAAGCACCTAAAACATCATGATGATAAGAGTCCCCAACATAGATAAAATTATTTTCTCCATCAAATTGCTCTTGAACTTTTCTAAAAGCTGTCACTTCTGGTTTACTAACACCAATGCTCTCAGAAATTAACATTTTAGTAGACACTACCCATTGATGTAAGCCTAATTGCTCAAGTTTTCTTTTTTGATGAGTAGTCGGACCATTTGTTAATATCCCTATTGGAATATCTTTTTTTCTTAAATAATCCAGCACTTCTCTCATACTAGAACTAAGCTCAATACACCCCTGATAGTGATAATATCTCTCTTGGAATAATTGGCAAGCTAAATCAGTTACCTTTCTTCCGTGCTTAAAAAAAGTCTCTTTAATTCGGTAAACCCTCATATCTGCTAAAGTCATCTGCCCATTAACAGTTTTCATAAAAACCTCATCACTAAACTGTCTGAAAGATAAATATAGTTCACTTATTTCGACATTCATCTGCTTATATTCTGTCAAAAAAACATCTTCTATAGCCAGTCTGAATGGCTCAATTTGTTGATAAAGAGTATCATCAACATCAAATATGACAACTGTCAACTATTTTAAACACCTCTTCTCTTGTAAGATCTAACCTACTCCTACTAAAAAGTAAATTAATTTATCAGCATAGGTTACTTGTTCTTTTTTTCTAACCGAATTTAATAATTTTACCCTATCTGTGATGATAGCATCAACCCCGTAAAACATCATCCTAGTCATTGTCTCCTCATCATTTGGAGTCCATACGTAAAGTTGTTTATTTTGTTGATGAATTGACTTCACTAGATTGGTTGTTAAGGTTGTATATTCTATGGAGTAAAAATCCATCTCCCCATCCGGTGGACCTGCAATACTAAAGGGCATAATGTAACCTACGACAAGACTATCATCAATTTCTTTAAGACCTGTCACAACATCAAAAGATAAGGACTGAATCTCATGCCCATTTTCATGAATCATCTTACCATATAACTGGACAAAACGCTCAAGCATATCATCACTATCATCTTTTGTAGCTTTAATCTCGATTAAAAGTTTTTGATTCAAATCATTGGCTTGTTTAAAATAGTCATCAAAAGAAGCTATTTTAGCTGATTGTTGATTGTCATGAACATCTAATTTAATTAACTCTTCTAACGTTAAGTCTTTTGGTCTTTTTTTAATCCCAGTTAGTTGCTTTAAATTAAAATCGTGCATCACAACAAATTGATTATCCTTTGTTTCTTGAATATCCATTTCAATAAAATCAGGATGTGCTTCTTGACTAGTTAAAGTTAATGACTCCAATGAATTTTGTACATGATTACCATTATCTACCCCTCTATGAGAAATAGCAATAGGATGGCTAAGGTATTGATCTTGTAAGAATTGTGTATTATAACGAAGAACGCCGAATAATAGAATCACTCCTAACCCTATACTAATCAATAGTTTAGTAACTCTGCTTGTTGTTGATTGGTATTTACTCTTTGTCTTATCAAGGAATTCTTTAGAAAGTTCAGGTAACCAACCACGAGAATCCATAAATGATATCGTCACAAAAAAGATTCCAATAGTTGATAAGACCATATTAATGACCCACATAATTTGTAGAATAGTTAATAAAAGAATCGCCACCTTTAAGGCTTGACTTGGATAAAAAGCATCCACTAAATACTGAACATATATCACACCAGTATCAAATAAAAGAACAACTAAAGTGATCGTTCCTGCTACAAAGATAAGTTGACCTAAAATCGCTAAAAATGATTTTTTAGTTTTTTCCCAACTAGAACGACTGGCTACTCTAAAGGTATCATCATTTAAAATCATCAAAGGGAGAGTAAAAATCAACCGAATCCCTAAATACAAAAGAGCCACATATAAAGCTATAAACACAGCTATAATTGAGATTCTATTTTCAAAAATAAAATCAACAATAAAAATTGGGACTTTTACTTTTGAAAGCAATTCAGAATTAAACTGGGTCCAACCTATGGGACTTAGTAGTAAAAAGTAAAATAAAAAAGCAAAAAAATTACTTACTTTAAATTTTCTTAAATGTCTCATCGTCTCTTTTAAAAGAGATCCTAAAGATATTTTTTGTCTCTTTTGAATAAAATACATCGTTAATAGTAAAAACGTAAACTCAAAATACAAAATCAATAAAATGAGGACTAGCATAATAAGCAAACTAAGTAAGACAAAAGGATGATGAAAAAAAATATCCCCAATAGTGTCATAAGACAGGTAAGGAATATCTCCTCTTTGTAAAATAAAACGAGTTATTGTCACTAGTAAGGGAGCAACAACAAAAAGAATAAAACCATTCATCAAAACAACATTCTTAAAATACTGGCTTGTTTGTTTCAAAAATCTAAAGGATTGTCGAATATTATTTGTTAAATACCTCATTCAGAACCCTCCTTTGGCATTATCATTACTTTCATTATATCATTTTTTCAGATAATTTTCTTTTATCCATTCTTTTCTAAGTTAAAAAATAACAAACCCTATTACTTGTCTTTCCTAGTTCATTTAAGATACAATCACTTTAATTTATTATAGAGGGGTTATTTTTATGAGGGCTTTAAATAAAAAAATGACAACATGGTCATATAAAAATCAAGAAAACTGGTGTTGTGAAACAGCACTTTTGCAATCACCAATTAATATAAAAACAAGTGATGTGATATCTATGCAAGATGCTGGCTTAATTCAATTATCATACTCACATACCATTGATGCTATCGTAGATACAGGAAATGTTATTCAAGGGTTTGCTCATGGAACAGCTAATATCAATCAACGTTTTTTTACACTTCAACAATTTCATTTTCACTCACATAGTGAACATCTTATTGATGGCATACATACACCATTAGAAATTCATTTTGTTCATGAATCTCAATCTGGTAGATTAGCAGTTTTAAGTGTCTTAGCTGAAATTGGAGAAGAAAATGAAACCTTTCAAAAAATTCTAGATAATATTAATTTATCTAAACAAATCCATCATATAAACTTATATGATTTACTGCCAACTAAGTCTGATTATTATCATTATCTAGGTTCCCTAACTACCCCTCCGTTAACAGAAAATGTCGAATGGTATTTATTTAAACAGCCTATTCAGGTGTCACTAAAACAATTAATGATACTAAGGAGTCACCACAAACGGAATTGGCGAAAAACACAACCTTTAAATGGAAGGAAAGTATTATTAAAAGAATTTCACGATTAACCTAAAACCCCTACTACCCTTATAAAGGGCGGTAGGGATTTTGATAACTATCTATAAACTTTTTTTCTAATTGTCCGACTAAGTTTTTCTCCTATAACACCGATACAAATAATTTTGATTATTGTTGTTGGTATAAAGGGAAGCACAGTGGCATTAAAAGCAACAAGACTACTACTTCCTGTGACTATTTTAAACCCCCACCAGCCAATTAAAAAGTTAAGTGTCATACCAAGTATGAGGCCACTATATAATTTCGTTCTAGAGTGACCCCCGCAACCCCAGCCAGCACAAAAAGCCAAAATAGGAAAACTTATCAAAAAGCCCCCAGTAGGTCCTAAAAGACTAGCTCCTCCAGAAAAACCAGAAAAAACAGGTAAGCCAATCATACCGAGTAATAGGTAAATCACAGCAGATAAAGCCCCTAACTGACTGCCTAATATAATACCAACTAAAGGGATAATAAAGGTTTGTAACGTCATTGGAACACCATATGGCATAGGGATACTAATTTGAGAAAATACTACAATCAAAGCTGTAGCTAAAGCGACTTTTGTCAGATTGGGTGTATTTAAAGTTGTCATTATCATTCTCCTTTTTCTTTTAAATTATACGTTAGGAAAAAATAATGTCAACTAAAAAAAAATAAAAGGTGACAATTAAATATTGATTGAAATTTCTCCAAAACGAAGTTGCTTTTCTTCACCCTGTGTTGTTTTAATAACAAGTGAGCCATCATCTAATATTGTTTGAGCTACCCCCTCATAAACTATGTCTCCTAATTGAAACTTGACCACCTCTCCTATCACAATTGACTTATGACGGTAAGATTCCATGACCTCACTTAGATTCTTCTCATTGGTATCAGATAACAATTGATTGGCCAAATCTGCAATGAGTTCATTTCGATTAATTAAAGTGGAAACTTCTTGATTAAAAAGTGACGTCGCTACATGTTGAATATCTTTTGAAAATCTTTCAGTAGTTGTTGAAACATTGATACCAATCCCTACGACTATCCAATCAATATCCCCTGTTTCAAGATTAGTTGATGCTTCTGTTAAAATTCCAGCGACTTTTTTCCCCTTAATAAACAAATCATTAACCCATTTTATTCCTACTTCTTGTTGACTAAACTTTGATAATACATCTGATACAACAACAGCGACATATGCTGTTAACAACTCTTTAGGAATACTTCCCAATTGTTTTGGATCTAAAATAATACTCATATAAATACCCGTATCTTTTGGGGATTCGAACCTTCTACCATATCTACCACGACCTTTTGTCTGCTCGTTTGCCACAATTAATGTACCGTGAGTAGCACCTGCCATAGCTAATTCTTTAGCCTCATCGTTAGTTGATGTCACTTCTGTAAAGGCTTGAATATCTAAATGCTTAAAAGTATCATTTAAATAAAGTCTTATCCCCTGAGAAGAAATCACATTATTTTCTTGGTCTAGTCGGTATCCTTTATTACGTACTGCCTCAATTTTATACCCTTCTACTTCAAGTTGCTTAATAGCTTTCCAAATGGCATTACGGCTAACACCAATCTCCTCAGCTAACTTTTCTCCTGAAAAAAACATATCACGATTTTTCTCAAGCATCATCAGTGTTTTTTCCTTCACCGTCATATCAATCTCTCCTTTTTATTCTGATTAAAAAATCTACAGTAAAAAAGACATCAAATACAAAAATGTAAACACAATTTTCGTACTTGATGCACTTTTATCATTTTAAATTACCTATAAGCTAATGCTCTTTTAACTGTTTCTTGTGCCAATACAAATTGGGGGTCGATTACGTGATGATTACTTTGATTCTCAGCTTCTTCCATAACAGATAACTCAGTACATCCTAGTAAAATCACATCACAATCCATCTCTTGAAACATATCATCTAATATTTCATGATATAAATCATGATCTAGTACATTTTGATTCTTAATCTTATCAAAAATAAGATGACTGACCTTTTTTTGAATATTTGCTGTAGGATGAATTACTTTAAATCCAGCTTCTTCAATAAAAGGATCATAGATTTTATTTTTAATCGTACCTTCTGTCCCAATAATACCTACACGAGTCCCCTTGATATAATCAGCACTAACCTTTTCAACAGCTAACTTTGGCATATGTAAAATTGGAATTCTTGTTGCTTCTTGTAACTGATCATAAAAATAATGAGCCGTATTACATGTTAACACAAAGAATTCTGGTGAGAGTGTTGCTTGTGTTTCAATCGTATCTAATAAGTGAGGTAGTGGGTTTTCTTTATGTTCTGGATCCATGATATATGAACTTCTGTCTGGAACGGTGGCATAATTAACTAAAATATAATTTAAATATTCTTGATCTTTTATTGCTAGTGTACTTCTATTTAACATTTTTATATAGACCTCTGTCGCAATGGTTCCCATACCACCAATCACGGTAAAGAAATGCTCCATCATACAACCTCCTCACTTATTTATATTTTTTAAAGACTTTTCTATAATATCTAAACATTCTTTGAAGCAAAATATATCGCCTTAAGCTTTTATCGCCCTCATAGTAGAAAGTATAGCCAAAACGTTTATCTTGAATCATGTTTCTAGCAACATCTTTTTCTTTTGTTTCTGGTACATACTTTTCAAACACATCTGTGGAAACATTTAACCACAACATACCCTTATCTTCTGGGATATTGGCATAAATCGGCTCACTATCTTTCAAATCATCATAGATATAATCGCGAACGACCCATTCTGCTAGGTTTAAGCCATTTAAGGTGACAAAGAAGCTACTACGACCTTGTCTTAAATTAATCTCAAAGAATTTAAACGTGTTGTCTTTGATATCGTATTTTAAATCAAAGTTAGCAAATCCTGTGTATTTAATATCTTCTAAGAAGAATTTAACTTTATCATATATCACTTGATCATAAGCTGGCATAATCGCTAAATAATTACCAATACCAAGAGGCGTTGGGTCTTCAAGTAATGGGTGACCTAAACACATCATTTTCACTTGATGATTTTTGTCCACATAAACATTTAATACACGCATAGGGCTCTCTCCGCCCTCAACAAACTCTTGTAAAATCATATTATCTTCATAACCTTCGCTATAAATCCCTTTTACAACACGAGTGTAGTCAGCTTCATTATCAATAATATAGACTTTCTCTTTGATAGGTGAAGTGAAGTCGTTCCACGACACACTATTGGCTGGTTTTAGAGCAATTGGGTAAGAAAAAGGATTCGCTTCTTCACCTTTTTCAACTAATTCTTTTGTCATGATTTTTGTTTTTGGATAAGGTAGGTCATACGTTTCACAAATCTCATAAAAATCTTGTTTATTAACTAATTTTTTTTCTAATGTTTTATCGATATACGGGCAAACAAAGGTTTCTGATAATTCTTCCAAATGTTTAGAAATTAAATCCGTATACCAATCTCCCATCCCCATTAAAATAACAGGTACCTTTGCGTCCTTATAACCTTTAGCAACCTCACGCATCGTTTCAATGAATGTTGGATCAGTGTCAAAGTTAGGCACTACCTCAATTGTTAAAATATCTGTGTATTTTGTAGGTGCTATTGACGCACTGGCAATCGTTCTAACTGGTTTATTAGTTATCTCATGAAATGATCTAGCCATTCCATATAAATTTAAATCTCCACCTAGTAATACGGGGATAAAATCTTGTTTTTTTGTCAATTTAATCTGTTCCCTTCTATGTGGCTAGCTAAATTAATTTTCAATAAAGTAGACACGGTACCATGTAATAAATGTATAAATCGTAAAGATTTTTTGCATATTAGCAATACCTTGTTTTTGCTCTTCTAACAAACGATTTAAATAATCTACATTAAAGTATTTTTCAGCAACATCAGAATTAAATGCTTCTTTCAATAACTCTTGGTATTTATCTTCTTTTAACCATGATGCTAAAGGAGATGGAAATCCTAATTTTTCACGATTCACAATACGATCTGGTAATTTACTTTCACTAGCTTCACGCCAAGCAATTTTTGTAATGCCATCTTTCATATCAACACGTGTGTTTGTCGGCATTTTTTTAGCTACAGCAGCCACTTCTTTATCAACAAGAGGTGTTCTAACCTCTAGTGAATTTGCCATACTCATACGATCAGCCTTATGTAAAATATCATAAGCAAGCCAAGCATGAATATCAAAGTGTTGCATTTTTGTCACATCATCTTTACTTCTAGCCTCATCAAATAATGGCTTCACATAAGAAGCAGATGATCTATTATAACGTGGATTTTTTAATAATTCGTTACGTTCTGATTCGTTAAAAGCGTAATTTACGCGGTAATAACGCTCGCTAATATCTTGTGCCCCACGGATTAAGAAACGACGTCCATGAAAATGTGGTAAACGTTTTGCTGTTTGAGCAAATAATTTACGCATACTCTTTGTTGTGGCACGCTCATATTTTTGGAAAGAACCAGCTTCTAAGTAAGTATTATAACCACCAAAGAATTCATCAGCGCCTTCACCAGATAATGCTACTTTAACGTGTTTACTTGTTTCTTTTGATAAAAAGTACAATTGAATCGCAGATGGATTTGATAAAGGCTCATCCATATAATACATAGCAGTTGGAATAATCCCAAAAAAGTCTTCGTCATTAATCATGATCGCTGTATTTTTTTGATCAATTTCTTTAGCAAATTCTTGCGCCCACTCTAATTCACTAATGTTTTTATCTTCAAAACCTAATGAGAATGACTGGATGTCTCTATCTTGGGATGCTTCATTTAAAATATAACTTGAGTCAATCCCACTAGATAAAAAGCTACCAACTTCAACGTCTGCAATCATATGTTTTTTAACAGACTCATCAACTATCTCAATAATTTCTTTTTTAGCTTCATCCATAGTCATCTTGCTATTTTCATCAAATTCAAAATGGTAATATTCATGAGTTTCTAATACCCCATCTTTGTAAGTAAAATAATGACCTGGGTTTAATTTAAAGACATTTTTAAACATTGTCTCATTACTTGGAATGTATTCAAAACTTAAATGCATAGGTAATAATTCTTCATTTAATTCTTTGATAAATGATGGGTGATCTAAAAATCCTTTAATCTCAGAACCCCATAAAAATGTTTCCTCATCCTTGTAGTAATAAAGTGGTTTAATACCAAAATGATCTCTAGCCCCAAATACTTCTTTTGTCACTTTATCATAAATAATAAAAGCATACATACCACGAATACGGTCTAATAAACCTTCTTGCCAAGCATCATACCCATGAATTAACACTTCAGAATCGACATCCGTTTTAAATTCATAACCCATTTGTTTTAACTCATCACGAAGTGCCACATAGTTATAAATCTCCCCATTAAAAGTTAAAACTTTTGTATCATCTTGATTTGACATCGGTTGTTGCCCGTGATCAATATCAATAATAGACAGACGTCTAAATCCCATTGAGATAAAGTCATCTTGATAGAACCCTTCATCATCTGGCCCTCTATGTACAATGCGATCACTCATTTGTTTTATTGTTGTTTCACTAATATTAGGTTGGTTAATATATCCAACGAATCCACACATAATTATATTCTCCTATTCATAAAAAAATATTTATCATTGTCATCAATTTATTCACGTGACTTCAACTACCCAGTATACTGTAATTTAGTTATAAATTAAAGAAAATATTAGAGTCTTTTCATTTATTATTAAAATTTTAAATTGTCTGTTTTTTAAATAATCAAAAAAGAAGTCTAGCATTTAACTGACTTCTCCTTGGTATTTAGATAAACAAATAGATATGATAAGTATATGATCTCTAAGAAACTCTATCTGAATATTCCCTTTATGTCGTTCAATAATCTGTTTAGCAATCGTTAAACCTAGGCGATGTCCATCAATATGTTGATTATCAGACCCACGCTTAAAGGCTTCAAAAGACTCCTCTAACTCTGATTGACTCATCACTTTTGTGGTTTCATTTTCTACCGATAAACAATAATTATCATGATCATCAGAAATAGTCAGCCTAATACTTGATTTTTTAGGACTATATTTCACACTATTATCCATTAAGATTTTTAAGAGCTGAACCAATCTCAACATCTCTTGTGTCATCTGTATGACGTATTCATTTCGTTCATACTCAGAAGAAAAATGATCATCACTTAATAACTTTAAGGAATTCCGAATAATCATCACAGGTGTTCTCAG
The DNA here is from genome assembly GCF_035918315.1 of Vagococcus jeotgali. NCBI lineage: Bacteria > Bacillati > Bacillota > Bacilli > Lactobacillales > Enterococcaceae > Vagococcus > Vagococcus jeotgali. Next base: position 558,322 of record NZ_CP142146.1, on the reverse strand, counting down.
TTCATGAGATACTTGTGACAAAAATAGGCGCTGACTTTTATCTTTATTCAAAGGGGTAAAGAATAAGTCATCATCAAACGATAAACTAATTTTTTTCTCATGAATCAACCTCTTCATCTACGCTCACCTGCCCTGTATCTCTATCAATAATGAGTCAGTCAAGTTGCTCTTTTTTAATATCTTTTATATCAACACGGCGCATAATCGCCCGAATTCTAGCTAGCATCTCTTCATGAGAAAAGGGCTTTATAATATAATCATCTGCTCCCACTTCTAATCCTAATATCTTATCATGATCTTCACTTTTAGCTGTCATCATAAAGCCTCCTTGGTTCTTCTTCACTTTATGATACTCATAATACATGATAAAGTAAAAAAATCAGTATCAACTGACTAATTCAATAAGTTAAGTGCAGACTCTAAATCCTCTAATAGATCTGCAACATCTTCTATACCACAAGATAAGCGTAACAACCCTTTGGTGACCCCTTGTTTAATACGCTCTTCTTCTGAAATACAAGCATGAGACATAGTACAAGGATAAGATACAATAGATTCCACTCCACCTAAGCTAACTGCAATAATAGGAATAGATAAATGTTTGGTTACTGTAGCGACTTCATCTTCTCCAGCTAGTTCAAAAGACAATACAGCACCACCATTACTTGCTTGATTCATATGAATTTCATGCATATCGTGAGTTGATAGTCCTGGGTAGTATACTTGTTTAACTCTTGGGTGATGTGATAGAAATTCAGCTATTTCAGTCGCATTACTCACACTTTTCTCCATTCTAATCCCCATTGTTTTCATACCTCGTAAAATCAACCAAGCATCTTCTACTCCTAAAATATTACCAAAAGACTTTTGGTATAACTGTAGTGTTTCAGCTAATTCCTTATCATTAACGCTTACAAAACCAGCCACGACATCACTATGTCCATTTAAAAATTTAGTTCCACTTTCAATCACAATGTCAACTCCCATTTCTAATGGTTTTTGATATAGTGGAGTCATAAATGTATTATCGATTGCTGTCAACAAATCATATGCTTTTGCAATTTCCATAACTGCTTTAATATCTGTTACTTTTAATAAAGGGTTCGATGGTGTTTCCATATAAATCATTTTAGTTGTCGGACGAATTGCTTTTTTTAAAGCTACCATATCTTGAAAATCAACAAATGTTGCCTTAATACCATAATTAGGTAAAATATCTTTAATAAACTGGCAAGTTCCTCCGTAAACTTCAAGTGGGACAATCATATGATCTCCAGCCTTTAATAATAATAATACCGTGGAGATAGCTGCCATACCTGATGAGAAGGCAAAAGCATACTCTCCTCCCTCCAGTACAGCTATCCCCTCCTCAAGTGCCGTCACTGTTGGGTTGCCAAATCTTGTATAACTATAATCTTGCTGCTCAAAGACATTTTCTTGATTAAATGTTGATGCTTGATACTTTGGTATTGATGCTGCTCCTGTATAACTATCAATCACTGGATACCCATGTAATAATTTTGTATGTTCTCTCATCCAATACTCCTCCTAATAAATAATACCTATAACCATCATACATCTTATAAAAAGCGTTTTCCATTATTTTTTCGTACAAAAAGATATTTTTTTCTATAACACAATTTTGACACAATTACCTTGTATACTTCTAAGTAATCAGACAAATAGGAGGATTTATCATGACAAAGAAAAAAAAATTAATAATTGGTGTGCTAGCTGGGTTATCGATTTTTACAACAACAACGATGGTCCTTGCTTCAAATGGGAACGAAGGAGACTTTAATACATCTCAAAGTCAAACTTATAAACAAGATGAGCAGACAGGACGTTATGGTAGTATGATGGAAGACAATCAGAATTACGGACAATCTCACCAAGAAGGAAGCAATCAAAGATGTCACGGAAATGGAAACAAACGAAACCATCACAAACAGAATCAGCACCATAATCAAACCTTCCGTAGACAAGGACATATGTCACAAAACTAACTCAAAGATGTTAAGACTAGCTCTCAAGTCAGAAAAATGCTAGTCTAAAACATCTTTTTCTATTCGCCGATTGTAAAATTAAGCTAGACAAATAAAAAAATCATTTGTGATACACTCAAATTGTCCAAATTGTATTTCCGACGAAAGAAAACAAGGAGAGTGATCACAAATGACCTATATACATGTTACTACAGACGAGCTTGTTTTAATAGAATCTTATTATCACCAAGCTAAAAAAGTTAAACATGTTGCTGATACTTTAAAAAGATCAAGACAAACTATTTATAATGTTTACAACGCTTTAAATGAGGGATTATCTATTCTAGATTACTATCAAAGATACAAAAAAAATAAAAAGAAATGTGGAAGGCGTCCTATTTCTTTACCTGATAATGAAACAAAATATATTCAAAACAAAGTGGCTCAAGGATGGACTCCTGACGTGATTATCGGTCATGATGAGATTTCTATTTCTTGTTCTGTTCGGACACTTTATAGATTGTTCTCGCGTGAATCTTTTGATTCCACAACTTTACCAATGAAAGGTAAAAGAAAACCTAATGGGCATAAAGAAAAACGAGGTAAACAAGCATTTAAACAAACCATTCATCAGAGAGACGCTGAGCATAACGAGTTTCAAAGTGAATTTGGTCACCTAGAAGGTGACACTATTGTTGGGAAAAATCATAAAAGTGCTGTTATTACATTAGTTGAAAGGTTATCAAAAGTTATTATTACCTTAAAGCCAACAGGGAGACACGCTATAGATATTGAGAATAGCTTAAATGAATAGTTAAAAAAATGCTCTAATCACTTGTTTAAATCTATCACATTTGATTGTGGCAAAGAATTTTCTAACTGGAAATCTATCAGTAACTTAAATGATATTGATATCTACTTTGCTGACCCTGGTACACCTTCACAACGAGGTTTAAATGAAAATTCTAATGGGCTATTGCGTAAGGATGGATTGCCTAAGAAAATGGATTTCAACGAAGTTGATGAATCTTTCATTCAATCTGTTGCATCCAAAAGAAATAATATTCCTAGAAAATCATTAAACTATAAAACACCATTAGAAGTATTTTTGAGCTATGTAGACAATGACATTTTGTCTAGCTTAATTTGACAAATGAAACTATCATAAAAAAGGAGTTGGGTTTCAAGGGACAAAAAGTGTTGGCCTATACGGTATTATAACATTATTAGCCTATTTCTTAATTGGGTATTATCAACACTCCCCCCTTGTTATGATTGTCTTTTTTGCTCTAACTGCCTTTTTGTCCAAATACCTATCAAAACTAAATACCGTGTCAAAGACAGGTCCTTTTTTTATTATGATGATTATTAGTTTATCTGGTACATCTAAAGTCGACAATTTACAAGACTTACTAACTCAAACGAATCACCTAGCAATTGGTATCATCATAGCTATTATTGTTAGTACTATTCTTGATTTCACAGAAAAAGATGTCCCAAGTAAAGCCAATAAATTATTTGTTAAGCCACTTAACATAAGGCTTATACATGTTAGTATTAAGTATACTGTCTTTATGAGCTTGGATTTTGCTATTAATTTATTTTTCCCAGCCCATGACTATAACTGGCTAACTATCTCGTGTGCTGCTAATATGTTTAGCCCTTCTGTGAAAGATCAAATTATTCATACAAAAAATTATGTTATCGGTTCAACAGTTGGCTTAATTTTAATGGTAATCTTAGCTCTGTTACCACTTACTAACTCATTGGAATTTGCCCTAATTTGCTTGATTTACATCGGAATTGTATTTGCTTTTCAAACAAATTACGCTTACGTTCTAATGATCACCACTCCTATGGCACTACTTATTATTCACTTTCTAACAAATATTTCAGATTTTAAATTAATTCCTTTAAGAATCATATCCATTATTATAGGAATTTCAATTGGTTTTATCGGTCAACGCTATATTGATAAATCAGGGTTGTATAATTTTTGATGTGGATGAAGAAATTCATTCGCATCTATTTTTTTACAAAATAATAGAAACATACGAACTTTCCCGTTAAAATTAAAGTGACCAAACCAAATTTTAGAAAGGAAGATTCGTATGTCTCATAACCATTGTATTCGACTATCGCTAGATTTAAAAGATAAAAATATTTATTTCGATTCTATTTTTTGTGAGGAACAGCTTATTAAAGGGATAAGATCCAAGATTTATAAAGGTATTCTTACTTACACTCCTTCAGCTTGTCCTTGTTGTGGCATTAAAAATGAACAATTTTCTATTGTGAAAAATGGGTTTATTTCTTCTCGAATAAAGTGGTTAAGTGTGGCTCACTACCCAACCTATCTTTTATTAAAGAAACAGAGATTCCTTTGTCGTCATTGTGACTCCTCTTTTCTAGCTGAATCTTCAGAAATTGAGAAACATTGTTTTATCGCTAAAAGAGTGAAGCAATCAATTCTTATTGAGTTAAGTGATGCTATCTCGTTTAAAGATTTAGCTAAAAGACATTTTGTTTCATCAACAACGATTAATAGAATTTTAGTATCTGGTGGTAAAGACTTATCTAATCAATTTTTATATTTACCTCAAAACCTTTGTTTTGATGAATTTACTTCGGTTAAAAACAATAGTGGCAAGTACAGTTTTATTTACTCTGATTCCTCTACACACCAAATTATCGATATTCTCATTGATAATAAAAAGCTAACACTAGAGAAACACTTTCTTAAGTACTCTCTAAAGGTTCGTCGCCAAGTAAAAACAATTGTCGTTGATATGAATGCAGCCTATTTTAAATTAGCCAAAAGGCTATTTCCTAATGCTGAGGTGATTATTGATCGCTTTCACTTAGTTCAACTTATCAGTCGTTCTTTAAACATAACTAGAATTAAGACGATGAATCGTTATCGCACATCGAATGTAACTGACATGAAAAATTATCGAAAACTAAAAAAATATTGGAAACTCTTTTTAAAAGATTCTAATGAATTGAATTATACAGATTATCGTTATCAGCGTTTATTTAAGAGTATTTTACCTGAAACAGATGTCATGGATTATTTACTTAGCTTAAACAAAGAGTTATCAGAAACTTATAAACTTTATCAAGAACTATTATACTGTAGTAAAAACAATGATTTTGACACTTTTTCTGATCTATTATTATTAGCTAACGTAGATATCTCTATTCCAATGAAAACCTCGATTCGAACACTAAAGAAGCATTTACCAAGAATTGAAAACACCTTTAAATACGCTTATTCAAATGGTTGTTTAGAAGGTTCCATAAACAAAATTAAATTAATCAAACGAATAGCTTACGGCTATAGAAATTTTCAGAACTATAAATACAGAATTTTACTTAGTTTCAAAGACAAACAAAAAAGCAGCAAAAACCATTCGGTTTCTGCTGCCTAAATTCACTTAATTTTACTCATCCACATCATTTGACAAAGAGCCTAAATCAGAAGAGGCCCACACTCCCGTAGTGTAAGCCTCTTTTTTTAACTATATTTATCTCGGTACTCTTTAGGGGTTATAGCATTTAATTTACGAAACATTTTAGTAAAATAAGTTGTATTGTTATAGCCAATCTCATATGCTATCTCATTGACTGTTAAATGACTATTCATTAATAAATCTTGTGATTTTTTAATACGCATTTGATTTAACATTTGAGCAAAACTTCTACCTGTTTCTTTTTTAAATAACTGTCCTAAATAAACAGAATTAACATGTAACTCCTCAGATAAATGTTTTAAGGTTAAGTTATCTTGATAGTCTTTATCTATTGTATCCAAAGCCTGTTGAACAATCTCTGAATAACGTTTTGGTGTATCAGGTTGTTCATGACTTGTCACTAAGACATGATTCAACCACGTTTCAAGCTCTTGAATATTTTTAGAATTTTGAATTCTCTTTAAGGTTTCATCATAGATATCAACATTTAAGGACGGGTATTCTCGGTAAATATCTGTAAACAGTAAAAAGACAATATGACGGACACTATCAGGTGAAAAATGAAGTTCTGCCATTTGCTTAAATATTTCATGTAAGTTCGATAAAATATCATCTAAATCACCAACCATCAAGGCTTTGTTAAATGAAATAAATTCAAAACTAGAATCAGCTGCTGTTTGAAGAAAATCAAGAGATTCCTCAATTGAGATTGCATCACCATAAAAAACTGAGAAGTTAAGAGTTGACATTGCTTGCTCATAACTTTCATACACATTATCCCAATCAGATACAGCCTCACCTACAGCTAATTGATAATCTTGATTTCCCATCAATTCTTTTAACCCTGTAATAAAGGGATTGAGTTCTGTCTTTAGTCCATGATAAATGATAGTTGTATAAAATAAGTTGTTCTCTTCTTGAATTAAAGTTAATTCTTGCTGACAATTTATACTATAAGTAAGAGCTTCTTCAGTGTATATATTGTGAGCTAGTACAATGACAGAAAAAATAGTGTCACCTTCCAAATCAAAATGCTCAATAAAATCTAAATATTCTGCCTCATTTAACTCATCATTTAACCATCTAACTAAGATCATTTCATTATACAATTGTTCTTTGCTTTGCTCTTTTTTTTCATCATCTAATGTTTGCCGAATCTCTAAGACTTTCTTTTTCAACTCATCTTTATCAACTGGTTTTAATAAATAACCTTTAATTCCTAGTTCAATACCTTCTTTTACATACTCAAACTCTTGATAACCAGATAATATCATTGTCTTGATATCTATTTTTTTACTCTTTAACTCACGTAACATGGCAACACCAGTCATACCTGGCATACTGACATCTGTAATCAGTAAATCAACAGGATGCTCATCTAAAAATGATAAAGCATCAGCCCCTCGCCTGGCTGTATGAACAACTTCAAACCCTAAATCTTCCCAAGGAATAATTCGTTTTAATCCCTCTAATATCATATATTCATCGTCAACTAAAAGAACCGAATAACTCACTCATTCTCCTCCTCTTGGAATATAGTGATTGTAATAATCGTACCACTGCTACCATCTGATTCAATAACAAACATAGCTTGCTCTCCAAAGTAGCTTTTAATCCGCTCATAAACATTGTTTACACCAACAGATTCTCCTAAACCAACTTTGGAATCTTCCAAACTCTTCTTAATATCTTGCAAACGACCTTCATCTATTCCCTTACCATTATCTTTTATCATAATTTGAATCTGATTTTTAACTCTCTTTGCTTTAACGCTAATAGCATTATCCCCTCGCCCGTGATCCATACCATGAATAAAATAATTTTCTATTAATGGCTGAATCATAAACTTAGGTGCCGTAAAGTTTTCTAAATTCTCATCTACCTCAAAATGATAAGCGATACTATCAGGATACCTCATTTGATATAGATACACATATTTCTCACAAAATTTCAGTTCATCTTCTAAACTAATTGTTTTTGCCTGATTAATATTATTTCTAAGTAAAGATGAAAAAGCAAATACCACATCAGCTAACTCGTCTTGCCCTTGGCTAATAGCATACATTCTAATATACTCTAATGTGTTATACATAAAATGTGGGTTAATTTGTGACTGCAAAGCTCTCATATGGGCATCACGTTGTTTTACTTCTAGCGTGTATACATCTTCAATGTATTGATTTAAACTCTGAATCATTTGATTGATTGCCATAGATAAATCATATAATTCCATACGCATGTCACTTGTATCAATTTGAGCCACTAAGTTTCCTTGACTAACTTCTTCTGTAACATCCACTATAACTGCTACTTGTTTTGAATAACTTCTAAATATTTTCTCTAAACCAATCAATAAGATAATGGTTACTAAAATTCCTACAAAAAAAACAGGTAGAAGTTGCCTAATGATATCTCTGTGAACCTCTGATTTATCTATTAAAACAAGGATGGTGATACCTTTAATAACGTGATGTCTCACAATAAATTTCTTTTCAATCGCCTTTAACGGTAGAATCCCACTATTTCGGTAAGTATTTGTAATCTCAGTTAGCTCTTTTTGATTCATATAACCATCTTTACTATAAAGTAAACGCCTATTAGAATCAAACATCAAAGCACTTGCCGGAAAACCATGATTCAAATCATTTAACATCACCGAATTATCAAACGTAATATTAATTTGCCCAACTGTTTCCATCGTATTTGGAATTTGAATCGAACGTATCAAGATCAGCTCATCTGTGACTACTGGCTTACCATACTCAAATATGCCGTTGGTTTTTTCACGGTCCACATGTAAATATCTATTGACCTCATCTAAATAAATATCAATTGTAGAAATTGTAGGAAAACTATAAAAAATACTACTTAAAATATCAGGAAATAGTTCATTATTATCACCTTGCTGCCAATTTTTAAGTGAATACTCAAAATATTCTTGAGGAGGTAATAACATATAATTTCGCATGTTTTCAAAATGATTTTGAGTCGTTGCTAAATTCCAGACAACATTAGATAATACACTGTCATTGGTTTGAACTGATGAGGCGATTTGCTGAGACATATTATCCACTGTGCTATACGCATCATCTTGAGTTTTTTTTATCACAAGCATACTATATCCTAGTACCATTATAGAAATGACAACAATTAAAAGTAAACTATAAATTTGCATTAACTGAGAAATTAAAATATTTTTAGAAAAAAAAGTTTTTACTTTATTCTTCATCTACCGTCAACCTTTTGTCAACAAAATCACGGTTTTGTTTCGTTGCAATGTTGTCCCAAGCTATCATCAAACTCACTGTAGCAAATAAAAATAAACCTTTCATCAACCAACTAATGATCATTATCACTACAAAACCAAAGATTAATTTTAAAAATGAACCAAAACTTAAAAAGATACTGATAAATGATAACTTAATCAGTTGAGATACTGGAATATCATAGTTTGTTGTATAAACTAATACGTACTGATACGCTATAAAAATGAACAATGTTGCTGCAATTAAAATAAAATTAATAATAATCCAGACAATCCCCGTTAGTTGCACAGATAAATATAAATTATAACCTAATAACAAAGCTACACCGTTATATAGCCAAAATAAACCATTACTTCTTAAGAAATTAGTTTTAAATGATAACCAGGCTTTTTGAAAAGTTACTTTTCTATAATCAAGCTCTGATTCTTGAAATAAGTCGCTGGTCATCTGAAGGGCTGCCCCTATACCAAATACTACTAAACCGCACAATGTAAAAAGTACAAATAATAAATTCAATTTAACTATTAACCATACACCTTTAAATCCTTTATCAATCATGTTGACTCTCCTATTCTTTCATTAAACTCATTCATCATCATACTACTTTTTCCATGAAAAAATAAGCACTAATTGAAAAGACTGAGACATTTTTATTATGTCTCAGTCTTTTCTTTATCATATCCATTTTTTAGTTGACTTTATTTTTTAATTATTTCGTTTTGACAAACTCATCCAATTGTTTTTGCATCTCTTCTTGAACTTTATCCCAACCAGCTTTTTTAAGATCGTCGTTTAATTTTGGTAGAGTGTTTTTAGGATCAACAGTACCTGTATTTAAACTTGCTTGGTAACGGTTCATCACGTTTGCAATATTTGTTAACTCAGTTTTAACAGAGCTTGTATTGAAGTTAAATCCAAGAATTGGTGATGTTTCAGCAGTTTTAATGCTTTCATCACGTTCTTTAATTTTTTCTTCAGGTAATGTATCTTGTGTGTATAAAATCATATTATTACCAGTGTTCCAAGCAGCCATATGAGTATTTGGTTTGTAGCCATCTAATAATTTAATACGGTTATCGCTAACTTTTTCCCAAGCTTCGCCTTCAACACCCCATACTAAACCATTTAATAATTCAGCATTACTATTTAATAAACCTAAGAACTCAACAGATTTTTCTTTGTTTTTAGAAACATTAGATACAGCAAAGTTAGCCATTTGAGCTTGTGCTGTAGTTTTTAGTGGAATAGTGATTGCTGCTGAAACTAATGGTTGACCTGCAGCATTTGTTAAAATAGTATCACCATAATCCATAGGTCCTTGTGTTTCTTCACGCATTAACCAAGTATTACCATCTAATGGGAAGCCAGTTGTATTTGTGGCAGCATCTGTTGGAATTAATCCATCTTGATACCATTTATGCATTAACTCTAAATTTGCAATAAAATCTTCATCATCATATTGATTAATAATTTTTGGTGCATTATTATCACCATCTGTTTTTACTGCAAATGGGCTATTTTTTCCTAATGGGTAATCGTAGTTACCAGAAACGATAAATGATTGTCCTACTGCAAAAGCTGCAATATTTGGTTCTTTTTCATGGAATTTTTTCAATACATCTTCTGCATCTGCATATGATTTAATATCATCGACTTTTAAATCATATTTATCTAAGTATTGTTTGTTAAATGTTAACACTTGTTGACCATATACGTTACCATTTACTGGGAAGGCATAAAGTTTACCATCAACCAGATTACCTGTGATATAAGCCTCATCTAATTGATCATAAGCATTTTTAGCATATTTAGGTGCCATTTCAGTTAGATCAGTGTAAGCTCCTTTTTGAGCATCTGTTACATAAGTTCCACCTGTAAAGGCGATATCATAGTTTTCACCAGAAGCGATAATCGTACTCATTTTCTTTTCCCAATCGCCCCAGCCGATGTATTGTAAATCAATTTCTGCATTAATTTCTTCTTTAATTTGTTTATTTGCAATATCCATTAATGTATCGTAATTTTCAGGCTTATCACCAATTTGATACATTAATAATTTTGTTACATCTCCTGATTTATCTCCAGCTTTATCACCATCAGCTTTTTTGTCGCCACCACCACAGGCAGTTAAACCAACTAATGCTAATGCTGCTCCCGCTACTAATAATGTTTTTTTAAATTTGTTCACAAGATATTCCCCCTAAATCAATTTTATTCTTTCACGCCACCAATTGTTAGACCGCCAACGAAGTACTTTTGAAAAAATGGATATGTTATAGCAATTGGTAAAGTTGAAATCACGACGATTGCCATACGAGCTGATTCATTTGGTAAGGCAGCAAGACCACCAGCCATTTGAGCACTCATACCAGCATTTTGTGCTAAGTAATCCAAGTTATTTTGGATTTTCATTAATAGGTATTGTAATGGCACTAAATTATCATTTTGAATGTAAAGTAGGGCATTAAACCAATCATTCCAATATCCTAAAGCCGCAAATAAACTAATTGTTGCAATACCAGGTACGGCAAGTGGTAATACAATTCTGATGAAGATTTTCATTTCACTAGCACCATCAATACGTGCTGACTCGATAATACTATCTGGAACATTTTTTCTAAAGAATGTTCTCATTACTAAAATATTAAAAGGTCCTAAGGCAAGTGGTAAAATAAGTGCCCAAATTGTATCTTTTAACTGTAGTAAGTTTGTCATCACTAAGTAGTTTGCTACCATACCTGGTACAAATAACATCGTAATCAAAGCGAATATTGTGAAGAATCTTCTAAATGGAAAATTACTTCTTGAAATCGCATAAGCATACAAACTTGTGATTGTTGAATTTAATAATGTACCCAGTACAGTGACTAAGATTGTCACACCAAAGGCACGAATAATTTTTTGTGACATTTGTCCTGAGAAGATATATCTATATGCTTCAAATGACCAAGCTTCTGGCCAGAAACTATATCCATTATTTGCCAGTGATCCTTCGCTTGTTAAAGAGATAATAATAACAAAGATAAAAGGAATGATACATGAAATGGCAAACAGGGCCACAACGATACTAAAGAATAAATCCACACCTGGACTAAAGGCACGTATTTCAACTTTTTTTACTTTTTTCTTTTCACTCAACTGTGACACCTCCTATTAAAATAATGCTGAATCTGGATCTAATTTTCTAACAATAGCATTGGCACCAAGTAATAAAATACTACCTACAGCTGATTGATACAAACTAGCCGCAGCACTCATACCAATATCACCTGTTGCTGTCATACCATTATAGATATATGTATCTAATACTGACGTTACTTGATAAAGTGCTCCTGAGTTCATTGGAACTGAGTAGAACATACCAAAGTCAGCTCTAAAGATACCACCAATATTCAAGATTAATAAGACACTCATCATTGGAATAATTTGTGGAATTGTCACGTTCTTAATTTGTTGCCACTTACTAGCACCATCCACCATAGCTGCCTCATAATATGTAGGATCTATTCCCATAACTGATGCATAGTAGATAATACTGTTATAACCAAGACTCTTCCAAACATTTAAGATAACAAAAATCAAAGGCCACCATTTAGGATCAGCATACCAATTAATTGACTGTCCCCCGTTTGATACAAGCAAATGATTTAAAATCCCTTTATCAGGACTTAAAAAGGCATAAACAAAGTACGAAATAACTACCCATGATAAGAAGTATGGTAGTAAAGACATCGTGTGATAGACCTTCACTGCTTTTTTGTTACGTAACTCACTCATAATAATAGCAAATGCAATAGCAAAAAATAAATTAAATGCTAAGAATACAATGTTATAAACTAGTGTGTTTCGTGTAATAAGCCAAGCATCATTTGAAGCAAATAAGAACTTGAAGTTTTCAAATCCTACCCATTCACTTTGTCTCAAGCTTGCAAAAAAACCATCTGGTGATATTCTAAAATCTTTAAATGCAACCACATTAGCTAATACTGGAATGTAGAAGAAAAAGATAAACCATATCATACCAGGTAGGGCCATAAATATTAGTGCTTTAAATTTAACAACATCTGACCAAAATTTTTTAAACTTTTTACTCACATGTCATCCCCCTCTCAATCGTTTACATTCCTATTATATCTTTGTTTAAAATTTTTTTTAAGAAACAAACTAAAGTTATTAGGCAACAAATTATATATTCGTAACGAAAAAAAACGATAGGGTAAAATATTTTGTGTAAATAGAAATTTAGGGTAGAAAAAGAGAAAGTCCATTCTGTAAAATTAAAGTTACGACACAGAAATTTTATAGGAGGACTTTCTCATGACTCATTTTACTACAGAAATAATGGAAACACTAATTAATAAAGGTGATTTAGATGATTTATTTCGTCGTCATTTAGAACTCGCTATCAACTCATTATTACAGGCTGAATTAACAGCGTTTCTTGACTACGAAAAGTATGATAGAGCTGGATTTAATTCAGGAAATTCCCGCAATGGGAATTACTCACGTTCATTTAAAACAGAATATGGAGAATTAAATTTGGTGATTCCTAGAGATAGAAATGGAGAATTTTCCCAACAAACATTACCAGCCTATAAAAGAACCAATGATTCCTTAGAAACTACTATTATTCAGCTATTTAAAAAAGGGATCACTATGTCTGAAATCTCTGATCTAATTGAAAAAATGTATGGTCATTATTACACACCACAAACTATTTCAAACATGAGTAAAATCGTATCTGAAGATGTTTTGGCTTTTAAAGAAAGAACTTTAGAAGCTAAATACTCAGTCATTTTTATGGATGCTACTCATATTCCTTTAAAGAGACAAACCGTATCAAAAGAAGCCGTTTATATTGTGATAGGCATTCGATTGGATGGAACCAAAGAGGTTCTAGGATTTACTATTGCTCCAACCGAATCTGCTTATGTTTGGAAAGAGATACTTCAAGATTTAAAAGATCGTGGTTTAGAAGAGGTTTTATTAGTTGTAACTGATGGTTTAAGTGGTATTCACGATAGTATCCATAGTGTCTATCCAAATGCTCAATTTCAACAATGTTGTGTCCATATCTCTAGAAATATTGCTCATAAGGTTCGTGTTAGTGATCGACAAGAAGTCTGTAATGATTTCAAATTGGTTTATCAAGCAGCTTCAAAAGAAGAAGCTATGAATCAAATAAGTTTTATGATAGATAAATGGAAAAAGCAGTATCCACGAGTAGTTAAATTACTCTTGAATCCTGCTATATTAACTTTCTATAACTTCCCACCATCAATCAGAAGAACTATCTACTCAACTAACTTGATTGAGGGATTTAATAAACAGTTAAAAAAATATACAAAGAGAAAAGAACAATTTCCTAATGAAGAATCTCTGGAGAGATTCCTTGTTTCTCAGTTCAATGAATATAACCAAAAATTTTTAGGCAGAGTACATAAAGGATTTAAGGAAATACAAGATACATTAGAATCAATGTTTTAACTTAAAAAAATGGAATGGATTTTCCATTTACACATAATTCTTGACGCAACCAGTTATTCTCCTTTTTAGCATGTCAACATGTTAAACAAAAAAAAGATAACAACCTAAATAGTTGTTATCTCAAAATCTATATCAGAAACTGACTTAAGTGTTAGTTTCTATTTTATTAATCCTGTTATTTTTTATGGTCTAATTGTTTTAAAAGCTTTGCTCCATAACATTAATTCATCTAACATGTCCTCAACACCTTTTTCCATATGAGCACCTGGTTTAAAGACTGACATGTTTTCAAAATCAGTAAATAAGTTAAATGCAGGGTGTGTTCTTACTGTTGCAACAGATTGTTCTGCCATAATCGTACGTACTTGCTCAGCAGCACGAATACCACCACCTGAACCATAACTAACAATACCAGCTGCTTTATTAAACCACTCTTGTCTAGCACTATCAATCGCATTTTTAAGAGCTGCAGACAAACCATGATTGTATTCTTGAACAATAAACACATAACCATCTAATTCATTAATTTTATCGTTCCATGCTTGATTTGCTGGTCCTGTACCTAAAAATGGTAAGTTATAATCAGCAATATCTACAATTTCAAAAGAGGCATCTTCACGTTTATCTCCAATTTGTTTGATGTACTCTCCAACTTGTGGGCTAACTCTACCTTCTCTTGTACTACCTAAAATAATTCCAATTTTCATCATGTGTTATTTCCTCCTATTTGTTAATGACAAGATTACCTTAACACTTACTTTTTGTAAGGTTAAAAATTTTGACTCAGAGAATCAAACAAAAAAAGATTAGTATCACACTAATCTTTCATATTGCTTATTAAACATGTAATCCTTTATCTTGTTTTGGTTTATTTCCTTTTAAGAAGAAGGCCATGATTAAACCAATCACACAAAAGACACTAGCAACTATAAAAGCTGTGTTATATCCATCAAGAGTTGCTTGAAGAGCTTTTGTTTTATACTCAGTTGGAGAAGTTGTCATTTCAGATTTAGCTGGCATATGACGTAGTGTTGTTTGTGTTAAAAAGCTAACTAAGATAGCTGTTCCAATCGAGCTAAATAGCTGACGAACAGTATTATTAACTGCTGTACCATGACTTAATAAACTATCTGGTAAAGAATTCATTCCTGCAGTGGTAACAGGCATCATCACCATTGATACGCCTAACATCCTAATAGCATACACGACAATAATAAAATTAATTGCTGTTGTCTCTGTCAATGTACATAAAGCAAGCGTTCCTACTGTTAAAAGAGACATTCCAATAATAGCTAAATATTTAGCTCCAAATTTATCGAATAAACTACCAGTAATTGGCATCATAATACCTAACAATAAAGCACCAGGCAATAGCACTAAGCCAGAATGAAATGGTGATAAGTGTCTGACGTCCTGGATGTATAAAGGTAAAACCATTTCCGCTCCAACCATGGCCATATTTACCACACCACTTAAAATAGCTGTTCTTAAAAAGATTCTTGATTCAAATACTTTAATTTGTAAAAACGGATTTTTTAATGCTAATTGGCGTTTACCAAAAACGTAAACTAAAATAACACCTAAAACTAAAGAAGTGATAACAACTGGATTTCCCCAACCCCTATTTCCTACAATAGAAAAGCCATATAATAAGCCACCAAATCCTAAAGTTGATAAGATCGGTGATGGCCAGTCCATTTTAGATGAATTTAAAGGGAGAACATCTTTCATAAATACCATTGACATAATTAAAACAATAATAACAATTGGAATTAAAATAGCAAATAAATAGCGCCAACTATATTGGTCGATAATCCAACCAGAAAGTGTTGGGCCAACGGCAGGTGCCAATCCAACTACAATACCTGTAATCCCTAAAGCTTTCCCACGCTCGTCTTCTGGATAAATCGTTAACATGATAGTTTGTAATAGTGGTAGTGAAATACCAACACCCATCGCTTGAACGACTCTACCTGTTAGTAATAAATTAAATGTCGGTGCCATGAAACAGATAATCGTTCCTAATAAAAAGGTAAACATCGCTGCCATATATAATTTCTTAGTAGATATATTATTCATAAAATAAGCACTAATTGGAATCATAATACCATTAACTAATAAAAATCCAGTAGTTAACCACTGGACAGTAGCAGTTGATACGGAAAAGTCTTTCATTAAGTCTGGATAAGCTGTTGTTAGTAATGTCTGGTTTAAAACCGTACAAAAACTTCCTATCACAAGTGTTGCGACTAATAAATGACGATTAAAATGAACATTTGATTTTTTCTGCATATAATCTCTCCCTATATTTATCTTTTATTATTTTATGTTAAAAATATAACTTAAAATGTATAGTTCTTTCTGATTAGGCGCAAATATTAAGGAGTTTTATGTGAATATGATATAAATATAACCACATCTCTACTAAAATTTAACAAAAAAAAGTATTGACCTTAATCAATACTTTTTCTTCTGCCATGCTTCACTATAAAACAATTCTGGATTTATATGATATTCTGGCTTTTTATTTGATGTTAAAAATTCTTGTAATTTAGTATCCATCTCAAGCCAACCTCGCCAACCAATATGAATAGTATCTTCCATAAAATATGGCTCAGAACGTTTTTCAGTAAAATCAACAATATTAGTAAATCCTTGAGATTCTAGTTGATAGGTTACTTTTCTTGAAAACTCATCCAACATTTTAGTTGAAAGACCTGTGTAGTCTGACCACAACTCATTTACTGGTGGAATCATAAACATAGCGTCAATGTTATATTTAGCTAATAGCTCTAAAAATGATTGAAAATCACTAAATTCAGGTGAAACGGTGTAGTCAAATTTCTTTTGTGAGCCTTTTAACCTCTCTTTAGAAGGTGCTAGGCGCTTTGTGTAAAAGTTATTAGAAATTCTAAACTCATTATTATTGGTTTTTTCTTCACCAGTTGTAATAGCTAGGGCATCTAACTCTGAAAAATTATAAGTAGACGGTAACTTTTTAGTTTGTTTTGTGATTTTCTCACTTTTTGACTGAAACCCTGTTTTTCCAAATAACAAATCCACTCTCTCAAGCGATCGTAATTTTAATTTTGCTCGCTCTTTTTCAAAAGAAGTCAAGTTATCTCCTTGGCTCACTTTTTTTAATAAACGTCTCATTTGTCCATCAGATTGAACATTATCAAATTCTAATAAACGATTAGCAACGTACCGGCTAGTCTCATCATTACCATTTAAATGGACTAACCAATCATATGTCGCTGTTGGGGAATAAAAGTGAGAAAACATCGCTTCAGAGACACCTTTTTTAACAAACCACTGTGGTGAAATAATAAAAACAATTTTCCTTCCTTCCATAGATGAGCCTAAAGAATTCAGCATAAAAAAATGGGTTAAAGATTGGGTTCCAGGCGCTCCTAAAAGATAAGGTTCATACTCTCTATCATACTTTTCGGCTAAAACAGATGGGTGAAAAGGATTGACACGACTTAGTTCTGAGGAACCAAAAAAAGGTAAATACTCACCCGATTCTGCTGCTTGTCGTTTCATATCAACCCCACGTAACATATTAGCCGACATTGATGAAGCTGCTTGATGTATTTCTTTTTCAGATGGTTGTTGAATTATATTAATAGGCGAAAAAAACAACAAAACAATGATTAACAAAGCTGTTAGAAATGGTCCAATCGCTAAAAATACTTTTTTCTTAAATGTCATGATTGTAATGCTTCAACCTGTGTGATAATCATGGCAGGTGTCGCCCATTCACTTCTTTCATATTCAGATACAGGTACTGTAATACCTAATTGACCATCGATTTCTACTAACATTTGGACAGTTGCCATAGAATCAAGAGTTCCATCCTCATAAAGATCTGTATCTAATTGGTCTGTATAATCAGTCCCTGTTAAGTCTTCAATAATTTCTAATACCGTTTCTTTTATATTCATACTAGTCATCTCCTATTTATTATAAATAATGTTTAATCAAGACATCAAAAAATCCTGAAAAAATTAAAAAACTAAAACAAACAGCATTGAAGGTTATAAATATAGCCAATGCTTTTGTCCATTTGTTACTTGGGAGGTGTTCCTTATTTTTCTTCTTATAACGTAACCAAGCATCATTCGTACAAATTAGTAAAGCGTGATACAAGCCATACACGATATAATACCATGTTAACCCATGCCAAATTCCCATTAAGAAAAACAGTGCAAAATAACCGACATTACTTGCTACAACACGACTTTTAAATACTTTTTTCTTTAATAGAGTAAACATCAATCTCATATAAACGTAATCTCTAAACCAAAAAGAAAGAGTCATGTTCCAACGGTTCCAAAATTCTTTGATATTCGGGCTTGAAAAAGGCTTATTAAAGTTGATTGGTGTTTCGTAACCTAGTAGGTAGCTAACTCCTACTGCAAATAAACTATAGCCTGCAAAATCAAAAAATAAGTACATGCTATAAACATACATGTAGCCTATAACACCCCATATAGGATGACTACCACCTAGGGCAACTCCTTCTACGTAAGTCAATAAGTGTGTACTTAGTACATAGCCTATAATAAATTTATATAAAAACCCAAGAAATATAGACTGAATTCCCTTACCAAGTAACCCAACATATTTATCTTGATCAGGAGGATTTAAGTAATCATTTAAAAACCTTCTATATCTATCAATTGGTCCTGATGAAATCGTTGGAAAAAAGATTAAAAACTGAATGTAGTAAGTCGGTTTAAACTCTTTAATAATCCCGTCCCTAATTTCCATCACCACTTGAACTGCTTTAAATGTTAAATAAGAATAACCTAAAAAAGCTAAAGCAGATTGATGGCCTAAAAATGGACTAACTTTAATAATAATCATCGGTAAAATATTCAAAAAGACAGCCAAATAAAACCAGCCACTTTTATTATTTTTTTGCCTATATTTAAAATATATAATGGTTAATAATAGTTGCCAAACAATATAGATAATTAAAGCCATTCCTTGCCCCATATTAGGTCCAGCAAAACTAATCCATAAAAACAAAATAGTTAAAAAGTTTTGGTACCACATACTTCGTTTGCCACGAAGAGATAAAATAATTGATGGTATAAAAAACAAGCCAATTAAAATAAAATAAAAAGGTGTTTCGTAAGGTGTTAGATAAGGAATGTAATCCATTAACTTCTCAATCATCCATTCACCTCATTGATTAAAAACTTCCTATCTACTTTTCCATTTGGTGTCAATGGTAACTCTTCAACGTAAACAAAACGTTGGGGAATCATGTAATCCATGACTAACTCTTTTAGGTCAGCTTTTAATTCTTTTGTCTTTCCAACTGCGTCAAGTACTTTTTCTTCTAACACAATATAGGCAACTAGTTGATTGACTTTACCTAGTTTATTCATCTTAGGAACTGTACAAGCTAGTCTAACCCCAGGTAACTCCGTTAAGTGATTATCAATATCACCCAACTCCATTCTAAAGCCATTTAATTTGATTTGAAAATCCATACGCCCCTTATAAAATAGGTAACCATCTTCCAGTAAGCCAGAATCGCCTGTACGATATGCAGGCTGATTATTAAACATAAAGAAAGCTTCTTCAGTTTTTTCTGGATTTTCAAAATAACCAGGAGAAACACTTGGTCCAGCGATAATAATCTCCCCTATTTCTCCGTGATTTAATATGTTATTTGAGTCATCCAATATAAAAATATTAGTATCACTCTTAACTTTCCCAAGTGGTACTCTATCATAATTGGCTAATATTTCTGACGTTAGTTTCACTTCAGTAATGGCCACCGTTGTTTCAGTAGGACCATATGTATTAAAAATAGTTGCCTTGGAAAAACGTTCCACTAATTTCTCTGCCACTTTTTTAGGAAGCTCTTCCCCGCAAAATAGAAAAGTTTTCAAATCAGGTAACACTTCTTCATTAAAATCTGGACTAAGTAAGCACATCTCTACTAAGGATGGTGTCGAGACCCAGACATTTAATAACATGTTAGGGATAGACTGAAATAATAACGGAAAGTTTTCCGTCATTTGTTTTGGCATAGATACTAAAGTACCCTGTAAAAGCAAAGCCGGATAAACATCCATCACAGATAAATCAAATGAAAAAGGTGCTTGACATAAAAAGCGTTGTTTAGGCTTTAAGCCAAAATCTAAAAGCATCCAATCTATAAAGCTAATTAGATTATTATAAGTAATCTGTACCCCTTTTGGTTTTCCAGTTGTTCCTGATGTAAAAATAATATAATAGATATCATCACCAGATACACAATGTTTAAAAGAAGGCTGTTTACCACTTTCACTTTTTAATAAAATTTCTGACCTATTATGTACCACACCATGAGCTAGAGGCCAGTCTGATAAGGCTAATACACAGGTACTATCTGCTTCTGAGTAAATCATGCTGACTCTCTCTTTTGGCGTATGATCATCTATTGGAACATAAGCATGCCCTGATTTGGTACAGGCTAAAAAAGCAACTAACATAAAAGCTTCTTGTCCTCCATAAACAATGATAGGTTGTTTATTTGGAAAATTCTCTTCTAAATATTGAGCCAATGCATTTGATTTGTTTTCTAGCTCTAAATAACTCATCGATTTATTTAAATCATCAAAGCATAAAGTATCACCTTGATGTAATGCAGTCTCTTGAATAGTTTTAATAATACGATTGTCTTTCATAATAAGCTCCAATTCTAAAATTGATTATAAATAAATGAGCCGCCACCAACTTGACTATATTGATAGAGATAAATTAAAACTAACAAAACAGCCGTATAAAAGGCAGTTTTTAGAATAAACATACCCCAAATATTTTCTTTTTTAGATTTCTCATTCTTTTTTTCTTTCATCAATATACCCTCCCCCACTTATTTATAGACCAATAAACTGAAAGTATTATAACACAATAAAAATACAAGTGAGATATCTTTAACATTTTTCATAAAAAAATAATTATTTTTTCACCAAATATCTTCTGTCTCACTCTAAATTTGGATTGTATTCAGTTTACAATATATATTTTTCTTATTATTTTCATTTTTTTTTACAATAAACTGATGGGCTATACCTATTGGTCAATAGGTACCTATAATAACTCAATATTTGATAATCATAATAATTAATTTTACTTTTTACAATAAAATGAACTGATAGTCTTGACAATAATCACCCAATTGCTTCCTCACCTGCTTGGGTAGTTCAGTGTCCAAGTCATATTCTAATAATACGGAATGCTTTGCTTTAAAAACATGCTTAGCATTTATTTTCACTAGACTACTTTCTAATATCTGATCAATGTCACCTTCAACAAGAGTGGCATCTTTTGGGTAGATAACCAAAATTATTGGTAAACTACCTTGTGGCTTAATATCAAATCCAGCTATTTGAATCTCTTTTACTTCAATTAAGCCACCACCAATAGAAATACCTGTCACATGTATTCTTTCATGCTCATTACTTAATGTAATGCAGGCTGTATTAGGGTGTCCAACTGGACTTGCATGAGGTATTTCAATAAATTCAATCACTATATTCTCTTCTTTTAAAATATCAAGAGCAGCTGGTACCCGCACGTCATCTGTTGAAAAACCTAAAATACCACTCGCAATAGCATAATCTGTACCATGCCCTTTATGAGTTTCTGCAAATGATTCATAATACTTCACAGTAGCATTTGTTGGTTTGCCTTGAAATAATTTATGTGCCAAAAAACCAATCCCTATGGCGCCTGCTGTGTGTGAACTTGATGGTCCTATCATAATTGGCCCAATAATATCAAAACAACTTTTAAAGTTCATATTTTTTGTCTCAATCTGATTTGTTGTCATATCACTTACAACCTTTCATAAACAAATAAGAATTTATAACTCCATCATAAAGGAATTATAAAAGTTTTTACAATTTAAAAACTGACTTTTATTTGCATATCATAACCTAATCTAACCACAAAAAAGCTAGAAAACTGTTAATCAACAATTTTCGGTTGTATAATTTTTGATGTGGATGAAGAAATTCATTCGCATCTATTTTTTTTCAAAATAATAGAAACATACGAACTTTCCCGTTAAAATTAAAGTGACCAAACCAAATTTTAGAAAGGAAGATTCGTATGTCCCATAACCATTGTATTCGACTATCGCTAGATTTAAAAGATAAAAATATTTATTTCGATTCTATTTTTTGTGAGGAACAGCTTATTAAAGGGATAAGATCCAAGATTTATAAAGGTATTCTTACTTACACTCCTTCGGCTTGTCCTTGTTGTGGCATTAAAAATGAACAATTTTCTATTGTGAAAAATGGGTTTATTTCTTCTCGAATAAAGTGGTTAAGTGTGGCTCACTACCCAACCTATCTTTTATTAAAGAAACAGAGATTCCTTTGTCGTCATTGTGACTCCTCTTTTCTAGCTGAATCTTCAGAAATTGAGAAACATTGTTTTATCGCTAAAAGAGTGAAGCAATCAATTCTTATTGAGTTAAGTGATGCGATCTCGTTTAAAGATTTAGCTAAAAGACATTTTGTTTCATCAACAACGATTAATAGAATTTTAGTATCTGGTGGTAAAGACTTATCTAATCAATTTTTATATTTACCTCAAAACCTTTGTTTTGATGAATTTACTTCGGTTAAAAACAATAGTGGCAAGTACAGTTTTATTTACTCTGATTCCTCTACACACCAAATTATCGATATTCTCATTGATAATAAAAAGCTAACACTAGAGAAACACTTTCTTAAGTACTCTCTAAAGGTTCGTCGCCAAGTAAAAACAATTGTCGTTGATATGAATGCAGCCTATTTTAAATTAGCCAAAAGGCTATTTCCTAATGCTGAGGTGATTATTGATCGCTTTCACTTAGTTCAACTTATCAGTCGTTCTTTAAACATAACTAGAATTAAGACGATGAATCGTTATCGCACATCGAATGTAACTGACATGAAAAATTATCGAAAACTAAAAAAATATTGGAAACTCTTTTTAAAAGATTCTAATGAATTGAATTATACAGATTATCGTTATCAGCGTTTATTTAAGAGTATTTTACCTGAAACAGATGTCATGGATTATTTACTTAGCTTAAACAAAGAGTTATCAGAAACTTATAAACTTTATCAAGAACTATTATACTGTAGTAAAAACAATGATTTTGACACTTTTTCTGATCTATTATTATTAGCTAACGAAGATATCTCTATTCCAATGAAAACCTCGATTCGAACACTAAAGAAGCATTTACCAAGAATTGAAAACACCTTTAAATACGCTTATTCAAATGGTTGTTTAGAAGGTTCCATAAACAAAATTAAATTAATCAAACGAATAGCTTACGGCTATAGAAATTTTCAGAACTATAAATACAGAATTTTACTTAATTTTAAAGACAAACAAAAAAGCAGCAAAAACCATTCGGTTTCTGCTGCCTAAATTCACTTAATTTTACTCATCCACATCATTTGACGAAGAGCCCAATTTTCTAGCTTTTATATTCACCATTTTTAATTAAATTAAATGATTTTCTTCTAATAGTTGTTCTGCAAATGTTCCTTCGTATTTTTTCAACTCATATTTTTCAATCATGCGAGTTGTCCAAGGTACTTTAATATCTTTCAAACCTTTTTTATCATTCATCCAGTATGCTGCTTTTAGTAGCTCACGAATATCATAAGCTGAAGCGAATACTTCTGGTACACCACGGTCTACATCTAATAATGTATAAACAGCTTCCATAGCAGTTCTTACTGAATATTCAGTAGTGAATACTGTATCACGCTCAGTTTCAGCAAAGTTACCTATAAAGGCAAAGTTTTTAGCACCTTCTGGAACAACTAATGGACGGTCACCATTTGCACGTGGCATAAAGTAAGAGGTAATAAACGGCATATAAACAGGTACCACACTTACAGAGTTTTTAGCTAAATCATCAATTTGATCAACTGGTACACCAATATGATATAACCATTCTTTAGCAATCTCTTCACCTGTACACTCAACGATTGGTTTGTTAACATAGTTACCATCTTTGTTAGAAGATAGAGCATAGAACCAAATAACTAACTCATCTTTAGGTTGTAGTTTAAAGTGAGGTTGACGGTTAATTGTATAACTTTGTCTCCAGTTAGAGTCTTGAGCATATACGATACCACCAGTTACAACTTTACCAGCGTATGGATCACGTTTACTAATTTTTTCAATGTATGGTGCAATTTTATCATCTAATGTTGTGATTGTTGCTGATACAAACCAGCTTTCATCTGGAAGATTTTCACAGAATTTCTCAGGACGACCAAATGCTGGGTCTTGTTCTGATAAGTTTTTCCATAAGTTCCAGCTACCACCTAACTCTTTAGACACAGGTGCTGATTGGTTTTGGTGACCATAAGTAGAACTTTCAGTAATAGAACCATTTGTGATGAAAACTAAGTCATCTTCTTGTAATTCAACAACTGAATCTTGTCCCTCAACTACTAATTGAAGTTCTTTCGCTACTTTTTCACCATCTTCAGATTCAATAATCACATTTTTAACTTTTGTATCATATTGAATTTGAACACCTTTATCATGTAAATATTTAACTAGTGGTAATACTAATGATTCGTATTGATTATATTTAGTAAATTTCAATGCAGAGAAATCTGCTAGTCCATCAATAGCGTGAACAAAACGCATTAGATAGCGACGCATCTCCATAGCTGAATGCCAGTTTTCAAAGGCAAACATAGTACACCAGTACGTCCAGAAATTAGATGCAAAGAAATCGTCTGTAAAGACTTCATCAATACGTTTGTCTTGTAACTCATCTTCTTGCATCATACATAAATTCATAATTTCTTTAATTGCTTGCTCCGATAATAAAAACTCACCATCTGTTGGTAATTGTTTACCTTGTTCATGAATAATACGGCAATGAGAAGAATTTGGATCTTCTTTATTTAACCAGTAAAACTCATCTAATACAGATGCATCTTCAATTTCTAGTGAAGGAATTGAACGGTATAGGTCCCATAGACATTCGAAATGGCTCTCCATCTCACGTCCCCCGCGAATAACAAAACCATACTCAGGTTTATCAAGACCATCTAAAGATCCACCAGCAATTGCTAGTTCTTCTAAAATAGTAATTCTGTTACCAGGAACTTGTCCATCTCGAATTAAAAAGGCTGCAGTGGCTAATGATGCTAGTCCTGAACCAACTAAATAAACGTTTGAAATTTTATCTGTTCTTTCTGGTTTCACCGGTCTTGCAAATGCTTCATAGTTTCCATTACTTCTATACATAATGTTGCCCCCATTTGAAATATTTTTATTATATATCCACCTATTACTCTACACCCTTTTTTCTCTTTAATTAATTCTTTTTAGTCGTTAAATCCGAAATTATAAAAAGGTTTGTTTTTATAAATTTTGGTTAATTTAACAGTATTTTTTTAGAGAATATCTTAATTGATAATAATAAAGCTACTATAGCAATCACAATCAGAAAAATAAATAGATTAACTAAAGATAAATGAATAGATAAGTTTAATTGACTAAAAAGAAAAGGTAAACCAAACCCAACAATAAAAATACCAATTAGAAAATACGTTCTAGCTACTTCAGGTGAATATTTGTAAAATAAAGGAATAGCAATCGCTAAAACGATTAGACTAAGTAAAACAGCTAAACTAATCCCTTCTATCACAAATGATGGCACAACTCTTTGACCAAATATATATTTTAATAAAAAGATCAGCAAAGTAGGTATGATACCAATAATAATGAGTATCCCACCTGTCATATAGCGGCTCAAAACATAACTACGTTTTGAAATAGGAACGCTTGTTACTAAGTCATCTTGTAGAAGTAATTTGTAAGCTTTTTTTACTGTAATAACACTGACACCAATGGACTTAGCTAAACCTCTAATCGAGGGAAGTTCACTTTCTGAGAGAATGTCCCCTTTAATAATTTGCTACTTAATTTGTATATATATCTGCTCATAAATAGGAACTAAACTCTTTTCTATGATAATCTCCATGGTTGCGTCAAGAATTATGTGTAAATGGAAAATCCATTCCATTTTTTTAAGTTAAAACATTGATTCTAATGTATCTTGTATTTCCTTAAATCCTTTATGTACTCTGCCTAAAAATTTTTGGTTATATTCATTGAACTGAGAAACAAGGAATCTCTCCAGAGATTCTTCATTAGGAAATTGTTCTTTTCTCTTTGTATATTTTTTTAACTGTTTATTAAATCCCTCAATCAAGTTAGTTGAGTAGATAGTTCTTCTGATTGATGGTGGGAAGTTATAGAAAGTTAATATAGCAGGATTCAAGAGTAATTTAACTACTCGTGGATACTGCTTTTTCCATTTATCTATCATAAAACTTATTTGATTCATAGCTTCTTCTTTTGAAGCTGCTTGATAAACCAATTTGAAATCATTACAGACTTCTTGTCGATCACTAACACGAACCTTATGAGCAATATTTCTAGAGATATGGACACAACATTGTTGAAATTGAGCATTTGGATAGACACTATGGATACTATCGTGAATACCACTTAAACCATCAGTTACAACTAATAAAACCTCTTCTAAACCACGATCTTTTAAATCTTGAAGTATCTCTTTCCAAACATAAGCAGATTCGGTTGGAGCAATAGTAAATCCTAGAACCTCTTTGGTTCCATCCAATCGAATGCCTATCACAATATAAACGGCTTCTTTTGATACGGTTTGTCTCTTTAAAGGAATATGAGTAGCATCCATAAAAATGACTGAGTATTTAGCTTCTAAAGTTCTTTCTTTAAAAGCCAAAACATCTTCAGATACGATTTTACTCATGTTTGAAATAGTTTGTGGTGTGTAATAATGACCATACATTTTTTCAATTAGATCAGAGATTTCAGACATAGTGATCCCTTTTTTAAATAGCTGAATAATAGTAGTTTCTAAGGAATCATTGGTTCTTTTATAGGCTGGTAATGTTTGTTGGGAAAATTCTCCATTTCTATCTCTAGGAATCACCAAATTTAATTCTCCATATTCTGTTTTAAATGAACGTGAGTAATTCCCATTGCGGGAATTACCTGAATTAAATCCAGCTCTATCATACTTTTCGTAGTCAAGAAACGCTGTTAATTCAGCCTGTAATAATGAGTTGATAGCGAGTTCTAAATGACGACGAAATAAATCATCTAAATCACCTTTATTAATTAGTGTTTCCATTATTTCTGTAGTAAAATGAGTCATGAGAAAGTCCTCCTATAAAATTTCTGTGTCGTAACTTTAATTTTACAGAATGGACTTTCTCTTTTTCTACCCTAAATTTCTATTTACACAAAATATTTTACCCTATCATCTCCATAATGCCTCCTAACTACTTAACTTTCTGTATATATATACTATATACAGTTAACTTAAAAAAAAACAACTAAAATTAATTAGCTGTTCTTTCTTTTTTTCTATAAATAAATATAAAAATATAAGGTATTAATGAGACAGCTACTATCAGCTGATAATGAGCAAGTAAAGATAGCCACATTAATTTCCTACTTACAAATGCCCCAATTAAGAATACTAAAGCAATACTAACATAAGGCATCACCTTTGCTGCCTTGTTTTTAAAAATAAACCGGTCAACAAAATTTATGTAGAGCATTCTAAAGTTACCTGTCATTATGGTACTATTTAACGAAACACTACCTATATCTCTAAAGAAAGACAATCCCACACCAGATAACAAACTAAGTAGGAAAAGAACCATGTTCTCATCATGTAAAAAGAACTGAGTTAGTAGTAAAATACCAACAAACATCGTCCACCTATATAATAAATCTCTATAAACTAAATAAGTTTTTCCAATGCAATAAAACGCAACCATCGTTCCAATGCAAAACCCTGCAATTAAAATTAAATTTTCAAGGATGCCTACGACATCCCATGCTGCTAACTTAACACCTAAAACAACAAAATTTCCTGTTTGAGCACTAATTATATTATTATCATAACGTATAAATGTATAACAATCTAAATATCCTATTACTAAACCTGTCGTTAATGTCATAACAGCCTTTAATATCGTAATATGTTGTTGATTTTTAATCATATTTCCTCCAATACATCCTTTTTAACTATTGATTGACTTTTATAAAAAGTCAATCAATGAACTTCTTTCATTTTTATATCCAATAAACAAACGTGACATTGCTCTAGAAAAAGCTGTGTATAAAATTTTCTTGTCACGAGCAGTATGGTACATCTCTTCTGTCACATTTAAAACAAGTACATTATCAAACTCTAAGCCTTTAGCTAAATTGATACTTAGAACTTGAATAGCTTCTATTCCTTTAAATAACTGTTGCAAATAAAACACATCTTTTTCAGTTTTAACTAGAACGCTCAGCTCTTCTCCGTTTAAACTAGCCAAAATACTTTGAGTTGTTTTTAGTAACTCTTCCTCATCTTTGTACGACACAACTTTAGGAGTATCTCCAGTTGGACGAACTGGTACAATATCAGCACTACCATTCATAGCTAATTGATTAAATACCTCTGTAATAGCACCTGTTGAACGATAGCTTGTTAGTAAATTATAATTTTTAATTTGCTTTTGTCTTTGAGCAAAAATTTGATTAATTGTTTCAAAGGACACATTTGTATTGAAAATTGCTTGATTCTCATCTCCTACCATAGTAAATTCACTATTTGGATATAAAAGAAGCAATAATTCTAACTGTGCCTCAGTGTAATCTTGAACTTCATCAACTAAAACAAACTTCATTTTCGGCATAGTTAATTTTTCAATAAATAAATGATTAATCAGCACTTGAATCACGGCTTCATCTAAGTTAGGTGGTCTTAAATCACCTTGATAACTTTTACCTGTATACATCTCAAATAAACTATTAAACAATACGTCTTGATTCAACCATCTATACTGATTAATTTGTCTAGTTACTTTTTTATATTTTTTACGTAATAGCTGTTCAGCATATTTCGTCAAACTTTTTTCTGAATCATTTTGAATTAAATGACCAAAATATTTTTCTTGTTGGTCTTCAGTTAAATTCGTCACTTCATCGTGGAGACGTTTTGATTTTGACTGATGTAATAACTTGCGTTCCCAATAACTTTGTAATTTTTGTTTCGTTCCTTGGATACGATCAGCATGAGGTAATTCTTTTGGTGTATCATTAAATAAATCAATCAGCATTTTTTGAGAGATAATAGGTTGTTCACGGTACATAATCGCTTTAAATAATGAGGTCTCATCAAAAACATGATGAGCTTTCTCCTTAATAAATCCTACATACTCCTTTGTTCTTAAAATATCGTTCTCACTAGATACATGACTAGAGGCAATCCGGTTAAAATAGTTTGTCTCTGATTCAATCGCTCTTCCTAGATAAGCTTGGATAAACTGTAACATAGTCATATTCCTTGGGTTTTTCTCTCCTAGAGCTGGTAATACATCTGATACATATTGAATAAAGGCTTTATTTGGGGATAGGATTAGTACATTTTCAGAAGTAATACTTTCTTGAAAAGTATAAAGTAAATAAGCAATTCGCTGCATAATTGCCGAAGTCTTACCACTTCCTGCTACACCATTAACTAAAATATAATCATGATGTATATCTCTGATTACCACATTTTGTTCTTTTTGAATAGTTGCTGTGATATCTTTCATACGATTGGTATCGTCACTAGCCAAGGCATCTAGTAGCACATCATCTTGAATTGAAATCATCGTATCAAAGTAAGTAATTAATTTACTTTGCTCAATAACAAATTGTCTTCTTTCTTCAATTGATGTTTTAATCTCTTCACCACGGACGTTGTATGATGATTTCCCTAATTCGTTGTTATAGAACAGCTCTGCAATGGGTGAGCGCCAATCATAAATCAAGTTTATATTTTCTTGGTTAGCAAAACCATGCATACCAATATAAAATGGCTCAACCGGCTCGTCATCTAAAAAATCAACCACAACTTTACCAAAATACGGGGATTCTAGTAATCGGTTAACTTTATCAAGTGTGACTTCACCGTTTTTAATTTTGATATTCAATTGATCTATCTCTCTATTTTTCATCTCGACTTGACTAAATGAATCTAATTTGTCTGCGATACCATCCACATTCATCTTAATATCTTCAGTAATATGCTTCATGATAGATTGTCCATCAGATTTCATTTCTCTTAACCAATTATCCAAGTATGTTTTCGTTTCACTGAGTTGTTTATATGTACTGTTTAAATAATTTTCCTCTAATTGTTTCGTGTCATTTGACATCTTTATCGACCCTTTCTAAAAACGTGTTCGATTATTCACTTTTACTAGACCTTTACCATATCATCATTTTTTTATCAACACAAGTCAGACAACATATAGTAGGAAGACAACATAAGACTGGGTTAAAAAGATTTACGATTTTCAAAAAATCGGATAATATAAAAACAAATAATAAAAAACTAAAGGATTAATGTGATAATTATGGGAAACTCTAAAAAAGACATCTTACCTAAGTACCAGCAAGTTGCCATTAGTATTGCCGAAAGAATTGTATCTAATCAATACCCTGTAGGACAAAAAGTCCATGCCAGATCAACCTTAGCTAATACATTTAGTGTCTCACCTGAGACTGCTAGAAAAGCTGTTAACGTATTAGTAGACTTAGGAATTATGGAAGCCAAGCATGGTAGTGGTGTTACTACCTCCTCTAAAGAAAAGGCTAAAGCATTTCTAACACAATACGAAAACGTTCGAAATATACAAGAAATAAAAACAGATGTTTTAAAAAGTATTATAAAACAACAAGAAGAATTAGAAAATTTAGCGAGTCTAACACAGCTACTAGTTGCCCAAACAAAGCAATTAAATCAAATAAATCCTTTGCTTCCATCTGAACTTCTTTTAACTAAACAATCTCTACACTTGGGTGAAACAATCCAAAGCCTCAATATATGGCAAGAAACATCAGCCACTATTATCGCTATTTTAAGGGGAGAAGATTTGTTAATTTCTCCTGGACCATATGCTGTAATTAATGAGATGGATACTCTTTTCTTTATTGGAGATGAGTTTGCCAAACAAAGACTCACAAACTTTTTTTATCCTACCATAGCATAGCACTTAGCAAGGTTGACGACGTTTTCACTAGGAACTTAGTCAATCTTTTATTTTGACATAAGTGACCACCATAGTGTACGGTAGAATGGTCACTTTTTCTTAATTGAAAAAAATCAAGTTATGAGGAGTTATTTTATGACGAAAGTCAAAGTTAAAAATTTAACCAAAATTTTTGGAAAAAAACCACAACAACAACAAGCTTTAAAGATGGTCAAAGAAAAGAAATCTAAGTTAGAAATTGTAGAGGCAACTGGAGCAACAGTTGGGGTTTATGATGTTAATTTCGAGGTCAATGAAGGAGAAATTTTCGTAATCATGGGATTATCAGGTAGTGGAAAATCAACTTTAATCCGCTTAATTAACCGTATTATTGAACCAACTTCTGGTGACATCTACATCGATGGACAAGATATCGCAAAACTAGATAAGGAAGAATTACGAGAAGTTAGACGTAAAAAGATGAGTATGGTCTTCCAAAATTTCGGATTGTTTCCACATCGTACAATTTTAGAAAATACAGAATACGGACTAGAAATACGTGGTGTGGATAAAGAAGAACGAACTAAGCGTGCTGAAAAAGCTCTAAAGAATTCTGGTTTAATAACATTTAAAAACCAATATCCTGACCAACTATCAGGTGGTATGCAACAACGTGTTGGACTGGCTAGAGCTCTTGCCAATGATCCAGAAATTTTACTAATGGACGAAGCATTTTCGGCCCTTGATCCTTTAATTAGACGTGAAATGCAAGATGAGTTGATTGAGTTACAAGATCAAGTTCAAAAAACAATTATCTTCATTACACATGATTTAAATGAGGCACTACGTATTGGTGATCGCATTGCTCTAATGAAAGATGGTAAAATCATGCAAATCGGAACTGGAGAGGAAATATTAACTAATCCAGCCAATGATTATGTTAGAGAATTCGTTGAAGATGTGGACCGATCGAAAGTATTAACTGCTCAAAATATTATGGTGCCAGCTCTAACTACCAATGTTGATATTGATGGTCCTAATGTTGCTCTACAACACATGCGAACTGAAGAAGTAAGTATGCTTATGGCAATTAATAAAAAACGTGAATTAAAGGGATTTATAACAGCTGATAATGCTGTTATCGCTAGGAAAAACAAGCAACCACTAACTGATGTTCTTGATACAGATATTATTACTGTAGAAAGTAATACTTTAGTCAGCGATATTCTACCGCTAATTTATGATTCACCAACTCCAATTGCTGTTGTTAATCCAGAAAAGAATAACCGTTTATTAGGAGTTATTATTAGAGGTAGTGTCATTGAAGCTTTAGCTGATACAACGACTGATATGGAGGTGGTTGAACATGCTTAACCTACTACTTTCTGCAAAAATACCTATGGCACAATGGGTAGAAGTCATTACAGATTGGATTACAAGAACATTTTCTGGCCTATTTTCATTCTTACAAACTATTGGCCAGGTGGTTATGAATAGTTTAACCTCATTATTTTTAGTTATTCCACCTATAATTTTGATTATAGTTATTACCGTTGTAGCTTATTATATTAGTAATCATAAAAAAGGACTACCTATTTTTACCTTTTTAGGATTACTCTTTATCTACAATCAAGGTCTATGGGAGAACTTAATGAGTACCTTTACCCTTGTACTGATTGCTAGTTTACTATCTATTATCATTGGGGTGCCTCTTGGTATTTTAATGGCTAAAAATGATAAAGCTCAGGCTATTATCACGCCTATTCTTGATTTCATGCAGACAATGCCTGGATTTGTTTATCTAATCCCTGCCGTTGCTTTCTTTGGA
Source organism: Vagococcus jeotgali (assembly GCF_035918315.1). Lineage (NCBI taxonomy): Bacteria > Bacillati > Bacillota > Bacilli > Lactobacillales > Enterococcaceae > Vagococcus > Vagococcus jeotgali. The sequence continues at coordinate 525,169 of NZ_CP142146.1, read as the reverse complement.
ATTGGAATGGTCCCAGGTGTGTTTGCATCTATTATCTTTGCCTTACCACCGACAGTGAGATTTACAAATTTAGGAATTAGACAAGTACCTGAAGAACTCGTTGAAGCTGCTGATTCTTTTGGTAGTACAGGTTCACAAAAGTTATTTAAACTAGAACTTCCTTTAGCGAAGAGTACTATTTTAGCAGGAATCAACCAAACAACAATGTTAGCTCTATCAATGGTTGTTATTGCTTCTATGATCGGAGCTCCTGGCCTTGGTCGTGACGTATTGTCTGCACTTCAAAGAGCACAAGTAGGAAATGGATTTGTCAGTGGATTAGCGCTAGTTATTTTAGCGATTATTATTGACCGATTTACACAATATTTAAACAAACCTAATAGTTCTGATAAAGATGATAAAAAGAAGATGAAAAAATCTACTATCATCACAATCATTGTTGCTATTTTAGTTGCTTTTGGTATTTACACTGCTGTTAGTAATCATACAGAAGGAGATAAGTCAATCAACCTTGCTTATGTCGAGTGGGACTCAGAAGTTGCCTCTACCCATGTAGTGGCTGAAGTCTTAAAAGAGCAAGGTTATGACGTTGAAATCACTCCACTAGATAATGCTATTATGTGGCAATCTCTTGCAACTGGTAAAGCAGATGCTAGTGTCTCTGCATGGCTTCCTAATACCCACCAATCTCAATTAGAAGAGTATCAAGATGATATCAATTTAATTGGAGATAACTTAACAGGAGCTAGAGTAGGACTTGTGGTACCAACATATATGGGAATTAAATCAATTGATGATCTAAATACTCAAGCAGGACAAAAAATTATCGGAATTGAACCTGGTGCTGGTGTTGTCAATGCTGCTGAGGAGACAATTCAAACCTATCCAAACTTAAAAGATTGGACACTTGATGCTTCAAGTAGTGGGGCAATGGTTGTAGCTCTTGATCAAGCGATTAAAAAGGAAGAACCCATCGTCATTACAGGTTGGACACCCCATTGGATGTTTTCAAAATATGATTTAACATACCTTGAAGATCCAAAAGGTACTATGGGTGAGGAAGAAACGATTAATACAATGACACGTAAAGATTTACAACAAGATTCACCTGAAGCATTTGCCATTTTAGAAAAATTCCACTGGACTCCAGAGGATTTAGAAGTCGTCATGCTTGATATTAACTCTGGTGCATCTCCAGAACAAGCAGCTAAAAAATGGGTACAAGATAACCCAGATAAAGTAGCTAAATGGACAAACTAAAAAAAACGGGTCTATAATAAATCGTGTTGATGGATAGTTTCCATTAATACGATTTTTTGTTTTTAAATACAAAAAGGAACATCCAAACATGATAAAATAAAGTCGACAAAAACCAAATTATCAGGAGGATGTTCCCATGGATAATCATACTAGAAAATTACTTAATTTAACAGACAAATCTATTATTTTTGAAAAAGATTGGTTAACTGAGGCTACTATTAGAGGTAGACGCTCAAATATAATAAGGGGAAGACTAACGTCTCCAGACAGAATATGCCCCTCTTGTCATCAGAATACGTGTGTTAAAAATGGTACTTATACTACTAAAACACAACTACCAGAGTTTAATAGGGTCACAACTTATTTAGAACTTAAAAGAGAACGATATCTATGTAAAGAATGTCATACAACATTCAGTGCTGATACTGCGTTAGTCGATGACTATTGTCATATATCGAAAACATTAAAGTATCAAATCGCCTTAGATTTGAAAGAAGATCGTTCAAGAAAAGAGATTGCTAGATTCCATCATGTTTCTGATAACACGGTACAATGTGTTTTATACGACTTTACCAACCACTGTCTAACCAACTTTCAACATCTACCAAAAGTACTATGTGTCGATGAATTTAAATCAACTAAGTCATGTCAATCTGGTATGAGCTTTATTTGTGCTGATGCTGAAAGTAAAAAGATTATTGATATTTTACCAGATAGACGCCTCTTCTCTCTTATTAAGTACTTCCTGAAATACTCCAGAAAAGAGCGGTTAAAAGTGAAGTTTCTCGTCATGGATATGAATGCCAACTACGGTGGCCTTCTTAAAACTGTATTTCCACATGCAGAGATTGTGACAGATAGATTCCATATCATTCAGCATATCAATCGTTCTTTTAATCAACTAAGAATAAAAGAAATGAATCAATTAAAACGTTATGATAATGAAGAAGCAAAACAATACCGGAGAATAAAAAAATATTGGAAACTATTTTTAAAAGACTCTAGTCAATTAAGTGCCACTACATATAGTAATTATCCTCTTTTCAACAAAAGTATGACACAAGTTGGTGTCATTGAAGAACTTCTTTCCTATAACTCAACTATAAAAATCGCATATGATTATATACAAGAGTTAAAATATGCTTATGAAACAAAGGATTCAGACTTATTTTTAGAATTAACCCATTCTATCCCTAATGAGCTTCCTAAGGAATTTAAAGCCAAATTCAAAACATTCCAAACCTTCAGGCAGGGTGTTACCAATGCTTTAAATTATTCTTATTCAAATGGTTTTTTAGAAGGAATTAACAACCGAATCAAAGCTATCAAACGAACAGCCTATGGTTACCGAAATTTCTTAACTTTTAAGCGACGGATTTTCCTTATTCAAGGTCAATCATTTCAATTTAATTAAAAAGAAGAAGGAGGAAAAATCCCCCTTCTTCTAATGCCCTTATTTTATCAATTTTTAAATATCAACACGATTTGACGAAGAGCCAAAAAAACTCCCTAATCAGGGAGTTTTTTTAATTCTCTAAATCAATTGAATAATCAATGTCACGCTCATCAAACACTTTTTTACATACCATAATACCGTTTATCGCTCTAGCAAACCCTGCATAAGGTAACATCTGTATCAAAGTATCTAATATTTTTTTAGAACTCACACCTACATTAATTGCATTATTAACATGTGTAGCAACTTCTGTATCGCATCCATCCATAGCAACTAGTGTTGTTATTGTCAATAGTTTCTTCTACCATATCATCTCAATTCCCTTTTACCTTTTATAAAAAAAGTGATAGGTTGTGCTTTACACACCCCTATCACTTTTGTCATCTTATTATCTGAAATCAAAATATGCAGATGGGTTTAAATAACTCTTCCACATCTCTGTACTTACACCAAAGTGCAAGTGACTTCCAGTTGAATTACCTGTACTACCTACTAAACCAACAATATTACCAGCAGCTACCTTATCTCCAGTAGATACTCCAATTTTGTTTAGATGGAAGTAATTAGTATATAAATCATTACTATGTTTTACAATAACATAATTTCCTGCAGATGGATCAAATCCAGTTCCAGTAACAACGCCATCACTTGATGCATATACTGGTGTATTAGCTGCAATAGCTAAATCAATACCATCATGATGCTCTGCACCACGAGCGCCAAATGGACTAGAAACCACATAACCTTTATCTAGAGGTAAGATGAAGTCAGCAGTTTTTTTGTTGATTGGGTTCATTAACTGATAACTATCAACTGTTCGATTGTTATTAATCTTACGTTTACCTTTTTTAACTGGTTTATCAAAAAATGTTAAGTCATAAGTATCAATGAGTTCGTTTAATTTTTCATGATAACGTGTATCTGTTGCGTAACGACCAGTTAAATGACGAGTAGCTTGTTTATAATCCTTTGCACCCTTTTTAGTTGCTCCGTAATAAAATCCAGTATTAGAATCAATACCTTTTGTCATTAAATCAGAATAATCTTCAAGAGACTCTTTATATGAAGGGTATTTTCTAAAACTTGCTTGGATACCATACATTTGTCCCGATCCATTATCTTCCATTGTAGCAAATGAAACTGATTCGCCTTTATATGCTCCTTTGATACCAAATAAATTATAATTTGGTTGACTTGCCAAAGCACTTTGACCACTTGCAGATTCTAAAATAGCTTGTGCAATCATAACAGATGCATATAAGTCATTTTTTTGCCCAATTTTTCTAGCATCTTCACCGATTTCATTAATAAATTCTTGTGTACTTTTCGTTACAGAAAAATGAATAGGTGTGTTGATCATTTCAGCTGATGTTTTAGGGAAAACAGCTGGACCAGCTGGATTAACTTTTTCCTCTTTCTGAGGTTTTGTTGCTGGCTTTTTATCAGGTTTTGGTTTTGATTCTGGTTTTTTACCAGGTTTTGGTTTGCTTTCTGGTTTTTTACCAGGTTTTGGCTTTTCTTCTGGCTTAGGCTTTTCTTCTGGTTTTTCTTCTGGCTTTTCTTCTGGTTTTTCTTCTGGCTTTTCTCCTGATTCTTCCGTATTACCAGTTTCTTCATCAGGCTTTTCCCCTGATTCTTCTGTATTACCAGCTTCCTCACCAGGCTTTTCTTCTGATGACTCTGTTGTTGTGTCTTCTGTTTCCTCAGTTGATGGTGTATCTTCTGTTTCACCAGCTGATTCTTCAGTCTTTTCTGTTTCCTCACCATTAACTAAACTAATTGGTTCTTCTGATGAACTATTTTCAGCATAAACAACAGTTCCTGTTGTTGCTAATGTTTGACAAATTAATGTTGAAAGTAAAAGATATGTGCTTACTTTTTTCAATGCTATGTCTCCCTCCTAGAATATGTTACTATATATTAGCTAAACTAACTCTATTCTATTTATATGTTACTATATTAACACTATATATACAAAGTTATCCGCTTTTTTTTTTTACATATTGCTCGCATAATTTTAGAGTATATCTAAATTATCCCCTAATTTAATGTTAATCATACAAATAAAGATACCTTTACAAAAAATACCCTAGAGCGTATGATAATGGAAGATTCAAAACAAAGAAAGGGGTTAGCTTATGGGATGTTCTTGTAAAAAAACGTTACCTGCTAAAATTCTCATTGGTATTTCTTTAATCATTATAGTGTTATTCAATCATACTACTTATGCTTCTCTTGCTTTTAGTATTGGAGGTGTTTTACAAGCTATTGGTTTAATTTGGTTTTTCTCACTACTTATCTTACAACACATTTCAAATAAACAGCATTGTGTAAATAAAAATAAAAGTAAGTCGTAAATAAAAAAGGAGGTCAACTTTTAAAGTCGATCTCCTTTTCACTTTTTGACCTAGATTGGTAACATTAACCATAATAGTGCTGCTACGACACCACCAACAAATGGTCCAACAATTGGTACCCAAGAATAAGCCCAATCTGAATCACCTTTATGTTTGATTGGTAAAATTTGATGAGCAATACGAGGTCCTAAATCCCTTGCTGGGTTAATAGCATACCCTGTTGATCCACCAAGTGATAGACCAATAGATAAGATTAAGATACCTACGACAACTGGATTAAATCCATCAGCAAATGTGTTTTGAGTAAATGCTAATAGTGAGAATACTAAGACAAATGTACCAATTGCCTCCGTCAACACATTAGCTCCGTAACTACGAATAGCTGGTCCTGTTGCAAATGATCCTAAAATAGCTGCTTCATCTTTTGTTGCTGCATATTGTGGTAAGTATGCTAGCCAAACAATAATTGCTCCAACAAATGCCCCAACTAACTGAGCTAAAATAAATGGAATCACTAAGCCCCAACTAAATAATCCTGCTGAAGCTAAACCTAGTGTCACTGCTGGATTCAAATGAGCTGGTCCCATAAAACCAGACACATATACTGCAATCGTTACCGCAGCCCCCCATCCCAAAGTAATTACAACCCAGCCGGCATTTTCTGCCTTACTCTTTGCTAAAACAACACCTGCAACAACTCCGTCTCCAAGCAATACTAAGATTAACGTACCTAAAAATTCACTAAAAATCTGTAATCCTGCTGCATCCATGATTATCTCACCCTTCTGTTTTTAGTTTGTCTAAGCTAGACTCAGACATTTTTTCTGTTAATTCAGTTGTATATAATTGTGCTTGATTATCATCCCACTGATAATATTCTTTCATAGCTTCAACAAGAGCTACCTTTACTGCATCCAGTTGATCTCTCATAAATAATAAATAATTAGTTCTTCTTAGAGCGTAATCAACAGGTGTCAGTGTCATTTCATTTTCTAAAGAATACATCAACGCCATTGATTGAGCTTTGGTTAACCCATTGAACTCAACATCTTCATATGATAAAACATCTTTTGTGTTTGAACCATATAAATGAGCTAGATATGTTGCTTCTTTTTCTGATAAACCTTTACTTACTCCAAGTTCAATATAATCTTTCATAGCACCTTCGACATTTGTTGCATCAAAGTGACCACCTGAAACTGGGTAATTAATTGAATCAATTAAAACAAAGTCATCTCCGTACTCCTTAGACAAAATACTATTAATCATATTAAGAGCACCTTCGGCCATTAAACGGTAATCAGTAATTTTACCACCAGCTAATGTAATTAACCCATCATCAGCTCTTGTTAAGCTACTTCCACGTGAGACACTAGATGGCGATTTAGTACCATCCCCTGCTTGGGTTTTAACACTATGAATTGATTTTTCTAAGCCTTCACGTGTTAGTGTTCCTATTTCATATTCATCTACTGATTGAATGACTTTCTCTAAACTCTCATCTGTGATATTCCCACTAGCTGCCCCGTTATAATCAGAACCACCATTACCTGAAATTAGTGGTCTTAAACCTGCCCAACTTGCTTCAATATCATCAATAGTTAAGTTTCTTTCAGGGAATTTATTATTGACAACTTTCAATAAGTAACTCACATCTTCACTTGTTACTGTTGGGTGGCTGAAATCTCCCTCGTAATCTGTATCTGTCGTTCCAAAATAAGTTTTGTCTTCTCTAGGTACCACAAAAACCATACGCCCATCATTTAAACCTGTATCAAAATAAGTCGGTTGAGATACATTTAATTTTTCACGATCAACAACTAAGTGAACACCTTTTGTAGGACGCATTTGGTCAATAACTTCTTTGTCTTTTGTCATATGACGAACAGTATCAGACCAAGGACCTGTTGTATTAATCACAACTTTGGCATGAATAACATATTCTTCACTTGTTATCATATCTTTAACCTTCACACCATTAATTTGATCTGAATCATCATAAACAAAACCAATCACTTTTGTACGAGATAACATATGCCCACCATCAGCTTGAGCTTGCTTAATATTTTCAATGACAAGCCTTGAATCATTATTTCTAAAATCTAGATAGATTCCCCCACCAAGCAAACCATCGGCATTTAAATGAGGACTTATCTCTAACACTTCTTCTTTTGTTAACACTCTATTTTCATAGTCTGTTCCTTTAACGTTTGCTAATTGATCATATAAATCCATCGCAATTTTTAAAGAAAACATTGAAAATGTAGAATTCGGATCATCATAAATTGGTAAAAGCATTGGGTCAGGTTTTGGGATATGTGGTGCTACTTTTTGGACATTAGCCCTCTCCCTTACTGTATCGGCTACTACTTCTACATCAAAAGATTTTAAATAACGAATACCACCATGAACAAGCTTTGTGGAACGTGAACTTGTTCCTTCAGAGAAATCTTGCATTTCAACAAGAGCAGTACTCATACCAGAAGCAGCAGCCTGCACTGCCACTCCTGCACCAGTAATACCTCCGCCAATAATCAAAACATCCACTGTATGATCTTTTAAAAATTTAATTGACTCTTCCCGTGTTTTTAGTGAAAAACTCATGTTTATCAATTCCTTTTTTTTATTTCTTACGTGTAAACGCTTGTGTTGCACTAACAGCTGCTTTCCATCCACTGTATAGCTCTTCTCTTTCATCTTCTTTCATAGTTGGAACAAATACTTTTCCATCTTGAACAAATTCTGTTAACTCCTCAACATCTTTCCAAAATCCAACAGCAAGACCTGCTAAGTAAGCTGCTCCTAGAGCTGTTGTTTCAAGGTTTGGTGCACGTTGAACATCGATATCAGAAATATCTGCTTGAAACTGTAGTAGAGTATCATTATGTGCGGCACCACCATCAACTTTAATGATAGGAATATTTATACCAGCATCTTTTTGCATAGTGTCAATAACATCTTTTGATTGATAAGCAATAGATTGTAATGTTGCTTTAACAAAATCTTCTCTTGTCGTGCCACGTGTTAGACCAAAAATAGCCCCTCTAGCATCTGAATCCCAGTACGGTGCACCAAGACCTGTGAAGGCAGGTACAACATAGACATTATTGTCTCCTGTCGATTCATTAGCCATTTGTTCTGACTCACCTGAGCTCTCAATCATTTTAAGTCCATCTCTTAACCACTGGATAGCAGAACCTGCCACAAAAATACTACCTTCCAAAGCATAATATACTTTGCCGTTAATACCATAACCTATCGTTGTTAGTAATTTATTTTCAGAAAACTGTGGTGTCTCACCTGTATTTAATACAATAAATGCACCTGTTCCATAAGTATTTTTAATTGAACCTACTTCAAAAGCAAGTTGTCCAAATAATGCTGCTTGTTGATCTCCTGCCATACCTGAAATAGGGACTTCACTACCATAGAAATGGTAACTTTGTGTGTAACCATAAACTTCTGAATTGCTTTTTACTTCTGGAAGTAGAGAATTTGGAATATTCAATAAGTCTAATATTTCTTGATCCCACTTTAATTCTGTGATGTTATACATCATTGTTCTTGAAGCATTTGAATAATCCGTCACATGAACTTCACCATCTGTTAACTTCCACAACAACCAAGTATCTATGGTTCCAAAGGCTAATTCTCCACGTTCTGCACGCTCTTGAGCACCTTCTACATGGTCTAAAATCCAACGAACTTTCGTTGCTGAGAAATAAGCATCAATTACTAAACCAGTTTTTTTATGGAACATCTCTTCATAGCCTTCTTCTTTCAACTTATCGGCTAGTGGAGCTGATTGTCTAGATTGCCATACAATAGCATTGTAAATTGGTTTTCCTGTTTTACGGTCCCAAATAACAGTTGTTTCACGCTGGTTTGTAATACCAATTCCCTTAACTTGTGATGGTTCAATACCTGATTCGATAAATGCTCCTGCAATTACTGATTGAACTGAGTTCCAAATCTCATTAGCGTTATGCTCAACCCAACCTGGTTCTGGAAAGATTTGTGTGAATTCTTTTTGTGAACTAGCAATGCTATTTCCTGCCTTATCAAAAATAATAGCTCTTGAACTTGTTGTTCCTTGATCAATGGACATAATGTACTCTTTTGTTGTCATAAAATTTCCTCCTAAGGTTTAAATAATAGCGTTTTCTTTCTATGGATTTATCATACACTAAAAAAGAGTTGTCAAACTGTCGTTTTTTGTGTTTTTTTTTTGTTTTTCCGACCGTTTACTTACTAAAGCTAATGATATCAACAATAAAGTAATATTATATTTATTTTACTAATGATATTTCTCTGATGACTTCAATAATATTATTTAAGTCATAAGTAGTTCCTAATTCTGTAATGACATAAACTCTACATTTGTACTTTAAATATTCTCGGTTACTAATAACCAAATCATAGTCTTTTTCAGGATAATATAATTGACAATTAACACCATTTAGTTTGTCAACAAAAGCTTTAATCCTTTGATAAGTCCCTTCTTTAAAAACATCCTCAAGATGTAGATCAATGCCAACTTTAATGTCCATATTTATTTCACCATCTATTATAGCCAAGATATTTAAATAGGTTAGCTTCGTTAAATCAGCTAGACTGTCTTTTTTATCATAAGGTAGTCTGTTAACCACTTCGTTAAATAAGCGCTCTACTTCAGGCTTTAATACACGAGCTGACCATGTTTTTTCACTCTCCCAAATAAATGGTAAGGATAAAATATCTATATTACCTTTGAAAAAGTATAACCGTGAATGAATTCTTGATAAATAATAATAAACTTGACTTTCAAGATCATGAGATAAAACTAGAGGTCTGTAGTCTAGGATAATGGTCTCTAAAATAAAAGTATCCACTATAGCTGTTGGGGTAAACCTAGATCTTAAGATATCATATTGGTAAAAATCACTAGGAGATAAAATATCAAAACTTACTAGAAAAGCAAAATGAATCATGCTCTCCTCTTCATTAATATCAATAGCATAATAGCCTAACACGCGGATTACCATACTGCTAATCAGCTTAAAATAAGGATCTCTTTCATAAGCTTTAAACTGTTTTCTAAACTGTTTAAACTGCTGATTAGGCACATTGATTCTCTTCTTAGCTATACTTAGCCATAATTCAATATGTTCTATACTAAGAGGTGATAAGGTAATGGATAAACCACTTTCAATGAGGCGAATAAAATCCATCCTATTTCTAGAAATCATATCTTTTGGGAGTATATTTAAAGAAGAAAAAAAACAATAATAAAAATAGCGAATCTGGCTTTCTTCTCCTACTAATTTTCCTTGCCATATCTCAATTTCAAATTCTTTTAATAGATGATTAAGCTCTTTGATTTTTCTAAAAACTGTTGATTCACTCATACCTAGTTCTTGTGTCAGTAAAACAACTGTATACTCTGTATGCTCATACAGATACATTAAAATTTGATATTTGATAGCTTGCTTATAAATTTTTTCCTCAATACAGCGAATTGAACACTCTGGCGCTAAAGTAAACATTACTATTTGCCCATCATAAAAAATAGTTATTTGATGTTGAAAAGTAGATAACGTGTCATTTAAGTCTTCAATGTAACCTTCAAGAGAGGCCTTACTGACGTTTAATTCTTTGGTTAACACTTGAATTCTTTCACTACCACCAACTTGTAGAACATATTTGATTAATTCAATTTGCTTGGCTTCTTTTTTTTCTAATAGATCCTCATATCTCATAGTCATCAGATACCCTTTTCTTATTGATATATAAATCTGGTTTTAAGTATGTGAACTCTGGATGGTATATTTTTTCTTGCCACTCAATATTTGATAGCACCATTTTTTGGTTAATCATTAATGCGTATTGATTAATTTTATCTGCAACAGGTTGAGATGATAAAAGCTGAACGCCTAGTAAAACAAAAGAATTAGCATCATATAGTATTTTTTTTCTGATAACATCTTTACTTGTAAAAGAGACATTCATCTCATATGTATAACTTGCCACATCACCTGGATAAACAAACGATTCTGCTTCAAGCAACCCACAACTACCAAGATAACTTCCAAATAAATGAGTTCCTACTGTTTGGCAAACAGGTTGAAGTGGTTTTATAGCTTTTTTTAAATTTTTAGCACAAGTTATTCCTGTTTGAACCGCTGTATTAATAAGTGGCACGTAGGTAGGCATAGGTAATACGCTAGATGGGACTTGAATTAAATCCCCAATGGCAAAAACATCTGGTTGTGATGTTCTTAAATATTTATCCACATAAATAGTTTGTTCTGTTGTGAGTTGCAATTGCTTTTTAAAAATAGCTAAATTAGGCCGTACACTAGTGGCTAATATCACAGGAACACCTTGGCCTTTATGCTTTTTAAGATTCGAAGCTATCACTTCTTGTTCACTAAGCGTGTTTATTGTTTCTTCAAAATATATCTTTAATGATGGCTCCTCTTTTAGCTCGTTAATAAATGGCTGTAGAAAATCTTTATCAAAATATTTGTACAAAGGATAATTCATCGTCTCAATAACCTCAACTACCTTACCTGCTTGAATTAAAGCATCACTCAGCTCTAGCCCTGCCTGACCTGCCCCAATCACAATGACATCTTTAGACTGCTGAATCTTATTTAACGTAACAGCACTAGTCTCCTTGTCTTTAAAAGTTAACCCTTCTTTATCAGACATGTCTAAATTTTTAGGTACCTGACTTGATCCAGTAGCAAGTACTAGCTTGTCAAATGTTACTTCACCATGATTTGTGATAAGCAAATGGTTAGCTAATTGAAACTCTGTGACACAAGTATCTAAGCATAAAGTAATTCCTATTTGTTCTAATTCCTTTTGATTTATAAAATAAGCATCTTCTAAAGAAGGAATAGCCCCCTTTAATACTAAACTCAAACCACTAGGAATATAGCCAATATCAGGTTGTTTATCAATTAATACAATCTCATCATTTGGAAAATTCTTCCTAGCTTCTACAGCACAAGATACCCCTGAAAAGGAAGCCCCTACAATGACTATTTTCATATATTCTCCTCCAATCAATTTACCTACATCTTACTATAAACAAAATAAAAAGAACAAAGCATTTACCTTTTGCTTTGTTCTTTTTGTATTTATATTAAACTCATAATAACTGGTAAAGTAAACATACTCGTCACTGTTGTTAGAGCAATGTATTGTGAAACTTTTGTTCCTTTTTGAGCGTATTCCTCAGCCAAAATAGCATTTAATGACCCTACTGGCATAGAGGCTAGTAAGACTAATACACCTAAAACAATCGGATTCACTACAAATAGTTTTAAGATTGGTACAAAAATTAAAGGAATAATAATAGCTCTAACAAATAAAAATTGTAAGTTATCTTTGTCCATTATTAACTCTTTAAACTTAACTTGAGCAAACAAACTACCATTAATAATCATAGATAAGGATGCTGTCATAATAGTTAGAGATGAATTAAAAGCCACAATAGGTACAGGTAATTCAATTTCAAACATAAATAAAGCAAACCCAACAATTGCTGCTAATATAGCAGGTGTCGTTAAAATTGTTCTAATACGCATTTCACGACTTTTTGAAAGTAACATAATACCAATTGTAAATAAAAACAAACTAGTCATCGTATTACATACAACTAATACAACAAGACCAACTTCTCCGTAAAGTTTACCAACAATTGGAATACCAATAAATAGAATATTAGAAAATGTTAAACAGACAATCCACAGCCGCTTAATCATATCTTTCTTTTTAAAAATCGTTGCTAGTAAGTAGCCAATTAATAAAGTAGCTACAATCATAATGACTGAATAAATAGCTGTTTGTTTCATCATATCAAGTAATTCAGGTGTCTTAGCTATCTGAAAACTATTAATAATAGCACCAGGTAGAGCAACTGTAATTAAAAAATAACCAATATAGACATTGGCTCCAGGTGAATACTTCCCTTTTTTTGTCAATAATACGCCCACCAACATGAAAAAAATCAAAACCAACGTTTCATTAAATACAATAATTCCCAATTCATAATCCCCCATTCATTGGGCATCAGTCATAAACGTGATGTCCTTACTCATTTTATAGCTGATAGTTTTGACTGTCAATCAAGGTTTTAATACTACCTCTAATGTAAGCCTTTTACCAAGAGTCTATATTATGTGACTAAAGCGAAGTATTTTATCATTAATAAAACATTAATAAATCTTTTTATTTTCACAAGCAAACTGGTGAAAAATTTGTTATGATAGGGGGAGAATAGAGATTAAGGTTTACGGAAAATAGAAAGGTTTTAACAAGAAATGAAGAAAATATATTTATTAAGTTTATTAGCACTTGTAACAATATTAGTAGGATGTGGTCACACCTCTTCTAACTATACACATTCAAAAGACACAGATAAGGGGCCAAATACTAGTCAAATTGAAGACAATATCACCTCAGTCAAACTCTCCTATCCTGATTTTTTTAATTTTACTCAGTTAGATGATGATAAAGATATATCAAAGTACACTTATCCAGTACCTGGGTTGATTCAAACTAAAACAATAGGAATGAAACATAATAAAACAGGATTAAGCCATGAAATGGATCCTCAAGGTGTTACCATTGCCGAAGATTACTTATTAATTAGTGCCTATAGTCACGGTCATGAGTATCACTCTGTTATTTATGTATTAGATAAGCACACTCATGAATACATTAAAACAGTCGTCTTAGACGGAGATCCTCATGTCGGTGGTATTACTTATGATACTAAGGCTAAAAATATTTGGATTTGTTCAGAAACACCTGTAGGCTCTGCTCAAATTTCTTCGATTCCTTTAGCTGAACTAGAAGCATATCATTTTAATAAACAAAAAAACCGATTGTCTATGATCAACAAATTAATTTAAAAGGAATAAAAAAAGCATCCTATATTACTTTCCACAATGATTCTATTTATGTCGGTTATTTTTCCGATAATCATGAAGCCACTTTAGAGACATACAATATGACTGAAAATGGAAAATTTATTAAAGAGATGAAAGAAAGAAAAATACTCACACAACATGAGGATACTGCCACACCTGATAGTAAAAAAATTGTAGCTCACGGTATTCAAGGTATCACTTTCTACAAGGATTACATCTTGTTATCACAATCTTATGGTGATCATCCTTCTAAAATCTTTGTTTATGATAATAAAAAAGATCATAACCTTAAACAAAAAGAAGCTCTAAAATCTATTGAAGCTCCTCCTTATATGGAACAAATCACAGCAGTAGATGATCAGCTTTATGTTATCTTTGAATCAGGTACAACCAGGTTCCGGGATGAGTTAAATATTGATCCAATTAACTATGTGATTTTAATGGACCTTAAGAAGATAACAAGTGGTTTAACTGATAACTAAAAAAAAGCGGTAAAATCTCTAATTTCAAGAGATTTTACCGCTTTTTAATTATCTTAACTTCACTCTGTCTTATCTATATTATTCTTTGTTATAAAACCTTCTAAGAGCTCTTTTACATCTATTCCTGTTGTTTCTTTCAATGTTTCCTGGGAAGAAGCTAACAGGTTAGTGGCATAATTTGTGACACGATTAGCACCGCTACCTTCCCCACCTTGTCCAGTATCTACAACAGTGATTTTCTCAATATTACCTAGAGGCTGAGCTGCTTCTTTCACTAAATCAGGCAACATCTCGATGACCATACTCATAACAGCTGCATCGCCGTATTGTTTAAAGGCTTCTGCCAATTTTTCTTTGGCCTGGGCTTCTGCAGTACCTTTGGCTGTAATGGCTTCGGCTTGAGCTTGTCCTTCAAGACGAACTTGGGCAGCGTTAGCCTCTGCCATGGCTTCAATTCTAAATTTCTCAGCTTCGGCTTCAGCCACTTCTGAAGCCTTATCAGCAAGAGCTTCTTGTTCTTTAGCATAACGGTCTGCATCAGCTTTTTTCTTCACTTCTGAATCATACTGACGCTCACGACGTTGAATTTCTTTTTCTTCTAATTCAATTTGTTTTTGACGCTCAATGACTTTTACTTCCATCTCTTGTTCGATAACGTGTTGTTGTGCTTTAGCAGTTTCAAGATTGTAAGCTTGATCGGCCTTAGCCTTAGCAATATCTTGTTCTTGTTTATATGTTGCCAGTTTCAATTCTTTTTCTTTTGTTGCTTCAGCAATCTCTGTTTGACGACGTAATTCTGCTTCTTGAGACTCTTTTTCTGCTTGGGCTTTTTTAATACGTGTTTCTTTACTTGCTTCAGCCTCTGCAATCTCAGCATCACGTTTTACTTGGGCAATACGTGGCTTACCTAATGAATCAAGATAGCCATTTTTATCTCTAACTTCTTTAATCGTAAATGACACAATAGTTAATCCCATTTTTGCTAAATCCACACTTGCTACCTCTTGAACACTTTGGGAAAACTTATCTCTATTTTGATAAATTTCCTCTACAGTCATTGAACCTAAAATTGAACGCAAATGACCTTCTAGAACTTCACGAGCTTCATTTTCAAGCTCTTCACGCGTTTTACCTAAAAACTGTTCTGCTGCTGTTGCGATTTCTTCAACAGATGAACCTATTTTAATAATAGAAGTACCATCTGCCATAACAGGGACACCTTGTTCGGTATAAACATCTGGTGTTGACACATCTAATTTACTAGATAATAAACTTAAGCGATTACTTCTTTGAAAAACAGGCAGTACAAATGCTCCACCACCTCTAACTATTTTAAGTTTATTTCCTTGATCATCAGCATGGACATTTTTTGTCCCTAAATAACTCCCGCTAATAATTAGAGCCTCATCTGGCTTAGCTGTTTGGTATTTGGAAACAAACACAATTAACAGCATTAATAGAATAAATACAACAATCCCAATCGGTACAAATATTGACATAAAAAACGCCCCCTAATTAAAATTTTCTTTATACGGTACGACATAACATATTCTGTTTTTAATTTCGATAATTAATACTTTAGAACCAGCAATGACCTCTTTTTCCTGTTCTGTATAAAAGGCTGCTGGACGACTGATTGTCCCAGTGACACTACTTATCACTATTTCCCCCATTCCTTCTATTGGTATTGGTGTGACAACAGTGGCAAACTGACCTTCATAGGTCTTTTCTGAAACCGAGATCGAGGCCTCTGAATTTTTCAGTGGGACAAGTATATAAAAATTTAAGAGAAACACAATGATAGATGACAAAATAATAGAAACTAAAACAACCCAGCCTGAACTGATAGTTGTTAATTTTTCTCCTAAGTAACCAAATAACGAGAAAAATGCTAACCATGGTACGATTAATATGGGATCAACAGGCCCATCAAAATCAAAAATATCACCAAATAAAAATAACAAGACTGATACAAATGCACAAACTATCAGAGTATAAAAATATATTTGTTCAATTGAGTGACCTAATAACACTCCAAACACCTCCTCCTCTTTAATTAGATTATACCAATAATGCACTTAAAATAACAAACTAATTTAGGTGATTAAAAAATCGATTTGCTTAAAGTAACTTGTTTTTAACTAAAAATATAAAAAAACTGACAATAACATCGCCAGTTTTTATCACTAGTTTATTCTGTTGATTTTAAAGCCTCAATCATATCCACATGCTTTAATTTCCTATGCATGAAAAACATAACAATACTAGAAAATAGAATCGTCAGCAGTGTTGAGTAAACATAACTAGATAAATGAATGGTAATCGGGAACATCACCATATCTACTTCAGCTGTTTTAAGAACAAACCTATGAAGTAACATACCCAGCCCGTAACCAAGTATAATACCCATGGCCGTTAAAATATTATTTTCACGGTACACATACATCGTAACCTCTCTATCATAAAACCCTAACACTTTAATTGTTGATAGCTCCCTAATACGCTCTGAAATATTAATATTTGTCAAATTATACAAGACAATAAATGCTAATAAGGCTGCTGAGACAATTAATACCCAAACGACAATATTCAAACTCCCCATAGTGTCATCCATCGCTTTTCCTATTTGACTTGTAAATGATACATTTGCTGCGTAATCACTAGCCATTAATTCACTAGCTAGTTGGTTTTCCTCATCCTCTGTCAAAACATCACCAAATTGAAGTAATTCCACATTATATTCAGGTTTTTCTTTAAATACTTTTTCATAGTATGAAGGTGTCATATAAACAAAATGCATAGCATAATTTTCAATAATATGACTCACTTTAACAACTACCTCTTGATTGTCACCATTACGAATAGCTAACTCATCTCCTTCTTTAAGATCAAAAAAGTTAGCTAATTTCTCATTGATAATAGCACCATCATCTGCTAATTCAAACGTCTCTCCTGATTTTCGGTCATTAAATAAAATAAATTCATTTATACGTTTTATCTCTTTTGGAACATCTACAGTCACATCACGACTAGTAAAACCATCTCTTACTACTGTCATAGTTGTTTGTGACAAGTCGATACTATTAACAATACGCTCATCATTTTCTTTTGTATCAGCATATTCTTTCTTATCTTCATCTGTTGCCTTATTATTAAATACCACAGTAGCATCATAATGCCAAATTTTATCGAACTGCAAACCTACAATGTCACCAATCGAATCTTTCAAGCCAAATCCTGTGACAATCATAGCCATACAACCAGCAATCCCTAAGACGGTCATTAACATGCGTTGTTTATATCTAAATAAGTTTCTAGCAGTCACCTTTTGATTGAAATTAAACTTAGACCAAAGCCATTTCCATCTCTCAAGTAAAATTCGTTTGCCTGGTTTTGGTGCTTTTGGTCTCATTAAAACAGATGGTGTGCTAAGTAAATCTACTCGTAATACCATAAGTGAGGCAAGTAACGTACATAAAAGTGCTACAATAATAGATTGAATCGTATAACTTGGGTAATAAGTGATGATAACTGAAGGCAAGTTATACAAACTACCATAAGCATCAAAAATAACAGTTGGGAACACATAATACCCAATAACTAAACCTAAAATACTTCCAATTATACTAGCTAATGTCGAGTAGACAATGTATTTTTGTGATATTTCTTTATTGGTATAACCTAATGCTTTTAGTGTTCCAATCTCTCCTCGTTTTTCATCTACCATTCTCGTCATAGTAGTTAACGAAATCAAGGCAGCGATTAAGAAAAAGAATACTGGAAATACTGTCGCAATTGAAGAGATACGATCAGCATTATCTTGGAATTCTGAATAAGCTGGGTTATCATCTCTTGAAAAATATAAAAATTCCGCCATTTCTAAATCATCTAATTCCTTTTGACTCTCACTTAGTTCTTTTTTGGCATCTACTAACTTCGTTTCTTCTTTTTTTATTTTATCTTTTTCAGAATTTATTGCATCTTGACCTTCAGAAAGAGCTGACTTTTGCTCATCAGATATAGGCATTCCTAATGATTCAGCTTGTTTTAACTGCTCTTGACTTTGAACTAATTCATCTTCCTTGTCTTTAATGAGTGCCCTAGCATCTCTTAATTCTTTTTCACCAGCCGTCACATCTTTTGTACCATCATCAATTTTTTCTTGAGCTTCTTTTCTAATAACGTCATACTTTTTAGCTGACTGGTTTTTCAACACATCTTTTAATTTTTTTTCATCTTTTTCATAATGGGTTGAATACGCCTTACTATAACTCTTTAAATTTGCTGTATCTTTATAGCGAATGTACGCTTCTGTATAAATATCCATTGTAAAATCTTTTTCTGGAATATAGGCAAAAAAATCTACTGAGCCTTTTCCAACAGACGTGTTTCCACGACTAACTTGATCGATAAACATCGGGCTATTCACAAAACCAACAATTTCAAATGATGCTGGTTTAATATTTTCTGACTCACTCTCATCAACATGAAGCTGATCGCCAATTTGATAAGTATCTAAATCCATTACACGACTATCTAAGACGACCTCACCACTTTTCTCAGGTAAGCGTCCTTCAATTACTTTAAGTTGATTTACTTGGCTATCTGAGTTAAAGGACATTAGACGAATCACTTCATTGGTTTTAGAGTCATCCATATCTAAACTATAAGCTGGATTAACTGTTAAAATCGACTTATCTTGCTTCATTAAGTCAATATCTTCCTCTTCAAGCCCGTAAGTTGAAACAACTTTTGTATCCATTAAATGATAGTCAGAATAATAAGTATCTGCAGTATTGAGCATGTCAGGACCAGTAGCCTTAATACCTGCGTAAAAACAAACACCTAATAAAATAATTAAAAGAATCGAGAAAAATCGGGCTTTAGATTGCTTGATTTCTCTAATGGTTGACTTCCATAGTGCTTTTTTCTTCATCTCATCCCTCCTTACCACTCCAACTCATCAGCTGAAATTGGAGATTCATTTAGTGTCACGCTTCTCACTTTGGCATCATTGATACGAATAACTCTATCTGCCATTTTAGCAATTTCTGAATTATGTGTGATAACAATTACTGTCGTTCCATGCGTGCGACATGTTTCTTCTAATATTTTTAGAATATGTTTTCCTGTTTCAAAATCAAGTGCACCTGTTGGCTCATCACAAAGTAGTAACTTTGGATTTTTAGCTAAAGCTCTTGCAATAGCCACTCGCTGCTGCTCCCCACCTGATAATTGTGCTGGAAAATTTTGAGTTCTATGAGTTAGTTGAACCATCTCTAACACATCATCTATATTAAGAGCTTTAGGAGAGACTTGAGAAGCTAATTCTACATTTTCTTTAGCCGTTAGGTTAGGTACTAGATTATAAAACTGAAAAACAAACCCCACTTCTAAACGTCTATAGGTTGTTAATTCTTTTGTATTAAACTTTGCAATATCTACTTCATCAACACAAACACTTCCCTCATCACAGCTATCCATTCCACCTAATATATTAAGGACTGTTGATTTACCGGCTCCACTAGGACCTAAAATCACAGCGAACTCCCCTTCTTCAATGGAAAAATCGATTCCATTATTAGCAACAATAACATTGTCACCCATTACATAACGTTTATAAACATCTTTTAGCTCGACATAACTCATTGCTTCCACCTCAACTTTATTTTTCTTACTTCATTATAACAAAGATTTGGGAACAAAGATTTGGGATTTTTTTCAATTAAGCTAATTATAAACGAACTATTGTTCTATCTTTATTTCTAACGTATAATATGCCTATACACTAAACAAAGGAGTTATTTATGGTAAAGAAAAAAAAATCACCCAAAAAAGGAGAAAAATCCTATTTACTGATTCTCTTAATTGCGTTTTTAGTATTTGCCTTTTTAGAAATTGATTTCCCAGACGAACTATTACATGACATCATTCCAAAACAGGAAGAAACTACAAAGCAGGAAGCTTCTAAAAAAGGAGACAATCCAGGTCCTATTGAGCACGGACCGGCCACATTTACTGATTATGAACTAAAAAATAGTACTAAAGGCTGGATTGAATACGGATTAAGAGATAAACAGGGGCGTCCGACTGAGGCAAATGCATTAATAAAACCTGATATGATAAATACAGGAACATCAGCTAACCAAGCCATTCGTCCTCCAGGGTTTATTTCAGGTAAAGCACCTAATAATCATTCAAGGGGGCATTTAATTGGTAAGCAACTTGGTGGTACAGGTGATGAGATGGAAAACTTAGTCACTCTTTATCAAAATCCCGTTAACACACCTTTTATGACAAAATATGAAAATATGGTACGAAAAGCTGCTGACAATGGTGAGACGATTCGCTACCGTGTGACACCTGTTTACAAAGAGGATGAACCTATGCCGATTGCTGTTGATATGGAAGCAAAAGGACTAGATAAAAATTCAACGATTGATTTTTACGTGACTATTGAAAATAAAAAATAAGGAGAATATAAAATGTCAACTTACTTTAAAGAAATAGCTAATGATTTGTTAGATAACACCCCAGAACATTTTTTAACAATAATCAAACGACTAAATATTATTGATAAAGAAGAGTTTTTTATCTTTCAAACACCAACTCTAGAAGATAATTTTTATCAATCTTTAATTTATTTAGCAGATGATGATATTTGGACAAAAGAAGAATTGGCTGACTTTGTCTTAGTTGCTCAAACGATTGATAATGACTATATTCTTGCTAACCAGACACAAACTTTAATTATTCCCTACTCCTTTTATAAAAGAGATAGTGAATATTATGAGTTACCAATTGGTGAGTTCTTTAAAGAATATGAAAACCATCAAATCCAATCCACTATTCTTCCTTCTAAGTAAAAAGCAGTTCATTGGAACTTTAATATCCGATGAACTACTTTTTTATTTTATGACACAATCAGTAATTCTTTTGGATAACTATTTAATACATCACAACCATCTTTTGTTACGACTACCAAATCTTCAATTCTAACACCTACTTCACCTGGTAAATAAATACCTGGCTCAATTGAGAAAATCATACCTGGTTCTACAGTATCATGATTAGAAGCTGATACATCTCCTGCTTCATGAACTTCTGTACCAATAAAGTGTCCAGTTCGGTGTGTAAAGTACTCTCCGTAGCCTTTTTCAGTGATATAATCTCTTGCCGCCCCGTCAATATCACTTAATTTAGCGCCTGGTTTAACTGCTTTAATCGCACGTTTATTCGCTTCAAGAACTGTTTCATAAACTTCACGACTTTTATCAGAAACTTCCTTATAAAAAACAGTACGAGTCATATCAGAACAATACCCATTTTTCAAGCCACCAATGTCTAAAATAACACTATCCCCTGGCTTAATCGTAGAGTCATCTGTTTCATGATGAGGGTCTGCCCCATTAGCACCATACGCTACAATTGGTTCAAAAGAAAAACCATCATTATCTAATTGGTGATAGATTAATTCTAAACGTTTAGTCATATCAATTTCAGTTAACTCTTCTGGTAGTAAATCTATCAACTCACCAATGGCTTGGTCGTTATCTTTTGACACATCTTTCATTTTTTCAATTTCATCTAAAGATTTAACTGCTCTGACCTTATCGATGACAAGAGAACTTAATGTGTACTGAGTGTAAGGAACATCTAAATGATTCATCACACCCAATAGAAAATGAGCTGCCCAATTTTTTTCAACAGCAATTGGTTTTGTTTTATCCAATAGTTCTGCTAAAATTTCAATTCCCATACCATTATCTGTATCATCTACTAACACAATCGGCATACCCAATTCTTTTTCTGAAATTGGAAATAAGCGATTCACAACAGCTGTGTGATCTTCGTTACTTCGAATAATTAAAGCAACTAGTCTTTCACCTGGATGAATTGTTTGTCCTGTTAAATAAGCAATAGATGCTGTATCTGACACAATTAACTGAGGTAGTCCTTGTTTTTGCATCTCCTTTAAAACTCGATTCATACGTTCTTGATACACATTTACCGACTCCTTTGAATTTAAGATATGAAAAAACGGCAGAAATCAGCCTGCCGTTACTTGTTATATCTATTGTACTTCAAAACGGCACTCACCGTCTAGAAATGTTGCTTCTAAATCTAAATCTTTATTGAATATGACAAAATCAGCTGCTCTGCCTGGTCTAATGCTACCACATACGTCATCAATTTGGCAGCTAACTGCTGGTACATATGATGCCATCATCAAAGCTTCAGCCGGTGTAGCTAAGCCCCAGTCCACAACATTTTTAACTGCTTCTTTTAATTTTAAAATACTACCAGCTAGATTACCCTCTTCAAGTCTTGCAGTACCATCTGCCACTGTTACTGGAAATTCTCCAAGCATGTAGTGACCATCTGGCATACCGCCAGCCATCATACAATCAGTAATAAGTGCAATGTGATCTTTTCCAGTAGCATCCATTAAAATATTGGCCGCATCTGGATGAACATGGTGACCATCACAAATCAATTCTGCAAAAACATGTTCTAAATTCATCACAGCACCTACCATACCAGGTTCACGGTGATTCAAGCCACGCATACCATTAAAAGCATGAACAAAGACACTAGCACCAGCCTCAACAGCACCTCTTGCCTCATCAAGTGTGGCATCACTATGTCCAAGTGCAACAACCACTCCATTTTTTGTTATCTCTTCAACAAATTCACTCACACCTTCACGCTCAGGCGCTAAGGCAATTTTTTTAATTAAGCCACCTGATGCTTCTTGCCACTCATTAAAAACCTCAATACTAGGATCAGAAAAATAACTTGGATTTTGTGCTCCCTTATATTTTTCAGTAAAAAATGGGCCTTCAAAATAAATACCTTGAATTTTTGCTCCATTAACATCTTGATACATCTCACCAATTGTAGTAGCAACGTCTTTTAATCTTTCTTTACTAGATGTTAGTGTTGTTGGTAAAAACGATGTTACACCACAAGATAGTAAAGCTTCTGACATCACTTTAATACCATCAGCATCATTATCCATAACGTCATGGTTTTTATAACCATGAATGTGTGTGTCTACTAAGCCAGGTGCGATCCATTTTCCTGAATAATCTAAAATTTTAGCCTCTTTTTCTGGTTTTTCATTTGAAAATTCTCCGAAAATACCATCAGTGATTTCTAAATATCCAGGTCCTACCTCGCCACTTGTTAAAAAAAATTTATCAGCATAAACGAACGTTGTCATGTTCAACACTTCTTTCTTTTAAAAATTATATGTTTAACCTATCACTATTTTTTTTAATAGTCAATAATTGGTCTAGATATTTAAAACTAGTTTTTTAAACTTTTATAGATAATATGAATAAAACATGTACTTTTAAAGTGTTTTTATTCCACTTTTTAGAATTTTAATGCTATAATACAAGGGCATTTATATTATTTGGTTATTGTAAAACGACTTAGGAGTGAATCATCTATGGAGACTAATAGCAATGTATTATTCGATTGGCAAGGTAATCAGTATCAAGGCATTATTTCGAAAGAGTATGATAATTCTGTTTTGATTGAAGTCAGCAACCCTGATGTTGAACTAAAAGACAAATATTTAGGCCGTATTATTATTAGTAAAAAAGATATAAAAAAACAAAAATAACTAGCGAATTTACTAGTTATTTTTGTTTGTATGTAGATAAAAATGATTCTAAACTATTAGCTGTATATTTTAAACTTTCTATTTCTGGTAAATAAACGATTCTAAAATGATCAGGTGTTGTCATATTGAAACCTCTACCATGAACCAGTAAAATTTTATGCTCATGTAAAAAGTCTAACACAAACTGCTCATCATCATGAATATTGAATTTAGCTGTATCAATTTTAGGAAAGATGTAAAAGGCAGCTTTTGGTTTTTTCACTTCAAGTCCTGGAATGGCGTTTAATGCATTAGTGATATATTCACGTTGCTCATAAATACGGCCTCCAGGTAAGAGTAGCTCATCTACACTTTGGTAACCACCTAGTGCTGTTTGAATGATTTGTTGCGATAAGACATTTGAACATAACCTCATAGAAGCTAACATGTTTATTCCCTCAATGTAGCCTTTAGCATGACGTTTATCCCCACTTAAAATCATCCAGCCACATCTAAAACCAGCTACTCTATGTGATTTTGATAAACCGTTAAAAGTCACCACTAATAAATCTGGTGCAAGAGGGGCAATTGATATATGTTCCTCCCCGTCCATGACTAATCTATCATAAATTTCATCAGAATAAATAATCAAACCATGCTCACGAGCAATCTCAACTATTTCTTCAAGTAACTCTCTAGAATATAAAGCTCCTGTTGGGTTATTTGGGTTAATTAAAACAATTCCTTTTGTCCGAGAAGTAATTTTACTTTTAATATCATCAATATCAGGATACCAATTAGCAGACTCATCACAAACATAATGAACAGCATGTCCCCCAGATAATGTCACAGCAGCTGTCCATAAAGGATAATCAGGCATCGGAATTAAAACCTCATCCCCATTATCAATTAAGGCTTGCATACTCATCATAATTAACTCACTAACACCATTACCTGTATAAATATCATCAATACTAACATTTGGAAATCCTTTTAACTGACAATATTGTTGAATAGCTTTTCTAGCTGAAAAGATTCCCTTAGAATCACAATATCCTTCTGAATCACGGACGTTAGTAATTAAATCATGGACAACTTCATTAGGTGCCTTAAAACCAAAAGCAGCAGGATTACCTGTATTTAATTTTAATATATTCATGCCCTTCTTTGACATTCGGTCAGCTTCTTCTAATACTGGACCTCTCACATCATAACTAACGTAATCTAGCTTTGATGATTTTTTAAATTCTCTCATACTGGTTCCTCCTACTAAAATTGTCTATATTTAAATTAAAATACACGTTTCTTAATGAAAAAACAAGTATAAAAAGGAATTTTTCATTCTTAATGATTAAATAACTATTTAAACATTACCGCTCTACCCATTCAATTTTTCCTTCAGCACACAACTCACTACCATGATCCACATGATAAAAAGTATTATCTTGATTTGTATCTACAAACACCATCACCTGTTCGTCATAACGAATTTCTTTATTATATTTGATCAATAAACGCTTTGGTCGATATTTAATTAAAAAATCAAATGAGTGACTATCAATCATCCAAGCACTATACACTGTATTATTCACATGGTAATTATTATCAATGTCCCAAAAACTAACATGGAACGCTTGTTTAGTAGCATCTTGTGTTCTTTCAGGAATCTTTTCACCATGTCTAATCTTTTTAATTTTCTCTGATTCAAATGGTGCCATAATCTCTAAAGGTGCCGCATTCACTGTCCGTTCTTTAATATTCATTAAAGCAAATGTAGATTCCATCACAGCTAGTTCTTCACCTGAAGCACTATGAATCCAATACTTTCTATAACTAAAAAATTTATTATAGCTTTCTGCCTCACTTGTGACACTCACCTCTTCTTCAGCAAGCGGTAGTCTGTTAATAATTAAATCATGTTCGGTAATTATCCAACTTAAACCAAACGAAGCAATAAATTCATTAGTTAAACCTAATGAGTCACACTGTGATCCAGAAGCTTTGATCATCATTTCTATTAATCTTGGGACCTTCAATTGACCTAATACATCACAGTCATAATAAGGTATAAGATGTTTTTCTGTAAATTTTTTTCCCATATTAAATCGGTACCTTTCCATATTTTTTACATTATCCATCATAATACGAATGAGACTGTTTTTAAAGTCAGAGGTTGTTTTTTAGTCAATATTTTAATTGATTGCTTTGTCCTAGCTTTCCAAGTAAAATAACAATGATAGAGCATAACTATGTCTCTTTAATTCTTTAGAAAGTAGGTCTAATCATGATACAAGAAAACAAAGCTCTCTTTATAATCTTTGGCGGAACAGGTGACTTAGCAAAAAGAAAACTCTACCCTTCTTTATTTAGATTATTTAGAAAAGGAGCCATCCAAAAGCACTTTGCTGTTATTGGGACAGCAAGACGTGAATGGTCTGATGATTACTTTAGAGAAATCATCACCCAGTCAATCTCTAGCCTAAATCCTACTCCAAAAGAAATTGAATTATTCACCCAACATTTTTACTATCAAACTCATAACGTGGATAACACTGAGGAATATGACACATTAGAAAAACTTGCCAACAAGCTTGATTACAAATACCAACTTGATGGTAACCGTATCTTTTACTTAGCAATGGCACCAAACTTTTTTGGGACAATTGCTAAACACATTAAATCACAACACATTTTATCAGATCATGGTTTTAACCGTCTCATTATCGAAAAGCCTTTTGGGACAGATTATGAGTCAGCTAAAAAACTAAATAATGATATCTCTGCTGCTTTTGATGAAGATCAAATTTTTAGAATTGATCACTACTTAGGAAAAGAGATGATTCAAAATATTTCTGCCGTGCGCTTTGGTAATAATATTTTTGAGTCACTTTGGAATCATCATTATATTGATAATGTTCAGGTTACCTTAGCTGAGAGTCTTGGTGTTGAAGAGCGCGGGGGCTATTATGATAAAAGTGGTGCACTAAAAGATATGGTACAAAATCATATTTTACAAGTTGTTGCCTTACTTGCTATGGAGCCACCAACAACTTTTACTGATCAAGCCATTCGTAAAGAAAAAATTAATGCCTTGCAATCAGTCCGTATTTACCAAGAAAATGAAGTCGCCCAAACCTTTGTCAGAGGACAGTACTCTCAAGGTGAGATCAATCATCGTGAATTAAAAGGTTATCTAGCAGAAGAAGGGGTTAATCCAGATTCGACAACAGAAACTTTTGTAGCAGGAAAATTAATGATTGATAACTTCAGATGGTCAGGTGTTCCCTTCTACATTCGCACTGGAAAGCGCATGACTGAGAAAGGGACAAGAATTAATGTTGTCTTTAAATCTACACCGATTAATATTTTTAGAAACAAAGAAGAAGATATTAAGGCAGTGCCAGACATGCCTAAAAATATTTTAACAATCTATATCCAGCCTACTGAAGGATTTTCTCTAACCCTAAATGGTAAAGAAATTGGTGAAGGATTTAATATTGAACCAGTTAGGCTTGATTATCGCCATTCTGCAGATATTATTGATAATTCTCCTGAAGCTTATGAAAAGCTAATTTTAGATTGCTTAAAAGGAGATGCTACTAACTTTACTCACTGGGATGAAGTTGCAACATCTTGGCAAATAGTTGATGGTATTCGTGACTATTGGGATAATGAAAACCCTAAATTACCTACCTATCCAGCTGGAAGTATGGGACCTATTGAATCTTTTGAATTAATTGAAAAAGACAACCGTCACTGGATATGGCAACCAGATGAGTGGTACAAAGAAAGAGGATTGTTATAATTAAATTTTTATAGAAAAATTAAATAAATACCAATATATAACGTTTTAAAATAAAAAATCATATATAAAAAATATTTTGTTTATAAAACGAAAAAAAACACAATTAAACCACTTATTATCATAGTATAATGAATCTATTAATTAATAAACATCTAGGAGGAATTTTTTATGAGACATGGAGATATTTCTAGTAGTCCAGATACTGTGGGTGTTTCTGTAGTAAGTTATCCTATAAAAACACATCATTCAAAAGAAGCTATCATTGAAAATTGTCACAATATTGCAGATGTCGTAAAAGGTACGAAACAGGGGATTCCAGGATTAAATTTAATCATATTCCCAGAATATAGTACACAAGGTGTTCTATATGATCATGACGAAATGATGAACCTTTCTACTACAGTTCCAGGCCCTGAAACAGAAATTTTTTCTCAGGCTTGTATTGATAATGATGTTTGGGGAGTATTTTCTTTAACGGGAGAAAAAAATGAAGATCCAGCAAAGAATCCTTATAACACATTAATTTTAATCAATAACAAAGGTGAAATCGTTCAAAAATACAGAAAAATTATGCCTTGGACACCAATCGAAGCATGGTACCCAGGTGAACGTACATACGTCTCTGAGGGACCAAAAGGATTAAAAATAAGTTTAATAATTTGTGATGATGGAAATTATCCTGAAATTTATCGTGATTGTGCAATGAAAGGTGCAGAATTAATTATTCGCTGTCAAGGATATATGAGTCCACCAAAAGAAGAAGAGATTCAATTAGTACGCTCTATGGCTTGGTGCAATAATTCATATATAGCTGTTGCAAACGGCTCGGGATATGACGGGGTATATTCTTTCTTTGCTAACAGTTCAATCATTGGATTTGATGGCCACTTAATGGGACAAACTGGCGCACAAGAGATGGGAATGCAGTATGCTCAATTATCTGTTAGTGCTATTCGTGATGCTAGAAAATATGATCAATCAGAAAACCACTTATATAAACTATTACATAGAGGGTATACTGGTACTATAGAATCAGGGGACAATCGTGTAGGTGTACCAGATTGTCCATTTGACTTCTATAAAACATGGGTAAACAACCCAGAAGTTGCTCAAGAAAAATCTGAGGAAATAACTAGAAAATATCCTGGCGTGGCATCTGCTCCAATCAAAGGTATTCCATTTGATTAATCTTATGGCTTGTATTGCTTTCTTTTTTAATTATTTTGTCCTATATAAAAAAGGTTTGGGTATTACCAACCAAACCATTTGAAGAGTAGAGAAGTCTACTCTTTTTTAATTCTCTAAATTGCAACATTAAGTTAGCCACTCTGGTAAAAATATCTAAATATCAGTGTTATTTTATTGAACCCCTTACTTACCAACATGTTTTGATCTTTAGATTTTGAATTTCTTCTAAAAATAATGTTGCTGGTTGTCTATAGTCTAAAATTTTACGCGGCAAAAGATTAACTTTTTCAGTAGCCAGTTGTATGAACTGCTTTGAGTAGTGACAGATAGGCGTTCCTTTCGGAACAAATTGCCGTAATAAACCATTATGTCTTTCGTTTGTTCCTCGTTCCCAAGATGAATAAGGGTGAGCAAAGTAGATATCAGTCATTTGTTGCAGAGTATCATCAAGTGAGCTAAATTCACTGCCATTATCAGCAGTAATCGATTGAAATATGCTACTAAATCGGGCTCTTCCAAACTCATATTTTAACTGTTTAATAGCGTAACTAACAGACTCTTCAGTATGATCATCTAGAACAACAGTAATCATGTAGCGAGTTTTTCTTTCAACAAGTGTAAGTAGAGCATTATCATCTTTAGATTTTGAACCAATGACACTGTCTATTTCCCAATGACCAAACTCTTGTCTAGAATCAATTTTGCTAGGTCGTTCATCAATTGATTTTCCAAGAGCTTTTTTATGCTGACGACTTCTTTTCTTTTTAGGTGATAGTCTAACTTTCATCTTGAGATGATGATTTCTGACTGGTAAAAAACCTTTATCAATATAGTTATAAAGTGTCTTAGTAGAAACAATAGGTTTATCCCAAGTGTCTAAGGACTTAATAAAACCAACAATTGCATCTGGTGACCAATTAAAGTCTATCATTTGTTTACAAGCATAATTAATAAAATCAACAGCACTAACTAGCTTAGATTTCGAACCACAGCGTTTCCTGTTTTCTATGTATTTAGCTTGCCCCGTATCAGCAAAATAGAGTTGTTTAGGTTTCTTATTTTCTTTGATTTGCGTGGTCGTTCCTCGTTTAAGCTCATTACTTATTGTTTGATGGTGTCGGCCTAATCGTCTACCAATTTCTCTATTAGAGTCTCCCATATTATGCCAAACTTCAATAAGCTGCCTTTCCTTTAAGGAAAGATGTTTATAACTAGATGTCTTTGTGTTATTCTTAATTTTCACCATGATAAAAATTCCTTTCGTTGTTGGGTAGTTACTTCAATGATACACGAATTTTTACCATGGTGTTTTTTTATTATT
Organism: Vagococcus jeotgali; assembly: GCF_035918315.1. NCBI lineage: Bacteria > Bacillati > Bacillota > Bacilli > Lactobacillales > Enterococcaceae > Vagococcus > Vagococcus jeotgali. The sequence goes on along the minus strand of NZ_CP142146.1, from coordinate 494,763 downwards.
TTAGAGTGGCTAACTTGATTTTACAACTAAGCAAAACCATTTGAATAAGAATAATTTAAAGCATTGGTAACAACCTTGCCTGAAGGTTTGGAATGTTTTGAATTTGGCTTTAAATTCCTTAGGAAGCTCATTAGAGATAGAATGGGTTAATTCTAAAAATAAGTCTGTGAATAGGTTACACTTAGTTGAACAATAAAGATAAGGTGTCTATACTTAATAAAAAACAAAGTAGGAGCTTATTTCATGACAACTAACAGAAAACCAAGACGGACCTTCAAAGAATCATTTAAGAAACAAATGGTGGAACTGCATAAATCAGGAAAACCTAGAAAAGATATTTTAAGAGAATATGACCTGACACCATCAACCTTTGATAAATGGGTAAAACAATATAATCAGTCAGGATCATTCAAAGAGAAAGATAATTTGACACCAGAAGAAAAAGAGTTGCGTGAATGACGAAAACTAAATAAAGAACTGATGATGGAGAATGATATTTTAAAGCAAGCGGCGCTGATATTCGGACGAAAGTAGAAGTTGTTAGGGAAAACAAAAAGAAGTATAGTGTATCAGCGATGTGTCGAAAATTAGAAATTTCTCGTGGGGCTTATTATTATGAAGTCAAAAGAAAAAAATCAGAAGCTATTGTTGAAAAAGCAGTCATTGAGTCATTTACAGATAGCCGTAACTCCTACGGAGCAAGAAGAATTAAAGATGATTTAAACGATCAAGGATTAATTGTTTCAAGAAGAAGGATACGACGAATCATGAATAAGTTTAATTTCATTTCAAGCTACACAACACTGAAATTTAAACCTCAAGCAACGACTAAAAATGAACAGAAAATCGATAATGTTTTATCACGTCAATTTGATAAAATGCAACCTATGGAAGCTTTAGTGACAGATTTAACCTATGTTAAAGTAGGCAAAAAGTGGCATTATGTCTGCTTTATTCTCGATTTGTTCAACCTAGAAATAGTTGGGCATTCTAGTGGTCCTAACAAATCTGTGGACCTTGTGCTACAGGCAATCGGAACGATTGAACAGCCATTAGATGATGTTGAAATTTTTCATACAGACCGAGGAAAAGAATTTGATAACCAAAGTATTGATGAATTATTGGATGTGTTTCAGATAAAACGGTCTTTATCACGTCCTGGCTGCCCCTATGACAACGCTGTGGCAGAAGCAACCTATCGAGCTTTTAAAATTGAGTTTATTTACCAACAATCTTTTGACTCATTGTTTGAACTACAATATGAGTTAATGGATTATGTCAATTGGTGGAACAAGTTTAGAAAACATGGCAAGCTTGGCTATCAATCCCCGATTAATTACCGTTTAGATTGGGAGTTGAAACAGGTTATTTAGCAGAACATAGAATAACTATCTAAATAAAATAAAGACCTTATAATTTTTGTACAGAAAAGTGTTGCCAATTCACAGCTTTCTCCTGTGTGTCGTATTACCTATTATTTCTTATTAAGTCAAACAAATATCCCCCAAAAGTTAGAATCCTCGGTCTAACTTTTGGGGGATATCATGAGGGGTATTTTTTATTGATATGTAACTTTTTCCATTGATTTCCTATATAACATATTAGCTTTTACTCTTACTTATTCATTAATTCTTCTAAATCTATAACTCGAGTACATAATTTATCAATCAGGTATTGATTATGAGATATAATAATCAAACCTTTTTCCTTAGTAATATCATCTAATAAAAACTTCCATATTTTCGCCTGTGTTAGGGCATCTAACATAGTGCTAATTTCATCAGCTATAATAAACTTGGAATCTACTGTCAAAGCTCTTGCTACCATAAATCTCTGTAATTCTCCTCCTGAGAGTTCTGCCGGGTAGCGATCAAACCATTCCTCTTTTAACTCTAACTTTTTTTTATGTGAACTTGAAATTTTTTTGTCCATCTCATCTTCTAATTTACTCAATTTCCATTTAGGGTTGATTGCTTTTTCAGGATGTTGATAAATCAGTTGTACAGGATAGGGTGTTATCTCATCAATGGGACGACCATTATATAAAATTTCCCCTTTTACTTGTTTTTCAAATCCAGCTATAATCTGGGCTAGGGTTGATTTCCCAAAACCACTTGGGCCAACAATACCTAAGCGCTCTCCAGAAGTAACCTCAAAAGATACATCATTCAAAATATCTTGTCCTTCATTATAATAAAAAGATAGATTTTTAATTTTTAAAATATTCAATATATACCCTTCTCCTTTAAAAATTAGCTTATATCATGAAAACTATGTTGAGGTAATGAATGCCATAATTGTTTAGAAAAATGACTCCAGCTATCTTGTGGCCCTTCTTTAAAGGCTTGACTAGACATTAAATCTACAATTTGACCATCAGAAAAAACTGCTATCCTATCAGAAAAATCAACTGCTAAATCTATATCATGAGTGATTAAAATAATCGTCTTTGCTTCCTTTTTAGCTAGTTCTGCTAAAATTGATAATGATTCGATTGCTTGACTAACTTGCATTCCTGGAGTTGGTTCATCTGCGATAATAACATCAGCATCTGAAAGGATAGCTGTTAAAAATAAGACTCTTCTAGCCATGCCACCAGATAATTCATTTGGATACATATTTTTTACTGATTTATCTAGGCCTAGTCGATCCATATTATGATCTAATTCTTCCATTTTATCTTTATTCGTCAGTAAAAGTTGTTTGCCAATTTTTACTATTGGGTCTAAATAATTGATGGATTGAGGTATTAAAGCTATTTTTTTTCCTCTGATTTCTTTCATTTTTTTTTCATTGATAAGTTCATTTTTAAAATATATTTCTCCTTCAACTTTGGAGTTACCTGGTAAAATCCCAAGTATAGCATGCGCTAGTAAGCTTTTCCCTGAACCACTTGCACCAACAATTGATAATATCTCTCCTTTGTTTACTGTTAATGATAACTTGTTTATAGTCCCTATATTTTCTTGATCTAACAATGTATGATACCTATCAAAACTAATTGATAAATCATTTACTTTAATAACTTCTTCTATCATTTTGATACCTCCAACATTATATTTATGTCTCAAAAATGTTATTTAAATAACTTACCAATCGGTCTGTTAATAGGACTGTGATAACCAAAAATATACCAGGAAAAATAACTGCCCACCATACTCCAGAAGAGAGGTATTTCAAGCTATCTCCCAACATAACTCCTATTGAAGGCTTCTCTGGTGGTATACCTAGCCCCAAAAAAGATAACGCAGATTCGTGCATGATAGCATGGGGGAACATTAAAATTAAGCCTACTAAAAAGACAGGTAAAATGTGAGGTGTGATATGGTGAATCATAATCCACCATGTTGATTTTCCCAATCGTTTGGATACCTTGATATAATGCTGACCTTTTAATTTCTTTACCTCACCTCTTATTAGTCTAGCCAAACTAATCCAATGAGTTAGGATAAGTCCTATAACGACACCCTCAATACCTGCACCAACAGACACAGAAATTAAAATTAAGAGTAGCAATTGAGGTATACCTAGCATTAGATCGATAACCCAACTTAACATTTTATCTATTCTTTCTGAACCAAGAGCTGAAATAATTCCAAAGAAAACTGCAAGCAAAGAACTTACTAAAGAGGCTAATACTCCAATTGTCATTGAAAGATTAAATCCTTTTAATGTTCTATAAAAAACGTCTCTACCCATCCAATCAGTTCCAAAAAAGTGGATGAAACTAGGGGGTAAATTTTTATTAGAAAAATCAGGTTGCAAGAGATCATCACTAATAAAAAAACCAGCTGAATAAAAAGAGAGCAATAATAATATAATTAGAGTAGATTTATATATAGCTTTCTTTTTTAAATCCATATTTTTTATATTATTCAAATTAATTTTTTGAAAAAAATATAGCCTTTTTTCAAATTTTTCTTCTTTTTTTATTTCCATTTTTCACTCAATTCCCTTTTTACTGCTACTTTTGACACGAGGATCTAACTTTTGACTCAAAATATCTGCTAATAAATTTCCTAAAAAAACAAAAAGAATACTAAAAACAGTTATTCCCAATATTAGTGGTGCATCTGACTTAATGGAAGCAGTCGTAATAGTTGAGCCTAATCCTGGATAAGAAAAAACTGTTTCTACTAAAACAGAACCTCCAAATAATTCAGCAAAAGACATGAATTGTAAAATAAAAGCTGCTCCTAACGTACTTTTAACTCCATGAAACTTAAAAATCTCCCAACCTGTTAGTCCTCTAGCTTTTGAAAATAGGACATAATCACTGTTTAATATACCAATAAGATTTTCTCTAGTATGTAAGGCTATCGATGGAAAAGAAAAAATAATTAGAGTGATGGTTGGTAAAAAAAGATGGTGTAGTACTTGTAAAAAGGTGACATTATCACTTGTTGAACCAATAGGACTACTAAAACCAATAGGAAACCATGCTAGTTTAACTGAAAATATGATCAATAATAATAAAGCTACCCAGTAGGAAGGGATTGAACTTAAAATTAAACAGATGTTTTTTAATAGTTTATCAAGCATGCTATTACGCTTCATTGCCATTAAGCAACCCGTAATATATCCAATAATGCCAGATATCATCCAGGAGATAAACATGAGTAAAAAGGTATTACCAGCTCTTTCCATAATGACATTAATGACTGGTTGTCTATATACAATAGACGTTCCAAAATTCCCACGAATAGCCTGATGTAGCCAATTTAGGTATTGTTTTATGGGAGGTTCATTTAATCCCCACCTCTCGGCAATATTCAACCTTTGTTCTGCTGAAATACTCCCTTGGCCAATAACATATTGTTGAACAGGATCTATTGGTGAGAGATAAATTAGCATAAATGAAATAAATGTTGCTACTAAAATTAAAGAGAATAACCTCATCAATTTAGTCACTAGAGTCAGTCCATTTCCATTCTTTTAAATTTTGAATAACAGGGTATGATGCTCCGTGAATATGTGACGGTTGCTCCCCAATATCTAGTTTCTCATTTACATAATATAAGTGATCAATATTTAACAACCAAATCCAAGGTACTTCCCCTAACATCGATGTTCCTGTTTTTCCATCCCATTGTGCTTTTTTAAAATTTTCATACATTTCATCTTGTGTTGGTGCTGCTAGTGCTGCTTCTAAATACTGATCAACAACAGGATTATCATATCCCTCTACATTATAGAAATCTGTTTTAAGTTTATTATCACTGTGAAATAAAGAATAGCTTGTATAAGGGTTTGAACTTCCCCATCCCATCATGACTGCATTTGAAAACATTTTCGGAGTAATATCATCCCAGTTCGACCCTATTATATTAACCTTGATTCCTAACTCCTTAGCTTGGGTAACAACATCATTAGATATAGCCTCTCTAATAGAATCACCAGCTACATAATACATATCAAATTCAGCTTTCTTTCCATCTTTTTCTAAAATTCCATCTTTACCTTCTATCCAACCATCATCTTTTAGAATCTTTTTAGCCTTAGGTTTGTCAGTTTGAATAATCCCCTCTTTGTTATTCCATGCTGTTCCATCATTTTCAGAAAAAGCTGGGCTTGCATAACCTTCTACCGTATTTTCCGCCATTTCTTTACGATCAATACCATAAGCAAGTGCTTTTCGTATTGAAAGTTCTGATGTTACGTCATTTCCAATAGGATATCCGTCTTCTGTTTCACCACTATTAGCTGGTGACAATGGCATTGTAATCCCTCTATTATCTTGGGTTTTTAAAACCTTCAATTTCATACCTGTTACTTCTTTTGAGACATTAAATGGTGTGACCACAGCAACATCTACTTTACCAGCTTTGGCAGCAGTATATGCAGAGTCTTCATCCATAAATACAAATACAGCTTGTTTAATATCTGGTAAATCTCTGTAATAGTCCTCGTTACGTTCCAATATAATTTGTTCACCTTTTTTCCATTCAACAAATTTATATGGACCTGAACCAATCGGCTTTTCTCCGTAATGTTCGTCATAAGCATGTTCTGGTACAATCCCCAAAGTAGCTACTGCATTTAAAAAAGTTCTCTGAGGTTTTTTTAACTTAATCATCACTTTTTTATTTGATTCAATTGAAACATCTTTAACATTCGTCAAGTCAACTAAAGAATCACTTTGCATCGCTTGATCAAATGTAAATTTGACATCATCAACTGTAACAGGCTTTCCATCTGTAAATGTTGCATCGTCTCTAATAGTAAAATTCCATGTATACCCATCATCTATATTCTCATATGATGTTGCTAAATCATTTACAATATTAAATTTCGAATCAAACTCAACTAATGTACTTTGTATTAAGGGGTTTGTCCCTGTTCCCCACCCGTATATAGGATTTAATCCCTCTGCTGGTTCACTTCCTTGTTGTAGCGCTACGACAACTGAATCCGAGTTTTCACTTTTAGATACTTCTTTCTCAGAAGTTGATTCACCACAACCTACCAAAACAAAGACTAATAAACTTAATAACATTGTTTTTTTATTTCTCATTATTATAACTCTCCTCTAAATATCAACATTATTACCATTATTAAACGATAATCATTATTATTTGATAAACAAAAAATTAAGTAGTTAAAATACTCCTTAATTTTTTATAAATTCTTGCTCTTGAAGTAATGTTTTATCTAATCCTTCTAATTGTTGTTCAGGGCTCAATTCTACCGTCATAACTTTAGTTAAGATTTTTAATAATAAATAAGTAATCATAAAAGCATATGCTGCAACAAGAACAACACCAGCAATTTGAATCCATAATTGATGTGGACTAGCTGTAACCTTATTAACACTTTCATCTGCTAAAAATCCTATTAAAATAGTTCCAGTAAAACCACCTACCCCATGAACTCCCCAAACATCAAGGGCATCATCTAAATCTAGCTTTCTAGCAAACTCAACGCCTAAATTGCAAATTATTCCAGCAACAATACCAACAATAATGGCAGAAGCTGGCTTGATATATCCAGATGCTGGTGTTATTGTTGCTAAACCTGCCACAGATCCAGTTAAAACATCTGTAAATAAGATTTTACCGCGTCTTAATTTGGCATAAATCATCCAAACTACCATAGCAGTTGATAATCCAATTAGTGTATTAACAAATGAAGTAGCTGCAACCATATTGGCTGCTAGTGATCCACCTGAGTTAAACCCGAACCAACCAAACCAAAGTATGCCTGTTCCGATAGCTGTTGCCATCAAATTATTAGGTTGAGTATTGGCTCCTTTTTTCATGATACGTTTACCTAAAACCAATAAAGAAGCTAATACACCAAAACCAGCTGTCGTATGTATGACTGTCCCCCCAGCAAAATCAACAAATCCCCATTTTGCTAAAAAGCCATTTCCCCATATCCAGTGACAAACTGGAACATAAATTAATAAAGTCCAAAATATTAAGAATACTATATAACCTTTCATATTCATTCTTCCAACAAATGCTCCTGTCATTAAAGGGACAGTGATTACACAAAACATTAATTGAAAAGCAAAAAACATAATGAAAGGAATAGTAGAACCATACATAGCATGAGGTTCAACTCCAACATTACCTAATGCAAAAAAATCCGTAATACTACCTATAACACCACCATGATCACGTCCAAAAGCTAAACCAAAACCACCAAATATCCAGACCATAGTTACAATACCCATTGATATAAATGATTGCATCATTAGTGAAATAACACTTCTACTTCTAGCTAAACCTCCATAAAAAAATGCTAATCCTGGTGTCATAAACAAGACCATAGCGGTCGTTAATATCATAAATGCCGTATCACCCATATTGATTCCATCTGGCATAAATACTCCTCCCTCATTAATAAATATTTTTCCGTAAAGATAGATGAGATGAATTAAGCAACCTTTGACGTGAAAAGTTTGCAATCAGCATAATCATTTTTTGGACCATCTGATCACTATCTCCTAAAACACGAACTGATAAACCAGGGACTTCTAATAAAGATGCCCCCCATTCAATACCATCTTCTTTTAATTGATTGACATTTTTTCTTAGATCCTCTAAAAATACCTTATCAACATCTGGTGATATGATAAGCATTGAACCATAATTTGAAAAACCTTCAAAATATCCAATACTTGTCAAATCTGCTTCTACTGGATTTAATAAAATAAAGTCTGAACAAACTAATATATTATCCATATATACATTGGTTTTTATTTTCACTTGTTTATATTGGAATTTTTTTTGGTCAGGAGACCAACCACTAGTTATCCCATCACTATAAATCAAAACAGAACTCTCATCTAAATTTATATCAACTATTTGATGATATATTGAATCTTTATAGGGTATAACAGCATCCGAAATATATTCTAGAACACCATTTTTTTCAATATTAATATTTGTTTCTTGTTTTGTTGTCAGATTATTGTCACATTTATAAACATATGTTGGTGCTTGACTACTAACAATTCCTCGAGCATCTCTTCCTACCTTTATCTCTAAAAGATATTTCTCTCCTTCAACAAGCCCTCCTCCCATGCCAATTAGAAAATGACATGGGAGACGCTCGTGGTCTAAATCAATTAAGGAAGATACCTTAGAATTCCCAGAATTATATACTTTATCAGAGACTAAACACCCTTCTCGGTTCATAAACTCAATATGAGCAATACCTTGAAACTCTTTATCCATCTTTTAAATCCTCAAATAAACATTCTTTCTTAATCCAATCCTCTACTTCCTTAACACCCTCATCTGTTTTCAAATTAGTAAAAATAAAAGAATTTTCATCTCTAAATTTCTCAGTATCAATTCTCATAACATCTAAATCAGCTCCGACATAAGGCGCAAGATCTATCTTATTAATAATAAATAGATCACTTTTAATCATACCTTGACCAGCTTTTCGAGGAATCTTTTCTCCTTGTGCCACATCAATGATATAGATAGAAAAGTCAACTAAATCTGGACTAAACGTGGCTGCTAAATTATCACCACCACTTTCTAAAAAAATAATATCTAAATCATCAAATTCTTTTTTTAAATTTTCAATGGCTGAAAAATTCATTGAAGCATCTTCTCGAATAGCAGTATGAGGACACCCTCCTGTTTCCACTCCAATAATTCGATCTTCGTCTAGTACAGAATTTTGAGCCATAAATTTAGCATCTTCCAGTGTATAAATATCATTTGTAATAACACCAAATTCATACTCATCTGCCATAGCACGTGTTACACGCTCAATCAGTAATGTTTTCCCTGATCCAACAGGGCCTCCAACGCCAATAATAATAGGTTTTTTCATATGTAACTTCCTCTTCTTTCTTACGACATAAATAATCTAAATACTTGCGTCTCATGTTGTACTTGTGATAATTCAATCCCCGGTGAGTTTGCACCCAAAGTGCTATCATCTAAACTACTAATAATTTCTGCTATATTGTTTAAAGTATCAAATGAGCGCTTCACAATTAATTGACCATCAATTTGTCCAAGCGGTACTGCTCGAACTGCATTTTGTACCATTGTTGAAACTAAACTATATCCGTAAAAAACTATCATCTCATCAACAGAAAGGTCTTTTTCACGCATTGCGATGGCATAAACAATCGCTGGATTACCAAATACTTCTCCTGAATTAATTTTTTCTTGATATATTCTAAGTAGACTATCATCTTCTAATGCTAAAAGTAGTTCAATCATTCTAAAGCTTACTAACTTAGCAGCTTCTCTTGTTTCCTTAGATGTTGTAGATACTGTTATTAATCGGTCATATTTCCAAATGTCATCTTGCTGATTTTTTTTTAGAGCCTCAAATACAAGTTTGCATAATAGGCCTTCTCCATAAGTGTATTGTGTCTTTAAAAATGCATTCAACCATGCCTCGAAAGTTGGGGAATTATCAATTCGATTATCTCTTAGATAGCTTTCCATCCCGTAAGAATGATTAAATGTTCCTATAGGAAAAGTTGAATCACAAATTTGAAACACATCTAGATATTTAGTGTGCATGGGCAAAATTTGCATGTCTAAGAGCACGCTTTAAAGATCTTTTTTCAACAGCAAAATCAATCTTTAAATTTTTTAATATATCTACTATTACAGAATCATATTGAAGAATAATTTCCCCATCTTCCACTTCAATTGGTTTATGACTATTTCCTAAAAGATGAGCAATGATACCCATATCATTAATATCTTTTGGCACAATCACAATGACATCTTCTGGTATTGTCTCAAGAACTACTAATTTATCATTATCTTGATAAATGACCATTCCAGATTCTAACTCTTCATCAGAATTTGAAAAATCAATACCATATGTCGTTCCTTTTTCTGATTTGATTCTTAATATTTTTTTTGTTAAATGATCACTATTAATTTTTACAACATCAAGTATAGTGTCTTCTGACAAATCAAAATCTTTAATATATCCAGCTGATTGCTTTATAATCATCTTCTTCATCTCACCTTCATTCTAAATATTTTTTAATATAAGTAATAACGTTGAGCTAGTGCTACTTCTTTAGCTGGATCACATGTAATTAATTTCCCATCTATTGTTACATTATAAGTTTGAGGATCTACCTCAATTGTTTTTGGACTATAATCATTCAGTTTTAAATCTTTTTTAGTTAAATTACGTATATTTTTTACCGGTAGTACAATTTTTTCTAACCCTAACTTTTCTTTAATATCATTATCATAAGCATGTGTAGATACAAAAGTAATAGATGTCTCTTTATTAGCTTTACCAATAGCTCCAAACAAATCTCTCATTAATCTTGGTTGTGGAGTTGGTAAACTTGAACCCGCATCTCCCATAACCCCATAAGTAATCATGCCACTTTTTAAAACAATATTAGGTTTTGACCCAAAAAAGGCTGGGTCCCAAATAACTAAATCTGCATATTTTCCAACTTCAACAGAACCAACATAATCGTTAATTCCTTGAGTAATTGCTGGATTGATTGTATATTTTGCTACATATCGTTTAATACGATTATTGTCATTGTATTGTGAATCACCTTCTAGTGGACCTCTTTGTTGTTTCATCTTATTAGCCAATTGCCATGATCTCATAACAACTTCACCAGTACGCCCCATTGCCATAGCATCAGATGTCATAATACTTAAAGCACCTAAGTCATGTAAAACATCCTCAGCTGCAATTGTTTGACTTCTTACACGAGATTCTGCAAAAGCAACATCTTCAGGTACTTTAGGGTTTAGATTATGACAAACCATAACCATATCAAATAACTCTGAGATTTCATTAATAGTATATGGATTTGTTGGGTTCGTAGATGATGGTAAGACATTATCATGACCTGCTACCACCATAATATCAGGAGCATGACCTCCTCCAGCTCCTTCAGTATGGAATGTATGAATTGTTCTTCCTCCAAAAGCTGCGATAGTATGCTCAACAAATCCACCTTCATTCAATGAGTCTGTATGGACAGCTACTTGAACATCATAAGCATCAGCAACAGCTAATGAGCGGTCGATTCCTGAGCGAGTAGCACCCCAGTCTTCATGAACTTTAATTCCTGCTGCTCCAGCTTCTACTTGTTCTGATATAATTCTTGGATTTTCTCCAATTCCCTTAGCAAGAATCCCAACATTAACAGGCCAGTTTTCCACAGAACGTAACATATTTTCTATATACCATTTTCCTGGGGAAGCCGTTGCTGAATTAGTTCCATCAGCTGGTCCAGTCCCTCCACCAAATAATGTTGTAATACCATTATCTAGCGCAGCTTGTGCTAATTTTGGAGAAATCATATGGACATGGGTATCTAGACCACCAGCTGTCACAATTCTTCCCTCAGCTGAAACTGCTTCTGTACTTGCTCCTACTACAAAATCTATGTTATCCATATTATCAGGGTTCCCACCCTTTCCAATACCAATGATTTTGCCATCTCTGACACCAATATCTGCTTTAATAATACCTGTATAATCAATAATTACAGCATTAGTAATTATCAAATCTGCAACTAAGAGATTAGCTTCTCTAGTTTCTGTAGCACTAACTCCCATACCATCACGTAAAACCTTTCCACCACCAAAAACACTCTCTTGTCCTCTTACTGTGTAATCTTTCTCGATTGCAGCAAATAAGTCTGTATCACCTAATCTCACACTATCCCCCACTGTAGGACCATACATTTGTGAATAATCTTTTCTATTCATTTCAAAAGTCATTTTCATCTCTCCTTATTCAATTATATTTTCTCATCATGCTTCTTTATACTTGTGCCTCTTTAATTTGTTTTTGATCTGTATCTAAAAAGTTATCCACTGCATTATTAAATCCAAAAATGCGTCTTCTTCCACCATAATCTATAAGAGGAACTTCTTTTTCTTCGCCTGGTTCAAATCTCACAGATGTACCTGAAGGAATATCTAACTTTTTACCATATGCTGCATCTCTTGCAAATTGTAAACCTGTTTGATTGGCTTCATAAAAATGATATTGCGAACCCACTTGAATGGCTCTATCACCTATATTCTTCACTTTAATAGTAATAGACTCATATCCCTCATTACATACTATTTTATCTTCACCTAATTTATATTCTCCTGGTATCATTTTAATTCCTCACTTTCTCTATTTTTATTGAATTGGATCATGAACGGTTACTAACTTTGTACCATCTGGAAAAGTTGCCTCGACTTGAATCATGCTAATCATCTCAGGAACACCCTCCATAACATCATCACGAGTTAATATATTACGACTACTCTCCATTAAAGAAGAAACTGTTTTTCCCTCTCTAGCTCCTTCAATAACAGCATCAGTTATTAGAGCAACTGATTCTGGATGATTTAACTTAATATTTTTATCTTTTCTTTTTTGTGCCACCATAGCAGCAACTGTTATCAGCATTTTTTCTTGTTCACGCATCGTTAATCTCATAGTAATCTCTCCTTATTTTTCTATCTTTTACTTAGGCCACATATTTATTAGCATCAAAAAGCCAGGTATCCAAGCTGTAAAAATACCTTCAATAACACCTATCCACCCAACGACTGCTCCTAATTCCTGTTTTAAAACATTTTCGATAAAACCTGTTAGCCATAACACACCCCAACATAACCAAATAATGCCATAGAAAGTATTCCCACCATACCCATAGAAGCATAATATAGCAGCAGGTACAGCGTTGATAGCTACAAAAAGACTATACCAACCATATAACCTTTGATCTAAATTAAAAATAGTATTTATAGCAACATATAGATAAGTAAAAGCAAATAATAGCCCTGTACCACTTGCAAAGAAAAACTCTGTAGACTGATTTGATACTATGCCATAACCAATGGCTATAAGGTTTAAAACCAAACTAAGACCGCCAGTAAATAGATTCATCACAACAATCGATTTATCATTTATTTTATATAGCCTTGCTATCCCATTACTAATCAATACCATTCCTACATATAATAAAATAATACCTAACATTTATCTCACCTCCCCTCCATTCAATAAACATAAAAGAAACAATGACCATTAATACTTATCTAAAACCATGATATCATAAACAAAAAAATCTAAACACTTTAAATAACAGAAAAAAGCGAAAAATAACTAAACGAATTTTCAATAAACTAACGATTATTTCAAAAAATATAAATTTAAATACATTTTTATATATTATATTTTATTTTTTGTTCTATATATTTCATTTGTCAAATTAAGCTAGACAAAATGTCATTGTCTACATAGCTCAAAAATACTTCTAATGGTGTTTTATAGTTTAATGATTTTCTAGGAATATTATTTCTTTTGGATGCAACAGATTGAATGAAAGATTCATCAACTTCGTTGAAATCCATTTTCTTAGGCAATCCATCCTTACGCAATAGCCCATTAGAATTTTCATTTAAACCTCGTTGTGAAGGTGTACCAGGGTCAGCAAAGTAGATATCAATATCATTTAAGTTACTGATAGATTTCCAGTTAGAAAATTCTTTGCCACAATCAAATGTGATAGATTTAAACAAGTGATTAGGGCATTTGTTTAACCATTCATTTAAACTATTCTCAATATCTATAGCGTGTCTCCCTGTTGGCTTTAAGGTAATAATAACTTTTGATAACCTTTCAACTAATGTAATAACAGCACTTTTATGATTTTTCCCAACAATAGTGTCACCTTCTAGGTGACCAAATTCACTTTGAAACTCGTTACGCTCAGCGTCTCTCTGATGAATGGTTCGTTTAAATGCTTGTTTACCTCGTTTTTCTTTATGCCCATTAGGTTTTCTTTTACCTTTCATTGGTAAAGTTGTGGAATCAAAAGATTCACGCGAGAACAATCTATAAAGTGTCCGAACAGAACAAGAAATAGAAATCTCAGCACGACCGATAATCACGTCAGGAGTCCATCCTTGAGCCACTTTGTTTTGAATATATTTTGTTTCATTATCAGGTAAAGAAATAGGACGCCTTCCACATTTCTTTTTATTTTTTTGTATCTTTGATAGTAATCTAGAATAGATAATCCCTCATTTAAAGCGTTGTAAACATTATAAATAGCTTGTCTTGATCTTTTTAAAGTATCAGCAACATGTTTAACTTTTTTAGCTTGGTGATAATAAGATTCTATTAAAACAAGCTCGTCTGTAGTAAGATGTATATAGGTCATTTGTGATCACTCTCCTTGTTTTCTTTCGTCGGAAATACAATTTGGACAATTTGAGTGTATCACAAATGATTTTTTTATTTGTCTAGCTTAATTTTACAATCGGCGATAGCTATAATAAAAAACAAATATGAACTAAATAAAAAACAACAATATTACTCTCTAAATTTAATTTTTTTATTTAAGAAGCATATTCAAATCATTAACTTAATCATTTATTTCATTTCTTAAATACGATGATGTTTAAATATATCCATACTTCAGAACACAAAAAAACCGGGAATGATTTGTGTCATTCCCGGTTTTTTTGTGTTTATTTAATTACGCAAAATAATCTTTCATAAATGATGCTGTTTCTGCATCTAGTCCTAATTCCATGTAGTTTAAATCCATCGGTTCAACAGATTTTGGATCGTACCCATCATACTTGTCAATGTCTGCTAAAATATGTTTAATTTCGTGTGTTGCTCTTTTTTGAGCATACCAAGCTTTGATAGTATGATCTTTATCATTTTCATCTAATTGACCTAATTCATCAACATACTTGTCTAATTTATCAACGGTTTTTGCAATATTTTCTAAAATCTTATCTTGTTTTTTTTGTTTTTCTTCAATATTCTCTGTCATAAAAAAACCTCCAGTATTATTATATACCCAGTATAGCATAGTAACCGCTTCCTAGGTAGTTTTACACCTTTTACTCATATTTTTTTACAAAGTAATCAAATCAACTGAGACAATATCAGGATTCGTTGATAACTCTTCTAAAATAGATTCTGTATCTAAACCTTTGGGTATATCTATAGTATAGAGATAAGTATAAATACTTCCGTCAGGTGAAGAGTCCATATTAAAGTTCGTACTTTTTACCGTGATATTCATTTTCTCAAATAATTGATTTACTGCTTTTTTCGTTTCTTCTCTTTGATTAAATGTCACCTTGACTTGTTTAAGTGTTCTAATTCTAATAATCTTTAATAAAAATACCAATACAATATAGACAAAAATTGTACCAAAAATAGCTATTCGGTAAAATCCGTAACCAATGGCAATACCTATTCCTGCTACTGCCCAAATAGATGCTGCCGTACTAAGTCCTGTCACACTTCTTTTAGTTACAATAATGGTTCCTGCTCCTAAAAAGCCAATCCCACTAACAATTTGAGCAACAAGACGGGTTGGATCCATTCTAAGAACCACTCCACCATAACTATGAATGTCTTTTAACCAACCTGCATAAAAAGTAGCTTGAATTTGAATCATAGTTAAAATACAAGCACCTAAGCACACAATGATATGTGTTCTAATCCCTGATGGATGATCGTGAAATTCCCTATCATACCCAATGACTCCTGCTAAAATAACTGATAAAACTAATCTGATTAAAATATCAGACGTTGTCAAACCTAACTGTGGCATATTACTCTCTCCTTCTGACTTAAATAATGATCATTCCGAAATAAACACCTATCACTCCTAGTATAACTGAAAGACAAACATATAAAACACTTAATTTTATCTGATTATTAAGATATAATTTAACGGATTCAACACTGAAAGTAGAAAATGTTGTGTAAGCACCTAAGAAGCCTGTCCCCATCAATAACCAAACCCACTCACTAATCAGCATCTCTTGGTTCATCTGCCATAATAAGCCTAAACAAAACGCACCAGTTATATTAATAAGCAAAGTTGATAGTGGTAAACTTTTTTTATTTAATCGTATCAGCTTTTCTCCTAAAAATACTCTAAGTACAGCGCCACATATACCACCAATTCCAACTAATAACATCTTTATTTAGCACCTACCTTATTTTGATAAGTAGCTAACTTTAAACCTAAGTAAGCACATATCAACCCACCTATGATATTACTTAATAGAAAAACTACAGCCATCAATATGTCTTGTTGTTTCAAAAGTTGAACGAAATCCAAGGAAAAAGTGGAGAAAGTTGTAAAACCTCCTAAAAAACCTCCAGTTATACCTAATCTTACTTTACTACTTAGCTTAGTTGTGTATCTAAACCCCTCAACTAAATAGCCTAGTAAAAAACTTCCTAGTAGATTAATTATGACAATAGCTATAGGAAACCCACTTTGTAGAACAAATAGCTCTCCAAATAAATAGCGACCAACTGCTCCTAAAAATCCACCAATTCCAACATATATATATTTCATCACACAGTCCCCTAAAAAATTTAACCTTTGAATAACTTCCAAAGATTTGATTTACATTATAACAAAAAATACTATAAAATGGTCAATCAATCCATTTTATAGTATTTTGTATATTTATTTTGATAACTTTTTATCCCACAGAGTAGAAAGAATGCCACCAATCGGAAAAAAATCCAAGCAATGGCCCATAAATGAATCTAAATTGCAACATTAAGTTAGCCACTCTGGTAAAAATATCTAAATATCAGTGTTATTTTATTGAACCCCTTACTTACCAACATGTTTTGATCTTTAGATTTTGAATTTCTTCTAAAAATAATGTTGCTGGTTGTCTATAGTCTAAAATTTTACGCGGCAAAAGATTAACTTTTTCAGTAGCCAGTTGTATGAACTGCTTTGAGTAGTGACAGATAGGCGTTCCTTTCGGAACAAATTGCCGTAATAAACCATTATGTCTTTCGTTTGTTCCTCGTTCCCAAGATGAATAAGGGTGAGCAAAGTAGATATCAGTCATTTGTTGCAGAGTATCATCAAGTGAGCTAAACTCACTGCCATTATCAGCAGTAATCGATTGAAATATGCTACTAAATCGGACTCTTCCAAACTCATATTTTAACTGTTTAATAGCGTAACTAACAGACTTTTCAGTATGATCATCTAGAACAACAGTAATCATGTAGCGAGTTTTTCTTTCAACAAGTGTAAGTAGAGCATTATCATCTTTAGATTTTGAACCAATGACACTGTCTATTTCCCAATGACCAAACTCTTGTCTAGAATCAATTTTGCTAGGTCGTTCATCAATTGATTTTCCAAGAGCTTTTTTATGCTGACGACTTCTTTTCTTTTTAGGTGATAGTCTAACTTTCATCTTGAGATGATGATTTCTGACTGGTAAAAAACCTTTATCAATATAGTTATAAAGTGTCTTAGTAAAAACAATAGGTTTATCCCAAGTCCCTAAAGACTTGATAAAGCCAACAATTGCATCTGGTGACCAATTAAAGTCTATCATTTGTTTACAAGCATAATTAATAAAATCAACAGCACTAACTAGCTTAGATTTCGAACCACAGCGTTTCCTGTTTTCTATGTATTTAGCTTGCCCCGTATCAGCAAAATAGAGTTGTTTAGGTTTCTTATTTTCTTTGATTTGCGTGGTCGTTCCTCGTTTAAGCTCATTACTTATTGTTTGATGGTGTCGGCCTAATCGTCTACCAATTTCTCTATTAGAGTCTCCCATATTATGCCAAACTTCAATAAGCTGCCTTTCCTTTAAGGAAAGATGTTTATAACTAGATTTCTTTGTGTTATTCTTAATTTTCACCATGGTAAAAATTCCTTTCGTTGTTGGGTGGTTACTTCAATGATACACGAATTTTTACCATGGTGTTTTTTTATTATTTTAGGGTGACTAACTTGATTCTACAACTAAGCTATTTTAAAAATTTAAAAATCAGTCAATAAATCATATACCCCTACTTTTAAAAAGCACTCTCTTCACTTGCTTAGTTAAGCTACTTATTAAATGATGTCATAGACACTTATTTGATACACTAAATGAGATGGGTGAATCCAGATATAGAAAAAAGGAAGCTGACTATAAAATGTACCCTATGTCAAGGACATAATAAAAAAGAGTTCGTCTGTCATCAAGATGATTTCCTAAAGAGGAAGTCATCTTTTTTATGTGCATAACGATTCATAGTAGCTCTGCGGCGTCATTCTGTTTAGTGTCCACTGACCACGGTAATGATTGTAGTAATCCATGTAGTCGTCTACTTCTGTGACAACATCATCATAAGTCACACAGGCGTCAAGATTTAGTTCATCTTTCATATGACCATAAAAGGATTCTTGCGGTGCATTGTCCCAGCAGTTGCCCCTACGGGACATTGATTGAATTAAACCTAGTTCTTTCACTCGCGATTGAAATCCATTGGATGTATAGTGACATCCTTGATCAGAATGAATGAGAGCAGTTGACTCTTCTCTGTTCGTTAGATACGGAGTCAAATCTTCTAATGTTTCTAAAACAAAATCAAGTTTTAAGTTTGGTGAAACACGATAAGCTACAATTTCTTTTGTACAACTATCTTTAATTGTTGAAAGATAAGCATGCTTATTTTGATAATGTAGATAGGTGATATCTGTCAAAAATATCTTTCTAGGTTTTGGTGGATTGAATTGGCGATTAAGATGGTTTGGATGATGGTTACTAGTGCCGAGTGTTTTTGCCATTCGTCGATAAGGATTTGCTTTTCTGATAGGACAAACAAGATTAAATTTTTTCATTAAACGTCTAATCTTTTTTAGGTTCATGACTGTATTAAAGTATTTTTCTAATGTCATCTTGATTAAACGAGCACCTTTATTTCGGTTCTTGAATCGGTATGCTTCTAGAATCAAGGTATAGTCTGAGTAATCTTGGTGATTTTTAATAGAGGCCTCTAAGCATGTTTGGAGGTAATGATAGTAACCCGAACGAGACACTCCTGCTAGCTGGCACAGGTGCTTCACCTGTGTTACTTTCTGATGTTTCTCTCTGAGTCTTCTTATGACTTCGAATTTTTCGTGGACCGTGAGTTTGCTTTCCAAATCGCCTCTCTCTCTGCTTGTTCTAGCTTTTTTAAAAAATCATTTTCAGCTTTTAGATAAGCCACTTCTGCTTTTAAGCGTTTTAATTCTTCTTTTTCAGTTAACTCTTTGTGTCTTGGGCGACCACTATTGCCAAGTCGTAAATCTTCTAGATTTTCTCCTTGTTTTGCTTTTTCGCGCCACCTGTGGCTGGCAGTATTAATTCTACGCTGTTTCAACACAGTAATATCAAATCCAGCATCACTAAAAATTTGATGGGGTAACTGCCCTTCAGAGTGTTTGAGCACAAATAATTCTTTAAATTCTTTTGTGTAAGTTATCGAAGAACTGCTCACTCGTTTGACATATGGATTTTGTTTTAACTCTTCAATTTCTTCAGTGGTAAATTTATTAATACCCATTTTAGTCACGTCCTTTTTATTTATCATATAAAAATACCCCATAGAAGGCACGCTTTTTTTTCGTGTCCAATCTATAGGGTACATTTTACTAAGGCCAACTTCCTTTTTTTATATTTAACTTCTCAAATCTTGCTCATATTTTGTTTCATTAGAGCGGTTCACTTTTCTTAAACGACCTTTAACCGGCATTGTTTGTAGAGCTTTTAATACTTTTTGACCTTTACCATTTAAAATTTCCACAAAAGTCGAAATATCTAGTAACTCGATTACACCAATATCTTCTGCTGTCATGCCATCAATATTGCAAAGAGCTCCTACAATGTCACCTGCACGCATTTTTTGTTTTTTACCAGCATTAATATGAATTTTCATAATATCTTCATTAAAAGCTAGCCCTTTTTCTTTTCGCAGAGTGGGTTTAGTATCAAGTGACATGTTAAATGCTTCTCGGTAATTTTCAACTTGTTTTTTTGTTGGTAAGCTGATCTCTTCGATTTGACCATCTTGAGCCTCATAGATCTCTTCAAAATTTTCTCTATCATGACTATTTACAAGAGACAATGCTTTTCCGCTATTTTCAAAACGAGCTGTTCTACCGATTCTATGAACATATGTTTCAGGTTTTTCTGGAATGTCATAGTTAACAACAAGTTGAATGTCTGCCACATCAATACCACGAGCAGCAACATCTGTTGCAACTAAAAAGTTAAAATAGCCGCGCTTAAAGTCTTGAATAACACGAGTTCTATCACGCTGCTCCATACCACCATGAAGCATTTCACAGTGTATCCCTAGAAGTTTCATTTGTTTAGTCACTTCTTCTACCATGACTTTTGTATTACAAAATACAATACTACTCTTTGGTCTTTCAACAATTAAAATCCCTTTAAAATGATCCAATTTACGATCATCATCGACCATAGCAAATTCTTGTAAAATACGTTTTTTACTTTTTTCAGTTGGTGCAATTTCAATAGATATTGGATTGTGCATGTATTTTTTTGATAAATGCTTCACAGCTTCAGGCATTGTAGCAGAAAAAAGAGCTGTCACATGATTTTTAGGTAAATAATTTAAAATGCGCTCAATTTGCTCAATAAAGCCCATCTCAAACATCTCATCAGCTTCATCAATGATCACATATTTGATTTTACTTAAATCAATCGTTTTTCTCTCAATATGATCAAACAAACGACCTGGTGTTGCAACGACCACATGTGTCCGTTGTTTTAATTGTTTTTCTTGCATTTGAAATGAACTTTTACCAAAAACACTAACTACCTTGATACGTTTGTAGCGACCGATATTAAAAATCTCATCTCTAATTTGGGTTGCTAGCTCTCTTGTTGGTGTTAAAATAAGAGCTTGAGGTGCACGCTCCTCCCATTCAACTAAATCACAAATTGGAATACCAAAAGAAGCCGTTTTTCCACTTCCTGTTTGAGATTTTACTAAGACATCTTTGCCTTCAAGCATTAATGGTACCACTTGTTTTTGAACTTCTGTTGGCATGGTGTAACCTAATACATCTAGGGCACCGATAATCTGCTTATCAATACCAAAAACATTAAATTTATTTTGATTCATATTTAATCATCCTCTATAAAATAAACATTTACTGTTTATTTTCTTTATTTTAGCCTCACTAGTGTAACATGGTTTCTTAATTAACACAGTAAAAATAGGTTAAATCTTCCACTAAGCATGATTTAATAAAGGTATTTTAATGTTTTTCACATCAAATATGTCGCCTAAAACAAATAAAACATCCTCATCATTTACTTCTTTTTTTACTACTATTTCTGGATAAAGTCTGGTATTAATTGGAAAATGAAACACGACTTCACTTACTTCCTTTAAGGGTAAACTATTTACTAAATCAAGGAGATGAACATCATATATCCCTAACACATCGTAAATATGTAACATGATTGTCACTAAAATTAACTAATTGCCACTGATCTAGCTGACCTTTGTTATCTGATACATTTAGTAGATAACTATCTTCCATGACTCTACTAAAACCAAATTTAGGATAAAATTCTAAGACTGTCTCATTAGCAAATAAAAAAATCATATCTACTTTCCCTTGATAATCTTTCAATATCTCCTCGATTAACCTTCTAGATAACCCTTGATCTCTGTAAGTCTCTTTTGTCATAACTGTCCCTAATTGAAGGACTTGATGTTTTTTCTTATTTATGACAAAAGTCATTTTAGTTATAGAAGCGTTAGCTATAACATGTTCTTTATCTACAAAAACATAAGGTATATATGTTTCATCTCAGTAACCATAAGTCATCCAGTCAGAAAAATCTATCTCAAAGGTTTCTATAGCTAATTCATTAAAACTTACTACTAATTCTTTGTTTCCTCTAATATCTTTATTTAATACATAACTCATTTCTGTATCCTCCAAAATAATTGTTTTAAAAAATAAAAAAGCACCATAAGAGATATCTCTTATAGCGCTAAAGAGAGCCAGTCATATTAGTTGACTAACTCTTTTATATGTTAAGCGTTTGTGTGATGTGATACCCTATTATTGTTAAAATCCGTCACTAAATAAATGAGTGATTCTCGCTGTTTCGAATTTTTATTTAATTAGTTGGTTAACTAACTAGCAATAATAAGCTTCATCATGAACACAAACCCTCCTTTTATTTTTAAGTAGACTTAGTATAGCATACCTATATGTCTTTCTCATCTTTTAAGCGATTAGCTAGTTTAAATATGTAGGCTAAAAGAGCTGATAAAACAGCCACTGCATAAATCCCGCTTTCAATTAATCCTGCATAAGCTATCTTAGATAGACGCTTGATATTTTCTTTAGAAAAAACTGTCTCACTTGCTAAATGATTACTTAACTGCCATAAGACAGTCAAAATATACATATAAGGAATAGCTGTTACCCCATAATAACACCTGAATCTATGTACTAAAATAACCTAATTCCATATAATAACTAATCTTAGGTCCTAGAATAATTAAAAACAAGACACCTAAAAGTCCCATTGCTAAAATAATACCTCGAAATAAACCTTTGATTTTTTGAATTGCCATATGCCTTCTTCTTTAGTTAGTCCCTTCATTATATCATAGAGTTAATT
Source organism: Vagococcus jeotgali (assembly GCF_035918315.1). Classification (NCBI taxonomy): domain Bacteria; kingdom Bacillati; phylum Bacillota; class Bacilli; order Lactobacillales; family Enterococcaceae; genus Vagococcus; species Vagococcus jeotgali. The sequence continues at coordinate 471,829 of NZ_CP142146.1, read as the reverse complement.
TTTCCATAAATAAAGGAGTAGACTAATATACTTAGCCTACTCCCTACTTTTATAACTAAGCTTTTCTTGTTCCCTTAAGTTATTCATATAATTCAAATAACCTTATAAGTTAATTGCTTCTACTAAAATACCAACAAAAATTAAGGCAAAACCAATTGGTAATAAAAAAAACATAGGTTCAACTAAAATCCCTTGATTATCTACAACAGGTGGATAAAATCGTTTCATCACTAAACAAATACACCCTAAGATAATAAAAATGATAGATGTTACGGTTAGTTTTGCTTTTTTGATAGCGTAAAATATTTTGTGTAAATAGAAATTTAGGGTAGAAAAAAAGAAAGTCCATTCTGTAAAATTAAAGTTACCACACAAAAATTTTATAGGAGGACTTTCTCATGAATAATTTTACTACAGAAATTATGGAAACACTAATCAATAAAGGTGATTTGGATGATTTGTTTCGCCATCATCTAGAGCTAGCTATTAATTCATTATTAAAAGCTGAACTGACAGCATTTCTTGACTATGAAAAATATGATAGATCTGGATTTAATTCAGGTAATTCCCGAAATGGGAATTACTCACGTTCATTTAAAACGGAGTATGGAGAACTAAATTTAGTAATCCCTAGAGATAGGAATGGTGAGTTTTCTCAACAAACATTACCTGCTTATAAAAGAACCAATGACTCTTTAGAAACGACTATTATTCAGCTATTTCAAAAAGGAATAACGATGTCTGAAATCTCTGATTTAATTGAAAAGATGTATGGTCATTATTACACGCCACAAACTATTTCAAACATAAGTAAAATTGTATCTGAAGATGTTTTAGCTTTTAAAGAAAGAACTTTAGAGGCTAAATACTCAGTTATTTTTATGGATGCTACTCATATTCCAGTAAAAAGGAAAACCGTAGCAAAAGAAGCTATTTACATAGTAATTGGTATCCGGTTAGATGGAACCAAAGAAGTTCTAGGATTTACTATTGCTCCAACTGAATCTGCCTACATTTGGAAAGAGATACTTCAAGACCTAAAAGACCGTGGTTTAGAAGAGGTTTTATTAGTTGTAACTGATGGTTTAAACGGTATTCACGATAGCATCCATAGTGTCTATCCAAATGCTCAATTTCAACAATGTTGTGTCCATATCTCTAGAAATATTGCTCATAAGGTTCGTGTTAGTGATCGACAAGAAGTCTGTAATGATTTCAAATTGGTTTATCAAGCAGCTTCAAAAGAAGAAGCTATGAATCAAATAAGTTTTATGATAGATAAATGGAAAAAGCAGTATCCACGAGTAGTTAAATTACTCTTGAATCCTGCTATATTAACTTTCTATAACTTCCCACCATCAATCAGAAGAACTATCTACTCAACTAACTTGATTGAGGGATTTAATAAACAGTTAAAAAAATATACAAAGAGAAAAGAACAATTTCCTAATGAAGAATCTCTGGAGAGATTCCTTGTTTCTCAGTTCAATGAATATAACCAAAAATTTTTAGGCAGAGTACATAAAGGATTTAAGGAAATACAAGATACACTAGAATCAATGTTTTAACTTAAAAAAATGGAATGGATTTTCCATTTACACATAATTCTTGACGCAACCGCTTTTTTTTCTGATTCATATAACTTCCTCCTAACTATTTATTTATCTAAATATAGCTACATATATTGTTTGTCAATCTATTTTTATCGTAAAACAATTTCATTTGTCAAATTAAGCTAGACAAAATGTCATTGTCTACATATCTCAAAAATACTTCTAATGGTGTTTTATAGTTTAATGATTTTCTAGGAATATTATTTCTTTTGGATGCAACAGATTGAATGAAAGATTCATCAACTTCGTTGAAATCCATTTTCTTAGGCAATCCATCCTTACGCAATAGCCCATTAGAATTTTCATTTAAACCTCGTTGTGAAGGTGTACCAGGGTCAGCAAAGTAGATATCAATATCATTTAAGTTACTGATAGATTTCCAGTTAGAAAATTCTTTGCCACAATCAAATGTGATAGATTTAAACAAGTGATTAGGGCATTTTTTTAACCATTCATTTAAGCTATTCTCAATATCTATAGCGTGTCTCCCTGTTGGCTTTAAGGTAATAATAACTTTTGATAACCTTTCAACTAATGTAATAACAGCACTTTTATGATTTTTCCCAACAATAGTGTCACCTTCTAGGTGACCAAATTCACTTTGAAACTCGTTATGCTCAGCGTCTCTCTGATGAATGGTTCGTTTAAATGCTTGTTTACCTCGTTTTTCTTTATGCCCATTAGGTTTTCTTTTACCTTTCATTGGTAAAGTTGTGGAATCAAAAGATTCACGCGAGAACAATCTATAAAGTGTCCGAACAGAACAAGAAATAGAAATCTCAGCACGACCGATAATCACGTCAGGAGTCCATCCTTGAGCCACTTTGTTTTGAATATATTTTGTTTCATTATCAGGTAAAGAAATAGGACGCCTTCCACATTTCTTTTTATTTTTTTTGTATCTTTGATAGTAATCTAGAATAGATAATCCCTCATTTAAAGCGTTGTAAACATTATAAATAGTTTGTCTTGATCTTTTTAAAGTATCAGCAACATGTTTAACTTTTTTAGCTTGGTGATAATAAGATTCTATTAAAACAAGCTCGTCTGTAGTAAGATGTATATAGGTCATTTGTGATCACTCTCCTTGTTTTCTTTCGTCGGAAATACAATTTGAGTGTATCACAAATGATTTTTTTATTTGTCTAGCTTAATTTTACAATCGACGCAATAAAAAAGTATCGAAAAACAATCAAAAATAATTAAAAGCTATAGTTATTAAAGGAAGTAGGTATCAAAACAACTTCTTAAACAAAAAAATCATGCCACCTACTTATTTTAACTAGTAAGTCACATGATTTTTATAATATTATAGAACTTTAAAAATATGAATCATAATAAAACAATGAACACCTACTGAAATTGGTTTAAGTAAGGCTATCGTTGTTAAATACTTCTTAAATGAAATATCTGTAAATCCAGCAGCTAAACATACCAAATCATCAGGCCCAAAAGGCATTAAAAAAATAATAATAATATATTTCTGAATATGTTTATTTCCCTTTTGAACAATCAAATTTAACTCTTTTAAGCTGTTTTCAGATAAAATAACTTTAGCAAAACGCATGCCATATTTTCTAACTAGGAAAAATAGAATAACTTCACCTATGACTAAACCAATACAGACATAAAGCAATCCCAATACATTTCCATACATCAAAATTCCAGCAACATCACTTAAACCACCAGGAACAATGGGAACAATCGGCTGAATAATTTGTAGTAAAATAAAGACTAAAACACCATATGCTCCAAACTGGTCAATGAATTTCTGTAAAGCATGTGGATTTTGGAACAAATGAAGTTTAAAAGCATAATAAAAGAAAATAACTGCTAAGATGGCCCCAATCACTGTTGCCACTTTGATTAATTTTTTTGCCACGATAAATCTCCTAAAGTAATTTATTTTAGTTAAGTATAACTGAATTTTTGAATAATTCATATGACAACTAAATATTTTAATTAGCTTAGTTGTAAAATCAAGTTAGCCACTCTAAAATAATAAAAAAACACCATGGTAAAAATTCGTGTATCATTGAAGTAACTACCCAACAACGAAAGGAATTTTTATCATGGTGAAAATTAAGAATAACACAAAGACATCTAGTTATAAACATCTTTCCTTAAAGGAAAGGCAGCTTATTGAAGTTTGGCATAATATGGGAGACTCTAATAGAGAAATTGGTAGACCATCAAACAATAAGTAATGAGCTTAAACGAGGAACGACCACGCAAATCAAAGAAAATAAGAAACCTAAACAACTCTATTTTGCTGATACGGGGCAAGCTAAATACATAGAAAACAGGAAACGCTGTGGTTCGAAATCTAAGCTAGTTAGTGCTGTTGATTTTATTAATTATGCTTGTAAACAAATGATAGACTTTAATTGGTCACCAGATGCAATTGTTGGCTTTATCAAGTCTTTAGGGACTTGGGATAAACCTATTGTTTCTACTAAGACACTTTATAACTATATTGATAAAGGTTTTTTACCAGTCAGAAATCATCATCTCAAAATGAAAGTTAGACTATCACCTAAAAAGAAAAGAAGTCGTCAGCATAAAAAAGCTCTTGGAAAATCAATTGATGAACGACCTAGCAAAATTGATTCTAGACAAGAGTTTGGTCATTGGGAAATAGACAGTGTCATTGGTTCAAAATCTAAAGATGATAATGCTCTACTTACACTTGTTGAAAGAAAAACTCGCTACATGATTACTGTTGTTCTAGATGATCATACTGAAGAGTCTGTTAGTTACGCTATTAAACAGTTAAAATATGAGTTTGGAAGAGCCCGATTTAGTAGCATATTTCAATCGATTACTGCTGATAATGGCAGTGAATTTAGCTCACTTGATGATACTCTGCAACAAATGACTGATATCTACTTTGCTCACCCTTATTCATCTTGGGAACGAGGAACAAACGAAAGACATAATGGTTTATTACGGCAATTTGTTCCGAAAGGAACGCCTATCTGTCACTACTCAAAGCAGTTCATACAACTGGCTACTGAAAAAGTTAATCTTTTGCCGCGTAAAATTTTAGACTATAGACAACCAGCAACATTATTTTTAGAAGAAATTCAAAATCTAAAGATCAAAACATGTTGGTAAGTAAGGGGTTCAATAAAATAACACTGATATTTAGATATTTTTACCAGAGTGGCTAACTTAATGTTGCAATTTAGAAATATTTTAATTAAATAACCCTCTTTGATTCCATCTCTAGCTATTCATGATAAACTAACTATCATTCCCTTAAGGAGGAGACAAGACATATGAAAACACCAAATATTGACATCACACAATTATCACCTGGGTTCATCCAAGATATTTATGATGACGAAGATTATTCCCTATTTAATCTCATCATTGAAGGTGGCTCTTGTGTTACAGGCAATCGGAACGATTGAACAGCCATTAGATGATGTTGAATTTTTTCATACAGACCGAGGAAGAGAATTTGATAACCAAAGTATTGATGAATTATTGGATGTGTTTCAGATAAAACGGTCTTTATCACGTCCTGGTTGCCCCTATGACAACGCTGTGGCAGAAGCAACCTATCGAGCTTTTAAAATTGAGTTTATTTACCAACAATCTTTTGACTCATTGTTTGAACTACAATATGAGTTATCAGTAAAAAAATAATAGATTACTTGCCTGAAGCAATAATTTCAATTTCTACTAATCCATTAGCTGGTAAATTAGCTACTTCAAAAGCACTTCTTGATGGGTGGTTTTCTGTAAAATAGTCACCATAAACTTGATTCATTGCTTCAAAGTTGTTAATATCTGATAAAAGTACTGTTGTTTTTACAACATCATCTTTAGTCAAACCACACTCTGTTAGTAAGATATCAATGTTTTCTAATGAATTTTTTGTTTGTTCTTCAATGGTTTTACCCATCTCTTTTGTTTGGGCATTAATACCTAGCTGACCAGAAAAATAATAAAGTTTTCCTTCTGTAGCAACAGCATGTGAGTACGGTCCAAGCGCACTTAACTTGCTTGAGTTAATTGTTTGTTTCATTTGATAAGCCTCTTTCCTATTTATAGTTCTCAGTCAATTATACCTGTCTTTATGTCATTGGACAAATGACTTCTTCTTCATTACATCATGTCGTTACTCTAGATTCTTTAGAGCCCTATACATCCGGTTTAACCCATCTATTAATTTTTCTCTAGAGCAACCTATATTCAGACGTAAAAACTCTTTTCCATTACCACCGTAGATAGCACCATTCATAATGGCTACCTTGCCTTCTTTAATCAATTTATCTTGGATAATTGACATGTCTATGCCAAGCTCACTCACATCTAGCCACATTAAATAAGTCGCTTGAGAATGAACCACTTTGATATCAGGTAATTTTTTTTGTAAAAAATCACATGCAAATTCATAATTATCATCAATATAATCATTTAATTGATCGACCCAATCTGATCCGTTATTATAAGCTGCCATGGTTGCTTCCATTCCCATAATTGATACAGATGATAACCCATGTTTTTCTTTTAGAATAGTTAAGTAATCCTCTCTTAATTCTTGATTAGGTATTAACATAAATGAAAAAATCAACCCAGGAAAATTAAATGTTTTAGTACCAGAAGTCGCAATCGCAACATGTTGATAATCAAAATTTGTAATAGGTATATGTTGATTATCATATCTAGTGATGTCCATATGTATCTCATCAGATATGATAAAAACTTCATGCTTCTGACATAATAAAACAATTCTTTCTAGTTCCTCTTTACTCCAAACACGACCTGTTGGATTATGTGGTGAACATAACAGAAGCACTTTATTATGTGCCGCTGCAAGTTTGTTTTCTAAATCTTTAAAATCAATCGTATAAGCCTCATTTTGATAAATCAAAGAATTTTCTATCAGTTTTCTGCCAGATGCTTGAATAATTTTAAAAAAAGCATCATAAGCTGGTGTTTGAATAATCACACCGTCATTTTTATTAGTTAATAACTCAATCAATTGAGAAATACCGTACATAACACTAGGTGTGTAAACAATGTCTTCAGCATTGATGTACGTCTGAAACCGGGTATTATACCAAGAGGTAATACTTGATTTTAGATCTGTATGATTCCAGCGTGTGTAGCCAAAAACGCCATGATTCATTCTTTCTTTTAAAGCCTCCATAACTTCTACTGGAACCTCAAAATCTGTATCAGAAATCGTAAAAGGCAATAAATCACTCTCACCAAACCGGTCTTTTACATAATCCCACTGAGTACAATAGGTCCCCAGCCGGTCAACCTGTTTATCAAAATTTATTTTTTTGGGACTCATAATAATTCATCCAATCCATTTCTTACTGTTGTCACTTTTGTTCCAATAATAACCTGAACACTTTGATTATCTAAATGAACGACACCCAATGCACCTAATTTTTTCAGCTCATCATCATTCACTAAGTTTCCATCATTAACCACTAGACGCAAACGTGTAATACAATTATCTAAATCAATAATATTACTTGCTCCACCAAGTGCTGCTAAAATAGCCTCCATGTCATATTGACTATCTCCTGATTTGTGCTTTGTTTTGTCTCCTGTTAAGCTAACATGATGCCCATCTTTATACTCACTTTGCGGGTCAACTTTAATCCTACCTGGTGTTTCAAGGTTTTTCTTCGTAATAACAAATTTGAAAACATAGTAGTAAATAACAAACCAAATAGCACCAACAATTAAAACATACCACCATTTTGTATAGTTACCTTGCATCACACCAAAGATAATAAAATCAAGTATCCCACCATCTGTATTTCCAATAGTCACACCTAGTAAAGCCATGACCATAAAACCTAATCCTGTCATAAATACATGGAAAATAAATAAAATAGGGCTGATGAAAATGAATAAAAACTCGATTGGTTCAGTAATTCCTGTTACAAATGTCGCAATAACGCCCGATATCAAAAGACCTTTTATTTTAACTCTATTTTCTGGTCGAGCAGTTTGGTACATAGCTAAAGCTGCTGCTGGTAAACCAAACATAAATGTTGGCATCTTTCCTTGAGATAAAAAGGCAGTCGCACTTGGGCTAATTGGGACATTATTTTGTAGCTCAGCATAGTAAATATTAAGAGCACCAAACACTTCTTTCCCATCAACAATGGCTGTCCCACCAGCTTCAGTAAATCTGATCATCGACACTAATATGTGGTGCAACCCAAATGGAAGTAATAACCTCTCTCCTGCGCCAAATAAGAATGGACCAAAAATACCAGCTTTTTGAATACTTAAACCGATTCCTGTAATAATAAAAGCAAATATCGGCCAAATAACAGGAATTAATAAACCAACGATAGATAAGACAACTGATGTGACAATAGGCACAAATCTAGCACCTGAGAAAAAGGCAAAACTGTCTGGTAATTGCGTTTTATAAAATCTATTATGTAATTTATACACAACTAAACCTGAGATAATCCCACCTAAAACTCCCATCTCAATCGTTTGAATACCAAAGACAAACCCTTGACCTGCCTCTCTGACAAAGTCTAGATCTGCTAGTTGATTTGTTTGGACTAAATAAAAATTAATTGATAAGTTCATAATCGTGTAGCCAACAAATCCAGAGAAAGCTGCTATACCTTTTTCATTTCTAACTAAGCCAAGTGGAATAGCCATGGCAAATAATACAGGTAAATAACTGAATGCAAATCCTCCTATAGCAGACATAAACTGAAAGGTAACTTGCAGCCACTCATGATTTAAAAATGGAAAGGTTTCGATTGTTGAGGGACTAGAAAAAGCACTACCTATCCCTAAAAATAACCCCATAAATGCTAGTAGAGAAACTGGTAACATAAAGGTTTTCCCTAAACCTTGTAAAAACTCCCAAACGGATGATTTCTTTTTATTCATCTCTTACTACCTCCTTAATAAATATAGGAGTATCATATCAGAAGTTTTAAAAAAAGTAAGCGTTTTTCTATTTTATGTATATGTATTCACTCTTTTGTATGCCTATTCACCTACACTATCAATCAATTGAATAACTAGTACATCCATCAAAGAAGCTAGCCCAATACGAGAGCTTAAATCTGCTTGATTTGAGTATATTGGCACTGTTTTAGCGATAATAGACAGGTCAGAAAATGATTCTAATGGTGATCTCGTATTAGCAATAAATGAGACAACCCGTACTCCTTTTTCCTTCAAAATCCTGGCATAGTCTAAAAGTCTCACTGTCTCACCGCTCTGACTTATAAAGATAGCTAAATCAGTTATTAACATTTGTTGAGATGTCACTAAAAGGTCATCCCAATCAGGTTTAGCTGAACTCAGATGTCCTATATGTAATAATTTTTTTGACAACTCTAGTCCTAACGAAAAACTACCACCTATAGCAAAAATTTCAATATTACTAGCTTCGTTAATCAACTCAGCAACCTGATCTAGTTTCATATAATTATCTTCTACCAGGCTATCTTCAATACTTTTTATTAATTCTGATTTTAAAAGATTTTCTTTGGATTCCTGAGTATAATACTGTCTAAATGACCCTTCCAAGTACCGACTGAATTGATATTTTAATTCTTGGTATCCATTGAATCCAAGCTTTTGAGCTGTTCGTGTAATGGTTGCTGTTGAGACAAATAATTTATCTGATAACTCATTTACTTTGAGATCAACAATCAACTCAGGGTACTCCATCATAAAATCTAAAACTTGTGTTTCTAAATTACTCAGTGTATGTCTTTTTTTACTAAGTGAAGCTAACAATACATCCATATATTTTATTACTCCAATCTTGTAAGAGTCTTTTTTTACTTATTATAAACTATAGCTGACATAATATACATACACTGAATTATTTATTTATATCGTCATTGATTAAACAAGTATCACATTATCTTCCATCATGCTCATTCCACTATTTTTCTGAAATAAATCTAGTAAATCATTCACTGTTAGTCCCTGTTTTTCTTCTCCCTTAATATCAACAACAATTTGTTCATTATTTAACATAATCAACCGATTCCCATATTTAATAGCGTCATTCATGTTATGAGTAATCATAAAACTTATTAATTTTTTCTCAGTTATCATTTTGTCAGTCAACTCAAGTACAAGTTGACTTGTTTTAGGATCAAGAGCAGCTGTATGTTCATCTAATAAAAGTAATTTAGGAGAGACAATTGTCGCCATAAGTAAGGTTAGAGCTTGACGCTGACCACCTAATAGTAGCCCGACTTCCATTTTTAGCCTGTCTTCTAACCCTAAATCAAGTAACGTCAATTGCTCCTTAAACATCATTCTATCTTGCTCATTAACACCTTTTTTTAAACCACGCTTTTTTCCTCTGCTATAGGCAATACTCAAATTCTGCTCAATAGATAACCGAGTAGCACTTCCCATACCTGGATCCTGAAATACTCTACTAATATACTTTGCACGCTGACTTGTTTTTTCATCCGTCACATCTACACCATCAATGAAGATTTGGCCAGAGTCAATTGGAAAACTACCAGCAATACTATTTAGTAATGTCGATTTTCCTGCACCATTTCCACCAATAACGGTGACAAAATCTCCTTCTTCAATAAGTTAAATATACGCCAATTGCCATAATTGCCCAAATAACACCTTGGGACGTGCTTGATAATAATATATCCATGATTTTCACCTATTTTTCTTTATTTTAGTCATTCATTTTGATACTTTTTAGAAACAAAAAAGCGTCAACTTAGATTCTCTCATCTAAGTTGACGCTTTAAGAAAATAATAATACCTATCTCCAAAAAATAAAAAGCCACTTAGATTAAATAAATAATCTATGTGGCAAACGTTACGGTCTGTATCCATGTTAATCATGTCTACAAACACTATCTAAAGAAGCTAAAGAAAAAGTTATTCAGTTGTGTTGGTTTATATAAATTGCTCTTTATCATAGCAACCCCTCACAATCTAAAATTTGATTAAATTCGTTGTATGATTAATCTTATTAAAAGTCAATAATTTTTTAATGAAAAACTAATCTAACTATTTTTTAGGAATCTCACAGCCTGTATCATCACACATCATACCTGGTATTTCCTCAACTTTAATATGTTGTTGTTCCGCATAAAAATCAGTTAGAGCTTTTTTAAATAACTCTATAGGCTGAGCACCTTTAACGGCATATTTGTCATTAAAAACAAAATAAGGGACACTTGTAATACCATGTTGGCTAGCTTCATTCTCATCAGCACGAACTTCTTGTAGGTACTCTGACTGATTATTTAATACTCTCATCATATCTTCTTGATTTAACCCTACAGCTAATCCTAAATCCATTAATACATCATGATCACTAATCAAAGCCCCGTCTTCAAAATAAGCTCTATAAAGCAAGTTAACCATTTTATCTTCTAATCCTTTTGACTTAGCTAACTTAGTTAGACGGTGAGCATCTAAACTATTAGTTGGTTTCATGTTCTCAAAATCAAAGTTTAAACCAACTTCTTTAGCAGCTTGAACAATATTTTTATTATTAGCTTTAGCTTGTTCAACTGATACGCCGTATTTTTTAGCAATCGCCTCATCAATTGATACACCAGCATACATTGGTGCATTAGGGTCTAGCTCAAAACTTTTAAAATTTAGCTCAACTTCCTCTAAAAATGGTAATTCCTCAATGGCTAATTCTAATTTTCTTTTACCTATAAAACAAAATGGACATAAAAAATCTGACCAAACCTCTATCTTCATCATACATCAACTTCCTTCCTTAGTGTTAGTAACTTCATCATAACGATAAATTCTAAAAAAAGATATTAACTTGCTTTTAAAAAAGAGAACATCCAAAAGAAATAAAGTAAAGTCGATTAAAAAATGCACCTTGAAAATTAGATTTTTGGATCTAACTTTCAGGGTGCACTACAAAATTATCTTCTTCTAACGACTCTATTTTATCTGATTTTTAAATACCAACATGATTTCATACAAAGTACTAGTCAGAATAGTATTTAAATTAAGTGACTATCATTCTATCCTGTAAAATATAGTCATTAATTATTTTTTTCTTCTATTTCTTCAACTTTACCATCTAACATATCAATAAATACACTAGTGTTTTGATCTATATTATGATCAAATTCGCAATATTCCCTCAGACCTTGCTTTTCATGAATTTTTTTCAATGTTCTTGGCACCCCAAACAAGGTCATCAAACTATCTAAATACATTTTTTTTCCAACAGGAATAGTCTCAATTTTTTGTTTAATCTCTTTTTTAGTTGCAGGCTGTTCGTAAGGTTCAGTAAACGTCAGCATGGCTTGGCTTGGAACATCATCTTTATAATGAACTTCCAAAACTGCCATATCACGCTCATCATTGCCTATTAGCCATTTAGCATAACTACTACCGATATACTTATTAACAATTAAGGGCTCCCCTAATTCTTCAGTCAAAAATTCAATCGTATTACTTTCTTTTTGTTGATTTAAACTAATATCCTGATAAACTTTCAAAGAAAATTCTTCCATGCTCTCATTATCTGTCACAACCTCTTTTGGTTTTTCACACCCTACTAAAAATAAAACTGCTAGAAAAGTTAACACTATATATTTTATTCTTCCCATAGGCAGCCCTCACTTATTTTTTTGTTTTGTTGTATTTATAAAACTACGGGGAACAGTTGTTTTAAAGGTTAATTTTTCCTTAGTTGTTGGATGGGTGAAAGTAATTGTTGTTGCATGTAATCCTAGTCGTTTTAAAGGATTTGTTTTGGCACTATATTTTTTATCACCAACAATCGGATGACCGATATCTTCCATATGCACTCGTATTTGATTTTTACGCCCTGTATCAAGCCTAACTTCTAACATACTATACTGACCATTTGAACGTCTTTTTTTATAGTGAGTAATCGCTATTTTCCCGCCATTATCTGTTTCATTAGAATAAACTTTAAAGGATTTTGTTTCTTTCAACCATGATTTAATTGTCCCATGATCTTTTTTCAAGTCCCCTTCAACGACAGCCGTGTAAACACGCTCATCTACTAATTCTTTCCAATTATCTTGTAAAGCACGTTTCGTTTTTTCATTTTTTGCAAAAATCATCACACCTGATGTGTCTCTATCTAATCTATGAACGACGTAAATCCTATTTTTAGGATTCTCTTCTTTCACATAATGCATTAATTGTCTATGAGCAGTTGGCTCTATACCATTATCAGTGGCAACAGATAAAATACCAGCATCTTTATTAATAACAATTAAATCATCATCTTCAAATAAAATTTCAATGCCCATTAAGCCATCTTCTTGAATGGCTGCTTGATTACTTTGGATACTCACTACTTGATTAGGCGTTAACATATAATTATGTTTCGTTTCAACAACCCCATCTACCATAACTTGACCTCTTGATAAAATCGCTTTAATAGCATTTCGTCCTTTGCCTTTAATATTTTCTAATAAAAAAGGTAATAAGGTAGTACTTTCTAACACACTATATTTCTCTGCTTTTTGTAATTTATGTTCAAGCTGACTTGACGATTTTTGTACTGACTTATTTGAGTGTTTCTTGTGACTTTTTTTATTTCTTTCCTTACTCATTTGTATCCCAACTTTTCTTGTCATTTTAGTTTCCTCTTAACTTTACCATATTTTTAAGTAAAAACTAATGAATAACAAATGATTTTTCATAATTCATCACAAAAAAAGAAGATGACTCAAAAGCCAACCTCTACTTTGTCTACTTAAATAATTATTCATAGTCAGAATATAAAAAGTCGTATTTACTAAATTAATCTTAGTTAACAAATTCTTTAGACCCTGCTTTTAATCCTACAAAAATAATACCTACCAACAACAAACTATTTAACTTTTGTTTCATCTAAACATCCTTTCAAAGAAAAAAACATACAATATAATATCCATAATTGAACATTATATTATATGTTTTTATATTTAATAACAATATTCATCAAAACATCTTCTGATGAGCTATTAATGTAAGTGTGAGGAAGACCTGAATCAAAGTGAATCGTTTCATATTCCCCAACTTCATATTGCCTTGATCCTACTTCTAAAGTAACATGACCCTTCATAACAGTCAAAATTTCCATCGTCTCCTTAGATTGTTCAGCCTCTCGGTTAATGGATTCTTTTTTTAAACAAACACGGTAAACTTCCATATTATCATCTTGAAAAACTGGCTGTACTTGCCAACCTGTATCCAGATTACTTATCGGTCTTGTCATTGATTGACCAGATGCTTCTGATATATTATTTGAAAAACCAATCAATTTTGTTAATGTGACATCTAGTGCTTTTGATAATTTCCATAAAACATGAATGGTTGGGTTAGAACGACCATTTTCTATGTTACTAATTGTGATGGCACTAACATCTGATAATTCTGCTAATTGACCCATCGTTAAACGACGTGTTTTTCTAATTGTACGTAATGACTTCCCAATATCATCTACCAATTCTTTATTTTCTTTTTCTATCATTTGTATCCTCTTTCCTTCTGTATTTACTAAACTACATAACGGATATAAAAAAAAAACATGTTGGAGAGTGTCACATGATTTTTTCCTATAGCTATATTCTACATTACCACAGCTCCAATTCCTCACCTATTTCCATCACTTCACCAATGCCTTCTGTGACAAGTTCTACAAAAATTTGTGGATTTTGTCTCGTTTTTGGAAATGTATTAAATAGAATTGGAATAACAGCTTTAGCACGAATTAATTCATTAGCGTGAGCTGCCTCAAGTGGACCCATAATATGCCCATCACCAATTGGTAAAAAGGCAACATCAATATTAAACTCATCACCAATTAATTTCATCTCACTGAACTCAGACGTATCTCCTGCATGGTAAATCGTTTTACCTTCACATTCAACGATGTAACCTGATGGCGCTCCAATACAACCTGTACTAGTATCTAATTCATAACCAGAACGATGTTTAGCTGGAACCATCTTCACTCGACCAAAGGGGAAAACACATGAACTACCTTCTACCATAACTTGTGTGTTTTTAACGCCATGTTGTTTTACTAAACAGACTATCTCAGAATTAGAAATAACAGTAGCATCATTTTTTTTAGCAATCTCAATCATGTCGCTTAAACGATTGCCATAAGCATGCGTTATCAAAATATAATCAACAGTAACATCATCAATAATTAAATCTGTCAATTGATCATCAGTAATAAATGGGTCAAACAACAGACGAACATTCTGTCTAGTCTCTACGGATACACTTGAATGTCCATGATATGATATCCTCATCATAAACCCCCTGTATTTGTTTACTGTGGAATATATTTTACACTCTTTATAAACACTTGTCCATAGCTTGAGGCTCTTATAATAAGATTACGGACAAAGTGTTCGATGATATAATCTATTAAAGGAGCTTCTTATTATGACAACTAAAAGATATTCAGAAGAATTTAAACAATCAATGATTTCACTTAAACACAGTGGCCGTTCAGCCACCTCTTTATCAAAGGAATATCACGTTAGTGTCTCTACAATTTGTAAATGGATTCAACAAGATAATCCTAGTAATACTAACGTGTTAGCAGCGAGTGTTATTGACCCATCTAAAATAAAACAATTGGAAACCAAAATTATTCATAGTGATATGAGAAGTCAGTATACAAGCGAATTATTTGAAGAAACTCTCAATCAATTAAACTTAAAACATTCCTATTCTCGTAAAGGAGGTCCTGGTGATAACGCAAGAATAGAAAGTTTCCATTCAATTTTAAAACGTGAATACATTAATTTTCAATGTTTTCAATCCCTTGAAGAAGCGATTCTAGGAATTGATACTTATATTCGTTGGTATAATAAAGATTGAATCTCTTTAGTAGCTTAGTTTTTCAATTTATTATTGAAAGGCTTATTTGATTTTGCCCAAAAAACAGAATGATTCTTCATTTATCTAAATGAGGAATACTAACATCAATTTTAAGGCTCTTCGTCAAATCGTGTTGATATTTAAAAATTGATAAAATAAGGGCATTAGAAGAAGGGGGATTTTTCCTCCTTCTTCTTTTTAATTAAATTGAAATGATTGACCTTGAATAAGGAAAATCCGTCGCTTAAAAGTTAAGAAATTTCGGTAACCATAGGCTGTTCGTTTGATAGCTTTGATTCGGTTGTTAATTCCTTCTAAAAAACCATTTGAATAAGAATAATTTAAAGCATTGGTAACACCTTGCCTGAAGGTTTGGAATGTTTTGAATTTGGCTTTAAATTCCTTAGGAAGCTCATTAGAGATAGAATGAGTTAATTCTAAAAATAAGTCTGAATCCTTTGTTTCATAAGCATATTTTAACTCTTGTATATAATCATATGCGATTTTTATAGTTGAGTTATAGGAAAGAAGTTCTTCAATGACACCAACTTGTGTCATACTTTTATTGAAAAGAGGATAATTACTATATGTAGTGGCACTTAATTGACTAGAGTCTTTTAAAAATAGTTTCCAATATTTTTTTATTCTCCGGTATTGTTTTGCTTCTTCATTATCATAACGTTTTAATTGATTCATTTCTTTTATTCTTAGTTGATTAAAAGAACGATTGATATGCTGAATGATATGGAATCTATCTGTCACAATCTCTGCATGTGGAAATACAGTTTTAAGAAGGCCACCGTAGTTGGCATTCATATCCATGACGAGAAACTTCACTTTTAACCGCTCTTTTCTGGAGTATTTCAGGAAGTACTTAATAAGAGAGAAGAGACGTCTATCTGGTAAAATATCAATAATCTTTTTACTTTCAGCATCAGCACAAATAAAGCTCATACCAGATTGACATGACTTAGTTGATTTAAATTCATCGACACATAGTACTTTTGGTAGATGTTGAAAGTTGGTTAGACAGTGGTTGGTAAAGTCGTATAAAACACGTTGTACCGTGTTATCAGAAACATGATGGAATCTAGCGATCTCTTTTCTTGAACGATCTTCTTTCAAATCTAAGGCGATTTGATACTTTAATGTTTTCGATATATGACAATAGTCATCGACTAACGCAGTATCAGCACTGAATGTTGTATGACATTCTTTACATAGATATCGTTCTCTTTTAAGTTCTAAATAAGTTGTGACCCTATTAAACTCTGGTAGTTGTGTTTTAGTAGTATAAGTACCATTTTTAACACACGTATTCTGATGACAAGAGGGGCATATTCTGTCTGGAGACGTTAGTCTTCCCCTTATTATATTTGAGCGTCTACCTCTAATAGTAGCCTCAGTTAACCAATCTTTTTCAAAAATAATAGATTTGTCTGTTAAATTAAGTAATTTTCTAGTATGATTATCCATGGGAACATCCTCCTAATAATTTGGTTTTTGTCGACTTTATTTTATCATGTTTGGATGTTCCTTTTTGTATTTAAAAACAAAAAATCGTATTAATGGAAACTATCCATCAACACGATTTATTATAGACCCAATTTTAAATCGATTTGATTGTCAGGAATAATCGCTTGCACACCAAATTGGTCATCTCGCGTTTCTTTTGTTTAGTCTTTTTTTGCTAGTACATTGGTTGTTAGTGTTAAACACATACTAAGTATTACCCCAAGACTCCACAATAATCTTTGTCTTCTCACACCCATCACCTCTTCATATAATAAATTCTTAATATACATGAAATTAAAAAAAATAGATAAATGAACACCTCGCTCATTTATCTATTTTTTTGTATTAATATCCAAATCTTAAATTATTAATTGATAATAATTGCTTTAATTGGTCTGATACTTCATCTGATAAGGACAGTTGATAATCATCTAGACATGATGATATATCCATCGCCATACGACTGAGTATTGTAGGTGTTGCCTCTTTTGAAGTCGATAAGGTTGTATGATACTGCTGTAGAACACGCTTTAGGGGTGCTAGTTGCTTTGTGTTTAGTTCAGGTAAAATCAAACTAATTTGATTTAGAGCCTCTTGCTTTAAATCCCCACTTGATTGATACCATTTTCTTCCAGCCATAGTGTACGCCCTCCTTTAGTCTCATTTTTCACTATTATACTTTAAATCTAAAAAAAGAGTCAATGACACAGCTAATGTCAGTGGCTCTTTTTGAATTAAATCATATATTCACGAGTTAATGGTAAGTCGTTATTAGTACCCTTTGTCATTAAATATTGCATTAAATCAATATGACCTGAAGCAAATGAACCGGCTGATGCTTGTAAGTACAAGTCCCACATGCGAATAAATCGCTCGTCTTTTGTTTGGCGTATGACTGGCAACTGTTCATGGAAATTTTTTGTCCAGTGTTCTAATGTTTTTTGATAATGACGTCGTAAACTTTCTAAATCTACTAATTGTAAATTATTTTCAGTAATTGAGGTGACCATCTCAGGAAGCCCTGGCATATAACCTCCTGGGAAGATGTATTTTTCAAAGAATGAGTTAGTCCCGCCTTTTTTCTGACCTGTAATACCTTGAATTAAGGCCTCACCTTTTGGTACTAAAAGACGTTCAATAGTTTTAAAATAAATAGATAAATTTTCTTTTCCAACGTGTTCTACCATACCAACACTTGAAATTTTATCAAAAGCCTCACTAGGAAGATCACGATAATCCATTAAATGAACTGTCACTTTATCTTCTAGACCTTCTGCTTTAATTTTTTCTGATATATAGTCAAATTGCTCTTCACTTAGAGTAATACCTGTAGACGTTGCACCGTATTCTTTAGCAGCAGTAAAAATAAGCGTTCCCCAACCACAACCAATATCAAGGAATGTTTCACCGTTCTTCAAGTTTAGTTTATTTAAAATATGGTGAACCTTATCAATCTGAGCTTGCTCTAGGCTTGTATCTTCTGTTTTAAAATAAGCACCTGAGTAGGTCATAGATGGATCTAACCATAATTTGTAAAAGTCATTACCAATATCATAGTGAGCTTCAATATATTTTTTTGATTCTTTTTTAGAATGAGTTAATTTTTTAGGTAGGAAATTACCAAATTTGTGGTTTTTCATAAAGTATTGACTATGTTCAAAGGCTGTACAAATGACTCGCTCAAGTTCAAGCTCATCACCGCCTTCTAAATCAATTTTTTTATCCATATAAGCCTCACCTAAAATGATAGATGGATCAGACAAAACTTCTTTCACTGGTAATTCTTTATTAAACACTAGGGTGAAGTCTGGGGTGTTTTTCCCATAATTTTCTGTTGTTCCATCCCAGTATTTCACTGTAAACGACATACCAAACGCATTTTTAAAAACTGTTTTATAAAATTGTTTCGTTAACATAAATAACTCTCCCTGTTTATTTTTTGTGTGTTTTTAACCAATAACCATTGATTAACCTCTATAATAACCAGTTTACCCTCTTTTTATTCCAATACCAATTAAAAAGAATCATATAAAACGAATATATATTCAGTTTTTTTGAGAGATATGTCACATTAAGATTGTTATAAAATAAACATCATACTAACAACGGAGCACGTCTTTTCTGTATTAAATGGATCCAAGATGATATAATGAATAAAAAATAGGGGGAGATATTATGAAAAAATCGAAACTGCTTATGCTAACAAGTGCTGCGCTTCTTTTAACAACTCTTGCAGGCTGTTCTTCAACAAAAGATAAAGATGGTGCCAAAGACACAAGTGCTTCATCTAGTGTGGTAGCAAATACTGAAGATAGTAAAGAAGAAACAAAAGGGGATGCTAAAGGAGATACTTTTGATCAAACGACTCAAATGGCATCAACAAGTGTTGCTAATATTCAGTTTAAAGACAACTTTTCTGTGCCAGAAAAAGATGCAGATGGTCATGCTATGGGATTTGTTCTTGAAGTGACCAACTTAACAGGTGAGCCTGTCAAAGCTTATGATTTAATCGAGCAGTCTGTGACTTTCTTACAAGAAGACGGGGATACTCATAAACAATTGACGCCTGCTAAATTGACAGATGATAGTAAATTTAATAAAGATATCAAAAAAGAGGAAGATATGATGATTGATAAAGATAATACAGAGAGCATCATGTATATTGTCAATGTTGATGATAGCGAAGGATCTGTGATGATTTCACTTGGTGAAAATAACACAACAGACAAACCTGTTATCTCATTTGCCATTCCAAGTGCTGAATAAAATTAAAAAATGAATCTTTATGGCTACATGCCTTTTAAGATTCATTTTTATTTACCCTATTAAATTAATAATACTAAATATGATATACGACAAATTTAAAAATTTGTCGTATATCATATTCTTCGGATTAAAGGGTTAATGATTATTTATCTAAGTAGTTTAAGAATAATAAACCTCATCTAAAAATAATCCTTGTGCAGGAATCGTCTCTCCAGCATCTTGACGGACTTTTTGCTCAAATATCTCATCAATCGACTCTACAGGACGCTTGCCTGAACCAATCTCAAGAAGCGTTCCCATGATAATACGTACCATGTTATAAAGAAACCCATCTCCTGTAATAGACACTTCTAATAAATCACCTTTTTGATTAATCTTGATCTCCTCAATCGTACGAACAGTGGATTTCTTTGTCTTTTTAAGAGAAGAAAACCCTAGAAAATCATGTTTACCTACTAATTTCTCACAGGCTTGATTCATTTTATCTAAATCAAGTCTTGTCGGATAATGATAACTATATCCTCGCGCAAATGCTGAAGGAATTTTATTTGTCCAGACTTGGTAAGTATACGTTTTACCAGTGGCATTGTATCTTGCATGAAACCTATCGCTAACATCTTTCACTTCTTTAATGACAATATCTTGTGGCAGGTAGCGATTTAAAAACTCAATCATCTCACCTGTGCTTAATTCACTTTCCGTTTTAAAATTTGCCACTTGGCCTTTTGCATGAGCTCCTGAATCTGTCCGACCTGAGCCAATGATCTCAATTTTTTCACCTGTCATTTGATGGATGATATTTTCTATTTTCCCTTGAATGGTTTTATCGCTATCGCCTAGACGTTGCCAACCTAAATAACGCTTACCATCATACTCGATGGTTAATTTTATATTTCGCATGTTTTTCTCCTTAATATCTGTCTTACTGTCACTGTATGGTATCATAGAAATGCCCCTAAGAAAATCAAAAAAAGTAAAGTGAGGGATTTTGATGACGACATTAACCAAACAAGACATACAAACTTTATTAACTAGCCAACATAACTTTTTCAATACGAATCAAACTAAAAGCTATGATTTTCGTATGACTCAACTTGATTTACTAAAACAAGGGATTATACGTTTTGAGCCACAACTCCTCACAGCACTTGAGCAAGACTTAGGCAAAAGTGCTACTGAAGCCTTTGTAACAGAAATCGGAATTGTATTAAGTAGTATCAGTCATGTGATGAAGAACTTGCACAAATGGATGACACCTGAAGTCGTCAAAACAGAATTGTTTATGCAACCAGGAAAAAGTATCATTTACAAAGAACCACTAGGATCAGTTTTAATTATCGGACCATTTAATTATCCTATTCAAACGACACTAGAGCCTTTAATTGGTGCAATTGCTGCTGGAAATTGTGCAGTAATTAAGCCCTCAGAACTCACACCAAACGTCTCACAAGTCCTAAAAGAGATGTTAGCAAGTTTATTCCCTGATTTTTATATCAGTGTCATTTTAGGTGAAGTGAGAGAAACAACTTTATTGTTAGATGAAGCTTTTGATTTTATCTTTTTTACAGGTAGTCCAACTGTTGGCAAAATTGTCATGACAGCTGCTTCTAAGCACTTAACGCCAGTCTGTTTAGAGCTTGGTGGGAAAAGTCCAGTGATTGTGGATAAAACAGCAAATATCCCACTAACAGCCCAGAGAATTGTCTGGGGCAAATTTTTAAATACGGGTCAAACGTGTGTCGCTCCTGATTACTGCTTAGTTGATTCCAAGGTTAAAGATGAGTTAATCGCTGAAATGATTCATGTTATAGAAAACTTTTACGGTAAACATGCAGTAAATAGTCCTGATTATGGTCACATTGTGAATAGCAAACAATTTGATAGGCTAAACACATTATTGAATGATAATGAAGATAAGATTATTTTTGGTGGCAAAGTAGATAGAGATAAGCTTTTTATAGCCCCTACTATGATGGATCACGTGTCACTAGATGATACGGTTATGTCTGAAGAGATCTTTGGCCCAATTTTACCGATTATAGAAATAAATAACCTAGATGACGCCATTGATATCATTAAAGATGGTGAAAAACCACTAGCGCTTTATTTATTTACTAAAAGTAAAGAAAATGAAACCAGAGTGATACATGAGGTATCCTTTGGCTCTGGCGCTATTAACGCAACCGTCTTACAAGTCAGTAGTCGATTTTTACCATTTGGCGGAGTAGGTCAATCTGGTATGGGTCATTATCACGGGAAATACTCGTTTGATTTATTTTCTCACTCAAAAAGCATCTTAAAAAAATACCCATTTAAAGATTTAACATGTATTGTTAATCCACCGTTTAAAAACAAACTAAAGCTATTTAAACGTTACTTTAAATAAAATAATTTCACCAAAAAAGTCCCAATAGAAACCCCCTTCAAATTAGGTTTTGACGGGGGTTCTACTCTTTATATTCATTTAATACTAAAAAACTAGTTATGACTTACACTAGTTTCTCTCACCATAATCTCTGGTTCAACATGTTTCACACCAATCCCTGTGACAGCACTCACAATAGAGAAAACTGGAGACAATAAACTAAAGAAAACAAATGGTAGGTATTCTATAGTAGGAACTCCAAATGTCCCTGCAACAAAACTTCCTGCAATGCCCCATGGTATTAAGTAGTTAATCACTGTTCCACCGTCTTCAAGTGTACGACTTAAGACAACAGGAGCAAGACCTACTCGTTTAAATTCATTTTTAAACGCATCACCTGGTAAAATCACAGATAATAACTGTTCCCCTACAAAAATATTAATCCCAATACTTGAGAAAAGACTGACGATAATTAACTGTGCTGATGATGTTAATTTTCTTGCTACTGCATCAATAACTGTTGATACTAATCCTGCTTTCATGAGTAAACCACCAAGCGATAAGGTTAAAATAATAAGTAATACGGTAAACGTCATACTATTAATCCCGCCACGAGTCAGTAATAAATCCACTTGTTCATGCCCTGTGTGAGAGACAAAACCATTTTCAATGACTGAGGCCATCTCTACTGGATTAAACCCACCTTGTTGAATAATAATCATCACAACAGCAACAACTACGTTTAATAAGATAGTCACAATAGCAGGTACTTTTTTCCAAGCACAAACTAACATCAACACAATAGGAACCAGTGCCCATACTGAAATATTAAAATTAGCTTCTAACACATTAATCACTTCTTGTACGTCACCAAGTTGCGTCGCCTGGGTATTTGTTCCTAGAACTGCAAACAAGATAAGAGATACAACAAAGGCTGGAATGGTTGACCACATCATGTTTTTAATATGATCGAAAAGGTCAGCACCTACAACGGCTGAGGCTAAGTTAGTAGACTCTGATAGAGGTGACATCTTATCACCAAAAATCGAACCAGAAGCAATAGCACCAACGACTAGAGCTGGATTTAACCCTAATGTTGCTCCGATACCAAAAAAGGCGATTCCAACTGTTGACATCACAGTAAAGGCACTCCCTACTGCACTACCAACCACCGCACAAACAATAAAAACAGAAGGGACAAACCATTTCACACTAAGAAGTTTAAAGCCAACAACCATCAGTGTCGGAATAATACCAGCTTGAATCCAAACTGCAATCAAAGCTCCTACTAGTAAAAAAATAAATATCGGAATAATCCCAGGTTTTAACCCTCTGACAATCCCCTCATTAATCCGCTCCAGAGGCATACGCTTTATCGCCATGTACCCCATCGTAATCGCTATAGCAAACAACACCACCACATTAGGTGAAATCTTTAGGGCAATCACTCCAACTGAAATACTTAATAAAATAATAATCAACACAATACTTGCTTCTAACAAACTAATTTTCTTTTTCATTTATTTTTCCTCATTTCTTATAGTTAAATCTGGCTCACTATAAGAAACAATATCGTATCATCCCACCACAACTCATAACAATCTCTCCTTTTTATATAAAAAAAAGAAACTCCCCCTTAAATCATAAGGGCGAATTTCTTCACGGTACCACCTTAATTAAATACAATACGTATCTATCTCTAAAGTTATTTAAATGTTTTGAAAATTTAGTGTAATTCAGCAAATAAGCTGGACCGATTTGCAGCAACCACCGGATTTCTAAACGCAATACTTATTACCTACTGTCTAAATTCGTTTATCTTGTGACTCATCATAACCACTTGTTTTTTAAAAGTCAACTCTTTTATTTCGAGTATAAAAATTCACTAACTTTTTTATCTACTTCTGTGTTTTCATGTAAAGCACTATGTCCTGCACCTTGACCTTCTACAACCATGTATTGTGTTTCATTTCCGTTATTTTTTAGCATATGATGTACAGATAGCGCACTGCTTAAAGGGACAGTCCCATCACTTTGGTCATCCTCACTTAGAGCACCACCAATTAATAAGACTTCCGTTTCTTTTGACATATTAGGAATTTCAGCTTGGTACAAAATAAATCGTTCACTTTCTTCTGTTGGGCCATTTTTTAATAACTCATCCAAATTTTGGTCATCAAATGTATCTATGAAATCATTGAAAGGTGATCCTATAGCAACAAATTTTTTAATGACAGGTCGATCTGAGTTGATTGGTGTTTGAGTCAGTAACCTCAACCCACTAACACCACCCATAGAATGACCTACTATATTCACTTCTGATACACCGTTGTATATAAAAAAAGACGAGATTTCTCCCGCCTTCGCTATTATAGTTTGTCAACTTGATCAAAATCAAGCTCAGTACTTGTTTCACGACCAAACATATCGATATTTACTTTTAGTTTTTGTTTCTCTAAGTCGATTTCTGTAATCTCACCAGTTAAACCAGAGAAAGCTCCTTCTGTAATAGTTACTGTTTCACCCATTTCAACATCAAGCTCAACTAAACGTTTACTCATACCTAATTCACCTAAAATGTGTGTGACTTCCTCATCAAGTAACGGGGCAGGCTTACTACCAGCACCGTGAGAGCCTACAAATCCAGTAACGCCTGGTGTGTTACGTACCACGTACCATGAGTCATCTGTCATCGTCATCTCAACTAACACATAACCTGGAAATGTTTTTTTAGATGATACTTTTTCTTTTCCATTTTTTACTTCACGCTCTTCTTGTTCTGGCACAACTACTCTAAAAATAAAGTCTTCCATCCCCATGCTTTGAGCACGTGATTCGATATTTGTTTTTACTTTGTTTTCATAACCTGAATATGTATGTAAAACATACCAGTGTCTTTCAAATGATTCCATGGAATTTGACCATCCTTTTCATGATAAAATAAAAAAACTTCAGTCATCCGAAGTTTTTCCTGTTTTGCTTAGTATAACATCTTAGCTGATATCTTTCTAGTTATTCTAGAAACCTTTTAGAGCAATTGTTGAAATTTTTAGTAAGACATAATCTACAATGGCAAAGAAAATAGCATAAAGAATCGTTGTTTGAATAACAGTAATCACGTCTTTAACTAATTTTTTACGTGTTGGCCATGTCACTAATTTCATTTCTTGTGCGACACTTTTAAAAAATTTCATTTCACATTTCCTCCTGAACTACTTTGTTTCGTGATGTTTAGTATGTTTTTTGCAATATTTGCAAAACTTATTTACTTCTAGTCGCTCTGTACGATTACTATCATTAACTGCTTTTGAGTAATTTCTAGATCCACAAACAGAACAAGCTAGGGCTGATTTTTTTTGTGCCAAGAGTATAAACCTCCCACTCTATTAATAACCTCTTGAGTATACCTGTTAGCTAAGCTTCTGTCAATTAAGTAACCAAAAAAATAAGACTTAGATTGTGCTTTTATTTCTACTAAATATTATGGTATTATGAGAGTATCATCAAAGAATGAAGGGAGTTTATTTATATGCTAATCGAATCAGTTTGTATTCCAAAAAGACAACTAACAACAGTCAGCGAATCTTGTACGTTAGAGGATGCTCTTAATATTTTAGAAGAGTCAGGTTTTCGTTGTGTCCCTGTTTTAGATGAAACAGGAAAATTTTTCAGAGGTAACATTTATAAAATGCATATTTATCGTCACAAAGCTAATGGTGGTGACATGACTTTACCTGTGACTCACTTAATTAAAAATGCTACAAAATTTATCCATTTAAACTCATCTTTCTTTAAGGTTTTCTTCACAATCAAAGAATTACCTTATATTGCAGTTTTGGATAGCAACAATCAATTTTTCGGAATACTAACTCATAGTAGCTTGTTAAACATTCTATCTCAATCATGGAATGTCAACGAAGGACGCTTCGCATTAACAATTGCTTCTACTGGTAAAAAAGGTGATTTAGCTCTAATGACTAAGATCATCTCAAAACACTCTGAAATTGTTAGCTGTATCACACTGGATGTAGGTCGTGATGAGTACATTAGACGTACCATCATTACTTTACCTGCTAAAACAGATAAAGAAACCTGTGATGAAATTGTGGCTTCTCTGAACAAAAAAGATTTCCACGTTGCTGCAGTTGAGGATTTACAACAAGAATTTAAAAAATAACGTGAAAAGAAAAAAGGCTGACCTGTTAAGGTTAGCCTTTTTATGTTGATGGTACATAACGATTTAAAAATCACCTTTTAAAAATCACCTTGGTTAAAATCTATTAAAATGAACTGATTTATTAATGTAATACATTACTGGTGCTGATATAGCCATCATGATGAATTCACTTAAAAATAGCGTGCCATATGTCACCCAGAAAAAGTGTGACCCAACTGCAAAACCTGATAACATACAGATCATAATCGCAATTAGAACCATACTAATTGAGAAGACAAGGGTATTAATCGCTAAACGTATTTTCGCACTTTTAACATATTTTGCTGACCATGCTGTAATGCTTAAAGCAATCAGTGTTTGGCCTCCTCCAAATAGGACATCCATTAGTCCTCCTTGTGAGAAAAATAAGTTAAACATCACGACACCAGCCAACACGCCCCATAATAATTTTTTATTAAAGACGACTAAATGATTTAAACTCTCTGAGATTCTAAGTTGAATAGCTCCTTGAGAGAGTGGTGCTATCACTAAAGTTAAAACCACATAAAGAGCGGCAATCATGGCATTAACAATTAGTGTTGATGTTTTTGATGCTGTTTTTTGATTTTCCATGTATTTTTTTCTCCCTTCCTAGTTTTGATGTCGCAGGATGGTACGAACGAACTGCGGTTATGAACATAACGATATCATACTACTCTCTTAAAGATACTTTGTCAAAATTTTTTGGTATAATCAGAGATAGATAACTGTTTTTTTAGGAGGCTTAATCATGACGTTTCAAATAAAACCTGTCACAATTTGTGACACTACCCACTTAGATTTATTGCTTGAGGCAGACCCTAATATCCAGTTAATTGAAAGTTATTTAGAACATGGTTATCTGTTTGAAGCTATTTTAAATGATAAAATAGTAGGTATCATCTCACTTAGTCTAACAAATAAAACAACCCTTGAAGTGAATAACATCTCTGTTCACTCAACTTATCAAAATCAAGGGATTGGATTAAATTTACTAGCTTTTGCCGATGAATTCGCTAGAGAACATCATTGCAAGTGGCTAGATATCTTTACTGGATCAACTAGTATTGGGCAACTCTATTTGTACCAAAAACATGGTTTTAGAATCGTTTATGTGGATTCTGATTATTTTATTCGTCATTATTCTGAAAACATTTATGAAAATGGGATTCATTTACAAGATAGAATAGCTTTAAGAAAAGAACTATCTAACATTTAAGATTATGTATGATAGAAAAATCACGACTTTTTAGCTTTTTTTTGATATATTACTTGTATTGTTATTAAAGGAGTCACTACATGAAAAACATAACCTTACACCTTCTTGTAAATAGACAAGCCGGTGCTGGTAAGGGTGCTGATTATTATAAAGAGGTGACTCGTCACCTAAACAAAGAACACATTACTTACCAAACTTATTTTACTGAATATGCAGGACATGAGAAAGAAATTATTGCAAGTTTGCTTCCATTTACTTTAAAAGAATGGGATTCTTCTATTAAAAATTTCCCCTTGTTAGTTGTCATAGGTGGAGATGGCACTCTGCATGAAGTCGTCAACGCATTAGTTGATTATCCAAATATCCCTGTTGGTTACTTACCTGGAGGCTCTGGCAATGACTTTGCTCGTGGTATTGGTATGTCTAGGAAGATTAAGCACTCACTTAAGCAGTTATTACATGCCACACAACCTTCTCCTATTAATTTGATGAAGGCAACTGAGGTTCATACAAAACAGTCTAGACTTATTTTAAATAATGTAGGTCTTGGCTTAGATGCTAAAATTGTGGCAACAGCTAATCAATCAAAAGCAAAACATATTTTAAATAATTTAAAATTAGGATCTCTAGCTTACATAAGTGCTGCTTTTTCATCTGTTGTAAAACAACCTTCTTATCCATTGACCATTTCTACGGAAACTAGTGGGAAAACTTTTGAAGATGCCTATCTTTGTACCACAACAAACCATCCTTATTTTGGTGGAGGCGTGGCGATTGACCCAACAGCCTCACCTTTTACAGAAGATATTCATTTGATTGTAGTGGAAAAGATTCCACCTATGCAACTGCTTTGGTTGGTCATGCAATTATTTGCTAAGAATCATCTAAATTCAAAACATGTTCATCGTTTTATCGGCCCAAACCTATCTGTTCACTGCCAGACCCCCCAAGAAGGACAAGCAGATGGTGAAGTTTTAGGCCAACATGATTTTAACTTACAATTTGAAACAACCTCAAGACTCTTCTGACCATAACATGGTGAAGAAAAAGGCGATTTGCTCTTAGCAACTGGTCATTATAGACAAAAAAAACATGAAGCCGCTTATCAGCTTCATGTTTTTTTGGTTGTATAATTTTTGATGTGGATGAAGAAATTCATTCGCATCTATTTTTTTTCAAAATAATAGAAACATACGAACTTTCCCGTTAAAATTAAAGTGACCAAACCAAATTTTAGAAAGGAAGATTCGTATGTCCCATAACCATTGTATTCGACTATCGCTAGATTTAAAAGATAAAAATATTTATTTCGATTCTATTTTTTGTGAGGAACAGCTTATTAAAGGGATAAGATCCAAGATTTATAAAGGTATTCTTACTTACACTCCTTCGGCTTGTCCTTGTTGTGGCATTAAAAATGAACAATTTTCTATTGTGAAAAATGGGTTTATTTCTTCTCGAATAAAGTGGTTAAGTGTGGCTCACTACCCAACCTATCTTTTATTAAAGAAACAGAGATTCCTTTGTCGTCATTGTGACTCCTCTTTTCTAGCTGAATCTTCAGAAATTGAGAAACATTGTTTTATCGCTAAAAGAGTGAAGCAATCAATTCTTATTGAGTTAAGTGATGCTATCTCGTTTAAAGATTTAGCTAAAAGACATTTTGTTTCATCAACAACGATTAATAGAATTTTAGTATCTGGTGGTAAAGACTTATCTAATCAATTTTTATATTTACCTCAAAACCTTTGTTTTGATGAATTTACTTCGGTTAAAAACAATAGTGGCAAGTACAGTTTTATTTACTCTGATTCCTCTACACACCAAATTATCGATATTCTCATTGATAATAAAAAGCTAACACTAGAGAAACACTTTCTTAAGTACTCTCTAAAGGTTCGTCGCCAAGTAAAAACAATTGTCGTTGATATGAATGCAGCCTATTTTAAATTAGCCAAAAGGCTATTTCCTAATGCTGAGGTGATTATTGATCGCTTTCACTTAGTTCAACTTATCAGTCGCTCTTTAAACATAACTAGAATTAAGACGATGAATCGTTATCGCACATCGAATGTAACTGACATGAAAAATTATCGAAAACTAAAAAAATATTGGAAACTCTTTTTAAAAGATTCTAATGAATTGAATTATACAGATTATCGTTATCAGCGTTTATTTAAGAGTATTTTACCTGAAACAGATGTCATGGATTATTTACTTAGCTTAAACAAAGAGTTATCAGAAACTTATAAACTTTATCAAGAACTATTATACTGTAGTAAAAACAATGATTTTGACACTTTTTCTGATCTATTATTATTAGCTAACGAAGATATCTCTATTCCAATGAAAACCTCGATTCGAACACTAAAGAAGCATTTACCAAGAATTGAAAACACCTTTAAATACGCTTATTCAAATGGTTGTTTAGAAGGTTCCATAAACAAAATTAAATTAATCAAACGAATAGCTTACGGCTATAGAAATTTTCAGAACTATAAATACAGAATTTTACTTAGTTTTAAAGACAAACAAAAAAGCAGCAAAAACCATTCGGTTTCTGCTGCCTAAATTCACTTAATTTTACTCATCCACATCATTTGACGAAGAGCCGTTTTTTTATCTTATTTACACTGAAAATCATATGGTGATATATGAGCCATACCGATCATCGGGTCTATTTTTTGTGAAAAGACTAAGTCATTTGTTAGTCTACTATTGTTTAAAACAACAGGTTCTTCTTCCTCTTCTACAAATAAACTAATCATTTCTGTTTGATTATTAACTGTCATATCTGCTTTTTTATTAGGTAGTTGAGCTATGCTTTCTTCTACTTTAGAAACTAGTGCTTCCTTAGTTTCTTCTTGTTTTTCAAGAAGATAGCTGGTTTCGGCTTTTTCTTGGGCAACTAGATCCTCTTCATTTTGAACTAATCGCTCTGTTAGTGTGGTTTGCCGCTCAATTGATTCACTTTCTATCGCTCTTTTAAACGCATCTACTTCTCCAATTAAAATTAAAAAATCACGGCTTCGCGTCACTGCGGTATAAAGAAGTTTACGCTGTAGCATACGACTATATTGGTTAACAAGTGGCAAGACCACCATTTGAAATTCACTACCTTGAGATTTGTGAATTGAACAAGCATAGGCAAGCGTAAATTTATTCCACTCATTTCGCTTATAAATGACTTCGGTCTCATCAAATAATAGTGTCATCTCATCTACCTTATCATCAGTATCCTTACCATAAGTAATACCTACAACCTCACCCATATCCCCGTTAAATACATTTAACTCTGGGCTATTGACTAAATGAAGAATTTTGTCCCCTATTCGGTAAATTTTATCTAAAAATTTAACTTCTTTTCTTGAACCATCTTCATTATCATTAAGAATACGTTGCATCAACACATTTAACTGATCTATGCCAGCTTGACCTCTATACATTGGCGCTAAGACTTGCATTTCTTGATTTGAAAACCCCTTACCCTTAGCACGTGTTACTACTTGATTTACAACAGACTCAATTTGGCCCACTCGACACTGAATAAAGGAGCGATCTTGTTTATTCTCAGTCAAATCTGATGGGACTTCACCATTCTTTATGTGATGGGCAAGTGAGATTATTGAAGAGCCATCATCTTGACGATAAATATCTTTTAATTCTCTTTTAGGAATATCTGATACCAATAATAAATCAGTCAACACTTGTCCTGGTCCAACAGAGGGTAGTTGATCTTTATCCCCTACAAAAATAACTTGCATGTTATTAGGGACAGATTTTAGTAAGGTATTAGCAAGCCACGTATCCACCATAGACAACTCATCTACAATAAGTAAACCACCCTCTAATTCTCTAGCTTCCTCAGGTGTTTCTGTTTCTCTACCAGTTAAACCAAGCAACCGGTGAATGGTACTGGCAGGAAGATCCGTCATATCATTCATTCTCTTAGCAGCCCTACCTGTTGGAGCTGCTAGTAGAATTGGGAAGATCTCTTGGGTGTAATCTTCTAAGTTTAAAGACAAATTATTTAGTTCAGCATATATGGAAACAAGACCATTGATAACCGTGGTTTTCCCTGTTCCAGGCCCCCCTGTTAAAATAAAAAATGGTGACTTGATAGCTTCTTTCAACGCTTCTTTTTGACTATCTCCATAACTAATACCAGCCTGACTTTCAACCAAACTAATCGCTTCATCAATATCTTTTTCTTTATACGGCATATTTTTTTTCTTACTTAGTAGGCGCTTAATTGAAGAAGCTAAACCTATTTCAGAAAAATATAATGACTTCTCAAATAAACGTGTGCCTTCTTGAATGATCGCACCTTCTTCAGCCAAGTGAATAACCTCCTCAGCTGCTTTTTTAGGATCAATTTCAACTGGGCGACTATTTTCTAAAGTTTCAAGAGCTTTTACTAAAAGTTGCCTAGCCTCCATGTATGTATCACCTGTGCTTAAACAACTTTGAAATAACTCATGTAAAAGGGCTGCTCTTATTCTTGAAGGCGCATCTGCTTGAATACCAATTTGTTCAGCTAATATATCAGCCTTTTTAAACCCAACACCTTCAATGTCCTCAACTAATCGGTAAGGATCTTCTTCAATAATACTTAAAGTTTCCCCTTTATACTTATTATAAATAGCAAAAGCCAACTGATTACCAAATCCGTAACGATTTAAACCAATGACGATTTGTTCCATGCCATAATTTTGACGAAGGGATTCGATTAAGGTTTGACGTTTTTTTTCATTTAATCCAGGGACTTTCTCTAACACGTCTGGTTGATCTAATATTTCATCAATAGCATGTTCTCCAAGTACTCCAACAATATTTTCTGCTGTTTTTTTCCCAATGCCTGGAAACTTATCACTAGACAAATAATAAACCAATCCATCAACTGAGGTTGGTTTAGCTTGTTCGTAACGCTCAACCTTAAATTGATCTCCGTATCTTGGATGGTTCACAAGTGAGCCGTAAAATTGATACGGCTCACCTTCTTGAATTTGTCCAAAAGTACCTGTGACAACAATTTCATCCCCATCATAATTTGTCGTTGTATCCGTTACTTTAACTAGCATCACCTTGTAAAAGTTAGAGGAATTTTCAAAAAAGATGGCTTTTATCGTCCCTGTTAATGATTGCTCTTTCATCTCTTCCATACTTACCTCATCACTTCCCATCATTTATTTTATAAAAATTCTGTGTTATTCCACTCTTCAAGAGTAAATTTCCCATTATCATAATTTAAAATAGTCATACTATTATTATCTAAAATACTTCCTGTTCCTCGTACCTCAGATTAATGACTTAATTTATCATTGTCATAAATATGAACAGCTTCTAAATTTGGAAATGATTGTTGTCGCAAGGCTTCATAAACAACTAAAGCGGCTGTATTTGATAAATTTAGGGATCTAACGTGCTCGTCATTCATTGGAATACGAATACACTGCTCCTCATGGGCACGCATTAGCTCCTCTGGCAACCCAGTTGTTTCTTTTCCAAACATAAAGTAGTGGTCTTGGTTATCATTATAATTAACATCACTATAAGTATGTCGTGCAAACTTTGTCACAAAATGCAAAGGAGCATCCCCGATTGCAGTCATAAACTCCTCAACATTTTTATAATACCTAATGTCCACATCATGCCAGTAATCAAGGCCAGCACGTTTTAGCTGTTTATCATCAGTTGAAAATCCAAGAGGCTCAATTAAATGTAGTGGTGAATTAGTTGCCGCACAAGTTCGTGCAATATTACCAGTATTAGCTGGAATTTGTGGTTCAAATAATACAATATGATTCATGTGACTCTCTTCCTTCTCGTTTTCATTTTTGGACGTAAAAAAAACGTATCGCCTCGGTGTCTATTCACTGCGAGTCGCTACGTTGGTAGTGTCACTTCACCAACTTTTATCAGAACAGGAATCTGATAAAAATCGTTGAAAATGACTTGAAATCATTGTAGCACTTAACTATTTAAAAAACAACCTTAATTTCAGATTCTATTTCTTTTTACCAACTAAAATAAGAACATCTATCGTTAATCCCTCAAAATAGCTATCCTTAGCCTGTGCTAGCGCCTCTTTTGATGCTCCCCAGTGAATTGGTGACATTTTAAGAATACTCTCATAATCCTCTTGTAAAACAGGAAATTGATACGTAACACGCGTTTCTTTAATTAGTTCTAACTCTTTCACAAACTTGTCATAAACTTTGTTATTACTATAGGTTTGTTTGTCTTCTTTTTCAGCATAGAAAGCCTGGCGTAACTCTTTTAAATAATTCTCTTCAGGAATAACTTTTATAATCAAACCATCATCTGCTAGTACTCGCTTCATTTCTTCGTAATGACTAGGTGAAAAGATATTTAAAAGGGCAGAAACTGCGTGATCAGCAAAAGGCATATTGGTCACATCTGCAATAAACCAAAAAGCTTCTTTCGAAAAATCACTACTTAGTAACACACCATCTTTTGATAAATCAAACCCCATTTTTTGTGATGAAACGTGATACTCTCTATCTAAAAGCTCCACAAAACTTCCTTCACCTGATCCCATATCAACTAATAAATCTGTTTCTCTTAAGTGTGATAACTCTTTAGTTATTGACTCTAAAACAGGTGCATACAGCCCTTTTTGAATCATTTTCCTGCGATGGGTAAGCATATCTGTATCGTAATCACTAGTCATGTGATGATCTGGAAAGTGAATAATTCCTTTTTTTGACAAATTAAATGTGTGATGATTCGTACAAACCAAAGAGCCTGTTTCTTCTAAGGAAAAACCAGCTCCACATTTTGGACAAGCCATTTTATCTATGTTTGTTGCTAGGTGTTCCTTAGCATATTCTTTCTTCTTCTTTAACATGTTGTCTTCGCTCCTAGTGAAAAATTAATGATATCATAACATAAATTCTCTACACAAGTTATCCTTTATGCTATACTATTCCTAGATATTTATTAAGAAAATGGAGGAGTTTTTTGTGCTAATCAAAGAATTTTGTGCTGAAAATTTTACAAATATTCCTAAAGCAATCGCTTCTGGAGCTAATCGTATTGAATTATGTGACAACTTGGCTGTAGGCGGAACCACTGTGAGTAAAGGTGTCATGATGGAAACAGCCGCTTATTGTAGTGAAAAAGGCGTCCCTGTTATGGCTATTATTAGACCTCGAGGTGGTAATTTCGTCTACACAGATACGGAAATCAAAATCATGGAACAAGATATTTATGAAGCAAAATCACAAGGTATTGATGGTATTGTTGTTGGATGCTTAAACGAGAGTAATCAAATTGATGAAGAAGCTATGAAAATCTTATTAGATGCAGCTGATGGGATGCAAGTGACATTTCATATGGCTTTTGATGCTATGAACAAAGATGAACAATTTGCAGCGATTGACTGGTTAGCAAGTCACGGTGTGGACCGTATTCTAACTCACGGAGGACCTTCAAATATAGAGATTGAAAAACACTTAGAATACATCAATGATCTCATTTCCTATGCCAATAACCGCCTTATTATTTTACCCGGTGGGGGCATCACCTTTGAAAATGCTGATACAGTCGCATCATTTTTAAACGCTAAAGAAATACACGGCACAAAAATTGTAGATTTCCCATTCTAACCAAAGTATAAAAAAAGACGTCTTGCTCTTAGCAACTATTAAAAAAATGTATCCCAACAACTATCAAAGTCGTTGGGGCACATTTTATTTTCGCCTCTTGTTAAACATCACAATAAGCCAAATCATTAAAATAATGGATAGTACTACAACATAAACCCATTCGTACTTAGAAGCATTAACAGGTAAATCTATATTCATCCCGTAAAAGCCTGTAATGATGGTTGGAATAGCTAGAGCTAGTGACCAAAGTGTTAAAAATTGCATCGTATCATTTAAATTGTTATTCATCAGACTATCAAAAATTTGCGAAATTCTATCTACAATTCCTGACTCAATTTCTGTCATATGAGCTATCTGATTCGCTTCAATCATAGCATCTTCTAACCTTTCATTTGTCTCATCATCAAAACTTTTAGCCTGCTTAGACTGCTCAATCTGATTTAATACGTCTAAATTATTAGCTGTTGCACTTAATAAAAATGTCAATGTTTGTTGTAAATAAGACAATCTAACTAAATCCTTATTTCGTACTTTTTGCGTTAATAAATCATCTAATTGATGACGTTCTCTAGAAATAACTCTTAAAACTGGCAAATATGAATCCACTAATTCATTAACTGCTTCTAATAAAAAAATCATAGGTGTCTCTGCTTGGTTTCCAAGAGCAATCTTTTTCACTTTTTCGTAGTTTACCTTTGACTCCCCTTCATTGAAGTAAAATATTTGATTACCCCGGGTTAATAAACTGACTGGTCTAGAAACATAACGATTATCTTGATCTAGCTTGGTTGGAACATGAATGATGACTAAATCAATACCATTTTCCTCATCTGTAATGTAGTTACTTCGCTCATAAATATCTGTCACATAATCAATTGTCTCTGCTGGTAATTTGTAATCTGTTAATAAACTGATTTTTTCTTCATCAGTTAAACGATTTGTTTCTACCCAAGTTAAATGATTATTAATTTTGTGTTCTACTAACATTTACTTCTCCTTTTTTATGTTTCATTCTGACTATTAACTCAATAACTCTTGCATATCTTCTGGTAGTGGTGCTGTTAATACAATCTGCTCCCCAGTGAAGGGATGTAAAAATTCTAATCGTTTACAATGTAGGGCTTGTCTATTTATGCCCTTATCTATGTTCCCACCGTAAAGTTCATCTCCAATCAAAGGACACCCAATCCCTTGAAAATGAACTCTAATTTGATGAGTTCGCCCAGTATGTAGTTGAACATCAACTTGAGCTGTCTCATCTGTTTTTTCGATTAATTTATAATCAGTAATAGCATGCTGACCGCCTTCTTCTACAACTGTTCGTTTAATAATGGATGACTCATCTCGGCCAATTCTAAGATCAATGGTCTCTTCTTCTTTAAGTCTTGATAAATCACCACCAACAATAGCTGAATAATATTTCTTCATCTCACCTGATTGTAATTGCTTATCCATCATAGCATGAGAAAAACCGTGTTTAGCAAACATCATCAACCCTGTAGTGTCACGGTCAAGCCTTGTCACTACATGAATGATTCGGTTATCATAATCTTGCTGATTATAGTAGTGTTTCACATAATTTGCCATAGTTCCTGTCTTGTGATACTGCGAAGGAATTGAAGCCACTTCTGTTGGTTTATTGACTACTAAGAGATGTTCATCTTCATAGATAATATCCAAAGTCGACTCATAAGGTAACATCGTTTCATGCTCCCCCTCATCAGGGATAATAATTGTCACACTATCTCCCTCCTTCACTTCAAAAGTCGAATTTCTAACTTGTTTATTAACTAGAAGTGTTCCACCTTGATATTTGATTTTGGCCAGCAAACGTCTTGATACACCTTGCTTATTTAAAAATTTTTTTAATGTGGTATTTTCCACGTCCACAATCCAGGTAAATCTCATTTATTTTCACTGCTTTCTTCTAAGTTCTCAAATAAAGGCATCTCTCACTCGCTTCCAAAAATGGGTGTGCCTGTATGAAGCAAATTGGATACGTTTATCTGACAAGCAAAAACGTAACTGCTTTATATTTGGATTTTCTACTAAATAATTATCAATGGTTAATCGGTATTCTTCTTGCTCTTTCATATCAAAGGTAATCCACTCATCTGCTGCAATAATCATTGGTGAACCTAATGAACGGTATACACGGTTATTGATTGAAGCTATCTCATTTAATTGAATGGCATTCACTCTAGGATGAAGAACAGCACCACCTAAACTTTTACTATAGGCAGTTGAGCCAGTTGGAGTTGAAACAGATAACCCGTCTCCTCTGTAACACTCAAATAGCTCTGTTTTAATATAAACATTAGCAACCATCGTATGGTGAATGTTTTTTATACTAGCTTCATTTAAAGCAAGACGCAACTCACTATCACTACCATCAGAGTAGACAACTTCGATATCAAGTAAAGGGTAACTCACACTTTTTTGAGTTTCTTCTTTTAGACTTCTCACTAACTCATCAATATCATAATCACGCCAGTCCGTATAAAAACCTAAATGCCCAGTGTGGACCCCGATAAATCTCACTGTAGCTAGTTGATCTTGATAAGCATGAAAAGCACTAAGTAGTGTCCCATCACCGCCGATTGTAATCACTACATCTGGTGTCTTTTCATCGATAATAAACTGTTGTTCTTTTAATTTGTATTTTAATTCTTTTGCTACCTTTTGAGACTGCTTTTTTTCATTTGAAAAAATACTAATCTTCATGTGTTTCACCTACTTCAGATTCATTCATTTTTTCATCTTCCACTAAATGATGTGGGACACGGTATGAAAATAAATGCTGAGCTTCTTGAATTTCATCACGAATTTTGGACATTTCCTCATCAAGTAGTGAAGCAGCTTCTGCTGTTAATGCTAATCTGGTATTGATTTCTTCAGGAAATTCCCCGTCATATTTATAATTTAGCGAATGCTCAATCGTTGCCCAAAAGTTCATTGCAAGAGTTCTAATCTGGATTTCCATTAAAATGTTTTTTTCTCCAGTAATTAATTGCACGGGGTATTCAATTACCACATGATAAGACCGGTAACCGCTAGCCTTACTATTAGCAATATAATCTCGCTCTTGAATGATTTTAAAGTCTGTGCGTTGTCTAAGTAGATGAATCACTTCATAAATATCCTCAACAAACTGACACATAATTCTAAGCCCTGCAATATCTTGCATATCGTTTTCTAATCTATCTAGAGAAATACCACGGAGTTTTGCTTTTGTTAAAATACTATCTTTAGGTTTCACACGTCCCGTCACAAATTCAATTGGCGTATGTAGATTATTTTCTTGATATTGAGTTCTAATGCTTCTTAACTTTACTTTAAGTTCTGATACAGCTTGTTCATATGGTGCTAAAAATAACTTCCAATTTCTATCTTCCAATTTCCTCGCCACCTTTAATGTCAGCATACATGCTACATTTTACCATAATTTACTTAAAATGGTTAGTTTACAAAGAGGCTCATATTTGTTTTTTCCCCTAATATTCATTACACTGGATGGGAGGTGATTAATATGAGTCAAGAAGTTGAAATCGAATTCAAAAACATGTTGACAGAAAAAGAGTATCAACAGTTAAACAATAGTTTGTTTGCATCAAGTAAATCATTTACTCAAACGAATTATTACTTTGACACGCCAAGTGAAGCTTTGAAACAGGCAGGTATGGGACTTAGGTTAAGAAAATTAAAGGATAAAAATGAATGTACTTTAAAAGTGCCAACAGATAATCCACATTCTTATCTTGAGTTGACAGATAATCTAACTGATGAGCAAATGAAAGATTCATTAGAGAATTTATCTATACCAAGTGCTAGTGAGGCGGCAAAATATTTACGATCAAAAGATATTGATCCAACAGCTTTAGATTTTATTGGCGACATCACAACTATTAGAAAGGAAGTTAACTTACAAGATACACAACTGCTTGTTTTAGATGAGAGCCAGTTTCAAGATGGCATTGTTGATTACGAGTTAGAAATGGAAGTGTCTGATATCTCTAATAGTGAAGAATTATTCAACTCCTTATTACGTGAACATGGTATTACACACCGTCCTTCCAAGAAAAAAGTCGCTAGAATGATTGCATATAAACAAGATATATCACAAGGGTAAAAGGCCTTTCCCTTTTGTTTTTCAGTCTTTTTTGTTAAATTATAGTTAGGAATACGTATATAGGTTTGGTCAATAGGGGGTGTCGTAAGTTGATTGAAATTTATTTATTTGTTAACCCGTTAGATGAGCATTGTCTACAGTCTGAGCAACGCTTTTTAGATATCGTCAAGGAAGAAAAACAAAAAAACAGAAAAATCTGTTTGTGGTTCGTTCCTATTTTAAATCCATCAATTATCCAGCACTATTTAGTTGATCATGATTTGCCGGTGAATGACCTTTCTTTCAGAAATCAATTAGTCGAAACTTTCTATTCTGCCTGTTTAGATATTAAAGCTGCACAATTACAAGGAAAAAAAGTTGGACGAAAATTTTTATTTCACCTACAAGAAATGGTTGGACGTCAAAAAAGGCATTATTCTAAAGAATTAGTCGAAGAGATATTGGAAGAGATTCGTGCAGATAAGTCTCTTTTTAATAGTGACAGACAATCACATCTTGTTAATGAATTCTTCCAGCAAGACCAGAAAATCGCAAATGAGATGGGTGTTAACCGTTTTACTAAAGCTGTTATTTTTAATTATGGATTGGATCAAGATTTTGGTGTCTTAATAGATGGTCTAGCCTCTATCGATGATATCAAGTCTTTGATACAACCAAATTACTCACTGCAACACATCTCACATGCGGAGCTATTTAAGTAAACAAATAAGAGGTTGACCAAAATACGGTCAACCTCTTATTTGTATTTAAAAGCGTTTAAAATTTCGCAATCAAGGATTCTAATTCATTTAACCTATCTTCAAAGACTGTCATCGTTTCTTCAATGTAATCAGGTTTTGTCATATCAACACCAGCTTTTTTCATCACATCAATCGGATAATCACTACTTCCGGCTTTTAAGAAATTAATGTAGCGCTCTAGAGCTCCCTCTTCTTTTTTGATGATTTTATCAGCTAAAGCTGTGGCTGCTGAAAATCCAGTAGCATATTGATACACGTAATAGTTATAGTAGAAATGAGGAATACGACTCCACTCATAAGCAATCTCTGGGTCACGCTCCACTGCTTCCCCGTAATATTTCGCATTTAAATCAGCGTAATATTCACTTAGGTAATCACTTGTTAAAGGTGTTCCTTTAGCATCTTCAACATGAATAAAATGCTCAAATTCAGCAAATTGAGATTGTCTAAAGACAGTTCCTTTTACCCCGTCTAAATAGTGAT
The DNA here is from genome assembly GCF_035918315.1 of Vagococcus jeotgali. Lineage (NCBI taxonomy): Bacteria > Bacillati > Bacillota > Bacilli > Lactobacillales > Enterococcaceae > Vagococcus > Vagococcus jeotgali. The sequence goes on along the minus strand of NZ_CP142146.1, from coordinate 431,325 downwards.
TTAATACAAAGGCACGCACTTTAGGGTCTTTTTCTGTTTGAAGTAGATGCTCTGTTAACAAGTTTTCATTCGTTGTTGAGGCAATTTCTGCTAAGAAAATAGAATAGTCACCATAAACAAAAGGTTGTGTGCTTCTAGTGTAGTGGCTATGCACACTATGTCCCATTTCATGAACTAAGGTATATAAATGATTTAAGCTATCATGCCAGTTTAGTAAGATATACGGCTTTGTATCATAGCTTCCTGATGAGTATGCCCCACTTCTCTTACCTTTGTTTTCTACCACATCAATCCATCTATTACCATAAGCTTCTTTAACAATAGATAAATAATCTTCACCAAGTGGTGTTAGCCCTTCTAGTGATTTGTCTTTTGCTTCTTCATACGTATAACGAATAGGCGCATCCCCTAAAATCGGTGTATACATGTCATACATATGTAAGTCACTTACATTTAATAACTTTTTACGTAACTCAACATAACGGTGTAATAGTGGTAGGTTTTCATGAACCACATCTAACAATGTATCATAAACTGATTCAGGAATATGATTAGCACTTAAAGCTGCTTCACGGGCTGATGAGTAGTTTCTAATATTTGCGTTAAAGTTATGTTTTTTCACATGAGTTGACAAAGTACTTGCAAAGGTATTTCTGAATTGTTCATAAACAGAATATAAAGCTTCAAAGGCTTCTTTTCTCACTTCACGATTTGTACTTTCTAGTAATTGTCCGTATAGTCCTGATGATAATTGAACTTTGTCTCCCGCGTCATCTGTCACAACTGGGAAAACTAAATCTGCATTGTTTAAAACGGAGAATGTCTCACCAGAAGCTGACAAAATTTCACTAGCTCCAGCCAGTAATGCCTCTTCTTTTTCAGACAAAGTATGTTCCCTATTATCTGTAATTTGATGGATAAAATGTTTATAGATTTCTAAACCTTTTTCTTCTTCAAAATAGGCTTTAATAGTGTCATTTGACAAAGTTAAGACTTCTGGATCAAACCATGATATAGCTTCACTAGATTTTGCCGCTAAAGCACTTGCTCTAGCATATAATGCTTGATATGTTGTATTTCCTGTGTCTTGATCATTTTTTAAATGTGAGTACACATATAATTTTTCAGTTTGACGGTAAATAGATAAAATATACTCTATCGCCTCTAAAAATTCTTTTGATCCTCTATTTAATGTTCCCTGATAACTAGCTGCGTGAGTTAACTCATCACTTAGTTGATTAAAAGCCTCATCAAAGGCCTCATCAGATGGGAAAATCAAGGTTAAATCCCACGTTGTTGCCTCATTTAATTCTGAACGATTTGGTAATTGTTTTGTTTCACTCATGGTATAATAACTCCCTTCTCATTGTTTACTTATCAATCATATCATATTTTAATGGAAGTGATAAGGATTCCACTTTCATTTTCAAAGATTTTTCTATCATTTTTTGATCACTACTCTTTTTAACTTGCCAAATATAGGTGGAAGATTCTTTCCTAATAAAACCTATATGCTGCAAATAAACTAGATAAAGAGACAAACAATAATCAATTACTTGAAAATCTGGTAAACAAATAAATGAAAAAGGGTAGTCATCTACTAATGTTTCAAGGCATAAGTTGAATAACTCTTTATACGAAAGGGCTCCTGCTTTTTTTAAGGACTGGCTAATAACAAACCGTAAAACATATTCCCATTCTTCAATGAAAGGGTGGGTTAATCTAGGAAAATAGATATGAACCGGCAAACTTAATAAATTTGCTTGGTGATGATAAAAAAACTCTTGGATTTTTAACACACGTGCTTGTCTTAAATACAACTGTTTTTGCCACTTTAACTGTTGCTTAACTAACTCACTAATTGATACCTCACAACTAATTTGATAACTTATAAGCGGTATCTCCCTTTTTAGTATGCAAAAACAACTGTGTTCATTTAAAGAATATGATATAAATTGTTGTTTTACTTTATTATTAACCTTTGTCATGTAGCGCCTAATGCCTAACTGATTTTGTTTAACATCTAATTCCATGTGATAGTAACTGTCTACATCATTAAAATACAATAAATGCTTTTTCAACTCTGTCATAGTTCTAGTGCATCTTAGCGTACCTCCTAGTACCCAAAACACCTCATACCCAGATAACTGATATGCCCTAGTCCGCTCACGTAAACGCTCAATACTTAAAGGGCTACACTGAAATTCAATGACGAGATAATTTTCTACCAGTATATCTGCCCTTTGGTTAATCTTTGGAATATAAGCTTCTAACTCATAATGTAGACCAAACCTTTCACAGTTTTTTGCTAATAAGTATTTACCACTAAGATGTTCAGCTGATTCTGATTCGCTATAACTATCACAGGTTGTGATAGTTTTATGAGCAAAATGTGGTATTTTAATTTTCCCTTTTTTTAAAATAACTTCTTGATGACAAGTAGGACAAGTATAGGATTTACCCTTCATAGCCTGATCACTTGATATTTTCTTGCCATTTTTTTCTAAAGCAATTAACATATGGATCACCTCTTTAATGAAATATTCGTAAAAGAGGCTAAAAAGAGTTGAAAAAATAACTTAATTCAGGAATACTATACAGTGAGAAAAATAAAAGGATAGGTAAAGAGATGAATACGGCAGAATTAAAACGATATATTATTGAGCAAAGCCAGATGATAGGTATTGATAAGATAGGCTTCACCTCTGCTGCACCTTTTGATCATTTGAAAACAAGTCTAGTAGAACAAAAAAATAATGGACACACCACGGGTTTTGAGCATCCAGATATTGATGAGAGATTATATCCTGAGCTAATTTTTGATAAACCTCAATCCATTATTTCTATTGCACTAGCTTACCCATCACGAATGACTAACAGGCTTAAATCAGTACGGGGAGAAAAAAGAGGAAAATTCGCAAGAGCTTCTTGGGGTGTGGATTATCACGATATTTTAAAAGATAAAATGGCCCAACTCATCCAATCTATCCAAAGTGTTACTCCAGATATTGAGTTGACTTTTAAACCTCTTGTTGATACTGGTGAGCTGATTGATGTTGCTGTAGCACAACGGGCTGGCCTTGGTTTTATTGGAAAAAATGGTTTGTTAATCACAAAAGAGTTTGGTTCTTATGTTTATCTAGGGGAGATTATCACAAATATTCCATTTGAAGAAGATACACCCATGACCTCTTTATGCGGTGAGTGTACAAAGTGCATTGATCAGTGTCCCACGTCTGCTCTTTTAGGAGACGGGCGAATGAATGCTAAAAGATGTCTATCTTACCAAACTCAAACTAAAGGCTACATGCCTGAAGAGTTTCGTCCTAAAATTAGAAGTGTTATTTATGGCTGTGATATTTGCCAGGAAGTTTGTCCTTATAATAGAGGAATTGATGTGCATCGTCATCCTGAAATGGAGCCTGATCCAAATATCGTAACACCTCTACTTAAGCCGCTATTAACCATTTCAAACAAAGAATTTAAACACCAATTTGGCATATTAGCAGGCTCATGGCGTGGAAAAAAACCGATTCAAAGAAATGCTATCATTGCCTTAGCTAATGTAAAAGATAAAAGTAGTTTACCTAACCTCTTGCAGTGTATCGAAGAAGATCCTAGGCCTATGATTAGAGGAATAGCAGCTTGGGCTGTTAGTGTCATCGATCCAAACAATCAGTATATACTAAATTTTCTAATAGAGCATAAAAATAAAGAAACAGATGAAGAAACTCTCAATGCCTTTAGACAAGCGATTAAAACAATGGAAACATAATCATAACAATGATAAATTACTCATTTAATGTTAATTTGATTTGTTTCGTATGGCAATCACATGAGTTCTACTATAGAAGTAGTTAAGATATCTGACATTATTATCATTTCTTTTCCCTATTCAATCTATTGATTTGATAGGATATAGGTATGTCTACCTAGACAACTATTATTAGAGGAGCGTTTTTATGTCAAATCAAGCTAAAAAGATGAGCCTGATTGGGTTAATCTTAATGATTTTTACTTCGGTTTTTGGTTTTGGTAATGCACCTGTTGCCTTTTACAGAATGGGATATGGCGCCATTATTTGGTACATTTTAGCAGCACTTTTTTTCTTTATTCCTTATGCACTTATGATGGCCGAATACGGTTCAGCCTTTAAAACTGCAAAAGGTGGTATGTTTACTTGGATGGAGAAATCTGTTGGAGCAAAATATGCCTTTATCGGAACTTTTATGTGGTATACCTCATACATCATCTGGATGGTGAGTGTGGCACCTAAAATTTTTATTACTCTATCAACAACTGTATCTGGATCAGATCACACTGGTATGTGGTCACTTTTTGGAATGAATTCTACTGAAACTGTTGGATTATTAGCTATTATTTTTATTCTTATTGTGACATTCTTCTCATCTAAAGGTTTAGATAAGATTACAAAAATCACATCTGCCGGTGGTATTGCTGTCATGTCATTAAATGTGATTTTAATTGTTATCAGTTTAATTATTTTAGTTTTCAATGGCGGTGAGTTAGCTCAACCAATTGAGGGAGCAAAAAGTTTCATTGTCTCTCCCAATGCTGGATACACAACACCTCTTGCTACCATTTCATTTTTAGTGTTTGCTATTTTTGCTTATGGCGGGTTAGAAGCTGTTGGTGGTTTAGTCGATAAAACTGAAAATGCTGAGAAAAACTTTCCCAAAGGGATTATTTTATCAGCTTTAGTTATCTCGATTGGTTATGCTCTAACTATTTTCTTATGGGGAGTATCGACTAACTGGGATGCTATTTTAGGCGGAGAAAATGTTAACTTAGGTAACATCACTTATGTCCTGATGAACAACTTAGGATATAAATTTGGTACTGCTATTCATTTATCTGAAGCAACTGCTATTACAATTGGTAATTGTTTTGCTAGATTTACCGGTTTAACTATGTTTCTAGCTTACCTTGGAGCATTCTTTACTTTAAGTTATTCACCACTTAAAACAATTATCGAGGGAACACCAAAAGGATTATGGCCTGAAAAAATGGTTAAAACAAATGATAAAGGTATGCCAGAATTTTCAATGTGGGTTCAAGGATCTATCGTTGTATTAATTCTTTTACTTGTATCATTTGGTGGTAAAGAATCTCAATCATTCTATAATATTTTAACATTGATGACTAATGTATCTATGACAATTCCTTATATCTTCCTAGCAGGAGCATTTCCTGCCTTCAAGAAAAAAGATAGCATTGATCACTCATTTAGTATTTATAAAACAAAAACACAATATATGGTATCAACAATTATCGTTGTGGCTGTTATTGGCTTTGCTAATATCTTTACAATCATTGAGCCTTTATTTAGAGAAGGTGGGCCACAGTGGGGAGATACATTATGGCAAATTGCCGGACCTGTATTATTCTCAATCATTGCTCTAATCTTATTTAAACGCTATGAAAATAAAGTAAAAAACGGTAAAATCCATTAAAAACAAAGTAGATAAAAAACCGAAACTGACCTATCCGGGCTAGTCTCGGTTTTTTCTATTTGTTTGGCTCTTCGTCAAATCGTGTTGATATTTAAAAATTGATAAAATAAGGGCATTAGAAGAAGGGGGATTTTTCCTCCTTCTTCTTTTTAATTAAATTGAAATGATTGACCTTGAATAAGGAAAATCCGTCGCTTAAAAGTTAAGAAATTTCGGTAACCATAGGCTGTTCGTTTGATAGCTTTGATTCGGTTGTTAATTCCTTCTAAAAAACCATTTGAATAAGAATAATTTAAAGCATTGGTAACACCTTGCCTGAAGGTTTGGAATGTTTTGAATTTGGCTTTAAATTCCTTAGGAAGCTCATTAGAGATAGAATGAGTTAATTCTAAAAATAAGTCTGAATCCTTTGTTTCATAAGCATATTTTAACTCTTGTATATAATCATATGCGATTTTTATAGTTGAGTTATAGGAAAGAAGTTCTTCAATGACACCAACTTGTGTCATACTTTTATTGAAAAGAGGATAATTACTATATGTAGTGGCACTTAATTGACTAGAGTCTTTTAAAAATAGTTTCCAATATTTTTTTATTCTCCGGTATTGTTTTGCTTCTTCATTATCATAACGTTTTAATTGATTCATTTCTTTTATTCTTAGTTGATTAAAAGAACGATTGATATGCTGAATGATATGGAATCTATCTGTCACAATCTCTGCATGTGGAAATACAGTTTTAAGAAGGCCACCGTAGTTGGCATTCATATCCATGACGAGAAACTTCACTTTTAACCGCTCTTTTCTGGAGTATTTCAGGAAGTACTTAATAAGAGAGAAGAGACGTCTATCTGGTAAAATATCAATAATCTTTTTACTTTCAGCATCAGCACAAATAAAGCTCATACCAGATTGACATGACTTAGTTGATTTAAATTCATCGACACATAGTACTTTTGGTAGATGTTGAAAGTTGGTTAGACAGTGGTTGGTAAAGTCGTATAAAACACGTTGTACCGTGTTATCAGAAACATGATGGAATCTAGCGATCTCTTTTCTTGAACGATCTTCTTTCAAATCTAAGGCGATTTGATACTTTAATGTTTTCGATATATGACAATAGTCATCGACTAACGCAGTATCAGCACTGAATGTTGTATGACATTCTTTACATAGATATCGTTCTCTTTTAAGTTCTAAATAAGTTGTGACCCTATTAAACTCTGGTAGTTGTGTTTTAGTAGTATAAGTACCATTTTTAACACACGTATTCTGATGACAAGAGGGGCATATTCTGTCTGGAGACGTTAGTCTTCCCCTTATTATATTTGAGCGTCTACCTCTAATAGTAGCCTCAGTTAACCAATCTTTTTCAAAAATAATAGATTTGTCTGTTAAATTAAGTAATTTTCTAGTATGATTATCCATGGGAACATCCTCCTAATAATTTGGTTTTTGTCGACTTTATTTTATCATGTTTGGATGTTCCTTTTTGTATTTAAAAACAAAAAATCGTATTAATGGAAACTATCCATCAACACGATTTATTATAGACCCATTTGTTTTAACGATAAATTAATACCCTACTCTAATTCTTCAAGTTGTAGGGAAGCTTCTTCCCACTCCTCTAATACTTGTTCTTGTTTGTTATATAGACCTTGTAAAGTTTTGTCCAGTTCTTGCAGTAACACATGATCCTCTAAACTCTCAGGCTCACCCATCTTAGCTTGTACAGTATCAATCTCTGCTTCAACCTCATGTAAGAGTGCTTCTAGAGCTTCAACTTGTCTGTCTAATTTTCGTTTTTCTTTTTGTTTTTCTTTGGATGCCTCATAGCTTAATTTTGTTTCTGTCTCAACCACAACCACATCACTTGTCTCTGGATTTAGTAGGGCTTGACGTTCTTCTTCTTCAGCTTTTTTCTCCAAATAATAGTCATAATTACCGTGATAGAAGGTACTACCCTCATTAGATAATTCTAAAACTCCTGTAGCAATTCGGTTAATAAAATACCTATCGTGTGAAACAAATAATAGTGTCCCGTCATACTCGATTAAAGCATTTTCTAATACTTCTTTACTATCAATATCCAAATGGTTAGTAGGCTCATCTAATATCAGTAGATTATCATGTTTCATAGCTAGTTTGGCTAACGCCACACGGGCGCGCTCCCCACCACTTAGTAAATTAATTGTCTTTTTCACATCTTCTCCGGAAAATAGAAAACTACCTAGTAAAGTTCTAATATCTTTTTCAGGTACAGTCCTATGCTCACTCCAAATTTCTTCTAAAACAGTCTGATTTCCAGTCAAATGACTTTGTTCCTGATCATAATAACCAATGTTAACTTGGTGACCAAGCTGACACTCTCCTTTTAAGAAAGGAATATCTCCTGTAATACTTTTAAGTAAAGTAGATTTCCCCACACCATTTGGTCCTACTAAAGCAATAGCTTCTTGTTTTTTCATATCTAAATTAATAGGATAAGATAATACGTCGTTTCCGTAACCGACACCTACAGACTCTAAAAGTAATACGTCACGTCCAGAAGGTTGCTCTTGTCTAAAGAGAAAGTGAGCTGACTTTTCATCTCCCATTGGCCTATCAAGTTTATCCATTTTCTCTAATTGCTTACGTCTACTTTGAGCCCGTTTAGTCGTGGAGGCTCTGACAATATTTCTCGCAACAAAGTCTTCTAATTTAGAAATTTCTACTTGTTGCTTTTCATACTCCTTCCACTCAAGCTCTAGTCTTTCAGCTTTTCGATCAAGAAAGTTACTATAATTCCCTTTATAATGAATGACTTTTTGACGACTCACATCATAAACTTCTTGTATGATTTTATCTAGGAAATAACGGTCATGAGAAACCATTAAAATAGCACCACGGTACTGCTGTAAATACTGCTCTAACCAATCTAGTGTTTCAATATCTAAGTGGTTAGTTGGCTCATCTAGTATAAGTAAATTAGGCTTTTCAAGTAAGAGTCTAGCCAGAGCTAAACGTGTTTTTTGACCACCAGATAAATTCTGAATAGGTGTGTCATACCAAGCCTCATCAAAACGAAATCCATGTAAAACAGACTTAATCTCAGACTCATAACCATAGCCGTTTAAATCATTAAACTGTTGCTGCAATGCGTCATAATTTTTAAGTACTTGTTCGTATTCTTTAGGATTTGCTTGAATAGAAGGATCTGAGATGTCATGCTCAAGTCGTCTCAATTCTTTTTCCATATCACGAATATGATCAAAAACACCTAACATCTCTTCCCAAATAGTCTTATCTGAGTCAATACCAGTATGCTGATCCAGGTAACCAATTGTTAAGTTTTTTACTTTAGTTACCTGTCCTTTATCTGCTTCTTCAATACCTGCTAATATCTTAAGTAAGGTAGACTTGCCAGCACCGTTTCTTCCAACAAGAGCAATCCGGCTATTATCTTGTACTTCTAATTGTATGTTTTCAAATAATACTTCTTCACCAAAGAGTCTAGCAACTTGGTTTGCTTGTAATAAAATCATAATATCCTCCGCTTTTTCACTATTAAGGTAAGTGTATCATAAGTCAGTCTGTCTGACTTATAATTTAATCAAATATAAGTTCAAAAAAAGAGATGGCACCAGGCATCATCTCTTTTTTGTTAAAACTCTTTATTTTCTTTTTTTATGTTGCTCAATGACCCTGTGGATATGAATAACGAGATAGATCACTTCAGCATCTTGAACGGTAATAGATTTTGATGTTTCTAAGTATTCTCTAATCCTCAAGCTACAGTTAAAGGCAGCTGGGTACTTACCTTGGATTAGTGCATATAAAAACTCATCTGGCTCTTCCTGGATCTCATCTTTTAAGATACGCTGAGCAAAATACTGAATATGCGTCATCATTCGCTGATAACTTAGGGAGTCTTCATCAAAAACAATACCAAAATACCGGCTAATAATCCTTAAAATATCTCGCATGATTTCAGTACTTTCAATCGTTAACGTCATATTCTCCGTATTAGCTATATGATTAGCCAAATGAAGCGCAATAAACCCTGCTTCATCATCCTGAAAATCAATATTTAAGCGGTCTCTAACCATCTGACACCCAGTCACCCCAATAGCGTATTCTTGACTATAAAATTTCTTAATTTCAACAATTAAAGGGTTAGGTATTGAAATCCCTTCCTTCATTCGCTCAGTAGCATAAAACAGGTGATCTGTTAGGCTCAGATAAGCTTTTTCTGAATACTCGTGACCTATTCTTTCTTCTGCAAGTAAGATAATTTCTTTTGCTATTTCGATAATATCTGGCCCAGCTTGAGTAATTAATTTTTCTATTTCTAGTGTTTCTTTAGTCGAATCACTGACAAAAACCTTATCTATTAATTCTTCTAAAAGTAAGTCACCAATCTGTTTTTGAAAAGCAATGCCCCTACCCATAACAATCACTTCTTCAGAGTACTCATTTTCAGAAATAACAACATTATTATTTAGAATTTTCTTGATTTTCACGTGTTATTATCCCTTTCTTTAGTATTTCTTCTTGTTATGATTAGTTTAACATCTTCTCTTCGTTCTATAAAGTGATGATTATTTAACTAATACAAGGATATCTTCACCACTCACAACATCTGTCTGCTCTAAATCTAATACATCTAAGTAATCTGCTGAATTAGTCACGACAATAGGTGTGATAATCGATTTACCTGCTTTTTCTAAAGTATCAATATCAAAAGCAACAAGTAAGTCACCTTGTTTAACCTTATCACCTTGCTTAACTTTCACATCAAACCCCTTACCTTCCAGTTCAACTGTGTCCATTCCAATATGAATCAGTACTTCAGCACCCGTATCTGTTGTTAAACCAATAGCATGGCCTGTAGGAAATACTGATGTAACTTCTGCGTCTGAGGGAGCATAAACTTCTCCAACACTTGGTTCAATGGCTAACCCTTTTCCTAACGCTTCTGAGGCAAATACTTCATCTTTGACTTGACTTAATGGTAAAACTTTACCTGTTAAAGGAGATACTAATACATCACGTTTTTCTGATTTTTGGTTTGTTGTTGTCATTTCTTCAGTTGACACTTCCGCGTTTTCTTCAGCTGAGGCTTCTAAATCAAATCCTAACACTAACGTTAAAACAAATGAGATAACGATAGCCACAACTGAACCAATAATTCCCATGATTACATTAGATTCCACACCTTCAATTGTACTAATGAAACCTGGGATAGATAGCACACTAATTAACCCACCAGAAAACATTTTAACACCAGCACCTGCAATGATTGCACCACCTACAGCACCACCAATACAAGCTGAAATAAATGGTTTTTTAAGAGGTAACGTTACCCCGTATACTGTTGGTTCTGTGATACCAAAAACTGCAGTTAGCGTTCCAGATACTGCCAATGCTTTTCTTTTTTTACTCTTCGTTCTTAATGCCACAGCTAAGGCTGCTCCTGCTTGAGCAAGAACTGCTGCAAGTAGCATAGGAGTCATTGTATCAAAATTATTCATTGTTAAATTATTTAAAGCAATAGGAATGAATCCCCAGTGCATACCAAACATCACAAAAACTTGCCATAAACCACCCATAACAGCACCAGCAATGATCGGACTAAAGTTAAAGATAGCATCATATAAATTACCTAAACCTACACCGATAATCGTTCCTAAAGGTCCAATAACAATAAAAGTTAGAGGTACCATAACCAAGATAGTTAACATTGGAACTAAAATAATCTTCAAGAAATCAGGAACAATTTTTTTAGCCCCTTTTTCAATATACTTTTGCAACCAAACAAATAAAATAATTGGAATAACAGTTTGCATATAACCTGTTGGTCCGATAATGACTGGAATACCTAAAAAGTTAATTGCCACTTGTTCTGCCGCCATTTGAGTAATACTTGGGTATAAAAGTGCCCCAACAACTGCTACAGAGATAAACGGATCTGATTTAAATTTCTTAGCAGCTGTATAAGCGATTGCAAATGGTAAAAATTGCATAAAACCATCAGAAGCTGCAAATAAAATTTGGTAAACACCAGACTGCTCACTTACCCAACCAAATAAAACAAATAAAGTTAATAATCCTTTTAAAACCCCAGTTCCAGCTAATGCACCTAAGAAGGGAGTGAATACACCTGAAATGATATCAACAAATTGATTAAAAATGTTACCTTTTGGTGTATCTTCCTCACTAGATGAAGCCCCACTCAACCCTGATACTTCCAATAAGTCTTGATAAACATCTTTCACATGGCTACCAATAACAACCTGATACTGTCCACCACTTTGGACTACTGTAATAACACCTGAATGATTTTTGATTTTTTCAGTCTGAGCTTTTGACTCATCTTTTAATTTAAACCTTAACCTCGTGGCACAATGAACCACACTAATAACATTTTCCTTGCCCCCAACTAAAGTTAAAACATCTGTGGCTAATTCCTTATTACTTTGCTTTGACATATGTCTTCCTCCTAAGTATTTTTATGACAACAAAAAAACCTAAATTGAAAAAAATAGACATACAAAGTGCACCCTAAAAAGTGGGTAGTCCTCGTACATATGACTTTCTTTCAATTTAGGTTTTGCCTGCCTAACAGTCACAATCCTATAATCTACTTAAATACTAACATGCTTCTTTTTAATTGTAAACCTTTTCAGTTATAAAAAGATTATTTATTTTTTTAATAATTCTTATTTTCAAATAAAAAATAGAGGAGAATGAGCGTATCACCTCCTCTATTTTTTCTATTAAGCTTTATTTGGTCGCCCCTGTAACTTGTTGTTTAGATTTTGTTACAGCTGCTGGTTCATCTTTTTTTCTAATACTTGTAAAGTACATAATCAGTCCTCTACCAAAAACGACAAGAGCCACAATTAATACTTTTACTGTAAAGTTTGTTAATAAGTACATAGAAATAATTAATGCGATAATTGGGATTGTATACCCACCTTTTAGCTTAAATCCTTGGTTAGGAAACTGTCCATTGTGTTTAAATTTGATTACCGCTAAAATCGATGGTACGTACTGAATAAATGAGGCAAGTACGATACAAGCTACTAAGAAAATATAGCCAAACGACACTAAAATCACACTAATAACTGTTGTAAATAATATAGCTACCCAAGGAGCACCATGACTGTTTTCTTTGGTAAACATACTTGGTAATAAGTTATGCTCTTTAGCTAAAGACTTAGCTAAAACAGGTGTACTAAATGAAATAGCAAAGGCTACTCCAAAAATAGAAACCAGCATCCCAATAATAATTAACACATAGGCCCAGTGACCTACTGTCGAGTCAAGCGCATTAGCAATTGGAATATCATACTTCACAATACTACTACCTAAAATTCCAATAACAATCGCTTGGACTAGCACATAAAGCACCATAACAGTCATCATAACTGTAATCAAAGTCTTAGGAATATTCTTTTGTGGATTATCCATTTGCGCTGCAGCTACTGGAATAAATGAAAAGCCTGTGAACATGTAAAATACGACACTAAAAGCTTTACCAAAGTGCCCGGAAAAACTACTAAATCCAGTCACACTTGAAGGTACTAAAGGCTTAAAGTTAGCAAATTTAATAAAAAATACACCTAGAACAATAAAAAATACAATAGTTCCTATTTTAAAAACAGAGGATACATTATCAATCTTCTTAACAATAGTTGTACCAAATAAATTAATCACTGCTAATATCAATATCATGCCTACTGGGAAAGCATATTTCATAATTGGTCCACCCATTGCTGGAAATAAGTTTTTAAGAACTCGTAATAACGCCACTGACTCGGCAGCTAGAGTTAAGCATCCTAAAAACCATGAAAATAAGCCAATTTGAAAGCCTGTAAACTTACCAAAAGCATTATAAGAATATAACCATGCTGCTCCTGACCCTGAAAAACGACTAGATAAATCTGCGTAACACAGGGCGATCATACTAACAGTTAATGCTGCAACAAACAGTACTAAAATACTTGTTACACCAATATCTTTATAAATATCTTGCGGTAGTAAGAAAGCTCCTGATCCAATAATAGCGTTAATACCTAAAAAAACAGATAGATGCAAAGGACATCTTTTTTGGTGATGATGCTGCTGGTGGATAGCGTAAAATATTTTGTGTAAATAGAAATTTAGGGTAGAAAAAAAGAAAGTCCATTCTGTAAAATTAAAGTTACCACACAGAAATTTTAGAGGAGGACTTTCTCATGAATAATTTTACTACAGAAATTATGGAAACACTAATCAATAAAGGTGATTTGGATGATTTGTTTCGCCATCATCTAGAGCTAGCTATTAATTCATTATTAAAAGCTGAACTAACAGCATTTCTTGACTATGAAAAATATGATAGATCTGGATTTAAGAAAGAACTTTAGAGGCTAAATACTCAGTTGTTTTTATGGATGCTACTCATATTCCAGTAAAAAGGAAAACCGTAGCAAAAGAAGCTATTTACATAGTAATTTGTATCCGGTTAGATGGAACCAAAGAAGTTCTAGGATTTACTACTGCTCCAACTGAATCTGCCTACATTTGGAAAGAGATACTTCAAGACCGTGGTTTAGAAGAGGTTTTATTAGTTGTAACTGATGGTTTAAGCGGTATTCACGATAGTATCCATAGTGTCTATCCAAATGCTCAATTTCAACAATGTTGTGTTCATGTCTCTAGAAATATTGCTCATAAAGTTCGTGTTAAGAATAGAAAAGAAATCTGTGATGATTTTAAAACTGTCTATCAAGCTCTTTCAAAAGAGGAAGCAATTGAACAAGTAACTTTTATGACAGAAAAATGGAAAAAGCAGTATCCACGAGTTGTGAAGTTACTCATGAATCCTGCTATATTAACTTTCTATAACTTCTCGCCATCAATCAGAAGAACTATCTACTCAACTAACTTGATTGAAGGATTCAATAAACAGTTAAAAAAATATACAAAGAGAAAAGAACAATTTCCTAATGAAGAATCGCTGGAGAGATTCCTTGTTTCTCAGTTCAATGAATATAACCAAAAGTTTTTAGGTAGAGTGCATAAAGGATTTAAGGAAATTCAAGATACATTAGAATCAATGTTTTAACTTAAAATAATGGAATGGATTTTCCATTTACACATAATTCTTGACACAACCAGAGGTGTATCTAAATCAGCATTTTTCTCATTAATATTATAATCATTGGAAGCTAAAATATTATATATCTTTATTAGATACAGCTTTTAATAAGGTTCCTGGGGGATATGAAGTCATGGTTATCCCTCCTATTTTTTGAGTTTTAGTTTGGTTAATATTATTGAATGGTTCAGTCTTTTGATAACAACCTGAAAGTAAACTAGTGGAAAAAGTAGCAAATAAACATAGTTTTTAAAAACGTGTCACGTTTTCTCCTCCTTTTATCTATGATTAGTTTAGTATTTTTAAAATAAATAGTAAACTGCTATGCTTAAGAATAAGATTAAGAGCTCATGACATGTTGATTTTTATTAATTATTCATAAAAAAGCCTTTAATATTTAGCTATTTACAAGTATAATGAAACAGGAAATTTCATCAGAACAATTTGATAAACAAAAGAAAGAGAAGTGACAAATAAAATGGGACGTAAATGGGCTAATATTGTAGCTAAAAAAACAGCTAAAGATGCAAATAATAGCAAAATATATGCAAAATTTGGAATTGAAATCTATGCAGCAGCAAAATCAGGTGACCCTGATCCAGAAACGAACCAAAAATTACGCTTTGTTATTGATCGTGCTAAAACATATAATGTACCAAAACATATTATTGATCGTGCGATTGAAAAGGCAAAAGGCTCAGGAGATGAGACTTATTCAGAACTACGCTATGAAGGCTTTGGACCAAATGGCTCAATGGTGATTGTTGATACATTAACGAATAACGTTAACCGTACAGCAGCAGATGTGAGAGCTGCCTTTGGTAAAAATGGTGGTAATATGGGTGTATCAGGTGCTGTAGCATATATGTTTGATAATACAGCAATTTTTGGTTTTGAAAGTGAAGATGCTGAGGACATATTTGAGTATTTAATGGAAGAAGATATTGATGTACGTGATGTTTTTGATGAAGATGATCAAGTCATCGTTTACGGAGAAGTTGTAGATTTTCATGCTATTCAAGAAGCTTTAAAAGCAAAAGGTATTGAAGAATTTTCAATTGCTGAGATTCAAATGTTACCTCAAACAGAAGTGACTTTGTCAGATGAGGACGTGGCACAATTTGAAAAAATGATTGATGCCTTAGATGAGTTGGAAGATGTTCAAAGTATCTATCATAATGTTGAGTTAGATTAATTAAGTACAGGTTTAGGATATCATGTATATCTTAAGCCTGTTTTTTTATTCCACTGAGTGGCATGATGAATAGAAAAAAGGGGTCTATAATAAATCGTGTTGATGGATAGTTTCCATTAATACGATTTTTTGTTTTTAAATACAAAAAGGAACATCCAAACATGATAAAATAAAGTCGACAAAAACCAAATTATTAGGAGGATGTTCCCATGGATAATCATACTAGAAAATTACTTAATTTAACAGACAAATCTATTATTTTTGAAAAAGATTGGTTAACTGAGGCTACTATTAGAGGTAGACGCTCAAATATAATAAGGGGAAGACTAACGTCTCCAGACAGAATATGCCCCTCTTGTCATCAGAATACGTGTGTTAAAAATGGTACTTATACTACTAAAACACAACTACCAGAGTTTAATAGGGTCACAACTTATTTAGAACTTAAAAGAGAACGATATCTATGTAAAGAATGTCATACAACATTCAGTGCTGATACTGCGTTAGTCGATGACTATTGTCATATATCGAAAACATTAAAGTATCAAATCGCCTTAGATTTGAAAGAAGATCGTTCAAGAAAAGAGATCGCTAGATTCCATCATGTTTCTGATAACACGGTACAACGTGTTTTATACGACTTTACCAACCACTGTCTAACCAACTTTCAACATCTACCAAAAGTACTATGTGTCGATGAATTTAAATCAACTAAGTCATGTCAATCTGGTATGAGCTTTATTTGTGCTGATGCTGAAAGTAAAAAGATTATTGATATTTTACCAGATAGACGTCTCTTCTCTCTTATTAAGTACTTCCTGAAATACTCCAGAAAAGAGCGGTTAAAAGTGAAGTTTCTCGTCATGGATATGAATGCCAACTACGGTGGCCTTCTTAAAACTGTATTTCCACATGCAGAGATTGTGACAGATAGATTCCATATCATTCAGCATATCAATCGTTCTTTTAATCAACTAAGAATAAAAGAAATGAATCAATTAAAACGTTATGATAATGAAGAAGCAAAACAATACCGGAGAATAAAAAAATATTGGAAACTATTTTTAAAAGACTCTAGTCAATTAAGTGCCACTACATATAGTAATTATCCTCTTTTCAATAAAAGTATGACACAAGTTGGTGTCATTGAAGAACTTCTTTCCTATAACTCAACTATAAAAATCGCATATGATTATATACAAGAGTTAAAATATGCTTATGAAACAAAGGATTCAGACTTATTTTTAGAATTAACTCATTCTATCTCTAATGAGCTTCCTAAGGAATTTAAAGCCAAATTCAAAACATTCCAAACCTTCAGGCAAGGTGTTACCAATGCTTTAAATTATTCTTATTCAAATGGTTTTTTAGAAGGAATTAACAACCGAATCAAAGCTATCAAACGAACAGCCTATGGTTACCGAAATTTCTTAACTTTTAAGCGACGGATTTTCCTTATTCAAGGTCAATCATTTCAATTTAATTAAAAAGAAGAAGGAGGAAAAATCCCCCTTCTTCTAATGCCCTTATTTTATCAATTTTTAAATATCAACACGATTTGACGAAGAGCCGAAAAAAGACCAAACATCACCTAAGTAATGTTTAGTCTTTTAGAGCCTCAACAAATCGTGTTGCAATTTCTTTTGGTCTTGTAATGGCACCACCAACTACAATACTAATAACACCTAAGTCCATGATTTGTTTTGCTATTTCGGGGCTATGGATTCCTCCTTCTGCAATAACAGGTAAATGAGCTTCAACTAATTGTTGGATTAATTCAAGATTAGGAACCGGAGAATTAATGGTTTCTTCTGTGTATCCACAAAGAGTCGTTGCGACTATATCGACTCCAGCTTCATATGCTGTTACAGCTTCACTAAAAGTTGCAATATCTGCCATGAGTAGTTGTTTTGGATACTTATCTTTAATTTTTTTGATAAATTCAGGTACAGACAACCCATCATGACGAGCTCTACTTGTACAATCCAGCGCCACAACTTCGACACCAACTTCACACAATTCGTCCACCTCAGTCATAGTTGCTGTAATAAAAGGTAGCTCAGGAGGGTAATCACGCTTAATAATACCTATAATTGGTAAATCAATGACTTCTTTAATTTCTTTGATATCTCGGACAGAATTTGCCCTAATACCTACAGCTCCAGCTTCAAAGGCACTTAGTGCTAGTAGTGGCATGATGCCACCATTTTTTGTATAAAGTGGTTCACCAGGTAGTGCTTGACAGGAAACAATGAGTCCTTTGTTAACAGTTTTAAAAAAAGTGTTTTTTTCCATAATATCCATCCTTTGGAATTAAATGATACTACTATCTTAACACAAACTACTTTTAGAAATTTTCATTTGTCAAATTAAGCTAGACAAAATGTCATTGTCTACATAGCTCAAAAATACTTCTAATGGTGTTTTATAGTTTAATGATTTTCTAGGAATATTATTTCTTTTGGATGCAACAGATTGAATGAAAGATTCATCAACTTCGTTGAAATCCATTTTCTTAGGCAATCCATCCTTACGCAATAGCCCATTAGAATTTTCATTTAAACCTCGTTGTGAAGGTGTACCAGGGTCAGCAAAGTAGATATCAATATCATTTAAGTTACTGATAGATTTCCAGTTAGAAAATTCTTTGCCACAATCAAATGTGATAGATTTAAACAAGTGATTAGGGCATTTTTTTAACCATTCATTTAAGCTATTCTCAATATCTATAGCGTGTCTCCCTGTTGGCTTTAAGGTAATAATAACTTTTGATAACCTTTCAACTAATGTAATAACAGCACTTTTATGATTTTTCCCAACAATAGTGTCACCTTCTAGGTGACCAAATTCATTTTGAAACTCGTTATGCTCAGCGTCTCTCTGATGAATGGTTCGTTTAAATGCTTGTTTACCTCGTTTTTCTTTATGCCCATTAGGTTTTCTTTTACCTTTCATTGGTAAAGTTGTGGAATCAAAAGATTCACGCGAGAACAATCTATAAAGTGTCCGAACAGAACAAGAAATAGAAATCTCAGCACGACCGATAATCACGTCAGGAGTCCATCCTTGAGCCACTTTGTTTTGAATATATTTTGTTTCATTATCAGGTAAAGAAATAGGACGCCTTCCACATTTCTTTTTATTTTTTTTGTATCTTTGATAGTAATCTAGAATAGATAATCCCTCATTTAAAGCGTTGTAAACATTATAAATAGTTTGTCTTGATCTTTTTAAAGTATCAGCAACATGTTTAACTTTTTTAGCTTGGTGATAATAAGATTCTATTAAAACAAGCTCGTCTGTAGTAAGATGTATATAGGTCATTTGTGATCACTCTCCTTGTTTTCTTTCGTCGGGAATACAATTTGGACAATTTGAGTGTATCACAAATGATTTTTTTATTTGTCTAGCTTAATTTGGGTTTGTCAAGTTAAGTGTGTAAATTCCTTAAAAATAAAAATAGAAACTCAATTTGACAATGAGTCGTCCTGTGATAATCTCTAGGAATAAGAGGGTATTTTTAATAAACCTCTTGTCCCGATAAAAAATCGCAGGACGAGAGACTCGTTGTCAAATTTTATATGTCTCACTTATTTTGATTAGTAACGATTATATTTTTCGACACGTTTTGAAAAAGAGTCGTTGACCGTTAATTGGTTAAGCACCATAGCCCAATTATGAACATGCCCACCTTCCCATTTACTTTGAAGTTCTTTCACTCGAAGATATAATAGCTTAAGAAGGGCATTCTCATTAGGGAAAGCTCCTTTTTTAGTTACCTTGCGGAAACTAGAGTGAACACTTTCTACAGCATTTGTCGTGTACATTATTTTTCGAATAGCTGAGCCGTAATCAAATAATTGTTCGATATGGTGGAAATTTCTTTTCCAAACATCAATAGCTCCAGGATAGACTGCCCACTTTGTTTGAAAGGTATCAAAAGCTGTTTGAGCCGCTTTTAAAGAGGAGGCACTGTAAAAAGACTTCATATCCTTACAAACCTCTTTATAACTTTTACTTGGCACATAACGAAGGGCATTTCTAACTAAATGGACCAGACAACGTTGAACGACAACACCTGGGAAAATAGCTTTGGCTCCATTTTCAAGCCCTGATACACCATCCATTGAAATAAACAAAATATCTTCAACGCCACGCTCTTTAATCTCATCAAAAATCTGCATCCATCTATTTTTCGATTCTGTTTGATTTAGCCAAAGACCTAGAATTTCTTTATTTCCTTTTAAATCATAACCAAGAATTGTATACACCGCACATTCTTTCACTTCATAATTTTCTCTTAGAGTGACATACATACAATCGACAAACAAGAAGGCATAGCATTTGGCCAGAGGTCTGATTTGCCATTCCTCAAGTTCTGGTAATATTTGATCTGTGATATCCGACACCATATCATGAGAAATAGTAAAACCATAAATATCTTCAATTGTCGAGGCAATATCTCGTTGACTCATGCCTTTGGCATACATAGAAAGAACTTTTCCTTCAATACTTGAAACGTCTCTGCTTCTTTTAGGAATAATTTCTGGCTCAAAAGAAGCGTCTCTATCTCTAGGAACCTGAATGTCTAATTCACCAAAACTTGTTTTTAATTTTTTATTTCCATATCCATTCCGTCTGTTTTGAGTTTCTTTTTCTTGTCTTGACTGATTCTCATAACCTAAATGATTATCTAATTCTCCACGAAGCATTGCTTCAAACATCGGTCCAAAAACATCTTTTAGGGCTTCTTGCATGTCTTCAACCGATTCTGGTTGATAGGCATCAATAATTGATTGAGCTAACTTCGCTGATTTTTGATCTTTTTTCTTTTTTGTCATGACTTACCACTCCTTTAATCTATTGTAAAAAAAGAAAAACCGCGAAGCAACCCACTACCTAGGATGGTAGGTTACTTACACGGTTTATATTACACTCTCCAAATTTGAGAAAATTCTCAAATTCATCATCTTCAATATTTGCCTCATCAGTCCGATTTGACAAAGAGCCGATAAATGCAACATATCAAGATAGTATGATTTTCTTATTTATTTAATTTTTTTCATAAGTTACTTTAATTTGATTAATTAAATGTTCATCCTCTAGCCCAGTAACTCTTCTTATAACATCTTCAATTGTGTTATTTTTAATCATCTCTTGTAATTCAACACTTTGCTCATCGTCCTTGTCCTGATAATGCAGTACTTTAGAGACAGTATCAATTAAATAGTTATAAGCTAAACCTCTTTCTTTTAATTCTCTAGTGGGACATATAAAACGTTCATTATAGCCTAGTTTTCTAATTGGTGTTCTTGCCACTCGACTAATATCATCAGAAATATAGGGGTTTTCAAATCGTTTTATAATTTTTTCAATATATCGTTTGTGGTCATCTTTATCAAATCCCCACTTATCTACCAATAAATTTCCTGTTTCTGATAATACATGTTTCAGTTGCTCCAATACATCCATATCAGATATCGCCTCTAAAATTGTTTTATATCCCTTACTTGCCCCGGTATAAGCTACAGTTGCATGCCCAGTATTAACAGAAAATAATTTTCGCTCGATATAAGGTTCTAAATCCGAAACATATTCTACATCATCTAATTCAATCTTTTCATTTTTTAAAGTAGATTCATCAACTACCCATTCACAAAATGGTTCAACTGATACAAATAAAGGATCATCATGATGTTGTATTGGAACAATACGATCTACTGCGGCATTTGGAAATCCTATCATTTCATTAACATATTCTAAATCATCATCACCCAGATATTCTGATACTTTATCATATAAAAATTGACTTCCCCCAATCATATTTTCACATGCAATAACATCTAAACTATTTGTATTATTATTCACTCGGCGTTGTTTAATACCTTTAGCAATCAGTTCTGCTATATAAGGGAGTATATTTGGTCCTATAGCTGTTGTTACTATATCTGCTGCAGCAATATTATCAATCACATCCTGAGGGTGTGTAGAACTATTGATTCCATAAACATTCTCTATTTTTATTTTTTCTTGATTTTCATCAGCAATTTCAATTAGATATTCTTTTCTATTATTTAATTCATCTATAATGGTGTCATTAATATCAACAAACCCTATTTCAAATCCATTTTTAGATAGAATTTCACCAATGAATCCTCGACCAATATTACCTGCTCCAAAATGAACTGCTTTTAACATAATTACTCTACCTCCTCTAGATACTTAATAATTTCTTCACTTGATTTTGCATCTGCTAATTTTATAACATTCTCAATATTTGAACAGAAAATAGCAATTTTTTGTAAAATATCTAAGTGCTCATCTCCCACACCAGCGATGCCAAAGATAATCATAGCTACATCTTCCGTATCATCTTCTCCAAATTGAACACCTTGAGGAACTTGTAGAATAGAAATACCACTTTTTTTTACATATTTTTTAGATTCATCTGTCCCATGTGGAATGGCAATAAAGTTTCCCATGTAAACAGAAACCATTTCATTTCGCTCAATCATAGATTCTATGTATTCACTTTCTACACAACCATTTTCAACTAATAATCTACCACTGGCTCTTATTGCATCTTCTTTATTATCAAACTGCTGATTTAGTAGTATCATTTCTTTTTTTAATTCCATATCTACTCACCTCTTCAATTTTCTTTTATCTCTTTTACAAACAATGAACTTAATAATTCATATATCATCTTTTCGTTTCCGAATTTGTATATTTCAAGGTTTAAATCATTTTCTATAACAGAACTACTAATTTTACCTAATAACTTTTCTTCTGATTTTTTCATGGGATCAGGTGCTAGAAGTAACAATACTCTATTCATCTGAATGTTTTTTCTATTCATTCCTTCAATTTCAAAAGAAGTACTTAAATCATAAATGCCAAAAAGTGGTTTTTTTATATATTTATTAGCACTATGAAACAACGCAATATTACTATTTGGTATCCCTATTGGCGCGACCTTATATCGTTCAATAACATAATTTAATACCTCATCAACATTAACTAGAAAAGTATTATCTATTGTTAATAGAATATTCTTTATCGTATCTTCTATGGTAATTGAATCTGGAATTCTCCTTAAAACAAAAGATTGCAACAAATTATTCGCAACATAAACTTCTTCATATATTTCTTCAAACGTCATTGCTTCTTTATTAAATATTACTGGTGTTGCAATAGTTGTATCACTTGTCTCAATATTTCCAATAATTGTTTTTATTTCTTGTATCTCTTCATCTAATAAAAGAGGGGATATTACTTTGTAATCTAACGTAAAACCAGGCAAGAAAATAGTCGATAATATTAAATCATATGTTTTATATTCAATATTAGCCATTTCTGATATCTTAGAAATATAGATATTCTCAAATTCAGGTAAGTATTTTTTAATACGACTTTCTAAAATTTTTGATGTGCCTACACCACTAGAACAGATGACCAAAACAGATAGCGATGAACGATTTGGATTCCGTTCATAAGATGTTGCGAAATGAATAATAACATACCCTAGTTCATCATTTGAAAAAATATGTTCTGGAAAAACTACCATTAGTTTTTTTTCAATAACTACTGTTAGCTTTTGATACTTGTCACGAATTTTTTTTAATAAAGGTCTATCAGAATCTTGCATACTTGAAAAAATACGTTTCAATGCAGAAGTCATGTGTGCTAATAAATCATTAAATAATTTCTCATCTGTTTGAAAATTAATAGTCGTTTCATTAGATACTAATCTAATTAATTCTTTGACCTTATAAAATAGCTCTACATCAAAATTATCAATAAATATTGTCTGGTTTTTTTTATAGTTGATCCCTTCAAATTGACTAGCTAAAAATCTAACTTCCTGTGGAGGAATAGAAATTTTCCAAAGTTTTGCTACCTTCATAAGGATCTGACTCGAGATTTGCATGGTATCTGGTTTTACATGCCTCTCCTTAAATTCATTGTCAATAAATTGTTGAGTCTCAATCCTTTGAAGAGAGATACATAAAACGATAAGTAGATACTGGAGTTGGTTATCTGTTATCTTCTCACTATATGCATCATCAATCGAAAACAATAAATGTTTTGCTAAAAATAAATAGTCGTTATCAATCAATCCAAAAAAGAAATTGCCACTTATCCTAGAATGTTCTTCAGATTTATTATTTAGAAAGTTAAAAAAATCATATTCGTTAATTCCATTAAACAACAAATTTCCAAGCAGTTGTCTTCGGCCTTTTTCTAAACCTGATATCTTAACACCTATTCCTTTATTTCGTTGTAACTCTAAATAAAAGTCAGATAAACTTTTTTCAATCGATTTTAAATCCTTTTTAATCGTTGTAGAACTAACTTGAAAATCTAAGGCTAAACTATCTACTTTACACTCTTTATCCATCAGCAATAAAGTTGCTGCAATGGCACTTTGTCTATCTACATTATCTTCAAATACTTCTAACTTTTCATTCATCAAGTAAGCAGATAATTTTTCGATATTAATTTCCTCGCCAATCAATTGATAACCTTCACCCCTAGGCTTTTCAACCTGTATATCAAGAAACTTTAAGGACTTCTCCATACTAGAAATTTCTCGATACACTGTTCTTTTACTTATATTAAATAGGTCTTGAAATTTTTGTATTGTGACACCTTCTGGATAATCAATCATAACTTTCAAGAAATTTTGCTCTCTTGGTGAAAAATACATTTTCTCTCCTCCTTATATAAAACAAGTAAAAAAGAATATCATGTCTTTTATTATCTATTTTTTTAATTCTTGTATTATATAGTCATATTTTTCTGTTGTTACAAAGTTATCTACCAATAAAATATTCCCTTTATACGTTTCAACTAATTTTTTGTTATCTTCATTTACAATCAATAAACCTTCATCCTTATTTACTGCAACTGTAATAGGTAACACATCCACTAAGCATGATAAACCTTCATCTTTAATTAATTTCTTTAACATGGTTGCTCCCATATTCGCAGATCCTTCATTATCTTCATACGCAAATACTATACTTTTCTCATCACCAATACTACTTATTTTTGTTTGTTGATTGTCCAAAATAACATTAGACTTTGAATCATTTTCATTATCTTTCCCCAACAAAGTATCAACAATTTCATCATACCTAGGAGAATCCATAAAATTAGATACTGTGATAAAAGTTGCATTTGGTGCTTTGTTTCTTGCTCTTTCATATAATTCTTCTTGTGTTACAACTAAAGTGTCATGACTATCTACTAGATTATTAATGGCAGAATTTGTAACTGGTAATGATAAACCAGCCTTTTTAACTTTATTTCTTAAAACTGATGCTCCCATTGCACTTGAGCCCATACCGGCATCACAAGCAAATATAATATTCGTAATAGAATCATCAATATTTGAGATATTTCCTTTAGTTTTTGTTACTATTTGTCCTTTACTTTGAGCTTTTTCAGCTTTCATAGCTTTTTGACTTTCAGAAAATGTATTCTCATCACTACTTTTATCAGCTTTCAATATTATTGCAGCAATCAAGAAGGATACAACTGCCCCAACTACAATTCCTAAAATGTTTGCTAAGTATGTTCCTTTTGGTGTCATAGCTAAAATAGCAAATATAGAACCTGGAGAAGCTGCTGCCTGTAAACCTGCTCCTAACAATTGGAATGTAAATGTTCCTGAAACTCCACCAGCAATAACTGCTAATAACAATGCAGGTTTCATCATGACATAAGGGAAATAAATCTCATGGATTCCCCCTAAAAATTGAATAATTATTGCTCCAGGAGCTGATGATTTAGCCGATCCTTTACCAAAAAACGTAAATGCTAGAAGCACACCTAAACCAGGACCTGGATTAGCTTCTAGTAAAAATAGAATTGATTTCCCAGTAGAAGCTACCTGTTCTGCTCCTAGAGGTGTTAATATCCCATGATTTATAGCATTATTTAAAAATAATATTTTTGCAGGTTCAATTAAGATATTAGCTAATGGTAATAAATGCATTGAAATAATGGTCTCTACTCCTTGGGCCATCATATGTGTTAAGCCTGTTACAATTGGACCGATTCCAAAAAAACCTACTATTGCCAATGCAAAGCCAATTAACCCAGATGAGAAATTATTTACTAACATTTCAAATCCTGTTTTTATTTTAGATTGGAAGCTTTCATCAAATTTTTTGATACACCAGCCACCTAATGGTCCCATAATCATAGCTCCGATAAACATTGGTACATCTGAACCAACAATAACCCCCATGGTAGCAATTGCTCCAACGACTGCTCCACGTTGACCATGAACCATATTACCTCCTGTATACCCTATTAACAATGGTAATAAGTATGTTAACATCGGCGATACTAATGTTGCTAGCTGTTCATTTGGCAGCCATCCAGTATCTATAAAGAGTGCTGTAATAACTCCCCAGGCAATAAATGCTCCAATATTTGGCATTACCATTCCAGATAAATGACTACCAAAACGCTGAACCTTTACCTTTAGATTTTTCTTTTCACCCATCTCATTATTCATTTTTCTACCTCCTATTTTTTATAACCTATCTTCAAATCAATCATAACGTTTACATAAAAGGCTTTCAATAAATAGTAGAGGTAACTTTGGCACAAACTAATGTGCCAAAGTTAATAGCCATTTTTATACAGCTATACCAATTATTAATTTTAATTGACTTATAACTTTAAATGTTATAAAATCACTATTGTTAATAAAATCACAATTACTTTTATGTATAGACCAATTAAAGGAAAGCAGGGGTATTATGTGTGGAATTATTGGAGTAGTGGGAAATAATAATACAAAAAATATTTTAATTAAAAGTTTAGAGAAACTAGAATATAGAGGCTACGATTCTGCCGGAATCTTCATTACCGATGATGCTGATACTTTTCTAGTTAAATGTCCTGGTAGTGTAGAAGAACTAAAATCATTAGCTAAAAATATTCCTAATGGTAAAACTGGTATTGGGCAACACACGGAGAACCCAATAGAGAAAATGCTCATCCTCATCAATCTAAAAGTAAACTTTTTTGTCTCGTACATAATGGTGTAATTGAAAATTATATGGATTTAAAAGAGGAGTACTTATCAGATATTGAGTTAAGTGGTGAAACAGATAGTGAAATTTTAGTTGAGTTGATTGATCTATTTAGTAAAAATCATAAAAATACTTTAGAAACGTTAAATGAAACTTTAAAATTGGTTAAAGGATCCTATGCCATTGCTTTAATAAATGAAGCCGAACCTGATACGCTCTATCTTGCTAAAAATAAAAGTCCTCTTTTAATAGGTATCGGAAATAATTGCCATTATGTTGGTAGTGATGCTATGGCAATGATTCATGAAACAAATAAGTTTATTGAAATAATGGATGGAGAACGTATTATTGTTACTCCTAATTGTTTAAATATTTATGACCAAAATCTAGAGAAACAGTATAGACAACCTTATATAACTGAGTTAGATGCATCTGAAACAGAAAAAGGACTTTATCCTTTTTATATGTTAAAAGAGATAGATGAACAACCTGGTGTTATTCGCTCTCTCATTAAAGATTATACTGACAAAGATGGAAAAATAATTATCGATTCAAACATTATTCAAACAATCGAAGAGAGTGACCGTGTTTATATCGTAGGGTGTGGTACGAGTTGGCATGCTGGGCTCGCTGGAAAGTCAATTATTGAAAAACTAACTAATATTCCAGTCGAAGTTCATCTAGCAAGTGAGATGGGATATGACATGCCCGTCCTTTCTAAAAAACCTTTTTTTATTTTTCTAACCCAAAGTGGAGAAACAGCTGATAGTAGACAGGTTTTAGTTAAAGTCAATCAATTAAATCATCCCTCACTAACAATTACTAATGTGAAAGGATCGACCCTTTCTAGAGAAGCAAATTATACATTACTATTAAATGCTGGACCTGAGATTGCAGTTGCCTCTACTAAAGCATATACATCACAAATAGCAGTTATGGCATATCTTGCAAAAGGAGTAGGTGAATCAAAAGAAGTAGCCAAAGCAAAACAATTCGATATTATTCATGAGATGGGAATAGTTGCAGCTGCTATGGATTCCTTAATAAGTGAAAAAGAAATTATTTCTAATTTGAGTAAAGACTATCTCACAGAAACACCAAATGCTTTCTTTATTGGTAGAGAAATCGACTATGCCGTTTCTCTAGAGGGAGCTTTAAAATTAAAAGAAGTATCTTATATACAAGCTGAAGGCTTTGCTGCTGGAGAATTGAAGCATGGAACCATTGCTCTAATTGAGGAAGGAACACCTGTTATCGCCTTAATAACCAATGATACCACTGCTGCACATACAAGAGGAAATGCTAAAGAGGTCGAAAGTAGAGGAGCTAATGTCATTACCATCGTGTCAGATGAGTTAGGTAGAGAATCTGATAGTCTTATTTTACCAAATGTTAACGCTCTTCTCTCCCCACTTATCAGTGTTGTTCCTCTGCAACTCTTAGCATATTATGCTAGTTTACAAAAAGGGTTAGATGTTGATAAACCTAGAAATTTAGCTAAAAGTGTCACAGTTGAATAATTTTTAAACATCATTTTTACAAATTTATTTAGGCTCTTTATCTTATCAATGTGATTTGAGAAAGAGCCTAAATCATATGTTTCAAGCGATAGCTTAGAACAATAAAAATCCCCCCTCTCTTCTAACACTCTGATTTCTTGATTTGGTAAATTCACTCAAAATTTCTTTAATAACTGACAATAACGAAGTAACTAGATTTTTAATACTATGATATTCACCACTTATAGCGATAGCTTTTATATCCCACTGTATCTATCTTACTTCTTAAGCTACCTACGATACTAAACAATACTTAACCTAATTCTACTCCTTTGTAAGCTCTCTTCTTTAATGACTAATTGGCTATCTAATTATAATATAACGATTAACTTTTATATGAGAAAGAAATAAATACCATTACTATTTCACCAAAAAGTTAGTTTAATTCACTAATAAGTCATGATATTAGATACTTATAATTCAATTTTTGATGTCATTTTTCCGTCATTTTAAAAAATATAAAAATCTCATATGCTCTTTTAAAACCCAAAAAAACTATCAATAGACAAATGAAAAAATAATGATAAAATATTTATATGTGTTATTTTTTACATTATATTTTAGAAAGAATGAGGTTTAGTATTATGGATTCAAATGTACTTAGTCTAATTGGTCTATTAATCGTTATTGTCGGTTTTGCTCTTAAATTAGACTCCATTTTAATCGTTGTTGTGGCTATGATTGCAACAGCATTAGCTAGTGGCATGGGTTTTACGGCAATGTTAGATATATTAGGTTCTAGTTTTGTCGCTAACAGAGGGATGGCGATTTTCATTATCATCATGTTAGTGACTGGAACACTAGAGCGAAATGGTTTAAAAGAATCATCTGTTCGTATGATTCAAAAAGTCAAAAAAGTGAATGCTAGTGGGATTGTTTCTATTTATGGTGTCTTTAGAACGGTTTTTGCAGCATTTAACGTGAGTTTTGGTGGGGTAGCTGGGTTTGTTAGTCCGATTGTTTATCCAATGATGGACGGGACAACCGAATCACAAGGTTTTGAAAAAAACGATACTTATTCAGAAGAATTAAAAGGGATGGCTGCTGCCATGGAAAACATCACATGGTTCTTTGGTCAAAACTTATTTATCGGAGGGGCCGGCGCTTTACTGGTTCAATCTACTTTAGCTAGTTTAGGGTATGACGTGACTCTTGTCAGACTGATGATCGTTGAAATTCCAATTGCCTTGATTGCTCTTGTGGCAGCTTGTGTATACTTCCACTTTAAAAATAAACGACTAATCAAGCAATATTTCCAACAAGAAAAGGAAGTGAAATAACATGAATTTTTTTCTAAATAATGATATTTTACTAGGAGATAAACTTTTAGAAATAATCTATATGGTCATGGGGCTTGTTGCCATTGGAACAGGGATTTATAACTTTGCAGATAAAAGCAATAAAAATTCTCTAGGATCAGGAGTTTTTTGGACAACGATGGGGCTTGTCATTGGGTTTGGTAGATGGATTCCAAGTATGATAACTGGCATCATCATTTTAGTCATGACCTTACCTGCCATATTAGGTCGCGTGACAAAAGGAAAGAGTCATACTGCAACCAAAGAATACATGAAAAAAGCAGCAGATAATATTGGACTAAAAATATTTATCCCAGCACTTTCGATTGGTGGTGTGGCGATTATCGTGGCGCTCACAACGAAACTAGGTGCTTTAGTTGGGGTAGGGATTGGTGTTGTCTTATCCATTATTATCTTAATGATTTTATCCAAAGACAACAAGCCAAAAGTGTTCTTTTATGATGCTGTGGATATGCTTGGAACCATTGGACCTTTATCTATGTTACCTATGTTACTAGCCTCTCTAGGTGCCGTGTTTACTGCAGCCGGTGTCGGTGAGGTGATTTCAAGTGGTGTGAGCCGTGTTATACCTGCTGGAAACTTGACACTTGGAATCATCATTTATGCCATTGGTATGGTCTTGTTTACCATGATTATGGGTAACGCTTTTGCAGCCATTACAGTAATGACAGTTGGAATTGGTGGACCTTTTGTTTTAGCTTACGGAGCAGATCCAGCCTTGGTGGGAATGGTTGCTCTAACTTGCGGATTTTCTGGGACATTAATGACACCAATGGCAGCTAACTTTAACGTGGTTCCTGTGGCTATTTTAGATATGAAAGATAAATACGGTGTCATTAAAAACCAAATGGTCATCGCCTTATTTATGTTAGTTGTTCAAGTTATTTACATGATTATATTTAGTTAAAAAGGAGAGTATTAATGATGAAAGTATTAATAACAGGATTTGATCCATTCGGCGGGGAATCAGTTAACCCAGCTTATGAAGCAGTAAAATTATTACCTGATACTATTGCAGGAGCCCAGATTATTAAAATCGAAGTGCCTACTGTCTTTGGAGAAAGTAGTATCAAAGTGCAAGAAGCCATCGCAACACACAATCCAAATATCGTGATTTGCGTGGGACAAGCTGGAGGTCGCCCGTCAATCTCAGTTGAAGCTGTAGCTATTAATTTAATTGAAGCAAGAATTCCAGATAATAAAGGCAACCAACCACTAGGTACACCCGTCCAAGAAGATGGTCCTGCTGCTTACTTTAGCACATTACCAATTAAAGCTATGGTAAAACAGGTTCATGACAACAACTTACCAGCTTTTATTTCTTACTCAGCTGGCACTTTTGTTTGTAATGAAATCATGTATAACTTACTGTATCACTTGGCACACAAACACCCAGACATTAAAGGTGGATTCATCCACGTGCCATTTGAAACTGGACAAGTTATCAAACAATCTGCCACTACAGCATCTATGTCACTAGACACAATAGCTAAATCTTTAGAACACGCTATTGAAGCTGCTGTCACAACAGAAGATGATATTACATTAAACGTTGGGACCACTCATTAAAAAATAAAAGCTATCTGGAATTTGCTCCAGATAGCTTTTTATTTACATTTATCATTCAATCTAATCCCAATTTTCTTCAATAAAACCAGCTCGGCCTGACCCTTGATGATACGAGGTATAATGTGAGTTATTCTTTTTATAAAAGTCTTGGTGATACTCCTCAGCCGGATAAAAGACTTCAGCTGCTTCAATCGTCGTCACCACTGGATCTTGAAATCTACCACTTTCATTAAGTAATCGTTTTGATTCCTCAGCTATTTCTTTTTGCTCCTCATTTGAGTAGAAAATCACTGGACGATATGAGTCTCCCCTATCTGCAAATTGACCAAAAGCATCCGTTGGGTCTGTTTGTTGCCAGTAAATATCTACTAAATCTTTGTAAGATAAAATACTTGGGTCATAGACAATCTCCACGGCTTCCGTGTGACCAGTCATCCCAGTTTTGACTTGTTCATAAGTTGGATTTTCAACGTGACCTCCCGTGTAACCTGATGTGACAGAAACAACACCAGGATGCTCATCAAAAGGCTTCACCATACACCAAAAACACCCACCTGCAAATATCGCTTTTTCATTCGTTGTTGCCATCCTATCATCTCTCCTTTGATTATTAGTTAGATGAATTTTGACACTCCCACGACTAAAGTCGCAAGCCTAATCACGTGGTGATTGAGGTGGGATTCTCTAGTGTTATAACGTACGCAGTCCATTTCTGTTTTGTACTAACCTAAAGCTAAGGGTATGCCAATACCCCGTCCTAAATCAGAGTCTATAACTATTTAGGCTACTTGACTATTACCATCAAGTACAGGTGCATAAATGATATTTTTAGCACCGACAATATCACGGTGGCCAGTATATTGACAATTAGAACAATCATATTTACGGTCTTTTGCATGATTAATGTGTCCACAATTTGGACAACGTTGACTTGTATAGGCTGGATTAACATATTCCACTTTAATACCAACTAACTTAGCTTTATATTCAATATAAGAAGCTAACCGATAGAATGACCAATTACTTAATGAGCGGTTGTTTTTACGACTTTTTCTTGTCTGTTTACGGATATTAGCGAGTTTTTCTAATCGAATGATTCCAACATTTTTTTGAATAGCGAAATCAATAATATCTCGGCTAATTTTATGGTCTTGGTCTGCCATCCATCGTTGCTCTTTGTTATTTGATTTTTTTAAAGCGTTTATTTTTTTAGCCTTACCTAATTCTTTTCTTCTAGCGTTGTATTGACGTCTTACATATTTATTCATTCTACCATTGCCGATAAACTTTACTTCATTATCATTAGTACAGCATACAGCTGGTATTTTAATACCTAAGTCAACACCCATTGTTTTAACTGACGTATTAATTGGTTCTGGTATTTCAACAGCAATTTGGGCAATGTATTTATTACCTTTTTTAGTGATTCGAAGAGTTCCAACCTTACTAGCTCTATTCAATAATAAACGCTCATAATCAGAAATGATGGCTGATATTTCAATCTTTTCAGATTTTCCATTTACGATAAAAGGCATTTTGATACCATGTTCGCAGATGGTGAAATTTTGGTTATTCCATATGATAACTGGTTTCCTTAAAATAGGAACTTTTTTAAAGTTGTCCTTCTTTACTTTTTTAAAGACTGATTTAGCATCACGAATAGCTTGATTTTTAACAGAGCTATTTAATGGTGCTTTAATATCTTTAGATGATTTTTTAGTTGTTTCTTTGGACTTTACCATTTCGGAAACAAGCGAGTTTACAGTCTTTATGTACGTTAAAGAAGAAAGAGTGATTAACTCCTCTTCTAATTCATTTGGGTTTAATTTTATTTTGACGGTCATAGCTTGACTCATGTTAATCACCCCTTTCTTTGATTTTCAACGTATCGCTTAATTGTTTGACTAGATACATTCCCAGCTGTTGATACGAAATAACTACGTGTCCATAAACTAGGCATTGCCTTTAGTTCTGAAAATTCATCACGTAGTTGCCTTGATGTCCCTCCTTTAATTTTCGCCATTATATCAGCAGGGCTATAAGTAGGTAGTGCATTTATGAAAAGATGACAGTGGTCTTTATCAGTCTCTAACGCCACT
The DNA here is from genome assembly GCF_035918315.1 of Vagococcus jeotgali. Lineage (NCBI taxonomy): Bacteria > Bacillati > Bacillota > Bacilli > Lactobacillales > Enterococcaceae > Vagococcus > Vagococcus jeotgali. The sequence goes on along the minus strand of NZ_CP142146.1, from coordinate 397,930 downwards.
ATATTGAAATCATATTTTTCAGCAATCTGACCTACCAATTCTTTAAATCTAACATCTAAATGTTGATTTAAAAATATTTTACGTCTGTATCTGGGGCAAAACACAAAATGATAGTTGATTAAACTCACAGTTGTTTTAGTTCTTCTGTATTCTTCCATAAGCTAATATTAGCACGGAAATGTATGTTAATCAACAGGACATACATTAATTGTTAAAAAAAAGATAGAGAGGATTTGGTTCTTCGAGTCCTCTAAAAGAGAACCCACATCACCACCTCACTATCATCCCACGATTAAAACCATGGGCTTTCCCGTTCGGAAAATTCTGTAAAGTAATTCAGTAACTCGTTCCCCTTTTATTGCGAATCATACTTCTGTTTAATCTCTGACATCCACTTTGGAAGTTCTTTTTTTCAAAATCATATTATGACGTAATTTGTTACCTGCATCTTGATTCTTAGCTTTGTTAAACTCAACACTTCTAATCAGTTCTTCAATGTAAGGAGCCTCCGCATGATTCGATAGCGAATAGTTAGACAACGAGCGTTCTAGTATGTTATCGTCTATTCCCCACTCATCTGCAAATGCTTCTACGACTTTACGTTCTCTACTTTGTCGCCAGTTGGTATTAGTTCATCTAAATCACATAACTCACGTCATCATAAACTTCATACTCTTTTGCGATAATCTTTACAATAGACAGCATGCTTTCGGCACTAAAATTAGTCTCTACTGTCAAACCATTTGATAATTTCCCTGGACTTTTAGGATCTGATGAATTAAATAAGCGATTTAAGGATTGTTTCCTTTTTAGAACCTCAAAAGTCTGACTGTCCTTCTCCCAAGCAAAATCTAGGAAAATCATCAATACTTTTTTCCAACTATCCACTTTAAACTCTCGATTTAAAATAGATAGCGCTCTCGGTTTACTGCCTGTTATGTTGACTTCCTCATCTAAGTAGTGCTCTCCAGATAAAGAAACAATCTCTTTTGATTCACTTGTATGGGGTAAAACCCATATAGATGTTGCTAATGCACTTAATTTTTTAGCACGAGAAATGATAGATTGTTCATCCCATGTCGCATAATCTTGATATAGGTCTCGAGTCATTGAAATATTAGAGTCTTTATACGTCATTTTCTTCTCAGCAAACGTTTTGTTTGAAAGTTCTGAATTATATCCTGTTAAAGTCAAGTTACCTAGTGTATGTAAGTATTTCATTTGAATCATTTGAGCATTTTTTAACTCTACTTTCCATTCATTGCTTAATTCTTGAGGTAAAATATGTTCAATTTGGATAGAGTCATACTCGACATTTTCTTTGTTGTTTAGAGATTCTATACCCATTAAAGTTAATTTAGCTATGTTATTGCGGCGATTATACAAATCAGTACGTGACAGAGCTTCTATAAATTCATCATCTCTTGGAAACACCTGATTTCCAGATTTACTTAGAAGTTCATGAATTAAGCGTTCTGATTCATTTTGCTGTGAAACGTCTCGTGATAAAGCTGCAAAAACTTTGTTTAGTACATTCGTTTTTTTATCAGTAACAGACCGTCTAAACAAATAAGACTCAATGGTTTCAAAGATTAATTGTGTCTCATCCCAACTATAAAGACCATCATCTGTATATTTTAAAACTTTCATTAAATAAGGATAGACAACTGTCGCTTTCATCGCATTAATATGTTTTAAATGCGCATTAACGTTACCATTTGGAATTTGTTCTTCATTCAACCATTGATAGTATAACGAGTATAGAGTTAACTCTTGTATGGCTGTCTCAGAATCTAATTGATTCTCCTCAAAAAAACGCTTATATTCTTGGTACACTCGCCCCTCTGTGACAACATTTGATGTATTAAAGGTCAAAAAGAAGCGAATAAAAGTAGAAATTTGGTTGGTTGGAATTCTTGACTCAATCTTAACCCAATAATCATGATACAATCTTGTCTGAGCTTCGTAATCCATACCCATCAATAAAAAATTACGAATCAAATCCGATGAGGTCAATGATAGCCCTGTTGAATTGATACTTTCAAAAATAACTTGTGGATTTTCGCCTTTATCATTACCATTTAATTCGATATAGACAATTTGAACTTTGCTTAACGCATCAAAGAATTGCTGAGCAGTGTACTCTGACTCTGTAATATGTTTTTTGAAGAACTCATAATTTTCATACAGCTTAGACCCTTGACCTACTTGATCTTCCATAATTGCTTTAAACGCAATCCGATCTTTTTCAATTGACTTTAGCTTTAGGTGATCATTTTCTGAGTGTCTCAAGTTTTTTAAATAGTCTTCTATCACTTCATCTCTTAGCAACTGATCATCCGTCACAGATGCTATTGCTCTTAAAAAGAGCATAAAACTAGTAATACGTTGCTGACCATCAATGATATTATAATAATGACTCAACTGTGGACCCGTATCATTTACATATACAATAGTCCCTAAAAAATGAGTAATCATAAAATCACTCTCTATGATTTTTTCAATATCTTTGATTAATTGTTTGCATTGTTGTGTCGACCACTCATAGTTACGTTGATAGACAGGAATGTTAAAAATTGTATTCTTCTGTTCTAAAAATTTAAAAAAATGTACCGTATCAGCTTTCATTTTATTCTCCTCCAACCCTATACTTAAATAAACGCATCTCTCCAACCCATAACCTTTACTGATTTAATCCATAGATTTTACTTTTGATTCAATAAATTCAATCTCGTCTGGTTCTAACCCATATTTTTTGTACAACTGTTGGTCAATATCAGGAATAGACTGAGACCAATCTATGTCAGAATTATCTGTGAAGTCTTGCATTGGAACTTTAGCCCATTTGTCTTTTGGATTGTCTTGTGTTATTTTCAAAACACCAAGCATAGTTCTAGCAAATTTAGATTTTATATATTTTAAAACTTTATTTGCTTCACTATAACTATCAAAAGCACCTATTGAAATAAAAGTTTGTGTAAAACCAATCAGTGGTTCTCCAATCAGTGGTGTACTCAAAACCTCTCCGATTGCTCCTGATCCATTGGCTTTTGGTAAAATAACTTTGTATTTATCAAATCCTATTGGTTCATTTATATAATCTTTTCTTACCCAATGACATACACGCTCATTTTTATAGCGTCCTAAAATTTGAATATAATCAAATTCGTCGTTTGGTTTTGATTGGAAAAATATAATATTATCAAGTGTACCCAAAACACCTGTCCCCACATCGTTAGGATGACTTTTAGATAAGATATTTCGAACCTCAGGGTAATCATGATGCATCTTGTTAGTAAATTTATAAACTCCCTGTCCAGATATAATTGCATCAATTGTTTGATCGGATTTCATCTCAACTTTTTTAACAATAGAGTTAAGATTTTCAAAACTAGTAAATGTTCCAATTTCTCCAAAATCTTTTTGGTCATTTCTATAAATTACCGTAATACCACCCTTAATGTCAGTATTAGCAAATACTTCACTGGATTTTTGATTGTAATATACTACTTTTAAGTGAGGATCATTTAACATTTTTTTATTCCAATTTTTATCTGTACTACCTGCATTAAAAAGAAATCTAGCTGGTGAAATCAAACAATACTGATTAGATATTTCTTTAGATAAATCGTAAAAATAGTTATAGATTGCCTCATCACGAGTATCTTGTCTCGATTCCTGATAAGGGGGATTTCCCACTACTACATCAAATTTCATTCGTCATTACCTCCAAATAGTTGATCGCATTTTTCTTCTAGTGTCATACTTGTCTCACCTTTCGCATACGGTGTTGTATCTAATAAAACAATGTGTGAGTCATCAATATCTTTAATCTGTTCATTAAAACCAAAAATAAAGTTACGCGCAATATTATAAATGATTTCTGTGGGTGCAAACCCATAAATCTGATTCTCTAAAATATGTTTTAGTCGCTCATCTGAGTCGGGAATCTTCTCTTCTAACCCTACATACAATCGCTTTACAATTTCAGTTAAATACAACCCTGATTTTACATACAAATCCGCAAATGTTTTATCTGGATTTTCAAATAAACCAGGTGTTTCTTTCTCTAGTTGGTCCACCATCATTTTAACGACTTTTTTTGGTGTAAAGATTTGATTGGTTTTTTGTGGTGGAATGTAATCAAAGATATCTTCCGTTTGAGTCTCATCAAAATAATTTGCTAACTGTTTCTTTTTATTTAAAAATTCTTGTATGGATTCATTGAAAACAACTGGATCAAAAAAATGATACTGATCGCGTAATAACCGAAATTGTTCCAATGTAATCCCTGTGACTTCCTTAAACACATGGTCTTCAATCGTTTCATCAAAATTATCAAGCGTTGTTTCTGGAGTACCGTATGCCATTAAAAATGAAGGGATGGTTCTTGTAAAACCTCTTAGACGCGCACGAACATCATCTTCCACATCATTCTTTTTATTTGTTTCAGCTTGTTTGACAACCTCTTTAACAGATTTTTCAACCACTTCTTGTGTCTTTTCTTCAATCGTTTCTTTTAGTTGATGCTGAAACTGTTTTTCATTCTGTAATTTTTTTGTTTCATATTCAGATGTGTATTCAGCAAGAAGGCTAGCATCATCAGAAGCCTCTTTTAACTGCTCTTGGTACTCGCTAGCTAGTTCTTTAGATTTAATGGCTTCTTGTTGATAAATCATTTCTACAGCACGCTCAATCTCTTGCACATTTTTTTGCACCACTCTTGCGCCTGCTTTTTGGGTTAAACCTTGCTCTTTAGCCACTGCTGTCAAAGGAGTTTGAATCAGATTTGTAATCTCTTTAACTACAGTCTTAGAAATTTTAGGGTCTGGCACTTGTCCAGCTTTATCTGAAATTTTTTGGATGCTCTCTTCATACACTTTATTTCCAAAGATGACTTCAGTTTTCTCTTGAACATCAGATACGTTAATTTTAACCTCACCGACATCATCTAATTCTATTTCTTTGGTATCAATAGGCTCACTAGTTTGACGTGGTGTCACTTTGCCAGTATCGACTGGATTTAACTGTTCCAGTATCTCACGTGCACCAGTTGAAGCAAAAATACCTGATATATTTTGAAATAGTAAATTGGACATAAAGCCTCTTTTTACAACTTCTTGAGCTTTAATGGTCTTAGGTATTGTCAAGACTTGGTTCACATCTAGCTCTACCATTTTACCTTCACTATCTTCTGCGATAACTGGGAAAAAATTCAGTAATGTCCGGATGTTTTCAGAACGCATATCGGATGTACCGGCACCCTGTGCTGTACGTTTAGATAGACTATTGGCAAACTCATCATAAATAGTCAAAGTACGTTCTGGTGCAAAGTCGAATACATAAGCATTTTCTTTTTGTTTAAATGCGCCATTTAATTCATATTCCCAAGGGTTTTGTGCTCTAAAAGCAGCTTGCATATACAAACTTGGCGACTGAATATTAGATAGCATTAATACCGCTGTCCACTCAGGAATTGTTACCCCTGTTGTTAACTGTCCTACAGAAAGTGTTATTGTTTTTTCGTTATCTTTGATTGCTTTTTTAACACGTTCTAGCGCTTTCTCACTAATAACAGTATGATCATCGGATTTACCATCACCTGCTGCCAACACAATCGTATAGTTTTCAAAAACTGCATGCTTCTTTAGTAATTTTTCAAGTGCTTTGGCACTCGCTACACGATCTAACAACCAAAACGTATGCTTTAATTCATTTCTCAATTCAGATGTAGAAAACGGATATTTTTCATTTCGTGTCAATGAATCCAACCATTTTAAAACATCTGCCTCATGTACAAACTTACCTGAATCATTGGTTTCAAAAAATTCATTCAGATCAAACGCATAATCTGTGTCTTTACCATCAATGTTCGCACCTTTTTTAACCTCATCTACAATCATAGGACCCATTTGGTATGAGAACATATTTAATTTAGGCAATTTTTCATAAGGATTGTTCAATTCTGATGTTTCATCCCAATCTTGTTTTGCTTGCTGTTCATCAGCATATGTCCAATTATAGATTTGAGCTTCTGAAAACTTTCCAGATGCGACTTCTTTAAACGGCGTTCCTGATAAATGTAGAGTAAATCCTCTTTTTATTTCATTGAATGCTACGTCTGTTTTAAGTGTATCCACACCTTCATGACTTTCATCAATAACCAAAACATCCCATGATAAATCTTTGACCCACTTTAATTTTTCATGACTGCCCCCAAATGAGATAGAACCTTTTAAATCTTGCAACGATATAAAGGCGATTTGTTTAGCATCAGCATCATTTTCTACTTCTTCAATAAATTGTTCACGACTTAAAACAGGTCGGTTTTTTAAAGTATCTGAAGTTGACACAAAACGATATGATGTCTGTCCGGCAATAAATGTTTCAAAGTCATCAAACCATGAATGTGCAATAGCTGGACGATTGGTAACAATCAATACATTGGTTGCATCCATTTTACGGATAAAATCATACGTTGTTAAAGTTTTACCAAACCTTGGTTTAGCATTCCATAAAAATTCACCTTCTGGATGATTGGATGCATAATTCAATGTCTGCGTAACTGCTTGTTCTTGCTCCGCTCTTAATTGGTAGCTTCTTTTTTCTTTTGCTTGGTCTATTTTCCCAGATTTGAAATCTAAAAAATCAGATTTCGATTTCTCTGGTGTGCCGTTGTAAAAGAACCATTCACTACCTTTATCAGCATGTCGCTCAACTTGTTTGTATTTTGTTAAGTACGAATGAACAGCATAATCCTTAAAGTATTCCCCATTTTCATATTGCGCTGGCTCATGCCATAATACTTTATAAGATAAATTCATTGCTGCTGTTTTAACTTGTTGCTTAATTCGATCATGAACGTTTTCTTTTTCAGTGTAACCAATTTTGACCCAGCCTTTTTTTTCAGGTATTTCTGGTAACACATAGGCATATATTTGCGGATGAATGGTTTTAGTTGTTTTAATTTTTGTTGTAATATCCATAATTATTTGATCCCCTTATCAAAAAATTCCATTTTATTGGTCTCCCAATTCATAATTTTTACACGTTTACCTGGTTTTATAATCCACTCCTCTTCCAATGGTTCATCATCAAATAAAGAGAGCTGTGCTTTGATATTTTTTTCTCGTGTTTCACTCAGTGGTATAATATATTTTAATCCATCCATTTGAAACACATTATAGCTAATGGTTTCAGCAATTTGATGAATATTTTCCTTGGATGGAAATACGCTGAACTTGTCTTCGTAATAATCAATATAGGTTTCTAACAAATTTTCTCTAGCTAATAAAAGAGAGTCGCCACTCCACTCAAATCCGTAACTTGATTGATAAGCCAAAATAGCATATTTATGCCATTCGTCTTCACAAGCTATATTTTGACTAATTCTCTTTAGTTTTCGATCTACAAATCCCACACGTTTTTCTAAAGATATCGTTGCTCCTGTTTCCATGTCATACCTTGTAACCATATAAGGTGCCTCACCACATGTTATCTCTAGCCATTTTCGCTTTATATAGGTTTCAAAATCATCTTCCTGGTAACTTTTATCGACTTCATCGTTTTGTTTTTTTACAATCCAAGTAGGAGTAAAAACCTCAGCTTTTGTCTTAGTTCTATCTTTTTTGACATGTTCCGCTTTTAAAGCTCGAGGAACAATAATTTTACCCATGATACCTTTAACAAGATCAGGATGGATTGGAGAGGTTTCTGCATAGTCAGGGAGACCATACTGAATATAATGGTCCGTGGCCCATATAATATTTTTAGTTTTAGCTGCTGTTGATTTTGTTCTATCTATTAAAAGTATTTTTAATATTTCTGGCATTTTTTCGCGTATTGAGATAGGTTGCTCTGTATCGTTTTCATTTTTAGATGTAATATTTTTTTCGTTTAGCATCTTCTAATCATCCTCAAAATTTTTTCAGTCGTTACATTTGATTATTATCTTCTATTATAACTGATTGATAGCGTTTAGATAACTGTTTTACAATATTTTTGACAATAAAGAGACAATATATATAGATGATTGCAGACTATATTTAGGTCTATCTGTATTTCGTTGGTTGCGTCAAGAATTATGTGTAAATGGAATGGATTTTCCATTTACACATAATTCTTGACGCAACCCATAATTCTTGACGCAACCTATTTTCTTTAAAACAATTGCTTTTTTATAATTAAGGACATATCACTAAATTTATATTTTGTATACAATTTGTATAATTTTATAATCGGCGTTATCAAATTAAGCTCTGGATCGATAGCGTAAAATATCTAGTTGAATTTCAATCCTATTGCTATTTTTTACAATTAAAACTCCTCCTACATAACAATCCTATCAGTGATAAAAAATCACTAATGAGACATTATGACGCCTGAACCTAATGCTTCAATTATACTTCTGACTCAACTAAACTATTGTATAAAAAAAGAAACAAACACCAGTTTTACCCCATGTTGTTTCTCTTTTAATTTATTCTTCCAACCCTACTAATTTCCTTTGCTTACGATTAGATTCATCTGCTACATGTTTAAAGACAGTTTTAGCTTCTTTTATCGTTCCATTTTCAAGTAATTGAATAATGCTCTGATTATATTTATCGACAATTTGTTTCACTTCTTCTTTTTCACTCATGAATGTGCTCCTCCAATTCTTCTCTTGTGTATTTTAATGGTAGAAATAGTTCAATATTGTCTGCTGAAAAATGAGTCTCGGATATATTATTTTGATAATCCTTCACAATGATATTTAACATGATTTCAGGATACCGTTCCTTTACTTTTTCTATATTTTCTCTTGACTTAAAAAATGCATTGATAAAAGTTTCTTTTGGTACTAATCTACCTTCAACTTGTTCTCTCTTTTTCGTGAAGTTCCATGCTATTTCTGGTTGCTGATACACATAAAAAATTGAAATAGAATACTTACTCTTTAATGCTCGTTTTATATTTTTATCAGCACTGAGAACCGCAAATGTCGCATCCAAGATAAATGAGTAACCTTTTTCCAATACATATCGTAAAGTTTGTTCAACTAACCACGACGATCCTTTTTGAAATAGACTTGAATTTTTGCCATTATATTCTGGAAATTGAGTTCTAAAGTAATCGGCATCAATAACGACGTAATTCTTATAATTTTCTGTCAAACTTGATACAACTTCTGTTTTACCAGCACCTGGACTACCCGCCATAAAAATAGCTTCTTTATTTATTACTGGTTCTTTATCTTGTACAAGATTCAGTATAAATTTATCTTTATTTATTTTTGCAAATTCCAAATGTTTATCTACTTGCTCCAAAATTAAGTATCTCCTCCATGTTAAGTTCTTAGTTAACATTATACATGATTTTTCAACAATCATAAAAGGTCACACTCTTTTATGTAAGTTATTCACCCCTATACTAAATTGACAATGCGATGATATCCTTAAACACAATCAAAACCTCCAGTGTGAACTGGAGGTTTTGATTCATAATTCATAGTATAACTGAAACAATAAATTTTTCAACCCTAAAACACTATATACAGTGTATAACCAGTCTTTAACAAGCTAATTTAACACTATATATAGATAACCAACAAAAAAACCGCATCATTTATGATACGGTTCTCCGTTATTTATCCTAAAGGCTCTATAAATCTGCTCCACTAAAACTAACTTCATCAACTGGTGTGGATAAGTCAGCTTACCAAAGGACATCTCTTGATTACTTCTTTTTAATACCTTATCTGATAAACCCAGTGAGCCTCCAATCACAAAAGTAAATTGGCTTTTTCCTCTAGTTGTTAGAGTGTCTATCTCTTTAGCAAAGTCTTCTGAAGAAAATTGTTTACCATTAATAGCTAAGGCAAACACATAATCTTGATCACTGATTTTACTTAAGATACGCTCTCCTTCTTTGTCTTTGACTTGGATCATCTCAGCTTCACTTAAAGCTTCAGGAGCTTTCTCGTCAGGTACTTCAATTAATTGTAGTTGGCAATATCTACCTAGGCGTTTACTATATTCTTCAATTCCTTGTTTTAAATATTTTTCTTTTAACTTACCCACAGTTATGATTTTTATTTTCATATTTTTCTCCCTAAACCCCTTGATTTATCCACATTTATTAGTTTTCAACACTCATCCACAATGTTATTCACAGTGAAAAGGCTAAGTTATCCAAGATTATGGAAGTTATACACATTTTTGTGGATAACTCATGGGGATAACTTTTTTCTATACTCTATTTTCTCATGAATTGTCTAAAAATTCATTATTTTTCTTGCGAAAATTCTTTTTTCCCAATCCTTTTTCATCTATTTTTCAAAATTAAGTGTTATGATAGATAACATAAATAGAACTGATGCAATTGAGACTGCATTTTAATAGAAGGGGGAAAGGTGAGAAATCACCGTACAATATGAAAACTAATCCAACAAATAGAAAAGATGTCACACCAAAAAACACTAAAAATAAAACAAACAAAACAAAAAATAATTCTTTTGGTAAACGTTTTGGAGTATCTGTTCTTGGGGGTGTCCTAGGTGGTGTTTTAGTACTAGGTGGGTATGGTCTTGTTATTAGCGATTCTACTTCTCCTATAACTAATTCTCCTAAAGTAGAAAACGTAAAACCTGTTGAAGAGGGAAAAACAAAGGTTAGTAATGTCAATGTCAATGTTGAAAATGACACTACTAAGGCTGTTGAAAAAGTTCAAGGTGCCGTTGTTTCTGTAACAACTTTACAAAAGACACAAGCCCAACTCTCAGAACTTGAGCGAATTTTTGGCCCAGCTGATGGTAGTACAGAGCAAGATGGCGAGCTACAAGAAGCCGGTGAAGGTAGTGGGGTTATCTATAGAAAAGATAATGGTAAAGCTTATATTGCTACAAATAATCACGTTGTCGCAGGAGCTGATGCTGTGCAAATTATGTTAAATGATGGCAATACAGCTGAAGCGAAAATTATCGGTACTGACGTCTATAGTGATTTAGCTGTCTTAGAAATTCCAGATGAAGGCGTGACGACTGTTGCTGAATTTGGTAACTCAAATAATATTAAAGTAGGAGAGCCTGTTTTAGCTATCGGCTCACCTCTTGGTTCAGTGTTTGCTAATTCGGTATCAAAAGGAATTATTTCAGCAAAAGACAGAATGATTACTAATCAAACGGATGATGGCCAGTTAATTAATATTAAAGCCATTCAAACAGATGCTGCGATTAACCCAGGTAATTCAGGTGGGGCTTTAGTTAACACTGAAGGTCAAGTCATTGGTATCAACTCAAGTAAAATTGCTCAAGCTACAACTGGTGTTAGTGCTGAAGGAATGGGATTTGCTATTCCAAGTAATGAAGTTGTTAATATCATTAACCAACTAGAACAAGGAAAAAGTGTTGTTCGTCCAATGTTAGGTATACGCATGGTTAATTTAAATGTTATCAGCCCTGAAGATCAACAAAATGTCCTAAAATTAAATGGTGTGGATATCAATGGCGGCGTGGTTGTGGCTTCTGTTGAAAAAGGCTCTCCTGCTGAAAAAGCTGGTTTAAAACAATATGATGTGATCACTAAACTTGATGGTGAAGAAATCAATGACACTTCCGAATTACAATCTATTTTATATTCTAAAAAAATCGGTGATAATTTAGAAGTGACTTACTTTAGAAACGGAAAACAAGAAAAAACAACGGTTAAACTCGATCAAGATTCAAGTAAATTAATGGAAAACCAGCAAAAAGAAGAACAACAACCTCAAATAAAAGACAATAGTAATCCTTTTAACTAAATAATATAAAAATCCAGAGTAGTAATTGATACAAACATCAATTACTACTCTGGATTATTTTATTTAAATTGCAAATAAGTCACAAGCTTTTTCAGGATCAGTATCCATAATTTTCACTTGACGTGTGGTATCAATGTCGTGTTGATTTAATATCCCTGTCATTGTGATATGAGCTAACTCTTTCATATTGTTTTCCTTACTTAAATGCCCTAGATAGACCCGCTTAGTTTTATCACCGATAATTTCAGTGGCTACAAGAGCACCATCTTCATTTGATAAATGGCCCATATCACCTAGTATTCTTTGTTTTGTATTCCACGGGTAACTTCCCATTCGTAACATGTTAGGATCATGGTTACTTTCTAAAAGATAAGCATCTGCATTTTTTATGATACCTTTCACTTGATCACTACAATAGCCAGTGTCAGTCAAAATAACAAAGGATTTGTTGTCTTTATGAAATTGATAGAACTGAGGACAAGCGGCATCATGAGACACACCAAAACTTTCAATATCCATATCACCAAGCGTTAATATGCTACCTAAATTAAATATATTTTTTTGCTCAACAGCTACATCCCCAATAATTTTATCCATCCCTCGCCAAGTCGGCTCATTAGCAAAGATATCTAATTTATATTTCCTAGCTAAGACACCTACGCCACTTACATGATCACGATGCTCATGAGTGACCAAAATCGCATCCAAGTCTTCTGGTCTACGATCTATCTCAGCCAAAAGGTTTGTTATTTTCTTACCACTAAGCCCAGCATCTACTAATATTTTTTTCTCTTTTGTTTCAATAAACAATGAGTTTCCTGTACTACCACTAGCTAAGACGCTCACATTAAATGTTTCTTCCACTACTACGCATCCTCCTTCACTACTACCTGCTAATGCGTAACTTCTGAGACACCTGAGGAGATAACAGCACTTGTAAAAGCATTAACTCTTTCTGTTTGTCTCATCTCTTTACTTGTTTCTAATGTCACAAACCATGCTGGAATGTACACATTTTTTCCACGTACTGTAAATATTCTTGTATATCCTAAATCAATCCCTTTAATCGTTGTTCCTGGTTGCAAGCGGTTATTGGTATATAAACTAATAATTGCCTCTCTCTCAGAAATCAATGTTTGCTTCTCAAGTAAGGGATCAATATTACCAATCATGCGTTGTTCGTAACCAATAACAACTCCTGATTCAAAATCCTCAGATACCACTTCAATATCTAACCTAGAAGTCTCATCATTAAAAGGAATACCTTCCCAAAACTGATTATAAATATAGTGCTTCATAGCTTTTGTCTCAGTAGCATTTAAAATATACTCACTACCTTGAATCACCATTTTAGGATTATTAATAAAAGTCGTCACTTTTTCTAAATCATCAGCATTTGTCAAATAAACCTGACTTTGATTCATTAAGGTACTTTTTAATTGGTTATTGTTTACGTGCCACTCTTGATTTGTTAAAGTTTTCGTTGCTAAATCAACTAGGTCAACTTCCTCAGCAGAAATATAGTACCCTTCCTCTTTTTTTGAAGATAAGGGCTCTGATATTTTAATGGATTCTGAGTGAAGTCGCTCTTCTAAATTTTCTGTAATACTACCTCTTGAAATAGAGTCCTGATCTTGTTTTCCTTCAAAATAAATATAAAACAAAAACATATTTAGCAACAAGAAGACAACTAGGAAGATACCCTCAACTCGCCTAAAATCCATTATTGCCCTCCCCCTTTTGTAGCTACTTCAACTACTTCTGGTTGTGTGTACCATTCATTATTATATTCAATATACCACGCAGGAACCAAATCTACAGCTTGTTTGGTTTCTTTATTAGTCTGCCACTTATAACCTATTTGAATATCTTGAATACTATCTAGGTCAACTCCCTGATCTCTAAGCTGTTCAACTAACTTAGCTGTTGGTATTAACGTCACGTTTTCTTCAGATGGAATTGGAATTTGTAAGGTTTCTTGATTCGCTCTGACATAAATATTTTTATTTTGCACCGTTGCCTCTAAGCTTCCTTGCATATTCTCTCCAAAAACAGGAAATCCCTCGATATAATTTCGGTAAGTGACTTCTGTTTCTTTACTAGAAAAATAACGCATATTTCCTAAAGCTGTTCCCATATCCTCAACATACTGAAACGTATCAAAATAAAGCTTATTTCTCGCATAATCATGATTTTCTTGTAATTTACCAAAATAAGTCACTTCACCTGTTTTATTTTCAATCGTTAAGGATTCACCTTCACCATTAGATAAATTTAGATTTTCTCCCTCATTGGAATACAAATCACTTGATTGATTGAAAAAACCTTTAGAAAACGTTGTGAAAGACTGTGTCGCTACAATGTAGCTATAAATTTTAAGCTCTACTTCTTCAGTAAAATAATAAATATTTATCAAGCTATCTTCTGGTATGTTCACTTTAAAATAACCATTTTTCTTAGATTGTAATAAGCGTTCTAGACTTTTAAAATCACCTTTAACTGGAACTTCAATCGCTTCAGTTTTAGCATGATTAACAAAATAAAGTGTCTCATCTAATAATGACACAGTCACTCGACTAAATACCATATTTTTATGTTCTTCTGGTAACTCAAGATCTAAATGATGTAACTCAGTAAAAAGAGCAACTGGAATCTCACTAGGGAAAACTAGACTAAAAATTTGTTCTTTTTCTAATAAAGCTGCTGCCTCAGTACGAGTCAACTCTTTAATATCCCCAAACTCAAAGTTAACCACTCGCTCTTGCAGACTACTAATAACAGATTCCTTATTGGTATAAAAGAAATCCTCTCCTTTATTTTCATGATAAAATAATTTAGTAGGAACAAAGACATCTGTCATGGGTTTTTTTTGAACAACTTCACTTACTTTGTTACTTCGATCCTGAAATCCTCGGTTAGCAGGTTTTGTCCAGATTTTCCAAGATAAAAACAGACTAAGTAAAATCAAGACAATTAATATTACTTTCACAATTCGATTACCTAATTTTATCATTCCCACAACTCCTCCTCATAAGGCTCATAAGGAAGTGAAATAAAGAATGTTGACCCTTTACCTTCTTCACTTTCTACCCAAATATTACCACCATGGGCCTTAATAGCTTCTTTTGAAATAGCTAAACCTAAACCTGATCCTCCCATTTCTCTAGATCTGGCTTTATCCACACGATAAAAACGGTCAAATACTTTTCCTAATTGCTGTTTAGGAATCCCCAACCCCTCATCCGAGATGCTAAGAACCACATTTTTATGTGTTTCAAGTAAGCGACACGTAATATTACCTCCAGCTGGTGAATATTTCATAGCATTATTTAAAATATTATCTAGCACTTGAATCATTCTATCAGTATCAATGTCTACCCATATAGCCCGTTTTGTAAATTCACGTTTGATTTTATGTTGTTTGTCACTATCTTTAAGTAACATATCAAAACGGTCTAACACATAATTAAATAACTCATTTAAATTCACTAGTTCTGTGTTTAATGTAATTTTATTGGCATCCATTCGTGAGAGTTGAAGTAAATCATTAATCATACGAATCATCCGGTTAGTTTCTTCCTGAGTTACTCTTAAGAACATTGGTGCCACATCAGGGTCTTGCCATGCCCCGTCAATGAGTGCTTCAATGTAACTTCTCATACTTGTTAATGGTGTGCGTAATTCATGGGAAACATTAGATACAAATTGCCTACGCTCTTCTTCATCTTTTTCTTTTTCTGTCACATCATGAAGCACACACACAAGCCCACTAATAAACCCAGACTCCCGGCGGATCATAGAAAACTCAGCACGGATCAACATAGCTTCACCAAACTGTTCACTAAAATCAAGTAGTAACTCATTCTGCTCTTCTAAAAGCATTCTAAATGTATAATTTTCATCTAAGCGTAAGACCTCTAAAATAGAGCGATTCATCACATCTTGAGTAGATGTACGTAAGACGTTTGTTGCCATATCATTAATTAAAATAATATTACCCAGTCTATCTGTTCCAATGACTCCATCTGTCATATGGGTTAAGACACTATCTAACCGTCTTCTTTCTGCCTCCATTGTTTCTTGAGCTTCTTCAATTCTAAAAGATACTTCATTAAACGTTTCACCAAGTTGACCTAGCTCATCTTTCCCATAGACCTCAACATGACCAGAGTAATCACCATTAGCAACACGCTCAGCTTGTTGCTTCATCTCACCAATTGGTTTAGTAATAGTTCTTGCTACAAGAAGAGCAATAATGACACTAAATACTAAGGCAATCATAGAGGCATAGAAAAAGATCAAGGTAATGTCACTAACTTGTTGATACTTGCTTTCAATATCACTTTTTACATATAAAAAACCAATAACAGCATCACCAGTAGGGGAGTATATTTGCTCAATATTAACAAATACCCGCTTACCTGTCTGCTGATCTTTTCGCTCTTCTTTTTTTTGACTAAAGGCATTAAATAATTCATAGTCATTTTTCTTTCCAATATCTCCTTGTAAATTAGGGTCACTTGTTGCAATCACAATTCCCTTATCATCTACAAGTCTTGCTTCTAAGACATCACTTTTTGAAAACTCTGATAGTATTTGTTTAGTATTTTGCTCCTTTGGCTCATCATTTCGCTGACTCATCTCTGAACCTAAATTCGTCGCTAAAGTTTCTACTTGTGTTGTCATATTTGATTCAAACGTGTGAATAGTAGAAGCCTCTAATTCCCTAATAAAAATCGCTCCAATAATCTCCACTGAAATCATTAAAAGAAGCACAAAAACTAAAGCAATCTTGAAGTGAACAGAGAAGAAAAACCTAATTCTTTTTTCTTTCATCTATTGTCCTCTAATCTTGATCTGAGTTTCTTAAATAATAACCAACACCACGTCTAGTGATTAACCAGTTTGGGTGACTTGGATTATCTTCAATCTTCTCTCTTAAACGTCTCACAGTGACATCTACCGTTCTGACATCACCAAAATAATCATATCCCCAAACAGTTTGTAGTAAATGCTCTCTAGTCATCACTTGTCCTATATGTTTTGCTAAATAATATAATAATTCAAATTCACGATGTGTTAATTCAATGGTTTCACCCTTTTTAGATACCACATAAGCATCCGGATGAATTGTTAATGAACCAATCGTTAAATCCCCTGTTTCTTCCTCTTCTTCCTTGGAAACCCTATTATCATGACGACGTAAATTTGCTTTCACACGAGCCACTAATTCACGATTTGAAAATGGTTTGGTCACATAGTCATCTGCTCCTAGTTCTAAACCTAAGACCTTATCAATTTCTGAATCTTTAGCTGTTACCATAATAATCGGTGTATCATGATTTTTTCGTACCTCACGACAAACCTCTAAACCATCTTTTTTAGGAAGCATTAGATCCAGTAAAATTAAATCTGGTTCCACCTCTTCTACCTTCTCAATTGCCTCTTCACCATCAAAGGCTGTAAACACTTCATATCCTTCTTTTGTTAAATTAAATTTGACAATATCTGAAATTGGCTTTTCATCATCCACCACTAATATCTTTTTCATTTCAAAACCCCCTTAATCTTTGTGTCAAAAACACACTCACTTCATTATACATCATTTTTATGACTTAAAAAATCAAACAGCTATTATTCTAAAATGATTACGCTTAAAAAAAATAAAATAACAACTAATTCCCCAAAAATTGCATATCTATACGAAAAAAATGAAATACTGTTTTACCAGTCTCTATGTATCTTTTTTTGCTATTAGTCTATGAAATTAGATTTTTTTGATTGTTAGATTAATAATTTTGCATTAAACTAGGTGCATAAATTAATTTATTTAATTTATTCGGCTAATTTTTGAGTTGTGACTAGGTTTCCCCTTCCCTTACAAAGCCTAGTCATAACCAACCTTAAGGAATAACAATAAGATTGATAGATTAATAAAATATATCTATTAAGCTTTTTTTACGCTTTTTTATTCCAAATAACACATTTAATGTACCCCTCATAAATTCAAACATTAAAATAAGAGGATGCCCATTATTGTGGTCATCCTCTTTTGTTTACTCACACTCATTATTGTTTACCTGCAATTGCCGATGCGATTTTTGACTTAACTGCTGCACCAAAATGTTCTTCATGTTTGTTGTCATCTAAACGCTCTAAGACATCAATTAATACACGAATTTCATCATCTGCTAAATCATCTGCTAAATCTAAAAGACCTGGGTTATCATTTAATTTGTCACGAACTAACAATTTGAATTTTAACTTATTAATTGACTCTGTCGTTTTCTCGACACCTTTTTTAGTTATCTTAATCACTGCAACTGTACCTAAAATAGCTGCCGTTCCTAATGCATATTTCATTGTTTTTTTCATCATAAATACCCCCTTTCATAACCTCATTGTACCATTAAATCATTTTTTTTTAAAATCATATATCTTAATCAACTAGCCATTTAAAATCTGTGACCTCATGAAGAGATAATAATAGAGCTAGGTTGCGTTATCCTAAAATGACATTGACTAATATATTCAAACTCCTCTACAAAATGAAATAATTTCTCCGTATCTGGTAATAGACTTAAATCCAAACTCATCTCTTCACCTAGACTTAACAAATTACTAACAAAAGTATCTTCTTGTTGGTTTAATACTTCTCTCACTAATTCACCAGTCAACTGATTTATACTATGTGACAAATACAACCCTTGAGTATAGTTTTTCTGATAAATATAAATAATCAAAAAAATGTATCATAATAGGGGGAACTTGATTAAAATAATCTATACTGGTTATTACCTCATACGGAAATCTATTTAATATAACGTCTTTGAGGTTAGTGGAATCCCACTCAACTATTGTTTGAAAATGGTAATCAAACATATATTCGCTAAACAAAATAATAGTTGGTCGTGCATTGGTTTTTTCCTTTTCAGATAATCGTTTAAACCATAATGTCTCTTCAAAATCATCAATATGCCCTACAACGTTTAAATAGTTTTCTTCAAATATCTTTTGATCTGTATCCATTACTTTTCCTTTCATAATAACCTTCTTTCTTTTGTTCATTTTACGGATTATTAAAAAACTTAAGTTACATTAAAGAACGAGTGTTTTTTTAACCTTAAAAAAATATGGGTTAAGCATACAATGTTTTATTAAAAAAATATATCATTTATATTCTATTTAATGAAATTTTTAATTTTTCAAGTTAATTTTATGACTTTACCTATTTACTTTTGTTAAACACATGCCTATACTATATCTTGTGTGTTAACTTACGTAAGTCCATCTAGCTGACTAACTTCAGTCTGAAGTTTGATAAAAATAATATGGGCATCAGTTTGATTTTTAGCTTGCTCACAAAAAATATACTCTTAACTAGTATAAAAAAAAAGAATCACTTCTCTAACATACTATCAATAGTACTTACAGCCAAACAAGGACACAATATCTTGTGTTTTTCGTTTGACTTTTTTTATTTTCAAGCTATACTAATAGATATCAAGAAAACAATTTAAGGGGGTTGTCACATGACACCAATCACGTTATATACAAAAAATAATTGCCCACAATGCGTTATGACTAAAAAGTTTTTAACCGAAAAAAATGTTTCTTTTACAGAAATCAACCTAGATACTGACCCACAATATATAGATACATTAAAAGAACAAGGATTTCAAAGTGTTCCTGTTATTACTACTCAAGATGCACAAGTTACAATTGTAGGATTTAGACCTGATAAACTTCGTGCTTTGGCGGTCTAATTATGAAACTAGTCTATTTTTCTTTAACAGGACAAACCAGACGTTTTATTAACAAATTAGATTTAGCTACTTATGAAATTGATACAACCAACCCTTTTTATGAAATGGATGAAGACTACTTATTAATCGTTCCTACTTATGACCAAGAAGTCACAGAAGTAGTGAACGATTTTATTGAGTTCAAAGATAATGCCAATTACTTGAAAGGAGTCGCCGGTGGTGGTAATCTCAACTTCGGTGACCTTTTTATTTTTACAGCCAAAGATATCTCAAGGGACTATGACGTACCCCTTGTCTTTTCATTTGAATTTAGTGGAACAGACGAAGACGTTAAAAATTTTAAGAAAGTAGTGAATGATTTTGAGTCTAAAAGAATTGACTGATGTCACTTATTTTGAGTTAAATAATGAAATCAACCGCCCAGTGGATGATCAAATCCCATTGTTTAAAGATAAAGAAGCCCTAGATGCTTTTTTCAAAGAAAACGTAATTCCTTTTACGAAAACTTTTCCTTCTATAGAAGAAAAACTAGCTTATTTAGTTGAACATGATTATATGGAAGAAGAGTTTTTAAATCTGTACTCCCTAGCATTTATCGAGTCTTTATATAACTACTTAGATGAACAAGACTTTACATTTAAATCATTTATGGCTGCTTATAAATTTTATTCACAATATGCCTTAAAAACAAATGATGGTAATCAATATTTAGAAAGTTACGAAGACCGTGTAGCATTTAACGCGCTATATTTTGCTAATGGTGATGAAAAATTAGCTATGCAATTAGCTAACGAAATGATTCACCAACGTTATCAGCCTGCTACACCCTCCTTTTTAAACGCAGGAAGAAAACGCCGTGGTGAATTAGTATCTTGTTTCTTAGTTCAAGTAACTGATGATATGAATAGTATCGGTAGATCCATTAATAGCGCTCTCCAGTTATCACGAATTGGTGGCGGAGTTGGGATCAATTTATCTAACCTACGTGAAGCAGGAGCTCCAATTAAAGGGTTTGAAGGTGCAGCTAGTGGTGTGGTCCCTGTTATGAAGTTATTTGAAGATAGCTTTAGCTACAGTAATCAACTAGGCCAACGCCAAGGAGCTGGTGTGGTTTACTTAAATGTTTTCCATCCTGATATCGAAATGTTCTTATCAACGAAAAAAGAAAATGCTGATGAAAAAATTCGTGTTAAAACTTTATCACTTGGCTTGACTATTCCAGACAAGTTCTATGAATTAGCTCGCAAAAATGAAGACATGTACTTATTTAGCCCATATAGCGTTGAAAAAGAATACGGCGTGCCGTTTTCATACATTGATATTAGTGAGGAATATGACAATTTAGTCGCTAACCCTAATATCCGTAAACAAAAAATTAATGCTCGCTACTTAGAAAATGAAATCAGTAAACTACAACAAGAGTCAGGTTATCCGTATATTATTAATATCGACACAGCAAACCGTGCTAACCCTGTTGATGGGAAAATTGTTATGAGTAACTTGTGTTCTGAGATTTTACAAATTCAAAAACCATCAGTTATTAATGATCGTCAAGAGTATGAAGTTCTTGGGACAGACATTTCTTGTAACCTTGGTTCAACAAATATTGTAAACTTAATGGATGGACCTGATTTTGGAAAATCAGTACGTACTATGACTCGTGCACTAACGTTTATTACAGATGCTTCTGATATTGAAGTCGTGCCATCTATTCAAAATGGAAACCGTCTAAATCACACAATCGGCTTAGGTGCTATGGGACTGCATACTTATTTTGCTAAGAATCAAATGGCGTATGGTTCGAAAGAATCTATTGAATTTACGGATATTTACTTTATGTTACTTAACTACTGGACTTTAGTTGAGAGCAATAACATCGCAAAAGAACGCGGTGAAACTTTCGATAATTTTGAAAAATCTGATTATGCTAATGGTTCTTACTTTGATACGTATATTAATGACGTAATTGAGCCAAAATCTGACAAAGTAAAATCATTATTTGAAGGGATTTTTATTCCAACAGATAAAGATTGGAAAGATTTACAAGCTTCTGTTAAAGAACATGGCTTATATCATCAAAACCGTTTAGCAGTCGCTCCAAATGGTTCAATTTCTTATATTAATGATACAAGTGCTAGTATTCATCCTATTACTCGCTTGATTGAAGAGCGTCAAGAGAAAAAAATTGGGAAAATTTATTATCCAGCACCATATCTTTCAAATGAGACGATGCCTTATTACACATCTGCTTATGATATGGATATGCGAAAAGTCATTGATGTTTACGCAACAGCTCAAAAACATATCGATCAAGGTATGAGTTTAACTTTATTTATGCGCTCTGACATTCCTGAGGGCTTATATGAGTGGAAAACTGATACAAATAAACAAACGACTCGTGATTTAAATATTTTGCGCCACTATGCCTTCCATCAAGGAATCAAATCTATTTATTATATCAGAACATTTACTGATGATGATGAAGAGATTGGCAGTAATCAATGTGAGAGTTGTGTTATTTAAGGAGGACCTACAGTGATACAAGAAAATAGTTATTATCAAGCGATTAATTGGAACGAAGTTGAAGATATTATTGATAAATCTACTTGGGAAAAATTAACAGAACAATTTTGGTTAGATACGCGTATCCCTTTGTCTAATGACTTAGATGACTGGCGTGGTTTTTCAGATGATCAAAAAGAGAATATTGGTTTAGTATTTGGTGGCTTAACGCTTCTTGATACTATCCAGTCAGAAAATGGGATTGAAGCACTTAGAAAAGATATTAGAACACCTCACGAAGAGGCTGTTCTAAACAATATTCAATTTATGGAAAGTGTTCATGCTAAAAGTTATTCATCGATTTTTAGTACATTAAACACCAAAGCTGAAATTGAAGAGATTTTTGAATGGACAAATACAAATCCTTATTTACAAAAAAAAGCTAAAATTATTAATGAAATTTATCTAAATGGTTCTGCATTACAAAAGAAAGTGGCTAGTGTCTATGCCGAGACTTTCCTTTTCTATTCAGGATTCTATGCTCCCCTTTACTATTTGGGTAACAACAAACTAGCAAACGTTGCTGAAATCATCAAACTGATTATTCGCGATGAGTCAGTTCATGGTACTTATATTGGTTATAAATTCCAATTGGGATACAATGAGCTTCCTGAGGCTGAACAAGAAGAAATAAAAGCTTGGATGTATGATTTGTTATTTGAATTATATGAAAACGAGGAATTATATACTGATCTTTTATATGATAAATTAGGGTGGACTGAGGAAGTGAAAACTTTCTTACGCTATAATGCCAATAAAGCCTTAATGAACTTAGGTATGGATCCCCTATTTCCTGATACGGCAAATGATGTTAATCCAATTGTGATGAACGGATTATCAACAGGAACAAGTAACCATGACTTCTTCTCTCAAGTAGGTAATGGTTACCTACTTGGATCAGTTGAAGCTATGAAGGAAGACGATTATTTAATCGGAATGTAAAGAAAAAAACTATGAAGCACTTAATGTGGCCTCATAGTTTTTTTTAACGTTAAATACTATTCTCTTAGATACAACATAATTAATAATAGTTGCTAATACTTGAGAAATTACCGTAAAGATAAATTCATTTAGTAAATAAGCATTACCGATATAAGAAATCATGACTCCTGTAAAGATTGAGTGATTAGCATAATTAATCTTTTGAAGATGCATCGCTTGAATCATCGTTCTATGATATTTTTCAACAAAAAAATAGGCAATACCTAAATCAAGTAAAATAACGGCTAGTCTAGCAGCTAAAAATTCGCCAAACTGTTGTAAAGATTTTACAAATCCTAAATCTTTATTTTTAAACACGATAAATTTATTAGTAAAAAATGAAAAAAGAATAGCTACTGCTTGAGCAATCATCACAGAAACTAAGACACTACTCGTCCAATTTTTCGATGTAAATCGTGCAAAAAAGTAAAGAAAGGTGGCTGTCGTTCCAAAAACACTATACAGTATAAATTCATTATATTTTTTCATTCATTCACCTCTTTAATCTTCACTCTAAAAAAGAATGTGCAAGCACATTCTTTTTTATGGTTTAAAGTAGAAAGATAATAGATTTAGTGCATTATCCTCTATAATTGACTGGCCATACTCTTCTAAAATATCTTTAGTAACTGGAGTTTTCATCAAAAACTCATACAATTTTGAGATGTCATTTTTAACTTGTGATTTTGATATATCCTCTAAATAAAATGTAACAACTAAAAAATAGGCTGACTGGTACTGATAAAGATTAGTCGTAGCATGAGACATATTTATAACATTTGATAACTCGATTAAATCTTCAAAATCATTAGCTCTAAAAACCATATCTTTTGATACAGACTCATCTGCATATATGTCATTCTCATCTAACACTTCAACTGAGATATCTTGATCTTCTTCTTGAGAGACAATATGATTTTTTAGAAAATCAGTAAATTCATCAACTTGGTTTTCCATATATGAATTCATATCAGTTGGTGGATTAATGATGTTACTTTTACTAATAAACAACTCTAGCCCATCATAATTGGGTAGCACCTGGAACGTTATAGAGTCATTTTCTTGAAATTGATTATCAATATCTACCTCTTCTAAAATACTATAAAAGAAATTTTCAATTTCTTTTTGATTTCCCAATAAATCTAATACCCTAATACCACGTTCTTCTAAATCCTCATTAGCAATTGATACACGAATGGTATTTTCATTTATTCTCTCCATTTCCATTTCGCTACACCCCATTTCTCCATTATATTCTACCTTCATTGTAGCCTAAATTAGTAAAAAGTAAAGAAAATCAACTCAATATAACAAAAATCGACATACTAAAGTTAAGTATGCCGAGAAAATTTTATTTTAGATTCCAGCCATTAATTGAGCTTGTTTTAACTCAATTGCGCGTACTTCTCTTGGTAAGAAACGACGAATCTCATCTTCGTTGAATCCAACTTGAAGTCTTTTATCATCAATCATAATTGGTCGTCTTAGAAGACCTGGATTTTCTTGGACTAGATCTAATAATTCAGGAAGTGATAACTCATCTAAATCAATATCTAATTTTTGGAAAACCTTAGAACGAGTTGAGATAATCTCTTCTGTTCCATCTTCAGTCATTCTTAAAATTTCTTTTAGCTCATCTTGTGTTAACGGTTCAGAAAAAATGTTTCTTTCAACAAATTCTATTTGATTATCCTGTAACCAAGCACGAGCTTTTCGACAAGAAGTACAACTAGGTGAAGTGTATAATTTTAGCATCTATGTCACTCCTTTTCACAAGTTATATTAAAGGTCTTCGAACTTTTTGGAAAACCTTTACTATGTATTAAGTATACTATAAAATAATTGGAAATTCTAGGCCATTTTGTCTAGAAATGGCGTTTTAATCTGTTTTCTTTATACGTTTCAAACCTTTAAAAAATATTTTCTTCACAATATTCACAAAAAAATCATATTTGTACATTCGTTATTTTATTCATCTCTTTAGAATAATTGATTAAAATATGAGACTTTATTCGCCTTTTCACTCTTACTTCTTGTATAATGGATTTATTATTAAAAAGTGTGGGGGATATGTTATTATATGAAAACAATTTTTTCAGGAATTCAACCAAGTGGTATTCCAACAATTGGCAATTATATTGGAGCGATGAAGCAATTTGTACAACTACAAGAAGAATATGAGTGTTTCTTTTGTATTGTTGATGAGCACGCTATTACAGTACCACAAGATAGAATTAAACTTAGACAACAAATACTCCAACTAGCTTCTCTTTACTTAGCAGTTGGTATTGACCCAGACAAAGCGACTATTTTTATTCAATCAGAAGTCGCAGCTCATGCTGAAGCAGCTTGGATTGTTCAATGTAATACCTCTCTTGGTGAACTAGAGCGCATGACTCAATTTAAAGATAAGTCTCAAAAAACAGGAGCAGCTTCTGTAAGTGCTGGACTACTTACTTACCCACCATTAATGGTTGCAGATATTATTTTATATAATACAAACTTAGTACCTGTTGGGGATGACCAAAAACAACATTTAGAGCTTACACGTGATTTTGTAGAACGCTTCAACTCTCGTTATGCAGCTAAAAATCAGGAACTACTTGTATTACCAGAAGTTAAAATCCCTGAAAAAAATGCCGGTGGACGCATTATGAGCTTACAAGATCCAACTAAAAAAATGAGCAAATCTGATACAAATACTAAAGGATTTATCTCAATGCTTGATGAACCTAATATTATCCGTAAAAAAATCCGTTCAGCTGTCACAGATTCAAGCGGAAAAATCGAGTATGATGTAGAGAATAAACCTGGTGTTTCTAATCTTTTGGTCATCTATTCATCATTAACTGATTTAACTATTGATGAGATCGTGGCTAAATACAAAGACTCAGGTTATGCAGAATTTAAAAATGATTTAGCTGAAGTTGTTGTAGCAACACTTGAGCCGATTCAAGAACGTTACAAAGAGTTACTAACTTCTGAGGAACTACAATCAATTCTGGACCTAGGTGCTATGGAGGCAGCAAAAGTCGCTGATAAAACGCTTAGAAAAATGAAAAATGCTGTGGGACTTGGACGTAAACCAAGACGTTAAAGTCTTAGTAGCTTGTTAAGTATGTTACAATTATTTAGATGAAAAGATTATAGGAGGTCATATATATGGCTGAAAAACAAATGGATATTAACACATTATTAACACAAAAAATGATTGAAAATCGTACTATTTTAATTTATGGAGGCATCGACCAAGATTTAGCTAAAGAAGTGAGTGGACAATTACTACTACTGGCATCTTTAAGTGATGATCCCATTACCATCTTTATCAATAGTCAAGGTGGGCATGTTGAAGCAGGAGATACCATTCATGATATGATTAAGTTTGTTAAACCTGATGTTAAGGTTGTAGGAACTGGCTGGGTAGCAAGTGCTGGGATTACGATTTTCTTAGGTGCTAAAAAAGAGAACCGTTACTCACTACCAAATACACGCTACATGATTCATCAACCGGCTGGTGGTATACAAGGACAAAGTACTGAGATTCAAATCGAGGCTCGTGAAATTGTCAAAATGCGCGAACGTATTAATCTTTTGATCGCTGAAGCAACAGGGCAAACTTACGAAAAAGTGGCAGAAGACACTGATCGTAATCACTGGATGACACTAGATGAAGCCAAAGAATACGGTATTGTCACACACGTAGCTAAACACTCTGATGATATCAAATAATAGTTAATAAAAAGACGGTGTAGGGAAACAACCTACATCGCCTTTTTATTAACTATTTTTATGTCCTATATCTTCAATTGTTGCTTCCATTTTATCATTTGCCATAATATTGCCTGCCATACCACCGCTGGATGCCCCACCACCAAATGTTGTATTGACTAGTTTCCCCCATCCTGTATTAGGTTCTCTACCTTCTTTTCGAAGTTTATCATTCTTTTTACGAATTTCTTCTGCTTTGAGTAATTCTTTATCTGACATCTTTTTTGCTCCTTTCTTTTTTATTACTTACGTCATATGCTGTTTAATAGACTCTGGTATCATCACCACTTTTGTTTCTAAATCTACCGGTCTAAATTCTTTATCAATACACTCATCCCAGTATTGTAAATGTCGTTTGTCTATCCAAGAATTAGAATCCTCTATTTCTTGTCCATTTTCTCCTTGGACTGAATACCAATATAGATATTCCTCATCATTAAGTACTTCTCTAAAAATAGTCTCAACATACATCTTTCCTTTCTCCAAGGTCAATAACGTTTCTGTCATGTTTTTATTTAAAAATGCTAACCATTCGTCAACTTTACTAAACTTACCTTCTTTAACCTTAAATCGTGTCAATTCTACATGAATCATTCCCATCCCCTTTTCTATAGCAAAAAACCTCTCATCTCTTTGTAGATAAAAGGCCTTCCTTTGTGATTTTAATATAATAAATCTACTAAATCTTCTGCTTCAATATTTCCAAAATATTTCTTCACATCAATATGTCTCACAACCGCAGCAATCGCATCACGATCATACTTCACGCCTGTTAAGGTTTCCTCTACGTCTTTAATATCACCTAAGCCAAAGAAGTCACCGTAAATACGAATATCTCTGATTTCACCGTGAGTCACATTCATTTTAGCTTCGATAGAACCAATTGAAAAACGCTTACGACGAACAATATCAAATTCAGGTGACCGACCGTAATTCCAGTCCCAATTACGATACAGATCATCAGAAATATCATTAATCTCCTTCCAGTCCTCATCTGTTAATTTATAAACATTAATATCATCAATATTATCTGTTTCAAATATTTTAAGTAATATTTCTTGTCTAAAGTCTTTCGTTGACATATGTTGATGATCATCAGCTAAGTAAGGTTTGATATTTGTTACACGTGAGCGAATA
This sequence comes from Vagococcus jeotgali, assembly GCF_035918315.1. Lineage (NCBI taxonomy): Bacteria > Bacillati > Bacillota > Bacilli > Lactobacillales > Enterococcaceae > Vagococcus > Vagococcus jeotgali. The sequence goes on along the minus strand of NZ_CP142146.1, from coordinate 369,938 downwards.
GACTTGATTCCTTTTGATTCAATCTTGTCTTTTCTTACCTTAAGAGCATTCACTACTTCATTCACATCACTATCAAACATGAGTGTTCCATGAGCGAACATCCGGCCATTTGTCGCATACATAGCATTTCCTGAGAATTTTTTATCATCAATCACTAAGTCATTACGCCCCTTAAGCTCAGCCCCTTCAATTCCCATATCATGCAGGGCATCTACAATTGGTTGAGTGACTTTTTTAAAGTTTCTAAATGAATCACCATCATCAGGCGTAATGAAACTAAAATTTAAATTCCCTTCATCGTGGTACACAGCCCCACCACCACTTAAACGGCGAACAACGTGAATACCTTTTTCTTCAACATAGTCCTTATTAATTTCTTCAATGGTATTTTGGTTACGACCAATGATGATAGAAGGCTCATTAATATAAAATAGTAGAATTGGCTCTTCTAATGGCATTTTTTGAACTAGGTATGTTTCAATCGCTAAATTAATACGTGGGTCTGTGATTCCCTCATTGGATACAAAAATCATATCTGACACTCTCCTTAAAATATAAATATGTATAAACTCATGTTACAAGTTAGCGCTTAAATACACAACTAAAGTTACCTAATTTCTATTTTTTTATGAAATATCAAGATGTGTTGTCTTTTTAGCATACAATTTTGTATAAATAAAAGACTAACCATATTGGCTAGTCTTTACTTGATTAATAGCTCGTTAATTCTTGAACTTTTTTATCATCTAATCGTTTAACAACTTCTGTCACAAGCTTCACAGTATTCAAATAATCATCTTCATGAATAATTGATGTGTGAGAATGTAAGTAACGTGTTGGTACTGTAATCGCAAGTGAAGGGACGCCATCACGTGATACGTGTTGCATACCAGCATCTGTTCCACCACCAGTAATGACAGTATATTGGAAAGGAATCTCCATCTCCTCAGCAACTTCAACTACAAAATCACGTAACTTGCGGTGTGGAATCATTGAAGCATCAAAGATTAAAATTTGTGGTCCTTCACCTAAAACTGAATCAGCTTCTTTAGGTGTCATACCTGGAGTATCTCCTGCTGTTCCTGTATCAAGAGCAAAAGCAATATCTGGATTGATCATATGAGTACTTGTACGAGCTCCACGTAAACCTACTTCTTCTTGCACATTACTTCCAGCAAATAAAATATTAGGGTGACCTTCAGTCGCTAAGTTTTCTAAAACTTTAAGGGATACAGCTGTTCCGATACGGTTATCCCAGGCTTTAGCTAGCAAGTATTTTGAGCCATTCATGCGTTTAAAATCGATGAATGGTGTTACCATATCTCCTGGTTTCACTCCCCAATCACTAGCTTCTTCTTTACTTGTTGCACCAATATCAATGAACATATCTTTAATATCATAAGGCGCTTTACGAGCTTCTTGAGATAATACGTGAGGTGGTTTAGAACCAATAACACCGTGAATCTCTTTTCCAGTACTTGTTGTAATCGTTACTTGTTGAGCGAGCATGACTTGACCCCACCAACCACCAAGGGTTTGAAACTCCACAAAACCTTTATCAGTGACTTTTGTCACCATAAAGCCAACTTCATCCATGTGTCCTGCAATTAACACACGTGGGCCTTCTTTATCACCAATATGACGAGCATTAATACCACCTAAACCATCAATTAAATATTTATCAGCGTATGGGTCAGCATATTTTTTAAATACATCTCTAACTTGGTCTTCATTTCCTGGAACACCATTGGCATCTGTTAATTCTTTTAAAAATAATTCATCTTTTTCTTCTAACAATACATTCACCTCATTTAATTATTTCTTTTATATTATAACATCATTTCTAAAAAATGAAAAATACATTAAAAAGTTAAAGAAAACACCATTTTTTTATCATTTTATTTATTAAATTTTCAGATATCACTATTAGTTACTAGCATAAAGATGATATGATACTACTATAGCTGGACTAAGTTTGATAAACATTGAAGGAGAGGTTATTTATGAAAAATATTATAGAATTTATCACCATTGTCATACTTATCATCATTGCTTTATTTATACTCATTGTTTTAATGCCAAAGCTACTACATTGGTTAAGTATTTAAAAAACACACCTCTTTAATGACTTCAAGAGGTGTGTTTTTGTTTTAAGCAATTTTATCTACATTAATTTTTGAAAATAATTCATCAAAATGAGCTGGATTAACAAATCCTGTCTGCTCTTGCATGGCGTTTAAAATACCTAGAGTCATTCCTGTTTTGATCACATCTTCAATTGACTTATCTTGTAACAAACCAATGGCAAGTCCTGCTACAGTAGAATCCCCGCTACCTACAGGATTAATGGCTTTTACTTTTGGAATAGACACAACAAATAACTCATCATGATATTTCACCAAAGCCCCATCTGCTCCCTTTGATACTACAATTAAAGGAATACCTTCAAACAAAGAATCCTCCAATAATTCTACTACTGGAATATGTTCCATATCCTCAGCAGATACATTTAATAATTGTGCAATCTCAGTTTCATTAGGTTTGATGGCGTAAGGCTTACTCTTACCTAGTAAGGCTTGTTTTAAACTCTCACCTGAACTATCTAAAATAACTTTAGTCTCACCAGCAGTCAATTTTAATAAATCAGCATAAAACGTATTTGATACACCTTGTGGTAAACTTCCAGACATGGTGACTACTTCTGATTTTTTGATTAAATCACTATATAATGTTAAAAAATCTGCTTGCTCAACTTCTGAAACACTAGGACCTGATTCTAGAATTTCTGTTTGTTTTCCTTCATCATGTAATATGGCAATACAATTTCTTGTAGATCCTCTAATATGAGAAAATTTATGAGAAATCCCCTGCTTATCTAACTCTTCTTGAATAAATATACCTAGTGGACCACCGATTAGACCTGTAGCTATGACAGGCTGATCCATTTGTTGAATCACCCTTGTCACATTTAGTCCTTTTCCACCAGCCGTTTTTTGATAATCATTACAACGATTCACATCATCCGTGTGTAAAGTATTTAAACGGTAAAATATATCAACGGATGGATTCATAGTTATCGTTAAAATCATGAGCTATCTCCTTACTTGACTTTTGTTTCCCAAGAAGTTGCTGTGTCATTAATAACTTCATTTAGTTCTTCAATATTTTGGCGTCCTTGAGTACGTAACCATTCTACAGCAGCATCTGGACCATCTTTTACATATACAGCAACACCGTCTTTCCAAGTAGCACGACCGCATAAAACACCATTAAATGTTGAATCAGCTTCTTTAGCAAAGCGTAGTGTTTCTTGGAATAATTCAGCACTCACTCCTGCACTTAGGAAAATAAATGGCAAATCAGTGATATCACTTTGATCTTTAAAGTGAGCTAGAGCTTCCTCACGTGTATAAACCACGTCAGTATCATTTTCAGCAAATCCCTCCACATAATTCATGTTAACAGGTACTTCTACTTTTAATACATCTACATGATAACGATCTTTTGAAAATTCTTTCATCATCTCATTAACTTTACGTGGCTTTAATTTTGCAAATTCCTTACTACTATTATCATCATTTTTAGCATCATATGATAATAATTCTAGGTAAAACGGAATATCTTCTGCCACACATTCTGATCCAATACGCTCAACAAAAGCATGTTTACGTTCATTGATTTCTTTATCTTCATCTACATCATAGTATAGTAAGAATTTAACTGCATCAGCATTTTCTTCACGAATTCTAAGAACTGACAAATCCGTAATAAGATCTGGGAATCGTCCCACTTCTGTTGTATCATATCCTGTTTGCTCATAAGCAAGCAGTAATCCTGCATCAGCATCACGTACTTTCGAAGCCTGTAAGCCGTATTCTGGATCTAGTAAAATAGATGAAGAATACGGTGTTAATTCTTTTGAAACTAACTCTTTAAACTCAATAATTGCTTTAGTTTCATCTCCTGTAAATCCTTCTTTAGCAAGCATTTTTTTCAGTGCCCCGCGCTGATCAATAGCTAGCGCTGCAATAAACCCATCTTTTGTCGATAATTGTTTCATAGAACGTCTTTTTTTCTCTGTCATAGTCATTTGTCATAACTCCTTATTTTTTATAAACACTTTTGCCATCAATATATGTTTCTAATAATTTAATTTCAGGTGTTATTACTAAAAAATCAGCTGCTTTGCCTTGTCTAATACTTCCACATTTATCAAATATACCGACACTTTTTGCAGGAATCTCTGACCCCATTTTAATAGCTTCAGTAAGTGTAGTAATATCCCAATCCACTACATTTTTCACACCATCTATCAAATGTAGAACACTTCCTGCTAACGAGCCATTTGATTCAAGTCGTGCTGCCCCGTTTTCTACTTTTACCGGAAATTCACCTAAAAAATAGTGCCCATCTACCATACCGCCTGCACGCATACAATCTGTGATAAGAGCTATATTTTTAGTTGTTTTGGTATTAATTAAAATATCAGCAGCGACAGGATGTACATGATGCCCATCACAAATTAATTCACTGACTGTATTTTTGTTGTACATGGCACAACCAACCATACCAGGATCACGGTGATTTAAGCCACTCATCCCATTAAATGTGTGAACAAAAATAGTCGCTCCGGCATCTACTACAGATTGGGCCTGATCATAAGTAGCATCACTATGTGCTAAAGCCACAGCTACACCTTTTGAGACAAGATCTTGAGTAAATTCATTAGCTTGTTCACGCTCAGGAGCTATTGCTATTTTCTTGATTAGTCCATTAGCACTTGCTTGCCATTCATTAAATTCATTTAGAGATGGGTCTTTGAAATAACTTGGATTTTGGGCTCCTTTATGTTTTTCTGTAAAATAAGGACCTTCAAAAAATATGCCTTGGATTTTAGCCCCCTTAATAGTGGTAAGACATTGACTAATAGTCTTGGCAACATCATTAAGCTCATCAAATGAAGCTGTTAATGTCGTTGGTAAAAAGCTTGTCACACCACAGCTGAGTATTCCTTTTGATATTTCATTGATACTTTCAACAGAATTATCCATAACATCAAAATTATTAAACCCATGAATATGAGTATCTACTAATCCTGGAATAATATAATTATCACCATAATCGACTACTTGAGCATCAGGGCTAACTTCTTTAACAACTTTTCCAAAAAAACCATCCGTTATCTCTAAATAAGCATCTGTTACCTCACGGTTTTCTAAAAATATTTTTTTAGCTTTAATATAGTAGGTCATACACATACACCTCTTTTTTATAATTTATGTATTGTCACACCTTGAACTACTCTGTTCACTGTACCTGTTGGGGATGGTGTATCTGGTTTATTCCCTACTTTAACAGCTGTTAACAAACTAACTACTTGTGCTATCATCACATATGGAAGTGCCAAATAAGCATCGCTTAGTATGTAATCTTCATCTAGCAGTAAACTATCTCCTGTATAGCTTGTTTTGTTCTGAGCAATACCAACTACCGATTGAGCGATATCATTTCCTTTTATCTCTTCTAAAATATCAACATCATATTTAGACGTATATAAATCATTGCTAATAAATGTAAATACTAATGTCTGTTCATCAACAAATGATTTAGGCCCATGTCTGAAACCTAGAGATGTATCGTATGAAGTCGAGACTTTTCCAGCAGTCAGCTCAAGTAACTTTAATTGTGCTTCTCTAGTCAGTGCACCCAAACTAGCAGAACCTAAATAAACAACTCGGTTAAAATCTCCATTCAATATTAAATCAATGTTTTCTTCTAAATCACTCACTTGATTTCCCATACTAACCATAGCATCAACTATTTCTTTATGATCTTTATGCTTCTCATCAAAAATAAATAAAGATGTTAATGTCATACAGGTAAAACTACCCGTCATTGCAAACCCTTGGTCATTCGATAATTCTGGCATTAAAATAAGATACGAATGTGGATCGTCTTTAGTATTTTGAGCTAATTTACCTTCTGGGGCACAACTAATAATCAAGTGTCTGATTTCCCTAACAACTTCATTTGCTAACTCAATAGCAGCAACACTTTCTGGACTATTACCACTTCTAGCAAATGACACTAAAACTGTAGGAATATCTTCTTTTAAATAATTATATGGTGCAGAGACAATATCAGTTGTGGGAATAGCTTCAAATATATATTTATCAGTATCTCCATAACGAATTAAATGTGGTCTAACAACATCTCCAGCATAAGCTGATGTTCCAGCACCTGTAAAAATCACTCTAACTTTCTTACCAGTTTCTTCACTAAAATCATGTAAGAATTTATTAACTTTGTGCTCATTTTCCTTATAAATATCTAAAACTTCTTCCCATAACTTCGGCTGTTGTAAAATCTCTCTGGTTGTAATATCTGCATTGTTTTTTTCTAATTTATCTTGTGACCAACGTAGCATAATAATCCTCCTACTTATTACTCCTATTGTGAAGTACCTTATATTTAAATTGATCTGCTTTAGCAACACTTAAGGTATACTCAATAATTTCATTATTTTGATTGTATGTTTTTCTTGTTAAATTTAACACTGCTGAATTTTTTGGAACATCTATCAATTTCGAATCTTTTTGAGTAACTAAACTAGCATAAAACTCTTCCTCAGCATATTTTATATGTTGTTCGTAGTCATCCGGAAAAATATCATACATCGGTTTTTGTTCCAAACGTTCAGCAGTTAATGTTGGAAATTTTTTATATGGTAAATACGATCTTTCAACCATCATCGGTTCATCATCTGCAAGTCTTAGACGCTTCACTTTATAGATTTTTTCTCCGAAATGTATCCCTAAATGCTCGCTAAAATATCTATTACTTTCTAAAATTTCAAATTCTAAAATTTTAGATTCAGGTGTTTTCCCTATAGAACGCATCTGTTCTGTAAAGCTATAAGAACCTGATAAATTTGTAATACTGGTTGATATATTAGATACAAATGTTCCTTTACCAGGTTTTTTATAAATATATCCCAAGTTCTCTAATTCTTGTAAAGCTTGTCTAACTGTTGTTCGGCTAACATCATGAATTTCTGATAATTCTCGTTCTGATGGTAACAAATCATGAGGCGACATCTCTTGCTCTATTTGTTCTCTAATTTTATCTACCAATTGACCATATAAAGACTGTTTTTTATTTTCCATTAATTAAGTTCTCCTCAATATATTTACTAGATATTCAATAACATTGATTATATCACTTAATTTTATTGGGCAAAAATCTGTTAATCCTTACATCGGCCAAATAGAAGGCCAAATACCTAGTCCTGAACCTAATAAGCCTAGAATCAAGACTAATCCGATACATTTAAGTGGTGTCCAACCACGTTTTGCTAATAAAAAGTATAGTAATAATGAAATAGCTAGTGGTATTAACTGCGGTAGTATACCATCTAGTATTTCTTGAATATTAATTGATACATCTTTTTCTTCGTTTTGTGCAAAAACAACCTCATATTCACCATTTTCTAATGGTGTAATACTAGTTCCCTCTTGAAATGCTTCTGTTAAATTTCCACTCTCATCTGTCTCGTACAATTGGGATTCATAATTTTTTAACGCTTCTTCAGAAGGAACGACCGTTGTCACATGTCTAACTTCATTAGTCGTTCCATTAGGAATGTTTACTTCTATTTTTGTAGCACCATAAACAGAGATTAAAGAGCCAACAATAAAAATACCTAAAATACTAGCAGCTCTGGTAAACTCCTTAGCATTTGCAGTTAAAATTCCAATTGCATTAGTTCCCACTTTATAAGACCAATGCATTAGGAAAAATCTTAAAGCAAACTGAGCCCCATTAAAAATTAAAAGGAAAATAAAAGGTGCTGCGATATTACCACTTATAGCCATGTTAGCTGTAATACCTGCTGTAATTGGCACAAGAGTAAACCAGAATAGAGCATCTCCAATTCCCCCAAGTGGCCCCATAGCAGCCACACGAACAGCCCTAATTGTTGGTATATCTGCTTTGTTTTGTTCCATCGATAAAACAATCCCCATAACAAAGTTAACTAAGAAGGGATGTGTATTAAAAAACTCTAAGTTGTGACTCATTGAAGCTGATAAATCATCATCGTTGGTATGTATTTTTTTCAAACCAGGTAAGATTGAATATAACCACCCACCAGCTTGCATACGTTCATAGTTAAAAGATGCTTGTAAGAATAAAGAACGCCAAACCATTTTATTAAGTGTCTTTTTATCCAACTGCGCTGCTGGCTGAGTATCTTTGTAATTATCTGGAATATTATATGCCATCTTCTTCTCCTCCATCATAACTATTTGCACTTTGTGTTTTAAATTTTGTTTGGATTTGGAAATCCCAGAATGCAATAGCAAATCCAATGAACGCTAGGATAATAAGTGCCGGTCCACCCAAGCTTGGTACAGCCATAATGATTGTCGCTAAGGCAAAACCTGCAAATAAGAATCCCCATAGATCCTTAGATAACATAACTTTCATAAGTATTGCAAAACCAACATAACGCATCATACCTCCAGCAGCACTTAATCCTCCCATAAACCATTCAGGAATCATGTTTACCACTGTGTCTCCAAATGTTGCTCCACCAATAAAGAATAAAGTAACAATAACACCAAAGAATAAACCAACAGCCCCCATAGATAAATAGTTAATTCTATCAATACCTTTCGTATCAGCTTTTTCAGCATATTTATCTGCAACTGACATAACAGGTGACATTAACGAGAAGATCAACGTTACTGCATATTGCCCTAATAAAGAAAATGGTATTGCTGTTGCTACGGCAGCAGTCGAATCAAGTTTTAGTGTAATTGACAAGATACTTGCCATAATCCCTCCAATAACAGCATTAGGCGGTTGTGCTCCACCTACTGGCATATTACCAATTGTCATTAATTGATAAGTCCCTCCAACAATCAGACCTGTTTGAACATCTCCCAAAATTAATCCAATAACTGGACCAGTTACAATCGGTTGATACAATGATTCCAAAAAATTGAATTGATCAATGGCAACAATAAATGTAAAAATAAATATTAATAAAATCTGCATAAATGAGTAATCCATTATAAACTTCCTTTCTATTTATATAGTTTAGAAATATCTTCTACAGCTGTTGATGGAACTCGTTGAATCTCTAATTTAACACCCTCCTCTTCTAACTTACGAAATGCTTGTATATCTGCTTCATCAACTGCTACAGTTGTTGCAACTTGGCGTTTACCTTCTGCCATATGCATATTTCCAATATTAACTTTTTTAATATCTACCCCACCTTCAACTAGCTTCAAAGCATCTTCAGGTGTTTCGACTATAATAAAAATTTTTTGTCTATCAGCAGCCTTACCAATAACATCAATTGTTTTTTGAATTGAAAAATATCTTGTAGCGACCCCTGTTGGAGCTGCCATATCCATCAAACCTTGCCTAACCTTATCATTTGCCACTTTGTCATTTGCTACTAAGATTAAATTCGCCCCAATAGTGCCGCACCACTGAGTTGCTACTTGTCCGTGAATTAATCGATTATCTATTCTTGTTAATAGAATATTTGCCATTTGTAATTCCTCCAATTTATTATTTAATTATTTTTGTAATGCTATACCTTGATACCTCTATGATTGCACCTGATTTAACTTTTAAATCAATGGTATCTTCATTTATTTTGTCAACGCTACCATAAATACCATTTAAGACAATGACTTTATTACCAATTTTTAGGTTTTCATGAATCTCACGATAATGATTTTTCTGTTGCTTCATGTTTCTCATGTTTACTAAATACACAACTAAAATGATTAGTACGATAATAATGATCACTGCTATTGATGAATATAAAATATTTTGCCACATATCAGATACCATCTTCCTCTTCAACAATAATTTCCTTTGGTATGTCACCTAGCACTGTTCCTAATTTAGATGTTTCTATTAATTTAGTTAATACTTCTTTAGGTTCATCATCTGCCCAACGCTGTACAACGAACTCTAAAAGAATTGGTAAATTTGTCCCAGCAATCACAAAAATATTAGGCTTATCTGAGCTTAATAACATTGATGTGTTAAATGGTGTACCACCTAATAAATCAGTAAATACAATTAGCGTTTCCTCACCTTTAGTCAGTTCATCCATGTGATCTATTATCTTATTTTGATAATTTTCTAATGAATCGTCTTCTAAGAATGGAATGGCTTTCATTTTTTCTTGACTACCAGCAATCATCTCTAAAGCATTTAACATACCTATTGAAAATGTACCATGACCTGTAATTATGGCATTAAACATTTTTTCATCTCCTTAATTGTATTGTTACTACCAACTGGTAGTAACCACTTAAATAAAGTGTAAACCCTTTCTATAATATTGTCAACTTTTTTATAAAAATAAAAAAACATATCAACCAAATTCATTGATATGTTTTACTATTATTAGATTTAAAAATCCTTTTCATGCGTATTGAAGTCCCAATTAATATCTTCTATTTAAATAATAGAATTAAGCCTTTCAATGCTAAATTCTATTTTAATCATGTCCCATAAAATACCTTGCTCACCTCTCATACGCTTCCTGATCAATACATTTTTCCCAAATCACAGCACTGCCTTTTCTTAGAGATTTTTTCACATCAATTAAACGCTGATTACTGCTTCCTCTAAACTGCAGGGATAAATCACGCTTTTCAAGTTCAAATCTCCCGTCTACTAACACATCAACTAAAGAAAGCAACTCCAATTTATCCTCTGACTCTTGTAACAATTCCTCAAAAGTATAACCTGTCCACGACCAAATATCTTTAGTATCCCCTAACTCTTCTTTAACACGCTTTACTAATGATAGACAAACACCTGTATTTAAAAAAGGTTCTCCGCCAAGTAAGGTCAACCCTTGGACGTAATCTTGACTCAAATCTTCGATAATCTGATCTTCTAATTCTTTAGTATAAGGCGAGCCGTATTTAAAATTTTGAATGGCTTTATTAAAACAACCCTTGCAAGCAAACAAACAACCACTCACATAAATACTGCATCTGACTCCTTCACCATCAACAAACATAAAAGGTTTATAATCAGCAATATAGCTTTGGCTATACTGACTTGCCAGCCACTCTTTAGGCTTGGGATTTTTCATCTTTCTAATCCTCCTAAAAATAAGAGGGTTGACAACGCGTCACCCCACTTAATTTTGCGAATATTTAATTTATAAGCAAATCACTTCATATGTTTCACACGAGCTGAGATTTCTTTATGGCGACCTTGAACCATTGGACGAGCTTGTGGGTTACCCAAATAACCACATGTTCTTTTCACCACATCACAAGTTTTTGGATCTCTATTGTGACAATTTGGACATTCAAAACCACGTTCAGTCGGATTAAAATCTCCTTCAAACCCACACTCATAACAACGATCAATTGGGGTGTTGGTTCCAAGATAACCTACTTTGTCATAAGAATAATCCCAAACAGCTTCTAGAGCCTTCCTATTTTGTTGCAAAACAGGATATTCACAGTAATGAATAAAACCTCCTGAACAAAACTCTGGGTAATCTTTTTCAAAAGATAACTTCTCAAATGGTGTTGGATTTTTTCTCACATCATAATGAAAACTATTTGTATAATAGTCTTTATCAGTAATATTTTCGACTACACCAAATTTTTCCGTATCAATTCGGCAGAATCGATCTGTTAGACTCTCACTAGGTGTCGAATATACGCTAAAGTGATAATCATACTCATCACTCCAAGAGTCTGTTTGACGTTTTAAATATTTTAAGATATTAATAGTAAACTCTTTCGCTTCTGGGTTGTCTTCCCAGTCTCCTCCGTAAAAGGCTGAGGCCACTTCATAAAGTCCAATGTAACCAAGAGATACTGTTGCTCGTCTATGCTTAAACAGTTCATCGACCGATTGATTTTTTTTCAGTCTTTCACCAAATGCTCCGTACATATAAAGAATCGGTGCATTTTCTGGGATGGCTTCTTTACAGCGATTCACTCTAAACAACAACGCATCTTCAGCAATCTCTAAACGTTCATCTAAAATTGACCAAAATTTCTCCATATCACCACTTGCTTCAAGAGCTATTCTAGGTAAATTAAGTGTCACAACACCTAAGTTCATACGTCCAGCATTTACTTCTTCCCCTTGATCATTTTTCCAACCTTGTAAGAAAGACCTGCACCCCATCGGTACTTTAAAACTACCAGTCAGCTCAACTAGTTTGTCATAGTTTAAAATATCAGGGTACATTCTTTTAGTGGCACACTCTAAGGCTAATTCTTTAATATCATAATTAGGATCACTATCTTTAAGATTGACACCATCTTTAATAGTAAAGATTAATTTTGGGAAAATCGCTGTACGATGTTCTCCCCCCAGCCCTTTAATTCTATTTAGAAAAATCGCACGCTGAATTTCTCGCTCGAACCAATTTGTTCCAAGGCCAAATCCTAATGATGTAAAGGGAGTTTGCCCATTTGATGTGAATAGTGTATTAATCTCATATTCCAGACTTTGCATCGCATCATAAATATCTTTTTGTGTTTTTTCTTTGGCATAAGCATCATGCTTACTCGTATCTTCAATCCACTCTTTAGCATCACTTAGATGCTTGTCATAATTCTTCTTAGCAAATGGCGCTAAAAATTCATCAATTCTATCTGCTGAACATCCTCCGTATTGACTTGAAGCCACATTAGCAATAATTTGAGAAATTTGAGCTGTAGCCGTTTGAATCGATTTAGGTGATTCCACTTCAGCATTTCCAATTTTAAAGCCATTATTTAGCATGCCTTTAAAATCAATTAAGCAGCAATTTGTCATAGGTGAATACGGATGATAGTCTAAATCATGATAATGAATATCCCCTTTTTGATGAGCATTAGATACATGAGCTGGTAATAGTTTTAACCCAACTGATTTACCGACTATCCCGGCTGTTAGATCACGTTGTGTGTTAAATACATTACTATCTTTATTGGCATTTTCATTGACTAGTCTAGAGTCTTTATTAAGAAGCTTATCAATCGTCACGTTGATGTCAGTGGACTGACTTCTAGCAAAATCACGATTTGTTCGGTAGTTAATATACTCCTTGGCTAAATCATATTCTCTATTTTCTAGTAAAGTATGTTCCACAATATTTTGAATTTCATAAATTTTAATGTCTGTTTTAAATCTACTTTTTATCTCATTCACAATTTTAGTAACTAGCATCTCTATTTTTTGTAATGACAATGGGCTTATTTCACCATTAATTTTTGACTCTGCTTTTAGTAGCGCTGAAGTAATTTTCCCCTCTTCAAAACTAACTGTACGTCCATCGCGTTTAATCACCTGAATGGTTTCTGTTAGTTTTTCGTTACTTTTTTCACGTGTATTTAGTCGGTTTATTTCTATCATGCTCACCTAACTCCTTCTTTATTCTCAATACCTATCATATAGTATCCCCTCCTTTTTTTCAACTAGATAAATCTATATATAGTATTATATTTATATAAAAAAACCATTGACAACTATATATAGTTTCTTCTTGTAAATATTTAAAACACAAAAAAAAAGCTTACTCCCCTATCTAGTAAGCTTTTTTATATTATTTTGTGAAATTTTCATCTAATTAAAATCATTTATTTTTTGTACGGTTTCGTCTTTTTGATGCTAATGATTTTTTACCTTTTTTACTTTTTTTAGATTTATTTTGTTTAGCTGATTTTTCATGTAATTTCCGGTTTTTTCTTATGAGGTAAAAAGCAAGCAAGATAAAGGCTAATAGTATCGCAATTAAAGCCACAGTCATCCACGGGAAAGGGGCCGGTTTTTCATCAAGAGCAGCAGTATCATTTAATTCTTTGGCCTAATCTTTTTCAATGGTAAATTTTTTCTTTTCTTCCCACTTATTCTCAGATAGCATAAAATATTTTGTGTAAATAAAAATTTAGGGTAGAAAAAAAGAAAGTCCATTCTGTAAAATTAAAGTTACCACACAGAAATTTTACAGGAAGACTTTCTCATGAATAATTTTACTACAGAAATTATGGAAACACTAATCAATAAAGGTGATTTGGATGATTTGTTTCGCCATCATCTAGAGCTAGCTATTAATTCATTATTAAAAGCTGAACTGACAGCATTTCTTGACTATGAAAAATATGATAGATCTGGAGTTAATTCAGGTAATTCCCGAAATGGGAATGATTCACGTTCATTTAAAACGGAGTATGGAGAACTAAATTTAGTAATCCCTAGAGATAGGAATGGTGAGTTTTCTCAACAAACATTACCTGCTTATAAAAGAACCAATGACTCTTTAGAAACGACTATTATTCAGCTATTTCAAAAAGGAATAACGATGTCTGAAATCTCTGATTTAATTGAAAAGATGTATGGTCATTATTACACGCCACAAACTATTTCAAACATAAGTAAAATTGTATCTGAAGATGTTTTAGCTTTTAAAGAAAGAACTTTAGAGGCTAAATACTCAGTTATTTTTATGGATGCTACTCATATTCCAGTAAAAAGGAAAACCGTAGCAAAAGAAGCTATTTACATAGTAATTGGTATCCGGTTAGATGGAACCAAAGAAGTTCTAGGATTTACTACTACTCCAACTGAATCTGCCTACATTTGGAAAGAGATACTTCAAGACCTAAAAGACCGTGGTTTAGAAGAGGTTTTATTAGTTGTAACTGATGGTTTAAGCAGTATTCACGGATAGCATCCATAGTGTCTATCCAAATGCTCAATTTCAACAATGTTGTGTTCATGTCTCTAGAAATATTGCTCATAAAGTTCGTGTTAAGGATAGAAAAGAAATCTGTGATGATTTTAAAACTGTCTATCAAGCTCTTTCAAAAGAGGAAGCAATTGAACAAGTAACTTTTATGACAGAAAAATGGAAAAAGCAGTATCCACGAGTTGTGAAGTTACTCATGAATCCTGCTATATTAACTTTCTATAACTTCCCGCCATCAATCAGAAGAACTATCTACTCAACTAACTTGATTGAGGGATTCAATAAACAGTTAAAAAATATAAAAAGAGAAAAGAACAATTTCCTAATGAAGAATCTCTGGAGAGATTCCTTGTTTCTCAATTCAATGAATATAACCAAAAGTTTTTAGGTAGAGTCATAAAGGATTTAAGGAAATTCAAGATACATTAGAATCAATGTTTTAACTTAAAATAATGGAATGGATTTTCCATTTACACATAATTCTTGACGCAACCTTTCAAACTACATACATATTTAATTACGTATATATACACTAAAACAAACATAATAGTGAAAAATTAATATAATGAGTGAAAATATAGTTATAAACATAAATGATAGCCAAAAATAATCGTTATACGATGTATAACAAGCACTATATAGGATAAATCAAGCAGAATATATTTTACCTAGTTTAAGTAAATATCATAAAACAATAAAAAACCTCACCATCACTGGTAAGGTTTTTTCATTTCATTATTTAGCTAATTCTGCTTTAGCTGTTTCTGCTAAGCTTGCAAAAGCAGCTGGGTCAGAAATAGCGATGTCAGCTAACATTTTACGATTCATATCAATGTTTGCTAATTTTAATCCATGCATGAATTTAGAGTAGCTTAAACCGTTAATACGAGCTGCTGCGTTAATACGAGCAATCCATAATTTACGGAAGTTACGTTTTGTTTGACGACGATCTCTAAATGCATAAGTATGAGATTTCATCACTTGTTCTTTCGCTGTTCTATATAATCTATGTTTTGAGCCGTAATAGCCTTTAGCTAACTTAAGTACCTTTTTACGACGCTTACGTGATACTTTTCCACCTTTTACACGTGCCATGATAATTCCTCCTTGAGTTGTTCACTTTATAATTCTTTGAAGTTTTTAGTTATTATCAGCAACTAAAAAATTATTTCATACGAGTCAATTGTTGACGGATACGTTTGTAGTCTCCTGCTGAAACCATTGCTGGACGACGTAATTGACGACGTTGTTTTTTAGTTTTCCCGTGGAAACGGTGACTTGTAAACGCATGATGTCTCTTTAATTTTCCGCTACCAGTACGTTTAACACGTTTAGCTAGTCCGCGGTGAGTTTTCATTTTTGGCATGATATTTTCCTCCTCAAATCCTATACTACTTATCTGTTTTTGGTGCTAACATGATAAACATGCTACGACCATCCATTTTCGCTTTCTGTTCCACGTTAGAAATATCTTTCGTTTCTTCAGCTAAGCGTTCCAAGACTTTCTGACCAATTTCTTTATGAGTAATCGCACGACCTTTAAAACGGATTGAAGCTTTCACTTTATCGCCCTTTTCAAGGAATTTACGCGCATTACGCAATTTGGTATTAAAATCATTGATATCAATCGTTGGACTTAGTCGTACTTCTTTAACATTAATGACTTTTTGTTTTTTACGGGCTTCGCGTTCCTTTTTCTGTTGCTCAAAACGGAATTTTCCATAATCCATTACTTTTGCAACTGGGGGCTTAGCTGTTGGAGCCACTACTACTAAATCTAAATTTGCTTTGGCAGCAATATCTAGGGCTTCAGCTTTAGTTTTGACACCTAACTGCTCTCCGTCTGCTGCAATTAAACGTAGTTCTCTTGCACGAATGCCGTCGTTCACCATAATATCTTTTGCTATGGTCATTCACCTCCGAATTTTTTAGAGAAAAACACAGAAAAAAACGAGTTCTTTATTTGAATAAAGACCCCGCACCAACATAATTTTTGATAAAACTATCAAAATTCATCTATCTAGCCCAGTAATATCATATTACTCAGGCGAGAAGCGGGTGCTTCTGCTTCAATTTCTCAACTCCATTAGTATACGAAAGATATGATTGAAAGTCAACATATTTTTCATTATTTATTTCAAAGTATCATTCGAAAGTGATAATGTCCTAAGTAGGTCGAAAGACAAAATGTCCCAAAATGATAAAATAACTTTATGAAAAGGATAAATCTAACAATGAATGAAACCAAAAAGTATCAAGTTATTAAAGCTGTCGCTGAAAATAAAAAACAAAAAAAGAGAGCTAGTGTTGAACTTAATTTATCTATACGACAAATTAACCGTTTAGTGAAATCATACAGGGAAAATGGTAAATCAGCATTTGTCCATAAAAATCGAGGGAGAAAAAATAAGCACTCTGTGCCTGAAAAAGTAAAACAACAAATAATCACTAGTTATCAATCGTTTAGTATTAAACCAAATATTAGGCATTTTACTGAAATACTGAAAAACGACCATCATATCTGTTATACAGATACTACAATTAGAAGCATCCTGTACAAAGCAAAAATACTTTCACCAAAGGCTCAAAAAAAGACAAAAAGAAGACTCAAACAATTAATAAAGCAAGAAGGTCAATAAACCAAACAATCAGAGAACCTATTGGTTCCAAGAGCTGAAGACTACCTAGAACTCCCTGAAAAGACCCATCCTAGTCGACCTAGAAAAAAATACAAAGGAGAATTAATTCAATTAGATGCTAGTTCATATAATTGGTTTGGAAATCAAATAACTCATCTTCATTTAGCTATTGACGACGCATCAGGTAATATTGTTGGCGCTTATTTTGACCAACAGGAAACGCTCAATGGTTATTACCATGTTCTTCATCAAATTCTGACAAAACAAGGGATTCCTGCCACTTTTCTAACAGATAAACGAACCGTCTTTGAGTACAACAGAAAATCAACAAAAGCTGTAGAAGAAGATACGTTCACGCAGTTTGGGTTTGCTTGTCATCAATTAGGTATTGACATAAAAACATCCTCTATTCCTCAAGCGAAAGGTCGTGTAGAACGTTTAAATGGGACAGTGCAATCAAGATTGCCTGTTGATCTTGAGATAGCAAATATACATTCTATAGAGGAGGCTAATCAATTTCTATCTGTATGGATTCGAAAGTTTAATCGACAATTTGGTCACAAAACTGCAGAAAGTGTTTATGAAACTTCTCCTACAACAGCTGAAATTAATTTATTACTAGCTACTGTCTCTCATCGTATAGTCGATAATGGCCATCATATTAAGTATCAAAATAAATTTTATCTTCCAATGGAAGGTAGTAGCGACAAATATTTTACAAGAAAAACAAAAGCATTAATTATAAAAGCTTTTAACGGGGAGATTTATGTTAATATAGCAGAAAAAATTTATCCTACTAGACGATTAAAAACCCACGAGACCTATTCAAAAGAGTTTGATGGGGTTTCTTCAGATATAAAAAAAGAAAGACGCAAGTACATTCCACCACAGTCACATCCGTGGAAACTTGAGTCTTTCAAAAGGTATCTTCAAAGTATTGACCGTACTATCGAAGAATATGAGGCTGAAAAAACAGCCTGAAACAAAAAGTACCTTATTTTACCAATAATGGTCACATTAGTGCAAGTTTTACGCAGTAAAGATTGCGCTAATGTGAGCCCTCATTTTGGGACATTTTTATGTTCGATTGACACATATTTTTCATTATTTATTTCAAAGATAAAAAAACAGGAGATCAAAAGTCTTATTACAAGAGTAGACTTTAGCTCCTGAGATTTAATCTTGATTAAGTTTAAACTGCTCACTAACATACCTTGCGTACGTCTTATGCTCAGCTACTAAATTTTCGTGATTTCCACTACCTGTAATAGTACCTTTTTCAATAAAGTAAATCACATCACTATCTACAATCGTTGATAATCTATGTGCAATCACAAGCGTCGTTCTATTCTCCATTAAATTAGCAAGGGCTTTTTGAACCATCATCTCTGATTCGCTATCAAGACTTGCTGTTGCTTCATCTAACATCAATAACTTTGGATCTCTTAAAAAGGCTCTAGCAATCGCTAATCGTTGACGTTGACCTCCAGAAATTTTCACACCACGTTCACCAACTTCAGTATCTAACTGATTAGGCATCTCTTTTACAAAAACTTTAGCATAAGCCAGTTCCAACACTTGCCATAGTTTCTCATCTGAAAATTCACCTTCTAAACCAAAAATTAAATTATCACGAATAGTCCCTGACATAATAGAGCTATCTTGAGCAACATAGCCGATTTGACTACGGTAATCAAGTAAATTAATGTCTTTAATATTGGTGTTTCCAATCATAATCTCACCACTATCTGGCTCATAAAATCTTTCTATTAAACCAAAGAGAGTTGATTTTCCACCACCACTAGGACCAGCAAAAGCAATTACTTGATTGGGTTTTGCCTCAATAGAAATATTTTTTAGAATAGAATCACTGTCTTCATAAGAAAAATTAACATGATTCATTTTTAGTGTATCACCACTCAAATCGACATTAATACCAGATGTATAATCCTCAGATTCTTCATCTAAAATCCCTTGCACTCTTTCTGTAGAGCCAGATGCTTTAGCTAATTCACTAAATAATGTCGCAATGCTTGGTAAGGCTCCAATTAAATTAAACAAATACATTAAAAAACTTAGTAAAGTACCAATTTCCATTTCTCCCTTAGAAATACGATACATTCCATATGCAAGTAAACCAAAAATCATACTCATCATAATCATCATCATCATTGGTTGCATAATCGCATCAAAAATGGCTTCTTTTTTCCCAACACTAAATAAAGTATTGATTTCTTTTTGAGCTTTTTTTTCTGTTTGTTTTTCAGCATTTGATGTTTTAACTAATCTAATTTCACTAAAAGTCTCACTGGCAACACCATTAAATCCAGCTAAAGAATCTTGTCTTAAACGTCCTACTTTTGAACCAAATTTAAAAATAGGAATCATAATAATCACAACAATTGGTACAACTACCAACATAGCAACACTCATTCTCCAGTCCATACGAAACATCATATAAACTGATCCTATCACTAAAATTAAACTAGATAGAGTCTGAGGAAAAACAGTGGCTAATAAGTGTTTCACTTGTGCAGTATCATTAACTAAGCGACTTGAAGTCTCTCCTGCTTTTACTGTATCATAATAACTAACTTTTAAAGTAAGCAATTTATTCCATAGCATATTTCTTAATTTTTTAATCACATCTTCACCAAAGACACCTAAGATTGTACCTCCAATAGCTGATACTATTGCTGATAAAACAAATAAGATAACTACCTTAATCAATAAAGATTGATTAATCCCAGTTGCAAAGCCATCAACAAGAGTTGCAGCAAGTTTTGGTACATATACTTGTATACCTGATGACACCATAAGTAGTAGCATTCCTATGACTAATAGTAAATATTTAGGTTTTGTTTTTTGGATTAATTGTAAAAAAGCTTTTAGAGAAAAAGATTTCTCACTGCCCTCCACTCTGTAACCTCCACGTTCTTCCATTTACTTGCCCCTTTTCCATCCACCAAATCCTTTAGGACCTCTATTATCACGATCCATATGATGATGTTTTCTCATATCAAAATCTACCCCGTCCATCATTTGCCCTCTTGCTCTACCAAAACGAGAAGACATTTGTTCAAAATGTTGCCATCTCTCATCATTAGAGAAAAAATCACTCATTTCTTTGGTCAACTTCTCATTTGATAAATTATCTATTAACATACTTAAATAACAATCTAATTTTTCTAAATCTTCCTCACTAAATCCTTTAAATAATTCATCATATAAGCTGTCAGAAAAATCTTTTTTATCTTCTAACACTTGACTACCTTTTTCTGTTATTTCAACAAGCGTGACTCTAGCATCTTCTTTTGACTTCACTCGTTTAGCAGTTCCTGCTTCCTCTAATTTTTTTATAATCTGTGTGACACTAGAAGGCTTCACGTCTAAAAATTCTGAAATCATCCCTGCGGTTACTTGTTCTTTATTAGCTAAAAATTTCAAGGTTTTAAATGTATTATCTTGTTTACTTTCCATCTGATGAGTAAACATTAAAAACGGTTGACGTGATAGCAGTGCTAATTGATTTAAAATATGTGTTTCGTACATGTTTATTTCCTCTTTTCTATTTATTTAGTTTATTTCTCTTCTAACAAAACAAATAATACCACTTTATAGTTAGTTAGTTAGCACTTAAACTAACTATTTAAAAACAAAATAAAAAAACACTACTAAGAAAATTCCTAGTAGTGTTTGACTTTAGTTAGAATTAAGCTTTTTCGATGTTAACTGCTTGAAGTCCACGTTGTCCTTCTTCAATTTCAAAAGTAACTTCTTGACCTTCTTCTAAAGTTTTGAATCCGTCACCTTGGATTGCTGAGAAATGTGCGAACACATCTTCACCGTCTTCTTGAGTGATGAAACCGAAACCTTTTTCTGCGTTAAACCATTTTACTGTTCCTTGAGCCATTTGTATTTCCTCCTTATTAGTGCGTAACTTCGTACGCTTTATAGTGCAATAGATGTTGACGCTTAATAGGAGAAATCTACATAGAACTTTAATTTTCCTAAAACGTATCAAATATACTACAATAGATACTATATCATAAAATAATAAGAACTGCAAATAAATATGACATATTTTCTCATATAATTAACGCCATGCAAAAGCATCGGTATCAGCTTGTAAATAATCCAGCCAATATTCTTCCTTTAAACTTAATAAACTAAGGGATACCCCCTTCATGTCTGTTGACGTCATAAATTCACCACAAAGCTGAAAAGCCGATTCTTTTTGTTGGAGTTTAAGCAACCTATCCACATCATTAGCAAAAATATATTGCTCCATCAATGTACTTGATCCTGTACCATTGACTAATACAGCAAACCTATCATCATCTTGGTACTGATTCAACAATTTATTAATCAATTCATTTGCTAAGTGCTCAGATGAATAAAACACCTCTTCACGATACCCTTGTTCTCCGTGAATACCAATACCAAAAGAGACTACATGCTGATTCATATTAAATAAAGGTTCATTAGTTTCCATATCTGTACCACTGGAAAAAGCGACACCTAATGTATTTAATGATGAAACAACTTCCTTACCTAGTTTAACTAATTCTTCAAGATTTCTTCCTTCTTTAGCGGCTTGACCTAATATCTTATGAACAAAGACACTACCTGCTACACCACGTCGTCTTGGGGAGTACTCCCCTCTATCACTTACAACTGAACAATCATCATCTACAATTACATGATCAACTTTATAACCAAGTAATTTAGCTTGTTTTTGAGCTTCTAAAAAATTTGTTCTATCTGCCTCAAAATTTTTAATAATTAATAACGTACCACACCCTTGATCTGCTAATTGAATAGCTTCTAAAATTTCTTTAGCACTTGGTGGTGTAAAAACTGGACCACTAATTGTCCCATCTAACATACCATTACCTATATACCCAAAATGAGCAGGTTCATGACCACTACCACCACCACTAATTAAAGCGACTTTATTTTTCACCAATTTTTTTTTAAGAACTATTCCTGTTTTAGGTATCCTTGTTAAACGATCTTTATATATATAAGTCACACCATTTAAAACTTGTGACACTATGTCTTTTTGTTTATTGATCATACGTGTCATACTATACTCTCCTCTAATTCTTAGTAAAATAACCTATTAACTACTTAACCCTAGCTAGATTACCTTTAGACTAAAAATAAGGGCTGTTTGTATTATCAGCCCTTATGATAGATAGGAGTTAAACGTTTTCTCCTATAAAAAAAAACAATTTTCGATTCACTTTAATTTTATTATTTTACTACTAAGGGTGCTAGTTGTTCTTCAATCGCTTCCTTATCAGCACCTGCTTGAATAAGAGCTGCAGCTGTATAGGCACTCTCAACTAACGCTGTGTCATATAGATAAACCTCTTTATCTGACATCTCCATTACCATCTCTAAATTCATCTTTGCACTACCTAAATCATAAAAAGCTAATATAACATCTGCTTCATTCTCAGCGAATGCTCCCATTATCTTCTCAAAACTCGTCCCTACACCGTTGTCTTCTAGACCACCAGCCACTGTAACCGGCACATCTTTAGCCACCTCATCAATCAAACGCTGCACACCCACAACAATTTCTGATACGTGAGATACCATCACAATACCTAGACTCATGACACAACACCTGCCTCAATCATTGTTTCAAATAAGTAAGCACTAGAGACTGCTCCTGGGTCAAGGTGACCAATAGAGCGATCTCCTAAATAAGAAGCTCGTCCTTTTGTCGCTTTTATATTTTTTGTCGCTTCTGCAATCGTTTCAATTTTTTCAATCGATAAATCTCCAGCTTTTAAAGCATCAATAACAGGACCCCATATGTCTAGCATAGTTTTCTCACCAACGCTACTTTTTCCACGCTTTTCAATCTCAGCCATACCGCCTTCTAAGATAACAACTATATCATCTGAATTTTTGGCAACTTTTGCCATACCAAGAAAAGCTGAACCATACAAAGGACCAGATGCTCCGCCCACTTTACTAATCAAAGTCATCGCAGCTAATTTAAAAATATCTGCTGGCGTCTCTGGATTTTTAGCTAGAAGAGCTGCCATCATCTCTGTTGTACCTCGGGCCATATTAGCACCATGATCCCCGTCCCCAATAGCACTATCTAAATCACTTAGGTACACCTTATTTTCTACCACTTTATCAGTAAATAATTGTAACCACTTCATCACATTTTCAGTATTCATATCTGTTCTCCTTCTACCAAGCTATTGTATTCACACTTGCTTTTAATGCTTCCTCATACTCTTTATTTAAACGTATCATTGTTAGTGACAGACCTGCCATATCAATCGCTGTCATAATATCCCCAACTTTTTTGAAATCAATGACTAATCCTTCTGATTCAAGGATTTCTTTTACATCATTTGTAAAGATAAATTGCTCCATTAAAGGTGTGGCACCTAAACCGTTAACCATTATGCCAAAATGCTCACCTTTTTCCCACTTAAATTCTTTTTTAAGACGACCCACAATTTCTTTAGCTAACTCTTTAGATGGTTGTAATTTTTCTTTGCGGTAGCCTGGTTCTCCGTGAATCCCAACTCCAAATTCAATTTCATCTTCTTCTAAGACAAAACCAGGGTGACCTACAGCAGGTGTTGTAGCGCCTGTTAAAGCAACCCCTAAAGTTTTAATATTTGGTACTAAAGCATCAGCTAAAGCTTTGATCTCTTCAAGTGATTGACCTTTTTCTGCTGCATGACCTAAAATTTTATGTACCAGGATTGTACCAGCTACACCTCGTCGTCCTGCAGTATAGGTACTATCTTCTACAGCAATATCATCATCAACAATAACCATCTCAACTGGAATATCTTCCATTTCTGCTAAATCTTTTGCCATTTCAAAATTCATCACATCACCTGAGTAATTTTTAATGACTAAAAATACACCTTTACCTGAATCTGCTGCTTTAATTCCCTCAAGAACTTGATCTGGTGTTGGAGAGGTAAATACTTCACCACACACTGCAGCACTCAACATACCTCGCCCAACAAAACCTGCGTGGGATGGCTCATGACCACTTCCCCCACCACTTACAAGCCCAACTTTTCCATCTTCTTTGTCTACTTTAACTACTACATCAGTCTCTGGAACACGCTCCACAATATCAGCATAAGCAAAACTTAATCCATCTAACATGTCATTTAGTACATCTTCTGGTTGATTGATTACTTTTTTCATTTTGTTCCCTCCAATTTTTGTCTATTTATATTATATAATGAAAATACTTCCATTATAATGGACACTTCCTCTAATGTGTCCGCTTACAAAAATGGTGTATCTGTTGTCTTTTCTTCTCTTCCTTGATATTCTAAATAAAAGAGATAACTAAGGAGGTTATTATGGTAACAACAGGCTCATTAATCACTAAAAAAATCATCGCCTACTCCTTAAAAGACCTATTAAAAGATACCCCTTATGACAAAATTTCAATTAAACATATTATGGATCATGCCGATTATAGAAGACAAACCTTTTATGACCATTTCACTGACAAACAAGATTTACTAACTTGGATATACCAACAAGAACTACAAGAAGTAGTGGAACATTTTATAAATTATGAATCATGGGAGCAGATTTTCCACCGCCTGCTAGCTCATTTTGAAAAACAAGCTAACTTTTACCAAAAAACAATGAACAATGATAACGTCTTTAGTACTGTAGTAACCAAACAACTCAATCACTTTATTTTATACATCATTCAAGACCAAACGCACCCACATCAGGCTCAGGTTAAAGAAGATGCACTTTTCTTTGCTTATGGTATCACTCACATGACAAAAGACTGGTTATCTACACCTAAGCACGCCAACTCAGAAACATTAGCCACCTTATTTATCAGACAATTAAACCAATTAAAAAAAAGACAAGAAGGTATCTCTTAACTTACCTTCTTGTCTTTTGTATTAGTGAAGGATACGTCCTTCTTTTAAATTCTCATCTACTTTTTTAAATAATCTCTCAGCACGTGGATATAAGACATAGCCTACGATGAAAAATCCGATAGTCACACACACTAAAATCACAATTTCTTTCCAAGCAGTTGGCCAGTAAACCCCGCCCACAGACTCTCTAAGCAAATCAACGGCATGAGTAAATGGAATATAAGGATTAACCCATCTAAAGAATGGCCCTGACATCTCAATTGGGAAATTACCACCCCCAGCTGAAATGGAAAGCACAAGAATAATAATCGCTATCCCTTTACCTAGATTATCAAATAAAGCGACTAAAACATAAACCATTACCATGAAGGTTTGACCTATTAATAGAGCAAACAATACATTTAAAACCGGATTTTTTGTGTACGTTCCTAGTAAAAATTGATTCCCTAAAACCACAATTAGCGTTTGGAAGAATCCTACAACTAAAAAAGTACCCATTCTAGCTAGAAACTGTTGACGTTTAGAATATTTACCTTTTTGATCTTCTTCAAAATAAAATTTCGTAGACGCAATACTTGAGAATAATACAGCTCCTACCCATAAACAAAGCGCAGTATAAAATGGTGTGCTTGCTGAACCATAATTTGGTACAGGGTAGACATCAATTTGTTTTAGCTTAATCGGGCTAGAGATAAAGTCACTCTCAGCATTCACATCACGTTTTAAAAACTTGATCACATCCTCCAAGTCAACTGTCTCTTCACCCTTACGAATAGCATCTGAGGCTTTATGAATCCCATCTTTAATATTTGGCCAATCTTCCTTAATCATGGTTTCAGCAGCATCTAGCGCTTCATCTAACAATGGCATTTTATCATTGACTTTCCCCATGGTTTCTTTAATATCATCTTCAATTCCTGGTAAGTCTGATTTGATAAAATCAGTAGCTCGACCCATCTTATCTTGTACTTTAGGAAAATCATTTCTAAAGAAGCTAGCTCCATCATTAATTCCACCAATAATCAAATCCATATTACTATTTAACAATGTATTTGCTGCATGAACTTCCTCTTGAATAGCAGGCATTTCTTGTTGGTATTCTTTTAAAAATTGGATTGCTTCATTAATCGTTACTGTTGTATTTTTCAGTAATTGATCTAATGTACTCATCGTGCCATCAGCGATAATTGTTCCTGTGATATTTTTAGCAGAATTTAGCATGTCCTGAATATCACTAATCGTGTGACTCACAGAATTTTCAATTTCTTGCGGGTCAACATTCATCACAATCTCACCTAACTCACGACTCACCTCTTCAAGACGGGCTTGTAATTGACCTGGGGCTGCTGCGTAAGCTGGCCAGTTAGCTAATATGTCCTCTACTTGAGATTTCACTTGTAAGACTTGAGTTTTCATATACTCTAGACTCTGGATTGGCCCAGACATATCAGGTCCATTAGGTAAGTTAGCTATATCAGTTAGTGTTTGAATTAGCGTATCAATCATCTGTACTTGAGAAGCAAGTTGCGCATCTAATTTGACTAATTGATCTTGAACGTGAGCTGCTTGTTCTTCTGTATTTATCGAAGCAATATCAGCAGCAAGTCTAGCTGATGCTTTCGAGAGTGTATCTAATACTTTTAGACCTTCAATTAAACCTGCTGTAATTTGAGGTAAGGCATCTGAAACATCACTAATTTGTTGTTGTAACTCTGGGATCATATGATCTGTTGTATTGATTAGCTGAGTCACATCAGGTAACACTTCCTGTGCTGTTTGAATAACTTCAAGACCTTGAGTCGCCTCTGTGACTGCATCATCCATCATCTTAACAATTCTACCCATGTCTTGATCTGCTTTATTTAACTGAGCCCCTGCATTTTTAATATTTGGAATATTACCTTGTACGTCATAAACCACTTGACCATATTGTGCAATTTCTGGTAATCTCCCATTTAAATCAACCACTTTATCTGTCATTTTATTTAGTTCAGGGAAGTAATCAACAAACTCATTAGCCAAGTTTAGCTTATCTTTGTATTCAGGCATTTTTTTCTTTAGCTCTAAAACATCTTTTGTATAATCATCAATCACATCTAAATTATCATCAACCAATAGTAATTTACTTGTTACTTTTCTAATCGATGGCAGATTAGCATCTAAATTAAAACCTACTTCATTAAAGACTTCTAAAAGAGTCTTACTTGCAGTTTCAACAAACTCTGTCGTTATAGTCTCTTGCAGAGTACTAGCCCCTTTATCAGAAATTTTTGGTGCAATGGCATTGATTTTCTGATTGACTTGATAATCGATTTCAGGATACTTAATTTTACCATCCACAAAACTTAATAAATTATCAGAAAAATTAGAGGGAATATATATCCCGGCATAATAGTCCCCACTTTTAACCTTTTTATCTAATTCTTCTTTAGAAGTCACAAATTGCCAACCTAATGTGTCATTATTTTTTAAATTATCAACTAAATCATGACCAATGTTGATTTCTTTACCTTGCAGTTTCACTGTCTTATCGTCTGAATAGACCCCTATTTTGATATCTCCCGTATTTGAATAAGGATCCCACAATGCGGCAATATTAAACCAAGCATATAAAGATGGTATAACCATCAAAGCTAAAATAAGCAAAAAAGTCAGCTTATTTTTATAAATTCTTTTCCAGTCTAGGGCAAATAGCTCTAGAACTTTTTTTATACGTTTTTTCATCCTTAGCGTCACTCACCTTCTAAATAGTCATTCCAATTTCTTTTTGGAATCTCACCATATACTTGAAAGACATTAATCAAAACATCCTTAATACAAACACTTTCTAATTCTTCTGACCAATAATCATCAGCTCGATGAAAATAATCAGCTATTAGTTTATCACCATTTTGTGCAATCTCTGTAAAGTCACTAAACGCTCTCTCTAACACTCCAGAATGAGGAAAAGAATGAAAAGGTCCTTCGATTGCTTCTACAATATCTAACAATGTAATCTGAGATAAATCTTTTTTAATATAAAACCCACCACTTTTGCCAGATACACCTTCAATCACTTCTGCTACGACTAATTTTCTAAGTAATTTACTCATATAAGAAGACGAAACAGATAGTTTTTGATAAATGGCAACAGAAGACAAAGGAATAGCTTCTTCTTGAGTAGATAACATTGCCATGACAGCCAAAGCTTGTTCTGTTGCATTTGTCAATTTCACATTAGTCACCTCTTTAACTTTCAAAAAGTCATTATAGACTTTTTTCATCCATAATACAACCATTTTTTCATATCTTACAAGTAATTTACAAACCAATAAGAAAGACCAACCTTCATGATAAAGGCTGGTCTAAAACATATTATTTAGTTTCTTCTGTTTCTTTTTTATCTTCTACTGCTTTTTCTTCTTTTGGTTTTTCAATTAATGCTTTACGTGATGCATTAACACGACCTTGACGATCGATTTCAGTGATTTTAACATCAATTTCATCACCTAAGCTGACTACATCTTCCACTTTATTCACACGGTCATGTGAAATTTGAGAAATATGTACTAAGGCATCTTTACCTTTAAATAGGTTAACAAAAGCACCAAATTTTTCAATACGAACAACTTTAGCAGTGTAAACTTGGCCTACTTCAGCTTCTCTAACTAAGTCACTGATGATCTCAATCGCACGATCAATTTTTTCTTTATCAGAATGGGCAATACTAACATTACCTTCTTGATCAATATCAATTTTAACATCAGTTTCTTCGATAATCTTGTTGATAGTCTCCCCACCCTTACCAATCACGTCTTTGATTTTCTCAGGTTTAATTTGAATCATTTCAATTTTCGGAGCGTATTTACTTAATTCTGCTCTAGGCTCAGAAATAGTTGACGTTAATTCATCTAATAATTCCATACGAGCTTTTTTAGCTTGTGTTAGAGCTTCTGTTAAAATCGCTTCAGTAATACCTTCGATTTTAATGTCCATTTGAAGAGCTGTGATACCATCTTTTGTACCAGCTACTTTAAAGTCCATATCACCTAGGTGGTCTTCCATACCTTGGATATCTGTTAAGATAGTATAATCTTCCTCGTCCATCACAAGACCCATAGCAATCCCTGCAACAGGTGATTTAATCGGAACACCAGCATCCATTAAGGCTAAGATACCTGCACAAATACTTGCTTGAGAAGAAGATCCATTTGATTCTAACACCTCAGATACCACACGAATTGTGTACGGGAATTCTGATTCATCAGGAATGACTTGAGCCATAGCACGCTCACCTAAAGCACCGTGACCAATTTCACGACGTCCTGGCCCTCTTGTAGGTCCTGTTGAGCCTACAGAGTATTGTGGGAAGTTATAGTGGTGAATAAACCTCTTACTATCTTCCACGCCAAGACCATCAATAATTTGATGCTCCCCAAGTGGTGCTAGAGTACAAACTGATAATGCTTGTGTTTGTCCACGAGTAAATAATCCAGAACCGTGAACGCGAGGCAAGATCGCTACTTCTGAGGCAAGTGGTCTAATTTCATCGATTTGTCGACCATCTGGGCGAACTTTAGCAACTGTGATTAGACGACGTACTTCATTTTTTTCCATGTCTTCTAAAATTTGACGTACTTCTTTCATCATTTTAGCTGCGTCGTCACTATTAATTGATTTTTTTTCATATAAAGTTGTGATTTCTTCTTTTAAAGCTGAAATATTATCCTCACGAGCTAATTTTTCTTCTGTTTGAATCGCTTCAATCATACGGGCTTTGTAAGCATCGTTGATTTCTTTTTCTAAATCAGCATCAACTTTTAATAGCTCAACTTCCATTTTCTCTTTACCAATTTCCTTGGCAATCATTTCTTGGAATTCAACTAAACGTTTGATTTCAGCATGACCAAATAAAAGAGCTCCTAACATATCTTCTTCTGATACTTCTTTAGCACCACTTTCTACCATGTTAATCGCATCTTTTGTACCAGCAACTGTTAGTTCAATATCTGTTAATTCTGCTTGTTCAACAGTTGGGTTAATGATGTACTCACCATGAATGCGTCCTACTTCAACACCTGCAATAGGTCCGTTAAAAGGAACATCTGATACACATAAAGCAAGAGAAGAACCAAGCATTGCTGCCATATCTGGTGGACAGTCTTGATCCACACTCATCACTGTATTAGTAATTTGAACTTCATTACGGAATCCTTCAGCGAACATTGGACGTAGTGGACGGTCAATTAACCGGGCTGTTAGTGTCGCTTTCTCACTTGGACGACCTTCACGCTTGATAAATCCACCTGGTACTTTACCAACGGCATACATTTTTTCCTCATAATTGACTGTTAATGGGAAAAAGTCTACATCTTTGGCTTGTTTTGAAGCCACAGCTGCTGATAAAACAACAGTATCTCCGTATCTTACTAAAACAGCACCATTAGCTTGTTTTGCTAGTTGACCAATCTCAACTGATAGTGGGCGTCCGCCCCAAGTTGTCTCGAATACATGTTTTTCACTTTGCATGATTTGTTTCTCCTTTAATATAACCGAGGTAGCTCTACTACTAAACAAATATCAATTTTCTACATGAAAAAACTCATATTTGCATAGTAGACAACAGGGTTACTCCCGGTTTTTTTTAAAAGAAAAGTGAGATCCCTCGACCTCACTTATCCTCTTATTTTCAAAATAAACAGATTAACGACGTAATCCTAGACGTTGAATTAATTCACGGTAGCTTTGAACATCTGTCTTACGTAAGTAAGCTAATAAATTACGACGGTGTCCAATTTTTTTCATTAATCCACGGTATGAATGGTGGTCTTTTTTATGCATTTGAGCATGCTCATTAAGTGCATTAATCTCAGCTGTTAATACTGCGATTTGTACTTCTGAAGAACCTGTATCCCCTTCATGACGTGCGTATTCTTTGATGATTTCGTTTTTACGTTCTTTTGTAATTGCCATGTGTTTCACCTCTTCTTTTTATTTGCCTAAATCTTAGTAAACCGTTGGTGATTCGGTAAACCCAGAAATAGGTCGTATGACTTTGTCACACATGTTGTACTTTACATGATTTCAAGTGTAAAAGCAAGAATTAAAATGAGATTTTAATAGATAACTGACTATTTTTCACACTTTAGTTCTTGCTGTTATACCAGTCATAATGAAACATACCTTCTCTGTCTTTTCTCTGATAAGTATGTGCCCCGAAGTAATCTCTTTGAGCCTGAATAATATTTGCTGGTAAATCTTCACTTCGATATGAATCGTAATAAGCAATCGCTGAAGAAAACGTTGGTATAGCCACACCTGAATTTACTCCTAGACAGACAACTTCTCTAACTGACTCTTGATAATTCGAAGTAATTGTCAAAAAATACTCATCTAACATTAAATTTTTCAGAGATGATTTTTTGTTAAAAGCCTCCGTAATTTTTTGTAAAAACTGAGCCCTAATAATACAGCCACCACGGAAAATCTTAGCAATATTACCATAGTTTAACTCCCAACCATACTCTTCACTAGCCATTTTCATTTGAGCAAAACCTTGAGCATAACTCATGATTTTACTAAAATATAAAGCTTGTCTGATGGATTCTATTATTTGTGTTTTATCTCCCTCAAACACTTCAAATTTAGGTTCAGGAATTAAACGACTTGCAAGCTTGCGCTCATCTTTTAATGTAGAGATAAATCTAGCAAAGACTGCTTCTGTTACAAGAGGTAGTGGTGTGCCTAAATCAAGAGCATTTTGACTCGTCCACTTTCCAGTCCCTTTGTTTCCTGCGACATCTAAAATCACATCAACTATAGGTTGGTTGCGTCAAGAATTATGTGTAAATGGAAAATCCATTCCATTATTTTAAGTTAAAACATTGATTCTAATGTATCTTGAATTTCCTTAAATCCTTTATGCACTCTACCTAAAAACTTTTGGTTATATTCATTGAACTGAGAAACAAGGAATCTCTCCAGAGATTCTTCATTAGGAAATTGTTCTTTTCTCTTTGTATATTTTTTTAACTGTTTATTGAATCCCTCAATCAAGTTAGTTGAGTAGATAGTTCTTCTGATTGATGGCGGGAAGTTATAGAAAGTTAATATAGCAGGATTCATGAGTAACTTCACAACTCGTGGATACTGCTTTTTCCATTTTTCTGTCATAAAAGTTACTTGTTCAATTGCTTCCTCTTTTGAAAGAGCTTGATAGACAGTTTTAAAATCATCACAGATTTCTTTTCTATCCTTAACACGAACTTTATGAGCAATATTTCTAGAGACATGAACACAACATTGTTGAAATTGAGCATTTGGATAGACACTATGGATGCTATCGTGAATACCGTTTAAACCATCAGTTACAACTAATAAAACCTCTTCTAAACCACGGTCTTTTAGGTCTTGAAGTATCTCTTTCCAAATGTAGGCAGATTCAGTTGGAGCAATAGTAAATCCTAGAACTTCTTTGGTTCCATCTAACCGGATACCAATTACTATGTAAATAGCTTCTTTTGCTACGGTTTTCCTTTTTACTGGAATATGAGTAGCATCCATAAAAATAACTGAGTATTTAGCCTCTAAAGTTCTTTCTTTAAAAGCTAAAACATCTTCAGATACAATTTTACTTATGTTTGAAATAGTTTGTGGCGTGTAATAATGACCATACATCTTTTCAATTAAATCAGAGATTTCAGACATCGTTATTCCTTTTTGAAATAGCTGAATAATAGTCGTTTCTAAAGAGTCATTGGTTCTTTTATAAGCAGGTAATGTTTGTTGAGAAAACTCACCATTCCTATCTCTAGGGATTACTAAATTTAGTTCTCCATACTCCGTTTTAAATGAACGTGAATAATTCCCATTTCGGGAATTACCTGAATTAAATCCAGATCTATCATATTTTTCATAGTCAAGAAATGCTGTCAGTTCAGCTTTTAATAATGAATTAATAGCTAGCTCTAGATGATGGCGAAACAAATCATCCAAATCACCTTTATTGATTAGTGTTTCCATAATTTCTGTAGTAAAATTATTCATGAGAAAGTCCTCCTATAAAATTTTTGTGTGGTAACTTTAATTTTACAGAATGGACTTTCTTTTTTTCTACCCTAAATTTCTATTTACACAAAATATTTTACGCTATCTATAGGTTTGTCAGTTTCTAAATCATCTTTTCTTGTTAATATATCAGAAGTTATCTCCATTAAATAACTATTTAACTCGCCCTTGTTCCACTCTCTAAAAATATCAGCGACTTCCTTCACTGAAAGATGTAGTACTTTAGTCAACCAGTCATATGCTTCAGCAATCAACTGCATGTCCCCGTACTCGATTCCATTGTGTACCATCTTGACATAATGACCAGCACCGTCTTCTCCAACATACGTCACACAAGGTGTATCATCACTTGCTTTTGCTGCAATGCTTTCAAAGATTGGTTGAATCAACTCATAAGCTTCTTTTTGTCCTCCAGGCATAAGAGAAGGCCCGTTTAACGCACCTTCTTCACCACCTGACACACCAGTTCCAATAAAATGAATACCTTTTTCAGCTAATCTATCACTTCTAGTTAGTGTATCTTGAAAATATGTGTTACCTCCATCAATTAATATATCCCTTGGCTCCAAATAAGGCGTCAAGCAATCAATCACCTTATCTGTTACTTCTCCAGCTGTGACCATCATCATAATACACCTTTTAGCTTTTTTTGTGATTGATGAACTATAAATTTTTCTGTTTCCTCATTAAAATGGCTATAAACAGAAACACGGTATCCCTTATTTTCCATATTCAAGGCTAGGTTTCTCCCCATAACACCTAAACCTACCATTCCAACGTCTTGCTTTAACATCCCAAAATTCCCCCTAATTTATCAATGCCCTTGACACATAGCCTAGGCTTACAGTGATTTATCATAGCATAAGTTATTTGATAAAAACATGCTAAAATCCAATATTAATAATGTTTTTTTTACCTTTATTATTTTTTTGACTATTTAATTTAATAATCATTTAGTGACAATCTCTATGTATTTATCTTATGTATCTTTTATGCTAAAATAGTTGGAATAAAGAAACAGTTTCGAAAGGATGACCACATATAATGATTAAAATGGAAGATATTATTCGTGAAGGACACCCTACTTTACGACTTGTTGCTGAGGAAGTTCCCTTTCCACTAAGTGAAGAGGACTTAGCCTTAGGTGAGAAAATGCAAGAGTTTTTAAAAAACAGCCAAGATCCTGAAATGGCTGAAAAATACGGATTACGCGGTGGAGTTGGGATTGCCGCTCCTCAGTTAGACGCCTCAAAACGTATGATTGCCATTGAGGTCCCTAGTTTAGATGAAGATAGTGATGTGCCACATATTAGTACCGTCATGTATAACCCAAAAATTATTTCTCACTCCGTACAGCAAGCTTGTATCGAAGAAGGGGAAGGCTGTTTATCTGTTGATCGCCATGTACCTGGTTACGTGATTAGACATGCTCGTATAACCATTACTTACCAAGATAAAAACGGTGAGACACAAAAAATGCGCTTAAAAGGTTATGATGCTATTGTGATTCAGCATGAGATCGATCATTTAAACGGGATTATGTTTTATGATCATATTAATAAAGAAAACCCTCTGTACGCACCAGATGGTTTACAATTATTAAGCTGAAAATAAGTAAAAAACGAGGGAGACTAGCGTCTCCCTCGTTTTTTATAACTTCATTATTAATCTAAATACTCAAGTGATTCATCGTTATTTAACCAAGCATAAGTTAAACCAACAACTAATCCCCCACCTACAAAGTTCCCTAAGAAGGCCAAGATGATATTTTGTGTTAAAGCACCCATTGTCATTCCTGCAATAGCACCACCTGTTGAAAAGTAAGCTAGTGGGAAGTAAACAAAATTGGCGATAACATGCTCAAAACCTAAAAAAGTAAAAATGAAAATCACCAAAATCACACCAACAATTTTACCGATATCTTCTTTGATTCGCATCGACATTAACACAGCTAAGTTAACAATGATATTAGCAAACATCGCTTCAATAAAAGTTTGTACAGCACCTTTTTCAAATTTCCCTTCAACAATGTGAGTTAAAAAATTATCAGGCCCTAGATTACTAAACGCTCCTGTTAATGTTAATAGGTAAGCTACCAAAATAGCCCCAATGATATTAAACAACACACAAACCATTAAAATCTTAAAAGCACGAGAAGCTGATAATTTCTTACGATAAGTTGCCACTGTCATATACATCATGTTTGACGTACCAAGTTCTGCATTTAAAAATATAATTAAAACAAGTCCTAAACCAAATGCAAAAGCATACATCAACTTTCCTGGAGCTCCGTCAAATTTCAAACCTAAAGTAATCGCAATCGCTGATCCTAGTGCTAAATACAAAGTAGCTAAAATGGAACGTACTGCATACCTCTTAAAATCTTTTTGAATCAATTCATTTTTTTTCTCAATTGAGGCATCAATTTTTGCCATCAATTCTGAGTGTTGTGCCATAACACATCTTCATCCTCTCTTACTTATCCTTATTCATTAATGAACTCGTCCGTTTCACACTATGTTACTATATCTGAAAATATTCTTGAAAGCTACAATAATTTTCAATTATTCTAAAAAAATGAAATTTATTCACTGTCAATCGAACAGAAAAATGTCCCAAAATGAGGGCTCACATTTAGATAAATTAAGTTCAATACTAGCTCTCTTTTTTTGTTTTTTATTTTCAGCGACAGCTTTAATAACTTGATACTTTTTGGTTTCATTCATTGTTAGATTTATCCTTTTCATAAAGTTATTTTATCATTTTGGGACATTTTGTCTTTCGACCTACTTAGGACATTATCACTTTCGAATGATAGAAACAGCTACTCCTTAAAAATTTTCCTTTTCTTTATAGGTAGAATACGCTATTCTATTGGTATATGAAAAAGAGGTGTTATCTTTGGAAATAACATATCAATCTAGTAAAGATTTACTTGATCAAGACTTACGTTCTTTGTATCTCTCAGTAGGTTGGACATCATACACGGATGACTTTGATGATTTATCTAGATTGATAACACAAAGTGAACTTGTTATTAGTGCCTGGGACGGGGATTGGTACTAAACTACTTCTTCATGTCTTAAAAAAAATCTACCCATATTAGGCAATGTCTATTAATCACTGATGGACAAAAAGATAACCAACCAATCATTGTTTGGTATAAAAAACAACATATGACAGAGTTTAAGGATTTAGATCTTGTGGGACTCTATCACAATAAAAAGGAGATTACCGACTCGCTATGAAACAATTTAACCATGAAAACTTTCCATCAATTCATATTCAATTATTAGATGGAGCAAATACTGAGCAGATAGAGGCATTTAAACAATTACTAATCAACACGAATGACTATTTTACTGCTTATACAGATCACACACCTTCAACAGCAGAAGCTAAGAAATTTTTCACTTCTCTACCTACTAATACCTCTGCTTCTCAAAAATACATGTATGGTATTTTTGATGACAAGAAATTAATAGGGTTTATTGATTGGATTGAAGACACACCTGAAAAAGGAACTGGTATCATTGGTGAATTTGTCTTGGAAAAAGAATACCGTGGAACAGATCTAGCTAATCAACTCTATAAAGCTTTAGAAAAAACAGTTAGTGATACAGGTACAGATACTATTGAGTTATTATGTCCAGTACCAAATACTGTAGCCAGATACTTCTTTGAAAAAGAAGATTTTATGACTAAAGAGGTCACTAAAACAGATACTTATGAACAAATTTTGTTTGTAAAACATATTTAACAATAAAAAACTCAGCCAAAATCGGCTGAGTTTTTTATTGTTATGAGACTAAGACATAGAATCAAATTGCGCCTTATGTAACATAGCATAATGACCATCTTGTCTAAGCAAGTCTTCATGAGTTCCTACTTCTTTAATCTGACCTCTATCAATCACAAAAATGGAAGAACAATGCTTTATAGTCGACAAACGGTGTGCAATAATAAATGATGTCCTATTGCGTAATAATTGATTAATACCTGCTTGAAGTAATTCTTCAGTTTGTGTATCGATATTTGACGTGGCTTCATCTAATATTAGGATTTTTGGATCAGCTAATAACACTCTAGCAAATGAAATTAATTGACGCTGTCCAGATGATAATGTACTCCCACGCTCTTCGACTACTGTATCATAGCCCTTTGGTAACTTTTCAATGAAGTCATGAGCTCTAACAATTTTACTAGCTTCAATAATTTCCTCACGAGTAGCATCTAATTTCCCATAACCAATATTTTCTAAAATAGTACCTGAAAAAATAAACGGATCTTGTAACATCACGCCGACTTGGCTTCTTAAAGAATTAATCGTGACATCACGAATGTCATAACCATCAATGTTAACAGCCCCACTACTAACATCATAAAATCGGTTAATAAGATTCACAATTGTAGTTTTACCTGATCCTGTAGGCCCAACTAAGGCAATACTCTCACCAGGTGACACATGAAAAGTCACATCATCTAAAATATTAGGACCATCTTTTTCATAACGAAAATAAACATGATCAAAATCTACCTCACCTTTGACTGGTGGTAAAACAATAGCACCCTTTTTATCTTGAATATCTGGTACTTCATCTAATGTTTCAAAAATACGCTCTAGATAAGCTGTCGCTGTGACTAATTGATTATAAAAGTTACCAATATTAATAACTGGGTTCCAAAAATTAGAAATATAAGCCATAAAAGCAACTAAAGTCCCAACACTTACTTCAATTCCGATTTGTTTGATCCCCGCATAATATAGTAGACAGGTAGTTAAAATTGAAATTAACTCCACTGCTGGCCATAATAATCTCACAATATAAACAGCCTTCATCCATGACTTTTTATATTGGCCAGATAAATCTTCTAATACCTCTTGCTTTTGATATTCCTGAGTGAAAGATTGCGTCACCTTTACTCCAGCAATACTTTCATGAGTGTAGGCTGTTAGGTTTGATTGCTTATTACTTAATTCCTGATAAGCTTTTTTTTGTAGCTTTTGAATGCCCCATGTCACTAATCCTAGCACCGGTAAGAGAATTAAACTATACAGTGCTAGCTTTGCATTAATTAAAAACATCACACATAAAGTAATGAGCATATTAACGATATCAAAGAAAAAATTGTTTAAACTATTACTTAATAAATCACTTAAGCTATTAATATAATTCACTACTCGAATTAAAATCTTACCATGAGGTCTACTATCATAATAAGAAAAAGATAATGTTTGTAAATGTGAAAAAATATCTAAACGCATATCTTTTAAAATATCGGGTCTATAATAAATCGTGTTGATGGATAGTTTCCATTAATACGATTTTTTGTTTTTAAATACAAAAAGGAACATCCAAACATGATAAAATAAAGTCGACAAAAACCAAATTATTAGGAGGATGTTCCCATGGATAATCATACTAGAAAATTACTTAATTTAACAGACAAATCTATTATTTTTGAAAAAGATTGGTTAACTGAGGCTACTATTAGAGGTAGACGCTCAAATATAATAAGGGGAAGACTAACGTCTCCAGACAGAATATGCCCCTCTTGTCATCA
Organism: Vagococcus jeotgali; assembly: GCF_035918315.1. Lineage (NCBI taxonomy): Bacteria > Bacillati > Bacillota > Bacilli > Lactobacillales > Enterococcaceae > Vagococcus > Vagococcus jeotgali. The sequence goes on along the minus strand of NZ_CP142146.1, from coordinate 331,032 downwards.
GAATACGTGTGTTAAAAATGGTACTTATACTACTAAAACACAACTACCAGAGTTTAATAGGGTCACAACTTATTTAGAACTTAAAAGAGAACGATATCTATGTAAAGAATGTCATACAACATTCAGTGCTGATACTGCGTTAGTCGATGACTATTGTCATATATCGAAAACATTAAAGTATCAAATCGCCTTAGATTTGAAAGAAGATCGTTCAAGAAAAGAGATCGCTAGATTCCATCATGTTTCTGATAACACGGTACAACGTGTTTTATACGACTTTACCAACCACTGTCTAACCAACTTTCAACATCTACCAAAAGTACTATGTGTCGATGAATTTAAATCAACTAAGTCATGTCAATCTGGTATGAGCTTTATTTGTGCTGATGCTGAAAGTAAAAAGATTATTGATATTTTACCAGATAGACGTCTCTTCTCTCTTATTAAGTACTTCCTGAAATACTCCAGAAAAGAGCGGTTAAAAGTGAAGTTTCTCGTCATGGATATGAATGCCAACTACGGTGGCCTTCTTAAAACTGTATTTCCACATGCAGAGATTGTGACAGATAGATTCCATATCATTCAGCATATCAATCGTTCTTTTAATCAACTAAGAATAAAAGAAATGAATCAATTAAAACGTTATGATAATGAAGAAGCAAAACAATACCGGAGAATAAAAAAATATTGGAAACTATTTTTAAAAGACTCTAGTCAATTAAGTGCCACTACATATAGTAATTATCCTCTTTTCAATAAAAGTATGACACAAGTTGGTGTCATTGAAGAACTTCTTTCCTATAACTCAACTATAAAAATCGCATATGATTATATACAAGAGTTAAAATATGCTTATGAAACAAAGGATTCAGACTTATTTTTAGAATTAACTCATTCTATCTCTAATGAGCTTCCTAAGGAATTTAAAGCCAAATTCAAAACATTCCAAACCTTCAGGCAAGGTGTTACCAATGCTTTAAATTATTCTTATTCAAATGGTTTTTTAGAAGGAATTAACAACCGAATCAAAGCTATCAAACGAACAGCCTATGGTTACCGAAATTTCTTAACTTTTAAGCGACGGATTTTCCTTATTCAAGGTCAATCATTTCAATTTAATTAAAAAGAAGAAGGAGGAAAAATCCCCCTTCTTCTAATGCCCTTATTTTATCAATTTTTAAATATCAACACGATTTGACGAAGAGCCAAAATATCTTGACCAATTTTTGTCATATGCAGCGTTCTATACCTTAAACTCCAAGCAATAAACACCAGTGATATTGTATAAATAACCCCTGAGATGATCAGTTTATTAACATTAGCATCTGGAATAAACTGATCAATAGATAACTTCATCAAATACGGTCCAAGCATGGCAACAATATTTGTGATTACTATTAAACTTAAAATAGCCAACAGCCCTTTTTTATGAGGAGAAATGTAGACACCTAAGCGCTTAAAATGTCCCATATTAAAAGATTGAAGTAATTCTTCATCTGTTTGGTATGTATTTTTTTTAGCCATAATATCCCTCCTCTTTCTACTGGTGACCTACTTGTTTTTGGTACGTTTCATAGTATTGACCTTCTTTTGCTATTAATTCCTCATGAGTACCACGTTCAATAATTTTCCCATCATCTAATACTAAAATTAAGTCAGCGTCTTTGACTGAGCTAATTCTATGGGCAATAGTGAAGGTCGTGCTATCTTTGATAATATCTTTTAGTCCAGTTTGGATTTTATGTTCTGTTTCCATATCCACAGCTGACGTTGTGTCATCTAAAATCAAAATAGAAGGCTGCATCACTAAAGATCTAGCTAAAGAAATCCGCTGTTTTTGTCCACCAGAAAGCCCAACTCCACGCTCGCCAACTAATGTGTTATAACCATCTGGCATGCGTTCAATGAATTGATGAGCATCTGCAACTTGTGCTACTTGTTTCACATAATCTTGTTTGTAGTCACCTAAACCAAAACCAATATTTTCAATAATCGTATTTGAAAATAAGAATGGTTCTTGCATAACTATAGAGATATTTTCTCTTAATTGCCTCACTGACCAATCTTGAATTGGTTTACCACCCAAATAAATAACACCTTCTGTGGCATCATAAAATCTAGCAAGTAGGCTAACTAGTGTACTCTTCCCTGAACCTGTCTGACCTAATATCCCTACAACAGCTCCTTGCTTAACAGAAAATGAGATATCCTCTAAAATTAAGTTATCAGGATTATCTGGAAAGGCAAAACTAACATGATCAAACGTCACATCACCTTTAATTTTTTCGTGTGTATCTATTGCTGTTGATTCAATGTCTACTTTTTCATCTAATAGTTGGCGAATTTTAACACAACTTGCAAAAAATCGCTGAGTATCACTAACAATCCAACCACTATTACGTAATGGATTATTTAACATCCATAAATAATTACTAAAAGTTACTAAAGAGCCAATTGTCATGTTTCCTTGAATTGTAAAAATACCACCAAAAACTAAAGTTAATACAGATAAAAATCCAGATAAAAATTCTAAACCTGGTAAATATTTAGCAGAGACATCAACCGATTCCAAATTTTTATTCATATAAGCTTCATTGACATCATTAAACTTTTCTATTTCAAAATCCTCTCTAGCAAAAGCTTTAACAACCCTGTTACCACCAATATTCTCTTCTACTGTCGAATTTAATTTAGCAAAAGACTCTCTAATATCAAAAAATAAAGGATAGCTTTCCTTGGATAATTTTTTAGTTAATATATAAATAAATGGTGTCACAGCTAACATCATCAGTGTCAACCACACATCAATTTGAAACATCACAATAACAGCTAAAATAAACCACAAAACATTTTCTAAAAAACTAGGTGCTACCCATGACACAAAATGGCGAATAATATCCATATCCCCTGTCATTCTTGCTAATAAGTCTCCTACACGGTTATGGTTAAAGTAGTTAAAATCTAACTCGTGAATTTTTTGATATAAGTCATTTCTTAGATCATATAAAACGTTTTGGCCTACCTTTTCAAAAACATTTTGATAAATATAGCGCGTAATGATTCTAGCGATAGTTACAGCTATCATGATAAATAAATACCGCATTAGATGCTGGGTTGCGTCACCTTGAATCATTCGGTTAACCAATATACCAATAATAATAGGATTAATAATCTGTAAGGCTGAACTTAGAATTAAAAATATAAGAGCGATAACTTCTTTAAGCCAGTAAGGTTTCACATATTGGGCAATCCATTTTATTTGATTCATCTCTACTCCTCCTCTTTAAATTTATGACTATCTTACCACTCAAATAGAATAAAAACATGGCATATCCTATCCAATTCATGTAGTATATTAGACAAGATACCAAGGGAGTTGACTATATGTTAGATATTGGAACCACTAACTTTCAGCCTAATGTTTTATACGTGATTGACGGCTTTTTACAAGAAAATACTCACACAAAATATCACTATCATAAATTTTTAGAAATTAGCATTATTTTACAAGGTTCTACAACTTATAGCTTAGATAATACTCTCCATCACCTTGACACAGGAGACGTTATCTTTATTAATCCAGATATGATGCACAATGAAATACAAAATACAGATCACAGTCATCACTTACATATAGGCATTGACCATTTACAATTTACTGGCTACACCCCAAATACCTTCCCCTTAACTGATCCTATTATTCATTTAAGTGAGCACCCGGAATTCCAAAAAATTATCTTTGATATTTTAAAGGAAAAAGAAGAACAACAACCCTATCAAGAGCTAGCGTTCCAACAATTAGTCATGAAGTTATGGGTTTATTTATTACGTCAAATCACTCAACATAAATTATCTATCACCCCAGTGAGACCTATGATTTCTTCTAAAAAAGACATGGCAACATCCATTAAGTATTATTTAGAAACTCACCATTCAGAGGAAATCAGCTTAGATAGTCTCTCAAATTCTATGTACGTCAGCCCAACTTATATTTCAAAACTGTTTAAAGAAGAAACTGGGGAGAGTCCGATTAATTATCTGATTAGCGTTAGAATGAAAAGGGCTAAAGAATTATTAAGCCAACAACAATTAACGATCAAAGAAGTTTCTGAGGCTGTTGGTTATCAAGATGCTTACCATTTTAGTAAATTATTCAAAAAATACACAGGGATCTCACCTAGAGAATATAGTAAACAAAAAGAACTGAAATCATAATTTGATTTCAGTTCTTTTTGTTTACTATATGTTTTAAAAAATAGCTGCTTCTGTAGCAACTGTTATTAATTCTTGAAAAATAACCTCTATCTCTTCTTTATCTACTGCTTTAGCTCCACTTGCAAGAGGGTGCCCACCACCATGGTGACGCTTAGCAATCCCATTAATCACTGGGCCTTTAGAGCGTAAGCGAACTCGGTAACCTCCTAAAGGTTGCTCCACAAAAATACCCCAACTAATAATACCGTGAATTCTACCAGGAAGAGGAACTAGGGCATGTGTGTCACTGTCTTCAATATCATACTCCTGCATCAACTCGTTTGATAAAATAATCATCGCTGCACCACTATCATCAATAATTAAATTATCATAAACATAACCTGTTAAACGGGCAATTTTCTCATCTACCTCATCCATAAAACGACTTAACTTAGCAGCGTCAAAATCATATCGTCTTAATTTACTAGCTACTTCTAGAGTATGTGCTGTTGTGGCAGGATATAAAAACCTACCTGTATCTCCTACAATTCCCGCATAAAGTAGCCTGGCTGCTTCACTTGGCATCACTAACTCCTCTGAATTAGCTTCGTAAAGATCATAAATCATCTCACTAGTACTACTAGCTGATGGTTCAACCCATGAAATATCCCCGTACGGCTCATCGTCTGGATGATGATCTATTTTAATTAGTTTTTCTCCTAAAGAATATTGTTCCCCGCTAATTCTAGGAGCGTTGGCTGTATCTGTTACAATCACTAGCGCACCTTGATACATCTCATTTGTCACATTATCCATAGTATTAAGGTAACTTAAATCCCCAACCTCACCACCAACAGTATACACTTTTTTATCAGGATAAGTCCTGCGTATAATGTCAGCCAGTCCTCCTTGAGAGCCTAGTGCATCTGGATCTGGACTTTGATGTCTATGAATCATAATCGTTTGGTACTCTTTAATCACATCTATTATTTCTTGTTTAATTGGCATTATTTTTCCCCCCTATACTGGATCCATTAATTGAGTCACTACTATCGCTTTTGATGCCATCATATTATCTTTGGTAACACACACATCCAGTTTTGCTGAACGTCTTCCTACTTCAATAATTTGAGCATCTATCTCAATTTCACTATCCATTTGAATTAATTGAAAATAATACAAACTAATTTGCTCAATCACTGAATGATAATTATGTTTAGCTAAAATAGTTTGTCTAACAACATGAGAAATAATTTGGTTTAACACACCAAAAGATAGTGTCCCTAAATTATTAACCATTTGAGGTGATACTATAAAAGTAAACACAGGTTCTTCTTGTCCACTACGTTCTTTTTTTACAATCTGATTAGCAATTTGATCTGTTAATTTATGCGGCATTTGTGGTTGTTCCTGAGAGGATTGCATAGACTTCATCACATCTCGCCTTGAGATAATACCAATTAAATTTAAACTATCTTCAACCACTGGAACAATCTCTAAACCATCCCAAATCATCTGATGTCCAACACTTGCCACACTCATATGTGATTTGGCATAACGAGGTTCTTTGGTCATGACTGTTTCAATCGATTGTGAGTCTTGTTTTTTAGCAACATCTTTAGTAGTGACCATCCCTACTAAACGATGTGCTTTATTGACCACTGGAAATCTTGTGAAGTGAGTATTTTCAACCAACTGATGATAATCTGAAATAGTGTTTTTAGTAGTTAAATAATAAGTTCTAGATAAAGGTATTTGTAAATCTTCTACTAAAGTCATATCTTTTTTTATCATTTGATCACTAATCGCACGGTTAATCATCGTGGCAACTGTAAACGTGTCATAAGCTGTTCTTAAAATTGGTAACGCCAACTCATCAGCTAGTCCTTTAACACTATCTGACACATCAAATCCACCTGTCAATAACACTGCTGCTCCTTGCATCAAAGCAAGACGTTGGACCCCTTCTCTATCTCCTACAATCATTAAAGCACCGGGCGTAATATAGCGCTCCATACTTTTTTCTGTCATAGCCCCAATCACAAAACGATCTAAAATTTTATCCAAGCCTGTATGACCGGCTAAAACGTCCCCATCTATAATTTTAACTAGCTCATTAAAAGATAACCGCTCCAATTGATCTGTAGCTTTTTTTTCAATCCGAATCGTGCCGACACGTTCAATCGTTGAAACTAATCCGATTGCTTCTGCTTCCTTAATCGCTCTATATGCTGTCCCTTCGCTGACATCTAAGTTCTTTGCAATACCTCGAACAGAAATCTTTTCTCCTACTGGTAATAGTTCAATATGTTCAAGTATTTGCTCATGTTTTGTCATACTCATCTGCATCACCTAAATACTTTCTCTTTTATCTAATATTTAGTCTATCATCTATATGTTATTCTAGCATTCCATCGTATAAAAAACACCTTTAATTACTCCTTAGATTAACTGTGTCGTGATGGGTTATTAGCTATTAGTCCCTTTTTTAGATTTTTTTAATCTAAAAATAGTCAACAGCGTTGCAAATAAACAAATACAGACAGCCATTATATAAGTAACATGCATCCCATAAATGAAAACATCTGGTCTATCTGCTACATAACCTGTCACTTTTTCACTCATTTTATAACTCATAGATTGATATAAAACTGTTGTGGATAAAGTCACCCCTACTATCATACCAAAGTTTCTAGCTAAAGCATTCATACTCCCTGCCACACCTAAATCTTTTTTCTCAACACTCGACATAATAATTGTATTATTTGGCGCTCCAAACATAGCATTTCCAATACCTACTAAGACCATAATCATTCCAAATAGCCATAGAGTAGTTTGTTGGTTTAGTAATAAATAACTCATTTGAGCAATAGTAATAGTAATCAACCCTAAGAGAGTTACAATGTGTGGCCCTTTTTTATCTGTAAAGTAGCCACTAATAGGAGCTCCTATCACCATAATGACAGGATATATCATCATTAAAAGACCAGTCATACTTGGGTTTAATCCCCTTACTTCTTGTAAATAAAAAGGTGTCACGACATTTGAAAAGAAGTTAGTAACAAAAATAAGCATAGCTGTTATTAAACTAATAGTGAACAGTTGATTATGGAATAACTCAAATTGTACTAAAGGTACCTCTTGACGTTTTTCATAATAATAGAAACTTATAATCGACACAACAGATAATACTAACATCAACCAGACAACTATTGAATTAAAACCAATCTCTTGTCCAATGAAAATCCCACCAAAAAACAAACAGATAAACAAACCAAACAACAAGAAGCCTCCCACATCAATTTTTTGATGAGTTTTAATTTCTGACTTAGGTAATAGATACCATCCAAATAAAATCGTCACAATTCCCACTGGTACATTTATCCAAAAAATATAGGACCAACTAAAATGAGCTAAAATAATTCCACCTAAACCAGGTCCTGCAATGGCTCCTAAAGACACAAAAGATCCCATTAAACCTAAGGCTCTACCTCTTTCTTCAAAAGGAAAAATTTCTGTAATAATACCATTATTAGTTGCCATAGTCATACTAGCACCAATCGCTTGAATAACTCTAGCGACTAAAAGAAGTGGTAAACTACCAGGTATTCCACATAAAAATGATCCAAAAACAAATACTAACGTTCCAATTTTAAAGATTTTTATTTTACCAATACTATCTCCAACTTTACCAAAAAATAGTAAAAATACACAAATTTCCATCAAATAAACAGATACAACCCACTCTGCCTGATTCATATTCACACCTAAATCATCAGAGATAATTGGTAAGGCAATATTCACAATACTACCATCTAAGGTAGACATAAAGGTGAATAACCCTACAGCAACTAATATCCACCAACGATGTTTATGACCTACTACTTTTCCCATGACTTACACTCCCTCCTATCAACTATTCATTAACACAACAAATAACCGTTAAGTATGGACTTAACGGTTATTTGTACTATTTCCTCTTTTGACTTGATTCCATAATAACTGGCAAGATTACCGGTCTACGTTTTGTTTGATCATATAAATAACGACTTAATTGATCTCTTATTTCTTGTTTTAAAACGCCCCAATCAAAATCTTGCTTTTCTAAATTAAGTAGGACAACTTCCTCCACAATCACAGCACTTTCATTCATCAAATTATTACTTGATTTCATATAAACAAAACCACGTGAGGTGATTCTAGCTGGAGAGATAATTTTTTTCTCACGTCGATTAATCGTAATTGCCACAATAAAAATCCCATCTTCTGAAAGAATTTTACGATCTCTTAACACAATATTTCCAACATCTCCCACACCTAAACCATCAATTAAAACATTTTCAACTTCAGTTGTTCCTGTCATTCTCAAACGACCATTTTCAAACTCTAAAATATCGCCTCTATCAGTAATAAAGATATTTTTATAATCAATTCCCACTTCATTAGCAAGTTCTGCATGTTTTGCTAAAACATAATACTCTCCTTGAACAGGAATAAAGTATTTTGGTTTCATTAAGTTAAGCATTAGTTTCAAATCATTTTGATTGGCATGCCCTGAGACATGTAGACGATCTGTGATGGTTTGAACGACACCACCAGCACGGTATACCATATCTTCAGTTTTAGCCAATGTTGTTTCTATGGCACTAGTTTTACTTGTTGTAATATACACGAGATCACCTTCTTCAATTCGAATAAAACGGTGACGTTTACTAGCCATTTTTTGTAAGGTATGAAGTGGCTCACCCATGCGTCCTGTCTCTAGTATAATTAAATCTTGTTTATTTTTTGATTTCATTTGTTTTTCAGTAATAATTAACTCATCACTTGGTAAGGTTAATTTCCCTAATTTAATCGCTGTATCAACAATTTTTTCTACGTCTTTACCTGTTAGCACAACAACACGATCACACTTATAAGCCGCATCAAAAATTTGTTGGATTCGTTGTAGATTACTAGCTACACCAGCCACAATGATTCTACCATCCCAATCTCTAAACGTATCATAGATATCATCGAAAACTTTATTTTCTGAAGCAGCTAGAGCACTACTCTCAGCATTGGTTGAATCACTTAAAAGAGCTAACACACCTTGTTTTCCAATTTCTGCTAGTCTGGCAAAGTCTGTGTGATACATTGGACTAGCACTTTGGTCAAAAGTAAAGTCTCCAGTATAAACAATATTACCCTCATCAGAACTGACGACAATTCCCATTGAATCAGGAACAGTATGCGTTGTTCTAAAAAAGCTTACTTCTGCTTTAGAAAACTCAATAATTGTTTTTTCATTAATAATATGAAAATCATTAAAATCACGAGTTTTAGGATAATCTTTGACATAAATTTTAGCTAATTCAATGGTCAACTCTGATCCAAATACTGGCACTGGTATTTCTTCTAAAAAGTAAGGTAGTGCACCAATTGCATCAGCATGTCCATGTGTTAAAAAAACACCAGCAATCTTATCTTTTCGCTCGATTAAATATGAAAAATCAGGAATAACCATGTCAATACCAAGTTGTTCATCTTCTGGATATTTCAGTCCACAGTCTAAAACAAAGATCTCTTCTTCAACTTCTGTTACATAAATACTTTTTCCATTTTCTCTAACCCCACCTAATGGGACAATTTTCACTTCACTCACTTATTTTCCACCTCATCATATCATTTAAAAAATGATTTCTTTCTTTTTAATTTACTCCATTATGTTTCACTAACTAGGTTATTGCATAAAAAAATAATGATAACTTATTCTATTTAATTTACCTCATTACTTTTTATCTGGTGCAAACAACCAGCAATAGATTTTCCACGGATTATGTTAAATCTATTCTATCATAAAAAGAAAGAAATATCTGAGATTAAATGTTTTTATGGTTTAACTAGCGAGCGTTTTTCTAAAATACCTACGACCATCAATGATGCAAAAGTTCCAAATATAACTTGAATAATATTTCCAGGAATAGATGCTAAACTTGCTCCGTATCCGTAGAGTAAGGCTCCAGCAAAAAAGTACCCAACTACCATAATAAGTGATGCTAGACTTAACCAAAACAAGCGAACTTTGTAAGATTTACCTACTGTCCATTTCCCTGCAATATAACCTTGTGCACCGTGGATTAATACTGAAAATATAATCCACTGAGGATAACCTAGTAACATATCGAGCATACCACCACTAATGGCACCAACTAAAAGACCTGCTACCCCACCATAAAGCATTGCAGCTGTGTAAATACCCACTTCTAGAAAGTTTACATACCCTTTTGTCATTGGAACAGGGATTGTAAAAAACATTGCCAAAACAACTGTTAAAGCTGTTAGCATAGATAACACTGTTAATTTCTCTCTAACTATTTTCATGTCAGCCTCCTTTGATTTTTATCTTTTCATAAATTGTTGTTCTCAGTATAAAGGAATCGCTATCTAAATTGCAACATTAAGTTAGCCACTCTGGTAAAAATATCTAAATATCAGTGTTATTTTATTGAACCCCTTACTTACCAACATGTTTTGATCTTTAGATTTTGAATGTCTTCTAAAAATAATGTTGCTGGTTGTCTATAGTCTAAAATTTTACGCGGCAAAAGATTAACTTTTTCAGTAGCCAGTTGTATGAACTGCTTTGAGTAGTGACAGATAGGCGTTCCTTTCGGAACAAATTGCCGTAATAAACCATTATGTCTTTCGTTTGTTCCTCGTTCCCAAGATGAATAAGGGTGAGCAAAGTAGATATCAGTCATTTGTTGCAGAGTATCATCAAGTGAGCTAAATTCACTGCCATTATCAGCAGTAATCGATTGAAATATGCTACTAAATCGGGCTCTTCCAAACTCATATTTTAACTGTTTAATAGCGTAACTAACAGACTCTTCAGTATGATCATCTAGAACAACAGTAATCATGTAGCGAGTTTTTCTTTCAACAAGTGTAAGTAGAGCATTATCATCTTTAGATTTTGAACCAATGACCAAACTCTTGTCTAGAATCAATTTTGCTAGGTCGTTCATCAATTGATTTTCCAAGAGCTTTTTTATGCTGACGACTTCTTTTCTTTTTAGGTGATAGTCTAACTTTCATCTTGAGATGATGATTTCTGACTGGTAAAAAACCTTTATCAATATAGTTATAAAGTGTCTTAGTAGAAACAATAGGTTTATCCCAAGTCCCTAAAGACTTGATAAAGCCAACAATTGCATCTGGTGACCAATTAAAGTCTATCATTTGTTTACAAGCATAATTAATAAAATCAACAGCACTAACTAGCTTAGATTTCGAACCACAGCGTTTCCTGTTTTCTATGTATTTAGCTTGCCCCGTATCAGCAAAATAGAGTTGTTTAGGTTTCTTATTTTCTTTGATTTGCGTGGTCGTTCCTCGTTTAAGCTCATTACTTATTGTTTGATGGTGTCGGTCTAATCGTCTACCAATTTCTCTATTAGAGTCTCCCATATTATGCCAAACTTCAATAAGCTGCCTTTCCTTTAAGGAAAGATGTTTATAACTAGATGTCTTTGTGTTATTCTTAATTTTCACCATGATAAAAATTCCTTTCGTTGTTGGGTAGTTACTTCAATGATACACGAATTTTTACCATGGTGTTTTTTTATTATTTTAGAGTGGCTAACTTGATTTTACAACTAAGCAAAGGAATCGCTAACAGATGAAAATAGAAACTTTATTTTTTCAATCTCATCTAAACTGAGCATCGTATAACTGCTTATAAGCTCCGTTTAATGCCATCAGCTCATCATGACTTCCTATTTCAACAATTCCTGTTGTATCTACTACTACAATTCTTGTAGCATCTTTAATTGTAGCAAGTCTATGAGCAATAATTAAAGTTGTTCTCCCTTTTGATAAAGAGGCTAGTGAGTCTTGAATCACTGTTTCTGTTTCTGTATCAAGAGCACTTGTTGCCTCATCTAATATTAAAATCGGCGGGTTTTTTAAAAACATTCTAGCAATGGCAACACGTTGTTTTTGTCCACCAGATAATTTAATTCCTCGCTCACCAATGAGCGTATCAAGCCCTTCTGGTAATTCTTCAATAACTTGTTCCAAATGAGCTAACTTAATAGCCTCAGCTACCTCATGATCACTAGCACTTAACTTACCATATAAAATATTATCCTTAATTGTTCCAGGAAATAAAAAAACATCTTGCTGAACTAAGCCAATTTGCTCTCTTAAGGATGTTAAACTTAAATCTTGAATATTATACCCATCGATTAAGATCTCACCTGAGTTGATGTCATAAAACCTTGGCAACAAGTGACATAATGTCGTTTTACCAGCACCACTTGGCCCAACAAAAGCCACTGTTTCCCCTTTTTTAATAGTTAATGACAACTCATTAAAAACTTGTGTCCCTGAATTGGCAACACTTTTCTGTACAAAAATTATAAGGTCTTTATTTTATTTAGATAGTTATTCTATGTTCTGCTAAATAACCTGTTTCAACTCCCAATCTAAACGGTAATTAATCGGGGATTGATAGCCAAGCTTGCCATGTTTTCTAAACTTGTTCCACCAATTGACATAATCCATTAACTCATATTGTAGTTCAAACAATGAGTCAAAAGATTGTTGGTAAATAAACTCAATTTTAAAAGCTCGATAGGTTGCTTCTGCCACAGCGTTGTCATAGGGGCAGCCAGGACGTGATAAAGACCGTTTTATCTGAAACACATCCAATAATTCATCAATACTTTGGTTATCAAATTCTTTTCCTCGGTCTGTATGAAAAATTTCAACATCATCTAATGGCTGTTCAATCGTTCCGATTGCCTGTAGCACAAGGTCCACAGATTTGTTAGGACCACTAGAATGCCCAACTATTTCTCGATTGAACAAATCGAGAATAAAGCAGACATAATGCCACTTTTTGCCTACTTTAACATAGGTTAAATCTGTCACTAAAGCTTCCATAGGTTGCATTTTATCAAATTGACGTGATAAAACATTATCGATTTTCTGTTCATTTTTAGTCGTTGCTTGAGGTTTAAATTTCAGTGTTGTGTAGCTTGAAATGAAATTAAACTTATTCATGATTCGTCGTATCCTTCTTCTTGAAACAATTAATCCTTGATCGTTTAAATCATCTTTAATTCTTCTTGCTCCGTAGGAGTTACGGCTATCTGTAAATGACTCAATGACTGCTTTTTCAACAATAGCTTCTGATTTTTTTCTTTTGACTTCATAATAATAAGCCCCACGAGAAATTTCTAATTTTCGACACATCGCTGATACACTATACTTCTTTTTGTTTTCCCTAACAACTTCTACTTTCGTCCGAATATCAGCGCCGCTTGCTTTAAAATATCATTCTCCATCATCAGTTCTTTATTTAGTTTTCGTCATTCACGCAACTCTTTTTCTTCTGGTGTCAAATTATCTTTCTCTTTGAATGATCCTGACTGATTATATTGTTTTACCCATTTATCAAAGGTTGATGGTGTCAGGTCATATTCTCTTAAAATATCTTTTCTAGGTTTTCCTGATTTATGCAGTTCCACCATTTGTTTCTTAAATGATTCTTTGAAGGTCCGTCTTGGTTTTCTGTTAGTTGTCATGAAATAAGCTCCTACTTTGTTTTTTATTAAGTATAGACACCTTATCTTTATTGTTCAACTAAGTGTAACCTATTCACCCATCACTATAACTAAAAGAAACTTGATCATAAATAATATCTCCAGACAACACACCAACATCAATAGCTTCTGATTTATTTTGAATACTGGGAACCTTGTCAATTTCTTCAATAAATCGTTTAAAACCAGCAAAACCTTTCGGATAGCTCTCAATCATGACATTAATCTTTTCAATCGGTCTAGCAAAAACATTGGATAATAAAATAAAACTTACAAAATTCCCATTAGTAATTTCTCCTCGAATAGTATAGTAAGCCCCAAACAATAAGGCAAATAAACTAATCAAACGAATTATTAAATAATTATATGAAGAGCTTAAGGCCATAGTTTTATAAAAAGCTAGTTTTGAGTTACGATACTGCTGATTTAGCTGACTAAATTTAGTTTTTTCAAACGCTTCATTAGCAAAAGCTTGGGTCACACGAATACCGCTCACACTAGCTTCAATGCCCGCACTAAATTCCCCTAGATTTTCATAAATTGTTGTATTAACTTGGGTCATTTTAGAATTAAAGAAAGCTAATGCAATGGTAATGAAAGGTACCATTAAAGCTGTAATAAAGGCTAGTTGAGGATGGATATGATACATTAAGAAAAATGAACCTACTAAAGTCATAATCGTAATAAAGACATCTTCTGGTCCGTGGTGAGCTAGTTCTGATATTTCAAATAAATCAGTCGTTAAACGAGTCATTAATTTCCCAGTTTTTTGATTATCATAATATTCATAAGGTTGTTCCTGCAAATGAGCAAACAACTCATCTCTCATATCTGTTTCAATATTCACTCCTAGCTTGTGACCGAAATATACCACTACATATTGAAGGGCCGTATTAATGATATAAAAACCAAAAAGGGCAGCACAAACCACAATAATTAGTTTTAAATTTTTAGATGGCATAATGTTATCAATCACATTATTTACGATTACTGGAAATGCTAACTCAAGAAGTGCTGCAATGACAGCACAAGAAAAATCTAAAATAAAAAGCTTCTTGTAAGGCCTGTAATACATGAAAAAACGTTTAAACATACTTTCTCCTCCAAAATAAATAAATAAAAGATAAGGAGTCTGATAGCAGTACTCTAGTCCAAGAAATCACCACAAAGATGACTTAGACTAGTCACTTTTTATCACTCCATATCTTTATTCTTGTGCCTCACCAAATTCTAAAATATGTTGAATGTCTTCCATACTCATAGATGACAATTCTTTCGTATCTTCTGAATGAAGGACTTGTTGAAAGAGTTTTTTCTTCTCTAATTGAAGTTGATTCATCTTCTCTTCAATAGTACCCTCAGCCATCAAACGCCACACTTCAACTTTTTTGGTTTGACCAATTCTGTGCGCTCTTCCAGTAGCCTGTTCTTCAACAGCTGGATTCCACCATAAATCATATAAAATAACAGTATCTGCTCCTGTTAGATTAAGCCCAGTCCCACCGGCTTTTAAAGATATTAAAAAGACATCTTTTTCTCCTCGGTTAAATCTGTCTACTAAATACTGGCGCTCTTTCACTGGAGTACTTCCTCTTAAATAAAATGAACTGATACCACGTTTATCAAGCTCTTTTTCAATAATTGATAGCATACCTGTAAATTGAGAAAATAATAACATTCTCCTGCCATTACTTCTAGCCTGTTCAATTAATTCTAGTGCTTGGTCCAATTTACCAGAACCACCTTCATAGTCCTCCATAAACAAGGTTGGATCACAACAAATTTGTCTAAGCCTTGTCAGTCCTGCTAAAATAGACAAACGTTGCTTGTTAAAGTCACCTGAGGACATACTAGATAATGTTTCTTGCATTTGTTTTAAATGAGCCACGTATAAGATTTTTTGTTCTTCAGTTAATTGACTGTAAAGATCTGTTTCAATCTTGTCTGGCAAGTCATCTAATACATCTTTTTTCACTCGTCTTAACACAAATGGTTGAATCATTGTCGCAATAACTGACGTTTCCAGTTGCTTAAATTTTCTAAGAGACGGAAAAAATCCTGGCATTAAAAATTTAAAAATCGCCCATAATTCTTCTAAACGGTTTTCAATTGGTGTACCACTTAATGCAAATTTTCGATTAGATGTCAAACTAACAATAGCTTGAAAAGTTTTTGTAGAAGCATTCTTTATCATTTGAGCCTCATCTAAAATAATACTATGATAACTTTGCTTTTTAAATAATGATACATCTTGCCTTAATGTTGCATAAGAGACAATAACAACATCAGCACGTGAGGTCTTGCTAATTTGTTCAACCCTCTCTTTTTTTGCTCCCACTACAACATCAACTAACAAATCAGGTGCAAAGCGTTTAAACTCTAGTTTCCAGTTGTAAATTAAACTAGCTGGAGCAATAATTAAACTCGGTTGATTTAGATGTCCTGCTACTTTTTCTGATAACAAATAAGTAATGGTTTGAACTGTTTTACCTAACCCCATATCATCAGCTAGAATACCGCCGAATTGGTATTTACTTAAAGTTTTAAACCAGTTAAAGCCTACAACTTGATAATCACGCAAACTTGTTTTTAAACCTTTTGGCAAATGAGTTGTGTCATGGTTTGGCTGAGTCAACTCCTCCACCATACTTTCAAAACTTGTAGACGTTTCAACTGATGATAACTTGGCCAAAGTATCATTTAATAATAAACCACGGTAGGTTGGGACTTCTATGTGATGATGTTTAAACTGAATATCTTCTCTTAACTGCCTTAACACATCACTAGTCTCTTTATAAGCTTCATCATCTAGTAACAAAACTTGTCCATCATTCAATTGGTGATATGGCTCATTTTTTATCAGGCTAAGTAACACATCATTGACCTCAGACTCGTCAACAGATGAAATATCAAATTCAATATCAAACCATGATCCGTTTTCTGTAATATTAGCTCTTGGTTGATGCGTTTCTGGGTTCAAGTATAACCTTTCAATCTCTGGTGATAAATGGACCGTAGCATATGTTTCAAACGTCGGGATTTCTGTTGTAAAAAAACGATACCGCTCGTAATGATCAGGAAATACCTTATTATAATCTACACCATAAGTCCCATAACCAAAATGTCTCAATAATAAAATCAAACGCTCCTCTTGGACTTTATCACGGAGCACAGCTCCTTCTTCGCCGTAAGTTGATTCTGTTGTGGGGTCATTTGAAAATATATATTTTCCGTAATGAAATTCTGCTCTAACTTTCAATAAAGTATGATGTCTTTCGAAAAACAAATGGGCCTTCAACGACTCCCTAATCACCTCATGATCAAGGGATTCTGGTAAATCAAAATCACTTAGTATGGCAAGTTGTGGTAAGACATATGAAAACAAAGAACTAACTTCTTGTTCAGTGTAGTGAATAACCGGCTCACTTAAGCGTTTCAACATCTGTCTCAGCACTTGATAAATAGGAGCTTGTTCATTAGATAACTCATAAATTCCAACTTTTCCAATAGCCCATTGGTAGTGTTCTAAATAAACAGGAAAAGGATCATTTATTCTTAGATCATAATCTTTTAATCCAACAGGTCTTAATTCGACTGATAAAGGTAACTTTCCTTGATGAATTGTCATATCTCTAATATCTAACCCCTCACCTACTAACCTTAAATCTGTATAACTAGACTCCTTAATAAAAAATCGTACCTGTTCATTATTTAATACTAAGTATCGTTTATTAACATTAGTCTTAGTGGCTATCAGCGTTTGGCCTACAATATCTTGTTCTTCTTTTATAGCAATCATTTTCTCAATAAGTTTTTGCTGTTGCTTACTAAAAGCAATTGGGGAAATATGCCATAATTGAGTATTTAAACGAATATCTCGCTCTTCCATATAAGCTTCTAAAAATTCATCTAGTTGCTTTATAATATAAGATTTCCCAGGCATACTCTTACGCCCAAGACGAATATATAATCCAATCACAGATTGCTCTAAGTGAAACTCTGATGTTCTTACAATATCTAAACCAAGGAAAATGTCTAAATTATCTGATTCTTTGATAATTCGCTTTAATTCAGCATCCTGTAACCTTTCAAAACCCTTCGTAAAAACCATAGCCGGAGAAACTGTCTTAACGTCTTGCTTACTCTTTAACTCTTGATTTTCAGTAGAGACAGTCTTAGGGATAAAACGTGACACCCCTTCTTCTCTCATAAAAAGTTCGACTGCTACAGTATGCTTACAATAACCATATTGTTGCCAGTAAAGACACTGACAAACATCATCTTCCTTAGCTGTTCCATCTAACTCAACATAATACATATCTGAATCCATTACTTCACCATACCAAATTCGTCTCTCATCATCTCTGGTAAAAGATAACACCTTGTATTCTTTAGCTAAACTCCTACCTTCTTCAATAACTCTCTCAGGTATTGACCACTTCATTTTATCACTCCTTAGGTAAACTCCATTTGTGGTGTTACATGGCTCTTACCTTCTGTAGAAACTGTAATTTTTAATTGTTGAGGAATTCTTTCTTTTAACTCACTAACATGAGAAATAATACCTATTAATCGACCAGTGTCTTCCATTGATTCCAAAGCTCTAATAGCAACCTCTAAAGATTCTTCATCTAGAGAACCAAAACCTTCATCAATAAACATCGCATCTATTTTTACTCCTCCAGATTCTGCTTGAATAACTTCTGCTAAAGCTAAGGCTAATGTCAGAGAAGCTATAAAACTCTCCCCTCCTGATAAAGTATTAACGCCACGTAAAAGACCAACATTATCATCAAAAATATTGATTTCAAGCCCGGTTTTTTTCTTAGAGGATTGTTGTTCCTTTTTTAATTCAAACTGATAGCGACCATTAGTTAATCTACTAAATTGTTCATTAGCCACTTTTAAGATACTTTGAAGATAATGTTGTAATACATATCGCTCTATACTTAACTTGTTGTCCCCATCTCCATTTAAAACATTAGATAAAGTCGTTAATTCATCAAGAGTCTCAATATCCTCTTCTATACCTTTTTGTATCTTGTTAACTTGCTTCATAATTTGATCATTTTTTTCCATTTGATATTGTCTTTTCTGTTTCTCCTCTTTTAACTTATCTAATTTGTGCTTAGCTTGAGAAGTAGCTTGTCGTATTTCTTCAATATCTGGTTTTTCTTTATTCTCTAATTCTATATCTAATTTTTCTTTGTTTTGTATAATGGCATAGGCTTCTTTTTCAAATTTTTGAACAAGTGAGGTGTCTTTTGTCTCATCATACTCTTGTCTTATCCACTGTTCTAATTCATCTAGTGTACTATCTAATTTGATTAACTGCTCTTCTTTTGACCGAGCTAACTCTTTTAACTCTTCAGATACTTCTAATAAGCGCTTTTGTTTATTTTCTAAATCTGCTTCTAATTTAACAATATCTTTATCTACCTGAATTGAGTACTCTTGATGTGTGCTAATCAGCTTGTCATAATCACTAACATCACGCTCTAATTGTTTTTTATATGCCAGTTTATCATCGATCTCACTCCACTTACTAGCAAGCTGAGATTTTATTTGATTTAACTCTGCCATAAAACCTACTTCTTTTTCTTTAAGTGTTTGAATGCTAGTTGATAATTTAGTTGTCTGATCCTCAAGTATTAATGCCTCTGATTGCTTTTGAGGTAGACTTTCTGATAGTTTTTGTAAGTCTAATTGTTGCTTATCAAGTTCTTTTTTTACTTGTTTATATTTATCAATTTCTATTTGGCTATACTCTTGCCACAATGCTTGAGTAAGTAAATTTTGGTTGCTGAGTTGTAAAATAATTGTTTGAATAGATTTTTCTAACTCTTCTTTTTTTATAACTACATTTTCAAACTCATGTTGTAATAAACTTGTTTTTGTTTGTTCTTTCCCTATTTCTAAATTTAATTCTTCTCGTTTTAAATCTATTTGCTCAATTCGCTTGTCTAAATCAACTAATTCTTGCTCAGATAAATCATCATAGTGAGCTGGCGATGGGTGATCTTTAGCACCACAAACTGGACACATCTCACCATCAATTAGTGACAAACTTAATTTTGCGATTTGCCCTCTCGCCCATTTATCTTTAGTTAAGGTATGCTCCTCTTCAAGTAGTGAGATATCTTTTAATACTTGTTGTATATGAAGTTTACTTTCTTTTAATCCATTAGTTAGCTCTTCTTGTTTAGCTTTGAGTGCCTCATATGTAACGATATCCATTTGTAACTCTTTTAATACACGAAGTTTCTCTTCTACAGCATATGCTTCTTTTAAAATGTCAGGTTGAGTTTTGAGTAATGTTTCACTTTTTTCTATATTATCTAGCAGTTCTTTTTTCTGATGGGATATTGTATTTAGTGATGACTCATTCACCTTTATTGTCTCATTGACTTTTGTTATCTCTTCAGACAACATCATTTGTTGATCTACTAAAGGTAAAATAAGCTCAATTTGTGAGATTTCCTCTCTTTTCTTACTCATCTCATTTGCTTGCTGATACAGTGTTTCCAATGTAGCATTAATTTCCTTGGCTGCCTTTTCTTTAAATTTGTATGATGATTGTAACTCTTCTTGTTCATCCAATAAATCACGGTGAAGTACTTGAATTTTTTGCTCTTCTTTTGCTACAGCAATAAGTGGTTGTCTTAATTTAAAGTCGGCTATCTTTTTTTTCAACAAGTCGATTTGAGGTCGTTGTTTCTCTAGTAATTGGTATCTATCTCTAATATGATCATACTCAGTGAACTGTTTTTCTAATTGTAGCGCTAGTCGAAGTTTTTCTTCAACCTCTTCTACTTGCTTCATCTGATTTTCTAGCTGTGTATTCATTGTCTGCTCATATGCTAAACAGGTTGATTTTTGCTCACTATACTTAGCAAGTAGTGCATCAAGAGGCATCTCTTGTGTCACGTCACTTTGAAATCCTTCTTCCCAAATTAATTGTGTCAGTAGAGTATTCAATGTATGATACTCTTTTTTTAAGGCTGTCTCCTGCTTCTTTTTTTTCTCTTTTACTTGAGTACTTAATTCTTGATAGAAACCTGTTCTAAAAATTTGACGTAATATTTTCTCTTTGCTATCACTGTCTGATTGTAAAAACTGTTGGAAAGCACCTTGAGGTAACATCACAATTTGAGAAAATTGACTAGCAGATAGTTGAAGCAAATCATAAATTTTTTGACCAACCTCTGATACTTTCTTGTATTGCGCTTCTTCTTTACCACTAGAATCAAACACAGTTAAAATAGCAGTCGCTGCTTTTTTAACCTCACCTTTCCCTCGTTGATTTTTCTTCATCTGTTCTGGTTCACGTTCTACTTTGTAAAGTTTACCACCTTGCTCAAATGTGAATATGACTTTTGTATCTTCCCCTAAACGAGCAAAATTAGAACGCATTTCTTTGGCATCTCGATTACCACCAGAAGTTTGACCATATAAAGCATAACTCATTCCATCAAATAAAGTTGTTTTCCCTGACCCAGTTTTCCCTGAGATTAGAAAAAGAGAGTGAGCATAAAAACTGGAGAAATCGATTTTCTCATAAGCATATGGTCCAAAATTTTCTAAAGTTAACGTTAATGGCTTCATCTGTCGTTCCTCACTTTTCTTTATTTATCTCAATAATAATCTCTTCTAATAAAGAGAGCTGCTTAGATGTTAGTGTTGTTTCTGTCACTTCTTCATAATAATTAGTAACTAAATCTTTTGGACTTAATTTCTTTTTTGCCTCTTCCCATGCCTCATGTGAGTTACTAACTTCTTTAAAGTACTTCTCTCGCTCTAAGCTGATCATATTAGGGTAAATATTTCTAAGTTCTGATAAAGCTTGACTAATACTTAATTTGTCTTTTAATACTATATGGTAGTAATGGTTTAAATCTAAATGTTTATAAAATTCATAATCCATCAACTGGGCAAACTCACCAGATAATACTTTCACATCTCGCATAGGTTCAAGAGGAATAAAGTGACTGTTGACCTTTTCGCCTGATATATCAACTAAACGACAACCTTTAGTATGATGTTTTTCAGATAGCGAATATTTTAATAACGAGCCACTATATTTCACCTTATCATGATGTTTAATGGCATCTTGATAATGTAGGTGTCCCAGAGCAACATAATCAAATGCATCAAATAGCCCAAGTGGTACACTTGATAATCCCCCCACCTCTAAAGGTGTTTCAGAATCTGTTTTACTAGAACCAGCTGCAAAAAAATGTCCCACGAGTACATGATGTTTTTCTGCATCAAATTGCAGCTCCATCTCACTAACAACTCGTTCCACCACTTGGGGGATAGTCTTTAAATTTTCATCATTAAAATACAAACGTCCTTGAACAGGTTCAACATATGGTAGTAAAAAAAATTGAGTATCTTTAATAACAACAGGAGTTAGTGCTTGTTTTAGTGTCGTATATAAATAAAAATCTTTTTCTTTTAACCAAGGTGTAGCAGTAGCTAATCTTGTCGGACTATCATGATTACCAGAGATAGCTAATACAGGAAAATGATGGACTAAATTCATCTCAATCATCATCTCATTTAATAACTCAACTGCTTCTACACTTGGAACTGAACGATCATATAAATCTCCAGCAACAACAATCGCATCCACTTCTTCTTCAATCGCCACATCTAGCATTTTAAAAAAAATATCTCGTTGCTCCTCTAATAAAGAAAAACCATTTAATTTTCTACCAATGTGCCAATCTGCTGTGTGTAAAAATTTCATCAGAACCCTCCTAAAAAATGCTCTTCTTTCTATTATATCAAATTTAGGCTCAGATAGTTAAACCAAAGCCTGTTCTTTTAAATCAGAGTGGATTTTTGTCTATAAAAAAAGAAGCAGATTTCTCTACTTCAAAAAGATTAATCTTCAGGTTTCACTTAACCATTTGTTTTCACCTGATTATTTTTTTTCACGTTGATATACAAAGTCTGGATTGATTTGATTGTCCAATTTTTTAAAGGCTTCTTGCATGCGTCTTTCAACCTCTTCAACACCTGTTTTATCCATTTTTTTTATATCTGAAATATCAATCGGCTCACCATAAGCAATTGTCACCCGACGTTTAGTCCATAACCCCCAAAATGATAAAGGACCTTGATACACAGCTGGCACAATTTGAACTTTAGCCATCTTAGCAATAAGTGCAGCTCCACCTTTTAACTCGTCTGAGTAACGACTCCCACTTGGAAACATCATGACACTTAAATCAGTATTTTTTAATGTTTTCACAGGTGTTTTAATCGCACTTGGTCCCGGATTATCTCGGTCAACTGGAAAGACATTAGCTTTTTCTAAAATATATCTTAACACTGGGTTTTTAAATAATTCTTTTTTAGCCATAAAAGCAAATCGCTTTGGCCAAGCCCCCATAGCAAAATACATTGGCTCAAACCAAGTTCTATGAGGACCTACTAAAACATAGTTCTCATCTTTTAGTAAGTTCTCTTTGCCCACGTAACGGGAATTAGTATTAATTAAAAAATTTAAACTACGTACAATATACAATAGTAATCGGTACATGTCTCTCATCCTCTTCTTTAAATTCTCTATTAGTATGCCTAATTCTCTCTAAAGATGCAAGCTTTTCTGATATAATAAATGAACAACTTACTTTAAGAGAGGATTTTTTATCATGACCCATTTATTAAACCCTGGGGAGAGAATTGATCAGTTAATGTCAGAAGATATTCAAATTATTCAAAGTTCAGATGTGTTTTCTTTTTCTCTAGATGCTGTCTTATTAGCACAGTTTGCTCACATCCCTAAAAAAGGAACTATTGTTGATTTTTGTGCAGGAAACGGGGCAGTTAGCCTTTTTATGAGGCCAAAAACTAAAGCAGAGATTATTGGAGTAGAAATCCAAGAAAAACTCTTTTCTATGGCAAATCGAAGTATCTTACTTAATCACTTTGAAGACAATACTCGCATGATTCACCATGACATTAATCAAATCAGAGAGGTGATTCCTAATGATTCTGTTGACTTTATCACTTGTAATCCACCTTACTTTAAAGAAGCTCCAGATAGTAAAAAAAATCCTAACCCACATTTAGCTATTGCAAGACACGAGATTCATTTAAAATTAGATGATGTTTTTAAGGAAGCTTCAGTTCTTTTAAAAATGAATGGAAAAATAGCGATGGTACATAGACCCGATAGATTAATGGATATTTTAGATAGTATGAAAAGACACCGAATTGCTCCTAAGAAAATTCAGTTTATTTACCCTAAACATAACAAGGAAGCCAATACCATTTTAATTGAAGGCATTAAAGATGGTAAATTAGATGGTTTACGTGTTTTACCTCCTTTGTATGTTTACGGAGAGAACAACGAGTATCTTCCAGAAATTAGGGCGATGTTATATGGCAATAAATAATAACAAACAACATTTCTTCTACGTTCTAAAATGTGCTGATAATACGCTTTATGCAGGGTACACTACTGATTTAGATAGGCGCTTAGCTGAGCATAATAAGGGCATTGGTGCCAAATATACTCGTATCAAAAAACGCCGTCCTCTTGAGATGATTTATTCAGAAAGTTTCCAAACAAAGAGTGAGGCTATGAAGAAAGAATATGCATTTAAACAACTCACGAGAATAAAAAAGGACATCTATATACAAAAAAAAGGAATCCTTTAAGATTCCTTTTTTTGTCTGTTAATCAATGGTCTCATAAAAATTCCCCATAATCGTCACATTTTCAGAAATACTAACAAAAGCTTTTGGATCAGCTTTTTCCATTACTGCTTGTAAAATAGGAATTTGATCCCTTGTTAAAACAGTTAATAATACCTTTTGCTCATTATGATTAAAAGCTCCCTCAGCATCATTTAAAATCGTGATACCACGACGAATTCTTCCATGAAGTTGTTCTACCACATCTTCCATATGTGTTGTGATAATCATAACTTGCATTTTTTTCTGTTTAGTAAAGACCATATCTACCACTTTACCATTTACAAAAATAGAGAAAGCACTATAAAACGCATATGGCCAACCAAATAAATAACCTGACGTCATGATAATACATGCATTAAAAAAGATATTTAAAGATCCAATATTACGTCCTGTCATTTTACGAATTGTCATACTCACAATATCGAGTCCTCCTGATGACAAACCGCTTCTAAGAGCCAGTCCGACACCTAACCCACAAATTGCCCCACCAAAAATCGCACAAATAATAGGATCTTCAGATAAAACAGTTACAGGAATTAGTTGGACAAACAAGGACGTCATAAAGACTGAAATCATTGTAAAAATGGTAAACCTCTTACTTAGTTTAAACCAAGCTAGAATAAACAAGGGGATATTTAAACAATACAATACAACCCCCATAGGTAGGCCGATACCTGACATTTTCTCAGTTAACGTGACAATAATTTGTCCCAAACCTGTAATTCCACTGGCATAAATATGACCAGGCTGCCAAAATAAATTTAGGGCAATTGCTTGTAATATCCCATTTACAAAGGCCATCGATATTTTTTCCATATAGCCATTATCAACCATATAATCTTTATATGTTTTTATTTTTTCCATCATTTATTCTCCTCAATCCATGATAGATTGATTATTTTTCCTCCTTTGTGACACGCAAAGATAATTCTTCTAATTGGTCAGCTGAGGGAGTACTTGGAGCTGATGTCATTAAGTCAGCTGCACGGCTATTTTTAGGAAAGGCAATGACGTCACGGATATTATCTTTCTTAGCAAGTAACATCACTAAACGGTCTAATCCTAAAGCAATTCCCCCATGTGGTGGGAAACCATATTCTAGTGCGTCTAATAAGAAGCCAAACTGTGAAGCTGCTGATTCTTTAGTAAAACCTAATGCTTCAAACATTTTTTCTTGAAGGTCACGTTGATAAATTCTAAGTGATCCTCCACCTAATTCATAACCATTTAAGACAACATCATATGCTTGTGCATATGCTTTTTCTGGTGCAGTTGATAATAACTCAATATCACTTTCTTTTGGCATAGTAAATGGATGATGAGCTGCAGCATATCTGCCTGCTTCTTCGTCATACTCTAAAAGTGGCCAATCCACAATCCATAAGAAATTAAATTTATCTGTATCAATTAAATCTAACTCTTTACCTAAACGATTACGTAGCGCACCAAGAGATGATGCTACAACTGAGCTTGTATCTGCTGCAAATAATAACAAATCACCCACTTCAGCTTGTGTCGCTTCTTTAATGGCATCAGTAGATTCTGTTAAAAACTTAGCAATTGGACCCTTAAGTCCATCTTCTTCTACTTTAACCCAGGCAAGTCCCTTAGCACCAAACTGAGCTAACCATTCACCTAATTTATCTAAATCTTTACGAGAATAATTACCAGCTGCTCCTTTAGCATTAAGAGCCTTTACTTGACCGCCAGTTGAAAGTGCATTTTGAAATACTTTAAATTCAACATCCCTAACAGCATCTTTTAAATCAATTAACTCCATACCAAAGCGTGTGTCTGGCTTATCACTTCCGTATCTATCCATAGCATCGTCATAAGTCATACGTGGGAATGGTAACGTGATTTCTTGTTTCATCACATCTTTCATTACTTTAGCTAACATATTTTCTGTATAAGTTTGGATCTCCTCAGCACTTAAAAAACTTGTTTCAATATCGACTTGGGTAAACTCTGGCTGACGATCTCCACGTAAATCTTCATCTCTAAAACAACGAACAATTTGATAATAACGATCCACACCAGCACCCATTAACAACTGTTTCGTTGTTTGCGGTGATTGTGGTAGAGCATAAAAATGTCCAGGATGAACGCGCGATGGTACTAGATAATCACGAGCGCCTTCTGGGGTTGATTTATTTAAGTAAGGTGTCTCTACATCCATAAAACCATGATCATTTAAATAATTACGAATAACATTACTCACATCATGACGTAATTTTAACGTATTCATCATTGACGGGCGACGAATATCCATATAACGATACGTCATACGTACATCATCACTAATTGTTTGATCATCTTCTATCACAAAAGGAGGTGTTTTTGCTTCATTATATACAACTATATCCTCGGCTATAATTTCAATTGTCCCTGTTTTCATCTTAGGGTTAACTGCAGAATCACCACGCTTAACAACCTTACCTTTAACACCAATCACATACTCACTTCGACATGAATCAGCAATTTCTAAAGCTTCATTTGAGACTTCAGGATTAAAAACAACTTGAACAATGCCTTCTCTATCTCTTAAATCGATAAAAATCAGACCACCTAAATCACGACGTTTTTGAATCCAGCCCTTAACAACGACCTCTTCACCTAATTCTTTTTCTGATATTAAACCACAATAATTTGTTCTTTTATCCATTAATAAAACTCTCCTTAGTCTTTTTCAATAAAAAAAGCCCTTGCGTAAATAACAACAAGGGCGAATAATCACTTACACGCGGTACCACCTAATTTTAGAAAAAATAATCCCTTATTTTTTCTCTCTTACGATATAACCTTCGTAAACGGAATGGGGTTAACCATCTATCTCCAGAGTGTCTGCTTTTTTTCTAGGTACTCTCACCACATATACCCTCTCTGACTAAACATGAAAATAAGCATCTCTTTCATTGATATTATTAACTAAAATACTAAAGATATTGTTAAAAGTCAAGTGATTACCAAGGTAACTCTCTACTAATATCATTCGAAAGTGATAATGTCCTAAGTAGGTCGAAAGACAAAATGTCCCAAAATGATAAAATAACTTTATGAAAAGGATAAATCTAACAATGAATGAAACCAAAAAGTATCAAGTTATTAAAGCTGTCGCTGAAAATAAAAAACAAAAAAAGAGAGCTAGTGTTGAACTTAATTTATCTATACGACAAATTAACCGTTTAGTGAAATCATACAGGGAAAATGGTAAATCAGCATTTGTCCATAAAAATCGAGGGAGAAAAAATAAGCACTCTGTGCCTGAAAAAGTAAAACAACAAATAATCACTAGTTATCAATCGTTTAGTATTAAACCAAATATTAGGCATTTTACTGAAATACTGAAAAACGACCATCATATCTGTTATACAGATACTACAATTAGAAGCATCCTGTACAAAGCAAAAATACTTTCACCAAAGGCTCAAAAAAAGACAAAAAGAAGACTCAAACAATTAATAAAGCAAGAAGGTCAACAAACCAAACAATCAGAGAACCTATTGGTTCCAAGAGCTGAAGACTACCTAGAACTCCCTGAAAAGACCCATCCTAGTCGACCTAGAAAAAAATACAAAGGAGAATTAATTCAATTAGATGCTAGTTCATATAATTGGTTTGGAAATCAAATAACTCATCTTCATTTAGCTATTGACGACGCATCAGGTAATATTGTTGGCGCTTATTTTGACCAACAGGAAACGCTCAATGGTTATTACCATGTTCTTCATCAAATTCTGACAAAACAAGGGATTCCTGCCACTTTTCTAACAGATAAACGAACCGTCTTTGAGTACAACAGAAAATCAACAAAAGCTGTAGAAGAAGATACGTTCACGCAGTTTGGGTTTGCTTGTCATCAATTAGGTATTGACATAAAAACATCCTCTATTCCTCAAGCGAAAGGTCGTGTAGAACGTTTAAATGGGACAGTGCAATCAAGATTGCCTGTTGATCTTGAGATAGCAAATATACATTCTATAGAGGAGGCTAATCAATTTCTATCTGTATGGATTCGAAAGTTTAATCGACAATTTGGTCACAAAACTGCAGAAAGTGTTTATGAAACTTCTCCTACAACAGCTGAAATTAATTTATTACTAGCTACTGTCTCTCATCGTATAGTCGATAATGGCCATCATATTAAGTATCAAAATAAATTTTATCTTCCAATGGAAGGTAGTAGCGACAAATATTTTACAAGAAAAACAAAAGCATTAATTATAAAAGCTTTTAACGGGGAGATTTATGTTAATATAGCAGAAAAAATTTATCCTACTAGACGATTAAAAACCCACGAGACCTATTCAAAAGAGTTTGATGGGGTTTCTTCAGATATAAAAAAAGAAAGACGCAAGTACATTCCACCACAGTCACATCCGTGGAAACTTGAGTCTTTCAAAAGGTATCTTCAAAGTATTGACCGTACTATCGAAGAATATGAGGCTGAAAAAACAGCCTGAAACAAAAAGTACCTTATTTTACCAATAATGGTCACATTAGTGCAAGTTTTACGCAGTAAAGATTGCGCTAATGTGAGCCCTCATTTTGGGACATTTTTATGTTCGATTGACAGTGATTACCAAGGTAACTCTCTACTAAATACAGACTTTTTTTGTTATAATGACAGGAACAAATAAGTTGTGAGGTTATTAAAGTGAAACGTGTGAAAACAAATAAAAATTTACTTAAATTATTTTTAATAAATATCGCGATTATTCTTCTGGTCTTTTTAGGATTTTTTCTAATGAGAGGAGGGCAACAGATTGTCTATGTCGACACTATTGCGGCAAATCTTAGAGCACAACCCAGTCCTTTTTCACCAGTTATTACTCAAACTCATCAAGAAGACAAAGTCACTATTATTGATGAAAAAGATCACTGGTATAAAATACAAACAGCTGATAAAGTTGAAGGTTGGGTTGCCCAGTGGTTGCTATTTGACGGAACATCAGGCCCTTATACTAACTTGCCTGCTATTATTTCAAATAGAAAAGTTGAACTAAAACAAACTAATGATGCTAAGAGCAAGACTTTAAGAAAACTAAAAAGGAAACAAAAAGTAACCGTTACTTTAGAATTAAATGGTTGGGTCAGAATTTATACTGGTGAGGAGTATGGTTGGGTTAAGAGTGAAGATGTTAGTATTAGAAAAGGTAAGAGACCTAGTATTAAAAAGCAAGACCACTTATATGTCGCTGTTAGTGAGGCTAATCTTTTAAAAACAAAAGAGCCTACAAGTGACACCTTAACTAGCTTACCTTATGCCACTAAACTAAATGTCATCTCCGAGCAAGATAACGGTTGGGTTGAAGTTTCCACTAATGATGGGTTTGTTGGATTTTTAGCTCCTTTTGAAGTCACAACTAGAGAACTTTCTAAGGATGAGAAAAGGCCGGCTATACCTATGTCAGAATTTTCTGTTATGTTAGATCCTGGTCATGGTGGTAATGATACAGGAGCACAAACAAATGATGGGACTGTCGTTGAAAAAGATTTAACTCTTGCTACAGCCAAAGTTGTTAAAAAAGAATTAGAAAGCCACGGCTTTAATGTGCTAATGACTAGAGAGAAAGATGAGATTGTTCCTCTACTGAACATTGCCAAAAAAAGTTCTGAAAGCCAAGCTGATACTTTTATCAGTATGCATTATGATTCAACAGGTGAGCCAAATGAGGGGTCTGGAACGACTACATTTTATAATCAAAGTAACAGCAAAGAATTAGCTCAAGATATCAATGACAGTCTTGCTAGCATCTTGCCACTAAGTAACCGAGGTTTTGCTAAGCAAGATTACCTAGTCTTAAAAGAAAATAAAAAACCAAGTGTCTTACTAGAACTAGGTTACATTAATAATGATACAGATGCTTCTTATGCTCAAAGCGAGAAATATCATCAAAAAGTAGCTGATGCTATCTATGATGGGTTAATGTATTATATTCATGAGAAAAGTCCAAAATATGCTGATAACTAAAAAACAGGGGTTCCAAAGCGGAATCCCTGTTTTTTTACCATTAATGGTAGTAATCAAAACGACCTTTTTTAAGTAACACTTTAGTATTACCTACATCTAATAATGATTTATTAATGATACTTTTCTTAATAGCTGAACCCATATAACCTTTTACTTGATGTTTACCAAAGACTTGACCAATACCACAATTATTACCAATTGAGGCAACTGTTCCTTGGGATTCAAAAGTAAATGGTTCAGTTGGTTGATTATTTAATAATCTAGCTAAGTTATCTGCCACAGATCCACCTTGTTTTAAAGCGATTTGTGCAGTTGTTGGGTAAGGACGACCTGACGCTTCATCCATCACGGCACTAACATCTCCAATCATAAAGATGTTTGGATAACCTTCAACACGTAAATCTTTTTCAACCACAACACGCCCACGACGCTCATCAAACCCTGAGTCACCAATAACATGACTACCTCTAACGCCTGTTGTCCAAATAATAGTGTGAGCATCAGCTTCTTTTAACTCACCTTTTTCTTCATAAACAACAGTATTTGGTTTGATTTCTTTGATTGGTGTACCTACTTTAAATTCTACACCACGTTTTTTCAAGACATCAATACCAAATTGACCTAATTTTTCTGGGAACATCGGTAGTAATGTTGGCATTGCTTCAATACATGTAATCTTAACTTTATCAGCTGGGAAATTCATTGTTTTAGCTAGTTTAGGAATACGGTTAGTAATTTCTCCTAAATACTCAATACTTGTAAATCCAGCACCACAAACAACAATAGATAAGTCTAATTCATCTTTAGATTTTTGATAATTAGCTAAAGTTTTATCTAAATGCGCTCTAGCTGCCTCTGCTGTTTTAATGTTGACTAGAGGTAGTGAATTTTCATTAACACCTGGAATACCAAATGTTTCTGATTCAAACCCTAAAGCAACTACTAAATAGTCATAAAAAATACTGCCTTTATCTTTTAAATCAACAGTTTGTTTATCAGTATTAATTTTAACAACTGTGTCTTTAATAAAAGTTGCTTTTTTTGTATCTAGTACATCAACAACATTAAATGAAATTTTGCTAGCTGGTTCAGTACCTGCTGCTACTTCGTGTAACTGTGTTGATTCATAATGATAATCATTTTTATTTACGATGGTAATCTCTGCATCAACATGTTTTTTACATAACTCTTTTGCAGTTTTTAATCCTGCATAACCTGCACCCAAAATCACTATCTTCGGTCTGCTCATTTTATACTCCGCCTCCAACTTGTTTCTCAAGGCTACTATAGGTCTTTTTCACAAATTTGTCAATTTCTCGGGCCGTTTTTTTTGTGTATCTAATTGTCTTTTAATGTCTGATTATAATACCAAATACCAAAGATAGTCACTAAACTGACAAAAGCACCATAAATCAATAAATGATTTGTGAATTCTTTCCTACTTAACCCAAAAGCATTTAACTCTGTCAATAATATACCTAACCCTAGTATAAATGCACTCATCGTCAATTGACTCGTATTAGCCAGGACTTTGTATCCATATTCTGTTCTCTTCACTCGCTTCACTTGACGATAATAAACAAACATACTTACAAAAATAATCACCATCGTCACGATATTAATTGCTAATCTCACTGAATTTCTCCTTTATCACTCTTTCCAAAATCTGGTACCGATTGTATCATTTTTTAAGCTTTTTGACCATGAATTAATTATGATTAAAATGTTTAAAAACATTCTCAGCCACATCTTTTGGAAGTCCTACTTCTTGTAACTCACCAATTGATGCCTGTTCAATATTCTTTAGAGACTTAAATTCTTTTAATAATAATTTTTTCCGTTTAGGTCCAAGTCCTGTAATACCATCAAGTTTTGATGCAAAACTCGTTTTACTTCTAGTCGCTCTGTGAAAAGTAATAGCAAAACGATGGACTTCATCTTGTATACGCTGTAATAAAAAGAATTCAGGTGAATTACGTTTTAACAAAATCACATCTAGTTGAGGTCCAAATAACAACTCACTTGTTTTATGTTGATCGTTTTTAGCAAGACCAGCAATGGGAATATCAATTCCTAGTTGGTTATCCAATACCTCCTTAGCCGCATGAACTTGACCTTTCCCTCCGTCAATTAAAATCAAATCAGGCATAGGAAGATTATCTTTAATCACTCTTGAGTACCTTCTATAGATAACTTCTTTCATAGAAGCATAATCGTCAGGGCCTTCAACGGTTTTGATTTTAAATTTTCGGTAATCTTTTTTCGAAGGCTTTCCATCCACATAAACAACCATAGCAGAAACAGGATCTACTCCCATAATATTAGAGTTATCAAACGCCTCAATTCTATAAGGCGTTGGTATTCGCATCGCTTGGCCCAACTTATCAACAGCGCCAATGGTTCTGTCTTCTTTTTTCTCAATCAAACTAAACTGATCTCTTAAGTATATTTTGGCATTTTTATTAGCCAGCTCAACTAAGTCTTTTTTCTCACCACGCTTTGGTTGTAAGATTTTGGTTGGAATAATCGCCTCAACTAATTTTTTATCTACATTTTGAGGTAGTAAAACTTCCTTAGGGATAAAATGGTGATTTTCTTGATAAAATTGTCCAATAAAAGATAAGAAGTCATCTTCAGGGTCAGCATAAAAAGGAAAATCAAATACATTTCGCTCAATTAATTTGCCTTGTCTGACAAAAAAGACTTGAACGACCATCCAGCCTTTATCAGCATAAAAACCAAAAACATCTCGGTCGATAAAATCAGCGTTCGTCATTTTTTGCTTTGTCATCACCGATTGAATGGACTGGATTTGGTCACGGTATTCTGCTGCTTTTTCAAATTCCATGTCTTCTGAAGCTTGTATCATTTTTTTCTCAATATCTTTTTGAATGTCAGTATAGCCACCATTTAAAAAAGATTTAATCTCCTCTACCATTCCTTTGTACTGCTCTTCAACCTCTTTATTGATACAAGGACCTAAGCATTGACCCATATGATAATACAAGCACACTTCATTAGGTAGATTTTTACATTTTCTCAAAGGATAAATTCTATCTAACAATCGTTTAGTTTCATTTGCTGCCCTAACATCAGGGTAAGGTCCAAAATAAATAGCATTATCTTTTAAGACTTTTCTAGTAATTAGTAGTCTAGGGGCTTTTTCATTTGTAATTTTAATAAAGGGATAACTTTTATCATCTTTTAGCATAATATTGTATTTCGGTTTATTTTCTTGAATTAAATTGATCTCAAGTAATAAAGCCTCTATGTCTGATTCTGTGATGATGGTTTCAAAGTCTTCGATTTCACTAACTAGTCTTTGAGTCTTTCCGTCATGACTTCCTGTAAAATATGATCTCACTCTATTTTTTAAAATCTTTGCTTTTCCCACATAGATAATAGTTCCTTGCTTATCACGCATTAAGTAGCATCCAGGTTGATCAGGTAACAATGCCAATTTATGTTTAATGGTTTCATTCATCTTTTTCACCTCTTTTAAATTCTACTCTAGTATACCCTCACTCATAAAAAAAATCATTCAGTGAACCCTTAAGGCTCACTGAATGATCAAATTATTCTTATAGATATTTATTGAAAAGTAATTCTAATTGAGGTTTTTGTTGTACTCCAACTAATTGTTCAACTACTTGCCCATCTTTTTTAAGTAGAAGAGTTGGAATACTCATAATACCATGAGCTTGACTCGTTGCAGGATTATCATCAACGTTAACTTTAACAATTTTCACTTTATCTTGATACTCTGTTGCTAAACCATCTAAAATAGGTCCTTGCATACGACATGGTCCACACCAAGGTGCCCAAAAATCTACTAAAACTAAACCTTCACTTGTTTTCTCTTCAAAATTTTGATCTGTAATATTTTCTACCATTTCTTTGTCATCTCCTAAATCATTCATTTATTTATTTATTTATAAATAAAGTGTACCATATGGGGTAATTATAGACTAGAAATCTGCTCACGATTAAAAACTAACAATCGTTGCTCCGTCTCCGCCTTGATTTGCGGGGGCATACTCATATTTTTTAACTCGGCTATTTCTCTTTAAATAATCTTGTACACCTTTTTTAAGTGCACCAGTCCCTCTTCCGTGGACAATAGTTACTTGTGGGTAACCAGCTAGAAGCGCAGAATCAATATATTGATCTACTTCTGCAATAGCTTCTTCAAAGCGCTTGCCTCTTAAATCTAGCTGCGTATTGACAGAACGCCTACTTCCGCCACTATCACCTCTGACGTGTGCAACTCTGACTTTTTCTTCTTTTTCAGGTACGACTTTAGTTAATCCTGATTCTGCAATGTTCATCTTTAAAACGCCAACTTGAACCATCCACTCTTTATTACTAATTTTCTCAATTAAACTACCTCGTTGACCAAATGCTTCTACCATGACATCATCACCTGGTTTAAAATCTTTTTTAGCTTTGGCTTTCTTCAAGACTTTATTTTCAGATAAATGATTCTCATCATGTTTTAAATCAGCAAGTTGGGATTTAGCAGCAATTAATTCATGTTCTTTAACCGATCCACTATCCCCTGTTTTAAGTTGCAACTGACGAATATCTTTGATCATTTTATCTGATTCAACTTGAGCCTTAGAAATGATTTCATTGGCTTCTTTTTTAGCTTTGTTCATCTCTTTTTCACGTTCACTAAAAAACAATTCATAAGCTTCTTTTAAATCAAGATATAAATTTTCCGCCTCGTCAACAAAATGTCTGACTTCTAAATATTCTGTCTCTGTCATCTTACGCTGATTCTCTAAGTCACTAATCATCTCATTTAAATCTTGACTCTCACCATCAATAATTTGTTTTGATTGTTCTATAATATCAGGTGATAATCCTAGACGCTTTGAAATATCAAAGGCATTACTACGTCCTGGAATACCAATTAATAAGCGGTAAGTTGGACTTAGTGTATCCACATCAAACTCCATACTAGCATTAATTGTCTTAGCTCTATTATATCCATAGATTTTCAGCTCAGGATAATGAGTGGTTGCCATAACGTAAGCACCTATTGCACCAACTCTATCCAAAATAGAAATCGCTAAAGCTGCACCTTCTTGTGGGTCAGTCCCAGCTCCAAGTTCATCAAATAAAACCAAACTATTTTCATCTAGTTCATCTAAAATAGAGACAATGTTTGTCATATGAGATGAGAAGGTTGATAAATTTTGCTCAATAGACTGCTCATCCCCAATATCAGCATAAATATTAGAGAATACGCCAATCACACTCTCCTCATCAGCTGGAATGGCAAGTCCTGCTTGACCCATTAATTGAAGTAAACCTAATGTTTTTAGCGTAATTGTTTTACCCCCAGTATTAGGACCAGTAATCACAACGGCTTGATACTCATCACCTATTGTAATATCATTTGGTACTACTTTATCTGGATCAATCAAAGGATGTCTTGCTTGTTTTAAGAATACTTTCTTCTCAGAACTTAATTTTGGAACCACCGCTTTGATTTCTTTTCCGTAACGTGCTTTTCCGTTAATAAAATCTAATTTCCCTAAGACAAAAGCATTTTGTAAAATATCATGACGAAAAGGGGCAATTTCATTAGACAATTCAGCTAAAATCCTCTCAATTTCCTTACGTTCAGCAATTTGATGTTGTCTTAAACGATTATTTAGATCTACTACTTGCCTTGGCTCCACAAACACTGTCTGACCAGAGGCGCTTTGGTCATGTACTACGCCACCAAACTGACTACGATATTCACTTTTAACTGGGATAACGTAGCGATCATTACGCATAGTAACAATCGTATCGCTTAAATACTTCGCCTTACTACCACGAATAATACCATCAAGTTGCTCTCTAACTGACTGCTCACTTTTTTTAATACTTTGTCTAATTTGTTTTAGTTCACTCGATGCGTCATCAGTGACACAACCATCCTCATCAACTGAACGTTTAATGACTCTTGCAATATCTGGTAAGGCAATCATTTTATCGGACCATTCGTATAAACGATGTAATTCAATCTCTAACTCTTTTAAATCATCAAAAAATGACTGAATTTCAAGAACAGATTGTAAAACTCGTCCTACTTGAGCTAATTCCAATCCATTTAACATTGCTCCAATTTCTATTCGTTTCATGTGGGGTTTTATATTTTCTAATACGGGCATAGGTATACCACCACGTAATCTTAAAACTGTCATACCATCTTCAGTTTCTAATAATGCTTCTTCAATCTCTTGGTATTTATTTGTCGGAGTTAATGTTGTTAAGTGCTCTGTACCTAATTTTGTCACCATATACTTAGAAAGGTGTTGCTTTATTTTTTCAAATTCTAATACATCTAAAATCCTTTTTTTCATTATGTCACATCCTCATTTTGACTTCTAAAATGAAAGAGAACCACGCACGGCTCTCTTACTTAATAATATCTGTAATCCACCATCTATGTAAATCACTTGATAAAAATGGCGTCTTCTCTACCATAAAACTAGCTAAACTACTTGATTTAAAAGCTGATTGAATAAAATCTAGTGGTATCATACTCAACATGGTAAGCACCAAAACCAACCCAATATATGTGACAAACGTATTGACTAAAGCCCCTGCTAGAGAGTTACCTTTTTTAAGAAGAAAGGTAAATGTTAACCTATAGCATAACATGCCCACAAATTTTGTTAATAAATATCCCACAAATAAAACTAAAATAAAACCAAAAGATGCATAAAAAGCTTTATCTAAGTCAAAGACTAAAGCATTATCCATAATCGTAAAATGAGTTTTTGGGGTTGGTGCTGGGTAAGGAACAAACAACTCAATTTTCTTCCCCACACTTTTATAAAAATGTTTTGCAGCCATAAAACTTAGTGTATACCCTAAAAAATAGACAATCTGTAAGGCTAAACCACGTCTATAACCTGCATAAAAAGCTGTTCCTAAAATGATGATACTTATAATTGTTAACATAAATTCAAACCTTACTTAATTATTATTTGTGAAGACTTGTTCTTTTTTTTGACTATTATTCTTTTTTATTTTCTCTTTAACTTGTTCGTTTAGCACTTTTTGAACTTCAATTTGATTTAGTGCTTCTTCTTCTGTTAATTCACGATTTTCACTTATGATTTTTTTTCTAGCTTCTTTTTCACGCTCAGCAATACGTTCAAGACGCTCTTCAAGTTCGAACATTTTTTCTAATTCTTTTTCCAAATAATCTCTTTCCTCTTTCAAGCTAACAATAATCTCTTGTTGTTTCACCTGATTGGAAATCGTATTAATAGCTAGCAAGACTGCAACTTGTTCTGTTGTCAAAGTTGGACCTTGTTGTTTGATCATCTCAATCTGTTCATTCGCTAAATCACTTACCATATCCATATGAAAATGACTTTCTTTACCAATAATAGTATAGGTCTTACCAGCTATATTAGCTTTGTAGCGTTTTTTCTCTTCTTGAGTCATAATGTGACCTCCCTCTTCCTTTGACTAATACAATTAATAACAATTATAGCGAATTTCTAGAGGATTGACAATTTTCATTTCTCTACATATCCATTAAGTAAAATCATGCTATACTAAATCAATACTATTTAACATAAAGGATGAAGCTCATGCAAGAAACAATAACCAAAGTCTGTAGTGTGTCTACCATAAAAAAAATGAAAGAAACTTATCAATCACAACTTGTTAAGACACCGCCCTATGCTGTGTTTCAAGCTAAAAAAAGTGGCGTGACAATCACAGCTTATGAATCAGGAAAAGTTGTTTTTCAAGGTGTAGATGCTCGTGATGAGACTAATAAATGGAGCGGAGAAATTAAGGAGAAAAAAGAGAGTGCAACAACAAAAAACTCTCCATTACCTAAAGATTTTGATACTTGGTCAGTAGTTGGTAGTGATGAAGTAGGCAATGGTAGTTATTTAGGACCTGTTGTTGTATGTGCTACTTATGTTGAACACAAACATATGGCCCTCTTAAAAGAGTTAGGTGTTAAAGACTCTAAAATGCTAACAGATAAGGATATTAGGAGAATTGCTAAAGAAATTATTCATGTTATCCCCTACAAACGTTTAACTGTTACACCAGAAAAATACAATGACATACAACCTAGATATAATGTTAACCGAATGAAAGTAGCCCTGCACAATCAAGCTATCTACCTATTACTAAAAGAAATCGCACCAATCAAACCAGAAGGTATTTTAATTGATCAATTCACACCTGAAGCTAATTATCGTAAATACTTGAAACAAGAACAACACCCTGTCACCTCTCCTCTTTATTTTACAACAAAAGGAGAACAATACCATTTGTCAGTAGCTGCTGCTTCCATTATTTGCCGAGCTGAATTTTTAGAAGAATTAGATAAGGCAAGTAGTGAATTAGGCTTTACTGTTCCTTCTGGAGCAGGAGCAGCTTCTGATATGGCTGCGGCTAAAATTTTAAAACAAGGTGGCCTATCTTTACTAAATAAATATGCGAAACTTCATTTTGCTAATACCAAAAAAGCCCAAGCTATTTTTAACCGGTAGTCTTATTATTTTAAAGGAGATAAAAAGCCTTAAAAATCCCATTCACATTAATTGCATGGGACTTTTAAGGCTTTTGACTTATTTTATATCTAGATTAAACTATTTACTTGTACTCCACAAGTTCTAGTGGTGAATCAATTTTAGGAGAAATATCTTTTCCTTCAAAATAATCATAAGCTGCTTGAAGTGACAATTTACCCATTTCAACTGGTTGCTGAGCAATAGTAGCAGCTATTTTCCCTTCGGAAACAGCTTTAATACCATCATCATTGCCATCAAATCCGACAACGATGACATCTTTTTTTCCAACAGATTTTAATGCCTCAGCAGCACCTAATGCCATCTCATCATTTTGGGCAAAGACTGCCTGTATATCTGAATTGGACTGTAACATATTCTCCATAACCGTTAAACCTTTAGCTCGGTCAAAATCAGCCGTTTGACTTTGGATGATATCTAAATCATTTTTGGCAATATTCTCAAAACCTTCTCCCCGCTCTCTTGTTGCTGAAGCACCAGGAGTTCCTTCTAGTTGGGCAACTTTAGCACCTTTACCTACTTTTTCAACAATAAAATTAGCAGCCATTTCTCCACCTTTAACATTATCAGAAGTGACAAACGTTAAAACTTCGCCACCATCTGAGCTTCTATCAATAGTAATCACAGGAATATTGGCAGCATTAGCAGATTCAACAGCATTTTGAATAGCTGAGGAGTCCACTGGGTTAACTAAGATGACATCCACTTTTTGCTGAATCAAATCATCCATGTCATTACTTTGTTTAGAGGCATCATTTTGTGCGTCAGAAATAATTGTCTTAGTATCATTCTCACTAGCTAAAGTTGTAATACCTTCTTTGACAGACACAAAGAATGGATTATTAAGAGTGGAAATACTCACACCAACCTTTAAATCAGATGCTTGTTTTTCTTCCTTGACAGTTTCTTGTCCACCATCATTATCACCCAATGATACTGCATTACACCCTGCCAAGAACATTGTTAAGCCTGCCGTTAATAGTAATAATTTCTTTTTCACTTTTTTTCCTCCTAATCTTTATTTTGTTTTCTATCTAATAAAACAGCGATAATGATAACAATTCCTTTTACAATTTGCTGATAGAAACTAGATACACCTAGTAAATTTAGTCCATTATTTATAGTTCCTATAATTAAAGCACCAACTAATGTACCAAATAGTCCACCTTTACCACCAGATAGACTTGTACCACCTAAAACTACAGCTGCAATAGCATCCATTTCGTAAGCTTGACCAGATGTTGGTTGTGCTGAATTTAATCGTGATGTTAAAATAATACCTGATATTGAAGCCATCAAACCTGAAATCGTATAAATAATAATTTGGACTCTATCTGTTTTGACACCAGCAATTTTAGCAGCTTTAATATTACCTCCAACAGCATAAGTTTTCTTACCAAAAGCTGTTTTATGTAATAAGATATATAAGATGATAAAAAATAATAGCATAATCACAATTGGAAATGGGATTCCAAATAGATAACCTTTACCAATAAATTGGAATAAAAAACTATCCCCTATACCAGTTATTGGGTTGCCGTCTGTGTAAACTAAAGTTGCTCCTCTATAAATTGTCATCGTGGCTAATGTGGCAATAAACGGAGCCATTTTTCCCTTTGTAATCAATAAACCATTTAATAATCCTAAAAATGAACCTAAAATCATTCCAATTAACATGGCAATAGCTGGTGATATACCATTAGTTATGAGTCCTGCTGTTAAGGCTCCTGATAAAGCTAAAATAGAACCAACTGATAAATCAATACCTCCTGTTAAAATGACAAAACTCATTCCAAAGGCAATTAAAGCATTAATCGAAATTTGTCTTAATAAATTTAATAGATTATTTGGAGCAATAAAATTGGGGTTTAAAATTGTAACAACGATGACTAAAACGATTAAGGCCAGTAAAGGCCCTAGGGAGCCAAGACTAACTTTTCTTTTCTTTATATTCTCCATCATTAATTTCCTCCTGTTGCTAAGTTCATGATTTTTTCTTGTGTGGCCTCTTCTTTTATCAACTCACCAGCAATTTGACCTTCTCTAACGACTACTATCCGGTCACTAATACTAATAACTTCTGGTAAATCACTTGATATGACGATAATAGCCACTCCTCTTGCCGCTAATTCATTCATCAATAAATAAATTTCTCGCTTTGCACCAACATCAACACCTCTAGTTGGTTCATCTAAAATTAAAACTTGCGGGCCAATACCAACCCACTTAGCTAGTACAACTTTTTGTTGGTTTCCACCAGACAAACTACTTGCAGTATCATTCATGCTTTCTGCTTTAACAGTTAGACGCTTAAGAAGTAATTCTACGAAGTCATTGGATGTTTTTTGGTCAATGACTCCTTTTTTTACAAAATTATCAACAGAAGGAAGCAATACATTATCTTTTAGACTAAAATCTAAAATCAACCCTTCTTCTTTTCTATCTTCTGTTAAGAAGCCTATTCCGTGCTTTATAGCATCAAAGGGCTCTTTTATACTGACTACTTTTCCTTCTATGAGTATTTCGCCTGAGTCATGTGAATCAATCCCAAAAAT
This sequence comes from Vagococcus jeotgali, assembly GCF_035918315.1. Taxonomy (NCBI): domain Bacteria; kingdom Bacillati; phylum Bacillota; class Bacilli; order Lactobacillales; family Enterococcaceae; genus Vagococcus; species Vagococcus jeotgali. Next base: position 289,439 of record NZ_CP142146.1, on the reverse strand, counting down.
AGCTCGCATTATTTCTGTTCTGCCGGCTCCCATTAACCCTGAAAAACCTAATATTTCACCTTCATTTACAGAAAACGATACATCATGAAATAAATTTTTTGATGACAAATTTTTAACCTCAAATTTTACTTCCCCTATAGGATTTGTCTTTTCAGGATAAAAATCTCCAATATCACGTCCTACCATATCACGAACAATTTGATCCATTTCTACATCTTTAATTCGATAAGTACTGATTGAGTGCCCATCTCTCATAATTGTGATTCGGTCACATAACTCAAAAATTTCTTCCATTCTATGCGAGATGTAAACAATGGCTACTCCTTTTTCCTTTAATTTCCTGATAATCTTGAACAAGTTATTTATTTCTGATTCTGATAGTGCTGCTGTTGGTTCATCCATAATCAACACTTGTCCATTTAACATTAGTGACTTTGCAATCTCTAGCATTTGTTGTTCACCAACGGAAAGATTGGATACTTGCTCATTAATATCCAAAGAAATCTGTAACTCTTGAAAAATAGCATCAGCACCTTGTGCCATTTTTTTATTGTTTCATTTGTCAAATTAAGCTAGACAAAATGTCATTGTCTACATAGCTCAAAAATACTTCTAATGGTGTTTTATAGTTTAATGATTTTCTAGGAATATTATTTCTTTTGGATGCAACAGATTGAATGAAAGATTCATCAACTTCGTTGAAATCCATTTTCTTAGGCAATCCATCCTTACGCAATAGTCCATTAGAATTTTCATTTAAACCTCGTTGTGAAGGTGTACCAGGGTCAGCAAAGTAGATATCAATATCATTTAAGTTACTGATAGATTTCCAGTTAGAAAATTCTTTGCCACAATCAAATGTGATAGATTTAAACAAGTGATTAGGGCATTTTTTTAACCATTCATTTAAGCTATTCTCAATATCTATAGCGTGTCTCCCTGTTGGCTTTAAGGTAATAATAACTTTTGATAACCTTTCAACTAATGTAATAACAGCACTTTTATGATTTTTCCCAACAATAGTGTCACCTTCTAGGTGACCAAATTCACTTTGAAACTCGTTATGCTCAGCGTCTCTCTGATGAATGGTTCGTTTAAATGCTTGTTTACCTCGTTTTTCTTTATGCCCATTAGGTTTTCTTTTACCTTTCATTGGTAAAGTTGTGGAATCAAAAGATTCACGCGAGAACAATCTATAAAGTGTCCGAACAGAACAAGAAATAGAAATCTCAGCACGACCGATAATCACGTCAGGAGTCCATCCTTGAGCCACTTTGTTTTGAATATATTTTGTTTCATTATCAGGTAAAGAAATAGGACGCCTTCCACATTTCTTTTTATTTTTTTTGTATCTTTGATAGTAATCTAGAATAGATAATCCCTCATTTAAAGCGTTGTAAACATTATAAATAGTTTGTCTTGATCTTTTTAAAGTATCAGCAACATGTTTAACTTTTTTAGCTTGGTGATAATAAGATTCTATTAAAACAAGCTCGTCTGTAGTAAGATGTATATAGGTCATTTGTGATCACTCTCCTTGTTTTCTTTCGTCGGAAATACAATTTGGACAATTTGAGTGTATCACAAATGATTTTTTTATTTGTCTAGCTTAATTTTACAATCGGCGTTGTCTAATAAACCAAAAGACGTTTTAATTTCTCGGTTCAAGTACATATTTTCTAAGACAGTCATATTTGAAAAAGTATTCATCTCTTGATGGATAAAAGTTAACCCAAATTCTTCTGCCTCTTTTGGATTATGAAAGTATTTTTCTTGACCGTCAATTAAGATACTCCCAGAATCTTTTTTATGCAATCCTGTTAAGATATTCATTAATGTAGATTTACCTGCACCATTCTCACCCATCAAGGCATGAATTTCACCTGCATGTAGTTCAAAATCAACACTCTCTAAGACATGATTTGTTCCAAAACTTTTATTAATCTCAGTCATTTGAACGTCCATAATATAACCTCCCTCCTATTTTAAAAACAAACAGCTGATTGTAATATGATATTGGCATAAGGGCTAGCTTCCCCTGTTCGAATAATTGCTTTAACATGATGACTTTTTTCTTTAAATTTTCTATGTGACACAAAAGAAGTCGGTACCTTTATCAAGTCTTTTATTTTTTGATATAGCTCATAATTGTACTCTAATATTTCGTCTGCTAAAACTAGCTCTTCAATAACAACCTCTGATAATATAACTTCTAAAACTGATATAAAATCAGGTGTTCCCAGCACCAAGGAAATATCAATCTCTTTAACACCATTTGGAATAGGTAAACCACAATCAGCTATAATAATTTGATCTGTATGTCTTAAATCATCAACTACTTTAGATATCTCTGAATTAAGTAGGCCATGTTTTTTCATATGTTATTCAATCTCCTCGATAAAAGGAATACCACGTTGTGCTCCTTTTTTTTGAATTGATAGTGCTGATGATTTATTACCTAATTTTAAACACTCTAAAAGAGATAACTCCTCAGCAATACCTTTAGCTAAATACCCGTTAAATGTATCTCCAGCTCCTGTTGTATCAACTACATTTGTGACATGTTCTGCTTTAACAATGACATTTTCTAAGCCGTTGTGGTATATAACACCTCTATCCCCTAAAGTAACAATCAGCTTATTAGGGTATTTCTCTAGCATGTCATCTAAAGTATCATCAGGAAATAAAATAGCAAATTCTCCTTCATTAGGAGTTAAAAAGTCGACTTTTTCAATATATTCAGCTCCTATATCAGCTACAGGTGCTGGATTATAAAGTACCTTAATACTCTGTTCATGACAAAAATCGATCACATATTTCACTGTTTCTATGGGGATTTCATTTTGTAAAACAATCACATCCATAGCTTTTAACTTTTCCTGATAGAATTGAATCATATCTATTTTTGTATAAGCATTACTTCCAGGTACGACAATAATACGATTGTCGCCATCTTTGATTTGAATGTGAGCAGAGCCACTTTCAACACCTTCAACTTTTTTCATCATCGAAATATCCACGTTGTTTTCTTTTAGATTATTAAGTAACAAATCTGCTTGGTAATCTGAACCTACTGAACCCAACATAAATACTTCGGCTCCAGCACGACTTGCTGCAATAGCTTGATTAGCACCTTTACCTCCAAAATATGTATTAAAGCTATCACCTAAAACCGTCTCTCCTTGTTTTGGAATCTGCTTTGTTGTAACAACAAAATCAGTTGACAAACTTCCAATAACACCTATTTTCATTATCTTCATCTCCTATTATGAGTAACCGGTTACCTATTTACTTAAAAAATGTAACCGGTTACCTTTGTTTGTATAGTAACATCTAAAATAGATGTTGTAAACCTTTTTTTATCTCAAACTTTCGCCATTTTGAAGTTCAACAGGTAAAATATATTCTTTGATCTCAGCTGTAGAACCACTTAATGCTTCTATCATCACTTCAGCTGTTTTTTTACCTAATTCATAAGCAGGTTGCTTAATAGTTGTTAGTTTAGGGTATGTCATCTCTGTGAAAGGGATGCCGTCATAACCAATAATCTGTAAGTCTTTTGGTATAGATAAACCTAACTGCTGTGCTTTTTGCATCATTTTTAAAGCCAAATAATCATTTGATGCAACAAGTGTATCAACATGTTTATACTTCTCAAAAAAAACAGAACTAATGGTGTCAATATCTGAAACATTAAAAGATAACGACTCATAAATTTCATAAGAACTTGTTTCTTTATCAATCACATCTAATAAGCCATTTAATCTATTTTTAGCACTTTCAAATGACAAGTCTCCGGTAATAATTAAAATATTGTTGAATGTTGTCGTAAGTAATTTTTCACCTATTAACCGACCACCTAGGTAATCATCTGGTAAAACAGTATTAATATGACTATCATAAACACGGTCAACCCCTACAACAATCATATTTTCCAATGGCTCAATGGGTAGAGCTGTGATAATACCACTAACATTATTTTGGGCAAATGTTGTCATATATTGATTTAATTGTTTTGTTGAATCAGCCGTATTTGCTAGTAACATCATATAACCATTTTTAATTAAAGTTTCTTCTATACCTTTAGCTATCAAAGGAAAATAGGGGTTAGTAATGTCTGGAAGTAACACACCTATTAATTTTGATTTTTTTTGAGATAAGGATCTAGCTATCTCATTTGGAACATAATTTAGTTCTTTTATAGCTATTGCTATTTTTTCACCTGTCTGCACTCTAACATAGCCTCTATTATTAATATACCTTGAGACACTTGCTACAGAGACACCAGCATGTTGTGCAACGTCTTTTATAGTCACCATTAACCTTCACCTCTTGACTTATTTAATCTATCTATAAACAAAAAGTGAGGCTGACTTTTAGGTCAGCCTCTATATCTTTTACTCTTCTTCTTCTGCTTCGTCTTCAAATGCGTTGAAAACTTCTTCAATCATGTCCCACTCTGCATCTGTTTCGATTTCTTGTAATTTGCCTTCTGCTTCATCTTCTGCTTGTTCATAAGCATAAGCTAATAATTCAACTTCTTCGCCTTCTGGAGTACTTGCATCATATAATAATACATAGTCTTTCCCAAATTGCTCTTGTCCATCAATTGTTAAGTGAATACGGAATAAAACCTCGTTACCTTCTTCATCAATTAATGTGATTAAATCATCTGCATCTTGGCTGTGATCATGGATATCTGTCATAGTGATTTCCTCTTTTCTATTGTATTCTACTTACCTCATCCATTATACAAAAAAAAAGACAAAAAGGCTATTAAACCTTCTTGTCTAAATAATTTTGCAAAATAATAACAGCTGCAAGTTTGTCAATCACCTTTTTACGTTTTGCACGTGATGTATTGGCTTGCTCGATTAGCATTCTTTCTGCTGCTGCTGTTGATAAACGCTCATCTTGATACTCAACAGGTAAATGAAATGTCTCAATTAATAAATCTCCATAATAAATGGCAGCCTCTGCTCTTGGGCCGATAGTATTATTCATATTCTTAGGTAAGCCAACAACAAATTTTTCTACCTGATACTCTTTGACAATCTCACCTAAGCGCTCAATACCAAACTCTTCTTCATCTTCATTGATTTTGATGATTTCAATACCTTGAGCCGTCCATCCCATTAAATCACTTACAGCTACTCCCACTGTTCTAGAGCCAACGTCTAATCCCATTATTCTCATGATAAGTTAATGCCACTATCCACTAAATAGCTTTTTACTAACTCTTCCATGATTTCATCACGTTCATGACGACGAATCAAGTTTCTTGCATCTTGATAACGTGGAATATAAGCTGGATCGCCAGATAATAGGTAACCAACAATTTGGTTAATTGGGTTGTATCCTTTTTCTTTTAATGCTGAATAAACGATAGCTAATGTTTCGCTAACTTCTTTTTTATTATTGTCGCCAAAATCAAATTGGACTGTCTCATCTGTAAAACTCATTGGATTACCCCCTTAAAATTATCATTCATACTTCATTCTACATCAATAGGTATCAAACAACAAACATAAGGTGTTCTTTAATACCTATTAACCTTACTTTTCAGGTAAAACAAATTTAGATCCTACCACATAAGAATCATCTAATTCTAAAATACCTTTTTCTTTTGGTGCATCTTTAAGACCTAATTCTTTAGCAGAACAGACCATACCATCACTCTTAACTCCTCGTAATTCTCCAGGCCAAATAATTAAACCATCTGGCATCATCGCTCCAACTTTTGCAACAACAACCTTCAAGCCAGCTTTCATATTAGAAGCACCACAAACGATTTGAACATGTTGAGCATTGTCAATTTCAATATCATTAACAGTTAAATGGTCAGAATCCTCATGATCTACACTTGTATGAACGTAACCTACAACAAATTTAGGGTCATTATCTACAACAAATTCTGTTGCAAATCCTGCCTCTTTCACAACTAAGTTTAACTCTGTGATTTGTGAAGGAGATAATTCAATTTGTCCATTACCTTTTAAATTTGTAATGTGATGTGATGCTTCAAAAATATTCCAACCGACAATTTGGTCGTTCTCAGCTATCATAATACACGATACATTTTTTTGTCTAATATACTTTACTTCTTTATCAAAACTATTAGCTGTAACAATAATCAACGTATCCCCTACAGCCTCTAAATTATAACTTACTATCATTTTTTAATCTCCCATCATCACTTACTAATCTGGTCTAACAACCAAGACATCACATGAAGCTGTGCGGATAATATAATCACTCACACTTCCCATCACAAATCTTTCAACAGCATTTAACCCTGATTGACCTACCATGATTAAATCTGTTTTGTATTTTTCTGGTAAATCTGTTGCCATCATGACTTTAGGTGAGCCAAATTCCAACACTGTTTCCACATTGTCATAATCTAGGCTCTTAGCTATTTCGACGTACTCTTTTAGTAATGATTTTGCTTCATTTGTTTCATCTTGAATTAAATCTGGCGTATAAGTTGAAAATGACATCGTGCCTCCATATAAATGATGTTCCATAATATGAGCTACCACTACTTTGGCATGATTACGTTTGGCAACAGCAATTGCTTTTTCAAAAGCTTGTCTTGCTTGGTCGCTTCCATCTGTTCCCACTAATATTGAATGATACTCTTGTGTTGCTGTCATAAAAAACTCCTCCTTTTATAATTCTGAAATAAACGTCATAATTTCTTCTTTGGTTTTTCTATTCTTACTGACAAAACGACCAACTTCATGTCCGTCTTCAATAGCGATAAAACTTGGTATTCCAAATACATCCCATTGTTGACAAACGGCAATAAAGTCATCACGGTCTACTTGTACAAAAGTGTATTCTGGAAAAGCTGCTTCAATTTCTGGCATAGCATGTTTGATATAAACATAATCCCCGCACCAATCAGCTGTGAAAAATAAAATCGTTTTACCTGATTCAATCGGTACTGCTAATTCTTCTAAACTTTTAGGTACTAGCATCATTTAGCCTACGTTCCGTAGATAATCTCATCTACCGTTTGTCTGTCTAATTTAAGTAATAGTTTTAGAACCATCTCTTTAGCTGCTTCATAATCTTTAATACTAAACATTGTTTGGTGAGTATGGATGTATCTTCCTGGTACTCCAATCACAGCACTTGGCACTCCGTCATTTGCCATATGAGCAGCTCCAGCATCTGTTCCACCTTTTGATACAAACGATTGATACGGAATATTATTTTCTTCTGCTGTTTTAATGATAAATTCACGCATGCGACCAAGCATGATCATACCTGGATCAAAAATACGTAATAAGAAACCATCATCTAATCGTCCATTGGCATCTTTTTTACCATCCATATCACCAGCTGGGGAGCAATCTACAGCAAAGAATAAATCAGGTCTAAATTTAGTAGTAGATACTTTAGCTCCACGTAAACCAACTTCTTCTTGAACGTTTGCACCTGCAATCAACGTATTATTCAATTCAGTATTGGCAAGCTCTTCTAATACGTCTAAGACTAACGTACAGCCATACCTGTTATCCCATGCTTTACTTATCACGCGCTTGCCGTTTGCTGTCATAATCGTTTCTGCCTCAGGAACAACCGTATCTCCTGGTCTCACACCAAAACTTTCAGCTTCTTCTTTTGATACAAAACCTGCATCAAATAAAATATCAGCAACATCAACTGCTTTTTGACCACTTGTACCACGCAATAAATGTGGCGGAACTGAAGATGAGATAACTGGGTAATCACCTTTTTTAGTTTGTAAGGTGAAACGTTGTGCTGATACCACATACGGGTTCCATCCACCTAATGGGACTACTCTAAATAAGCCGTTATCTTGAATTTGGCTGACCATAAAACCAACTTCATCCATGTGAGATGCTAGCATAATTCTTGGTGCATTTTCTGCTTGGCTTTTTTTAATCCCAAATACCCCACCTAAACCATCATACTCAATTTTGTCCACAAAAGGAGTCATCTCTTTTGTCATCACTTGGCGCATATTCTCCTCTGCCCCACTAACACTTTGAATTTCTGTCAAATATTTGATACGTTGAAATAATTTATCATCCATGTTTACCTACTAAATTAACTTTAGTAGTTCACCTCACTTTCTTCTCACACTAATTATAACACAAATTAAGTAGCGCAATAAACTAGCATACCTACTCTTGTAACGGTTTTTTCTTTATATTTGATATAATTATGCTACAATGATAACAGTATCATTACTAACTTACCAAGGAGGTTTACTCATGTTGTTTAAAAAAGAACATGTAGAAGAAAACTATCATAGTCACCTATCAACAGGTTTGAGCATTGGCATTGTTACAGGATTAATCGTTGGTGTTGCAGCTACTCATTGGTACAAAAAAAATCGTGTCTTATCAGCAGATGATATTTTAGAACAAGTAAAATCAGAATTTTTAGAAGATGGTACAATTGAAGGATCTTGGATCCATTTTAAAAAAGAACCATTCCAAAAATTTGCTGTTAAGACTCATGTTTATACTGGTGGTATTTCAAGAATTGAACATAATGAATTAGCGCAATATGAATTTATTGCAGATGCTCATACAGGTTCAATAATCGATATTTACCGTATCGATTAAACAAAACATTCGTCATATAAAAAAGCATCTATCACGAAAATTGATTATTATTTTAGTGAAGGGTGTTTTTTATTTTAATTTAGAAAAGAGGCATATCTATGAAGAAAATTGCCGTATACTGTGGTACTAATAGTGGTTTTGATCCAGTTTATGAAACTGAAACTATTCACCTTGGAAAGTGGTTAGTGAATAATCAATACGAATTAGTCTACGGGGGTGGTGTGACAGGACTCATGGGGGTTATCTCTGATACTGTCAATAAATATGACGGGCATAGTATAGGTATTATGCCTACCTTTCTAGTTGGAAAAGAAGGAGCTAATAAAAATGTTGATGAATTTTTTATTGTAAATGACATGCATGAGCGAAAAAAACGTATCATTGACTTATCTGATGCCTTTATTGCCTTACCTGGAGGAGCAGGAACAATTGAAGAAATATCTGAAGCCATCTCTTGGGGAAGAATTGGGCTTCATAAAAAACCTTGCGTCTTCTACAACATCAATGGGTATTATGATTTATTACAACAACAGTTTGATCATATGGTAAAAACAGGATTTTTATCTAAAGAAGATAGAGATGCTGTCTTATTTTCTAACTCCTTAGAAGATATTAATACATTTTTAACTCACTTCAATTCATAACAAATAAAAGTAGTAAGCTTACGTTTGGCTAAACATAAGCTTACTACTTTTTCATTTCTAATTTAATATGTCATAAACTTTTTTAGATAGGATAGAAGTATCTTCATAACTTCCAGCATCTTCAGTCATCACTGATATAATATAAGGGTTTTTAGCATAGACTATAGCAATATCATGAGTAAACTCCTCAGCATCACCAATTTTATGAGCAACTTTGACATCTTTTGGAATGTATTCTGCAATACGCTCATTATCATAATCTGTTTTAGATAAATAAGTTACTAGTTTACCATCCTGCTCATAGATTGCCTTCATTAATAGAGCATTTTCTTTTGGTGTCACTTCAAAAGGAATATGCCAAGGTCTTCCTATAATCCTTGCAATTTCTTTTTGCATATCAGAACCAAATTTATCTCCGCCGTAATAGCCTAAAAAGTTAGCTCCTTGATTGTCAGAATGCTTTGCCGTCCACTCCATGATTTGATCTAGAGAAAATTCTGTCCCAAGCTCCTCATCTTGTAAAACACCAGCACCAGCACGCATATAAGAGTAATCTTCTACTTCATTAATATCATCAACATAAGGAAATTTTTTATTCGGATCAATCTTCTTCTCATCAAACATTTTTTGCGTATAGTAAAGTGCCGGTAATTTACCAGTACTTGCTGCAAAAAATAATCGATTGCCATTCATAGAGGCACTAGATTCATCCACTAAACTCTCCACATAAATCCCGTAACCCTCTTCATTATACTCCTCATCAAGAAGTTGTTGAACTTTAGCCATTTTGGCCTTTTCAGTTGTCCCTTGCTTTGCTTTAGGTTCTTCTCTTGATTTTAATGACGAAGAATCATCCACTTGCTTTTTAGTCACACCTTCCACCCTTGTAGATTCATAGGTTTCTTCTTGACTATTATTAGTTGCACAGCCACTTAATAATACCAGACTACTCAATAAGAAAGCTGCTAATTGCCTAAACTTCACAATACCTCTCCTCATCTTGTTTCTTCACTTACTCATTAATTAGAGTTAAATTGTGCTTCTAATCTATAAATCGGCTGACCTTTAGCAGAAAATTTTTCTTCATATTCTGTCATAATGTTCTCCTCGTAAGAACTGTGATGTAGATCAAGCCAAACTTGAGTTAAAGTCATACCATATTTTGATAAACTACTTAATGAATATTCGAACAAACCTAAATTATCTGTTTTAAAATGTAGCTGAGCTCCTGGCTTACTAATATCTTCATACGTTTTTAAGAAGGTTTTAAATGTTAAGCGACGTTTTTCATGCTTTGTTTTTGGCCACGGATCAGAAAAATTTAGGTAGACTTGATCAACTTCTCCTGATGCAAAATATTCAGTCAAATCTGCCCCATTAACTAATAATAACTGTAAATTAGGTAATCTTTCTTCTAATTGCTTCTCTAAAATAGAAATAATCGCATTTGTTTGTAACTCAATACCAATATAATTAATATCAGGATGAGCTTTAGCCATGTTAACAATAAATTGTCCCTTACCACTACCTACTTCAATATGAATAGGTTGTTCTTTAGAAAATCTCGTTTGCCACTTTCCTTTATACTCACTACCATCTTTCAAGATATATTCTGGATGATTATTAATCGTCTCCATTGCACCTGGTTTGTTTCTTAATCTCATTGTTATACTCCTTCTACAAAATAACTCCTTGGCAAGAATACCAAAGAGTTACGAATAATTATATAATTTTTTTAGCATTGATAAGTAAGTATTCATTTGCTCTTTTTCATATCTTTCATAACTACGTTTAATTTGAAGCAATAAATTAATCCCACTATACCAATAAATTCTATCTATTAACTCATCATCTACTTCTTCACCATAACACTCTAGCCAATCAGCCCAAGCTTCTTTTTCCACATATTGTCCTAATACAGTTCCTAAATCAAAGGCAGGATCAGATAGAACAGAAAAATCCCAATCAACTAAATATAACTCTCCTGTTCGCGATAACATCCAGTTATTATGAATGGCATCACCATGACAAGCCACATAGCTGTGTTCATCATAAAACGGTAGGTTATCTTCAAGAAATTGAAACACCTTTGTAAGATAAGTATTTTGTTGTAATTCACTAGGTAAATTTGTGGCGTAATCTTGTAATAAATCAAAAGCTGATTTTTCCACACCATTCATTCTCTTTAACATGGATTTTAACGATTTTGATTGATGTAAGTAACGTAGCATGTGATTGATATCTTCATTACTAGCTATCTCTGACTCTTGTAGTTGACGACCATCTAACCACTCTTGGGCAGCCAAGACATCACCATGACTAGTCCGTTTTGTCCAAAGTAATTTAGGAGTTAAGCCTTCTCTGGATAATGCTGCCAAGAAAGGGGTAGAATTTCGTTTGATAAATATTTTTTTGCTAGCTTTTACGCCTTTATAAGCTTTACCTGTATCTCCTTTTATTGGTTGGAGGACCCAATCATTTTCCAAATTAAACATGTTTACTTCTCTCCATCCATCTTACTTTAACAAAAACAGTCTGTTTTTGTACTTAACTCATCAGAATTCGAAAATCCAGTATAACACATTCTACCATGAGTGTTGTGTCTAATTTTATTTTTTTTCAATTTTTTTTAAACGATTTGGCAAATAAATGTAAGTCATAAAAAGTGTCATCACAACATAAGCTATCACTATTTCAGCTGCAGCCTTTTTATCAGGGAACACTATTAAGGTTGCGATACTAAATAAGGTAACAGCACTAACTAAAACCCACCTAATAAGACTATTTACTGCCTGTCTTTTTTGAGAGGTATCGACAGGGTATAGTTGTGTCATCAGCATATAATCAAAAGCGTGATACATAGGTAACATTTGAAAACCAATCAAGTAGATAAACAACACTCCGACAATAATCATTAACCAAAATGACTGACTAAACCAAATTAATATTAAGCCAACTAAGGTTAATCTAATAATTAGACCACTATACTCTGAACTTCTTACTAAAACACGAGAATACAAATATAGATATGTATTGGCAGTTTCTTTTTTTATCCTATTTAACACACCATCCATATAGCGACGACGTTTCACTTGGGTCGCAATTCCTGGTACATCAGTAAATAAATTAAAGAAAGAATAAATCCTCTTTAGACGCTGTTGTTCGGAAATAATACTTTTATCCCAGTCTAGTTGACTATTTTGAACATTTTTTTTCGCCACTAAGACAAGAACAACACCAAAAATAACTGCACTTATTAGACTTAAATAAGGTGATACGTACAGCCCTAGCGAAAAACTTAAAATAGCACCAACAAACCAAATAAAATCTTGCCAATAGACTACTTTTTTAGTATCCAAATATAGCGATTCTAACTGAATCCACAAATGACTATATTTTAACGTCACAGCACTCAGTAAAAACCAGATATAACTTGAAAACTCAATTTGGGTGGTAGCTACAAGTAATGGAAAACTAACGCCAATAATAATAGCCTCACTTACAATGGGTATAATTAAAGAGTGCTGTAACCCTTTTTTTAAATAAGGTAGCATCTCTGGCTCTTTTGGAAGTAAAAATACCCCATCAGCCTCCTGAATTAATGTGCTTAATTTGCCAATTGAAATAGCCAGTAACCAAATAACTAAAACAAGTATTCTCATATAAGAAACAGATGTGTCTAGTGTTTTCAAATACGAAGAATAATAATACCCCATACCACCTAGTGCTATCATACAGACTAAAACAAAATGATCATTCATCACATACTTTAAAAAACGCATCATCTTCTTCTGATGGTTTCCTAAGCGTTTGGTAAAAAAAGCTGTCATTTATGTGCCTCCTCTTCTTTTGTTAAGGATATATAAATATCATCCAAAGAAGAATCTGGTAAGTTAAACTCCTGCCTTAAATCAGCCATCGTTCCATCTGCTTTAACCTCACCGTTATGTAATACGACAAAGCTATCACAATATTTTTCAGCAGTAGCTAAAATATGTGTAGACATTAAAATAGCAGCACCTTGTTTTTTCATCTCTGTCATTAATTCTAGTAAGGCGTTGATTGCTAGGGGATCTAACCCTAAAAATGGCTCATCAATAATATATAAACTAGGTTTCGTCAAAAAAGCACACAATACCATGACTTTTTGCTTCATCCCTTTAGAAAAATTCGTTGGAAACCAGTCTAATTTATTGTCTAGACGAAATAGTTTTAATAAATAATCTGCTCGCTCCATGACCTCTTCTTTTGGAATATCATAAGCCATAGCTGTAACTTCAATATGTTCACGTAAGGTTAATTCATCATATAAAATGGGAGTTTCTGGGATATAGCCAATCTTTTTACGATAACTATCTGGAGCACTCTTAATTGTTTCTCCGTCTATTGTAATGCTGCCTTTTGTGGCATTTAAAAGGCCGATAATATGTTTTATCGTCGTACTTTTACCTGCACCATTTAAACCAATCAAGCCTACTATCTCACCTGATTTCACATCAAAACTGACTGATTTTAGTACAGGAATATGACCGTAGCCACCTGTTAGTTGATTCACTTCTAAACTCATGTTTTTTCCTCCAATACATAGTAGATAAATTATAACATATCTTCTTAAGCTCCTTAAGGTATTATCACTACTTGTACTTAAACTTTATATTGTTTTCAGATAGTGGTACACTGAATTTAGAAAACAAACCCTTTAGGAGGCATTCTGTAATGGAAAATTGTATTTTTTGTAAAATAATCAATAAAGAAATTCCAAGTTATTCAGTCTATGAAGATGAGGATATATATGCTTTTTTAGATATCACTCAAACAACCAAAGGACACACTTTAGTTATTCCTAAAAAACATATCACCGATATTTTTGATTATGATGATGAATTAGCAGCTGTTGTCTTTTCCAAGGTACCAAAAATTGCTCGTAGTATGGAAAAAGCTTTTCCAGATATGCAAGGTCTTAATATGGTCAATAATAACAAAGAAATGGCTTATCAAAGTGTTTTTCATTCACACATCCATTTAATTCCACGATACACTAAAAAAGATGATTTTGCCCTAACGTTTAAAGATAACGGAAAAAAATATACATCAGAGATGATGACTAAAATCGCGAAGTCTATTCAAGAGGAGATAGAATGATGGGAAAATCAACATTCTCAAAAAGAAAATTCTTCAAAGGTGTTCTAGTTGGTAGTCTACTGGGCGTGACTTCTGCTATATCACTTGCACCCAGATCAGGTAAGGAAACACGAGATATGGTAACTAAAGAAATCAGTGATGATATTGATTTAGTCATGCATATAAAGCAGAAAGCACAAAATATCTCAGAGCAAACAGCTTTATTAAAAGAGATGAAAGAGACAACTATACCTGAGTTTTCCCGTGAAACTAAAAAAAGTCTAGCACGTTTTGAGTTCAAATCAAAACCAAGAATGACAGCTATTCAGGAGCAGGTTACTAAAATCGACAATGAATTAAAGCAGGCTAAAAAAGATATTGGTATTTAAAATTCACAATTAAATCATATTATTTCGCAAAAAAATCAGTATTTAACACGTTTTTGTCATTTAGTTTCAATAAAAAATATGATATAGTGTAGCTCGTGGGTGTTTTAAACCAAGAAAATAAACGGAATTAAAGGAGATAGATAATATGAAACATAAAAAACTTAAATTAACAGCTCTAGCCTTGTTTAGTGTTGTAACATTAGCAGGTTGTGGGGATAGTGAGTTAGTATCAATGAAAGGTGGAAAAATTACAGAAGATCAATTTTTCCAAGAATTAAAAGAAAATCCTCAATCATCAGAAATTTTATCAAGCATGATTATTAAACAAATTACAACTAAAAACTATAGTAAAGATGTTGACGAAAAAGAAGTCGACAAACAATATAAAGATTATGAAGATCAATATGGTGGTAAAAAAGCCTTTGAAGAAGTTCTAAAACAAAATGGTATGGATGCTAAACAATTTAAAGATTCTTTAAAAGAAGGTCTAGCTTTCCAAGCTATGCTAAAAGCTCATACTAAAATTAGTGATGAGGACATCAAAGAAACTTGGGCAACATTCCATCCTAAAGTAGAAACACAAATTATGGTCTTCCCAACTAAGGAAGATGCTGATAAAGCTCTTAAAAAAGTAAATGATGGTGAAGATTTTGGTAAAGTTGCTAAAGAAGACTCAACAGATGAAGCTACTAAAGCTGATAATGGTAAAGTAATCTTCGACTCAACTATGCAAACTGAACCAATTAATGTGTTAGTTCCTCAAGATGTAAAAGAAGCTGCTTACAAACTAGAAGATGGTAAAGTATCTGATGTGATTGCTTCTCAAAACATGCAAACTGGTATGGAATCATTTTATATCGTCAAAATGGTTAAAAACCAACAAAAAGGCAATGATTACAAACCTTTCGAAAAAGAATTGAAAAAAATTGCTGAAGAAAACAAAGCACAAGACCCTATGTTCCAACAAGAAGTATTAGGTAAAGAATTAGAAGATGCTAATGTAAAAATCAAAGATGACCAATATAAAGATATTCTAGCACCATACTTACCACAAAAAGAAGAAAAAACTGATGACAGCAAAAAAGATGATGCTAAAGACGACAAAAAAGATGACGCTAAAAAAGACGATTCTAAAAAAGATGATGACAAAAAAGATGACAAAACTGACGACTCTAAAAAAAATGACGCTAAAAAATAGTCTGCTTTAATCATAGTAGAAAAAGCCAACCTTGAATACACGAAGGTTGGCTTCTTTTTTGGGTTGTATAATTTTTGATGTGGATGAAGAAATTCATTCGCATCTATTTTTTTACAAAATAATAGAAACATACGAACTTTCCCGTTAAAATTAAAGTGACCAAACCAAATTTTAGAAAGGAAGATTCGTATGTCTCATAACCATTGTATTCGACTATCGCTAGATTTAAAAGATAAAAATATTTATTTCGATTCTATTTTTTGTGAGGAACAGCTTATTAAAGGGATAAGATCCAAGATTTATAAAGGTATTCTTACTTACACTCCTTCGGCTTGTCCTTGTTGTGGCATTAAAAATGAACAATTTTCTATTGTGAAAAATGGGTTTATTTCTTCTCGAATAAAGTGGTCAAGTGTGGCTCACTACCCAACCTATCTTTTATTAAAGAAACAGAGATTCCTTTGTCGTCATTGTGACTCCTCTTTTCTAGCTGAATCTTCAGAAATTGAGAAACATTGTTTTATCGCTAAAAGAGTGAAGCAATCAATTCTTATTGAGTTAAGTGATGCTATCTCGTTTAAAGATTTAGCTAAAAGACATTTTGTTTCATCAACAACGATTAATAGAATTTTAGTATCTGGTGGTAAAGACTTATCTAATCAATTTTTATATTTACCTCAAAACCTTTGTTTTGATGAATTTACTTCGGTTAAAAACAATAGTGGCAAGTACAGTTTTATTTACTCTGATTCCTCTACACACCAAATTATCGATATTCTCATTGATAATAAAAAGCTAACACTAGAGAAACACTTTCTTAAGTACTCTCTAAAGGTTCGTCGCCAAGTAAAAACAATTGTCGTTGATATGAATGCAGCCTATTTTAAATTAGCCAAAAGGCTATTTCCTAATGCTGAGGTGATTATTGATCGCTTTCACTTAGTTCAACTTATCAGTCGTTCTTTAAACATAACTAGAATTAAGACGATGAATCGTTATCGCACATCGAATGTAACTGACATGAAAAATTATCGAAAACTAAAAAAATATTGGAAACTCTTTTTAAAAGATTCTAATGAATTGAATTATACAGATTATCGTTATCAGCGTTTATTTAAGAGTATTTTACCTGAAACAGATGTCATGGATTATTTACTTAGCTTAAACAAAGAGTTATCAGAAACTTATAAACTTTATCAAGAACTATTATACTGTAGTAAAAACAATGATTTTGACACTTTTTCTGATCTATTATTATTAGCTAACGAAGATATCTCTATTCCAATGAAAACCTCGATTCGAACACTAAAGAAGCATTTACCAAGAATTGAAAACACCTTTAAATACGCTTATTCAAATGGTTGTTTAGAAGGTTCCATAAACAAAATTAAATTAATCAAACGAATAGCTTACGGCTATAGAAATTTTCAGAACTATAAATACAGAATTTTACTTAGTTTTAAAGACAAACAAAAAAGCAGCAAAAACCATTCGGTTTCTGCTGCCTAAATTCACTTAATTTTACTCATCCACATCATTTGACGAAGAGCCCTTTTTTGTTTATTTTTTTAAATAATCTAACCGCTTAGTTGTAAAATCAAGTTAGCCACTCTAAAATAATAAAAAAACACCATGGTAAAAATTCGTGTATCATTAAAGTAACTACCCAACAACGAAAGGAATTTTTATCATGGTGAAAATTAAGAATAACACAAAGACATCTAGTTATAAACATCTTTCCTTAAAGGAAAGGCAGCTTATTGAAGTTTGGCATAATATGGGAGACTCTAATAGAGAAATTGGTAGACGATTAGGCCGACACCATCAAACAATAAGTAATGAGCTTAAACGAGGAACGACCACGCAAATCAAAGAAAATAAGAAACCTAAACAACTCTATTTTGCTGATACGGGGCAAGCTAAATACATAGAAAACAGGAAACGCTGTGGTTCGAAATCTAAGCTAGTTAGTGCTGTTGATTTTATTAATTATGCTTGTAAACAAATGATAGACTTTAATTGGTCACCAGATGCAATTGTTGGCTTTATCAAGTCTTTAGGGACTTGGGATAAACCTATTGTTTCTACTAAGACACTTTATAACTATATTGATAAAGGTTTTTTACCAGTCAGAAATCATCATCTCAAGATGAAAGTTAGACTATCACCTAAAAAGAAAAGAAGTCGTCAGCATAAAAAAGCTCTTGGAAAGTCAATTGATGAACGACCTAGCAAAATTGATTCTAGACAAGAGTTTGGTCATTGGGAAATAGACAGTGTCATTGGTTCAAAATCTAAAGATGATAATGCTCTACTTACACTTGTTGAAAGAAAAACTCGCTACATGATTACTGTTGTTCTAGATGATCATACTGAAGAGTCTGTTAGTTACGCTATTAAACAGTTAAAATATGAGTTTGGAAGAGCCCGATTTAGTAGCATATTTCAATCGATTACTGCTGATAATGGCAGTGAATTTAGCTCACTTGATGATACTCTGCAACAAATGACTGATATCTACTTTGCTCACCCTTATTCATCTTGGGAACGAGGAACAAACGAAAGACATAATGGTTTATTACGGCAATTTGTTCCGAAAGGAACGCCTATCTGTCACTACTCAAAGCAGTTCATACAACTGGCTACTGAAAAAGTTAATCTTTTGCCGCGTAAAATTTTAGACTATAGACAACCAGCAACATTATTTTTAGAAGAAATTCAAAATCTAAAGATCAAAACATGTTGGTAAGTAAGGGGTTCAATAAAATAACACTGATATTTAGATATTTTTATCAGAGTGGCTAACTTAATGTTGCAATTTAGAAAATAATCTAACCAGGCTTGACTTCCTTTATCTACCAAGCTAAATGTTTCGTCAAAATCTCCAGTGTAGTACGGATCTGGAACTTCTTGATAATCAAGTCCCACTACTTCAGATAAAAAAGGGTAAATTTTATCGTGATATGATTTATCTGGTGCTAATTGCTTTAAATCCTCTACATTTTGTTGATCCATTCCGATAATATAATCATAGTCTTCAAAATCTTTATCTTGGATTTGTTCTGATATAATCCCATCATAATCTATGCCTTTAGCATCTAATTTTCGTCTCGTTCCTCTATGCGGCATATCTCCTTCATTCCAATTACTAGTTGCTCTTGATGATAGTTGAATCACATCATCTAATCCTTCTTTACTCACTTTTTCTCTAAAAACTGCTTCTGCCATAGGAGAGCGGCAAATATTTCCTAAACAGACAAATAGTACCTTCATATTAAAACCTCCATTTTTTTTGTAAAATAAAAAGCCTTAGTTTCCTAGGCTCTTCCATTTATTCCACTGGTTCTTCTGTGTGATCATGAAACTTTACTTCTACTGAATGAGTTAATATATCAGCATAACTATATGATACTCTCTCAAATGAATTTTCATCCTGATCTAGATTTACAATAAATACAGATGGATATATCTCTGATAAGACTCCATGTCGTTCAGTTTGTCGTTTTCGGCCAGTTTGAACAACTAACTTAATACGGCTCCCAACTTTATTTTCTAACTCTTCTTTAATTGTCGCGATACTTATAGACATCCCCATCACCTCTTCTCGGACATTGTAACATAATCAATATAAATTTTCAAATTTTACCATATTATTTTTGTTTTTTCAACTATTTTATGTTATTTTAATTGATAATTTAATAAAAAAGGAGAGATAAGCTTTCATTTTTTTAGAGTAAATGTTTTTTTAATTTACGTTTTGCTCGGCTTAAGGCTCGTAATTCCTGCTCCGATAAAATCATATCCGAATCAGACGATAATATTTTTAAAAAAGATTGCCTCTCAAACTCTGATAAATCGGCACTAAATGTTTCAATGCTTTCTCGAATAAAAATATATTCCACATTTCCTACCGTCGTGATATCAAGACGTGTCATCTCTTCTGACTTGATATAATCATCAAAAGAGATCACCACATCGGGACTTTTTCTTTTTTTAGCTTCTTGTTTTCTAATCAAACTATAGGTATGACGAGTAAAATTGCCTTTAAAATAATTTCCAAAAGTCACACCACGAGTTGCATCAAAGGTCTCTACAGATTGCAAACATGATATTCTACCTTCTTGTAACCAATCATCTAAATCATAATCTTTTAAATATGTACGATGGCGAATTTTCAAAACAATTGGTTTATACATCTCAAAAATGTCACATAAAGAATCTTGACAGCCATTTTTAGCTTTATTAATTAAACTTTCTAGTGCTTTATCCATCATTACCTCCGATAGTAAGCGCTATCTCTCCTCTTGTTATCACTATAACATTTTTTGTGCCTATATTGAACGTTTTTTTCATTAGAATAGGAACTTTTTTATTCGCCGATTGTAAAATTAAGCTAGACAAATAAAAAAATCATTTGTGATACACTCAAATTGTCCAAATTTTATTTCCGACGAAAGAAAACAAGGAGAGTGATCACAAATGACCTATGTACATCTTACTACAGACGAGCTTGTTTTAATAGAATCTTATTATCACCAAGCTAAAAAAGTTAAACATGTTGCTGATACTTTAAAAAGATCAAGACAAACTATTTATAATGTTTACAACGCTTTAAATGAGGGATTATCTATTCTAGATTACTATCAAAGATACAAAAAAATAAAAAGAAATGTGGAAGGCGTCCTATTTCTTTACCTGATAATGAAACAAAATATATTCAAAACAAAGTGGCTCAAGGATGGACTCCTGACGTGATTATCGGTCGTGCTGAGATTTCTATTTCTTGTTCTGTTCGGACACTTTATAGATTGTTCTCGCGTGAATCTTTTGATTCCACAACTTTACCAATGAAAGGTAAAAGAAAACCTAATGGGCATAAAGAAAAACGAGGTAAACAAGCATTTAAACGAACCATTCATCAGAGAGACGCTGAGCATAACGAGTTTCAAAGTGAATTTGGTCACCTAGAAGGTGACACTATTGTTGGGAAAAATCATAAAAGTGCTGTTATTACATTAGTTGAAAGGTTATCAAAAGTTATTATTACCTTAAAGCCAACAGGGAGACACGCTATAGATATTGAGAATAGCTTAAATGAATGGTTAAAAAAATGCCCTAATCACTTGTTTAAATCTATCACATTTGATTGTGGCAAAGAATTTTCTAACTGGAAATCTATCAGTAACTTAAATGATATTGATATCTACTTTGCTGACCCTGGTACACCTTCACAACGAGGTTTAAATGAAAATTCTAATGGGCTATTGCGTAAGGATGGATTGCCTAAGAAAATGGATTTCAACGAAGTTGATGAATCTTTCATTCAATCTGTTGCATCCAAAAGAAATAATATTCCTAGAAAATCATTAAACTATAAAACACCATTAGAAGTATTTTTGAGCTATGTAGACAATGACATTTTGTCTAGCTTAATTTGACAAATGAAAATTATAAAAGAAAAAACTAAACAACAACCTGCTAGTCGTCGTTTAGCTCCATTAATAAATTTTGTAATTGTGTCATTTGATCTGATGTCCAAGGACTATTACGCCTCAAATTTTGATAACGATAATCTTCTGTATCAGACTTAATCATGCGTTTTGTTTCTTTAATCTCATTAAATAATTCTCTAGCAGAAACTCTCAAAGCTCCTTTTGAGAAAATGATCCACTGCTCTGCCATATCACTTGTAGCTACACGAACATGGGTTAAGGCATTGATTCTTTGACTGGCTTCTCGTTCAATATAAGTATCTGCTGTCTCATCTTCCTTAGTAAAAATAACTGTCATACCATATTCATCGAAAGTAGTTTGGATACCAGGGACCAGCTGGGCATCAAAAACAACAATAATCTCGATTCCTTTATACTTTGCATAATTTGAAAGGATAAATAACAATCTATCTCTTGCCTCTTTTAAGCGATCTGTTTTTTTTAATCGGTTTAATTCTGGCCAGGCACCAATCATATTATAACCATCTACAAATAAGACTTGATGCTTCAAAAACATCGCCTCCTTTTTCTAAGAACGTTTACGGTAAACTTCATACATGAGAAGTCCAGCTGCTACACCAGCATTTAAGCTTTGAACGTGTCCTTCAATGGGAATGGTAATCATCTCATCAACTTCTTTTTTAAGAGCTTGTCCCATCCCTTTTCCTTCATTACCAATAATTAAAGCAATATCACCAGATACATTCCACTCACGATAATCCGTACCTGTCATGTCTGTTCCAAATACCCAAATATTATGTTCTTTTAATTCTTTCACTGTTTGAGAAAGATTGGTCACACGAGCAATAGGAATATGCTCCACAGCCCCAGTTGACGTTTTTACAACGACAGGTGTCACACCAACGGCACGATGTTTTGGAATAATGACACCATCTACATTAACTGCATCAGCCGTACGAAGCATTGATCCTAAATTATGTGGATCCATAATACTATCTAATATTAAAAAGAAACGATTTTCTTTTTCTTTTGTTTTTTCTAATAATTCAGATAAAGATAAATACTCATAAGGTGTTGTTTTCATAACTATCCCTTGATGATTTGCTCCGTCTACCATCTCATCTAATTTGGTTTTTGGTACCCATTTAATTGAGACGGATTTTTCCTGAGCTAGTTGTTTTAACTCTTCAATTCTACTTCCTTTAATATCTTCTTGTAAAAATAATTTGTTACCACGGTTTTCTTTTAATGCCTCAGTAGTAGCATGTTTGCCAATCACCGTGTCCTCTAGTGTCGCCTCTTCACTCTCTTCAACCAACATATCGCGTTGAGCTTGTTTTCCTCGGTGGTTGTCTCGTGACTTTTTGTGATGATTTTTTTTACTAAAATCTGGTTTTTCTCTTCTTTGTCTACTCATTTGTCTTCTCTCCTATTTCTTTAATACACCAAGTGATTAACTCTTCCATCCTCATCTTTTGACCAGTCAAATGTAAATAACCCATTAATGCTTCAAATCCAGTTGACGAGCGATATACAAATACTGAGGTGTTTTTAGCACTCGTATGACTTTTAGCATTACGCCCACGTTTGTATACTTTTAACTCCTCTTCTGAGAGCATATCAGTCTCCATCATCTTTTCGATTAAATAATGTTGTCCTTTGGCTGATACATAGTTTGTTGCCATGCGGTGTAGTTGATTAGGACGAGTATGCCCTGATCTCACTAAGTAATCACGGATATAGGTTTCATAAATAGCATCACCCACATATGCTAATGTCAATCCACTTAATAAATTATAATCTTTTTCTTTTGTCATGACTTTCTACTCCATCTTGTTCCTTGAGGGGTATCTTTCAATATAATTCCCTGCTCTTTTAACATGTCACGAATCTCATCACTTCTAGCAAAATCTTTATTGACTCTTGCCTCAACACGCTCTTTAATTAAGTTATCAATTTCTTCATCCAATAGATCATTATCTTTTTTTAGATCAATACCAAAAATAAGTAATAATTCTTCCAATGTTTCTTGGAAAATAGATAGCACTACTTTTGATAGCTCTTTTCTTTCAAGATATAAATTCAATTCTTTAACTAAACTATAAACAGCTGTGATTCCATTAGCTGCATTAAAATCATCATCCATCTCTTGAATAAACATGTCTCTTAATTTATAGATTTGATCCATCATATGAGTATCATCTTCTAAGTATTCACTTGCTAAGTCTATTCTAAATTTACTAGCCTCATAACTATTTTTTATTCTAGTCAAATTAGCTGTTGCTTCTTGAAGAATCACTTCATTAAAGGGCATTGGTCTTCTATAATGAGTTGTTGATAGAGCAAAACGGACAACCTCAGGAGAAACAGTTTTCATAAGCTCATGGGCTGTGACAAAATTACCTAAAGACTTACTCATCTTCTCACCTGACTCACCAACTGTTAAGTAAGCATTATGCATCCAGTAATTAGCAAACGTCTTACCTGTTTTGGCTTCACTTTGAGCGATTTCATTTTCATGATGAGGAAACTCTAAATCTTGTCCTCCAGCATGAATATCAATCGTTGCTCCTAAATGCTTTGTAGCCATAACTGAACACTCAATATGCCAACCAGGACGTCCCTCTCCCCAAGGTGACTTCCATGATACTTCTCCTTCTTTAGCTTGCTTCCATAAAGCAAAGTCAATTGGATCAATTTTTTTAGCTTGTTCATCACCTGTACGTTGACTAGCTCCTACCTCTAATTCATCAATAGTTTTATTACTTAACTGTCCATAGTTACCAAATTCGCGGGTTTTAAAATAAACACCCCCCTCGGATTCATAAGCATAGCCTTTTTCAATCAACTCTTCAACAAAAGCAATAATGTCATCAATATGATCAATCACACGAGGGTGTAAGTTTGCAGGTTGAATATTTAATTTTTCCGTATCTTCCTTAAATGCCTCAATATATTTATCTGCCAAAGCTTTTGTTGTTAGTCCTTCTTCTTTAGCTGTGCGAATAATTTTATCATCTACATCAGTAAAATTCGATACATACGTTACACTATAACCACGGTACTCAAAGTAACGACGGATTGTATCAAAAGCCACTGTACTTCTAGCATTACCTATATGAATATAATTATAAACAGTCGGGCCACATAAATACATGCTCACTTCATTTGGTTTTAATGGTTTAAATTCTTCTTTTTTACGAGTTAAGGTATTATAAATGACAATACTCATCTTTTTTCTCTCCTTTGGTTAACGTATAAAAAAACGCCTATTAGTCAACTAAACTAAAAGACGTTCTCACGTGGTTCCACTTTTTTTTATAGACAAAAAATCGTGCCTAACTTTTAATAGTTAACGCCTATTACACGTACCTGGCTAATTAGTCACCAAGTCTACTCAAAGAGGCACTTCATAGAACTTTGACACTTGTTCACACCAACCACAAGCTCTCTTAAGACAATAGCCCTACTACTTTTCTTATCCTTGTATTTCTTTCATTGCTTGATCAATATGATCAAAGACTTTTTCTTTTCCAAGTAATAGAATTGTTTCAGCTAATTCTGGACCATGCATTTGACCACTCACAGCTACACGAATTGGCATAAATAATTGTTTTCCTTTGACACCTGTTTCTTTTTGAACAGCTTTAATAGCTTTTTTAATACTAGGTACGTCAAAAGCTTCTATCTCAGTTAAAGCTACTTTAAAAGCTTCAAGAACAGTTGGAACTTGCTCTTCTTTTAATACACTAACAGCAGCATCATCAAAAGCTAATACTTCACTAAAGAATAAACCTGATAAATCAACAATCTCACTTGCAAAACTCATTTGTGGTTGGTATAAGCTCACCAACTCTTCAACCCATGCTAATTTTTCTGGTGTTGGATTTTCTTCCACTAAGCCATCTTTGATTAAAAATGGTAGACACATCTCTGCCATCACTTTTGAATCAAGTTGTTTCATATATTGATTACTAATCCATTCAAGTTTTTTATTATCAAAAGCTGCTGGGGATTTACCTAAACGATCAGCATCAAACATCTTAATAAATTCCTCTTGACTGAAAATTTCATCTTCCCCAACTGGTGACCAACCAAGTAAGCTGATGAAGTTAAACATGGCTTCTGGTTGATAACCTAAATCACGGTATTGTTCGATAAATTGTAAAATCGTTTCATCACGTTTACTTAACTTTTTACCAGTTTCACTGTTAATAATTAACGTCATATGACCAAACGTTGGCGGTGTCCAACCAAATGCTTCATACACCATTAATTGCTTAGGTGTGTTAGCAATATGATCATCCCCACGTAGTACATGAGTGATTTTCATTAAATAATCATCCACTGCTACAGCAAAGTTATATGTCGGCATACCATCACGTTTTAAAATAACAAAATCCCCACCAACACTGTCTGCTTCAAAGGTGATATTACCTTTAACCATATCATTAAACGTATACTCACTACCTTTAGGAACTCTAAAGCGGACAACTGGCTTAATCCCTTGAGCTTCTTTAGTAGCTTGTTGTTCTGGTGTTAAATGAGCACATTTCCCGTTATAACGTGGAATTTGATTGTGACTTCTTTGAATTTCACGATCAACTTCTAATTCTTCTTCAGTACAGTAACACTTATATGCTAAATTACTTGCTAATAATTGATCGATTAAGGGTAAGTATAAATCTTGTCTTTCAGATTGACGGTAAGGGCCGTACTCTCCTGGATTTTCAGGGGATTCATCCCAGTCAATATTTAACCAAGCTAAATTATCTAATTGGCTTTTTTCTCCACCTTCAATATTACGTTTTTGATCGGTATCTTCGATTCTTATTACGAAATCTCCGTTATTGTGACGAGCGAATAGATAGTTAAATAATGCTGTTCTTGCATTTCCTATATGTAGATGTCCTGTTGGACTTGGTGCATAACGCACTCTTACTTTGTTTGCCATGTTATCGACCTTCCTTGTTGACGTATTTTATTTAAAAAACGTTATTA
Source organism: Vagococcus jeotgali (assembly GCF_035918315.1). Taxonomy (NCBI): domain Bacteria; kingdom Bacillati; phylum Bacillota; class Bacilli; order Lactobacillales; family Enterococcaceae; genus Vagococcus; species Vagococcus jeotgali. The sequence goes on along the minus strand of NZ_CP142146.1, from coordinate 263,027 downwards.
CAACCAGTTTACAATCATTTTCATCATTAGTAAAGGTTCTTCCTTTAGACTTTCTTAATAAATTAAGAATCACCTTTAATCGTTGTTTGAGAATGACTTGGCTTAGCAAAAATCATGCGACCTGCTGCTGTTTGTAAGGCACTTGTCACGACGACTTTAATCTTTTCATTCATGAAATGTTTCCCATCTTCTACCACAACCATCGTACCATCATCTAAGTAAGCAACACCTTGCTGGCGTTCTGTTCCGTCTTTCATCACCATCACTTCCATTGTTTCTCCTGGTATGACAACAGGCTTAATCGCATTAGCTAAAGCATTAATATTAAATACTGGCACGTTTTGAAACTCACTCACTTTATTTAGGTTATAGTCATTTGTCACAACCACACCATCCAACAACTTAGCTAACTTAATTAATTTGCTATCCACTTCTTGAATATCCTCAAAATCACCTTCATACATTTCAACTGAAATATCAGGTTCTTTTTGAAGAGCATTTAAAATATCTAAACCACGGCGACCCCTCACACGTTTTAAGCTGTCACCAGAATCAGCAATATATTGTAGCTCATACAAAACAAAATTAGGAATTAATAACGTCCCTTCAATAAATCCTGTTTTAGCAACATCATAAATACGCCCATCAATAATCACACTTGTATCTAATATTTTATACTTGTTGTAGTTTTCATCTAATTTTTTATCAATAATATCTTCTGTACCTTTTTTAGGCTTAGCAGCAAATAACTTCTTAAAGTCATCTCCCTTCATCGTCCCCACTCTATAACCTAAAAATCCCATCACTAACATAATTAAAGCTGGAACTAAAATATTTAAAGAGTAAAACGGAATCGATATTAAAGCACCTAATAACAGGCCAATGATTGTACTTACACTCACAAATAACAAATCAAATAGACTTTGTTCTGTAATAAACTTCTCAATTTTTTTAATTAATTTAGATAGATAGCTATACGTCAAACTTGCAATAATAATAAAAATAATGGCTCCAATAATTCCGTTTGTCATTTCGTTATCTAACCATTCTTGTACAGGCGAATAAAGGGTCTCCCAAAAAACAGGTAAATAGTTCACGCCTAAACTAAACCCAATGATTGCCATAATGACAATGTATATTTTTTTCTGCATTCATTCTCCTCCTTCTTTTATGAAAATACTTTGTGTAGAGTTTCTGATACTGTTTCAACCCCAATCACTTCAATTCCTTGTGGTTTATCCCAACCAGGTAAATTATTTTTTGGTACATAGGCACGCTTAAATCCTAATTTTTGTGCTTCTAACACACGTTGATCAATCCGGTTGACTCGTCTAACTTCACCAGTTAATCCAATTTCACCAATAAAGCAATCTGATGGTAGCGTTCCTTGATCTTTATAACTTGAGGCAATGCTGACGGCAATGGCTAAATCAATCGCTGGTTCATCTAATTTAACACCTCCAGCAGCTTTAAGGTAAGCATCTTGATTTTGAAGCATAAGTCCAGCTCTTTTTTCTAAAACAGCCATAATAAGTGATACCCTATTATAGTCAAGACCCGTTGCAGTACGCTTAGCATTACCAAATACACTTGGTGTTACAAGGGACTGGACTTCAGCTAAAATCGGCCTTGTCCCCTCCATAGAACACACAATAGCAGAACCTGTTGCCCCGTCAATCCGCTCTTCTAAAAAAGCTTCGGATGGATTTAATACTTCTACCAGTCCGATTTGTCTCATTTCAAAAATCCCAATTTCATTGGTAGAGCCAAACCTATTTTTGACGGCTCGTAATATACGAAACGTATGATGCCTGTCACCTTCAAAATAAAGAACAGTATCCACCATATGCTCAAGCATCCGAGGGCCAGCTAAAGACCCCTCTTTTGTGACGTGTCCCACAATAAAAATCGCAATATGGTTCGTCTTAGCAATTTGCATCAATTCAGCCGTTGTAGCTCTGACTTGACTTACACTACCAGCTGCGCTATCTACATCTGGATGAATCATTGTTTGAATCGAATCAATGATAACAAATTCTGGTTGTAGTTGGTCAATGGTTTGCTTAATGGCACCGATATCTGTTTCTGGGTACACATAAAAATCATTACTACCATCTTGCAGACGCTCTGCTCGCATTTTTATTTGTTCAGAGCTTTCCTCACCAGAAACATATAACACATTACCATCTAAGAGGCTAAGTTGCTGAGATACTTGTAAAAGTAGTGTTGATTTACCAATACCTGGGTCACCACCAATTAAGACCATAGAACCTGGTACTACTCCACCACCTAGCACACGGTTTAATTCCTCTAGATTTGTTTTCACACGAGGCTCTTTTTGACTTGTGACCTCTTTTAATTTTTGAACTTTGCTGCCCTCACCAGATAAATTGACACGAGAATGTCTTGTTGGTTTATCTTGAATAATCTCCTCAACTAAAGTGTTCCACTCTCCGCAATTAGGACACCTTCCAAGATACTTAGGAGATTTATACCCACATTGTTGACAGACATATTCATTTTTCTTTTTAGCCATATAATCTCCCTTTCAACCAGTTTTAAAACAAGCTTACCTACTTCTATTTTAACTGAAAATCAAAAAATAATCTTGTGTTTTACTTCCTTATTTTCCTGAAGATCCAAATCCTCCCATGCGGCTTGCCCCAGATTCATCATGATCAGCTTTTAAAAATGGTAAAAAGATACCTTGTCCAATACGCTCACCTTTTTTAATTGTCATATCTTTTAGACCAAAATTCAAAAATTGGAACATAATGTGCCCTTCGTTAGCTTCATTATTATAGTAATCACTATCAATAACCCCAATACTATTAGCTAAAGACAAGTAATGTTTTAAAGGGTTACTTGATCGGTTAGCTAGTTGTAAGTATTCTTCCTCACCCATATAAGCCTTCACTCCTGTTGCAACAAGGGTTGGTTTTACTTGCTTCAACATATCCTCATCCATAAAAATAGCTTCACCTTTTAAAGCCGCTTTTAGGGCTACTGCTACCCCTTTTTTCCAAATGCTTGGAATAACAATCGTTTCTGCTGACTCAAAATCATAACCAGCTGCATTTTTTGTTGCTCTTTTTGGTAAATTAATATCTGAAAAGCTCGTTACCTTCTCAAATCCACGTTGTCTTGTCATAACTAAACCTCACTTTTTATTTTTTATACTCATTTATCCTAACTGAAAATAACACAAATAAAAAGAGTAAGACCAAAATCTTACTCTTTATTTCACACATTAGTCTTCTTCGTCAAAATCATGAACTATAATTTGTTCTAAAATATCACGTTGTCTTCTTGGTTGAATAACTAAAGGCACGTACTCGACTAAAACATCACTATATTCTAAACCAAACCATTTGCCTGGGTCCACTGCCCATTTTTTATCCAAAGTTTAGCATTCATGACAAAAGCATCAAATGGGTTTAAACCTGATCATCAGCTTTTAGAGCAATCATGACATATTTTACTGTCGTAAGCAGTGTCAACGTCCAAAAAACTAAGGAAACAGCATCTAATATAAATGCCTCTGATACTTAATCTAATCCACCGTTACCTTCAATAATAGCTTTCATAACATATAACGGACTCGTTCCTATATCTCCATAAACAACTCCCATTGCTACCAATGTTCCACCTAAGGTAAATTTGTCAATGTGATGACTATTTTTTTCTTGTTCCACTAACCTCTAAAATATAATACCAAGGCGAATTATATACCTACTTTCTTTAAAGTCAATCGTTTAAATTTAATAAAAGCTGTTCGTTAATTATTCACTTTTTTTATACAAATATTATACTTATAATCGGTAGCTTAGACTTGTTAAATACGGTATCATGATAAGCATGGATAATAGAAATGATTAAAAGAATAGGAGATTATATTCTTGGAACGAGCACTTTTTTTAAATACAAAACGCATTGTGATTAAAATAGGCACTAGCTCCTTAATGCTAGAGCATGGGGATATTAACTTATTGGCGATTGCTCAACTAGCCTTCACCTTATCTACCCTAAAACAAATGAACTACGAACCAATTCTTGTGTCTTCTGGCGCTGTTGGTGTTGGTATGAAAATACTTAATTTAAATACTAGGCCTGATACTATTGCAAAACAGCAAGCTGTTGCTGCTATTGGTCAGTCTGAACTCATTAAGATATATAATCAGCGCTTTAATTCTTACCACCAGCTATCAGCACAAGTTCTGTTAACACGAGATGTCATTGATTTTCCTGAAAGTAGGGAAAATGTCATTAATACTTTAGATGAACTAATCCAAATGGGGATTATTCCCATTGTAAATGAAAATGATAGCGTCTCTGTGGATGAGCTGGATCATCAAACAAAATTTGGAGATAATGATCAACTATCAGCTATTGTTGCAACACTAGCACAGGCTGATTGCTTAATTATGTTATCTGATATTGATGGGTTTTATTCAGATAACCCTCACACAAACCCAGATGCGACACTTTTTTCTCATATTCCAACTATTTCAAAAGAACTAGAATCATCTGCTGGCGGTGCTGGTAGTGAATTTGGAACAGGTGGTATGGCAAGTAAGTTAAAAGCTGCTAAGCGCATGCTGGATGTTGATTCACATATGGTCCTGGCAAGCGGTAAAAACCCTAGTATCATTTTTGACATTTTAAAAGGACAAGACATAGGTACTTTGTTTTCTAAAACAGATCTAAACATAAAGGAGTCAGACAAATGAGCGACTTAAATCAAATGGGACAAGAAGCTAAACAAGCCTCTTTTTTCTTAAATAAAGCCACAACAAAACAAAAAAATGAAGCCTTAGAGGCCATCTCTTTAGGGTTGAAACAAGATACACCTCAAATATTAGAAGCCAATAAACAAGATATTTTAAAGGCTAAAGACAACAAAATTTTTGATACAATGATTGATCGTTTAAAATTAACAAAAGAGCGCCTTGATGTCATGCAAGAAGATATTAAGACGATTATCTCTTTAGAAGATCCTATTGGTAAAGTAGATAACATGTGGAAGCAAGAGGACAATTTGCTTATAGGAAAACAACAAGTCCCACTTGGAGTGATTGGCATGATTTATGAATCCAGACCAAACGTCACAACAGACGCTACAACTTTGGCTCTAAAATCAGGTAATGCGATTATCTTGCGCGGTGGTAAGGAAGCTATCTTTTCGAATATAGCATTAGTAAAAAGTATGCAAGCTTCCCTGGAACGTGTTGGATTTCCAAAATATGCTGTGCAATTAATCGAAGATACATCTAGAGCGATTGCAGCTGAATTTATGCAGTTAACAGATTATTTAGATGTTCTAATTCCTAGAGGTGGAGCTAATTTAATTAAAACAGTAGTACAAACAGCCACTGTTCCTGTCATTGAAACTGGAGTAGGCAATTGTCATATCTATGTAGATAAACAAGCTCAACTAGATATGGCCATATCGATTCTCTTAAACGGGAAAACCCAACGTCCTTCAGTGTGCAATGCTACTGAAACTTTACTCGTCCATCAAGATATTGCAAAAGACTTTTTAACAACGGCCGAACCCATCTTAACAGATAAAAGGGTTGCTCTTAGGGCAGATAAAGAAAGTCAACAATATTTAACAGCCGCTACATTAGCAACCGAAGCTGATTTTAAAACAGAATATAATGATTTGATTCTAGCTGTGAAGATTGTCAAAAACTTAGATGAAGCTATCTCACATATTAATTATTACGGTACCAAGCATTCTGAAGTTATTGTGACAGATAGCTATCAACACTCTCAAAAATTTATGCAAGAAGTGGATGCTGCTGTCGTCTATGTCAACGCCTCTTCTAGATTTACTGATGGTAGCAAATTTGGATTTGGTGGAGAAATTGGCATTAGCACTCAAAAAATTCATGCTAGAGGGCCTATGGGGTTAAATGAGTTGACAACCTCAAAATATGTAGTATTTGGTGAAGGGCAGGTTAGATCATGATGGATAAAGTAAAAAAATCCTTTCAAACTAATGGAAAATATGGACTAATTGCTTTTTTTATTCCTGTTCTTATTATGATTGGTGTCTACATCAGTCTAGGAATTTATCCTGGCAGCTCTAGAAGTGTTTTAGCTAGTGATGCTTTTTCCCAGTTCTCAAATTTTCATGCTAGCTTTAATAATATGATGCATGGTGAGCAAAGTGCCTTTTATACATGGAATGCTTCTCTTGGTTTAAATTATTGGTCACTAATTTCTTATTATCTAGGTGGTATTTTCACACCTATCGTTTTTCTATTTAAAAATCAAAATATGCCTGATGCTCTTTATGTGCTGACGTTACTAAAAATTGGTGCTGCTAGTTTAGCCTTTTGGTTTTACAGTAAAGAGACGTACAGACTATCAAAATGGTCACATATTACCTTAAGCGTGACATATTCCTTGATGTCGTTTGCCACAGCTCAATCAGAGTTAATCATGTGGCTAGATACTTTTATGTATTTACCATTAATCATATTAGGTATTAATCAAATTATGGATAAAGGAAAATCAGCTTTATTATTCGTCGCTTATTTACTTTTATTTATAACGAATTTTTACTTCGGCTTTATGGTAGGAGTATTCTCTGTTTTATATTATTTTGCCAGATTACTAACCAATAAAAAGCAATATATTAAATCGATTATTCCTTATTTTATAACAGCTTTTCTCGCAGGTATTGCTTCTATGGTGATGATTTTACCGGCTGTCCTTGATTTAAGTACTAACGGGGAAAAATTAACAGAGATGACTAAAATTAAAACAGCAGCTACTGGGTTTTGGGATATCATAATGAAAAATATGATCGGTGTATTCGACACGACAAAGTATGATTCCATTCCATTTATTTACGTTGGTTTACTGCCTTTGCTGTTTTGTATTTTTTACTTTGTTACCAATCAAGTAACATTAAAAAACAAATTGGCCTATGGTGGGTTGTTTATCATTTTAATCCTTAGTTTTTATTTAGAGCCACTAAATTTATTTTGGCATGGATTTCATGCTCCCAATATGTTTTTATTCCGCTTTAGTTTTCTATTTTCCTTTTTAGTTGTCATGTTAGCAGGATATGGATGGGAACAATTTTCAAAAGACAATAGAGGACAAATGGTGACCATTGTAATTGTTTTAGCAGTTCTATTTTCCGTTGCTTTCTTTGCTTCAGGAAAAGAGGCTTATGATTATGTCACTTTACAACAATACGTTGTGACTATTTTATTTTTAGGTTTGTATCTCATCAGCATTGTTTTCTATCAACTAAAAAAACTACCTAAAAAAAGCTTAGCACTGCTGCTACTACTTATTGTGACCGGGGAGGCTTATATCAATACCTCTTTTATGCTTTATGGTATTTTAGATGATTGGAATTATGCTTCTAGAAGTGTCTTTTCTGATCCCTACCCTGATTATAAAGGACTTGTTGATGAGGCAAATGCTAGCAACAAACAAAGTTTTAAACGCCTAGAATCCCTTGCCCCTATTTCTGCTAATGATAGCTTTAATTACGGGTATAGTGGTATCAGTATGTTTTCTTCCATTAGAAACCGCCATTCTTCCTCTTTATTAAATGATTTAGGTTTTAGATCAAGAGGAACTAACTTAAATATTCGCTATCAAAATAACACTTTAATGATGGATAGCTTAATGGGAATAAAACATAATATTAGTGATCAAGGAATTGATAAGTACGGCTTTAATAGAGTTAGCCAAAAAGGAAAATATCAATTGTTTGATAACAAAAACACCTTACCTCTTGGTGTACTAACTGATGCTGATATTTATAATGTTAATATTCCAAAAGGAAATAATTTAAAATCTCAACAAAATTTAGTCAATCATCTATCTAACTTAAATGAGCTCTACTATACTTCTTTAACACCAAGAATCATTAAGTCAACTAATGCTGATATCTCATATAAAGCAGGTGACTATATGACAATTAAAGAAAAAGAAGGTGAAATTGCTAAAGACATTACCTTTGAAGTAGACGTACCAGCAGGCAAGCAGGCCTATTTGAGTATTTACCCAGAAAATTTTGGGGCACTAAAAAGCTCAACAGCAACTGTCTCTACTGATGGCATGTCTTACAAATCTCAAATTGGTATTACCGGTCAGTATTACAACTTAGGCTACTTTAAGGATGATGCTACTGTAACGTTTACTGTATCTTTCTACGGAACAGAAGAAGTTACTATTACTGATCCTCCTGTAATTTTACTAGACATTCCAAAATATCAAGCTGCCATGAATGCTATTAGCGAACGTGCTGTTGATTTTAAAGTAAGTAACAGACAAGCAACAGCCCATATTGAAACGCCTGAAGAACAAGTCGTCTTTACCTCTATTCCATTTGATAAAGGATGGCAAGTTAAGGTTGATAATAAAAAAGTACCAACTAAAGCTTTTAAAGATGGTTTTTTAACTTTTACCGTCCCAAGCGGCGTACATGATGTGAGCATGAAATTTACTCCACCTGGTCTTATAATTGGCTTTATCTGCTTCATTTTAGCCATAGGAACTTACATCATTTATTACTATTTCATTTCTAAAAATGGACAAAAAAAAATGCTTAAGAGATAATCCCTCTAAGCATTTTTTTATTTTATAAACCAGGTTCTTTACCTAACTCAGCAGATAACATCCAGATTGTTTTTTCAAAGTCAGCCTTCATTGATGTAAAAATATCTTGAGACACAATATCATCTTCTTCTTCAGTAATATCAATACCTTGACGAAATAGATCGGCTAAGTAACGATATCCTTCTAATAAGTTTTCAATACGCTCAACCATTGATTTATCAAATGTTCCAGGCTCATCTTTAATTTTTGTATTCGTTTTAAACTCTTCTAGAGTTGAATAAGGGCTACCACCGATTGTGATTAGTCTTTCTGCTACCACATCAACACGCTCATTGATATCATCCATGTACTCGTCCATTTTCGGATGATAAACTAAAAAGCCTTCGCCTCTCATATACCAGTGTGTTTGGTGAATAACAATTGAAAATTGACTAAGATCTGCCACCGCTTGGTTTAAAATACGTTTTGTTTGTTCATTTTTCATAATTGTATCATTCTCCTTTATTTGTTAATACAATCAGTATAACACCTTTATAGTAATTAGGCCAATGATTGCACTTTACTTAAGTCTTTTTTTAGCTTCTTCAACTGCTTGATTAACTGCATCATTTACTTTAAGTTCATAACTGTCTGAACTACTTGTACCTGACATAAAAGCCAGTAACAACCTATCAACATCCTCATCTTGATTATCACTAACCAACCACTGTTTTTTCTGTCTTTCAAAATTAATCGTCACATCAACAATATCAGGACTCTCTTCTGTGTCTTCTAATGCTTCAAAATAGGATAGAAAAACTAATTGTCCAGCTTCTTGGCTGTTAGGTTCAAATTCTTCTCCTGTTTTCAACATGTTTGTCATCATTCTTCCAACAAATTCTGGATAATCAAAACCTTGAATATGATAAGTTACTTTAATTTTATCTTTACCTTCTGCTGAGCTTTCAACCTCATATTGTGCCGTTTTTCGAACTCGTTCCATTAGCCCTTGTGAAATTTTTTCTCGCTCGTCATCTGTTAAATTATCAGCAACTGCATCAAATACTGTCGAAAAGCTCTCCTGCATAGAAACTGTCATTACTTGCATTTGTTTATCTAATACATCACCATCAACAAAAGATTCCTTAAACTCTTTAGATCGTTTGTCATAAACCAAGCGATCAACAAATAACTTACCAACTTCATCATCTGGTAAGCCTTTTTCCCCGCAGCCTGTTAAACCAATACTTAGTAGACTGATTAATAAAATATAAAACCAATTTTTCTTAAACATATTTTTCACCCTCATTGAATATCATCATCGTTATATCAGTTTATCACACAATGTAAACAAATAAAAAATAATTCCCCATTAAACGTATCTTTTAAATGAGGTGATAATAATGATAATCATTAACCAATTCCGTAATTTATCTTTACCTTTTTTTCAACTATTGATGCTCATGACAAGTTCATTACTAGCTATTCATGACGCTAAAACCTTCAAAGTCTCTCCTCTAGTTTTTAATATTGCTACTCCTCTTATTTTGTTATGCTATGCTTTAGAAATCGGTATAAGCCACTTTCATTTCTTATTTTTTTTAGTATTGTTCTTCATTAGCAACCTTATCATATGGTTATTTCCAGCATACATTGGTGGTGGGGACTTAAAATTGTTACTAAGTTGGTCTTTAGTTTTAAGTCCTATTCAATTTATCTGGTTATTATTCTATGCTTCTAGTAGTGCTTTATTATGGATTCTACTTTGGAAGATGATAACTAGAAAAACACATCATAAAATCCCCTTCGTACCTTTTTTAACAATAGGATTATTTCTAATCTTTTTATAAATAAAAAAGATAGGTCGACTTAATAAGCCAACCTACTTTTCATTTTTATCATTATTTAACTGAATTTCTTACTGAATCTGCTACAACTAAAGCCACGCCTTCTTGGAATGGATCTGGAATAATATTAGTAGTTGTTAGTTCACTATCAGGAATCAAACTTGCAATTCCTTTAGCTGCTGCAATTTGCATCTCAATTGTAATAGACGTTGCACGAGCATCCAGTGCCCCTCTAAAAATTCCAGGGAAAGCTAGAACATTATTAATTTGGTTAGGAAAATCACTACGACCTGTTCCAACAATGTAAGCACCTGCTTCAAGAGCTTCATCTGGGAAAATTTCTGGTGTCGGATTTGCCATAGCAAAAATAACTGGTTTAGCTGCCATTGTTTTAATCCATTCAGGTTTTAAGACACCTGGAGCTGATACGCCAACAAAAATGTCAGCACCAACCAAAGCATCTTCAAGAGTTCCTGATAGACCCCTTAGATTTGTTAACTCAGCAATTTCAGCATGATGAGCTGGTAAATTTTTTGCATCTTTTTTATTTAAAATACCGACACGGTCCACAACAGTCACATCTTTAGCCCCTGCTGCTAAGAACTTACGGGTCACAGAAAGCCCAGCAGAACCTCCACCATTTACAACAATTTTTACATCTTTTATATCTTTACCAATTAGTTTTAAGCTATTAAATGCTGCAGCTAACACCACAATAGCTGTTCCATGTTGATCATCATGAAACACTGGAATATCACACTCTTCAATTAAGCGTTGTTCTATCTCAAAACATCTCGGAGCACTGATATCCTCTAAATTAATTCCACCAAATGTTGGAGCAATCGCTTTAACGATTGAAATGATTTCTTCAGTATCTTGTGTATCTAAAACAATAGGAATTGAGTCAACATCAGCAAAACGCTTGAACAATGCAGCTTTCCCTTCCATAACTGGCATAGAGGCTTCTGCACCAATGTTACCTAAACCAAGAACTGCTGAACCATCACTAACAACTGCTACGGTATTTTTCTTTGTTGTTAATTCATAGGCCTTATCTTTATCTTCTGCAATTTCAGTACACACAGCTGCTACTCCTGGTGTGTAGGCAATACTTAAATCATGTCGATTGTTAATTGGAACTTTTGGTGTTACCTCAAGTTTACCACCATGTTTTTTTGCTTGTTCAATTGCTAATTCTCTTACATCTTGACTCATTTTACTTCCTCCTAAGTTTTTAATTAAAAGATCATTCTCAATATAGCTGTCATAGAAATAACTGTAATCGCACCACCTAAACGTGTTGCAACTTGGGCAAATGGCATTAAGTTCATACGGTTTGTTGTACTTAAAATCGCAACGTCCCCTGTTCCACCCATACCACTTTGACAAGCAGAAATAATAGCTGCTTCAATTGGATACATATTCATAAAGCGTGATACGAAAAATCCTGTAGCAATAACTGTAAATACGGTACTAATCACGACTAAGAAATATTGCCATGTTAACACGCCAATCACATCTTTTAGTGGAATATATAACATACCAAGTCCCGCCATTAATGGGAATGTAAAGTTACCAGAAATAAATTTGTATAACTGTTTTGAACCTTTTTCTGTTTCTTTAGGAACCACGTTAATATATTTTAAAAATGCAGCAACCACAATCATTAATACTGGCCCAGGAAACCCTGTGAAGTATTGTAGTAGTGACCCTGTGATAAATAACGTACAAGCTGTTAAAACACCAGCACCCATTAATTTTACATCAATTGGTGAATTATCTTCTTTCATTGCATCAGACATATCTACTCCGTCTTTTGCTTTGATTAATTGACCGCTACCAGATAAATCTGGGCGTTTTTCTCCCCAACGAGATAAAATAGCTGAACACATAATCGCAAAAAAGTTACCAATAATTGTTGCAGGGATAAGTTGTGCTACTAATTGTTCACTACCGAGTCCCGTTATGGCACTATAACCCAAGGACAGCGGCAAGATACCCTCACCAATACCTCCAGCTAAAACAGGTGTCACAATGAAGAATAAGGTTTGTTGCCATTCTAAACCTAGTAATACACCAACAAGAGTCCCCACACCCATAGCACAAATCATTCCGATTAGCATTGGAATAATCATACGCATTAATCCTTGAACAAGAATGATGCGGTTCATTCCCAGTATACTACCACAAACTAAACAAGCAATATAAAAGTATAAAAAGTTTGCTTGCTTCATTAAGATATCTGTTGACGCTAAGACATTATCATTTAATAAATTAAAAAATACCATAATTGACGGAACAAGTAATGATAAAATCGCAGGACCACCAAAATTCTTAAATCCAGGAATATTTGCACCAATTGTACCTAGTAACCAACCTAATGTTAAAATAACAGCAAATCCACCAAGCATGTTAACTGGTAATTGTTGGAATAAAGCTGTTGCCAGAATAACAAGGGATAAGGTAAGATACACTGGTAGAGGTACTGGACCAACATAAAATTTCTTTGCTTTTTCCTTAAATGTTACACCTGATTGTTGCGCCGTATTTTTCATCGACTGAGTTTGTTTCATTTATTTACGCTCCTCTTTCCTTAATGATTTCATTATAAAGATAGCGTTTTCCAAAATGAACTTTATTTAACTAACTTAAATAAATCAATTAATTTAATTAAATTTATTTTTTCACAATATATCACTGGAGAGACACTTATGAATAAAAAAATAGGCTTATGGCTTGTGATTACTGTTATTTTCACCCTCACTTTAATAGTGACAAATACCGCGTTATATACCTTTTTACTTAAAGAAAATTCAGCAACTATTGAGGTAAATGAAACAAAAAGACTTTTTGCTGAAGGAAAGCAACTCGCTCGTGAACCAATTGTAATTGAGGCCCTGAAAAAAGGCGACGCAAGTCCTGAGTTGAGTCAATACACTGATGATTTTCAAGAAAACTATGGTATTGATTTCGCTGTCGTCATGACGATGGAAGGTATTAGACTCACCCACCCTAACAAAGAAAAAATCGGGGAACATTTTGAAGGTGGCGATGAACTACCTGCCTTAAAAGGAGAAGCCGTCTCCTCAATCAACAGAGGAACACTTGGGACATCTCTTAGAATACTTGAGCCTGTATATAATAAAAAACAACAACAAATTGGTGTTGTTGCTTTAGGTATAAAATTATCAACTTTAGATACCATTGTTAATGAATCACAAAGAGGTTTTAAGATTTCCTTATTATCTAGTATTCTCTTAGCAGGTGTTATCTCGGTTTTCATCGCATACTTGCTAAAGAAACAATTACACAATTTGAAACCATGGGAAATTTCTTCATTACTTGAAGAACGTAATGCCATGTTGAATGAGTCAAAAGATATCGTGATTGTTTTAGATAAAAAGAACCGAATTACATTAGTTAATATTGCTACTAAGGAATTTGCTAAACAAAATGGTATTAATACTGAATACTTACTAAAACAGCATTTAGATTACCTACTAACCCATCTAGATCAGATAGATTTAGCCGTCGGCCATGAACAAATCTATCAACAAGCAGGCCAAGATTATTTATTTTCAATCTCTCCAATCATTGTCAGACAAAAACGTATTGGGTCTATTATTTTTCTAAGAAACGCTACAGAATCAAAATTTGTCACAGATCAACTAGCAAACACAACAGCTTATGCCAGTGCCTTGCAAACTCAGTCACATGAATTTATGAATAAACTTCACGTGATTTATGGATTGACTGATTTAAAAGCCTATGATGAGTTGACTATTTATTTATCTGAGCTACTCATTCCAGAACAGGAATTTTCCAACAGATTAGCTATCCTTTGTCATAACCCATTATTTGCTAGTTTTCTGATTGGTGAAAGAGAGCGCTTTTCAGAATGTAAAGCCCAATTAACCATTGAACTGCTCTCGGAGATTCCAAATCTAGAACAGGATCAAGATACGATTCACTTAATTAATGTGATTCGCTACATTCACCATACTTTATTAAAACTAGAATTACCTGAATTTATTTTCCTAAATTTTGAACAACAAACTGACAGGTTATTTACAACTTATGAGTGCCTTGAAGAACAACAAATTTTCCAAAGTCTAATCATAGCTTTAGAAGAGCCATATTTTCATCATTTAATTGAAATTGTTGATGGAGAATTCAACTTGATCAAAGAAGACAATAGAATTCACTTAACACTAATGACATATTACAAGGGAGAGTAAACACATGAATGTTTTAATTTTAGAAGATGACCCCATGGTAGAATTTATTCACCGTAGCTACTTAGAGAAAATGGCTATTTTTGATAATATTTACTCCACTAATACTGTTTCAAATGCTATTGATTACTTACAAAAGCAGACAGTTGATTTATTACTTTTAGATATTCACCTAAAAAATGAAAACGGGCTAGATTGTTTAATGATGATTAGACAACAAAAGCTACCAATTGATGTGATTTTAATTACAGCAGCTGATGAATTACAGACTGTTCAAGAAGGTCTTAGACTAGGTGTTATTGACTATTTATTAAAACCCTTTACTCATGAGCGGTTTGAAAAGAGTATTCAATTGTTTTTAGAAAAACATGCTCTACTCTCAGAAGAAAAGACTACTCAAGATACTATTGACCATCTGACAAATCAAACAACGAAACACCAAGTAAAAGATTTAGTATTAGATAAAGGGCTATCACAGCAAACAATGGACCATATCTTGTCTATCATTAAATCAAATCCTAAGTCCTTTACCATCCAAGAACTAGCAGATAAGTGCCAATTATCTCATGTTTCGATTCGTAAATATGTCACTTTTTTAGAAGAACATCACCTCGTCACATCAAAAACAGTTTATACAAAAGTAGGTAGGCCATTTAAAGAATATTATTTCAATCAATAAAAATTAAAACACCTCCGTTTTTTACTTACAGTAAAAAACGGAGGTGTTTTTGATAACTCTTATACATTAAATCAAAATAGATTTAAGCTAAGGTGTTTATTCTTTTATTGTAATGGCATCAGCTGCAGCCATTTGTGCTTCAATATCACTGATACTATACACATTTTCACTAGCAACTCCCACTTCTTTTGGTTCCATGTTACGGTATTTAGCCATACCAGTACCAGCTGGAATGATTTTACCAATGATAACATTTTCTTTAAGTCCAAGTAAGTGGTCTTTTTTACCTCTAATTGCAGCATCAGTTAACACACGTGTTGTTTCCTGGAATGATGCAGCAGATAAGAAACTATTTGTTTCAAGAGAGGCTTTTGTAATACCTAAGAGAACAGGACGACTTGTTGCTGGAATACCACCAGAAATTAATGTGTTGTAGTTTCGATCTTTAAACTCACTAATATCAACTAATGTACCTGGCAAGATATCTGAATCACCTGGATCCATGATTCTTACTTTACGTAGCATTTGACGAACCATTACTTCAATATGTTTATCGCCAATTTCTACCCCTTGCATACGGTATACTTTTTGTACTTCTTTTAATAAATAATTCTCAACAGCTAACACATCTTTTACTGCTAATAATTGTTTAGGATCAATTGACCCTTCAGTTAGTGGTGTTCCACGATCAATCATCTCACCTTCAGCTACTTTAAGACGTGATGTATAAGGCACTGAATACTCTCTTGTATCTGTTTCACCTTTAACAATCACAACTTTTGTACGATCAGCTTGGTCTTCTGTAATATCAATGACCTCACCAGCTACTTCTGAGATAACAGCAACCCCTTTAGGATTACGTGCTTCAAAAATCTCTTGGATACGAGGTAAACCTTGAGTAATATCATCTCCGGCAACCCCACCCGTATGGAACGTACGCATTGTTAACTGAGTACCAGGCTCACCAATTGATTGGGCAGCAATTGTTCCTACTGCTTCACCAACTTCAACTTCTGAACCAGTAGCTAAGTTACGTCCGTAACAGTGTTTACATACACCGTGTTTTGTATTACATGTGAAGACTGAGCGAATTGTAATTTCCTCAATATCAGCATCAATAATTTGACGAGCGATATCTTCAGTAATAATTTCGTTAGCTCCAACAATTTCTTCTTTAGTTATAGGATTAATAACTGATTTACGAGTATAGCGACCTAGCATACGTTCTTCAAGAGTTTCAATGATTTCATTGCCCTCTTTCATCGCACGAATATTAAGACCACGATCAGTTCCACAATCTGTTTCACGAATAATAACATCTTGGGCTACATCTACTAGACGACGAGTTAAGTACCCTGAATCGGCAGTTTTTAGAGCCGTATCTGTCATACCTTTACGAGCCCCATGAGTTGAGATAAACATTTCTAAGACCGTTAAACCTTCACGGAAGTTCGATACAATCGGTAACTCCATGATTCGACCATTTGGAGCAGCCATCAGTCCACGCATACCAGCTAACTGGGTAAAGTTGGAGATGTTACCACGGGCACCAGAATCACTCATCATGAAAATCGGGTTACGTGAATCTAAACTTTCCATCAGTTTTTCTTGGATAGCATCTTTTGTAGCGTTCCAAATCCCAATAACGCGTTCATATCTCTCATCATCTGTGATTAAACCACGACGGAATTGTTTCGTAACAGTGTCTACTTGTTTATGAGCGGCATCAATCATAGCAGGTTTTTCATGTAAGACTACGATATCAGCAATCCCTACTGTCATACCAGCATAAGTAGAGTGTTTGTAACCTAAATCTTTCATTCTATCTAACATTTTAGATGTTTCAGTAATTTTGAAACGTTTGAAGACTTCAGCAATAATATTACCTAAGTTTTTCTTCTTGAACGGTCCAACTTCTGGTTGCTCTTTAATGAAGGCAGGA
Organism: Vagococcus jeotgali; assembly: GCF_035918315.1. Lineage (NCBI taxonomy): Bacteria > Bacillati > Bacillota > Bacilli > Lactobacillales > Enterococcaceae > Vagococcus > Vagococcus jeotgali. The sequence continues at coordinate 245,753 of NZ_CP142146.1, read as the reverse complement.
ATATCAGTACCTGCTTCAACAAAGTACTTATCAGGCGTTTGAACAGTTAAGTTATAATCAGTTGGTTCGTTTAAGTATGGGAATTCTGGTGGCATAATCTCATTAAAGATTGCTTTACCAACAGTCGTTGTTAAAATACGCTCACGTTGCCATTCTGTGAATGGTTTTTCTGGCATTGATGTTGTTTGCAGACCAATACGTGTGTGTAAGTGAACATAACCATTTCTCCATGCTAAAACAACTTCATCTAAATCACGGAAGACCATACCTTCACCAATTTGGCCAGGCTCTTCCATTGTTAAATAGTAGTTACCTAAAACCATATCTTGAGACGGTGTTACAACTGGTTTACCATCTTTAGGATTTAAAATATTTTGTGCAGCAAGCATTAATAGGCGTGCTTCAGCTTGGGCTTCTTCATTTAATGGCACGTGAACAGCCATTTGATCCCCATCAAAATCGGCATTATAAGCCTCACATACTAATGGGTGAAGACGAATCGCACGACCTTCAACTAAAACAGGTTCAAATGCTTGGATACCAAGTCTATGTAATGTAGGTGCTCTATTAAGTAAAACTGGATGTTCTTTAATAACATCTTCTAATACGTCCCAAACAGCATCTTCTTGACGCTCAATTTGGCGTTTAGCATTTTTAATGTTACTTGCGATTTCGCGCTTAACTAATTCATGCATCACAAAAGGCTTGAATAATTCAATTGCCATTTCTCTTGGTAAACCACATTGGTACATTTTTAAGAATGGACCAACAACGATTACTGAACGACCTGAGTAATCCACACGTTTACCAAGTAAGTTTTGACGGAAACGACCTTGTTTCCCTTTTAACATATGTGATAAAGATTTAAGTGGACGGTTACCTGGTCCAGTAACTGGACGACCACGACGACCATTATCAATTAAAGCATCCACTGCTTCTTGTAACATACGTTTCTCATTTTGAACGATAATACCAGGTGCGTTTAAGTCTAATAAACGTTTTAAACGATTATTACGGTTAATCACACGACGATATAAGTCATTCAAATCACTTGTTGCAAAACGTCCACCCTCTAGTTGAACCATTGGGCGTAAGTCTGGAGGAATAATTGGTACAACGTCCATAACCATCCAGTCTGGATCATTTCCAGATGTTCTAAAGGCTTCTAAAATGTCTAAACGACGAATAGCACGTGTACGTTTTTGACCTGAAGCTGTTTTTAATTCTTCTTTTAAAGAGGCAACTTCACCTTCTAAATCAACAGATTCTAATAAGCGTTTAATCGCTTCTGCACCCATACCAGCTTGAAATGCATTGCCATATTGTTGACGTTTTTCACGGTACTCACGCTCTGTTAATAATTGTTTTAATTCTAGTGATGTATCTCCTGGATCAGTCACAACGTAAGAAGCAAAATAAATAACTTCCTCAAGTGCTCTTGGGCTCATGTCTAGTACAAGACCCATACGACTAGGGATACCTTTAAAATACCAAATATGAGTTACTGGAGCGGCTAGTTCAATATGTCCCATACGTTCACGACGAACCTTCGAACGAGTTACCTCAACACCACAGCGGTCACAAACAATTCCCTTATAACGAATACGTTTATATTTTCCACAAGCACATTCCCAATCCTTAGTAGGACCGAAAATACGCTCACAGAAAAGACCATCACGTTCGGGTTTTAAAGTACGGTAGTTTATTGTCTCTGGTTTTTTTACTTCACCATATGACCAGCTTCTTATCTTTTCAGAGGAAGCCAAGCCAATTTGCATACTATCAAATTTATTTACATCGATCAAAAGATGTCCCTCCGTTTCATTGTCTTTACAGAATAACTACGGGTCTTTCCTTGATTATTCTTGATTTTCTTCTGCTGCTTTTAATAATTTTTCAGCTTCTTCTTTTTCAGCTTGCTCTTTAGCAAATTTCGCTAGAGCATCAACGGTGATTAAATCATCATCTTCATCATCCATGTCACGTAATTCAATTTCATGTTCTTGTGCATCAAGTACTCGCATATCTAAACCAAGAGCTTGTAATTCTTTAACAAGTACTCTAAATGATTCTGGTACACCTGGTTTTTGAATTGGTTCACCTTTAACGATTGATTCATATGTTTTCACACGACCAACCACATCATCTGATTTGTACGTTAAGATTTCTTGTAATGTATAAGCAGCACCATAAGCTTCAAGTGCCCATACTTCCATCTCACCAAAACGTTGTCCACCAAATTGTGCTTTACCTCCAAGAGGTTGTTGTGTTACAAGTGAGTATGGTCCAATTGATCTTGCGTGTAGTTTATCATCAACCATGTGAGCAAGTTTCAACATGTACATCACACCAACTGAAATACGGTTATCAAAAGCTTCACCAGTACGTCCGTCATAAAGAACAGTCTTAGCATCACGAGCCATACCCGCCTCTGCTACTGTACTCCATACATCTTCTTCATCAGCCCCATCAAATACAGGTGTTGCAACATGAATACCTAACGCACGAGCTGCCATACCTAAATGTAGCTCAAGTACTTGTCCGATATTCATACGAGAAGGTACCCCTAATGGGTTTAACATGATATCAACAGGTGTACCATCAGGCATATAAGGCATATCTTCTTCTGGCATAATACGAGAAACTACCCCTTTATTACCATGACGTCCAGCCATTTTATCCCCTTCGTTAATTTTACGTTTTTGAACGATATAAACACGGACTAACATATTAACACCAGGTGATAACTCATCTCCACCTTCACGGGTAAAGATTTTAACATCATGAACAATACCGCCACCACCATGTGGTACACGTAGAGATGTATCACGAACTTCACGAGCTTTCTCGCCGAATATAGCATGTAATAGACGCTCTTCAGCTGATAATTCTGTGACCCCTTTTGGCGTTACCTTACCAACTAAAAGATCACCATCTTTAACTTCAGCCCCAATACGAATAATACCCATCTCATCTAAGTTTTTAAGTGCATCATCACCAACGTTTGGTAATTCACGTGTAATCTCTTCAGGTCCTAATTTTGTATCACGTGCTTCTGATTCATATTCTTCAATGTGAATAGATGTATAGACATCATCTTTAACTAGACGACGATTCATAATAATCGCATCTTCATAGTTATAACCTTCCCACGTCATAAACGCGACCAACACGTTTTGACCTAAAGCCATTTCTCCTTCTTCCATCGAAGAGCCATCAGCTAACGTATCTCCTGCTTCAACCATTTCATCCATACGAACGATTGGTCGTTGGTTGTAACTTGTTCCAGCATTTGAGCGGTGGAATTTAATGACTGTGTATTTATCTAAAGCACCATCATTACGGCGAACACGAATTTCGCGTGCATCAACGTATTCAACAACACCATCATGTTTACATAACAAAGCGGCACCAGAGTCATGAGCAGCTTTATATTCCATACCAGTTCCCACAAGTGGTGAACGAGGTTGGATTAAAGGTACAGCCTGACGCTGCATGTTGGCACCCATTAAGGCACGGTTAGAATCATCGTTTTCTAAGAAAGGAATACATGACGTGGCAACCGCAACTACCTGTTTAGGTGATACATCCATGTAGTCAACTTTATCAACAGAAACTTCCAAGTTTTCACTTTGGATACGAGCCATAACAACATCTTCAGCAAATTTACCATCATCTTCTAATGGCGAGTTCGCTTGTGCTACCATGTAATGATCCTCTTCATCAGCTGTTAAATAATCAATATGCTCTGTTACACGGTGTGTTTGACGATCAACACGACGATATGGTGTTTCAATAAAACCATATTTGTTTACTTTAGCGTAACTAGATAAACTATTGATTAACCCAATATTTGGTCCCTCAGGTGTTTCAATCGGACACATACGACCATAATGCGAATAATGAACATCACGTACTTCATAGCCAGCACGGTCACGAGTTAAACCACCAGGCCCTAAGGCAGATAGACGACGTTTGTGAGTTAATTCCCCTAATGGGTTAGTTTGATCCATGAACTGTGATAACTGAGAAGAACCAAAGAATTCTTTCATTGATGCTACCACTGGACGGATATTGATTAATTGTTGTGGTGTTAGTGTTTCAGTGTCTTGAATTGACATTCTCTCACGAACCACACGCTCCATACGAGATAAACCAATACGGAATTGATTTTGTAATAATTCACCAACTGAACGGATACGACGGTTTCCTAAATGATCGATATCATCTACTGAGCCAATTCCTTCCATTAAGTTATAGAAATAACTAATTGAAGCAATAATATCAGCAGGGCGAACTGTTCGTACGTTTGATTCTGGTAAGCCATTACCAATAACATTGACCACACGCTCAGGATCTTTTGGTGAGAATACTTTAACCACTTGAACCATCATCGGCTCAGTAACTACACCATCTTCACTTGGGTAATATGTCACACTGTTTAAACCATTGTCTAAATATTTTTCTAATTCATCCATAACAGCATGAGTCACAACAGTTCCTTTTTCAACTAGGATTTCTCCAGTTTCAGGATCTACTAATGTCTCAGCTAATGTATGATTTAGTAAACGTGTTTTTAAGTTTAATTTTTTGTTGATTTTGTAACGACCAACAGCTGCTAAGTCATAGCGTTTTGGATCAAAGAAACGAGAGTTAAGCAAGTTTCTTGAACTTTCTGCTGTTTTTGGCTCACCTGGACGTAATCTTTCATAAACGTCTTTTAAGGCTTCTTCTGTACGAGAATCACTTGAATTTTTATGAATATCTTTTTCAAGAGTTAATTGTAAACTTTCACTCTCACCAAAAATCTCTGTAATCGTTGAATCAGAACCAAAACCTAAGGCTCTAACTAACACTGTTAATGGGATTTTTCTAGTACGGTCAATACGTGCATAAGATAAGTTCTTTGCATCTGTTTCAAGTTCTAACCAGGCACCACGGTTAGGAATAACTGTTGCGCCAAATCCTTCATGACCATTACGTTCTTGTTTTTCGTTAAAATAAACTCCTGGTGATCTTACTAACTGAGATACCACAACACGCTCAGCACCATTAATAATAAAGGTACCCATTTCTGTCATTAACGGGAAATCACCAAAGAACACTTCTTGTGATTTGATTTCTCCAGTTACTTGGTTATCTAATCTTAAAGTTACGTGAATAGGAGCTGAGTAGTTAGCATCGTGTGCTCTTGCTTCCTCAACTGTGTATTTTGGTTCTTTCATTTCATAATCTACAAACTCTAATGATAATTTTTCACTAAAATCAGTAATTGGCATGATGTCCTCAAACATCTCACGCAATCCTTCATCTAAAAACCATTTGTATGAGTCAGTTTGAATTTCGATTAAGTTTGGTAATTCTAAGACTTCGCTAATTCTTGAATAGCTACGTCTTTCTCGGTGCTTGCCGTATTTCACTACGTGTCCAACCAAATTAGTCACCCCTCTGAGTTTTTTTCAAAAACCCCTTCATGTTACAAATATTACATTTTCTTTACAAAAACAAGTCGGACCTGTTTTTAAGAAAAAAAAAACCAAAAATAGAGCCTGAACATATCATTATATGGTCTTTCTATTTTTGTTTTCCCTATAAAATCAAGGCTGATGGACAATATTTCATCGCCTTTCTCATTTTGAACATAAAGGTTTCTGCAACTAATCATTTTACCTTATCACAATATATTTGTCAATGAAAATACACGTTGGAATTAAACTTTTATCATTCGAAAGTGATAATGTCCTAAGTAGGTCGAAAGACAAAATGTCCCAAAATGATAAAATAACTTTATGAAAAGGATAAATCTAACAATGAATGAAACCAAAAAGTATCAAGTTATTAAAGCTGTCGCTGAAAATAAAAAACAAAAAAAGAGAGCTAGTGTTGAACTTAATTTATCTATACGACAAATTAACCGTTTAGTGAAATCATACAGGGAAAATGGTAAATCAGCATTTGTCCATAAAAATCGAGGGAGAAAAAATAAGCACTCTGTGCCTGAAAAAGTAAAACAACAAATAATCACTAGTTATCAATCGTTTAGTATTAAACCAAATATTAGGCATTTTACTGAAATACTGAAAAACGACCATCATATCTGTTATACAGATACTACAATTAGAAGCATCCTGTACAAAGCAAAAATACTTTCACCAAAGGCTCAAAAAAAGACAAAAAGAAGACTCAAACAATTAATAAAGCAAGAAGGTCAACAAACCAAACAATCAGAGAACCTATTGGTTCCAAGAGCTGAAGACTACCTAGAACTCCCTGAAAAGACCCATCCTAGTCGACCTAGAAAAAAATACAAAGGAGAATTAATTCAATTAGATGCTAGTTCATATAATTGGTTTGGAAATCAAATAACTCATCTTCATTTAGCTATTGACGACGCATCAGGTAATATTGTTGGCGCTTATTTTGACCAACAGGAAACGCTCAATGGTTATTACCATGTTCTTCATCAAATTCTGACAAAACAAGGGATTCCTGCCACTTTTCTAACAGATAAACGAACCGTCTTTGAGTACAACAGAAAATCAACAAAAGCTGTAGAAGAAGATACGTTCACGCAGTTTGGGTTTGCTTGTCATCAATTAGGTATTGACATAAAAACATCCTCTATTCCTCAAGCGAAAGGTCGTGTAGAACGTTTAAATGGGACAGTGCAATCAAGATTGCCTGTTGATCTTGAGATAGCAAATATACATTCTATAGAGGAGGCTAATCAATTTCTATCTGTATGGATTCGAAAGTTTAATCGACAATTTGGTCACAAAACTGCAGAAAGTGTTTATGAAACTTCTCCTACAACAGCTGAAATTAATTTATTACTAGCTACTGTCTCTCATCGTATAGTCGATAATGGCCATCATATTAAGTATCAAAATAAATTTTATCTTCCAATGGAAGGTAGTAGCGACAAATATTTTACAAGAAAAACAAAAGCATTAATTATAAAAGCTTTTAACGGGGAGATTTATGTTAATATAGCAGAAAAAATTTATCCTACTAGACGATTAAAAACCCACGAGACCTATTCAAAAGAGTTTGATGGGGTTTCTTCAGATATAAAAAAAGAAAGACGCAAGTACATTCCACCACAGTCACATCCGTGGAAACTTGAGTCTTTCAAAAGGTATCTTCAAAGTATTGACCGTACTATCGAAGAATATGAGGCTGAAAAAACAGCCTGAAACAAAAAGTACCTTATTTTACCAATAATGGTCACATTAGTGCAAGTTTTACGCAGTAAAGATTGCGCTAATGTGAGCCCTCATTTTGGGACATTTTTATGTTCGATTGACATGAAAATACACGTTGGAATTAAACTTTTCTTTTCATTTATAAATTTAATAAATAATTAACCCCTGTTTTTTTACGGAAGATATTATACTGATGTAAACGAAGAGGATTTAAAATGATGAAAAAAACTTAAATACAAAACTAATAGTTGTTATTTTCTTAATCATTGCTATCCCACTACTATTCATTCTTAACGTAAACAAGTCTCATGTAAATACTTATTTAAGTCACTCTGATATATTTTCAAAAGAAGAAATTCTCTCGGCAAGTAAAGTCACCACAAAAGCTTTTCACTCTGAATTAAAGAGCCAAACCCTTTTACCAATCTCCTACGATGATAACTACCAAAAGCAATTTCTAAAAAGTGTATACTCTAATCCGGATAGTTTCCCTAATTCCTATGCTAACTCACAACCAGATAATTTGATTGTTTTACCTCTATCATTTAAAACTGGGTATTCTATGAGTGATGGGTTTGAAAAAGAGATGGTAATGGATCATTGGAAGGCTATTCTGACTAGAAAAAATAATGTGTCACCTTGGGAGATGGTAGAATTTGGAGAATAAAAAAGGATGACTCTCAGAAGGTATAGCTTGTACCACGAGAATCATTCTTTCATTTTTTATTCATCTAACTTTTGGCTACGATATATATAGTAGCCTTTTTTATTTATAACAGTTTCTACATTGCCAAAAACGTCTTCCATTTTCTTTTTAGCACTGGGAGCACCTTGTTTCTTTTGAATCACAATCGTTAAAGTGCCGTCCTTTTTTAAATAATTTATGGATTCTTCAATAATCTCATGTACCACTTTTTTACCTGCTCTAATAGGTGGGTTGCTAATAATAGCTGCAAAATCAGTTTTTTCTACACTATTATAAATATCTGACACATAGATGGTAGTATTAACTACTTGATTGTTACTAGCATTTTCTTTAGCTAATGAAACTGATCTTTCGTTCACATCAATCATATGAACGTCTCGGCCTGTACTATCAGCTAAACTCATCCCCATAGGCCCGTATCCACAGCCAACATCTAAAATAGCACCTTCTGGAATATCCTCATCACTAAAGGCTTCAATTAAAACACGTGACCCAAAGTCTACTGTCTCTCTTGAGAAAACATTACTGTCTGTTATAAAGGTATACGTTTTACCTAGTAATGGAAAGGTCCATTTTTTTCTATCATGATCTGTATCTGGTTTATTTGTAAAATAATGTGCACTCATTCTTATGATCTTCCTTTTAATTGTTCTACGATAACACGTGCTAATAAATCATATCCTGTTGTGGAGAAGTGAAGACCATCTGCCTGCAAATAATCCACTGGTCTTTCTGCATCAGTCATCACTGATAACATGTCAATATATGGTAACTCATAATAAGCAGCCACTCGCCTTGCTGCTTGATTGTACTGATTTAAACGCAAAAGAGGCCTCTCTTGTTGGTACAAGACTTGGTTGGCAAATGGTGGACCCAGTAAAATCACACGATCACTACCAATGACTTCAACTAAATTCATTAAGTTCGTTTCATACTGCGCTAAGCTAATTCCTGATAAAGCCGCCACATCATTCGCACCAAAAAAGACTGTTACCATGTCAGGCTCATATCCCACAACATGATCCATCACACGTTTCATAGCACCACTTGTTGTGTCCCCTGGTATTCCTGCATTAATAATCTCTGCCTCATATGGTAATAAATGTCTGATTTTATCATTTAAAATCACATTAATCTCACCATGTTTATAGCCAGCTGTAATACTATCACCAAACAAAATAATTTTTTTCATCTTTCTACCCCATTTCCTAGCGAAGTTATTTTTGTATGTTATAATCAGTTAAACTTTAGTTATATCATAACATACAAAAAAGGAGTTTTAATCATGTTTGTACCATTACCAAGTGAAAAAAAATGTTCTGAGTCACACACTGTTCAGACTCATCGTATTTTCCCAAATGATTTAAATTCATTTGGAGCTTTATACGGTGGGAAATTGATGTCTCTCATTGACGATACTGCCTCTATTGCTGTTTCTCGTCATTGTAGAAGGCCGTGTATGACTGCCTCAACAGATACTCTAGATTTTTTACATCCTATTTATGAAAACGATTCAGTGACTGTTCAAGCTTACGTTTCAGGAGCTGGACGTAAGTCTATGGAAGTTTTCATTAAAGTGATCGGAGAAGTCTTAAAAACAGGGGAACGTTACTTAGCTGCAACAAGTTTTATGACGTTTGTCGTTGTAGATAGTGAGGATAATTTTGTTGGTGTTCCTGCTGTTATCCCTGAATCGGTTGAAGAAAAACTGATTCATGAAGGCTATCAAAAAAGACGGGACAATCGTTTAAAAGAGCTAGCTTCAAACAAAAAATTAGGTGAGCATATCTCTTTGACCTTACCTTATATGGATAATTAGAAGAGGATACCCACATGGATGAAAAAACAAATTTCTATCACCTATCTAGGGAAGAATGGCAAAGCTTTTATCGTAATGGTATCCCTCCTTTGACTGATGAAGAACTACAACATATAAAAAGTTTTAATGACACGATTTCCTTACAAGATGTGCAGGACATCTATATTCCTTTGACTCATTTAATTAATATATATATGAAGGAATATGAGTCACTTAACTTGAGTAAGGGTTTATTTATGCAAAAATTTTTAACACCGACACCCTTTATTATTGGTGTTGCTGGAAGCGTGGCTGTTGGAAAAAGTACGACTGCAAGGCTACTACAAATGATGCTATCAAGAATTTTCAAACGACAAACAGTTCAGCTTATCACGACAGATGGTTTTTTATATTCAACAGATGAATTAATTGAACGTGATATTTTAAATAAAAAAGGATTTCCTGAAAGTTATGACATGGAAAAATTGTTAACTTTCTTAAATTCTGTTAAAAATGGAGAAGATGATTTAAAAATCCCTGTCTACTCTCATGAGATTTACGATATTATCCCCGGAGAATTTGAAACAATCTCTCAACCTGATATTTTAATTGTTGAAGGGATTAACGTCTTACAATCTCCAGCCAATCAAAGAATTTATATTAGTGACTTCTTTGATTTCTCTGTTTTTGTCGATGCTGATGCCGATTTAATCGAAACTTGGTATTTAAAGCGCTTTGAAGATTTATTAGCTCTTGCAAAAGATGACAAAACTAATTATTATTATGAATATGCAAATGGCCCTAGGGAAGAGGCTTTAGCTATGGCAAAAAATGTTTGGAAGAATGTTAACCTTAAAAACTTAAATGAATTTATTCTTCCAACAAGAAGCCGGGCTGATGTTATTCTTCATAAAGCTCAGGGGCATGTCATTGATGATATTTTCCTTAGAAAATATTAACACAACTACTATAAAGAAAGATAAGGTGAGAATAAGTGACGAACACATCTGAATTTAAAGATATGGAAAAAATCATTGTTTTAGACTTTGGTAGTCAGTACAACCAATTAATCACACGACGTATTCGTGAGTTGGGCGTTTTTTCTGAATTACTAAGCCATAAAATTACCGCAGAAGAAATCAAGAAAATCGCACCTAAAGGGATCATCTTCTCAGGTGGACCAAATAGTGTTTACGATGAGGATAGCTTCCAAATCGATCCTGAGATTTTTAACTTGGGGATTCCGATTTTAGGTATTTGTTATGGTATGCAGTTAATGACTCACAACTTAGGTGGTGTCGTCTCTAGTGCTGACACACGTGAATACGGCAAAGCCATGCTTTCTATCACAGATACAGAAACTGAGTTATTTAAAGGATTACCAACTGAACAACAAGTTTGGATGAGTCATGGAGATCTAGTCACTGAAGTTCCTACTGGTTTTGAGGTTGTAGCAACAAGTGAAAACTGTCCAATTTCAGCGATGGAAAATAGAGAAACAAATATGTATGCTGTCCAGTTCCATCCAGAGGTTCGTCATTCTGAAAATGGAACAGATATGTTACGTGAGTTTGTCTTTGGTATTTGTCATTGTACAGGTGACTGGTCAATGGGTAACTTTATCGAAATTGAAATCGAAAAAATCCGCCAACAAGTTGGTGATAAAAAAGTCTTGCTAGCTCTTTCTGGTGGTGTGGACTCAAGTGTTGTTGGAGTTCTCTTACAAAAAGCAATTGGTGATCAACTAACTTGTGTGTTTGTGGATCACGGTCTACTACGTAAAGGCGAAGCTGATCAAGTCATGGAAAGTTTAGGAGGAAAATTCGGTCTAAACATTATCAAAGTCGATGCTAAAGAACGTTTCCTAGAAAAACTAAAAGGTGTGTCTGATCCTGAAGAGAAACGTAAAATCATTGGTAATGAATTTATCTATCTATTTGATGATGAAGCAGCTAAATTAGATGGTATTGAATTTTTAGCTCAAGGAACACTTTATACAGATGTGATTGAAAGTGGAACTGATACAGCTGAAGTCATTAAATCTCACCATAATGTAGGTGGATTACCAGAGGATATGGCATTTAAACTAATCGAACCATTAGATACTTTATTCAAAGATGAAGTGCGTGCTCTTGGTACTGAGCTTGGTATGCCTGACTCAATCGTTTGGCGCCAACCATTCCCAGGACCTGGTCTTGGTATTCGTGTTCTTGGTGAAATCACAGAAGAAAAATTAGAAATCGTGCGTGACAGTGATGCGATTTTACGTGAGGAGATTGCTAAAGCTGGTCTTGACCGTGACATTTGGCAATACTTCACTGTCTTACCTGGTATTCGCTCTGTTGGGGTAATGGGAGACGGTCGTACGTATGACTACACGATTGGTATTCGTGCGATCACATCCATTGATGGTATGACGGCAGATTTTGCTCGTATTGATTGGGACTTATTACAAAAAATCTCAGTTCGTATCGTGAATGAAGTGGCTCACGTGAACCGTATTGTGTATGATATTACGAGTAAACCACCAGCTACGGTGGAGTGGGAATAAAACTAATTGGTATAGCTCACAAAAACATGCAAACCAAAAATTATAGATAATTGGTATACTTAAGAAAGTGAAACTAGCAACTATTCTAAACTAAAACTACCTGTTATTATTCGGCTCTTTTCGATTGTTTATTTTAACGATTGAAAGGAGCTTTTTTATGTTACTGACAGATTTACAAAGTGAATATTTATTAACCTTAGAAATTTTAGGAAGAGCAGAAGGAACAATCTACAACCACAAATATGCTACCAGACTATTTATTTAATTTATGGAAAATAGCTATCAAATTTCTCAACTTGAATTGGTAAAACCTATACATTTAAAACAATTAATTTTATATTGGAAAAATGAAAAAGAATGGGCTCACAGAACGGTTGCGTCAAGAATTATGTGTAAATGGAAAATCCATTCCATTTTTTTAAGTTAAAACATTGATTCTAATGTATCTTGTATTTCCTTAAATCCTTTATGTACTCTGCCTAAAAATTTTTGGTTATATTCATTGAACTGAGAAACAAGGAATCTCTCCAGAGATTCTTCATTAGGAAATTGTTCTTTTCTCTTTGTATATTTTTTTAACTGTTTATTAAATCCCTCAATCAAGTTAGTTGAGTAGATAGTTCTTCTGATTGATGGTGGGAAGTTATAGAAAGTTAATATAGCAGGATTCAAGAGTAATTTAACTACTCGTGGATACTGCTTTTTCCATTTATCTATCATAAAACTTATTTGATTCATAGCTTCTTCTTTTGAAGCTGCTTGATAAACCAATTTGAAATCATTACAGACTTCTTGTCGATCACTAACACGAACCTTATGAGCAATATTTCTAGAGATATGGACACAACATTGTTGAAATTGAGCATTTGGATAGACACTATGGATACTATCGTGAATACCACTTAAACCATCAGTTACAACTAATAAAACCTCTTCTAAACCACGATCTTTTAAATCTTGAAGTATCTCTTTCCAAACATAAGCAGATTCGGTTGGAGCAATAGTAAATCCTAGAACCTCTTTGGTTCCATCCAATCGAATGCCTATCACAATATAAACGGCTTCTTTTGATACGGTTTGTCTCTTTAAAGGAATATGAGTAGCATCCATAAAAATGACTGAGTATTTAGCTTCTAAAGTTCTTTCTTTAAAAGCCAAAACATCTTCAGATACGATTTTACTCATGTTTGAAATAGTTTGTGGTGTGTAATAATGACCATACATTTTTTCAATTAGATCAGAGATTTCAGACATAGTGATCCCTTTTTTAAATAGCTGAATAATAGTAGTTTCTAAGGAATCATTGGTTCTTTTATAGGCTGGTAATGTTTGTTGGGAAAATTCTCCATTTCTATCTCTAGGAATCACCAAATTTAATTCTCCATATTCTGTTTTAAATGAACGTGAGTAATTCCCATTGCGGGAATTACCTGAATTAAATCCAGCTCTATCATACTTTTCGTAGTCAAGAAACGCTGTTAATTCAGCCTGTAATAATGAGTTGATAGCGAGTTCTAAATGACGACGAAATAAATCATCTAAATCACCTTTATTAATTAGTGTTTCCATTATTTCTGTAGTAAAATGAGTCATGAGAAAGTCCTCCTATAAAATTTCTGTGTCGTAACTTTAATTTTACAGAATGGACTTTCTCTTTTTCTACCCTAAATTTCTATTTACACAAAATATTTTACCCTATCCACAGAACTGTCAATAAAATGTTTGGATTGATTAAAGTAATGTTTAATTACGCTGTTGAAGAAGAATATATTTCAGAACAGGATAATCCTGTTAGAAAAATAAAGAAATTAAAAGAAGTAAAAACAATTATTATCTCTTTTAATGATGAGGAAGTGAAGAAGATTCTTGACTCTTGTAATGGAAATACCTATAGCAATATTAGAGATAAACTAATCCTTATGATGCTTTTTGATTTGGGTATAAGAGTGTCAGAATTAACTAATTTAAGACCAAAAAATGTTAAAGAATCTCATATTCTGATTAAAGGAAAAGGAGATAAAGAAAGATTTCTTTACGTTAGCCCTATATTAAAGAGACAAATAATGAAGTTTAACAATGCGAAGAAACAAAGATTTTCTCACAAAAAAGAATACGAGTTAGAAGAATATTTCTTTTTAAATCAATGTGGAAAACAATTAAGTCGAAGTAGGATAAACAAAATCTTAAACGAGCATGCCAAAATAGCCAATGTTAGAGAAGAAATTCGAGTTTCTCCTCATACTTGCCGTCATTATTTTGCACACGCTCAATTAAGAAATGGTATTGATGTTTATAGTTTGAGCCGTTTAATGGGACACTATGATACTAGTATTACGTCTGATGATTTAAGAGGTTTACAAGATAATTCCGTTTTAGAAAAAGGTATTCAATCTAGTCCATTATCAAACTTGTAGGGTTTGTCAAGTTAAGTGTGTAAATTCCTTAAAAATAAAAATAGAAACTCAATTTGACAATGAGTCGTCCTGTGATAATCTCTAGGAATAAGAGGGTATTTTTAATAAACCTCTTGTCCCGATAAAAAATCGCAGGACGAGAGACTCGTTGTCAAATTTTATATGTCTCACTTATTTTGATTAGTAACGATTATATTTTTCGACACGTTTTGAAAAAGAGTCGTTGACCGTTAATTGGTTAAGCACCATAGCCCAATTATGAACATGCCCACCTTCCCATTTACTTTGAAGTTCTTTCACTCGAAGATATAATAGCTTAAGAAGGGCATTCTCATTAGGGAAAGCTCCTTTTTTAGTTACCTTGCGGAAACTAGAGTGAACACTTTCTACAGCATTTGTCGTGTACATTATTTTTCGAATAGCTGAGCCGTAATCAAATAATTGTTCGACATGGTGGAAATTTCTTTTCCAAACATCAATAGCTCCAGGATAGACTGCCCACTTTGTTTGAAAGGTATCAAAAGCTGTTTGAGCCGCTTTTAAGGAGGAGGCACTGTAAAAAGACTTCATATCCTTACAAACCTCTTTATAACTTTTACTTGGCACATAACGAAGGGCATTTCTAACTAAATGGACCAGACAACGTTGAACGACAACACCTGGGAAAATAGCTTTGGCTCCATTTTCAAGCCCTGATACACCATCCATTGAAATAAACAAAATATCTTCAACGCCACGCTCTTTAATCTCATCAAAAATCTGCATCCATCTATTTTTCGATTCTGTTTGATTTAGCCAAAGACCTAGAATTTCTTTATTTCCTTTTAAATCATAACCAAGAATTGTATACACCGCACATTCTTTCACTTCATAATTTTCTCTTAGAGTGACATACATACAATCGACAAACAAGAAGGCATAGCATTTGGCCAGAGGTCTGATTTGCCATTCCTCAAGTTCTGGTAATATTTGATCTGTGATATCCGACACCATATCATGAGAAATAGTAAAACCATAAATATCTTCAATTGTCGAGGCAATATCTCGTTGACTCATGCCTTTGGCATACATAGAAAGAACTTTTCCTTCAATACTTGAAACGTCTCTGCTTCTTTTAGGAATAATTTCTGGCTCAAAAGAAGCGTCTCTATCTCTAGGAACCTGAATGTCTAATTCACCAAAACTTGTTTTTAATTTTTTATTTCCATATCCATTCCGTCTGTTTTGAGTTTCTTTTTCTTGTCTTGACTGATTCTCATAACCTAAATGATTATCTAATTCTCCACGAAGCATTGCTTCAAACATCGGTCCAAAAACATCTTTTAGGGCTTCTTGCATGTCTTCAACCGATTCTGGTTGATAGGCATCAATAATTGATTGAGCTAACTTCGCTGATTTTTGATCTTTTTTCTTTTTTGTCATGACTTACCACTCCTTTAATCTATTGTAAAAAAAGAAAAACCGCGAAGCAACCCACTACCTAGGATGGTAGGTTACTTACACGGTTTATATTACACTCTCTCACCTGTAGCAAGTACTTTATTGTTCTTATCTTGTTTACCAAATAACCATTCAAATAGTTTTAACTGTGTCATTAGTTATCACCTTCCTCATAAAAACTACGATTAAAGGCTTTATCTTGTTCTGAAACATGATACATAGAGTCATCTATTTCAGAATAGTTCACATATAATTGATTAATATCCATCACATCAATAAGTAGCTCTCTTTGCTTATCTATGGATAACTCCTCAAAAGACAAAGTTTCTTTGGTATCTTCATCAATAGTGATAGGTTCATTGGTTAGTTTTTCTAACTCTACTAAGTAGTTTAAATCAGCATACTTCTTAATCGTTTCAAGAATATCTAATAGTTCTGTAGAGGTCTTAGCTTCTTTTATTTGGTTAATATAAGCATTGTTTAAATCCATTAATTCTGTGTAGATGAAGCTTCCTCCACCTTGCCAACTAACACCTTTAGAAATCCCTCCTTGTTCTCCTTCCATAACCTTTTGAAGACGAGAAACAGATACCGTATTGATATAGTCCATCTGTTCTATTCCGATAAATTGACGGTTCATTTTCATAGCAACTGCTTGAGTTGTCGCAGAACCCATGAAGAAATCTAGAACTATTTCTCCTCGCTTAGTAAACATGCTTATCAATCTTTTTAGTAACCTTTCTGGTTTTTTAGCTGTTGGAAAATTAACTCCACCTTCTTCAGAAAACCCACCTGAAGTACTTATGTCTGTCCATAAATCTCCGGTATGCTCCTTTAAGTTATCAACCGCAAATATAATTTCTAATCTAGTATCTTTACCAAAATCCTTATCTGTTCTAAATAAAACTATATTCCCCTTCTTTGATTTTATACCTTCCACATCTTGAAAGTATTTTTTGTTTTTTTGAGATAACAATTTATCTATCCCAGTATTTTGCTTATCAGCAACAATCCTCCAAGCATTGTTATACAACCAGTTTGAATCAGTTTTACTCTTAGGAAACTCTTTACTTAAAGTACTTAATTTTACTTTAGCTAATATCTTATTGATTGATATAATATCAGAGTTCAGAATAGCTTCTTTTACTTCTAAAAAATCATCATACTCAAAGTTCATTAATATTTTAGAGTATTCATTATCCCACTTATCTTTAGGTTTATATGGTGGCTCTATAATTTCTACTTTTCCTTTTGCGTAAATTGCTATGGAGTCTTTCAACTTTGGAATAGTTGAATTTACATGTGCCATTTTAGGACCAGATGGAGTACTCATTTTTACTGCTATATCAGCTACCTTAGCTCCAAATCCAAAAATTTCATCTAGTAATATACTTACGTATGCACTCTCATGATAATCTGTTTGAACTGCAATTATACCATTTTCACTTAATAACTCTCTAGCTACCTCCAACCTATTCTTCATAAATGTTAACCATGTAGAATGATTAAATCTATCATTATACTTAAAGGAATCCCCGCCAGTATTATAGGGTGGGTCAATGTAGATACACTTTACTTTCCCTGCGTATCTTTCTTTTAAAGAATGAAGTGCCAATAGATTATTCCCTTTGATGATTAGATTATCTGTATCACTTATCTCTGATACCTCTTCTTCATTATCTTTTGTGTACTTCTTAGTATTAGTCAAAACTTTAGGTGATAACAAAGTATCTACTTCATCACGTGCAATTACTTTGTTGTAATAAACTTCTTTTTTGCCTACCTCTTCTTTAGTCATCCCACCCTCTAAAATACAATCTTTAAAGGGAAAATCAAGAACTACATCTGAATTATAATCTAGGTATTTTCCACCAGCTGTTAATCCTATTTTATTTGAATATTTAGTATAGCTATCCTCCCAGAAATCCTTATAAGTTAACATTTGAATAAATTCTTCTATCTTGAAGATACTTGTATCATTAATAGATATTTCAAAGTCTTCTTTTATTTTTTCATTAGATAATAAAGCTGTTATTAATTCAGGGTCATAATTTCTTAAATCTTCTGATACCCTATTTTTTAATAATTTCTCGTTATCCCAATATTCGATGAATTCTGATAATACTTTTCTGATTTCTTTTAATAAAGTTGTTTCTATCAAAATAATTCCTCCAAAAAATTTATTCCCGTTCTCATATATGATTATATACTATATCAAAAAAGCCAAAGAGACTTAACTCTCTTTATATTTTCTATCTCTTAAAATTATTGTTACAGTATCTTCTTTCTATCTATTAACCTAGATCCACTTATTACATTTTCCTAGTACATATACATAGGAATAAATAGAAGAATTAACGGATCTATTAGCTACTTTTCTTCAATGTTCAATGCTAAAAATAAAGAATAGATAAATACCTTATCAGATTTAAATATTCTCATATCTCTACCTCCCACTATGTTCTTATTTATATTGTATCATAGTTAAATCATAAAGATTTTGTTCTCTTTTTTTGTCAAAAAGATTATAATAAAAACATTGTTAAATCAGTATTGATAACAATGTACACACAAGTATACATACTAAAGATGCCCTATATACACATCAATAGACAGACAAACTAACTAACTTTTTTATAGTGATGACAAGGAGGTAACAAACATGAATTTTAGCAAACAATTAAAATTATACCGGGAACGTGAGTCACTCTCCCAAGAACAACTAGCAGAAAAAATCTATGTCACAAAGCAGACCATCTCAAAATGGGAGAATGAGAAAACATATCCAGATATTCATAATCTAATCGCTCTTAGTACATTGTTTGATATCACCTTGGATGAATTAATCAAGGGGGATTTAGTAAAAATGAAACATAGTGTGGATGTTGATAAAATGAATAAATGGGCTTGGGTGATGCTTATTTTTATGGCTCTAACTATCATCTCTATTTTCCCAGCCTTTGAATTATGGGGTTGGTATGGCTTTGGTGTCTCTTTTATCTTTTGAGTCATTTCTATGATAGCAGGCATAAAGATTGATAGGATGAAAAAGGATAAAAATATTAAAACTTATGCAGAGATTATTGCTTTTACTGAAGGTGAAGACTTAGACATAGCTAGAGCCAAACGAAATAAAAAGAAAGACTTTTGAGATAAAGTTAAAATCATTGGTATGTTTTGTTTAGCAGCTCTTATTTTAGCCTTATTGTGTGCCACAATCTGGTTGTTCGTTTCCAATTAAACTAACCATTATTTATAAAATAATATGAAAAACCTATATTTAACCTATTTAATTAGTTTTGACATTAAAATTCTGCCTTTTTTTCTACCTAAATAAAATAAAACATGATACAATCAACTTATACTAAAGAAAAGGAGTGTGAATTAATGAAAAAATTAGTAAGTATGATTATCGCATTTGTTGGTGTGTTGTTCTTATTACCGATTGCCTCTAACGCTGCTGGAGCTATTTCAGCAAACGAACAAGAGATTTTAGATGCCTTAAATCAAGGTGTCACAATTGATAATGGACAAACATTCTACTTTTCAGCAACAGACATTCAACAAGCTGAAAACGAACTAAAAGCTAATGACTATGACAAGAAAACAACTGACACAGTCGTAGCTAACATCAATGCAGCAAGACAATTAGTTATCGATAATTCAAAAGGGCTTTCTGCAACGAGCCTAAATGACTTATTAAAACAATTGCCAAAACACGTTCAAGATCAAATCAGAGATTACATTTTAGCTTCTGCTAAAGCTCTTGGTTTATCAATTGACCAAAATGGTATTATTGTTGATAACAGTGGTAAAAAAGTCTTTGTTCCAACAACAAGTAACAACCCAGTTGTTAAAACAACAGGAGTTGCTAGTTCAACTGGAATTATGACTGTCATCGCTCTAGTAGCTATCACAGCTGTGTTAGGTACTGCGGTAACACGTAAAGGCCAATTATCATAAACAACTTAAAATTATGGGTTCTTCATAACCCATAATTTTTTTTGCCTTTTTTACCAGAATTGAAGATTGTTCCAGCTAGATTATGCTATGATATATTAAAATAAGTGAGTAATAATGACATAAAAATATTACTCATAGGTTTAAGGAGTTTAAATGATGAAAGGTAGTAAAAAACAGTGGGCATTTCTTTATATGCCTTTAATCTTTGTCGCATGTGTCTTTATGCTATTATTCTTACTAATCAAACCGTATAAAGATACTATCTCTTTATATGCTAATGCCATTACTATTGCAACACCAGCTGATACCAGTAAGTTACCAAAATCAATCTTTGATGAAGAGCTGGCTGAGCAAATGAAAAAAGAGCGTGAAGAAACTAAAGGAAAACAAACAAAAATCCCTTCAAGTGAAGTAGAATATCCAAACCTTGGGATTGAGTACGGTTCAGTATCACTAGATAAACAAAATGTTCAAACAAGATTAATTTACGGCGATTCCAATGAAGACCTTAGAGTTGGTGTCGGTCATTTTAATGGTAGTGTTTTTCCAGGAGAAGGTGGCACTACACTAATCGGTGGCCATAATACAGCTGATTTAGCTAGCTTAGAACAAGCGGAAATTGGAGATACTGTTACGATTCGAACAAACTATGGTACTTATACATATAAAATCAATGATAAGCAAGTCAAAAAATATGATGATAGAACAGCGATTGCTTCTCTTTATGAAAAGTCTGATGACAATCATTTAATTCTCTACACATGTTACCCTATTGACATGATCGGTTTAACAGATGACCGTTTGTTTGTTTATGCTGATTTGATTTCTGGGGATATGATTGACCCATCAATTTAGGAGGAAAGTTTTTGAAGAACAATTTAGAAAAAGCCTATTATTTTATGTTAACTCTCTTATCTATTTTAGTGTTTGTCATTTTTATTTTTGCTCTTGTGTCTAAACAAACGTATTTATCTGAAAAATTTTGGATTAAAGCTAGTGACGACACACATCTCTACCAGGCAATAACAAATGACACAAACACAACAATCCAAGACTTAGGACGAGGTAGTGGTATTCAAGAGGATGGACTAAAAGATGTCTTTACACAAAGTGAAGTCAAACAAGATGTGATTAGCTTTATGACTCAATCTTTTACTGGACAACCATTTGACATCGATGAAACAAAAATAAAAAAACAAATTTTAAACCATGTGGAAACTTATGCAACAGACAATAATCAGCCTATTACAGATAAAAATAGAGACTCTATTACAAGTTTTGTGAACACAGCCTTTTCTCAATATGATCGACTTATTAAAAATCCTATTTTTTCTATTTCAGGAAGCCGTATTCGCTTAATAGCCCCACTAATGACTAAATTAATAATAGGTCTTGGAATAATTTGGGTTGTGTTATCTGTCTTATTATTTATACCTTTAAGAAAATTTCCACATATTTTCAAGCGTTGGGCTTCTTATCAATTTATTAGTAGTGGCTTAATATTAGGTGTGATTAGTAGTTATGGGTTAATCAAAAATCCTGCTGCACATTTATCTTTAACAAAACCATACCTCTTAGAAACGTTTAGCTATATTTATTCAAGACCACTGATTTATATCTTAATCATTAGCGCCTTGATTTTCTTAATTGGTATCGTCTTAGCTGTCGTTTCAAATACACAACGTAAACAACTTATTAGAAAGAAAAATAAAGCTTTAGAAGACCACCACTTTAAAGAAGCATCGACAAGTTTTATCAAATAAAAAAATCGCCTCTAAACTAAGGTTATAAACCGTTAGTTTTAGGCGATTTATTATAGACCCATTATTTATCGTTTGATGGTGTCAGCCTAATCGTCTACCAATTTCTCTATTAGAATCTCCCATATTATGCCAAACTTCAATAAGCTGCCTTTCCTTAAATGAAAGATGTTTATAATTAGATGTCTTTGTGTTATTCTTAATTTTCACCATGATAAAAATTCCTTTCGTTGTTGGGTAGTTACTTCAATGATACACGAATTTTTACCATGGTGTTTTTTTATTATTTTAGGGTGGCTAACTTGATTCTACAACTAAGCGACTAATAATTAATCCTTTTTGTCAATTTTATTTATATGCTTCTTCCACATTCTCCATCATAAGACGAGTTGATTCAATTCCGCCACCTGCCAAATACCACACATCAGGTGTTAGGCTAATGACTTTTCCATCTTTACCTGCTGTTGTTTCTTTTACTAAGGTATTATCTGCCACATTATTTTTCCCATCATCTCCACCAATTGCCTTTGTACGATCTACTACAAATAAGATATCAGGATTCACCTCTAAGACATATTCATATGATACTTCTTGACCATGAGTACTAGCTTCAATTTCTTGGTCAGCTGGAATCACACCAAATCCTTCATAAATAATACCAAAACGAGAGTCTGGACCATAGACAGATAATGAACCTTCATTCACTAAACTCATTAAACCTGTTTTACCGCTTTTTTCTGTCATTTTTCTAAGATTATCACGCTTAACTGTTAGTTCCCGAACCTTCTCTTTAGCTTCATCTTCTTTATCATAAATAGTCCCAATTGTTTCAATATTAGCCATAGTTGATTGCCATGCCTCTTTGTTATCAACATCTAGATAAAGAGTTGGAGCAATTTTTTCTAATTCTTGCTTCATATCTTCTTGTCGACCTGAGATGATAATAAGTTCTGGTTGCATAGCATTGATTTTCTCTAAATCAGGCTCCTTCATTCCCCCAGCATTTTCCACACCTTTATAGCTATCTAAATAAGTCGGTAACGTCTTTAAAGGTGCGCCAATCACTGTGTCTTCTTTTCCTAATTCACGTATCGTGTCAAGAGCTCCCATGTCAAACACAACTACTTTTTTAGGATCTTGATTTATTTCTAATTTTTCACCATTACTATCTGTCACTGTAACCTTTTCTATTTTTTCTGAAGCCACACTTTCTTTTGTAGTATCTTCTTTTTTATCCGAAGTACAGCCACTTAAAACTAAACCAAATATCACTGTTAAACCTAAAACATATTTTTTCATCATTTAGCTTCCTTTTCTATTCATTAAAATATAAACAAAACCTTTTTCCTTCTAGTTCACAGACGCGTATATTCATATCATATAATTCATCTAATACATCTTTTGTAATAACTTCATCAGTTGGACCTGATTTAAAAATTTTCCCATATTTCATTGCTACAATTTCATCAGCATAGCTCGCTGCAAAATTAATATCATGAATGACTATCACCACTGTTTTACCAGCTTCATCTACAAGGTTACGTATGATTTTCATTAGCTGTACGGCATGGTTCATATCTAAATTGTTAAGTGGCTCATCTAGAAATATATAATCTGTATCTTGAGCTAAGACCATAGCAATATATGCCCTTTGCAATTGCCCCCCAGAAAGAGAATCTATATTTTCTTCTGCTAAATCCGTTAACCCTAAATAATGTAGAGACTCACTAATTTTTTCTTCATCGACTTTAGTCAAACGACCTCGGCTATGAGGGAATCTACCAAAAGCAACTAAATCTCGAACAGTTAAACGTAGTTGAACGGCATTAGCCTGTTTTAAAATAGATAATTTTTTAGCTAATTCGTGTTGGTTCCACGCCTTAACTTCTTGACCTTCAAGGTAAATACCACCCTTATCTTTATCGAGTAGGCGACTCATCAGACTTAACAGCGTGCTTTTCCCCGCCCCATTTGGTCCAATAAAAGCGGTTAGTTTATTTGGAATTAAGTCATAATCAACAGTATCTACAACCATTTTCTTTCCATATTGTTTCACAACCTGATTAATCTGCATTTAAGTCACCTTTCCTCGTTCCTTGAGTAGCTTCCAAATAAAATACACACCACCACCAAATTCAATGACGACGCTTAACGTTGTGCTCATATGAAACACATGCTCAATTAAAAACTGACCGAAAACTAATAAAAAAACACTAATTAAAGTACTTCCAATAAATAGCCATTGATGCTTGTAAGTCCCAAGCCATTGATAAGTAACATTAGCCACAATAAAACCTAAAAATGTTACAGGGCCAATTAGCGCTGTTGATAAAGCAACTGATAAACTAACTAAATATAATATATATTTTTGAAATCTTGCGACATTTATTCCTAAACTAGTTGCTTGTTCTGTTCCCAAATGAAAAACATCTAATACATGAGCTGCTCTAAAAAAAAGAATAATCACAACTAATACAATAGGTATAACAACAAATAAAAGAGAAACATCTACATTTGAAAAACTAGCAAATAACTTTCCTTGTAATTTATCATATTCATTAGGATCCATTAACACTTGTAAAAAAGTACTGATGCTACTAAAAGCGGTCCCAAGAACCATCCCTATCATCAAAAGTAAAAATAAATCTTTTTTCTCTCTTCTTAAAATAAAGCCAAACAACAAAACACTAAACGTTACCATTAACAAAACATTAAGTAAAAAAACTAAAGGTGTCTTAGTCAAACTTTGTCCTAAAAAAAAGAACAACAGCGTTTGCATCAAGACATATAGTGAGTCAAATCCTAAAATCCCAGGTGTTAAAAATTGATTTCTTGTAATCGTTTGAAAACTAATGGTAGAAAAGCTAGTTAAGGCACCAACAATTATAAAAGCTAGTACTTTTTTACCTCTTAAGGGCAAAGCAAACTCCCAATTGCCGTACGTGTGATAAGTCATAAATGCCATAATACTAATAAGCATCACAACTGTGAGCAATAAAATTTTAAACCCAACCGATTGTTTTCTCACTTAGCATCCCCCCTAACAAGTAGATAAATAAAGATTATACTACCTAGTATTCCAACAATTAAGCTCACTGGAATTTCGTAAGGTGGGTAAATCATGCGTGATAATATATCACACAAGACCAAGAAAACACTACCAGATAAAGCAGTCAAAACTAGAGTATGCTTCATATGATCTCCGTACATCATGGAAACAATATTTGGAATAATTACCCCTACAAAAGGTAACCCACCAATCGTGACTAAAATGGTACTACTTGATATGGCAATTAACAAAAGCCCAAATAAATGAATTTGTTTGTATTTTAACCCAATACTTGTAGCCATCTCCTCTCCCATACCAACAATTGTAAATTTATAAGCATATAAATAACAAACAATTAGTAAAGGAACACTGATATAAATCATCTCATAACTTCCTTTTGTAATTGTCGAGAAACTACCTTGAAGCCAAGAAGTCATGTTTTGCACTAATTGATATTGATAGGCAAAAAAAGTTACAATCGATCCGATAACACTTCCAAACATCACCCCAACTAGAGGAACCATTAATTGATTTTTTCCAGGTAATAATCTAATTAACCTAATAAATAAAACGGTTCCTAAAAAGGCAAATAAAAAAGCAATGAGGGACTTCATTAAAATAGATGAATCTGAAAAAAACAACATAGCTACTAGCATGCCAAGTCTAGCACTATCCATTGTTCCAGCAGTCGTAGGAGATACAAATCTGTTTTGTGTGAGATGTTGCATAATCAGACCTGATACACTCACTGTCGCTCCTGCGATAATCAAACTAATTGTTCTGGGAACTCTAGTTGACCATAAAACAAGTTGTTCTTGATGGGTCAAATCAAATAAATGAGTGATAGGAATACTTTTTACACCTATAAAAAGAGATAAAATAGCTAATAATATTAAACTTATAGGTAATATAGATCGGCGCATATTTTCTCTCCTATTTCTAATTGATAATGATTTTCATTACCAATCAATTTTAACTAAATGAACTAGGAAAATCAACAGTTTTTTAAAATATCTTATTATAAGGATATGTTATACTAGACATATAGAAACAAGAGGGGGTAGAAGTATGGGAAAAGATATTCAAGATTATCTTGATAAAGGGATAAACGGTGCTCCCCAACTAAGACCTGATGAGAAAAGAAAATTTCTAGGTACTTATAGGGAGAGAGTTGTCTTTGTTTTAACTTATGCTGAACTAACTAAAGATCAGTATAAAGCTTTCTGTTTAGAGCAAATTGAGCATCATCCAAACGGAACTATCTTAATTAATGCTAATGTCAATATGACAATACAATCACAAATCATGAAGCTCTCACAAGAGCAACAAGTAACTTTTAGATTAGTGGATACCAATGATTTAACACCTAAACCAGAAAGTATCGCCTTGGTTTATACACTAGATCATGCTATTGATAAGGAAGATATTTATTTAACAATACCTATAAAAAAAACCTCACCAGAATTAGAAAAATCAGTTGTGAATCCTGTGTCAGAAGTACCAAAAGCAGAAAGTTTTTTCAAAAAATTATTTAAAAGAAAATAGGATATGTGGAAAAGAATCACCACATACCCTATTTTTTTTATCTTTCATTTTTCCAATTTTGTTGTTCAAAACTTATGGCAATACCATGTTCATCAGCATCTTTTGTCACTTCATGAGCAATACTTTTTAATTTATCAGTCGCATTGTCCATAGCAATGCCATAACCTACTGCTTCAAACATGGAAATATCATTGTCCCCATCACCAAAAGCAATGGCCTTGTTTTTTGGCATATCTAAGTATTCTAGCACATAACTAACTGCTTTTTTCTTATCAATGCCACGAACAGCAATCTCGCCACTTTCTGGTCCAAATAATGGGACTGTGGAGTGATACATATGAAATTGTTCACCAAATGTATCTGCAATATCACTAAAAGGTAAGGTGTTATTAATAAATGAAATCTTATTCACATTACCATAATCTATATGTTGACCTTTATGACTTTCTAACACATCGTAAAACCATTGATTTTTGTCATCTAATTCTTTAAAAGACTCACCAGTTTTATCTGCAATGGCTTTAATTTCTTCTTTTATTTTACGTATACAATTCTCACTACCAAATAATCCATCATTGGACTCTAAGTAATAACCAATATCATGTTGTTTAAAGAATGCTACGATGTTTTCTACAGAATCTTTTGGCATAGTCAGGTGCTTAATCACTTTATCTTCTACAACAACATACCCACCACCAGCACCGATTACACCATCAAAACCCACACTTAAAATATCATCCAAAATTTCTGGTTTAGATCTACCTGTACAGATGTAAGCTAGGTTTCCTTCATCTCTAAATTTCTTAATACTCTCTCGGCTTGTATCAAGTACTTCACCACTACTGTCACACAAAGTACCATCTACATCAAAGAATGCAATATATGTCATAAGTAATCTCCTTTTTATTAAAACAACAGGCTACCATTGGGCTAGCCTGTTGTTTATGAGTATATCTAGGCATATGCCTACTGTGCAACTTTCCAACTTGTTTCATCTCCAGTTACTCAGAGCACAGCGCTTCAACATTCACCCTTATTTTATAAGTTCTCGCCGTTTGATACGATAACTTCTTTGTACCAGTTAAATGAATCTTTACGGTAGCGAGTTAGGCTTCCTTCACCTTTGTCATCTTGATCCACGTAGATAAAGCCGTAGCGTTTACTCATTTGACTTGTTCCACAGCTAATTAAATCAATACAGCCCCATGTTGTATATCCCATTAAATCAACACCATCTCTGATGGCTTCTTTCATTTGTTCCACGTGTTTACGGATGTAATCAATTCGATAATCATCATGAATACGTCCGTCTTCTGTGATCTCATCTTTGGCACCTAGTCCGTTTTCACACACAAACAATGGTAATTCATAACGGTCATATAATTTCATTAATGAAATACGTAAACCGATTGGGTCAATTGGCCAGTCCCATTGTGACAATTCTAAATGTTCATTTTTAATTGGGCTATCAAATGATCCAGCAAGTTCTGCAGCATCTTCACGGGCTTCTGCTACGTGTGACATATAGTAGCTAATAGCTACATAATCTACTTTACCTTCTTCTAAAATCTTAGCATCTCCTGCTTCCATCACCACATGAATATCATTATCAGCAAAGTATCTCGTCATATAACTTGGGTAAGCTCCACGAGCTTGTACATCTGGGTAGAACATATTTAATTGGTTTGATTTTAGAGCTTGTAGTTGGTCTTCTGGTTTTGTTGTGTTAGCATAAGCTTCAATTTGGTTAATCATACAACCAATTTGAGCATCTGGCATGATTTCTTTAGCAGCTTTTACAGCTAAAGCACTTGCTAAAAACTGATGATGACTTGCTTGATATGTTGCTTGTAATCTGTCTTCTGGTAAAATCAAGTCTTCTAATACCCCAGCACCAGTGTATAAACTATTTAAGTTCATGTTCATTTCATTAAATGTAATCCAGTATTTTACTTTTGATTTATAGCGGTTGAATAATACTTTAGCATAATTTTCAAATAGTGGAATTAATTCACGACTAATCCAACCATTATACTTTTCAGTTAATGTAATTGGCATCTCATAATGAGACATGGTTACTAGTGGTTCGATACCGTATTTCGCACACTCATCAAACACTTTATCATAAAATGCTAACCCTTCTTCATTTGGCTCAGTCTCTAAACCTGTTGGGAAAATACGTGCCCAAGAGATTGAGAGTCTAAATGTTTTAAATCCCATCTCTGCAAATAAAGCAATATCTTCTTTGTAACGGTGATAAAAATCAATTCCCCAACGTTTTGGGAATAGATATTTTTCTGGGTTTTCTTTATATTCTGCTAATTCTTTTGATGTAACGTTGAATGTAAAGTTATCTACTTTACCAGTTGCATATGGATCTTTATATGCTGCATAGTCTGATGTTGACATCCCTTTTCCGCCTTCATCATAAGCTCCTTCGATTTGGTTAGCAGCTGTTGCCCCGCCCCATAAAAATCCTTGTGGAAATCCATTTTGTAATTCTTTCATTAATAATTCCTCCTAGTTTTTAGTTAAATTTTTATATGTTTAAATATTAATTAACAACAATAATAACTTCTTCTTTGCCAGCTGTGACTTCTACTTGATCTTTTACAGCAGGCATGACGTCTAAGAAATTTGGTGTGTTCGTCACAACAACGGGTGTAAATAAACTAAGGTTAGCAGCATCAATTTTACTGCGGTCAAAACTTAATAATTTTTGGCCACACTCAACCACATCACCATCCTTAACATGATAATCAAACCCGTCCCCATTTAAGGACACTGTGTCTATCCCGATATGAACTAACAGCTCTACTCCAGCATCTGATACAAGCCCTATAGCATGTTTACTAGGTGTCACCATCGTTACTGTCCCGTTAAACGGTGCATATACCGCGTCCCCACTTGGTATAACACCGATTCCTTTACCTACAATTCCTGAGGCAAACGTTTCGTCTGGACAAGTAGATAAATCAACTACTTTTCCTGTGATTGGTGCTAAGATTTCTTGAGGCTTGTTATCTGGATTTGGTTTTTCTTCTGTTAACACGTCTGACTCTTTTAAATCTGTTGCCTTATCTTCCCCTAAATCAAACGGCATAATAAGTGTCACGACTAATCCCACCACAAAACTTGATAACACACCGATGATAGCCCACATAAAGTTGTTTGAACCATCTTGAATATAAGTTGGTAAAGCTAAAATACCAGGTACTGCGAAACTAAATGTCTTCACAACAAACGTCCCATAAATGGCACCCCCTACAGCACCACCAATCATACTGGCATAAAATGGACGTTTTAACTTCATGGTCACCCCGTAAATAGCCGGTTCTGTGATACCAAATAAAGCTGGAATAAAAGCTGATAAAGCAATTTGTTTCATCGCTTTATCCTTTGTTTTTATTAAAACACCTAACGTTGCACCAGCTTGCGCTAGGTTGGCAACTAAGTTAAGTGGTAATAACATAATGTCATAACCAAATTTTTCTAAACTAGCAAATGCTCCTGGGAAAAAGGCATAATGCATTCCTGTTACAACAATTAGCGGCATTAATCCACCCATTAAAGCTCCTGCTAGTGGACCTGCTACTGTAAATAAAGTTGTAAAGAACATCTCTAAGTAAGTACCAATAAACGTACCAAGTGGTGCAATAAAGGCAAGTACAATCGGTGCGGTCACGACTAATGTAATAAGTGGTACAAAGATGATAGTCAATGAGTTCGGTACGATTTTTTTAGCATACTTTTCAACGTAACTCATAATCCAAACACCTAAAATAATAGGTAAGACAGTGGAAGCATAGCTATTTAAAGGAATATTAATAAACCCTAAAAATGCAATACTACTCATTTCACCACCGGCAGCAAGTTCCATTAACTGCGGATACATCAACACCCCGGCTAAAGCACCAGCAAGAGATGGGTTCGTTTTAAATTTATTCGCTGCTGCAAAAGCAATTAGAAATGGTAAGAAATAAAACGTCGCATCAGCAATCGCATTTAAAACAATATATGTTTGACTTTCTGCATTTAATAAATTAGCCCAAACTAGAATGGCCATGATTCCTTTAAGCAACCCACTACCTGTAATAGCAGCTAATATCGGAGTAAATATCCCCGAGATAATATCAAATAATTTATCTAAAATATTTTCAGATGACTTATGCGGCTCACCTTCACTAGAATCCCCGCCACCTGTGATTTTGTCCACTTCTTCAAAGACATTACCAACTTCACTCCCAATAATGACTTGGAACTGACCACTTTGAAACTGGGCCCCCATGACACCATCTAATTGCTTAATGGCTTCAATCTTGATTTTTTTACTATCTTTCACATTAAATCTAAGCCTTGTAATACAGTGCCAATTTTGGGTGATATTTTCCTTACCTCCCATATCCTCTACAATTTGTTGGGCTAATTTTTTTTGGTCCATCTTTCTAATCCTCCTATTTTTTGATTTTTCCCAAATAAAAAACCTAAGTAGAAAACAGCAGACAAATTGCCTGTTCTGTCATCTACTTAGGTTAATGCCATCCTTGATGTAACACGCCTAATTAAATGTGTTGAGTGTCTTTAACCACTCTTTCTATATGTATCATTAAATAAATCATTTTGTCATCACTAATATTAAACCCATAATCCCGACTTAACATCTCACGAATCACTAGACCGCAAGCATAACTTTTTGGGTACTGTTCTTGGATAATACCGTATAATTTCTCGTTTGGTACCTGATTTTGCTCTGTCCCGTGTAATTGCCGGTTCATGAAATAGCGAATATGGGTGACAAATCTTGAATAGTTTAAACTCTCTTTGTTAAGAGAGACACCAAATAAAGTCTGAATCGTCTTCACCATACTTTTGGTAATATTAGTAATCAGTAGCGTATCATCCATAGACTCCATGCCATCTTGTGCATTTACAAAATGAAGGGCAATAAATGACGCTTCAAGCTCTGGTAATAACACGCCTAAGCCTGATTGAATAATTTCTAAAGCTTGTTTACCAACTGCGTATTCTCTGGCGTATAGAAACGGGATTTCCCACTGAAGATTACTCTCCTTTATCTCCATACCCTCACGCTCTCTTTTAATCGCAAACTGAATGTGATCGGTTAAAGCTAAGATAATACTAGCATTGATTTTTTTGTTTAGTAAGTTTTCTCCGTATGCCACGATCTTTTCTGTTACATCTAACACTTCTGGATCAATATTTTCAATAATAGCTAACATATTTTGATTCTCATTGCTTAAAAACGTTTTTGTAACTAAAGTTTCATCAATTGGATCTCCTTTTTTCTTTTTAAATCCAATCCCTGTACCAAAAAGAACAAATTCTTCATCTTTTTCGTTAACAGCTAAGACTAAATTATTATTTAGTGATTTCACAGTAGATAAGATAACATTCACTCCCTTTACAAAAACAAAAAACACCAAATTAAAGTAGACGCTGCTACAATAAACTTGGTGGTGCCTGATCGTATCAGTGACACTCCTATCGTGTTCTATATCTACACTATACTATTAAAAGAAAACGTTGTCAACTTATTTGCAATAAAAATATAACAGTTTTTTATTCTTTTATTTAAAGGTTATTTTAAAAAAGTCTTGTTGCTATTGAGTCCTTCTTATCGTACTCTTAATTTAACATAACACATAAGAAAGTAGGATGTCACTTGTCTTTATTACCTGTTATCATCACGGCTTTTGTTAGTACTAATATTGATGACTTATTTTTACTCACACTATTCTTTACCCAAGCTAAATCTAAAAAAGATTATCAAACTATTATTATTAGTCAACTTTTAGGTATTTATACTATTTTAATAACAAGTATCATCTTAGGAAATCTGCTCACCTCGACAGACGTCTTACCTATTCACTTATTGGGAGCTATCCCTTTTACAATCGGTATGATCGGTTTTGTTAAATTTATCAAGCATAAAAATATACCCACAACTGATGTAACTCAAACTAAGTTGGCAATCCCTACTCTAACTTTGATTACCCTATCTAACGGATCAAATAACTTAAGTGTCTATCTTCCGCTATTTAGCCAATATTCTTATTTAGAAACACTACTTGTCATCATCACTTTTGGTGTCATGG
Organism: Vagococcus jeotgali; assembly: GCF_035918315.1. NCBI lineage: Bacteria > Bacillati > Bacillota > Bacilli > Lactobacillales > Enterococcaceae > Vagococcus > Vagococcus jeotgali. Next base: position 213,206 of record NZ_CP142146.1, on the reverse strand, counting down.
TTCTACTATGGTGTTTGGCTGGATCATGGCTGTCAAAAAATAATCTGTTAGAAAAAACTTTAGAACGGGTGAGTGATTGGTTAGTTCCTATTGTATATATCTGCTTAGGACTGATTATATTTTTCAACTAAAAAAGTGGGCTGATTGTCACGTCAACCTACTTTATTTTTTACTTATTTAAATACTTCTGGATAAAGCATATGCAAGACATCCATCGTCAAACGTCTACTCTCTCCAGCATAAGGGTAGATATGCATATGCATCGCCGGATTAAAGTTCCCCTCAATAATACCGTAAGTGGTACTATCTTTCACTCCTTTAACCTCTTTATCTGGAATGATCAAATCAATCCCACACACAACAGCACCTAGAGCATCAACGGCTTCCTCTGCAATTTTTTTATAGCTCTCAGGCATGTCATCTGTCACATCTAGTGAGTCCCCGCCTGTACTAACGTTAGAATTTTCACGCAAGTACACACGCTTGCCTTCACTGGGAATACTATCTACTGTTAAGCCTTGCTCTTTTAACATCAGTTTTTCAATGTCTGATAACTTGATAATCTCAAGAGGCGATCTGTGATGGGTCCCTCTTAAAACATCTGTGTTTTTCTCAGCAACAAGTTCAGCAATAGTATGTTCACCGTCACCGACTACATTAGCTGGTGTGCGTAGCATCACACCACGAGTTTTACCATCTAACACAAAGAAGCGGTACTCCGTTCCTGGTAAAAACTCCTCAACTAAAATATGATCATCTTCTTTAAAGGCAATCTCAACAGCAACCTTATAATCTTCATAAGTGGCTCCGTCTTTAAAAATCGAAATTCCTAGCCCGTAATTCGTCGTTTTAGGCTTAATCACAATAGCCTTATCTTGGAAAACACCAAATGAAGATAGCGCCTCTTCTATTGTACTAAATTCTTTACCTAGTGGCACTCTAAACCCTGCTTCGTGTAATACTTTTTTCGTCACCGTTTTGTTTTCCATCAATAGCGGTACAATATAAGAATCATGACTGGTCATATTAGCATTTTTCACGTATTCCACATGATTATTGAAGGTTAGCTTTAAGAATTGATCATTTTCATCTAACACTTCAACATGGATGCCTTTTTGAATAGCATCAAACATTAAAATTTGAGTGGATAACTCCATACCACGATAACCTGCTAATTGATAAGGTTTTTCAAAGGCGATATCATGGTATTTTTTAGCATAATACTGACCAAACTCTGTATTTGTCCAATTCTTTTCAGTCATTTCAGTCACCATACGCCCCGCCAAGGTTTCTGAAGGATTCTCAAGAGCAGTTAGGGTACTGTTTAAGACATCTGTATAGTCAGCTGTCTCATGTAACAACTCATTAACTTTACCCATCTCTTCAAGTAACCAAGCACCCTCCTCATAAAATTCAGTTTTTGATAACGGATTTTCAAGAGCTACTGTGTTGTTGTATAACTCACCTATTTCAATTAATTTATCAGCATCTGTGCTTTCTTCTTCTAGATATAATAACGTCATTAAGAATAAGTGGATAAAATCAAGCGTATCACTTGAAATTCCGACTTTTTCAAAAGGATCTAGATCAATATTTCGAAGCTCGATATATTGTACCCCTTTATCAACTAAACCTTGTACGTCACGGCAACCTCCACCACGTAGTCTCACTGAAGCATAGAATTCTTTAGCTTCAATCAGTTCACCGTCATTTACTAGCTTCATTAAATCAGTGGTGTACTCTTCAAGGGTGTGATAAGACACTTTAATGTCAGGACGATTAGTGTAACCGTACTGACTATTTCTGATACTTCTAACTGGTTGATGTAAACTTTCTGTTGTGAAATAGTTTTCATCAGCATAAGGACTTGCACCAAAAAGATAAGTGAGTAACCAGCGATAACGCAAGTATTGTCTGGATATTTTCATGTAAAGAGCCGTTCTAAATTCTTTGATTGATACATATTCATCTTGCTCGTTAAATAAAAGCGTGATTAATTCATCAGAAAATTCAAAATTATAATGAATCCCACTGACCATTTGTTTTCTCTTACCATAAACTTTGGCTAAGTAACGGCGATAATTAATATCCCCCTGATCTTCTAATTTTGCAATCACAATATTCGTATCATCAATTGGCAAATCTGGTGGCATACTAAGTGCCCATAACTCTTCATTATGCTCCATAGAACGTAAGACAACTTCATGAAGTGCTGATAATTGTCTTAATGTTCCTCTATTTGTATCAAACACTTGAGTAATCAGTTCAATTTGAGTTTCACTAAAATCTGTTTGGATATATGGATGGAAGCTACGACTTCCTAATTTTTTTGGATGTGGTGTATCAGCTAACTCACCTTTTGATGTCACACGTTGGCTTTCTTTTTCTAAGCCAATGCGAAATTCATTTAATAGCATCGCAGTTTTTTTTGATTTTAATTGCTCTTGTAAGTTTTTCATCAGATTCTTCCCTTACTTTCTTGTATTTATTCACACAATTATATCATTCATTAAAGGTCTTCCAAAATATTATGTTTATAAAAAACAAGCTAATAAAGGATTTCTCCCTCATTAGCTTGTTAGACATTCTTTATGCCACTTTTCTTCTTTTTAGTAGTGCGCCTAACATAAGGGCACTGACAAATGAACCAATAATAATAAATAATAGATATAATAATGGTTGACTCACAAGCATGATCACAAAAATCCCACCATGTGGCGCCATAAGTTTAATCCCAAAGCTTCCCACTAAGCCACCAGTTAAAGCAGAACCGACTACAAAACTTGGTATCATACGCAGTGGATCACTGGCTGCAAAAGGAATAGCTCCTTCGGTAATAAATGAGAACCCCATAATTAAGTTTGTAATCCCTGCTTCTTGTTCTTTTTGAGTAAACTGATTTTTAAACATCAGCGTTGCTATAAAAATTGCAAGAGGCGGTACCATACCACCAGCCATCACAGAAGCCATCACTACACTACCACCTGTTGCGACAGTTGCAGCTAACGTTCCTGTACCAAATACATAAGCTGCCTTATTAATTGGACCACCTAAGTCAATCGCCATCATTCCAGCAAGTAAAGCACCTAATAAGGCAGCATTACTACCTGACATATTTTCTAGGAAATTATTTAAACCTGTATTGATTGCTGACATGGGAATATTAACAAACAACATTAAAAATCCGGTAATTAGTAAACCAAACACTGGATAGAATAAAATTGTTTTAATTCCGTCTAGTGATTTCGGTAAGTTTTTAAAGATTTTTTTCAAGAAGACAATCACGTAACCTGCTAAGAAACCACCAACTAAAGCACCTAAGAAACCTGATGTTGTGGCATCTTCTAAATGCCCAAAGGCTAAACCACTACTTGCCATGGCTCCTGCTGTAAAACCTACAATAAGTCCTGGGCGATCTGCAATACTTGAAGCGATAAATCCAGCTAAAACAGGTAACATAAATTCAAAAGCTGTTCCACCAATGGCTTTAAAATAAGCCGCTGCTGGATGATATGATCCAAGATTTGCTAACTCATTACTTGGCACACCTAGCATCTGATCAATTAAGAAAGCTAGAGCAATCGCAATCCCGCCACCAATAACAAAAGGTAACATGTGACTAACACCATTCATCAGATGTTTATAAATTTGTGAACCGATACTACCTTTACTGGTTTCATCTTGATTTTCGGCTTGCTTGTCACCACTTGTTGCATGATAAATTGAAGCTTCACCATTTGTAGCAAGAGTTAATAATTCTTCTGTTTTTTTAATCCCGTCACTGACTGGACGATTGACTAAATGTTTCCCATCAAAACGAGCCATCTCGACATTTTTATCAGCTGCTACAATAACACCTGTAGCTTTTTTGATGTCCTCTGATGTTAATTTGTGCTTCACGCCATCTGAGCCATTTGTTTCCACTTTAATAGCAATATCCATCTCTTTGGCTTTATTTTTTAAAGCATCTTCTGCCATATACGTGTGTGCAATTCCCGTTGGACAAGCAGTTACTGCAACCACAAAAGGCGCATCTTCTTCAATGACTTCAACTACCATTTCTTGCTCTTCGTTTTCTTTTTGAGCCTGGTTAAACAGTCTAGTGACATCCTCTTTTGTTTTAGCTACTTTCAATTCACTAATTAAGTCTTGATTTAATAATAATTTCGATAAACTAGCTAGTGCTTGTAAGTGAGTATCATTAGCCCCTTCTGGAGCAGCGATCATAAAGAATAAATAGGTTGGCTCACCGTCTAAGGAATCATAGTCAACACCTTTGTCACTTTTGGCAAATAAGACAGTTGGTTTTTCTACAGCTTTATTTTTTGCATGAGGCATCGCTATCCCGTCACCAAGTCCTGTTGTCATCTGGTCTTCACGAGCTAGTATTCCTGCTTCAAATATAGCTACATCATTGATACGTTTTGTGGCATATAATTTTTGAACCATCTCTGTAATAGCACTTGTTTTATCAGTGGCTTTTAAGTCTAAAATCATGCACTCTTCTACTAATAAGTCTGTTATTTTCATGATAATCCCCCTAGTTTTCTTCTATAACTTTAATGACAACTTGATCTAATAATCTTTCAATATCTACTAAAATTGCTAAATCTTGGTTAAAGGCTGTGGCACTTCCTGAGGCGATACCATATCTTAAAGCTAATAAGGTATTTTTACCTTGAGATAACTGACTAATAAATCCTGCTACAACAGAATCCCCTGAACCGACAGAATTAATTAATGTACCTTTTAGCCCATCAACTTGGTAGGTACCTACTTCATTGATTAAAATAGCCCCATCTTTACCCATAGTGATTAAAACATTTTTAGCGCCCATTGCTAACAGTTTTTTCCCATGAACTACTAAATCATCGAAGCTAGTAAACGTTGTATCAAAAAGCTCAGCTAACTCGTGCTCATTAGGTTTTACTAACATGGGTTGGTATTTTAAAATATCAAATAAACTCTTATCACTAATATCTACAACAAAGGGAATATGCTTATCATCAGCTATCTGAGCTAACTTTGTATAAATATCTTTGTCTATACCAGTCGGTAAACTGCCTGAGAGGACTAACCAATCACTTTGAGTTAACTCCTCAATTTTTTGAATTAAAGCTAATGTATCTTCTTTTGTAATCACAGGACCTAACCCATTAATTTCTGTTTCTGCTTCAGATTTTAGTTTAATATTAATACGTGTGTCCCCATCTACTGTAATAAAATCTTGACACAAACCTAAATGCTCTAACTCACTTGCAATAAATTGACCAGTGAAACCCCCAATAAATCCTAAGTTCTTAGAAGACACACCTAATTCATGTAACACTCGTGAAACATTAATCCCCTTCCCACCAGGAAAACTTAGTTCTTTGTTTGTTTTATTTAACTGTCCTTCTTTAAAATCCGGTACCTCTATCACATAATCAATGGCCGGATTTAGTGTTACTGTGTAAATCATAAGTCACTCTCCCTTACTATTGTTAAGTTCTCATAGGTTTCTTTTTGCTCTATATTTAATTTATTTGTCACTAGTGTTCCTGTTTCAATACGTGCAATTTGGGCAAAGTTTAATTTATCAAATTTTGTTGCATCGGCTAAAAAATAAACATGCTGTGTTTGACTGATAGCTGCTTTTTTCATACTCGCTTCTGATGAATCAGCTGTGGTATACCCATGAACTGGGTGAATGCCATTCACTCCCATAAAGACTCTATCAAAAAAATACCCCTCTAACTGATAAACTCCTTCTTGACTGACAGATGCTGTCGTTTTACCTCTAATCTGTCCTCCTATAATCGTTGTAGTTATACCTAACTCCGTCCCAAGTAGTGCATGCTTCACAGAATTTGTAATCAGATGAATGTTTTTCCCCTTTAGATACGGTAACATTTCAAGTGTCGTCGTTCCTGCATCTAAATAAATATACTCCCCTTCTTGAACGAATTCAGATGCAAATTGGGCAATCTCTCGTTTTTCATGAGTGTTTTTGACTGATTTTTCTGCCATAGTCAATTCCGGTTCTAATTTGACGATTTGTTTAGCACCACCATGAATTCTAACTAATAACCCAGCCTCTTCCATCTCTTGTAAGTCACGTCTGATTGTCGATTCTGAGACATCAAGTTCCTTGATTAAATCTCTTACTTTAACGACTTTTTTAACCTGTAATTGTTTTAAAATCTCTGCTTGTCTTTCTTCTGTTAACATATCTATCACTCCATATCCATATTACACAACCAAAAACACTCTTTTTCAATCATATACGGTCAAAAATATAGCGATTTCATGAAAAGATACAATCAAAACCTCCAGTGTGAACTGGAGGTTTGTTCTTCGGCTGGAAGCCTCTTTTTCCGGCCTAAGCCTAAAAGGCTTACTGAATGGTTCCCCTCGTGCACCACATTTACTCGCTAATCCTAAAAGGATTACTTATTCAATTCTTTTTGTTTTTTTCTCCTGTAAATGGATCATACTCTTCAAATAACGTAAGTTGATCTGCTACATAATCTTCTTGAATTTGATTTCTTATGTATTCTTCAATTTGTTTTTTATTTCTACCAACTGTGTCTACATAATAACCTCGACACCAAAATTTTCTGTTCCCATAACGATATTTCAATTCTGCATGCCTATCAAAAATCATTAAACTACTTTTACCTTTTAAATACTCTATAAAACTAGAAACACTTAGTTTAAGTGGTATACTTACTAATATATGGATATGATCTTTACAAGCATTCGCTTCAATAATTTCAACACCTTTTCTTTCACATAGATCTCGTAATATTTCTCCTATGCTTTTTTTGTACTTTCCATAAATTATTTGGCGTCTATATTTAGGAGCAAAAACTATGTGATACTTACATTTCCATGTTGTGTGTGATAAACTTTGATTGTCCTTTTTCATAAGGAACCTCCTTGTGATTTGATAGTTTGTGGTCGGGAAACCAAATCTATCTTATCATCTTAGGAGGCTTTTTTAATACCACGCTAGAAGCTCTTGAGAACCACCTGCATAGCAGGTGGTTTTCAGTACATATAAAAAAACAGACAGAAATCAAATTTCTGTCTGTTTTATCTATTCGTAATTTTCCATTAATTCCTTAAACAACCCATAAACAAATTGATTTGGATCAAAATCAGCTAAGTCTGTGATTTTCTCACCTAAGCCAACTAGCTTAACAGGAAGGTGTAGTTCATTTCGAATAGCTAACACAATCCCACCTTTAGCAGTCCCGTCTAGTTTTGTTAAGACAATCCCTGTCACGTCAGTTGTGTTTTTAAACTCTTTCGCCTGAACTAAAGCATTTTGTCCTGTTGTTGCATCCACAACAAGTAGTACTTCGTGAGGTGCTGATGGATACTCACGCTCGATAACACGTTTCATTTTTTCTAATTCTTTCATCAAGTTAACTTTGTTTTGCAAGCGTCCTGCTGTATCCACAAGTAACACGTCATAATTTTCTTTTTTTGTTTTATCAACAGCATCAAAGACGACAGCAGCTGGATCACTTCCAGCTTTATGATGAACCACATCAACTCCAGCTCGCTCGCCCCACACAACCAATTGATCAATAGCACCAGCTCTAAACGTATCTGCAGCTGCTAATAAGACTTTTTTACCTTGTTGTTTGTATCTCAGAGCTAATTTCCCAATACTTGTCGTTTTTCCAACACCATTAACCCCAACAAATAACATAATAGTTGGACCATCTGGTTGAATATTTAAGTGATTAACCTCATTAACCCCTTCGGATTCATATATTTCAACCAGCTTTTCAACAATCGTTTCTTGCACGTCACGCTGTTTTTTCACATTTTTCAGTTTTACTTCTTCTTGTAACTCGTCAGAAATACGCATAGCTATATCAAAACCAACATCAGCTGAGATAAGCGACTCTTCTAGCTCTTCAAAAAACTCATCATCAACCATTCTAAAGTTTGAGAAGAGGTTATTCATGAATTGTCCAAAGGTTTTTCTAGACTTTTCTAACCCTTTATCATATTTTTCAATGGTTTCCTCAGGTGAGTCTTGAACGACCTCTTTGACTTCTTCAATAGCATCATCATCAACTTCTGGTGTTTCTTCAATTTCTTTAGCTTCTTCATCAATAAACTCTGTGACACTTTTTTCCGTACTAACTTCAACTGTTTTAGCTTCTGTAACTAACTTCTTTTCAGCCACAACCCCTACTTTAGTAGCTACCTTTTTATCTTGCATAGACTCTTTAGACTCATTTAAATCATCTAGAGGATCTACTTCTTCAGTATTAATAGCATTTATAACATCTTGAGCAACACTTACATCATTTGCCTCTGCTTTAATTTCTGTTTCTTCTTTTGCTTCTTTAGGTGTTACACTCACCTGTTCATCAGTAGGTATTACGTCTATTTTTGGCATGATAGGCGTGTCTTTAGTTACGTCTTTATCAACTTCTATTACTTCTTTGATATCTTCTGGTTCAGTGTCACTTAGTTTTAAATCCTCTTGACTATTGCCATCTTCATCTTCTAGACTCTCTTCTTCTGTAGCAAAAGGATCTATAACATCCTCAACAAAATTTTCGACTTTTTCTGTTTTATCTTCTTGTTTAGGCTTAATTTCTTCTTGTCCTGTCAGATTATCTGCTACCTCTTCACTACTTTTAGCATCTTGTAATTCTTTGTCTTCTACTTGCTCTTTTTTAGGTTCTTCTTTCTTTTCACCCATGACAGCCCGTTTAATTTTATCAAAAAATCCCATCTTTACCCCTCCTCTTTAGTTAGTACTAGTTGTTCAACGGCGTATGCTACACCATCTTCTTGATTACTTTTTGTAATAAATTGAGCCATTTGTTTTAATAGAGGATTACCATTTTCCATAACCACACCAACACCGGCATACTCAATCATGGAAGCATCATTGCCCTCATCACCAATGGCCATCACTTCTTCTTGCTTAATGCCCAAGTACTCAGCCAACTCATGAATGCCACGAGCTTTACTAGCTTCTTTATGAATCACTTCTAACAAATCATCTCTTGATTTCATTAAATTAAAGGTTCTTAGCATGATTTCTGGCATCACAGCGATTTTTTCATCTAAATAGTCCTGATCAGCTGCTACTACCATTTTATTAAACATCCTATTTGGATCTAATTCTTCGATTGTGGTATTTTCGACTTTAAGTAAGGGATTCATCCCTTCATAAATCGATTCTCTCCCCTTTGGAGCAGGCAAGTGAATCACCGTATCTCCTGAAATAATATCAAGAGGTAGCCCCAGTTTTGTTACTTCCTCATAAGCAAATAACACTTCCTCAAAGGATAGAGAGTGAGCTAGTAGCGTTTCTCCTGTATCATTTTTTTGAACAGAACTGCCATTAAAAGTGATACTATAATCTCCCGCATCTTCAAGCTCTAGTCTTTCTAAAAAACCTTTAATCGCAAAAAGCGGACGACCAGTACAGATAACAACTTTCACACCCTGTTCTTTAGCTTGTTGTAGTACTTTCTTATTACGATTTGAAATCGTTTTGTCATCTCTTAGTAGTGTCCCATCTAAATCAATGGCTATTAATTTAATCATGATGTTTCCCCTTCCTAGTTAACCGATGTACTCTCTGATTCTAATTCTTCTAAATGAACTGATACAATTTTTGACACACCTGACTCTTGCATCGTAATACCATATAACATATCAGCAGCTTCCATCGTTCCTTTTCTGTGAGTAATCACAATAAACTGCGTATCATCTTCAAACTGACGTAAATACTGACCAAACCTTGTGACGTTAGCTTCATCAAGAGCTGCTTCAACCTCATCTAAAATACAAAATGGTACTGGCCTTGCTTGAATAATAGCAAATAATAATGCTATAGCAGTTAAGGCTCTTTCTCCTCCTGAAAGTAAACTTAGCTGTTGTAATTTTTTCCCTGGAGGTTGGGCCACAATGTCAATTCCTGTATGAAGTAAATCCAACTCATCTGTTAAAATCAAATCAGCATGACCTCCTCCAAACATTTTAGGAAATACTTCTTTAAACTCTTCTCTAATATCACAAAACACATCATAAAACTGCTTAATAACTAACTCATCCATCTCTTCCATGGTACTCACCAGCTCACTTTTAGCCTGGTTTAAGTCTGTTTGTTGTTCGACTAGGAAGTCATATCGTTCTTTGACTTCTTGGTACTGGGCTGTGGCAGTCACATTAATTGGACCTAATTGAGTGATTTTAGTTTTTAACATACCAATCTCTTGCCCCGCTACTTCAGCATCCTCAACAGTAGTAGCTATTTCTTTACCCGCTTCATAAGTTAGATGGTATTCTTCTTGTAAATAAGCTAGTTTATTATCTAATATACTATCTAACCTACTCTGCTTAATTTCAAATTTTGTCTGTTGATTTGTAAGTTCTGCAATGTCTTTAGCTAAGCTTTCCATCACACTTTCTTCCACACGAATTTCTTCAGATAAGGTTTCTCTGTTTTCTCGTTTTCCAAAAATGTCTGCTTCAATGGCTTCTCGTTTTTTTACCCACTCACTCATCGTCCTCATCAATTCTTCTTTTAATGAGTCAAACTGATCACTTTCTTTAGCTTCAGTAGTTGCTTGGGTACTAAATTCAATTTCTTTTTGGTTAAGCAGATTTAGCTGTTTGGTTTTATCCTCTAAACTAACTAGATTTTGACGAACCTTCTCTTTAGTGACTGCCAGTTCTGACTCCAACTGAGACAACTCACTTCTTGCTGATTCTAGTATCACTCTGTTTTGTGTTTCAAGTAAATCTGCTTGTCCCATTTTCTCATCTAACTGCTGACGTTTTTTCTCTAATATCTTTTGCTCTTGTTCATACTGAGCTTTTTCTTTAGTATAGCGCTCTAGAAAATGATGGAGTTCTTTTTGCTCATACTCTTTAATTCTTTGTTCTTTTTGTTTTTGAGTTAAATCTTGATTCATCATTTGCAGATTACTAGCTAGTTCTTGCTCTGCTAATCTAGCAGCAGATACGTCTTCTCTTAGCTGCTCAAGCTCTACTTCTAATTGTGTTAAAGTCAACGTAAGTGCTGCTACGTCTTTTTGTTTTTGCTCATATAAGGTTGACATTTGACTTAGCTGTTTCTCAATATCTTGTAGCTCTTTAGATTGAGAAAACCAGTGCATAGATTGGCCTTTTTTACTTGCCCCACCAGTCATAGAACCACCAGGATTCATAACGTCTCCATCTAAGGACACGACACGATACTGAAAATTAATTTTTTTAGCTAGCTGATTAGCAGAATCTAAACTATCAGTGACAAGTGTCACCCCTAGTAAGTTTTTAATAATAGGCTCTACTTTAGGCTCACAAGTCACTAAATCACTTGCTACTCCTAAAAATCCAGGTACATGCTGGGACACATCTAGAATATCTTGTCTCACCTGTCTAGCTTTAATCGTTGTTAAAGGTAGAAATGTTGCTCTTCCTAGACGATGTTGTTTAAGGTATGAAATTGCCTCCCTTGCACTTTTGTCATTTGAGACAATAATATGCTGAACAGAAGCACCTAATGCCGTTTCAATAGCTGTTTGATACTTCCCTGGTATCTTAATTAACTCTGCTACAACACCAATAATGCCAGGTAATTGATCTTTTGCTTGTAGTATTCCTTTAACCCCTTGATAAAATCCTGCATAACTTTCTTGCAAATCTTTTAAGCTCTTTTGTTTAGCTTGACCTTGTTGTAATATACGCATAGCTTCCATTAATTGGTTATTTAATTGAGTCTCTTTTTGTTTATATTCTTTAAAGAGAATCTTTTTTGCTTGAAATTGCTCGACAAGACTCACAACATTAGCCTGTTTTTCTTGATAAGTTGTCTCTAAGTCAGTATATGAGGCTTCTAGATTAGCTATTTCCTGAGCGACATCATCATAATCGCTCACTTCACTTGTTTTTTGATGAGTTTCTTGATGATACTGCTTTTCTAAATGCTTTAGATCGTTATTAACTTGAGTTTGTTGTTGCATCACATCAACATAGTCACGGCGCATATCTTCAAGTTGTTCTTTAGTAGACTTACTATATTGCGTGACTTTAGCAGACACATCTTTAATCTTTTTTTGACTAGCTGATTCAATAGACTTCAACTCTACTTTTAAATCTTCTAATGTCTTAATTTCTTTGATTAAAATTTGTCTATCTGTGGCTAATTCTTTGAACATCTCTTTTCTTGAGGCAGCTGTTTGAGACTTAAATCGTTGTTTTTCTTCTAAAATTTTTATATCAGCTTCACATTTTTCATATTGCGTCACAACTTCTAACAGCTGTTGTTGGCTGTGGTCTAAGCTTTTCTCAAGAACATCTCTATCATGTTTAAGCACAGCTAAATTCTTTTCACAATGACTCATATTAACTCTTTTATTTTCTAATTCAGCTAATACAAAGTTCATCTCATCTTTTGATTTTTCCCACTGCTCTTTGATTTTTTTTATGTTTGTAATAGTCATACTCACATCAAGAGTTGTTAGCCTCTCTTTTAACTCTGAGTACTTAAACGCCACATCACTTTGCTCTTTTAAAGGCGTCAGTTGTACGTCTAATTCATAAATAATATCTTGAATACGACTCAAATTCTCACTAGTTTCCCCTAGACGTCTCTGAGCTTCTTTTTTGCGATTTTTATACTTTAAAACTCCTGCAGCTTCTTCAAAAATAGCTCGTCTATCTTCTGGCTTACTGTTAAAGATAGCTTCGACTTTACCTTGGGAGATAATCGAAAATGAATCTCGTCCCAAACCAGAATCCATAAACAAGCTCACAATATCTTTTAAGCGGCACCGTTGTTTATTAATAAAAAAGTCACTATCGCCACTTCTAGTCAAACGTCTTGTGATACTGACTTCTGTGTAATCAATTGGTAAAAATTTGTCCTCGTTATCAAGAACTAGTGTCACTTCTGCTAAATTTAGAGGAGAACGTGAAGAAGAGCCAGCAAAAATCACGTCTGGCATCTTTCCCCCACGTAAATTCTTTGCTGACTGCTCCCCTAACACCCATCTGATTGCTTCTGTTACATTACTTTTTCCACTTCCATTAGGCCCTACAACAGCAGTTAAACCTTGATTAAATTCAATCACTGTTCGATCAGCAAAAGACTTAAAGCCTGCTATTTCCAATCGTTTTAAATACACTAAATTTCTGGCTCCCTTCTAAGCATCTGCTGACAAAATATTATTAAGAGCTATCTGAGCTGCACTTTGCTCGGCAATTTTTTTAGATTTACCAGACCCTTCACCTAAAACAGTCCCACCACCACTAACTTCCACATGGAAAATGCGTGCGTGAGCTGGCCCTTCTTCTTTAATCAAATGATACTCAATTAAAATATCACCATTTTTTTGAAGAACCTCTTGCAAGGCAGTTTTATGATCCATCTCATGTGAAAAAGCACCTGTTTCGATTTTTGGAATGATCACTTGATTAATAAATTCTTTGGTTTTTTCTACCCCTTGATCTAGATAAAGGGCTCCTAAAAAAGCTTCAAATAAGTCACATAAAAGTGATGAACGGTCACGTCCATTTGAATTTTCCTCTCCCTTACCTAAACGAATATATTTATCAAATTGACAATCTTTGGCAAACATCGCTAAACTATCTTCACGAACAATTGTCGCTCTTAACTTCGTTAGCTTTCCCTCAGATAAGTCAGCAAAATGGCTGTATAGATATTTTGAAATAATTAATTCCAAAACAGCATCTCCTAAAAATTCCAAACGTTCATTATCTGTTAAAGCTAATTGTCGATGCTCATTCACATAGGATGAATGGGTGAAAGCTTGCTCCAATAAACTAATATCTTTGAATATAATTTGATACTTCTCTTTTAATAACCCTGTTAACTCGTTCATGTTGCACCATTCTTCCTTTCAATAACAAGATATCCTCATTATACGTTGTTTTCAGGAGAATTAAAATAAAAACTCATTTTCTTACTAGTTATTTACATAAAGGTTAAAATCTACCCAAGAAAAACAAAATGAGGCTGACTAAAAAGTCACCCTCATTTTTTATTCTTTTTATAACGATTCTTTCGTTTATCACGTTGACTTTGTTTTTTCTTAGTAGGTGCTTTTTTATACTTAATGATCAATACCACTACAACAATAATCAAAATAAGCAAAGCAAAAAACAACACTAACATAAATTTAGCCCAGTCAAATTCTGGTTCAATCAAATCAACAGCTTCCTCATTAAACTTCTTAGCTTCATAATCAGAGATTGTAAATTTTTTTCAAAATCAAAACGTTCACCAGAAGTCTATACCATGGTCTTTAATATATACTTTCCAGGTTTATAAGTGTCATTGTTTAAAGAAATCCCGTAATCAAAAGAAGAGTTAGGTGCAATATCAGCATGCTCAATCTTATCGTAATATAACGCCTCTTCCACATCTTTTTCTGAATAAATAAAAGATTCAATTTCTACATCAGGTAAAATACGTGGTTCTGGATTTTCAAATGTCACAAGCACTGTGTTACGATAATTACGCTGTCCGGCCCTGACATTTAATAGATCAATTTTCACTGGCACCTTGTCATCATTTTCAGACAAACGCACCCCTATCACAAAGGCGAAATTATTTTCAATCAATAGACTACCAGTATCTAAATCCATGTCTTCTGTGGGTTTTTGCTGAAACTCTAAGCCACCTAAAATGATATCATTAAAAGGTTCACTTGGCACATCAACTGGAATATCGATTACTCTCTTTTCTCTAGCCTTTAGAGGAATCTCTGGTTTAACTTGTGCCATATCACTAAAAGAATGCTTTAAAGTATGATTTATCTCTGGGTCATGCTGACTATAATCAGCTGTTATATTGTCATTGGTCACAACGGTATTAGCATTAGCTAAAATAATCATATCCTTATCAGAATGATTTTCTAACTCAACTTGTAAAATTTCCTTGTTTCCAGGTTTTACACGTAAATCAAAGTAACTTTTAATATCATGACGCTGACTATTAGATGTAATCGGTGAAACAGGAAAATTAAGTTTTTCTGCCACAACACTCATGCCTAAACTAAAGAAACTAATAATAAGTATCACAATATAGGCAAGCTTTCGTATAAAATATTTCATATTGACTCTCCTAATTTAAATCTGACATAACTATTACTAATTTAGTACTTTACTAGTCAAAGTCCAAGTTATATTAGATTTGTACACAGCATTAGCTTTTGGCTGAGCACTAATAGGAACAACCAATTGAACACCTTTATCTTGTTGATAAGTCAAACTATCATCTTCAGCTCCCCACGCTAGTGTCCAAGTTCCCGCACCAGCATTTGGTGCAGCCTTAAAAATCGGAATACCATCATTAACTGAGAGTAAGTCAATAGGTTGTGTGCTAGGTACTGTCGGCGCTGGAATGCTTGTCGTTTTATCAGATAAATTCACAATATACGAATCACTTAATAGCAGTTGTGTCCCACGTAATTCTGCCGTCCCGTTAACTTCTTTAAAAGGTGAATCTGCTGCTTTTACTTCCCAACCTTCAGCAGGATCTCCTGGTTCAATTGGTTTTGGCGGCCCTGTTGGATCTGTTGGCACAATAACTTCTGGTTCATCTGGCTTAGCTGTACTATCATCTACTATAAAGTTAACTTCACCAGTTGTTTCTGCTATAGAATGTGGCTCTACTACAAAAAAATAAATATTAATACTTAATCATCTACTCTTTAACAATCATCAATTGCAAAAAAAGAGACTGACATCACGTCAGCCTCTTCTAAGTCTAAATATCTATTTAATTATTTATCATCCTCAACGACACCAACATGGCTCCATGGATTTGATTCCACATCATATGCCCAGTCAAAGTCTACAACTCTGTCACTTACAGGTAATACTGCATCTCTAAATAGAGTTGGGATTACAAATGTTTCATCAGCTACATATGCTTGCCATTCTTTGAATTTCTCAGTACGGTACTCATTATCGAATGATTTTTCTGAATCAATTTCATCTAACAATCTAGTGTTTTCATCACTTACAAAACGAGTGAAGTTAAATGCCGCATCTTTACCGTATAGACCTGATTGAGAGGGATCAGCACTTAATCCCCAAGCTGCTTGGTACACATCGATGTCTGGAGAATCACTTTTTAGTTTATCGTAGAATGAGTTAAATTCGATTAAACGACCTGTTGCAAGTTTTACATCTAAACCGATTTCTTTCCAGCTATCCACATAGTACTCAGCTAATGGTTGTTCAGTTTCCCCACCCGCCATAGAAGCAAAGTTGATTTCTAGTGGTTTACCGTCTGGTGTACTACGGAACTCGTCACCATCTTTTTTCTTGTAACCAGCATCATCTAATAATTTATTTGCTTTGTCTTTATCTTGTTTAGAATATCCAACTAATTCTTTATCACTGAACTCTGAGAAGATTGGTGGAATAATCGCATTAGCCGGTTGACGTAATCCGTTGTAGAATTTGTTTGCTACAGCATCATTATCTAAAGCAAATCCCATCGCTTGACGTAATGATTTGTCAGCCATTTTAGCATTTGGATCGTATTCTGCTTCACCTTTTTCTTCGTTCCAAGTACCTAGTTTGAATCCAATGTAAGTATAAGCTAAGTCTTGACGACCTAAGATTTCATAACCTTCAACGTCTTTATAGTTAGGGTAGTTATCAGTTGGCATACTGAATACCATGTCATATTTTTTCGCTTTTAATGCTTCAACAATTGAGTTACTTGGAGCAATACGCATGACGATTTTATCTAATTTTGGTTTTTCTCCGTAGTAATATTCGTTAGGAGTAAATTCTACAGATTCCCCTTGATTAATTTTTTCCATTTTGTATGGTCCTAATGTTACAGGGTTTTTACGAACAGGATCACTAGATTCCATCCCTTTAACAGGCATATCTTTAAAGATATGAGAAGGCATTGCAGCTGTCCAAACAGTTTCACTTGTTTGTTTCATACCTGGGTTCATTTCTTTGTATGTGATCTCTACAGTTTTGTCATCAAGCTTTTTAATTCCTGAAATGCTATCAGATTTCCCTTCATGATACTCATCCATACCTACAATGTTAGTGAAATCTGATCCATAACGGATACCCGCATAATCTTTGTTACCAATGATTAAGTATGGTTGGATAATATCTTCAGCTTTTAAAGGCTCGCCATCTGACCAGACAGCATCTTTAACGATTTTAATTTTGATTGTCTTTTTATCAACATCAATTTCTTTTTTAGCAATACCATGATCTGTTGTTTCAAAGTTAGAATCACTACGGAATAATCCTTCGTGAGATGGTTGCATAAATTCATTATCATATGCATCTTCATAGAATGTTTCAGAGAACATACCTTTAAATTGTGAATCCGATACAACGGCAACTTCCATTGTTCCACCGTCTTTAATTTTTCCTTCGTGAGATGTTTTTACAGGAAATTTAGAAACGTCTTCTGTTTGTGTCGCGTTGTTTATATCGCCACCTTTTCCTGCTTCTTTACCACCACCACAAGCTGCTAGTGTCATTGTTGCTGCTGCTCCTAAAATAACTGCACTAAATAGTTTTTTGTTCTTCATTTTTTATTCCCCCTAGTATTTTTAACCTAATCTTTGTCTTGCATCTGCTGATCGCTTAAAGGCTTGTCCTACATAGTTGATACATAACATCATGACTAAAATCAAGATAGAAGCCGGCGCCCATACCCAAGTCATATCTGATAATACAACACCATTAGAAGCATAACCAATCAACGTCCCTAAACTTGGTGTAGCTGGTGGTAATCCAAACCCTAAATATGATAGAGTTGTTTCAATACCGATATTAGCTGCAAAATTTATAGTTAAGTTGGTAATAATCAAAGAACTTAAGTTTGGCATTAACTCACCAAACATTATTTTGAAATCACTTGTCCCTAACGTTTTTGAAGCACTAATATAATCACGACGAACCTCTGATAATGTTTTCCCTCTAAATAGACGAGCTTTTGCTACCCAATAGAATAAACTCATAATGGTTACAAATGATACAACATTATAGTTTGGTACAATCGTTACAAACACAATGATAATCATAATGACAGGTAAAATCATAATAAAATCAACGATTCTCATGATAATTCCGTCAACAATTCCTCCGTAATAACCAGCTACAATCCCTAATCCTACCCCAATAATCGAAGTAATAATCGTAATTGCAAAACCAATGACAACAGAGTTACGAGCTCCGATAATTAATTGACCAAAAACATCTCGGCCCCCCTCATCTGCTCCTAAAATCCAACCATTTCCTGGCGGATTGTATTTATCTAAAATACTTACCTTCATCACTGCACTTTGATCTAACACCATTGATCCTATAAAGATGAATAGAAAAATGATAACTAATAGCGCTAATGAAAATATTGCTATTTTATCTTTTTTAAATTCACGAACAATCATTTTAAATCCTGTCAGTGGCGCACTAACAGGTACTGTTTCTTGCTTTTTATCTTTACTCATAACCATTCTCCTTTCTTAACAAGTAGTATCTTACTGGATACGAATTCTTGGATCGACAATACTCATCACAATATCTGAAATCAAGTTCCCGATAATCGTCACAACACCTAATATTAAAACAAGGGCTGTAATCACTGAGTAGTCACGACCATTAATTGCATCAATAAATAATTTCCCGATACCTGGATAAGCAAAGGTTTGTTCAATAACAACAGAACCACTAATTAAGGCTGTAATTTCATAACTTAATTGTGCTGCAATTGGTAATGAGGCATTTCTAAAAATATGACGAGTAAACACTTTATTTGTTGGAACACCTTTAGCTCTAGCTGTACGAACAAAGTCTAATTGTTTAGCATCAATCACTTCATTACGTAAATACTGAATCGTCACAGCTGTTGCAAGTAACGCTTGAGTAATCGCTGGTAAAATCATATGATACAAGCGACTCATTGTATAAGCCATTGTACCTTTTGAAAGACCACTAGCAACTGAACCTGTTGTTGGGAACCACTCTAATCTGTACCCAAAAACAAATAACATTAATAAGGCAAAGATAAAAATCGGAACGGCAAAACTAATAAAGTTATAACCAACAACTGCTTTATCAAACCAAGAGTTTTGGTAACGACCTGCAAACAATCCTAAAGGTAGCGCAATTGCATAAGTAATAATAACTGTTAATAAGGATAACCAAATTGTATTACCGACACGAGAGCCGATGATTTCACTTACTGGTAATTTATATAGGAAACTTTGTCCAAAATCTCCATGTAGTGCATTTTTCATCCAGTCAAAATATTGAACGTACCACGGATTATTAAGCCCTGCTGCTTCACGCATCTTATCAATCGTCGCTGGGTCCATGTTAGGATTAATTAAACCTGTAAATGGATCCCCTGGCATTGCTTTTGCTAGCAAGAATATAAATAGACTCAACACAAGAATTTGTGGAATCATAAGTAGCACACGTCTTAATATCGTTTTCCACATAACTATTGTCCCCCTTTGATCGGTTCTTTAATAGCCACTTTATGGGTTGGACTGATAGATTGTAAATCATAGACACGACCATTTTCATCATAATATTGACTATATAAGTCATGGAATTCTTTGTCGACTAAACGACGCTCTTCTTTATGCTTTTCACGATTAGCCACATCAATTTTTGGAATAGCTGATAGTAATCGTTTTGTATAAATGTGTTGTGGGTTATTATAAATATCATCTCTTGTTCCAATTTCAACAAATCTACCACGGTTCATAATAGCGATGTTGTCACACATGTGTTTTACCACACCTAAATCATGAGAGATAAATAAGTAACTCAGATTGTACTCTTCTTGAATACGTTTCATGAAGTTAAGTACTTGAGCCTGAACTGATAAATCAAGAGCTGATACAGGCTCATCAGCAATAATCAATTTAGGATTAGTCGCTACAGCACGTGCTACACCTAAACGCTGACGCTGACCTCCAGAGAACTCATGTGGATACTTATAAAGAGCATCTGTTGGCATACCAACAATATCTAGTAATCCTTGGACTTTTTTCTTTTCCTCTTGATCACTTAAACGCTCAAAGTTTCTAATTGGTTCTGCAATAATGTCTAACACTCGTTTTTTCGGATTCAAACTTGACATTGAATCTTGGAAAATCATCTGAACATCTTTATTATAAGCAATTTGTTTTCTTTCACGTTTTTTCGTCACGTTTGTTCCTTCAAAAAGGATCTCGCCACCTGTAGCTTTTTCTAAGCCAACAATGGTTTTACCAATCGTTGATTTACCTGAGCCTGACTCGCCAACTAAACCATACGTTGTTCCTTCTTCAATTTCTAATGTAACCCCATCTACTGCGTAAACATAATCAACAACTTTATTGAAGAATCCGCCACGTATTGGGTAATACACTTTTAAGCCTTTAATTTCAATAATTCCCATTATGCTTCATCCTCTTCTTTAAAGTGAAAATGCTTATAACATGTACAACGAACAAGATGACCTGGTTCTATTTCATGTAATGTTGGGTTTTCCTCGTGATCAGACTCTGGTATCCAAGGTATACGCGGTGCAAAACGGCACCCGTTTCTTGACATGTTAACTAATGAAGGAACTGTCCCTTCAATAACATGTAACTCAGAATCATAAGCATCTTCCTGTGGTATAGAATTCAGTAATGAACGAGTATAAGGATGTTGTGGGTTAGAAAATAGCACATCCACTGGTGCTTCTTCTACAATTTGACCACCATACATAACAGCTACTCGGTCTGCCATTTCTGCAACAACACCTAAATCATGGGTGATTAAGATAATGCCTGCCTCAGTCTCTTTTTGTAAGTCACTCAATAAATCTAAAATTTGTGCTTGAATGGTGACATCTAAGGCTGTCGTTGGCTCATCTGCGATAATGATTGGTGGTTTACATGAAATAGCAATGGCAATAATAACACGCTGCCTCATCCCACCTGATAGTTCATGTGGGTATTGGTCCGCAACTCGCTCAGGGTTATTGATTCCTACTTGATTAAGTAACTCGATAGCTCTAGTTGTTCGCTGTTTTTCATTTAAATCTGTATGGTAATAGAGAGATTCTGCTATTTGATCACCAATGCGCATCAATGGATTTAAAGCTGACAATGGATCTTGGAAAATCATCCCAATATCATTTCCTCTTATCTTGTTATAAAGCGTCTCGGATAATCCTACAAGATTTAAATCATTGTAAATAATATCCCCTGTAATTTTAGTATTCTTTGGATCTTGTAAGCCCATGATTGTCATAGCAAGTGTACTTTTACCACAACCAGACTCCCCAACAATTGCTAAAATTTCATTTTTATCTAATGTCAGTGATACATCGTCAAGCGCATCATAGTAACGATCTTTTATTCGAAATCCTGTGTGCAAGTTTCTCACGTCTAATAATTTATTGTCAACAAACAATAGAATTCTCCTTCCCTTAATTAGTCTCGTACTGAATCTAATTTAGTAGTATTCTTCTTTTTAATGTTTTCTTATATTTAATAAAAAAATTATTAAGATATCTTATGATTATATTAGAAAACAACATATTAAGCAATAGGTTTCTTAGTAAGTTTATAAGCCAAATATTAAAATTGTATGGCATGTATCTCATTATATACTAAACTTAGCTATAATAAAAGACTCTTTTAAAAAAGAATTCGTTTGCATTTTAGAAAAAAGCGATAAAAATACGAAGTTATTGCCTTTTTTTCATTAAAAAGTGTATTTTATTAGTTTGTCATGTATCATTTCTAAAAAAAGAAGATTATTAAATATTTCTCATTTAAATTTCGTTTTATCTCATTTAAGCAATAAAAAAATAAAAAAAAGACTAGAAGGCTAATTTCAACCTTCTAGTCTCATGATTTTATTGATTAGCTACAATATAGTCTACCGCTGCACCAATCGTCTCTAATTTTTCTGCATCCTCATCAGAAATCTCTGCATCAAAAACATCTTCTAATTCAAGAACAAACTCCATAATACTAATAGAATCAGCATCTAAATCTGTTTTAATATTCATTGTCTCTGTCACTGTATCTTCATTAACATCAAAATGCTCAGATACAATCACTTGAATTTTCTTAAAAGCTTCCTCACGTGTCATATTCATAACCTCCTATACATTTCATCTTTATCCATTTTACTGTCTAATGGATTATTTGTCTAATGTTCCTACTTCGACTTTTCTTCTTCAAAATAATGAATTAAGTTACCTACAACATCTTTTTCAAGCATCGTATGGATTTGTTTAATCGTATATCTCACCGCATCAGGCCCTGTTGACCCATGAGTTTTAACAACTGGAGCCTTTACACCAAACAATACTGCTCCACCATGACTTGAGTAATCAAGCTTATCTTTAAGCCCGCGCAAGCTATCTTTTAATAACACAGCTCCCATTTTACCCTTTAGCCCACTATTTAAAATAGAGGATTTCAAGTTAGACATAATAGCCATAGCTGTCCCTTCAATCGTTTTTAACACAGCATTTCCAGTAAACCCATCAGTTACCACTACATCAGCAACACCATCAAATAAGTCACGCGCTTCTACATTACCCACAAAGTTAAGACTTGCCTCATGACTTAGCAATTCATAAGCAGCTTTTGTTAGTTCACTACCCTTTGTTGCTTCTGTTCCGTTATTTAATAGACCTACCCTTGGATTTTGAATACCACGGACATGTTTGGCATAATATGATGCTAAAATACCATAAGTCAATAGATGCTCTGGCTTGTTGTCAGCATTAGCTCCCATATCGATAAAATCAAACCCAGCGCCCGTTTCCCCAGTAAATACTGGCATCGTCGTCATTAATCCAGGTCTTTCTACTTGTTTAATTCGGCCAATCACAAATAAACCAGCTGCAAGCAAGGCCCCTGTATTTCCTGCTGAAAACAGGGCATCTGCTTCACCATTTTTTACAGCCTGTGCTGCTAAAACCATAGAGGCTTGTTTTTTACGACGAATCGCTTTAACTGGTTCATCATCACTTTCAATTTTTTCATCAGTATGAATAATTGTGATGTTTTTCTCATCAGTCACAAATTCTTTAATAGCATCTTCTTTTCCATATAATAAAAATTCAATATCAGGAAAATCTTGTTTTGCTAACATCACACCTTCAACAATTGCTTTTGGTGCAAAATCGCCACCCATAGCATCTACTGCAATTTTCATATTATTCCCTCTCTTTTTCTAATATTCAGATAAAAACAGTTTACCACAAAGCGATTAATCTAGGTAAATCAAATCACCTTGATGCTTTGCCATACTTTTAGCTAATTCTTTATTTTCTACTTTTTCCACCCACTGATTATCTTGCCAAAGTAAAATCGCTTCTTCTCGTGCTGTTTCTAGCATTATAAAATCAGCTACCATATCTCCTACTTTGAAATCAGGTAATCCCGATTGTTTAGCACCAAAAAAGTCTCCTGGTCCTCGCATTTCTAGATCCTTCTCACTTAAAACAAAACCATCAGTTGACTCTGTCATAATCTTCATTCGCTCTTTTCCCTGCTCACTTTTAGGGTTTGCAACTAACACACAATACGAAGCCTTAGAATCTCGGCCAAC
The DNA here is from genome assembly GCF_035918315.1 of Vagococcus jeotgali. NCBI lineage: Bacteria > Bacillati > Bacillota > Bacilli > Lactobacillales > Enterococcaceae > Vagococcus > Vagococcus jeotgali. The sequence goes on along the minus strand of NZ_CP142146.1, from coordinate 189,605 downwards.
CCGTCCTCTTAACTGGTGAAGTTGCGCTAAGCCAAAGCGGTCTGCATCAATAATCATCATCATCGTAGCATTAGGTACATTCACTCCAACCTCAATAACGGTCGTAGAGACTAGGACTTGTGTTTGATTATCTTTAAAATTTGCCATAATCTCTTCTTTTTCTTGAGATTTCATCTTGCCATGTAGTAAACCCACTTGGTATCTAGACTTAAAAAAAGTTGACAAGTGTTCATAGATCTCTGTCGCGTTTTTAACATCTAATATTTCAGATTCTTCTATTAAAGGACAAATCACATAAGCTTGTTGACCAGATTTGAGAAGTCTCTCCATAGATTCTAGTACGCTATCCATTTGCTTAGGTAAAACCCACCTAGTCTCAATGGGTTTTCTACCGGCTGGTAACTCATCAATGACTGATACATCCATCTCCCCGTAAGCGGTAATCGCTAATGTTCTTGGAATAGGTGTTGCTGTCATAAATAACACATCAGGTTGATCACCTTTTTCTCTTAAAATACGCCGTTGATTCACACCAAAACGATGTTGCTCATCAGTAATCACTAACCCCAAACGATTAAAGATGACCTCATCTTGGATAAGAGAATGTGTTCCTACCATAATATCTATCTCCCCTTGAGACAAACGCTCTAGTATATCCCGTCTAGCTTTTGCTTTTGTTGAACTTGTTAATAAAGCAACGTCAACACCACTTCCTTTAAACAGTTCTGTTAAACTCTCCATATGCTGTTCTGCAAGGATCTCTGTTGGTACCATTAAAGCACCTTGAAACCCAGCTGTTACCACTGCATACAAAGCAAGGGCTGCTACCATAGTCTTACCGCTCCCAACGTCTCCTTGAAGCAGACGATGCATGTGGTAAGGACTTTTCATATCAGCGCAAATTTCATTCACTACTCGTTTTTGGGCACAAGTCAACTCAAAAGGCAATGTTTTAATAAATTCTTTTAGTTGATTGATATCATACTGAATAGCATGGCCAAATTCCTTGGCAGTCTCTTGACGTTTGAGTTGGATCATATTCATTTGGAATAAGAAAAATTCTTCAAAAGCCAACCTTCTTCTTGCTAACTTATTCTCCTCAATACTCTCAGGAAAATGCATCGCTTTTACTGCTTGATCTTTAGGCATCAACCGGTATTTTTCCAGTAAGTATTGTGGTAAATTTTCTTCAACTTCATCTCCAGATAAATCAATAGCCTGTTTAATAAGAGCAACAAGTGTTTGCTGTTTGATTTGTTTATTCACACTATAAATTGGAGCAAACTCCTCATCACCATCTTTGGTTGCCATTACTTTTAATCCAGTTAAAGATTTTCTTTTAGCATCCCACTTTCCAAAAATCGCTACTTCCTCTGAGGTATGAATCTTACTCTTTAAAAAAGGTTGATTGAAAAAAGTAACTGTTACTACCGCTTGGTCTACCATCATACGAAAAATTAGACGACTCTTTTTAAATCCGTAAAAATTAACCACAGGATCAGATAAAGCAATACCTTTTAACACTACTTTTTCCTGATCGCTAATTTCTTCCAAACTTTTCTCCTGGATATCTTCATAACGAAAAGGAAAATACATTAATAAATCGTTTATCGTTTCTATACCAAGTGTTTTTAATACTTCCATGCGCTTTTCCCCAACACCGCTTAGTATGCTGATAGAATCTGTTAAACTCATCATATCACCTCTTTCTTCTCATTAATCTTTAGAAAAAAAGAGGCAAAACCAAAAACGGTCAGCCTCTCAATTTTAATGTTTTATTCTGCTGCAAAAAGATAAGGATAAACTGGTTGATCACCTTGATGGATCTCAACTTCTAAATCGCCATCGATTTCAAGAATGGCTGCTTCAAGTAAAGAAGCTTCTTCTTGCGTTCCTTCTTCTCCAATTAAAATCGTCACAATTTCTGTATCTTCTGTGATCATTTGTTTAAGAGTTGCCTCACTAGCATCAAAACGACTTGGTGTTGAGACAACAATCTTACCTTCAACCATACCTAAGTTGTCATCTGTTTTAATTTCCACACCATTAATGCTTGTATCACGAACAGCAGTTGTAACTTGACCACTTGTGACACCATTTAACATCTCTAACATGTTTGTTTGGTTCTCTTCTAGCGTTGCTTGATCGTTAAATCCAAGTAGAGCTGTCATTCCTTGAGATACAGTTTTAGATGGAATCACGATTGCAGGAACCTCACTTACTTCTGCTGCTTGATCTGCTGCCATAAAGATATTTTTATTGTTAGGTAAGATGATAACCTTCTCAGCATTGACTGCATCAATCGCTGTTAAGATATCTTCTGTACTTGGGTTCATTGTTTGCCCACCACTAATCATGTAGTTAACACCCATACTCTTGAATAATTCCTGTAAGCCATTACCTGCTGCTACTGAAATAATTCCGTAAGGCGTACGTTCTTTTTTAGCAACTGGAGCTGTTGTTTGCTCATCAAGTAATGTTTCATGTTGAACACGCATGTTATCTACTTTGATTTTGATTAACGAACCAAATTTTTGACCGTAATTCATCACTTCACCAGGTTGTTCTGTATGAACGTGAACTTTTATAATCTCATCATCAGCTACAACAAGTAGTGAATCACCAATTTCATTTAGGTAGTTTCTAAACTCATCATAATCAAACTCACTATCAACTGTCGGACCGTCTCCAATACGTACCATAATTTCAGTACAATAACCAAACGTTATGTCTTCAGTTGCCATATGCCCCTGAACACCTCTGTGATGCTCTGCATTAACCATATCTTCCATTTGAGCAGGAGATGGTTGATACACGTCACTTTCTACAACTTTTCCAGATAAAGATTCTAAAAACCCTTCATAGATGTAAACAAGTCCTTGGCCACCACTATCTACAACACCAACTTCTTTTAAAACAGGTAACATATCTGGTGTTTTTTCTAATGCTTTTTTAGCACCAACTAAGGCTGCTTCTAATACTTCTAAACAATCATCTGATTCTTTAGCTTTTTTCTCAGCACCAATTGCTGCACCACGTGATACAGTTAAAATAGTACCTTCAACAGGTTTCATGACTGCTTTATAAGCTGTTTCCATACCATTTTTAAAGGCATCAGCCAAATCCTGAGCTGTTAAGACATCTTTTGATTCTACTTTTTTAGAAAAACCTCTAAAAATTTGAGATAAGATGACACCAGAGTTCCCTCTAGCTCCCATTAACAATCCTTTTGACAAGATTTTAGTTAACTCTCCTACATGTTCTGTTGTCGCTTCTCTGACTGCTTTAGCACCACTTGTCATTGATAAATCCATATTTGTTCCCGTATCCCCATCAGGTACTGGGAAAACATTTAAAGAATTGACGTACTCAGCATTTTGATTTAAACGATTGGCACCAACTTGTACCATTGATTGAAACTGCCCACCGTTGATTGCTTTTACTTCCACTAAAATGTTCCTCCTCATTCATTTCACACACACTTATTTTACTCAGGTAATACACGAACACCTTGGATAAAAATATTCACCGAATTGGCAACGACGCCAAGCATTGTTTCAAGATTATATTTTACTTTCTCTTGTGCATTACGGCTGACTTCTGAAATTTTTGTTCCATAACTTACCATAATATACACATCAATGGCTACACCGTTTTCCTCTTGACGAACAACGACACCACGTGAGTAGTTTTCTTTACCTAAAATATCGTTTAGATTATCTTTGATTTGATTTTTACTTGCCATGCCTACAATTCCGTAAATGTCTATGGCAGCACCACCTACTACTGTTGCAATCACATCATTTGAAATTTCAATGGTTCCAGCTTGTGTTTTAATTTTAACAGCCATTATTACTACCTCCTTAAAGTCAGTACTTCCCATTATCATTCCTTAGTCTATCATATCCATAGACTTTATAAAAGAAAAAACGTTGAATTAGCCCCTATCTATCAACTTCTCCTAAGTTTTTCATATTTTTTATTGCAATTAGCGTGAGTTTATGATAAATTATTCAAGTATGATTATTAGAATCAGAGACACTTATCTAAGCGAAGGAGGGACTATCATGGCAAAAGAATGTTATATAACTGGTCGTAAAGCAAGAAGTGGTAACAACCGCTCTCACGCAATGAACGCTTCTAAACGTACTTGGGGTGCTAACTTACAAAAAGTTCGTATCTTAGTAGACGGTAAACCAAAAAAAGTTTGGGTTTCTACTCGTGCTTTAAAATCAGGTAAAGTTGAGCGTGTTTAATCTTACCTATTAAACTTCTAAGGTATCGGATACATTCCTATACCTTTTTTTATTTTTTATTTAAAAAAAGCGTTTTCAAACTAATCTGAATTGGCAACACTTTTCTGTACAAAAATTATAAGGTCTTTATTTTATTTAGATAGTTATTCTATGTTCTGCTAAATAGCCTGTTTCAACTCCCAATCTAAACGGTAATTAATCAGGGATTGATAGCCAAGCTTGCCATGTTTTCTAAACTTGTTCCACCAATTGACATAATCTATTAACTCATATTGTAGTTCAAACAATGAGTCAAAAGATTGTTGGTAAATAAACTCAATTTTAAAAGCTCGATAGGTTGCTTCTGCCACAGCGTTGTCATAGGGGCAACCAGGACGTGATAAAGACCGTTTTATCTGAAACACATCCAATAATTCATCAATACTTTGGTTATCAAATTTTTTTCCTCGGTCTGTATGAAAAATTTCAACATCATCTAATGGCTGTTCAATCGTTCCGATTGCCTGTAACACAAGGTCCACAGATTTGTTAGGACCACTAGAATGCCCAACTATTTCTAGGTTGAACAAATTGAGAATAAAACAGACATCATGCCACTTTTTGCCTACTTTAACATAGGTTAAATCTGTCACTAAAGCTTCCATAGGTTGCATTTTATCAAAGGTTGATGGTGTCAGGTCATATTCTCTTAAAATATCTTTTCTAGGTTTTCCTGATTTATGCAGTTCCACCATTTGTTTCTTAAATGATTCTTTGAAGGTCCGTCTTGGTTTTCTGTTAGTTGTCATGAAATAAGCTCCTACTTTGTTTTTTATTAAGTATAGACACCTTATCTTTATTGTTCAACTAAGTGTAACCTATTCAGTGACTCCACCACTTCATAATATAGCTACACTAATTAACTTGATTGTGTTAGCACGCTTTTCTTGTTTTGCAATAAATGCTGACATCAATTGTGCTTGTGAACCTTTTTTAGCAATAGTTGTTGCTGTAAGTGGCACATATGACTCACTAAAAAAACTATGATACTGCGGGCTAATATGAGAGAACCTGTCCATGTTTAAGTAAACATCATCATCAATTTGATTTAGCTGACCCACACCCAACTCTTCTAAAACTTTACCTACCTTTTCCTGAGAGGTTTCCTTATTAATGCTAGACACATTACTATAAAAGTAACCTTGATTACTTTTTAACACATAATAATAATTATCTGCCAGATAAGTAGCTTCTTGATAACTTTTATCTAAATCTGATTTTTTGGCACTCACTAAAAAAACTTGGCACTCTTGATTAATTTTATCTATCACGACCTTGTCACTCTGAAAATTATCAATAATAGCTTGTTGTTTGTCTTTTAATTCTTAGTCTAGTTTTTCAGTTTGTTTCTTATCACCTTTCACCACTTCTTGTTTAGCTTCATAGGTGGCTTTTACATTTCCAAGTTACTCTTCTAAGTTCCCGTAAAAATAACGGTAACTCTCTATCTGTTCACTAGTTGGTTTAACGACTTCTTTTTCGTCAGTTGATTTAATTAGTTCTTTTGTCAGTAGCATACTTAGATCTAAAGTCATGTTTGATTCATTCATTAGTGATTTTGACCTTAATTCGTACTGGTTATTCTCACTTCTAAAATAAAGCAAACCACCTAGCAAAATACAAACCACACTTACAACAAATATCAGCCTATTTCTCCAGTTATTTTTCCACTTTATAACCAACGCCCCACACCACCTTTAAATATTCTGGATTTTTCGGATCCACTTCAATTTTTTCTCTGATTTTCCTAATGTGAACAGACACCGTGTTTTCCACATTAAAACCTGTTTCATGCCAGATTGACTCGTAAATATGTTGCACGAAGAATACTTGTCCTGTATGAGACATGAGTAACTCTAAAATATTGAACTCTGTTTTAGTTAAATAGACTTCCCTATTATCAACTACCACTATTTTATCAGTTCGATTTAAAGACAAGCCTCTAACACTTAATACATCAGCATCTCTTGCCTCATACTCACCAAGATTCATATACCGGCGTAGTAGTGACTTCACCCTGGCTGTCAGCTCTAGTGGTCTAAAAGGCTTAGTTAGATAATCATCTGCTCCAACTTGTAAACCTTGAATGGTATCAACTTCCTCACTTTTAGCACTAAACATGAGTATGAGGACATTTTTTTCCTGTCTGATTTTATAAGTTACCATAATCCCGTCCATATTTGGCATCATAATATCCATCACCACTAAGTGAATCGTATGTTCTTCTAATAATTCAAGAGCTTCAACCCCGTCACTTGCTTCTAACACAAGATAATTATCTTGTTCTAAATATATTTTCATAGCTTCTCTTATGGCTGTGTCATCATCTACGACTAATATGGTTCCCTTCAAGTCTGACTCACCTCTTTCTTAACTTGATATAAGCATACACCTGATTCTTTAACAAAAACGAGGTGAATTCTTAATTTTCTCTTAATATCTTAATCACTATTTTCAGATACGACAAATCAATTCATTTGCGTCACTTTTTATCAGACACTTTAACTGCTAAATAACACCTCAGATTCATTGCTTTCATTTTTGTCACCAATTTTTACATTTGTCGTATCTCTATCATCTGATTATAAAAAAATACAGCATCTAATGCGTGAGGTTACACGTTAGATGCTGTATGTTCTATTCAAATGTTTCATCCATTGACTGAATCACACCCATAATACCTGAATGAAAAGAAAAATTTGCTTTTTCAGTTAAAAATTCATTACTAGCATAACTCATAGGGTGATACAGTGTCACATCATTTAAGGGGTATTTAACCTCTCTTAAATAAAGACCTGTCACTGGTGTAAAACAAACAAAGGCTAAATAATCAAATAATGGATCTTTTAAAATCTCATAATCCCCAGGATGAAAGTAAGATACTTTATTCCATTTGTCCCACAAGTGAATCAAGGGGATCATCTTCGAAAACCTAGGTTGCAAGGGAAACCATAGATTACACAAAAAATGATCTATTCTACCACCTGTCCCGCCGATAATAATAACAGGTAAACCTGGATAGTGTTCCATAGCCATCAACACGCCAAGCTCTGTATCTGTATCATCTTTTTCTGGGACTGACGTTTTAATAATAGAAATTTCTTTTGTCATATTTTGAAACTCATCAGTCGTTAAAGAATCAAAATCACCTACTGCAATATCCACATTGAAGCCTGCCTCTAAAGCAAACCTGACTCCCCTATCTACCCCAATAATAGCTGTTTGATTCATATCCAGCTCCGATAAGTCAGGCCATCTACTTGGCACACCTCCTGAGACGATAACCACTTGCTGGATCATTTTTTGCCACCTTCTTTTAGTTTAGCAATTTGTCCTGCCACATCACTTACTCCGTACACATAAGATCCAGCAACTAACACATCAGCCCCCGCATTAACACAAGCAACTGCTGTCTTATCATCCACACCACCATCTACTTCAATTTCATAGTGATAATCATATTTTTCTCGTAAAACAGCTAGTTCTGACACTTTGTCTAAACACTCTGGTAAAAAGGCCTGACCACCAAAACCTGGGTTAACTGTCATAATTAATACTAAATCAACCATAGAAAGAACTGGTTCAATCATTGCAACCGGTGTCCCAGGATTGATTACCACGCCTGCCTTAGCCCCGCCTTGTTTAATTTGTTGAATCACTCGGTGTAAGTGTGTCGTACTTTCAGCATGAACGGTAATAATATCTGAGCCTGCTTTAATAAAATCATCAACAAAACGCTCAGGATCTACAATCATTAAATGAACATCAAAAACTAAATCAGTTGTTGGACGAATAGCTGATACTACATTAGCTCCAAATGTGATATTAGGAACAAATTGACCATCCATGACATCAATATGAACATAATCGGCGCCACCTGCTTCAATTCGCTCAACATCTCTTCCTAAATTTGCAAAATCTGCGCTTAAAATTGACGGTGCTATTTTTACCATTTGTTTTCCCTCACTTATTTCTTTTTATTGTACATCGGTTTTCTATTTTTAATTTCTTCATGAAACTGAAGATAATCATCATAGCGTGATTGTAATATCTCACCTTGCTCTACTCGATGCTTCACTTCACATTTTGGCTCTTTTATATGGTGACACTCTCTAAATTTGCAATACTCTGAAGCCTCCATAAATTCAGGGAAATTTTTAGGTAACTCATCTAAAGTCATCTCTAAAAAATCAATTGAAGAAAATCCTGGAGTATCTGCTACTAAACCGCCATAAAGTTCAATTAATTCCACATGTCTTGTTGTATGTTTACCACGACCTAAAGCTTCAGATATTTCACCTACTTTTAAAGCAAGTTCTGGTGATAACTCATTTAATAAAGTTGATTTACCAGCCCCAGATTGTCCCATAAAAACAGTTAACTCATCTTTAAAAAACGGAATTAATTCTTTAGTAGAACCTTGACTAGCAAGTATGACTGGATAACCAATTTTTTCATATACTCTTTGAATTTCCTCCATAGCACTCACTTCATCAGAAGAAGCTAAATCCATTTTTGTAATATAAATAATTGGCTCAATATGCTTTTCCTCAAGAGTGACTAAAAATCGGTCGAGTAAATTTGTTGAAAACTTGGGCTCAACACAACTAGTGACAATCACTCCTTGATCAATATTAGCAACAGTTGGTCGAACAAGTTCATTTTCTCTAGGGTATACATCTAAAATATAACCATCCGTTTCATTTGTACTTTCAAACTCCACCCAATCTCCAACTAAAGGTGTGATGTTTCTATTTCTAAAATTCCCTCTAGCTCTTGTTTGATACGTGATACCTTCATATTCAATATAATAAAAACCACTTAATGCTTTTCTAATTTGTCCCTTAGGCATAACTTTCCTCCTAATCCAATACAATTTATAACTCATTGTACCATAATTAAGAAAAAAAAAAGAAGAGAACCATATTGGTCCCCTTCTCTAACTACTAATTAAGTTAATCAATCATAGTAAACATTAACTTTTAGTGTCACCATCTTCTTTTGCTGGTTCTTTGCCATCTTCTTTGCTAGGCTCTTTATTTGGCTCTTTCCCGTCTTCTTTTCCAGGATCTTTGTCACCGTCTTCTTTTGGCTTTTCTTCTTTTGATTCTTCTGGCTCAGAACTAATACTACTACTTGGTTCTGGCTCTTTACTTGGCTGTGGTTCAGGTTCTTTGACTGGTTCTGCTCCAATCGAGAAGACCACTTGAACAGTATCACCCTTCTTCATCGGAGTACCACCATTTGGCGACGTATAAATGACTTGTCCATAAGGCACAGAACTACTATATTCACGAGATTCCGTCATATAAAGACCTTCTTCATCAATATAGCGCATCACCTGTTCTCTAGTAAATCCAGCTAAATATTCTAAAGAAAAACCTTCAGGACCTTTACTCACAGTTAAAGTAATCGTCTCATCTCCAGGTACAATATCCGTATCTGGTTTTATACTTTGAGCCATTACTTCATCAACATCTACTTTATCAGAAAATTCTTCTTTAACTTTTATTTTATCTTTTTTAAAGCCAAAACTCTCTAATTGTCGCTTCGCATCATCTACTGTACTACCTTCCACATCAATCATTGCCTCAGTCGTCTTCCCTTTACTAATATAAAGAGTAATCGTTGATGATTCTTTGATTTTAGTGCCTATCGGTGGTTGTGTTTTAACAACATTGCCTTTTTCAATCTTATCATCAGCAATTTCTTCTACCTTAGGATCAACTTTAATTTTCACTTTTTCAAGTTCACTAATCGCCTGTGATTCTGACATATTAGATACATCTGGTATTTCAACTTCTGATTGACCGTTTCCTAAGAAAAACAGCCCGACACCTACTAGCACTAGTACAACAATAATAGATAAAAAGATCCAAAGACCTTTCTTCTTCTTCTTAGGTGGCTCATTATAATCATCTTCATCATCCATTATAACAGCATTATTGCGAGGTTTAGAAGGTTTGCTTTGCACATCTATTGGTGTCATAGCTATTGTTTCTTCTAACATGGAAACAGGCTCGTAAGGTAACTCATTAGCTCTTGTTACACTAAGTGATGTTCTTAAGTCTTCTGCCATTTCATTAACTGACATATAACGATCTGCCGTTTCTTTAGCTGTCGCTTTTAATACCACATTTTCCAATGATTGTGGAATTTGTGGGTTAAATTGTCTGACAGATGGCATATCTTTTTGAAAATGTTTTAGAGCAATCGATACAGCTGACTCCCCTTCAAAAGGTACTGTACCTGTGAGTAGCTCATATAAAATAATACCTAAAGCATAAATATCAGATTGTCTTGTTGCCATACTTCCTCTTGCCTGCTCTGGAGATAAGTAGTGCACTGATCCTAATAACGTATTTGTTTGTGTTAATGATGTTTCAGATAAAGCAATTGCAATCCCAAAGTCTGTGATTTTAACGGTACCATACTCATCTACTAAAATATTTTGTGGTTTTAAATCACGGTGGATAATACCATGCTGATGAGCTGTTTCTATAGCAGATAAAATTTGTTCCATCATATTGACAACAGTGGGTAGTGGAATCAGGGATGAGTTACAAATATATTGTTTCAAATCTGTCCCTTTAACGTATTCCATGACAATAAATTGCATGCCATTTTCTTCACCAACATCATACACACTGACAATATTAGGATGAACCATCTCTGTAGCAGCTAAAGCTTCTCTTTGAAATCTACGAATAGCAGCTGTATCATTTTGGAAATCAAAACGTAGAACTTTAATCGCAACTTCTCTATTTAAGATTAAATCTTGCGCTAAATAGACATTTGCCATACCACCACTACCAATGTTTCCAATCACTTCATAGCGTTCTCCTATTTTTGTTCCAATACTTATCATGTTTTGTCCTCCCAAAGCTCATCATTAAACTCAATTAAAAGGGCCGTGATGTTATCCATCCCACCTGCTTCATTTGCTTTCTCAATTAATTGATTAACCCTATCATTTAGAGGCGTTGGTTTTAAAATAATTCGCTTGATTTCTTCATCTGACAACATATTTGTTAAGCCATCAGAACATAGCAGCATATAATCACCTGATGCAAATGTCAACCATGAGATATCAACTTCAATATCTCCAGGTACTCCAATTGAGCGCAATAAAATATTACGTTTTGGATGAACATTTGCCATTTCTTGCGTGATTTCACCAGATTTGACTAACTCATTGACTAAAGAGTGGTCTTCTGTTAATTGTTTAATCTCGCCATCACAGATTAAATAAGCACGACTATCACCTACATGAGCCAACAAAATCTCTGAATCGATAATAACTGTTGCCACAATTGTCGTCCCCATACCAAACATATCAGGATCTTTACTTCCTTTATCAAAAATTCGGAAGTTCTCCTCTTTAATATGTTCTACTAGCCAATCTGTGATTTCTGATTTTTGTGTCAACATCGTCTCTTCCCAAACACTACCTAGTCCAGTGACGGCAAGATAACTCGCAGTATCCCCTGCTTGGTGACCACCCATACCATCAGCAACGATGGCTAAAATAATCCCTTTTTTATTAAAATAAACACCTACAGTATCTTGATTGTTTTTTCTTTTGCGTCCTACACTTGTCTGGAATTCAATTTGCATGCTTCCACTCCTTTGTTTACGATTTTCGCCTTAAACAACTAATAAAGAACCCATCAGTATGATAGTGATGCGGGTACAGTTGCAGCTGTTTATCTTGATAACTCTTCTCCAAAGTTCCGGCACCGACGACATCAATTAATTCAAAATTAGAATGTCTCTTTAAAAATTCTTCAATAACTTCTTGGTTTTCTTCTTTAGTTACGGTACACGTACTATAGGTCATTATACCCCATTGGTTTAGTTTTGGTACAACACTTTCTAAAATTTCTAATTGAATTCGTTGTAGATTATTAAAGTCCTCAGGAGTTTTTGTATATTTTATATCTGGTTTACGTCTTAGAAGGCCTAATCCAGAACAAGGAGCATCCACTAGTATTCGGTCAAAACTCTCATCAGCAAACACATCACCAACTTTTCTAGCATCCAGTAATTCACACTCGACTACCCCATCAACATGAAGCCTTTTAGCATTGTCTTCCACTAATTTAATTTTATGCTCATGGATATCTAAAGCAATGACTTTTCCACCTTGACTTTCATCTAAAAAGCTAGCGATATGAGTCGTTTTACCTCCTGGCGCGGCACAAGCATCAAGCACTTTATGGCTTGCTTCAAGTTGCATGGCAGGTGCTACTAGCATAGAACTTTCATCTTGAATGGTTATTAATCCTTCCTTAAATAGACGTGTGTTTCCTAAAAAACCTTTTTCAATGACTAATCCATAAGGTGATACGTCACTTAGTGAAACTTCTAATCCTTGCTCAATCAACTCATCACGAGCTTCTTCTCTTGATATATGACGAGTATCCACTCTAACACTGACATGACTTGGTACTAAAAGTGACTCACCAAGTTTTCTTGCTTCATCTATTCCTAAGTCATCTACCAATCGTTGAGTCAACCATAAAGGTAAACTCACCTCAACAGATAAACGTTTCACAGGATCTTGAATCAATTCAGTAGAAGGCTCTCCTTCACGCTGAATACTACGTAAAACACCATTAACAAAGCGACCAATTCCTGGGTTACTTTTAGCTTTAGCAATGTTTACCGCTTCATTGATAATGGCATGCTCAGGAATTTTATCCAAATAAAACATTTGGTATAAAGATAGTAATAATAATTGTTTTACCCAATTATCTAATTTTTTAGGATTTTTAATAAAAGGCTTTAAGTAATACTCCAAGGTTAATTTATGACCTACTGTTCCGTACACTATCTCAGTCATCAGTCTGGCATCTTTATCTGACAAATGATGACGTTTAATAGCATCATTTACTAAAATATTAGAATAGGCTTGTTTTTCCGAAATACTAACAAGGAGCTCTAATGCTGTAAAACGTACTGATTCTTTAATGTGTTTTGCTATTTTTTTCTGTTTAGCCAAGACGGTTGCCTACTTTCACATTTTGTCCAACACTATTTACAAACTCAACAATACTTAACTGACCCTTACCAGCTGGTTGAATACGATTGATACTTAATACAGTCCCTGCTCCACAAGAGATCCATAATGACTGTTTATCCTTTTTAATAATCACACCAGGTGCTTCTGAAGTCACTTCATCACGGACCACAGACACATCCCATAATTTCCAGCGCGTATCATGATAAATTGTATAGGCTACAGGCCAAGGACGCATACCACGGACTTGCCAGTCAATTTCTTCTGCAGTTTTATTAAAATCAATTTTTTCCTCTTCACGAGTTATATTTGGCGAGTAAGTCACACGAGACTCATCTTGTTTGAGCGGTGTGATCTCTCCCTTAATTAAGCGTGGTAGTGTTTCAAGTAACAAATCACGACCTAACATGCTTAATTTATCAAACATACTTCCCACATCATCTGTTGGTAAAATCGGAATAGCTCCTTGAGATAAAATATCTCCAGCATCCATTTTTTTAACCATTTCCATAATGGTCACTCCAGTTTCATTATCACCTTTCATAATCGAATAATGAACAGGTGCGCCCCCCCGGTATTTAGGAAGAAGTGACGCATGGACATTAACTGCACCAAATTTTGGAGACTGAATTAATTTTTCCGGTAAAAACTGACCAAAGGCGGCAGTGATAATCACATCTGCTTCTAGTGCAATAATGGCGTCTAGTTCCATTGACCCACCAATTTTTTCTGGTTGGTACACAGGTAATCCGTGAGTTACAGCTGCTTCTTTAACAGGTGGTGCTGTTAATATTTTTTTTCTTCCTACTGGGCGATCTGGTTGTGTGACAACTGCTAATACGTCATAACCTGCCTCTACTAAACCATCTAAAATCGGTACTGAAAATGCTGGTGTTCCCATAAATACTACTTTAGTCATATTCTTTATCCTCCATATATGCTTCTAACTCTTCTGGCGTTAAGCGATCAATTATTTTATCAGTAAATAAACCACCATTTAAATGCTCTATCTCATGTTGAATAGCTCGAGCCAAGTAACCTGATGCCTCATCAAAAGTTGATACACCTTCACGATTCACATACCAAAATTTAATGGTTTCAGCTCTTTCTACTGTCCCGTAAACATCTGGAAAGCTTAAGCAACCTTCCACATTAATCTCTTTACCAAATTCTTCTAAAATCACTGGATTAATCATCTCAATCAAACCAGACTCATCATCTAATTCAACAATGGCAATTTTTACAGATTCTCCCAGTTGATTAGCAGCTAAACCAATGCCATCTTCTTCAAGCATAATATCATACATATCATCTAATAATTCAATTGTGTCTTGTCTAATATGTGTCACAGCTTGTGTAGGTGTTGTTAATACATCATTTGGGTAGGTCACTACTTTTCTCATATTTAATCTCTTTTCTTTTTATATAAAGTGTTGTGGTTCCGTGTCAATACTTACACGTAACCCTTTTCTAATATCTACTTGACTATCTTGTAATATTTTTTGTAAGGCTTCTTCAAGTCTAGGCTCAAAACGGTATTTTAGTACTGTTTGATAATAATAACGTTTATTCACCCTAGCTACACTTTTAGGGGTTGGTCCTAAAATAATCGCTTTATTAGATAAGTAATCTTTTAGTAAAACGACAATTTCATACATTTTTTTAGCAGCTACCACTTCTTCTTCATGACTTACTACTAATTGAACAGTGAAATAATAAGGCGGATAATTCCCTCGGTGCCTTAGCTGCATTTCATGTTGATAAAACTTATCATAATCTTGTGAAGTAGCTAGAACAATAGCATAATTTTTAGGATTAAAGGTTTGAATCACAACTTCTCCTTGCTTATCCCCCCGACCAGCTCGCCCGCTCACCTGGGTTAATAGCTGAAAAGTTCGCTCACTAGCTCTAAAGTCTGGTAAATTAAGAGCTGTATCAGCATTTAATACACCAACTAAAGTGACATTTGGAAAATCAAGGCCTTTGGCAATCATTTGAGTACCAAGTAAAATATCAGCATCATGTGTCCCAAATTTTTCTAAAAGTCGTTCATGACTTCCTTTTTTACGTGTCGTATCCACATCCATACGTAAAATTCTAGCTTGAGGTAACAAATCTTGTAGTTCTTCTTCGACTTTTTGGGTTCCCGTACCATAATAACGAATTTTTCGGCTATCACAAACAGGACATTTATTTGGAATGGCTTCTTCATGACCACAATAATGACATTTCATCGTTTTAGTATCCATATGAAGCGTCAAAGAAATATCACAATTAGGACAAGGCAAGACGTACCCACAATCTCGGCACATAATAAAAGAAGAATAACCACGTCTATTAAGAAGTAACACAATTTGCTCTTTTTTTTCAAGACGATTTTCAATACCTGACATTAAGGTTCTTGAAAAACTGCCACCTGTACCTTCCATCATTTCTTGACGCATATCAACGACTTCAACAGTAGGTAAAATAGCATTTTCACTAGCTCTTTTAGTTAATTTAAGAAGCTTGTAAACATCCTTTTGAGCTCTGGCTCTTGATTCTAAGGACGGCGTGGCACTTCCAAGTAGTACGGGACATTTATGATAATCCCCACGCCAAATAGCTAAATCTCTAGCATGATACCTAGGAGATTCATCTTGTTTATAGCTTGTCTCGTGCTCTTCATCAATAATAATTAAGCCAATATTTTCTAAAGGAGCAAAAACTGCTGATCTGGCTCCAACTACAACTTGTGCTTCTTTACGCTCAATTTTTCGCCACTCATCATATTTCTCACCTTGAGATAACCCACTATGAAGTACCGCGACCTTATCTCCAAATCGGCGCTTAAAACGCTCAACAGTTTGTGGGGTTAAAGAAATTTCTGGCACTAACATAATTGCCGTCTCACCTTTTTCAACTGCTTTGGCAATAGCTTGCAAGTAAACTTCTGTTTTACCACTACCTGTGATTCCTTCTAATAAAAAGACATCAGAAACACGTTCATCCATGGATGCACTCACCTTGTCTAAAGCTGATTGCTGCTCATCATTTAATATCAAAGCCTGATCTGGTTTAAAAGATTTATGCTTATAAGGGTCACGGTAAACTTCTTCTTCTCTTTGAATCAGCCAGCCTAAATCAACTGCTTCTCTTATGACTTGGCGGGATAAATCATGGATGTCTACTAATTCCTTAATGGTAAATTCTCCCACAGTATGCTCTATAAAAAAGTCAACTAAACGATGTTTTTGGTGAGCATTTTTACGCAAATTTTGTTTTATCTCTATAAATTCAGATGGGCTTTTATTGGAAGACACGACAGACATTGTTTTGATTTTATTTTTAGTCGTTACCTCATACTGAATGTCGATTTGTCCATTTTGGCGCAACTTATGTAATTCAGCTAAATAAGGGCTATTTTTGATCTCTTCCCAATCTCTTCTAGCTAAACCTAAGAAAACTTCTTCGTCTATTATCTCAGGAATTGCTTCTTTTACAACGAGGTATTTGTTATAAGTTGAGCGCATAACACTAGGCAACATCGTTTGTAGACACGTGATTTTAAAAGAATAAGTCGTCTTAGCCATGTCTTGTGCTAATAATAACAGTTCATCATTTAAAACAGGAGCTAAATCTAGTACATCAATTAAGGGCTTCAGCTGATTATCATCAACACCATCTTGATGCTCCTCAATTGCCACGACAAAACCTTGAATATGCCTATTACCATTACCAAAAGGAACCTCAACACGTATCCCCACATCAACAAGAGATGCCAAATGATCTGGAATCAGATAACTAAAGGGTTGATCAGTTTGCATAGTTGGAACATCTACAATTACATGCGCTATTCTTTTCACACCATCTCACCCTTTCTTCTTGTCTATTGTACTAAAAATAGTGTCATATTTCATTAGAAAAAACTAACCAAGTATCTTTTACTATTTTACTCATGATAAAGAAAAGGTATCACCCACAAAAACGTGAAAACAATTTTCGTGGGTGATACCTTTTTTAAGCTTTTATCTTACAGTTTGTTTTCCATTTGAATGCGAGCTTCTAATTCTTGATGCTCACGTCTTTTAAGAGCTCTTTTTTCTTCTTCTTGACGACGGATTAATTCTCTTTTCAATTCTGGATTTGGGTCAACAACCACATCTCCATCAGCAATTTCCTCTAAAGCACGTCCAACATTTTTCACAGATACAAACTTGTCTGGTTCAATAACTGGTTGTGCTCCCTCATCTAACTCATGAGCTCGTTTACTAGATAAAATAACTAAAGAATACTTTGAATCGATTTGTTCTAACAATGTATCAATTGATGGGTATAACATATCTACATCTCCTCTAACATATTTTCATAGCGATCAATCACGTGATCAACACGGTAATGCTCGCTTTCAATAATTTTTTTAATACGATCAACTGCTAAATCAACTTGATCGTTTACAACAGCATAATCATAATGACGCATCATTTCTATTTCAGCTTTAGCAACGGTCATTCTCTCATTTATCACAGATAAATCATCTGTCCCACGATTAATAATACGTGATTTTAACTCACTAAAATCAGGAGGGGTTAAGAAGATAAACACACCATCTGGAACTTTCTCTTTGACCTTCATCGCACCTTGGACTTCAATTTCTAAAAAAACATCTTTACCACTATTACGTGTTTCTTCCACATAATCTAAAGGTGTTCCGTAGTAATTACCAACGTACTCTGCATATTCAAGCATCCGGCCCTCTTCAATTAATTTTTCAAACTCTTCTCTTGTCCTAAAGAAATAATCCACTCCGTCTACTTCACCAACGCGCTTGTCTCTTGTTGTCATGGAAATAGAATACTCAAACTGGTTGTCTTCTTGATCAAACAATGCTTTTCTAACTGTCCCTTTACCTACACCTGATGGACCTGATAATACAATTAATAACCCTTGCTCTGACATAGTGCCGTCCTTTCCCTTATAGTTTTTAGTTTTATTTACTATAATGCACTCTAGGACTACTTTTTGCAAGTCTATCTGAGAAAAAAGTCTCCTTCAAATGAGATTATTCAATATTTTGAACTTGTTCACGCATTTGTTCTATACAAAGTTTTAAAGAAACAACCATCTCTTTAATAGTCATCACACTAGATTTTGAGCCAATGGTATTCACTTCTCGGTTCATCTCTTGAATAATAAAGTCCATTTCTTTACCTAACGGACCTACCTTATTTAATAACTCCCTCATATTAAGGACGTGAACATTTAAACGGTCTAACTCCTCTGTGATATCTCCTCTTTCAACTAAAAGAGCTACCTCAGTTAAAATTCTTTGCTCATCAATTTGACGGCCGTCAAATAACTCTAACATTTTTTTAGATAAACGAGTGGTATATTGGTCTTGAAACTCTTTAGTACAATCAATAATATCACTTGTTTTATCTTGAATTATGTCTAATTGATTTAAAAAAATAACACCTAGTGCTTGCCCTTCTTTTTTACGACTCTTCTCTAAAAGCTCTGTGCATTCCTTGAATGCTTCCATTGTCACATGCCATAATACATCTTCATCTATTTTGGAATCAATTGCTTCAACTAATCCAGGGTGCATCACACCACCTGTTAAAAATGAGCTCACAGAAAGTGATAAATGAGGATGATCCTCCTTTAACCCTTCTAATTCACAGGCTAAACTCTCTAAAGCTTGTTGGTTAATCGTTAAGGATTTTCCTTTAGTATGCTCTTTGTTGATATTAATGACACACTCAATTCGCCCTCTAGTGCAAGATGCTTTTAATAAACGCTTCATCTCTATTTCTAAAGCATTTAGCTCTTTTGGCATTTTAAACTGACCATCAAAAAAACGATGATTCACTGATTTCATTTCAATAGTTATTTGAATATCTAACATACTTTTTTCTACACGAGCATACCCTGTCATACTATTCATAACTACATCTCACTTAACGCTTTTTTTAATTGTTGGAATTCTTCATTGCTTAAGGTAATTCCTTTACCCATTTTTTCATGATCTGGTGCCCAGTCTCTCAAATCAAATTTAGGAGGACGACCATTCCAACTTACTAAGTTTAACTCCTTACGCCACCCCTTAGGATTTTCTGATAAGACGACAATCTCTTCTACTATTTCATATGAAAATTCTTGACTCATTGTTTTTTCTCCTTTAAAAATATAATAAACATTGCTTGAAGCATCGTTTTCCATGTCACGTCAAAAACATGTGCCAAGTTATCTGCATGGCTCTCACATAAATGATACGCCATTTCAAGTAATTTCATTTCTGATAAAGGTGTTACCTGCTTCATATAACCAGATAACATCTCACCTACTGAAAGTAACATCGACTCATCTGGTGTGACATGTGTTTTGTCAAACAAAGTGATCACTTCTTTTGATAGCTCATCAAAAGTAAATAACCGGGTGGGATCAACATCTAATAATTTAGCCGTTTCCTCAAGCAAATATACCCCCAATGTTTCGGGTGCAATTTGTTTTTGTTCCAACCACTTCCATGTGACTTTTCTCCCAACACTTTTAAGGTTAGGATCCGTCTGAATAAAGTGTAAAAACTCTTTAGATAATGCTAAGCTATTTTTCTTAAAATGCTCATTACTAAAGGTATACCATGTTCCTTGAAGCTTATAAAAAGCTTTCATAGTATCAAAATAACCTTGCTTGATATTCCAAGCAGATCTGTCTTTATCAAATAACAATACAGGCCCAAGTCCCCATCTCGTTTCAATGTCAGTTTCTACAACCGTTTTAGGTACTCGTGTAGGCTTTAAAAACCCTGGGCCTTTAACGTTAATTACAATTAGTTCACTCACGTTTTGCTTTAAGGCAACATCTCTAGGAATATTATTTCGGTAACCACCATCTACATAATAATGCCCATCTATCTCACAAGCTGACATAGCTGGGTAAAAAGAGGAAGATGCTAATAACCATCTATTTAACATATTGGCTGGTGTCTCTTTTAACGATACGACTATTTCTTCCATTTTAGGGGCTTGAGTTGTGATAAAGAAAAAATCTTTATCTGTTTGTTCTAATTTTTCTGGATCAATCAACTTAGTAATCATATCAAGTAAAGGAGTCGTGTCTACCCCATTTTCTTTTAACGCTGACAACGTCAAAGATTTCACACCAGAAATTAAATGCTCTCTGTTTGTTTCTTCTTCATCAGTTGGGATAGCTAAAATTTTACTAGTATCAATATCTTCCCACATGATTTTAGCATTTTCAATATCACCCTGAACAAAGAAGGCCCCATTTAAAGCACCAACAGACGTTCCTGTGACGACTCGATAATCAATCCCAATCTCCCTCAAAGCTTCCCAAGCGCCAATTTGATAAGCACCTTTAGCACCTCCACCACCAAGGACAATGCCTGTATGGTACTCTAAAGAGTAGCTGTAACCTTCACCCTGTGATGTTTTTTCTTTTTTAAAGCCCAAATCAAAAAGCGGCTTAGCTGAAAAAATGGGATCCTTAATAATAGGAATAAAAATATGATCTAATCTTCTTGATTTCCCCGCATGAAGCAACATCTCAAAGAAATCTTGCCAGTGAAATTTAGGTGACACCACTAATACATTTTTAATTACTAGAGTTTGATTAATTATATCTGTATCACATACACATAACAAATTATGGCCGTGATACCAACCAAACAACAGTTGCTCATCACGTAATCCGAGCACATTTTGACTCATCTGTTTTAGAGCCTCTTGATTTGATTTAAAAAAAGGAAACCATTCTTTTGGGTGATGTCCTTTTAATTCTTGCATATGTGATGGATACCATTCTTTTAACATCTACAACGCCTTCCTTCTATTTCAATAAGTGAGGTAACTATCATATTAAAGTTATCATATTAAATGATTATTCATTTGACTATGGGAGTAGGTATTCGTATAATGAGAATTAAATAAAACGAAAAGAGAGAGTTTAGGATGGGAGTAAAACAAGATATGTCAAAACAACCAAAAGACACTGGTGTCAAAAAACTAACGCGCTTTATCTCACAATCTTCTCAACGTTTATTCTCTTCATTTCTAGACGAGGAAACAGGACAAGAAAAGCACTTGAGTAAAATACATAAAAGTATTAATCAAGCTATTTCTAACAAAAGCTTAGTTGTCCTTCAATATCAAGATCCAAAACAAGAGCATTATGAAACGCATGTTGGTAAACTATACCAACATGCAATTAACCCAAATGCTTTGGTTATTAAATTACAAAAGAATAATGAAGTCCGTATGATTTCAGCTAAATATATTAAAAAAATATCTTTGATACAAGCTCACGCACCCCGCCAAGTATCTATTAGCTAAACATCACTATATAGATTGGCATATAAAAATGAGGTCGACTTTCTAAGTCAGCCTCTTTTTTGTATAAAGAAACACCTGTTAGATAACATTATTTTTCTAAAATAATTTGTGCCATGGCTAAGTCTTTTGTATGAGTAATAGACACATGAACCTGACCTGAAAATATATGCTGATTTACAATAGCAATAGGCTTTCCATATTCATCATTTATTATCTCAATATCTTGAAATCCCACCTTACCGATTCCTGTACCATAAGCCTTTGAAAAAGCTTCTTTACAAGCAAATCTCCCACCTAAAAATTCGATTTGGCGTCTTTTAGATAACTTATTAAATATTTCCAATTCTTTATTAGTTAACACTCGTTTTATAAACGATTGTTTCTCAGAAATAATGACTTCAATTCTATCTAGTTCTACAACATCAATACCAATTCCACTAATCATGACAAACCTCCATCTTCCTATCTATTATATCGATTAGTATAAAAAAAAGCTAATACTAAGGTATTGACTAAAGATAAATACATCAAGCTAATCTTTGTCTAACTATGTCTTTTGACAAACTACTAATTTTTTAACAAATTCTAGTAATATAGTGATTTATCCAAAAGATTTTTAATTAAAAAAGAGACTAACTTTTAAGGTCAGTCTCTCTTCATTAATTATTTTGAATCGTTACGGATAACAAATCCACGGTCGTTATCTTTTCTCTTACTTGGCTTAGCGTTGTTGCCACCGCTATTTTTGTTAGAATCATTGTAGCGTTTTTTCTTACTACCATCATCTTTTTTACGCCAGTTATTGTCACGACCACTTCCACCACGGTTTCCACCGCGACCTTTGTTTCCACCACCACGGTTTCCACCACGGCCTTTGTTTCCACCACGACGATTTGGCAATGGACGTTCTGGAGTAATTTTCACTGGAACTTCAGCGGCATCATCTTTAGCAATTTGCTTAATTAATAATGCTGCGATATCTTCTGGGCTGTAGTCTTCTAACAAACTAACAGCAGCATCTTGATATTTATCTAAGCCATTAGCTTGTAGTAACTCTTTGATTTGCTCAAAAGCCACACCAATTTGACCTTGGATAGATTCTTTTTTAGAAGGTGGACGTAAAGCAGTCATACGTTTTTTAGTCAATTCCTCAATAACGTGTAAGTAACCCATCTCATTAGGTGTTACAAACGTTACTGACATTCCTTCTTTACCAGCACGACCTGTACGACCGATACGGTGAACATAGCTCTCTGGATCTTGTGGGATATCGTAGTTATAAACATGACTCACACCTGAAATATCTAGTCCACGTGCAGCGACATCTGTTGCTACTAAAATATCTAATTCGCCACTTTTGAATGCTTTTAGAATACTCATACGTTTATGCTGAGGTAAATCACCATGGATTCCCTCTGCTTTATAGCCACGCATCTCAAGACCACGAGCTAATTCATCAACACGACGTTTTGTACGACCAAAAACAATCGTTAAATCTGGATTTTGAACGTCGAATAAACGTGTCATGATATCAAATTTTTCAAATTCTTTACAACGAACATAGTACTGATCGATTAAGTTAGCTGTCATTTCTTTAGCTTTAATCTTAACGTGTTCTGGGTTTTCCATAAACTTAACCCCAATACGTTTAATACTATCTGGCATTGTAGCTGAGAATAGTAATGTTTGGCGTGCAGATGGTACTTTAGAGATGATTGTTTCAATATCCTCTAAGAATCCCATGTTTAACATTTCATCCGCTTCATCTAAAACTAGAGTTTCAACTGTATCTAATTTTAATGTACGACGGTTAATATGATCAAGTAAACGACCTGGCGTACCAACAACGATTTGTGGCTTGTTCTTAAGCGCACGTATTTGACGATTAATGTCAGCTCCACCATATACAGCTTGGACCTTAATTTTTTTCTCTTTTCCTAAACGGAATAATTCTTCTTGTGTTTGAATAGCTAATTCACGGGTTGGTGCAATAACTAACCCTTGTAAAACAGGATTATTTGGGTCAATCTTATTTAACATTGGTAGACCAAAAGCGGCTGTTTTCCCTGTCCCTGTCTGTGCTTGTCCAATAACGTCTCTTCCCTCTAATGCAAATGGGATAGTCGCACTTTGAACAGGTGTTGCTTCTTCAAAGCCAATGTTTTCAACGGCTTTTAATAATGTTTCTTCTAAATTTAATTCACTAAATTTCAAATGATGTCCTCCTAGTATTTTTTTATGTTCTCGACTGCTTCTTTTATATTATGAAAAAAAATTGAAAATAGGCATTCGTATTATACTATCACATTATGTTGTATGACACAATAAAACAAATTTTATTGATGACTTCTTAATAAAAACTCAACAACTTCACTTAAACCCATGCCATTACTAGCTTTTAAAAATACAGTATCTTTTGGATTTAAATTTTCTGATAGCTTATTCATCAAATTATTTTTATCTTCTTTTGGAAAATAATGTAATGTATTTACTGAAAATGTCGATTGAAGTTTCTCGGCTAAGAATTCCATCTGAGGGCCGTATAGATAAACTTCATCAATAGCTTCAGGTGACAAGTGTTCACTCATCCCCTCATGCATTTTTCGTGACAACTCTCCAAGCTCTAACATATCTCCTAAAACAACGATCTTTTTCCCTTCAACTGAAATATCAGAAAACGTGTCTAGAACAAGACCCATCGCAGTCGGATTAGCATTATATACATCACTTAAAATGTCAATCCCACTAGCTGTTTGTAGCCATTGTGTTCTATTTTTAGTTAGATCAAACGTTGCCAAGCTTTTTCTCATGTTTTGAATGTCCACGTGGAAAAATCGTCCCACTAACAAAGCAATCAGAGCATTACTTACATTATACTTCCCTAACACAGGAATCGCAAATATTTCGTCAGGATAACGATTGACACTAAAACGAGTTTCTGATTTTTCCTCTGACAAAATCGTAGCTGAAAGTGTTGCTTCACTATCTATGCCAAAACTTTCAACTGTTTGATTTACATCCATAATCATCTCTTTTAACAATGGCTCATTATTTGGAATAATCAGTGTCCCTTCTGGTTTTAGACCGTCTATAATTTCCATTTTAGCCTCAGCTATGCCTTTTCTAGAACCTAAATGCTCTAGGTGTGACTCACCAATTAATGTAATAGCTGCAACGTCTGGTGTGGCGATTTTAGATAGCACGGTGATTTCATCTTTATGATCCATTCCCATCTCTAAAACTAACATTTCAGTGTTTTCTGGCATGGATAAGATGGTGTAAGGCAAGCCAATATCATTATTAAAATTACCTTGTGTTTTGTATGTAGCATAAGTTGTACTCAGTACCGCAGCTGTCATGTCCTTAGTCGTTGTCTTCCCATTACTACCAGTAATACCAACAACTTTAGGGCCAATCTTCCTTAAGTAAAAAACAGCTAAATGTTGCATGGCTCTTAAAGTATCATCTACTTTAATATAAGGTATTTGACTTGATAAATCATGCTCAGATAAGACCAGGCTTGCCCCTTTTTCCATCGCTTGTTCAATAAAATCATGTCCATCACGATTACCTTTTAAGGGAATAAATAGACTACCTGTCGTTACTTTTCTTGTATCAAATTCAACGGAAGTCACTTGAATTGTTTCATTTATGCCATTAACAAGCACACCTTCTACAGCTAATAAAATTTCTTTTTCTGTTAAATTCATTATTTTCCTCACTTTCAACATATCAAAAAGAGGCTGACGTTTTAGATCAGCCTCTTCACTCACTAAGATCAGTTACTCAGTGCAACGTAGTTTTTCAACCACCCAATTTTTATGTCAGACTTGAATTTGTTGTCTTTTCTCAAAACGTAATAAAGCTAATTGAATCAATTCTTCTAAGAGGTCACTATAATTTAGACCCATTTCCTTCCACAATAGTGGGTACATACTAAACGGAGTAAATCCTGGCATAGAGTTCACTTCATTTAAAAAGATTTCATTATTAGCTGTTAAGAAAAAGTCACAACGACTTAGTCCACTACCATCAATCGTTTGATAAGCTTTTTTGGCATATTCTTGCATACGCTCTTGCATCTCATCAAGGATACTTGCTGGAATTTGTAAGGTGACTTGATTATCAATATATTTAGATTCATAATCATAAAAATCAACATCCTTAACAATCTCACCTGCTAAAGTCGTTCGAACCTCACTATTACCTAGAATTGCTACTTCTAATTCTCTAGCTTCAATCCCTTGCTCTACTACCACACGCTGATCGTATAATAAAGCTTCTTCAATAGCTGAAATTAATTCTTCTTCGTTTGTTGCCCGACTCACACCAACACTTGACCCCATATTAGCTGGCTTAACAAACATTGGAAAAATCAGTGTCCCAACACATTCAGCAATAACCTCTTCTCTGGCATCAACATAATCATTTTTAGTGACAGCCACGTAAGGTAGTTGTGGAATACCTGCTTGTTGAAATAGCTGCTTAGCAATGATTTTATCCATGGCACACGCACTGGCTAAAACACCACACCCAACATAAGGCATATTTAACACTTCAAACAAGCCTTGAACCGTACCATCTTCACCATTTGGACCATGTAAAACTGGAAAGATAACTGTGTTTTTTTCTTTTAAATCACTTGGTAATATTGGCTGAGCATTATTTAGTGATAAATGTAATTCTTCTTTTACTAAAGGTGCTTCTTTATATGTTTTTCCTTTAAACCAACTACCGTCTTTAGTCACATAAACAAGTTGAACTTCATAATAATTATAGTAAATGGATTGTAAAATTGAAAAAGCAGATAAAATGGAAACATCATGTTCTGCACTTTTTCCACCATAGATTAACGAAATTTTCATCGGTTTCCTCCTAAAGTTAACTAGAAATCCATTATACTAAAATTTTAAGCAAATTTCTATGACATATTAAAAGCGTTAATGGTTTTATCACATCATTAACGCAAATATAGTTCTTCAAATGTCTCTAAATTCAGCTGCCACTCACCTGATTTGTTAGCATAAGTAAGTGTACCAATGTAATCATCTTTAGATAATCTGAGGCTATCAATCTTCCTTAGATTATCTTCAACAATATGAATAGGTACAGTATACCCTCCATCACTAACACCAGTTCTTGCAAAATCAAATACTACACCCTCTTGCATCACACTCTTTAAATTAGCCACAGTTTCAGAAGGCAGTGGTGTAATCATCTTAATTTTTTTCGAAAAAAATAACCGATTACTATTCATTTGATATAACACTTTTTCACTAATTTTTTGTGCTAATGCTTGATAAAACTCGTCGATATGTCGGTAATATATTTTCGTTGTGTTTTGCAACATCCCTAAATAAGCATAATTATTTTGTAATTTATAAAAAAATGGCGAACGCAATTGTGTTTTCATGTGAGATAAGTAAAGGATTTCAGCAATTTCATTTGCTGTTAATCGTTTTAAGACTTCATAATCTTCAAAGTCTAACCACTTTACTTCCCTAGTTAGAGGAGTAGGGATATTAGATAAATATTGCGCTACATCCTCTTTACCGCGAATGACACGAAAACCTGTATGTGTCTCATATTCCCCTGCATACGAATCAGGGTTTAACAGCAATATATTTTTAGGGCGATCAACTGTGTAGCGATAAAAATCTTCATGTGTAAACCCTTTCGTTAGTACAGAATTACTAATACCATCCAAATGGACATATAAATTTTGCCGCAACACACTCACCTTACTTTCTTTTCCATAGTCTCTATAATACAACTATATCATTTTTTTCGTAAAACAAAATACTAAAATGACTTAAGTTAAATTAAGTTTATATTACAACTATAGGCTTTTTCTATTTTTTCAGAAATAATTATGTAATACTACAATAAGTTCACATTCTTTATTTATTTTTTTTATATGTTATTATTAATCATAATCATGCATCCATTAAAGGGGGAATATCCTATTTCACGTAAACCGAATAAATCCAAAAAGCGTGTTGTCAAACGTCGGGTAGAGACAAATAAACAAAGACCTAAAAAAACAGCAGGACAAAAGTTTAAAGCTTTTTTGTTCAATTTATTAATGGTCTTATTATTGCTCGTTGGCTTTGCGCTGATTTTTAGTAATCAGATTAAAAATCAAATCGTCAAAAGCAATACAAATCATTATCAAATTAGTACAGTTACTCGTCAAGATGTCATTGAAAATGAAAAAAAAGAAGCTACCTTTGATTTTGACCAAGTTGAATCTCTTGACTTCAATACAGTCGCCAATGCTCGTGGGGCTGATATTGGAAACGTGATAGGGGGGATTGCTATACCAAGTGTTGAGCTGAACCTTCCTATATTACGTGGTGTGTCAAATTATGCTATCTCAGTAGGAGCTGGCACGATGAAACCAGATCAAGTTATGGGAGAAGGTAATTATGCACTTGCTAGTCATTATATGTACGACCCTACACTCTTGTTTGCACCGCTTGTAAGAGTAGAGCTAGGGGCTTCTATCTATTTGACAGATATGGAATATATTTATGAATACAAAGTCACTTCTAAAGAATACGTTGAACCAACACGTGTTGATGTGATTGATGACGTCAAAGATAAATCTCTTGTAACACTAGTTACCTGTGATACGTCTGGTGAGAACCGTTTGATTCTTCAAGGAGAACTTGTGAAAAAAGTCAATGGTAAAACAGCCGATAAAGCAATGGTTGATGCTTTTGAAATGGATCAAAATAATTATTACTATTAAAGCATAAAAAAGATGTTGAGCCTTAAGGCTCAACATCTTTTTTAGATTAACTCTTTAATTAAAAGCAAAACATCTTCTTAACTATCTATTTAGTTTCAATATTTGGTAAATAAAAATTACGGTTATCTAAGCCAAAAATACGTTCTGTATATTCCCCTGGGTTGACTTGTTTTAAAGCACCTAACATCATCTGCATAGAAGCATCTAAATTATCTAAATGATGAAGTATTTCTGCTTCCATAATTTTAGGTCTAACAGGTGAGCCGTATTCTAATAAACCGTGATGAGCTAACACCATATGTTTTAAAACTAGAATCTCCTCATCAGTTTCTGATAAATTAAGTTCTAAACAAGCTCTAGTGATTTCCTCATCAATAATCACAATATGACCTAACAAGTTACCAGCTAATGTATATTCTGTTGATACTGGACCTGACAACTCGTGTACCTTACCTAAATCATGTAAAATAATACCGGCATAAAGTAGAGATTGATTTAAATCAGAGTACTGTTCACTCACCGATTTGGCTAGACGAAGCATTGTTAGCGTATGAAAAGCTAATCCTCCAGCAAAAGCATGGTGATTACGCTTAGCTGCTGGAAATTCAAAAAATTCTTGTTGATATTTTCCAACTAAGTGACGAACAATTCTATGCCACTTAGCTTCTGTAATATCTAATAAAAAATCATTAAACTCTTGCTTCATCTCATCTACATCAACGGGTGCTTTTTCCATATAAAGGCCAGGATCTGTTGGCTCACCTTCTTTAGCCACACGTAAATGTAAAATTTTTATTTGAGGCATATTTTGATACAACTCGCGCTTTCCATTTAAAAAGACAACTTTACCAGTTGTAAAATTAGCAATTTCCTCTTCAGAAGCCCCCCAGTATTTACCATCAATAGTGCCTGATGTATCTTGAAAAGTAAAAGCAATAAATTTTTTACCATTTCTAGCAACACGCACATCTGCTGACTTTAATAACACATACATCTCAAAGGTTTCATCCACAACTAATTCACGTAATTGTTTCATCTAACTTGAACCTCCTCACCAAGGATTAGTACTTGTTTGCCCTGATGCTCATAAAATTCTTTCATTAACATATCAGATGTCATACAAAGAACTTGTGTTTTCTCACTTAGAACGTCTAGTACTTTAAATAAAGTTTCTTTTCGTTCCTCATCAAAATGTAGCCAACCATCATCAATAATAATTGGCGCTTTATAATCGTCATGATGTAGATGAATAAACCCTAATCTAAAGGCCACATATAGCTGATCTTTAGCCCCTGTTGACAACTGAATAGTGTTCCATAAACGATTGCTTTGATCTTTTACTAAAAGTTGACCATCACGAACAAGAACTTGAACATACTTATCTTCTGTTAGTAGTTTAAAGTAATTGCTAACTGTACTAAGTAAAGTAGGCAGTTGTTGATCTGATAGAAATTGAAATACCTCTCGAGTAAGCTCTTCTGCTAAACGAACAGTTATCCATTGTTCAGACATTTCTTTGATGAGTGCTAATTGATTCTCTCGCTGTTGTCTCAATTCATCTAAAGAACCATTTTTAGCCATTTGTTTTAACTCATAATCTAGTTTTTGTAACTCCATTTGGTAATTCATCATCTTGTCAGAGCAAGCTTCTTGTTGCGCTTTTAACCTCATTAATTCTTGATTAATCGTCATCAGTTGATATGTTTTATTTAAATCAAAATAACTTTCTAGTTGACTTTCCAATTCTTGAATACGCTGATGGTTATCAGTATATCTTGTTTGTTGTACTAACCACTGATTAGCTTCTTCAATCGGTGTGTTTTTAGGATAGTCAATCAATTGATTGATCAGTGTTAATGTCTCATCTTTTTGGTGCCTAATAGATTGTAATTCATATTGTAGCTCTGTTGCTTCACGCCCATCAAGCTTGGCTACTGCTTCTTTTTGAGCGCTGACAAATTGTTTAACTTCCTGATAACTTTCTCTAACTGATTTATTTTCTAAAGGAATCCAGTCTTTGGCAAACGATAACATCTCTTGGTAAGAGTCCAAGACTCTATCTATTTCAGATAGGCTAACCATCATTTTTTGTTCGTTTTCTTGAATGTCTCGCAATTGACTAAATACTGGTAATTTAGTTAGCCACATAGATACCGTTTCTTCCATTGAAAAACCATATGCAATTGCCCACTGTTCTTTTTGTTTCTGAATGAGTTTATTTTTCTCATTGAAGATAGCTTGGCCTTCTTCATAGGCTTGCCACTCATTTGCTACAGCATCTGACTCTCCTAATTGTTGTACATAGATTTCCTTTGTTGCTTCAGGTGTGATGTTGTGTGTAACTGATTTTTTTCCTTTACTTGCTGTTACAAAACCAAACACGCCTAACCCAATTAGAACAACCGTTAAAACATAAAATATACCTTGACCTAAGACAATACCTAAGAGTAACATCAAAACAGAAATCGCAATAGATAACCCTGAGAACATACGTACTACAAAGGGATCAATTTGTTTGTTATTCTCTTTTTGAGATTCATCTGGTTGATCACTATCTAATAACGCCAGTTGGTTTTCTGATTTAGTTAACTCATCGTCTAATTTACTTTGTTTAATAGATAATCTACTTTTTTCATTAGCTAATAGGACTCTATCACGAGTTAATTCGTCTTCTTGTTCAGCTAATTCCTTCATACCAGTTTCTTCTTGTTCTGTGATTGAGACATCTAACAAAGCATTTGATAAATGATATTTTTCAAATAACTCTTCTTTATTTTCTCTATAGACAGACAACTGATCTTCTAATACATCACGACGTTCACTCGTTGCTTCTACTGTGACTTGGTCTTCTAATATATGATCAAACACATCTTGATTATCAATATAAAATTGAATACCTGGTGTTAAGTCAACTCCAGCATCTCCCTGCTTTTCAAGTAACTCTGTCTCTTTTTTCATTAAAAAACGGTACTCTTGAAGGGCATCTTTCACACTTCTAGTAGTTACTTCACTTGCCTGTGTGCTCTCATTAACATCCCTTTTAAGACCTGTTAGCTCTACATACAAAGGAAAATGTTTTTGCTGATCTAAAAATGTTTTCTCTAATGAAGATAGGTACTCACTTTCTTCCCGCTCTTCCTTAAGCATTCGACTTAAATCCATAAAACGAGTTTGTTTATTGCGATAAGTAAACTCTTGTTCCTCTACTACTTTAATACTTTGCTCTAAACGATTAAACTCTTTTAGTTTTTGATTTAAGACGGGAATACGTCCTGATGCTTTAAACAGGCGTTGACGCTCTTTAATGAAATCTTCTGACATTTTCGTTAAACGATCACTTCCTGTTAAACCAACAGCTAAAAGCACACGTTGCAGACGAACTTCGTTTAATTCTGTTAAATCAAGCATCTGTTCTTCTTGAAAACTAAATACTTGATCAAAAACTTCCTGAGTTAGAGGTGAGATAATCTTTTTAAGCAAGGCTTCTTCCCCTGTTGAACCATCCTCTAACCGAACTAGAGCTTGACCTTTATTCTTCTCCTTAAAACGCTCCACATAAACTTGACCATATGTCTGATGTTCAATAATTAAATGACCACCATATGTTGCTCCTTCAACTGGAGTAAAATCTCGAATAATTTCGCGTTTTCTAGGAAAGCCAAATAAGATGGTACGAATAAACTGATACAAGGTAGATTTACCTGATTCATTCCCACCAAAAACTAATTGATTTCCCTCTGAAAAATGAAAAACTTGGTTATTAAATTTTCCAAATCCATTTATATATAAACGTGTTATTTTCATTGGCTTGCCTCATTTTTAAAAATCATTTTATCTTTTACTAGTTGAGTACTCTCTTGTACCATTAACTTAACATCTTCTTCATCAAACTGAATATTAGCTGCAATCACTGGTTGTTGTAAGATATCTTTAGCTAATTTATAAAATTCATCTTTTTTAGCAAATGGTGCTGATAAATCATCAATCAGACTAGCATCAAATCCCATAATTAATTTGTCAGTTTCCACTGATTCAATCACTAAATCCATTAACCAAATATTTCCTGCTGTTTGCTGGAGTAATTTGGTTTGTAAATAGTGAAGAATCTCTTCTTTTTCAGCAATCAATTCACTCATCAGCTGACCTGTTACAGGTTTCACGACAACTGTCACAAAATTAATCGGACACGCCCAGTCTTTTTGAGCCATTCCTGCAATTAATTTCGAAAGATAAAGATGACGCTCTAAATCTTCTTTTAACGTCATTTCAATTGTTTCAAATCCTACAATACTTACAGGAATAAAACGATAATCTACTTGATTTGACTCTACTTCAACTAAGACAATACCTTGCCCGTTTTTTTCTTTTTTAGTATGCCCTTGAGGAATTCCTGGATAGATAGCTAAAGGATGTGTACTAATTTTTTCACTTTTATGAATATGACCTAGTGCCCAATAATCATATCTTGGGTTTAATTCAGATACTAAAAAGGGAGCATATTGCCCAGTACTTCCTATTTCACCATGATATAGTCCAATGTGGTATGTTGTATCTAAATCTCGTTCAGGATAATCTAAGGCTTTATCTTGAGTGATCCATTGGTGTTCATAAGAAAAACCGCTAATAGCCACTGCCTCATTATTTTTCAAAGTAATCACTTTAGTTGTCACTTCTTCTTTAGTAAAGAGTGTCACATTTTCTGGCCACTCAAACCAGTAACGATTTTCTGTATAATAATCATGATTTCCAAATGACATAATCACTTGAATCCCATATTCTTCTAGGCGCTTAAACTCGTTCATTATAAACTCTTGTGTATAGATGGACGAGCGAGCTTGGTGGAACGTATCTCCAACAACCAATAGGAAATCCACTGATTCCTCAATACATTGATTGACTATTTTTTTTAATACAGCATGGTTTACTTGTTGCAACTCTTGTTGAAACCCCGCATCATCAGTTGTTACATTCGCAAATGGTTGATCGATATGTAAATCTGCAGTATGAATAAATTTCATAATTCTCACTCCCTATCTTTATAATACCCATTTCAGAACAAAATTTCTACATTATCTGTATAAAATGATAGGTGGCTAAGCTTTAAATAGCTTAACCACCTACAATTAGTCATTATTTTAATGAGTATAATTCTTGAACTGGTGTCATGATAATACGATTTAAGTCGTTAACAATCATGCTAAATGCTTGTTCTTTTTGCATTAAGTCTTGGATTAGGGCTTCTGCTTGAATTTTTTCAGCCATAGCTTGTGCTCTCATCACGTCTTCTTCAGCAAATTCTTCACCTTGCATTTGTTTTTGTTGTAAAGTAACTTGTAATTCTTGAAACTCTTGAAACAAAGCAAATGTTTCTGTTTCTGCTTGTACTGCTTTAAAAGCAGATTTTAAAGCTAAAAATTCATCTAATTCACGGATTTCACGTTCAATTTGGTTTGCGCTATCATAAATATTATTTGACATGGTTATGCTCCTTTAAATTTTAAATTTAATTCCCTACTATTGTAACACAAGACAAATGAAAAACCTATCACTTACCTTGTGACTTTATGCCAAAAACCTTTCATAGCATCCATCGTTTTATCGGCACCTTTTTTAATCCCATCTCCTACAGTACTAGCACCATCTTTAATTTTATCTCCCACATCACTAGCTTTATCTCCCACATCACTTAAGGGGTTTTTCCAGTTTTGAGAAGGTGTTTCCTCTTCTTCCTCATATTCACCAGTTTGTGTCACGTCATTGACAGAAAAAGGTGTATTAGGGGAAGCTGCTAGTATACTTTGCATCTCTTCTCTAAACACATTAGAAATATAGCTACTATCATTGCCAGGCAAGAAATGATCAGGACCACTTTTATCAAAACCAATCCAAGTCGAAACGACTACATCAGGCGTATAACCAATCATCCACTGATCTTTTGACATCCCATCTGTATTGATATTTTCTGTTGTCCCAGTTTTACCTGCAATTTGATACCCGTAAGGTTGTGCATTTGCTCCAGTACCTGAACTATAGACACCTTGTAGCATGCTAGTCATCTCTTCTGCTACTTCAGGAGTAGTCACACGCTTACCTTTTGGTTTTTGATTTTCATAGATAATTACACCATTAGGGTCCTCTATTTTTGTAATAAAATGCGTATCCTGTCTAACACCTTCATTAGCAAACACTGTATAGGCACTAGCCATATCAATTGGTCTAGCTCCTTTAGTCAAACCACCTAAAGCCAGACCGTGGTAACGATCTTTTTCATCAAGTTTCACACCAAATTGCTCTACTTTTTTAAACCCTCTATCAATTCCAATTTCATTTAAAAGCCAAACTGCTGGTGCATTTAAACTATAGATTAATGAGTCTGTCATACTAGATTCCCCACTAAAGGTTCTAGAATAGTTTTGAACATCA
Source organism: Vagococcus jeotgali (assembly GCF_035918315.1). Lineage (NCBI taxonomy): Bacteria > Bacillati > Bacillota > Bacilli > Lactobacillales > Enterococcaceae > Vagococcus > Vagococcus jeotgali. The sequence continues at coordinate 154,778 of NZ_CP142146.1, read as the reverse complement.
TAATAATCTAATTTTTCATCTTTTAACATGTCATCTGGTTTGTAGCCTGCTTCAAGAGCTGGTGTATAAACAGCTAGTGGTTTCATCGTAGAACCTGGTGATAGATATGAATCAGTCGCTCTATTCCACCCACGGTAAGTATATTCTCCACGCCCTCCGACAATCCCCATCACACCACCTGTTTTAGGGTTAACTGCAACAGAAGCCCCCTCAACAATTTCACCATCAGACGCATCAGGTGGGAACAAACTAGAATCAGAAAAAGCGTGATCCATGCCTTGTTGGTATAACTGATCAAGTGACGTATAAATCTTGTATCCACCATTAGAAATATCTGCATCTGTATACCCTGTTTTTTTCACAGCCTCAGCAATCACTGCATCAAAATAATACGGATAACGATACGTATCCTCATCAGGCGTATAGGCATCATAAAGTTCAATAGGACCACTCATTAGATTTTGAGCTGTGTCATTATCTAATTTATTATTATCAACCATTACTGATAACACAGTATTCCTTCTATTAACAGCATTGTCCATATAATCTATCGGATTATAAATACTAGGACCCTTTAGTGCCCCGACTAACACAGCAGCCTCATCTGTAGTTAACTCACTGGCATTTTTTCCAAAATATTTTTTAGACGCATCTTGTATACCCCAAACCCCACTACCGTAGTAAGATTTATTCAAATACATTTCGATGATTTCATCTTTTGAATACTCTTTTTCAATCTCAATTGCTAAAAATAATTCTCTAGCTTTTCTAGTCAAAGTTTGATCTTGAGTTAAAAAAGCATTTTTCGCTAACTGTTGGGTTATAGTACTACCACCACCACCACTGTTATTACGCCTCACAACTTTTCTGACAGCTGCCCTCATGATTCCTTTAACATCATAACCTCTATGCTCATAAAAACGCCTATCTTCAGTGGATACTAGAGCATCAACAACTGCTGGAGAAATATTTTCTAGTGATACAAAAGTCCCACCACCATTTTTATTTAATTGCCCTGCCTCATCTCCGTCTTTATCATAAATAGTCGTCGATTGCTCAAGCCCTACCTTTAATCCTGATACATTAGTACTTTTAGCTAAATAAAATAAATACATGCTCATGACTAAAACAAGTGTTAATACTGCTAACACCAAAATTTTTGTTACATGATATTTTTTCCATATATGCTTTTGATGTTTTCTAAAAGTTTGCCAGTGTGGTTTAAACCACACCCAAAAACGCTGTAACCAGGATTTTATCATTGCAAAGAATTTTTTAACATACTCCATGATAATCCCTCTTCCTCTACTCTTTTTTTATTCTTAGTGTAGCATAATATATAAAAAAATAGATACGTCTGAAGACTTATCTTATAAAAACTACAAGGCATATCATAACATGAAGTTATGATGGTTATATGTTACAATTTTTAAAAATCAGTTAAATTCATTAAAGGAGCCTCAGTATGGAGTTTAATATTACCTTACCTATTAATACTAAAGAGATAACTATGAAAGAATTATTAGAAAAAGAATGGTTAGTACCTAGAAAAGTGAGACATTTTTTAAGAACTAGAAAAAATGTCTTAATAAACGGGGATGTGGCTATGTTCCATCAAACTGTAAATCCAGGAGATACAATCACGATAATTGTCGAAGACTCAGACTACACAATACCTGATATTATCTTAGGAAATAAAAAAGATGTGGATGTTTTATGGGAAGATGAACATATCATTATTGTTAATAAACCTGCAGGTAAAAAAACTCATCCCAACCAACCAAACGAAACTGATACACTATTAAATGATGTCGCTGATTACTTACAAGATAATCATCAATCACCTTACATCGTCCATCGCCTAGATAAAGAAACAAGCGGTGCTATTTTATTTGCTAAAAACCCTGTTGTTCTACCTATTTTAGGGAGGATGTTAGAACAAAAGGATATCACTCGTTTGTACGAAGCCAAAGTCCAAGGTAATCTAAATCAAACAACATCATTTACGATTAATCAGCCCATTGGAAGGCATAGACATGACAGACGTAAGCGAGTTATTGATAAACATAAAGGCGACAAAGCTATTACTCACGTCTGTGTAATAAAACAAAACCCTGATACTACTTTAATAGAGTGCCAATTAGATACAGGCCGTACGCACCAAATCAGAGTACATTTGGAAAGTATCGGACACCCTATTGTTGGAGATCCTTTGTATCACCCTAACCCTAAAGGAAGTTCCCGCTTACAACTTCATGCAAAAGAACTTAGTTTGATTCACCCCTTTACGAAACAGAAAATCGTTGTTAAAGCTAAAGCTGCTTTGAGGAAATAACAAAATAAGTATGTCTAGAAGCTATTTTGTAGTGAACTCTAAAAGTTAGATTTTTTGGTCTAATTTTTTTGAGAGCAGTATATTTTAACCTTCAGACATGCTTTGTTTTATTATTTTGATGTTGTTGCTTAGTTGTAAAATCAAGTTAGCCACCCTAAAATAATAAAAAAACACCATGGTAAAAATTCGTGTATCATTGAAGTAACTACCCAACAACGAAAGGAATTTTTATCATGGTGAAAATTAAGAATAACACAAAGACATCTAGTTATAAACATCTTTCCTTAAAGGAAAGGCAGCTTATTGAAGTTTGGCATAATATGGGAGACTCTAATAGAGAAATTGGTAGACGATTAGGCCGACACTATCAAACAGTTAAAATCTAAGGTTGGCAGATCTAAATTTGGTAGCATATTCCAATCGATTACTGCTGATAATGGTAGTGAATTCAGCTCGCTTCATGATACTCTACAACAAATAACTGATATCTACTTTGCCCACCCTTATTCATCTTGGGAACGAGGAACAAACGAAAGACATAACGGTTTATTAAGGAACTCCTATCTGTCACTACTCAAAGCAGTTCATTCAACTGGCTACTGAAAAAGTTAATCTTTTGCCGCGTAAAATTTTAAACTATAGACAACCAGCAACATTGTTTTTAGAAGAAATTCAAAATCTAAAGATCAAAACATGTTGGTAAGTAAGGGTTTCAATAAAATAACACTGATATTTAGATACTTTTACCAGAGTGGCTAACTTAATGTTGCAATTTAGAGTTAAAAAAATGCCCTAATCACTTGTTTAAATCTATCACATTTGATTGTGGCAAAGAATTTTCTAACTGGAAATCTATCAGTAACTTAAATGATATCTACTTTGCTGACCCTGGTACACCTTCACAACGAGGTTTAAATGAAAATTCTAATGGGCTATTGCGTAAGGATGGATTGCCTAAGAAAATGGATTTCAACGAAGTTGATGAATCTTTCATTCAATCTGTTGCATCCAAAAGAAATAATATTCCTAGAAAATCATTAAACTATAAAACACCATTAGAAATATTTTTGAGCTATGTAGACAATGACATTTTGTCTAGCTTAATTTGACAAATGAAAAATATAAAAAAAGCTAGAAATTTTGCATTTCTAGCCCCTACTTTGATTGAATTATCAATTACATCATATCTGGTGATTCAATACCTAATAGACGTAACCCTTCTTTAATAACTACTGAAACTGAATAGACTAATGCTAGTCTTGCTTCTTTTTGAGAATCATCATCTAAAATTTTAACTTTTGAATAATATTTGTTGAATTTTTGAGATAAATCGATTAAATACTTAGCTAAAACTGACGGCTCATACTTGTTGTATGCTTCAACTACTTTTTCAGGAAAATTATTTAATGCTTTAATAACTTCCCAAGAATCAACATCATTTAAACTTAAATGATTCACATCCTCCGGCATTGACCATCCAGCTTTTTTCAACATACTAATACATCTAGAACGTGTGTACTGGATATAAGGACCTGTTTCTCCTTCAAATTGGATAACTTCATCAATATTAAAATCAAATGTATTCATGCGGTCATTTTTTAAGTCATGGAAAACAACTGCCCCAACACCTACTTGACGAGCTACTTCATCTTTATTTTCTAATTCTGGATTTTTCTCTTCAATATTACCTTTTGTTTCCTTAATAGCTTGTTGTAAAACTTCTTCTAATAAAATAACATTTCCTTTACGTGTTGATAATTTTTTACCTCCAGAAGTAATCAAGCCAAACGGAATATGTTTAATATCTTCAGACCAATCATAACCCATCTCTTTTAAAACAGCTTTTAATTGTTTAAAGTGGTCTGATTGCTCATTTCCTACAACATATAAAGACTCTGCAAAATCATAATTATTAATACGGTACTCAGCAGCAGCTAAGTCACGTGTAATATAAAGGGTTGCACCATCAGATTTTTTAATTAGAGCAGGATTTAAATCATAAGCACTCAAATCAACAATATCTGCTCCTTTATCTGAGATAAGTAATGATTGGTTTTCCAATTCTTCAATAATTGGATCCATTTTATCATTATAAAATGACTCGCCGTTTGTACTATCAAATGTAATATTTAAAATGTCATATACTTGTTGGAATTCTTTTAATGATTCTTCTTTAAACCATTCCCATAAAGCCACTGCTTCTGGATCAGCATCTTCTAATTTTTTAAACCATAGGCGACCTTGAACTTCTAATTCTGGATCTTCTTCAGCTTCTTCATGGAATTGAACGTATAATTTTAATAATTCTTCAATAGGATTATCTTTGACAGCTTCTTCTGATCCCCATTTTTTATATGCCACAATTAACTTACCAAATTGAGTTCCCCAATCACCAATATGATTGATACGAATAGTATTAAATCCAACTTTATCTAAAATCATAGATAATGAATTTCCAATAACTGTTGAACGTAAGTGCCCCATCGACATAGGCTTTGCAATGTTAGGTGATGACATATCAATTGGAACATTTCTATTTTCGCCAATTTCAGCATCACCGTAATGCTCTTCTTGTGTTAAAACTGTTTCTAAAACTGTCTCACTAACTAACTCTTTTCTCAAGAAGAAGTTAATGTATCCACCAACAGCTGTGATTTCTTCATAGTTGGTTGTTGGAATATTATTAATTAAATCTTCAGCAATTTGATTAGGGGCTTTTCTAAAAATTTTAGCTAAAGAAAATACTGGAAAAGCATAGTCTCCGTGTTTTGAATCTTTAGGTACCTCAATAAATTGATAGATTTCTTGCTCAGACAAATGTTCACCAATAACGCTATGTAAGTCTTGTGCAATTTGATTTTTGTAGTTCATATCCATTCCTCCTAAAATTATTATAAAAAAAATCCATCTCTTATAAACATTAAATCGTTTATAAGAGACGAATTGACTATCCGCGGTACCACTCTTGTTGTTGTTTTCCAACCACTTTATGCATTATTAAATTGTATAAACATATAGCGGCGCTTCCCTTAAGGCATTGTTTTGGCTCTCACCTACCCAAAATCGCTGAATCAATAGATATCCTTATAGGTACTTAAACTATATCTTATATTCTAACAAATTATTTAAAATATATCTAGCTAAACATTAGCATTCCTACAATTAAAATAATAAGAATAGCCGCTGCCATTATCAGTAATGGTTTCATGATAAATTTTGTCCAAGTTGTATAATCTACTTTTGAAATCTCTAAACCACCCATCACAACCCCTGATGTTGGCGTTATTAAATTAATCAGACCACAACCTGAAGCAAAGATAATAACCATAACATCTGGGCTTAGACCAATTTCTTGGGCTAGAGCTCCCATTACAGGAATAGACACATAGGCTAAACCTGATGTAGATGGTATTAAGAATGATAGCAGTAAATATAAGATAAATGCACCAATAACAAATAGTACTGGCGATAAATCTCTTAAAACTTCTGCAGCTCTATCTAATACAAATAAATCAAGATGAGTTTGAGACATTAAAACAGATGCCCCTCTAGCAACTACGATGATTAAAACAACTGATAACATGTCCGCACAACCTTGAATAAAAACATTCACGGTTTCTTTTTCAGAAAACTTGCCAACAACAGCAATAATTAACCCCATTATAAAGAACCACATGGCTAAATCGCCAAAATACCAATCTCCAAAACTTTCACCTGTTAGAAATGATGTCCAACCACTAAAGATTGTAATACCAAATTCATTCCAAGGAATAAGAGATAAAATCATAACTAAAAATGTAATAGCAAATAGTGTTAAGATAATTTTATGTTTTTTAGTAAATTCAAGATTTCGATCTTGTCCTTCAGTGAAATACTCTTCCATATCTTCTTGTTCTTGTAATGATAAGATAGTGGAACCTTTATCTTTTTGTACTTTTTTAGCATATTTCACAACAATATAAATAGAAAAGGCTGTAATAACTAACCAAATAACAGCACCAAGACCCATGATAACGCCTACATTTGGGGTGATACCAATACCACGAAGCGCATCCATTGCAGCCCCTGTTGAAAATGGATTAATTGTCGAACCAATTACCCCAGCACCAGAACCTAATAGGACTGTCCCAACTGTTACCACCGTATCAAAACCTGCTGCAACCATAGTTACTGTTAGTAAACTATAAAAAGGAATAGTTTCTTCTGACATGCCATAAGTTGAGCCACCAAGAGAGAATAACAACATTAAGATAATAATAATCCAAACTTCTCGCCCGTTGAATTTCTTAACAATATTTTGAATCCCTGCTTCTAAAGCACCAGTTTTTGTTACAATATTTAAAAATCCACCTAATATTAGAATAAACACACAAATTTCAATAGCATTTTGAAAACCATGAAATGGTGCCATAACAATATCAGCTAGCGTTGCACCAACAACATGATCTACCATATCATCAGTACCTGGTATAGCTTGTGGGGTAAACCCTTGGCCATTTAAAAATTGTGTAATAATACCCAACACAATGATAATAATAAATAATATACTAAACGAGGAGAGCTCTTTTCTTTTTTTCTTTTTTTTATCAGTCATATTTTTTTATGATAAATAAATTTATCATACTACTCCTTCCTTTTTCCTAATTCATTACTGAGTTAGGAAATTATTAAAGTACTTAATATCAATAAAGGTCAGTTCCTTATGCTTATACTTTATCTTTTTAGAAGCAATTAATTTTTTCAAAACTAAGCTTGTTGTTTCTCGGGTAATCCCACTTGCTTTAGCTATATCATTAACAGATATTGGACAAGGTACAGTGACGATCTTATTGGGATATTGTTTCTCACCTAAATTTTTATAGATAATAGATAAAATAGTTAAAATACGATAATCTGCATTATTTACCATTCCTTTTTGAATCTTAAAAATCTGTTCTTTTAAAAATTCTGATTGTTGCGTTAGGCAAACACATAATTGCTGATTATTATATTTTAAAATTTCTTCATAAATGGAAATGGGTATCTTTATGACTTCAATTTCTGTATGAGCAACAGCGGAAAAATAATATGTTGAATCAGTAAACAAACCAACCAGTGGAAACATACATTTCTCTTTAATAAAATGAAGATAATTAAACGATGCTGACTCATCTAGTCTCTCTAGCCTAACTATTCCTGACATGAGAATGTAAGCATAATCCCGGCTATCGCCAAAATCGAACAATACTTGTCCCTTTTTATGTTTTTTATACCTTGCAATATCTCTTATTCGTTGTAAATCTTGATCTGAAAAAAAACAAAAATTCTCTAGGTGTTTACCAATTTCTTTTGTTATCACCATATCCATTGTCCAAGCACTCCTGTTAAATAGTTTTAAAAAATAATTGTTGTCCCAATTTCAGGATCAACACCAATCTCTCCTAGACACTCTAAAGATGTAATAATCGCTTCTTTTCCCGGATTATTCTTAGCAAATTGAATACATGCTTCAATTTTTGGTAACATGCTTCCTGGAGCAAAATGACCTTCAGCAGCATATTTTTCAATATCTGAAACAGATACTCGGGTTAATTTTTCTTCATTTTCTTTACCAAAATTAATGTACACATTATCAACACCAGTCAAAACGATAAATTTATCAGCATCTACTAAATCAGCTAATTTTTCAGAGGCAAAATCTTTATCAATCACTGCCTCTACACCTACTAAATCCTCACCGACAACTGGAATACCTCCACCACCACAAGATATAGTAATCACATCATCATCAACTAATGTATTAATAATGTTTGCCTCATGGATGCCTATTGGTTTTGGACTTGGAACTACTTTTCTCCATCCACGACCAGAATCCTCTTTAAACTTAGCACCTGTCATTTGCTCTTCAGTTTTTGCTTCTTCTTCTGTTAAAAAAGGACCAATTGGTTTTGTTGGATTTTTAAATGCTGAATCTTCTTTATCTACCACAACTTGTGTTAAAACAGTAGCGACTTCATTATCTAGTCCATTTGCTCTTAACTCGTTTGATAAGGCATTTGCTAACCAATACCCGATGCTTCCTTGTGTCATAGCTACACAAGTATCAAGAGGCATGGCAGGATTTTTTTTTGAATTAGCAGCTTGTTGTTGTAATAATAAATTCCCTACTTGAGGTCCATTTCCATGAGAAATGATTAGCTTATTACCACCCTTAACTAAATTCACTAAATATTTTGACGTATCTACTAAAGCTTTTTGTTGTGCTTTGGCACTGGCATCGTCTGATAAAATGGCATTTCCACCCAATGCAACGACTATTTTTTCTGACATATTAAAACCTCTTTCATCATTTATCTTGAAAAAAACAGCATGATTTTCACTAATATCATACTGTTTTTCAACCTTATTATTTTACATATGGGATAAATAAATTACCCAAAGTAGCAGCCATGATAGCTTTAATTGAGTGCATTCTATTTTCAGCTTCTTCAAATTGACGTCCATATTTACTTCTAAATGCTTCATCTGTGATTTCCATCTCAGTGATGCCAAAATCTTTCTCAACCATTTTTCCATACTCAGTTTCAGTATCATGGAATGCAGGTAAGCAGTGTAAGACGATTAATTCATCATCTTTAGTACCTGTTTTTTTAATCATATCCATATTAATTTGATATGGTTTTAATAAATTAACACGTTCTTCAAATTTATCTTCTTCACCCATTGATACCCAAACGTCAGTATAAAGAACATTTGCCCCTTTAACACCTTTTTCAACGTCAGCCGTAATCAGTAATTTACTTCCTGATTCTTTAGCAAATTTATTAGCATAATCAACAACTTCTTGAGTTGGGAATAATTCTTCAGGAGCACAGATACAAACATTGACACCTAAAATAGCCCCAGTGACGAGTAAGCTATTTGCCATATTATTACGTCCATCTCCAACATAAACCAGATTAATTCCTTCTAAGTACCCAAAGTTTTCTTTAATAGTCATAAAATCAGCGATCATTTGTGTTGGATGCCATTCATCTGTTAGGCCATTCCATACTGGAACACCAGAGTATTTTGCTAAACCTTCTACAACTTCTTGGCTAAACCCACGGAATTCAATGCCATCAAACATGCTTCCTAACACTTTTGCAGTATCTTCAACAGATTCTTTTTTACCTAATTGAATATCGTTTTTACCTAGATATTCAGGACTTGCCCCCAGATCATTTGCTGCAACAGTAAACGCTGCACGTGTACGAGTTGAATTTTTTTCGAATAAAAGGGCAATGTTTTTCCCCTCCAAATAGCGGTGTGCAATACCTCGTTTTTTCAAATCTTTCAAATGAATACTAAAATCGATTAAATATTCGATTTCACCTCTTGTAAAATCTTTTTCTGCTAATAAACTACGACCTTGAAATACTGAAGTCATTATCTTCACTCCTAAATTTATTTTTTTAAATATCTTCTCTGATTAATGGCATACTCATACAACGAGGACCACCACGACCACGTACTAATTCACTACCTGGAACGTAGTTTAATGTCACACCTGCTTCTTCCAATAATTTGTTTGTAATTGGATTACGGTCATATACCACAACTTCACCAGGTGCGATAGTTAAGGTATTTGAACCATCATTCCATTGTTCTCTTGCAGCTGCAGTAATGTTTCCACCACCACAACGAATTAAGTGAACTTCATCAAGGTTTAAATATTTACATAAAATATTTTCTAGAGTATCTTCTTCACGAACAATATTTAATTTCCCACCTTCTCCTTTAGAAATTGAGTAAACAACTAAGTCTCCTTCAATCTCTGGGTGAATTGAGAATTTATCATAATCAACCATTGTAAATACAGTATCTAAATGCATAAATTTACGATATTCACCAATATCAAAGGCTAGGATGTGTTTAAATCCCATATTTTGATCAAAGATACGTTGTGCTAATTTTTCAATTGATGCGGCATCTGTACGTTGTGAAATACCTAAAGCTAACACATCCTTAGATAAAACTAATTCATCTCCACCTTCGATACGCGTTGTGTCTTCACGGTCATAAACACGTGGGACATCTTTTCCTGCAAAACGTGGATGATAATCAAATATATATTGTCCGTAAATAGTTTCACGGTTACGTGTATCAGCAAACATTTTATTTAATGACACACCCGTTCCAATTGTTGCAAATGGATCACGTGTGAAGTATAAGTTCGGCATTGGATCAATTACAAAGGGATAAGATGATTCAACCATGTCAGTCAAACTATTCATTTCAAATTCTGGTAATTCAACTTTTTGCATACCAGCCATTGTTTTATCAATTAACTCTCTATTAGTAGGTAGACTTAACAAGACTTCTTTGGCTTTTTCTTTTGCTGTTGCACTTTTAATATTGGCCTCTTCTAAGTACTGATCAACAAATTGCATTTTAATATCATCATTAATAAGTGCTTCTGCAGCTAAATCTTCAAGATATAATACTTCAATGTCTTTGTTTCGTAAAACATCAGTAAAAGCATCATGTTCTACCTGTGCTTGTTCTAAATAAGGAATATCATCAAATAATAACCGCTCTAAATAATCTGGCATTAAATTTTCTAACTCACTACCTGGACGATGGACTAAAACTGTTTTTAATTTACCAATTTCGGAATATACATTAATTGGATGACTCATTTGTCATAACCTCCTAGATTAATTTTGTGCACACACAGAGATTAACAGAAAAATGTAACCCCTTTAACGAATATCCCGCAAAAAAAATGTCGATTATCCATCATTATTTAACTCAATGAATATTCAAACCAACAAACAACCTAAATGATAACGTTTTCAACTATTATTATGTATATTTATCAAAAAAAAATTAATTATATAACATAACTTTATTTTTAATAAATAAATTGTTTGAAGTACTCATTAACAGCTTTAGCATCTTCTCTATTTTTTGATAGAATCAATATGGTATCATCTCCAGCAACACATCCTGCAATCTCGACAAAAGTTGTTCTTATGCTATCAATTAAAACACCTACAAGTTGACCATTACCTGGTAAAACAACTAAAATATTCATAAATTCAATATTAAGTAAGGACACACCGCTATCTGCAATGGCAGTAATTAAACGTTCTTCATCTGTTCTCTTCTTCAATCCAACAACTGAATCATTTAATATATGATAATAAGTGTCTCCCTTACTATCATTACTTTTAACTATATTCAATTCCCTAATGTCACGTGAAATAGTAGCTTGTGCCACATCTATGTTCTCTTTAAGTAATAAAACTTGTAACTCTTCTTGCCTGGAAATATTGTTTTCAATAATCAGTTTTTTAATCAAATTATGCCTCTTAGCTTTACTACTTCTAACCATATAAGCACCTCTTTGTGATTTTTTTATCATATTTATTGTACAAAAAATTACTGTTATAAATCAAGTTAAATAAAAATATGTTTAATTCGACAAAAAGATAGGGTAAAATATTTTGTGTAAATAGAAATTTAGGGTAGAAAAAGAGAAAGTCCATTCTGTAAAATTAAAGTTACGACACAGAAATTTTATAGGAGGACTTTCTCATGACTCATTTTACTACAGAAATAATGGAAACACTAATTAATAAAGGTGATTTAGATGATTTATTTCGTCGTCATTTAGAACTCGCTATCAACTCATTATTACAGGCTGAATTAACAGCGTTTCTTGACTACGAAAAGTATGATAGAGCTGGATTTAATTCAGGTAATTCCCGCAATGGGAATTACTCACGTTCATTTAAAACAGAATATGGAGAATTAAATTTGGTGATTCCTAGAGATAGAAATGGAGAATTTTCCCAACAAACATTACCAGCCTATAAAAGAACCAATGATTCCTTAGAAACTACTATTATTCAGCTATTTAAAAAAGGGATCACTATGTCTGAAATCTCTGATCTAATTGAAAAAATGTATGGTCATTATTACACACCACAAACTATTTCAAACATGAGTAAAATCGTATCTGAAGATGTTTTGGCTTTTAAAGAAAGAACTTTAGAAGCTAAATACTCAGTCATTTTTATGGATGCTACTCATATTCCTTTAAAGAGACAAACCGTATCAAAAGAAGCCGTTTATATTGTGATAGGCATTCGATTGGATGGAACCAAAGAGGTTCTAGGATTTACTATTGCTCCAACCGAATCTGCTTATGTTTGGAAAGAGATACTTCAAGATTTAAAAGATCGTGGTTTAGAAGAGGTTTTATTAGTTGTAACTGATGGTTTAAGTGGTATTCACGATAGTATCCATAGTGTCTATCCAAATGCTCAATTTCAACAATGTTGTGTCCATATCTCTAGAAATATTGCTCATAAGGTTCGTGTTAGTGATCGACAAGAAGTCTGTAATGATTTCAAATTGGTTTATCAAGCAGCTTCAAAAGAAGAAGCTATGAATCAAATAAGTTTTATGATAGATAAATGGAAAAAGCAGTATCCACGAGTAGTTAAATTACTCTTGAATCCTGCTATATTAACTTTCTATAACTTCCCACCATCAATCAGAAGAACTATCTACTCAACTAACTTGATTGAGGGATTTAATAAACAGTTAAAAAAATATACAAAGAGAAAAGAACAATTTCCTAATGAAGAATCTCTGGAGAGATTCCTTGTTTCTCAGTTCAATGAATATAACCAAAAATTTTTAGGCAGAGTACATAAAGGATTTAAGGAAATACAAGATACATTAGAATCAATGTTTTAACTTAAAAAAATGGAATGGATTTTCCATTTACACATAATTCTTGACGCAACCAAAACCAATACTACAAACAACTTCTTCCTCAAAACTCTTGGCCTTTATACTATCATATTGACTGTATGAATATTCAATCTAATCGCTTTCACTTTAGGTGACATTATTCTATACTGAATAGGTTACACTTAGTTGAACAATAAAGATAAGGTGTCTATACTTAATAAAAAACAAAGTAGGAGCTTATTTCATGACAACTAACAGAAAACCAAGACGGACCTTCAAAGAATCATTTAAGAAACAAATGATGGAACTGCATAAATCAGGAAAACCTAGAAAAGATATTTTAAGAGAATATGACCTGACACCATCAACCTTTGATAAATGGGTAAAACAATATAATCAGTCAGGATCATTCAAAGAGAAAGATAATTTGACACCAGAAGAAAAAGAGTTGCGTGAATGACGAAAACTAAATAAAGAACTGATGATGGAGAATGATATTTTAAAGCAAGCGGCGCTGATATTCGGACGAAAGTAGAAGTTGTTAGGGAAAACAAAAAGAAGTATAGTGTATCAGCGATGTGTCGAAAATTAGAAATTTCTCGTGGGACTTATTATTATGAAGTCAAAAGAAAAAAATCAGAAGCTATTGTTGAAAAAGCAGTCATTGAGTCATTTACAGATAGCCGTAACTCCTACGGAGCAAGAAGAATTAAAGATGATTTAAACGATCAAGGATTAATTGTTTCAAGAAGAAGGATACGACGAATCATGAATAAGTTTAATTTCATTTCAAGCTACACAACACTGAAATTTAAACCTCAAGCAACGACTAAAAATGAACAGAAAATCGATAATGTTTTATCACGTCAATTTGATAAAATGCAACCTATGGAAGCTTTAGTGACAGATTTAACCTATGTTCAAGTAGGCAAAAAGTGGCATTATGTCTGCTTTATTCTCGATTTGTTCAACCTAGAAATAGTTGGGCATTCTAGTGGTCCTAACAAATCTGTGGACCTTGTGCTACAGGCAATCGGAACGATTGAACAGCCATTAGATGATGTTGAAATTTTTCATACAGACCGAGGAAAAGAATTTGATAACCAAAGTATTGATGAATTATTGGATGTGTTTCAGATAAAACGGTCTTTATCACGTCCTGGCTGCCCCTATGACAACGCTGTGGCAGAAGCAACCTATCGAGCTTTTAAAATTGAGTTTATTTACCAACAATCTTTTGACTCATTGTTTGAACTACAATATGAGTTAATGGATTATGTCAATTGGTGGAACAAGTTTAGAAAACATGGCAAGCTTGGCTATCAATCCCCGATTAATTACCGTTTAGATTGGGAGTTGAAACAGGTTATTTAGCAGAACATAGAATAACTGTCTAAATAAAATAAAGACCTTATAATTTTTGTACAGAAAAGTGTTGCCAATTCAACATTACCTTTATTCAAATAGTAATACTTGGTAATAAAGTCGTAATGACAACTAGATAATCTAATTTAAATAATTCAATATTTCCGTCTTTCTCCACTTCTAACTAGTAACCATTCGCTTTCTGCTTGGGTACCAACTCTTTTTAATAAGGATAGTAAAGTTGCCTTCTCTTCAGCAGTAAAACCTTGTAATAACATTCTCTCTGAATATTCTTCTTCTTTTTTTAAGTAATGATACAGTTCTTTTGCACTCTCTGTTAAAAACAAACGTTTTATTTTTTTATTTTTAGCATCCTGTGTCTTAAAAATTAACTCTCTTTTTTCTAGTTTTCGAATAGATTTAGATACTGTCGTTCTGTCTAAGCAAAGCATTTCAGCTAAATCATCATTAATAATACCAGGGTTCTCATAAATTCTTGTAATATACAGATACTGTTCTTTATCTAGGCTTACTTCTTTAAACTCGTTATTACTTATATATGATAAAGAGCGTGCTATCTTGCCAACTTCTCTTAAAATATCTAACATAGTTAAACTAATCCTCTAATGGTAAAAAGTAAGGTTCAAGATCTAAAACATCTATAATATTATTTAAATCAGATACCTTTACAACCATCGTCTGATCAGGCCTACCCGGTGCAAAAACCAATTTTTCTTCCCCCAATAATCTCTCATCTACAATAATAGGTACATTAACATCGTAACCAAACGGAGAAACTGCACCTGGTCTTTGACCTGTTTGTTTCTCCATCTGTTCAGAAGAAACAACTGATAGCTTTTGTCCAACTAAGTTACTTAATCTTTTAAAATCACTTTTTTTTGTTGTATAAGTTAAGAAGATATAATTATTAGCCTTTTTATCTTTTAAATATAAACTTTTAGTTTCAGTACCTGAAAATTTTTCTTCCTGTTTGACAATAAGAGCATCTTCGTTAGTATAAATAGCTCGGTGATTATATAATTCAAAATCAATACCTGACTCTTTAAATTTCTGTTCTAGATTAATCATATTAACACTTCCTATTTCATTTAATATTATTACCCTATCTTTTTTTGTTGAAAATTCAACAAAAATGTAATTAAATTTTTAAGACTATTACATAATTATTATTCATAGAAATGAAGTATAAGAATCATAATAAAATAGGGTGAGGTAATGACACAAGTGAATTTCTATACCTAACTATGAATAATTATTCGACTAGATAAACTAACAACTAACCTTTAGTTACCTTCTGTGTCAAACCTGATACTTCATTACATAACATTTTTAGTGTTTCACATGAAACCATTTAACTTTCATTCTAGCTAAATAAGTCACTATGTACTATTCAAGTAAGTAAAACCTTTTGATACGACTTAAGAGTAGTATCAAAAGGTTTTATTTCTAATAAGCTTTAGCCCAGTGCATCATGTACTTAGCATCGTCACCGTTCCAAAAATCTTTAATACCAGTTAAATCATCATGTTGATGCTCAAAACTCCAACAGCGTGTTGTCGCACCTGTTAATTCTTTAACTTCTTCTTCTACTCTAGGGTCTCCTGACCAAGGCGCAACGACAAAGCCACCTTCTTCGATTCTTTCTAAAAACTCTTCTTTAGTTGTAGCAATACGTGTTTTATCAATTTGTCTTACGCGTGCTTTTTCTAGCATGTCTGCTTGAATAGTATTTAGTAATTCATTAACAACAGTTGGTAGCTCATCATTTAATGGAACAGTTATTTTTTCTAAAGTATCACGGCGAACTAATACAACATGTCCTGCTTCAATATCTTTTGGTCCCATTTCAATTCGAACTGGGTAACCTTTCATCTCTGCTTCACTAAATTTCCAGCCAGGTTGTTTATCACTATCATCTACTTTAATTGTGACTGTTTCCTTTAGCATATCACGTAGCTCATAAGCTTTATCTAAGACACCTTCTTTATGCTGGGCGATTGGAATAATCAAGACTTGTGTTGGTGCAATGCGTGGTGGTAAGACTAAACCACGGTCATCACTGTGGACCATAATCATACCACCAATAGCACGAGTAGTAATTCCCCAAGATGTGGTGTAAACAAACTGTTCCTTACCCTCTTTATCTGCATAAGTAATATCGAATGCTTTTCCAAAATGATCTCCTAAATGATGAGATGTGTTAATTTGTAGTGCTTTTCCGTCATACATCAATGTTTCATTAGTATATGTTTTTTCTGCCCCAGCAAATTTTTCACTCTCAGATTTAACACCTGTGACAACAGGAATAGCTAATATGTTTTCACACACATCAGCATACATATCTAAGATCATTAACGCTTCATCTTCAGCCTCTTCGTGAGTCATGTGACAAGTGTGTCCTTCTTGCCAGAAAAATTCAGTCGTTCTTAAAAATGGACGGGTATTTTTTTCCCAACGCATCACGTTTGCCCATTGATTATATTTTACTGGTAAATCACGGTGTGAATGGATAATTTTTTTGAAATGCTCACAAAACATAACCTCTGATGTTGGGCGAATGGCTAAACGCTCACTTAACTCACTCTCACCGCCCATCGTAACCCATGCAACCTCGGGAGCAAAACCTTCCACATGTTCTGCTTCTTTTAATAATAAATGCTCAGGCACAAGTAAGGGCATCATCACATTCTCATGACCTGTTTCTTTCAGCCTCGTATCAACAATCGTTTTAATTCCTTCCCAAAGTGCGGTTCCTGTTGGGCGAACAACCATCGATCCTTTCACACTTGAGTAATCACATAATTCTGCTTTTAAGCAAACATCTGTGTACCACTGAGTAAAATCTTCATCACGACTTGTAATTTGTTTAACGAATCCTTGTTTTTTTGCCATTGTTATTCCCCCACATATTTTATTGCATAAAAAAAGACCCTACTTGACAAGGACCAATAACTGGCGGTACCACCTTGTTTTAAAGTAGGGCTTACTTTACGACTTTGTTTAGCTGATAAAGGTCTCTCACCTATTTATTATCTGGTAGGTTCAAAAGTTTCTTAATAAAATCGTTTCAGCATAGTCGATTTCTCTCTGTAAAAAGACTCACTCTTTACTAGTCCAGTCAGGTTTTTATATACGCAAATCAATTTATCATCTATCACTAAGCTTGTCAACTACACCAAGTATGGGTGATTAACTCAAGATATTATCTAAAGTTGTTGTATCTAAATAATCAAAACGTTCAAAGAAAGGTTGTAGTGTTTCAAACACCAAGTGGTTTTTTCCTACCTCATCGTTTTCGACTTGCAAAACAAGTAGTGGTTCATGTAAACTCATACGAAGTAAAAACCAACCTGAGCCATAATTATCCGTTACGTTCACCCTAATCCCCTCATCATTATCAGGATCAATTTCAAAATTAGGATGAGTAGCTACCATATCATATAAGCTTGCGATCACAGCCTCACCGTTATGTCTGTAGTCTTCTCCTAATACCTTAAACCTTACTTCTTGTGCTTCTTTTGGTTGTTTTAATGTCGCAATCAAGTCACCTAATTCCTTGTTTTCTTGACGTAACTGGGGTAATAGCATTAAAATTTTAGCAATGACATAAGCACCATCATCCAAAAAGTAGTTTTCTCTAAAAGCTGCGTGACCACTTGTTTCAATAGCTAGTGGTGTATTAATACCTTCTTTATTTAATTCAATTGCTTTATTAATCACATTACGGTAGCCACACAAATAACGAACTTGTTTACCACCAAGACTTTCAATAAATTCCTTTAAATGACTTGATGTTGGTGAGTTGGTTACAATCACAGAACCTGGATCACTTTTAAGAACAATACTTGCTAGTACGGCTATTAAATTATTACGATTAATAACTTGTCCTGATTTATCAACAACTGCTGCTCTATCCACATCCGTATCAAAAATCACACCTAAATCAGCTTGATTTGCTAATACAGCTTCTTGGATACTCTTCATAGCTTCTTTATTGTCAGGATTTGGAATATGATTTGGAAAACGACCATCCGGTTCTAAGAATTGGCTACCAGAAGTATTAGCACCTAATACTTCTAATACTTTTACTGCAAAAAAACCTCCAGCACCGTTCCCTGCATCTAGCACAATATGAAAATCTGCTAAGGGTTTTTCTAGACCTGTTTCTCTTATAATCTTTTCCACTAAATCAGCAGCGTATAGCGAAATTACGTCACACTCTTGTCTTGTTCCAAACATATTATCTATTTCAACTATTTGAGGAGCATAAGATAAGATAGCCTCAATATCTGCATGTTCTGCTCCACCTTCTTTAGTAAATAACTTAATACCATTATAATAAAAAGGTAGGTGGCTAGCTGTAATCATAATCCCACAGTCTGCATCAATCTCTGAGAATTGCGTGGCCATAAACATGGCTGGGGTAGTAGAAAGATTAGTGTCTATTACTAATACTCTCTCACTTAAAAAAGCTTCTGCCAGTCCTTCTTTAATCTCAGGCCCTGATAATCGACTATCTTGACCTATCGCAATTTTTAAAGGAGTTGTTGTCATATTTTTATCTCGTTTTAACCACTCCACTATACCTAAAGCAATTCTTTTGGCTTCAACAGATGTCAAGTTGGCCGCAAACCCCTCAGCTGAGATAGCAACCCCTCTAATATCTGAACCATTTTGTAGATTTTTTAATTCTGTCATGATTAAATCCTCCTTAATGTTTGATATAACTTCTTAACTTATCATAAACATTATTAGCTTCTTTGTTTGTTTTAGCAAATAATACAATAGTATCTACTCCTGCTAAAGTTCCAATAATTTCTGGAAAGTCTAAAAGATCTAACTCAGCAGCAATGACATTTGATGTACCCAAAGTGGTCTTAACAACTATTACAAATTGAACTATTGTTATATCTATCACTAAATCCATAAATAATTCTTCCAACAATGATTTTGTCATTGGCTCTGTGCCTTTTTTGGGCTCACATACATAACGAATATTACCTAAGTCATCATATACTTTTACTATACCAAGCTCTTGAATGTCTCTAGATACTGTGGCTTGAGTTACATCTATACCTCTACTATGTAATAATACCAATAAGTCTGCTTGTTTTGAAATAATATTATTTTCAATTAAATTCTTTAGTAAAAGGTGTCGTTCTGATTTTTTCATACATACACTCCTTCAACTTTATCTCTTCAATTATACCAAATATTTTTAAATATAGTGATTATCTACAAAAAAAAGGCATTTTAAGAAGCTAAAGTACGACTTGATATCTAGTTAATTGCAGTTAATCCTTTCCAGATATATAATAGCACTACTACTATTACTTAGGAAGTAAGACATGAAGACGGTTAGAGAAGTAACATTTGATTTATTAAGAGATTTAAATATTAAGACTATTTTCGGGAATCCAGGTTCAACGGAAGAAACTTTTTTAGAAAATTTTTCAAGTGATTTTACTTATATCCAAACCCTTCAAGAAGCCTCAGCTGTAGCAGCAGGTTTAAGTAATGCCATGAGTAATACTTTACCGCTCAAATGAATCAAACTCGTGAAATGCTTTTAATGGAGCCATGGCTAACAAATGTTAAGCCAGAAGAATTACCAAAACCATTTGTTAAGTGGAGTTATGAACCAAAACGTGCTGAAGATGTTCCAGGTGCTTTTATGCGTGCCTTTGCAATGGCTCTACAAGAACCCTCTGGACCTGTTTTTTTATCTATTCCTTTAGATGATTGGAGTAAACCATTTAATGGTGATACATTAAAACGTTCTATTGATTCAAAATTTGGAGCAGATCCAGACCTTGCAGCTAAGGCACCTGTAGGCGATACTTTATTGAGTAATGCAACTTATGCCATTAAGCAGCTACTTCCTTTAGTAACAACACACAAAAAAGACCTAACTCTTAAAAAAACAACTCACAACATGGCTTCACATCCTATAAGTCAAGTAAGTGAGACAACTGCTAATATGCTAAATGCGTTAGACGTCTTCAAAGTCATTCGTGACACAGTACCTAAACACACTATTTTAGTTGAAGAAACACCATCTAATCTAGCAGATTTGCATTCTGTTTGGCCTATCACTGCTCATGATGAATTCTACACATTTGCTAGTGGTTCTCTAGGATGGGGAACACCAGCTGCTGTTGGTATTGCTCTAGGCGAGAAAACCAATGGTGGTAATCGACCTGTTGTGGCCATTGTGGGTGATGGCTCTTTTCAATATGCTATTCAAGGAATTTGGACAGCTAACCAACATGATTTACCGATTATTTATGTGATCCCAGTCAATAAGGAATATGGTATTTTAAAATCTTTCTCAAAAGCACAGCAAACACCTAATGTTCCTGGTTTAGATATCCCAGACCTTGATATTACTTCTTTAGGTAAAGGTTATGGTTACCAAAGCGTTGAAGCAACAACCTTAAACGACGTTAAAGAAGCAGTTAAGTTGGCCCTTGATTCTAAAAAACAACAGTCATAGCTGTACCGATTAACCCTAGTATTCCACCATTGATTTAAAATAAAAAGGAAGTCATAGAACTAGTTTGTCGTTTAATACACAGACTAAGTATCTAGGCTTCCTCTTTATTTATGTCTATCTTATATATATATTATTTTGAGCCAATACTCAAAAACAACGATATCTGATGTCCTTATTTTATCATTAGATAACCATAGTAATATTTCGTATATATCTATTAAAGCCAAATAAATGAAAAAAATAACAAAAAAAACCATTAGCCCTGAGCTAATGGAAAACCAATTCAAAATTGGTTTATTATAGGAGAGATTGGTTACTGTATGTAAAAAAATATAGTCTACGTATCCTTTTTACATCTTTATTATACCATAATCAACTAAAATATCAATATGAAAGCCTGAAATAATAAGCTTTCAAGCTATGATCATAAGCTATCTTGATAAAGCTGACGTTCTTTCTCCCAGTACGCCTTATCTTCACTAGTAATCGGACGAATCACACGACACGGATTACCTGCTGCAATGGTATTTTCTGGAATATCTTTAGTGACGACAGCACCTGAGCCTATAACACAATTATCACCTATAGTCACACCAGGATTAATAATAGCACCGCCACCAATCCACACTTTATCTCCAATGACAACTGGCTTTCCAAATTCAAGTCCTGATATCCTCACATCAGCATCAAGAGGGTGACTTGCAGTAAAAATGCTTACTCGAGGGCCAAACATAACCTCATCCCCTATTGTAATCGGGCAAACATCTAACATAATACAATCAAAATTAGCATAAAAATAATTTCCAACAGAAATATTAGAGCCATAGTCACACTTTAAATTAGGCTCTACGTATAGATACTCCCCTGTTTTTCCAAATAATTCTTTTAATATTCTCGTTCTATCTTCTAAGTCTATCTCACTGCTTTGATTAAATTGTCTCATTAATTGACGGCAACGAGCAAAATCTTGTTTCAAATCCGGGTCATTTGCCATATATAACTCCCCTTGGAGCATACGTTGTTTTTGACTTTTCACGTTTTTATCCCCTTACTATTTAGTCCTTTTCAACACTGATAACATCACCTGATTGTGCATCAATTTTAATATCTTCTTCTTTCACATGGCCTTCTTTGACGCTTACTTCCCAGTAAGTCGTATTTAACTCACGATCAAGAGACCATTCTGTTGCCTCACCAAAACCCGCTTGTTTAACTGCAATCTCACTCGCTTTATCTATACTGATAATGTGTTCCAAATCAAGTTTTTCTTCTTGACGTTTCGTTCCATTTTGCTCATCACGATCAAGCTTTTCTGTTTTCTCATCGGATAATTCTTTTATTTCACCGTTAATAGTGACTTCATATTCTGAATCATCATCAATCCCATCGATGTGATAAAAGTATTTGCCAAAAGAAAGCTCTAAAGTTAAATCAGTAATATCTGTATCAGGATATGCTTTAGTATATATCAATGGCCTCATCGACAGATATAATATCTTTTAAGCTGACATCCTCACCTTTTATACTGCTTGTAGAAGTGATTTGGCTAGTCTCACTAGATGTTTGTTTCATTTTATTATCTTCTGTTTGCCCACACCCTGCCATCATACTTAATAAAATAACAGACGATATCAACAGTGTTGCTTTTTTCATAAAATAAAACTCCTTATTTAATTCATTATAATTAGATAGTAACAGTATACATTTTTTCACAAATATCTATTATTCCTTTCTTAGCATTCAAACCTCTCCATTTGTTCAACTAAATCAGCTCGGTACTCTTCATCAATAAAGGCATAGTTAGCTCCATTTTGATTAAGTTGACGTAGTTGTTTCACTGTTAACCCACAGTGATTTACTAATTGATAGTATTCATTTGTCAGTGTTGTATTTGAAACGGTTCTGTTATCTGTGTTAATACAAAACGTCAAACCTTTTTCTAACCAAGCATGTAAAGGGTATTCTGATATATTTTTAATCATTCTAGTATCTACATTACTCGTAGGACATCCTTCAATACAGACATCTTTTTCAGATAGCCACTCTTGACTTTCCTCATCTCCAAGCAAGGCGATACCATGCCCTATGCGAGTAGCTCCTAGCGTAACTGAATCTTTAATATTTTGTACACAACCGCACTCTCCTGCATGAAGTGTTAGAGAAATATCAGTTTGATCTGTTGTTACCTGGATCACTTCAGCAACATTTGACACAGAATTATCTTTTTCAGCTCCTGCTAAATCAATTCCCACAACCTTTGTTTCAACTGTATTTAATGATTCAAAGAAAATGTCTTTCAAGTATTCTTGTTCCTGATCTCGCATACCACTGATTAAGATATTTCCCTTAACGGGGTATTTCTCTTCAGCTTGAGCAATTCCTTTAGCCACTGCTTGAATCGTCTCTGGTACACTAAGACCTTTTTCTAGAGAAAGGCTCGGAGCAAACCTAATCTCGATATAAACAATCCCATCTAAAAAAGCTTGTTCCATAACATCAAAAGCTGCCATTTCTAAACCAATACTTGTTTGCAGATAAGGAAGGACGTAAATAAAACCTGCTAAATAATCTTCTAAGTGTTGACAGTCTTTAGGAGCTTGCATATTTTGTTTGACGATTTCTAAATCATCAGCGATAGACATATTTTGAGCTTTAGCTATTTTTTGAAGTGTCTCAGGTCTAATAGAGCCATCTAAGTGACAGTGTAATTCTACTTTTGGAAAAGAGCGAATGTTTTCAAAGGTTAACATGGAATTCCTCCTGATTTTATTTTTGTCACATTATACAGGATAATATTTGAAATTGATAATAAAGACAAACAACATTTCTCAAATTATTATTCCAATAGAAATAAAAAGACAAATAACGAACTATTTATAATTAAATATAAAAATAATTCGTGAAAACTTTCTATGTGATAATGATTCAGTAGACAAAAAAAGAGATCAACTTTTCAGTCAACCTCTTACTATTTCCTCTTAGAATCAAAAATCAAAATCATCATCTGAATCTTGATAAATTGGACTGGCGATAAAGTTTTTGGATATTAGTATCTGAGAATCTGCCTCACTTGCTGGAATGTAACCTTTTTCTAGTAGACCATTAATATAGATTCGGTTGTAAATAAACATAAAAACTATATTAGATAAATCCACGGTTAGGATATTGACAAAGAAAATAATTAATGCCCATTTAATATCTCCTCTAAATAGAGCCGGGAAGAACCCGAAAAAAAATACTGTCCATGAAAAACCAACTTTCACTTATTTAACCTGACCTGTTCGTGGTTGAACTAAATTAACATGCATCCTTTAATCCTCCCTAATCTACTAAATAAAGTGATTTACTCTCCTAGTTTCCAATTGATAATATCTCCTGGTTGTACTTTATATTCTGAAGCTCCAACCTCTACAAACTCACCATTCACATCATACATCCAATATTTATTTTCTTTTGTATCTTGCTCATGTCCATCAATCCCAACAATCATGCCTTTTTCTTCGTTAATATCAAAGTTCTTTTCCATAACGTCTAATAACAATTCATCTTTGTCAACATCAATCGTTTTATTTTCAAATTCTTTGCCATCTTCTGCTAAAGTCACTTCAATCGTTTGTTCTTTTTTATCATCTGAAATAGCTGAATCTTTTTTCTTAGAATCAGTTGAGATAACAGTTTCTGTACTAGCACTAACATCTTTATCAGTCTGTTTATCATCTTTGTTGCTACCACACCCTGTTAAAGCAACTAATAATACTGCTAATCCTATAAATTTTTTCATGTATTACCATCCTCTTTCATTTTTTATTTAGAAGGAATATCAATTTTAAATGTGACAGTTGGTATATTAAAATACGTCACAAACAGGTCATTTACAACATTAAACAATGCTTCTGGCGAATCATAAATATTTTTTACAACAGTTTTTTTAGCTCCAGATCTAATATCTAACCCCATGTAGGTCTCAATAATGGACACCTTCACATCCTTATTTTGATACACATCAATATCAGCATCTACATCATATTCCTGAGTATGAGTAAAACCATATGTTGGTAATATACTCATAAGTAGAGATAAGACATCTAACTCACCTAGGGATTTCTTTTGATGATTCACCTCAATATCATAGGTCTGAGTTGCTGTTGTTGGACAAACATTGCAACCACCTTCTACAATTTCTGTTGAACAATAAATCATAATGTCATCCACTAATATCGTCTCCTTCATATCTAAGTAGCTTCATTTTATCATATTTTACTCCAACCGACTGTTTAAAGGCATGAGTAGTCAATATTTTTTATGAATACCACATGCTTCCACATTCGCTTATTCCATTAATTAGTAAATATGTACTAATTAAATAAATAAAGCTAGTAACAGATAACATTGGGTTAAATACCAGCATAGCACCAATTAGTACACCTACAATACTTACTATCATAACTAGCCAGTAATACAAGGTACTGCTACTCTTTAATTCCTCAGCTAATAACAATCCAACTATAGAATCCACAATAAACCAAATAGCAAAAACAACTGGTAAAGCTAGGAATTTATCCACTAGACTAAACAATAAAATAATACCTACTAATACGTCAAATACTCCTATACCTAAAGATACTTTAGCTAATACACCATTGTAGCCTCTTAGTTTATTTCTAAAAAACAATTCAAAAATTCCTTTTAAAATAGCTGCAGCACCAAATAATAACATCACATTTTTTAAATCAGACCAAGGATTAAAAAAACTTAACACAGCAACAATGATATAAATAATACCAAGCATGGTACTTAACCGTTTAATACTTTTTCTTTGAATCATACACAAACCTCCCTCATCTTCTTATTAGTCATTCACTGATACAAGTCTAATTTCTCTAACATTAGGATACATTGAAAGATCTTCAATAACTTCAGCGTACGTTAACTCTTTTGGTAAATCAATGGTATAAATATTTTTATAAAATTTTTCGTCTCCGTTCGGTGGACATATTGAATTTCCAAGTTATTAACCTTAGAGATTGTTACAATACGTTTAACTAAAGATAGGGAAAACATAATGGCTAGAAAACTAAATAAGGTCACAACATAAAACCCCATGCCAATACCAATCCCAATTGCTGCTACTGACCATAGTGAAGCTGCTGTTGTTAAGCCTGTAACTCGTTGTTTTGTGATAATAATCGTTCCAGCACCTAAAAACCCAATACCACTAATCACTTGAGCAATCAGCCTTGACTGATCAAATTTTACAACATTAGCCAAATTCGGATCATTTTTTACCATTTCTAACGCATCAAGAGATAACTCTTGTTGAATCAAAGCTATGATAGTTGCCCCTAGACACACCAAAATATGGGTTTTCATTCCAGCAGGACGATTTTTCTGCTCACGCTCATACCCTATAGTACCACCCATAACAATAGCGAGTAATAAGCGTGTTAAAATTTGAATGATGGATAAATTTGTCATAAGCTAACTCCTTTCCATATTTTTACATATCGTCTTATCTATTATCATAACATTTTTTTATTTATATCAATAAAAAAATACATAGATAAGAAATATCATCATCTCCTGTCTATATATTTTTCATTACATTCTTTCTTTAATACCTGTTTTAATTAAAAACCAGTTCATTGGATAAGCTGTACAAAAACCTGCTAGCATAGCAACTTGCATCATAAGCCAAAAAACAGGTGTGTTTGCTTCAATACGTCCACCAAACCAAAGTGGAAATAGCCATAATTGACAAATACTTACAATAGCATACATTCCAATTTGCCATGATGTTAGAGACAATGTATCAGCTTTGATAGCTGCAATGATTCCCTCTTTTTTCCCTAAATGTTTCATAGGTACAATGGCAAAATATTGAAAACTAACCCCAATAATATAAGCTAAAATAAAGGCCAGTACAAAACCTGCAAAAAGATTATCTTTAAAAAGCCAAGGGTAACCACCTACTACGTATAAACCAGGCATAAAAAACAATAACCACTCAATAATTAAATCAGCCAAAGTACACCCGGCACCACAGTGACATGTTCCAATAAAAACAGAAACCGGCATAGATGATTCTTTCATGTCTGACATTTCCATTTGATTCTTATTTGTGGAAGATGATGCCATCCCCATTTTCATATCTCGACCTTTTTCCATCTTTTGAGCTGCTATAGCTTTTGGCTTACCCCATTTTTTATAAGCTTTTACCCAAACAATAGAACCAAATAAAGTCGTTAAGGGCCACACTTCATTCATCACCTTCATAGGCTGAGGATGTTTTAGAACGTCTCTTAAAACATATATAAATGATACAAATGACAGCAACAAGCTAAGCCATGCTACAACGGTTAGCCAACTTGGTATTAAAACAGTATTTCCCATAATTATCCTCTTTTCAACCATATATTATACCGACCTATATTATAGTACTGTTTTTTTGGAAGAATCACATAAATATGAACCAAAGAGTGCAAGAAAATAATCAATTTGTTCATTTATTGCTCTGTTTTTTTCGTTTGAAAGCTTCAACATATTGCTTAGGAGTATCCTGATAAACTTTTTGAAAAGCTTGAATAAAAGAACTACTCTGAGAAAACCCAACAGTACTTGCTACTTCTTGAACATTTTTATCAGTTGACACTAGTAAATTGCGTCCAATAACTACTCGGTAACCATTTAACATCTCTTTAAAGCTTAAAGAAAAAGATTCTCTTAACAAACGTTCAATTTGTTTTTTATTTATATGTAGTTTATTTGAAATATCAGTTAAAGTAAGTGGCATACGGTAATTCTTTTGGAGATAAATATAGATCTCCCAAGCATCTGTCCTACCTGTATTATCTGTATACTCCTCTAAACTTTGTCTATATTCTTTTGGTAGTACACCATACTCTTTTTTAAAAACATCATAGAATAGACCATCTGAGCTGAAACCACAAATCTTTCTGATTTCAACAATAGATAATTCATCAAACTGCATAAGAGCAACTGCATTTCTTAGACGAATACGATTCATATTATTTTTAAATGTCGTACCTGTCAACTCTTGTAAAATTTGTTGTACCTCACCTGATGATAAATCAAATTGTTTTGCTACCATATCAATTCCTAATGGCATAGAGTGATGATCATTCATATATTGTAGTACTTTCCACTTTAACGTTTTTTCAGTTGGTAACTTATTTGTATTCGTTCGCTGTTTTTGATAAATATAATTTAAAAAAGAAGTTAAACTTATAGATAAATAACTTTTTTGCTCAGTTTCTGATTGTAACTCTTTGTAAATAGAATCTGTCACAGTTGTCACATATTTAAATTGATTTTGAGTTAAATTAACAATAGGATTCAGTTTTTCATGACTTTTCAGTTCTTGATAATACATCTTACGATTTGTACTAATTAATAATAATAAACCTAGGGAAAAACGAATTCTATAAAACTTAATTGGCCCATTAGGAGCAGAAAAAGAATACACATGATAAGATAAAAGTAAAATCAACTGCTGATCTCTAATATCGAAATCGATGCCATTAATCGATAAAATCCCCTCTCCCTCTAATAAAATATAAAACTAAACCTCATCTTTTTGTACAGGATTCGTATCTTGTTAGACAGTAAATGGTTCAACGACCATTTCATGAGGGCTGAAATGACTACTTAAATAATCACCACTAACATAAGGTTTATGATCGATTAGACTCACCTCTCTCCTAAATTTTCACAAATAATTTCTATTCTGAAAGTTTTGTCGTTTTTTTAATACTTATTATTTACCCTTGCCTTTATAATAAACATATAAGAGCGAATAATTAGTTTGATTAGTATAAATTTTCTTATTTTTTACTAAAAAATAACTAATTAATGTTTAAAAAAAGCAAAGGGGATGATTCGGCACATAAGCAACAAATAAAATAATTGGTGTTTAATTCCAATTCAAAACATACATGTAAAGATTTTCCCAATTCTCTTTCGACGATGATGAATGATATTAAATGCTAGTCATTTTCAAAAATGTCTACCTAACTTAGCCGTGTTAGATAGACATTTATTTTTATGCGCGAAAACTTGTTATTTACCTTCAAATACTAATTTTTCTGGTAATGGATAATCGGCTTTGTTTAGTCCTTCATAAACAATTGCTTCATTGAAATCATCTATACTTAAATCAATTTTTCGTGATAAGTCAAAAACTAAGTGAAGAACATCATGGAAATACATAGAGTTACCTTGTTCAAAATATTCTTTAAACTCTTTAGATGTGTTACTAAAACCTGTTTGTGCTTCATAAGCATTAGCTTGTTCCACGTAATCTCTAAAATATGCTTGTGTATAGACTGCGAATCGATTATAAATCTCAATAGCTAAACATAGATCTTTGTACCATAAGTCAAAACTTTTTTTAGCAATACCACCTTTCACTTCTATTAAATTAAAGTGGTCATCTCTTAAGTATTGGGTAATTAGCATATCAATATTCAAGCTAATACCCGTGTAGGAAACATCCTCAAATTGAAACGCTTTTAATTCTTCTAATTCAGCTAATAAACTCTCAGAGGTAAATTGGCGATTCTCCATACTTTTATAAACTTTTTTTTGCTCAAACATTACGATTCCTCCATCATGACTTTTCTTTTTGTATCTCTATTATAAACTATTTTAACTGATAATGCTTTGCTTAACATCAGACTTTTATTATCTATTCACTGATCTAGCCATTCTAGAAACCGTATGCCTTGACCCACGAATAGCATCTGACAACACTTGAATATTACGAATACCCACAAGTCCCATGTTAGCATCACCAATATGTTGAATGTCTACCCCCAACATTTTATTGTGTAAACCAATTTGACGAATGGTTTCTTCATCTGAGCTTTCTTGACTCGTCCCAATAGCACTAATGACTAAGACCCCATGTTTGTGAGCATAATCAATGACTTCTATAATATGCTCATCTCTTACTCCTGGTACTGTCCCTACTGCTGGCACTAAAATCATATCAGCCCCAGCCTTAATAAATGCTTTAATAGCCTCTATAGAAACTACAGGCTCATCAACACCTGCACTATGCATTTTCCCAGCAATCACCAAACCACTAAAATGCTCTTTTGCTAAAGAAACAGCTTTAATAATAGCCTCATTAGTTACCCCAACACCTGGATTTCCGGTTAATAGTACAAAATCAAAACCTAATTCACTAGCTTTCTTAAATGTTTCTACGCTAGCACAACGCCCCTTTGGAATATCAATTCGACCTTCAGTCATGTTGGCCGCTTTATCTACTGGCTCTAAATTCAAACCAATTGGCATATGAACTAATTTTTGTAAATCTTCTAAAGTATGCTCGCTTACTACATTACTTCCGTACCCATACAGTCCTGATATTTGAGGTTGAAACATATCAAAACCATTTAATAAAATCATATCAGCTCCAAAAGCTCTGGCTAACTCGGTAGCTGTGATATCTCCTACAATCGGTTCATGAAGCACCACATTCTCACTTAAAATAACACGACCATCGCTTGCCTTAATGCTTTGCTTAAGCTCACTTGCTGTCATTTGGCTAATCTCACTTGGATTAGCACTGATTAGACGTTTTACCATACTTTTGACACATCCTTTTCCTTCAATTAGTACCTCACTATCAATAGTAAACGATTTCAAAAAACTTAACAATCTTTATTTATTAGTAAAATCCAATCCTTTTTAAGCTATCTATTACCAAAAATAAGACTTTTTTTCTAGTAAACTCCCTCTCATCTTAATATAATGTGCTTTTTTTTGCCTAAGGTTGCGACATAAAAGAGTAATTTAAGGAACTCTTAATTTTATAGAATTAAGATAGAAGTAATTCTTTAATTTAGTTAATAGCACATTCAGTAGATGTTAGTTACCTTGACATAACTTAATGATAAGGAGGAATGAGATGGAGACAACAATATTAGTTGGTAAACAAGCAACCATTGACGAATCAACTGTTGTTGCAAAATTAATAGATAGAAAAAAGCCGATAACCCAGTTACCTTACGTGCCTTTTCTGAGAGTGGTCATCAAACAAAGACACTCACTTCAAAGATAACTGGTATAACAGTTCCTCTACCAAAACGAGCTTTACGCTATCAAACTGTTTCAACTCATGTAGATGATGACCAACACAAGTTTGATGATGGTGGTATAAATGAAAATAACGTTACTATGATTGTTATTCCAAACCTAAGAGGTAGCAATAAAGCATTGGCCTTTGATCCTTTTGTAGACCATGGTCTAAGTAATGATATGCTACTACATAGTGTCATTCCTTACGTCCATTCGGCAAAAGAAGGAGTGGAATACCTTGGTAATTTGATTCACCTTTATGGTTCTAACGGTCGAAGTGCCGTTGCTTTTAGTGACAATCAAGATGTTTGGTATATGGAGATTCTCACTGGCCATCACTGGATCGCGCAACGTATTCCTGATAATTCATGTGCCATTATTACAAATCAATTATCTCAGGAACACATTGATTTTAGTGATTCGCTAAACGTTTTGACTTCTGATAATATTGAGCGTTTTGTTATCCGCCATCACTTAAACACCAATCCAACCACTTGGAATGTACGTGATATTTTTGGTAACAAACAACAAGAAGCTCACCGAGGAGCCCAGTTGACCTATGCGTTTCTAATGTCTGATGAGTCTTTAGTCCATTCTGACTATCTACCATTTTTATTTCAAACGACATCAAGACTAAGGTTGATTGACGTTATTTGTTCATTGCGTCCACACTATATGTTTTACTCTTCTTTATTTAAAGAAGAGGATACTCCTGACACTATCACTGCAATTAGTCAGGATGTCGCATCGTATATTTTCAATATTCGCTCTCAATTAAATGAAGGTGTCTCAAGTATCTTTTGGACTAATATTGGCTTTAGTCCACTTGATCCATATATTCCACAATATACAAATGTTACTAAAATTCCTAAATATCGTTTTCCAGACTCCATTCAAGAGAGCCTATCCAAGTTAAAAGAGATTATACTAAAATTGCCATTAGCACAGCGGCAAAAATTGATTAATGAATTCCTTGATGCTAATAGGCAATATGTTCAACAATTTATCTATTCAACTGATACTGCTATTTCATTACTAAATTCTGAAGAATTAATTAACTTCTTAGAGAAACAAAACAAACTGATACTTAACCATATCATTCAAAAATCGATTGAAAATGTTTATAGTATCACTCAACAATATTAACTATAAAAAATTAGAGGAGAGATTTTTATGTCAACAGAAAAAACAGGATTTGACTGGTGGTCATTCTTACTAGGAATTTTATTTATTATCGTATCACTAATTGCTTTTCAAGATCCATCATCAACATTAGAAAGTTTAGTCATTGTATTTGGTATTATCGCAGTTGTTAAAGGAATTTTTGAATTATTCTTTAGACGCCGTTTAAGACAATATACTGGTTGGGCAACAACAATGCCTATTGTCATGGGTATTTTTGATATCATCATTGGATTACTATTATTATTCAACGTTGGTGCTGGTATGGTTGCTATTTCAGTTATCTTTGCTTTATGGTTCTTAATTGATTCAATCGTTGGATTATTTACAGCTAGCTCAGTAAAAGCTGCTGGTGAAGGATACTACTGGTTTACAATCATTGTTTGTATCTTAGGAGTTATTGTTGGGATTATGTTATTACTTAGCCCTGCAACAGCTGGTTTAACACTAAGCTTCTTAGTAGGTTTTTACTTTATGTTATTTGGTATCACAGAAATCACTTATGCTTTTCGTTAATTAAATCAAAAACGAGGATGACTACAAAAGTCAACCTCGTTTTTTTATTTAATTATAAGTTACCACAAACCCCTTTGGTTCAATAACTAATTTATCCATAGAAACTTCTGCTTGTTGACTTAAGACTACTTTACCATCAGCTTTTGCTTCAAATAAATGACTACCTGCATTAAAGTAACCTGTGATAATCCCCTTATCTGACTTGCGACTAAAGACAACAACACGTTCTTCATTATCTAACACATCAAAAATTAATTGACCATCAGATAGTACTTCTTGATACTCATGTCTTAAATGAATTAAGTCCTTCATAAATTCAAAGAAAACTCTATCTTGTTGTTCTTCATCCCAAATCATACATTTACGACAGTCTGGATCATTACCACCTGTCATACCAACTTCTGTTCCGTAATAGATACAAGGTGAGCCTTGTTGTAAAAAAGTAAAGGCTAATGTCATCTTAGCAATATCTTTATCTCCATCACTAAGTGTTAATAATCTAGCTGTATCATGAGAATCTAAACAGTTAAACATAACTTGATTGGTTTGCTCGCGGTATAGCATTAACTGCTCATACAATCCACTAGCTAGCTTTGTAGCAGATATATTTTTTTGTACAAAGAAATTTAAAATCGTTTCTGTATAAGCATAGTTCATCACTGCATGGAACTCATCACCTTCAAGCCAGCGCTGAGAAGAATGCCAAATCTCACCTAAAATATAAAAATCTGGTTTTAGAGCTGTTGTGGCCTCATAAAATTTCTTCCAAAAACGGTGGTCTACCTCATTTGCTACATCTAATCTCCAAGCATCAATATCAAATTCTTCAATCCAATAAGTAGCAATATCAAGTAAATAAGCTGCCACTTCAGGGTTAGTTGTGTTTAATTTTGGCATCATAGGAGTGAATGCAAAAGTATCATAATGAATCAATTCAGACCCCTCCGTATTCCCTCCTATACCAAACTCAACGGGATAGTCATGAATATAGAACCAGTCTTTATATTTTGATTTTTCGCCGTGTTCAACTACGTCTTGGAATTCTTTTGAAGCATAACCAATATGATTAAATACCGCATCAAGCATGACACGAATGCCACGTTTATGAGCTTCTTGAACTAATATTTTGAAAGTCTCTTTGTCACCAAAATCTGGATCTATGTCATAATAATCAATCGTGTCATATTTGTGATTGGACATCGCTTTAAATACTGGACAAAAATAAAGCCCATTAATCCCTAAATCCTTTAAATAATCTAGATGATCAATTACCCCTTGTAAATCCCCTCCAAAGAAATCCTCACGAGATGGGTCTTTACTACCCCAAGGTAGAGTACCTTTTGGATCATTACTTGTATCCCCATTAGCAAATCGCTCTGGAAATATTTGATACCAGACAGTTTCTTTTACCCATTTAGGCTCTTTAAACATATCTGCTTCTTGAAAATAAGGCATTCTAAAATAATTACCTGCAGTACTAATCACGTCTTGATGATAGTCAAACAAACCACGATCTCCGTAAAAAACATCATCACCATCTACTCCAAGAACATGAAAAGCATATTGTAAACGTTGGTGTTTAGCAGTAACTGAGATAAACCAATAATCATAATCATCTGTTGAAGCAATTTTTAACATGGGTGTTTCTTCTTGATACCATTTATCTTGATCAATTAAATAAGGATCACCCTTTAGTATGTATACCTCTTTAACATCATCTTTTTTGGTTCTAAGTCTAATGTGCATCTCTGTTCTTGATTTTAAGTAAGCATATTCACTTTCAGGACGATGTAGTAGTGCTGCTCTTTCCATATTATTAACGACCCTCTTTCATATTTAATGTGTGTGTTACTTGTTGATTTGAAACATATTGATCATTTAATTTTGTTTTTAAGAAAATTAATAGATAAGCTAGAATTAGACCAAAACTTTGAATAGCTACCATTGTCATCACATTAAAGCTAAAAAAACTAAAAATAACTGCGACTAGCGTTCCAAGAAATAAAGCATTTAATGTTAAATTTACTGATTCTTTGTAAGTTTCAATAGACGATATATGACTTTTTTTGGTCATCCATAAAAATAAACTAGCTATAAAAACTAACATGATTAAATTTAGGAATAACACAAAACCATTAAGTAAGATCCCCATTACTCGACGGTAACCAGCCGTTTGTTCTTGCCATGCTTGATTTAAGAATTTATCTAGCTGTCCCGTATTTTTATACTGATTTAAATTCCACCCAGAAGTGTAATGTAAGGTAACATTTTGACCGTCATTTCCAAAAACCTGCATAGTTTTATTTTGAAAAACAAGAGCATTGTGATAACGTCCTTTTGGCACTTGAGTCGTACTCACATAGACATGTTCACTTTTTTGACCAGAAGTCACGTCTTTAGATAGACTATCTTGGATATTTAATTCATGAATAGCTAACATATCTGCTTGATTCAATGCTTCTAAAGAACCAGGAAGAGCATCTTCAAGATTGACTTGTAGCGAAATACCCCCTTTTAAAACAACAGGATTCATCATTAAAAAGAATAAAAAGATAAACACAACAAACATTTGCCAAATAGATAAGTTTTTTCTACCAGTAAACATCTTTGTAGGTGTCAGAGTATTTGCAAAATAGTTCATGGGAAATGTTAATGGTTTCATAAGTTTCTCCTATCCTTTTGTTCCTCCAGCAATTAGACCAGAGACAAAGTTTTTTTGTAAGAAGAAGAACAAGATTGAAATTGGAAGAGCAATTAAAATAGCACCTGCTGCAAACAATGTCACTTGTTGATCTTGAGCGTTACTGACAAACCCCTGTAGTCCAACGGCAACTGTAATTTTTTCTGGCGTACGTAGTAAGAATCTAGCTAACATGTAATCACCAAATGGTCCCATAAAGGCCCACAAAGCTTGAACAGCAATCATTGGTTTTACAAGTGGTAAAATTATCTGCCAGAAAATTCTAAAATGACCAGCACCATCTAATTTGGCTGATTCATCTAAATCAATTGGGACAGTATCAAAATACCCCTTCATAAGCCAAGTATTCATTGGAATTCCCCCTCCGATATAAATCAGAGTTAAAAACCACGGTTTATCTAAAGCATTAAGTAATAAAGCCATCACATAAAAGGCTGTTAGAGCAGCCATCGTTGGTACCATTTGAATAATTAGAAAGAATTTTAAACTAAATTTTCTTCCAATAAATCGGTAACGACTATAGGTGTAACCTGCTAAGGTAATCACAGCAACTTGAACCACCATAGTTGAAATAGCAATAACTAAAGTATTAAAATACCATTTGCCATATAAAGTTTCCTCAAATAGACGACTAAAGTTTCGCAACGTATATTTCCCACCAAAATCTAAAGTAAAAGCACTCACATTCCCTGCTTTAAAAGCAGTACTTACTGTAATTAAAATTGGATAAACCACAATAACAGATAAAATAATCAAAAATAGATAGGTAAAGACTTTAGGCCAAAAATCTTGGCGTTTTACTGTTTTTTTAAGAGTCATATTAGTTATCCTCCATATTAAAGGAATTTGTTTTCTTAAAGATAATTAAGGAAATACCGATAACAATGAATGAAATAATCAAAGTCACAGCGGCTGCCACTGAGTATTGTGGTGCATTTCCTGTTGTTAATTTATAGATCCATGAAATTAAAATATCAGTTGACCCTGCACCACCACCAACACTGCCTGGTCCACCATTATTAAATAGGTAAATCATTGAGAAGTTATTAAAGTTACCAGTATATTGTGTGACAAAAATTGGTGCTGCCACAAATAAAATCATCGGCATTGTAATCGTTTTAAACCTTTGAAAAGCATTAGCTCCATCAATTTTAGCTGCTTCATATAATTCATTGGGAATTGATTGTAATATCCCACTTACCATGACATAAATATACGGAAAACCTAACCATCCTTGGATCATAATAATCGCAGTTTTTGTCCAAAATGGATCGGTTTTCCAAGGTTTCGGAGCGATGTCAACAAGGGGAATGTTATTTAAAAAGGGAATAACTTGTGTGTTTATCGCTCCGATACTATCATTAAAAATATTAGAAAAACTCATAATCGTGATAAAGGCAGGCACTGCCCAAGGTAATAAGAAAATAACTCCAAATAGACGTTTTCCTTTAATGAAACTTTGATTTGCTACAACAGCTGTCAA
This sequence comes from Vagococcus jeotgali, assembly GCF_035918315.1. Lineage (NCBI taxonomy): Bacteria > Bacillati > Bacillota > Bacilli > Lactobacillales > Enterococcaceae > Vagococcus > Vagococcus jeotgali. The sequence goes on along the minus strand of NZ_CP142146.1, from coordinate 117,847 downwards.
TACCCCTAAACAAATCTGAAGAGTTGAAGCAAGCACTGTCCAAATCACGGTCCAACTAAATACAGCTCCAAAAGTAGCACGGTAGCTACTTAAAAAGAAAATACTATAAAAGTTTTTAAACCCAACCCAGTCAATCAATGATGCTGGCGGAATATGTTTAAAATCATAATTAGTAAATGCCATAAATAAAGTCACTAACACTGGAAAAATAATCGATACCGTCATAACAAGATATGCTGGTAATGTTAGTAAATATGGAAACCCCTCATCACTCATAGCATGTAGAGTTTCTTTAGCTGTCGTATTAATTTTTTCTCCTAAAACAAGACGTTTAGCAATGACTTTAGCATCACGAATGTTAATGACATAAAATAAAATAAAAATAGCTGTTATAATAATTTGAAGTGTTCCTTCAATCATTAAGAATAATGAGTGATCATCCATTGAGTTATGTCCTAATGTAATAAACCCTTCAAAAGCACCAAATCCCATAGTAATCATCTCAATTACAAAGGCGATAAAGATAAGTAAGAAGATAACTCCTTTAAATATTTGTTTGTTATAAATTTGTCCCAATCCTGGAATAATAGATAGTAGCATTGCTTTTTTAACTCTTCCAGGTTGCTCTTTTTGATCCATACTAATCCTCCTTATTTAAGAAAGAAAACGACAAAGTTTCCTTTGCCGCTAACTCACTTATTCACCGTATTTTTGTTGAATATTTTCTTTAATAATTTTCACGGCTGCATCTGCCGCTTCTTGAGGTGTTTGTTTACCAGAACCTGCATCAAACATTAAGTTTTCACCACCAGCCCATACTTCAGCCATTTCTGGAATGTTAGGCATTGGTTTTGCACTTTCATATTGTTCAATAACAGCTTTTGTTAATTCATCATCTGATTTAGCAGCAGCTTCTCTTGATTTATTATTAGCTGGAATTTCTTTTGTATCATCATAAAGAGTTGTTTGATTTTTCTCATTTGTGACGTAATCTAAGAATTTTTGAGACATATCTTTATTTGTAGAATAGTTACTTACAACCCAAGCTTTACCTCCGCCAAAGGCTTCATAGGGATTACCATTATCTAATGTTGGAATTTTACTCACACCGTAATTTACATCAGCATCAGTGTAGCCTTTAGCAGCCCAAGGTCCATCAATAATGGCAGCTGTTTTACCTTCTGTAAACTGATTTGTGACAAAATCACCAGCACTCTTAATATCTAACATACCTTTTGGCCAAACATTTTGGAACCAATCTGTTGCATATTGAATCCCCTCAACAGCACCCTTGCTATTTAAGCCGATATCTTCTGGATTAGTACCATCATCACCAAAGATGTAACCACCGTAACCAGAAATCAAACCGTAAGCAAAGTAGAAATCAGTCCATTTAGCTAAGAACCCAACATTTTTACCACTTTCATCTTTAAAATTGTATTTTTCATCTTTTGATAAGGCTTCTACCTCTTTAAATGTTTTTGGTGCTTCTGTGATTAAGTCTTTGTTATAGAACATGACTAGCGTTTCTACAACAGCAGGTGCTCCGTAAAACTCGCCATCAACTGTCACTTGTTTTTTATCATTTTCATTATAAAATGAGTCATCTGATAATTTAACTTGTGCTAAATGACCTTGTTGACCAAGTGGCCCTAATCTATCATAAGCTGACATCATCACATCAGGGGCTTTACCAGCAGGTCCATCTAATGTCAAAGCCTCTAGCTGTTCAAACATATCTTTTTCAATCACTTTGATTGTGATATCATTTTCTTTTTCAAAATCACCTTTGATTCCTTCAATATACTTCACATAGCCTTTATCAACTGAAACGGATAATTCTTTACTTGCCTCTGCATCTTTTGTACCACCATCTTTATCTTTAGATGAAGATGACCCACAAGCCACTAAAGCTAACATAGATGCACCTAGCAACAAACCAGTACCAAATTTTTTCCACTTATTCTTCACTTAAATAACCCCCTATGTTTTTCATACTTTCATCATAGGTCTTTTAACAATGTTACGCAACCGTTTTTTTAATGTTACCGGTATCAGATTAAACCGCTTTCAAATTATATCAATTTAAGTTAATTAGACCTAATTACAAAGGCTATAATAGCAAGTTTCTTAATTATTGGTATAGACAAAACATGTAAAGACGGTTGATATTATTTAAATCATGATATGTGTTTATATACTATAATAAATGATATCCATTGTAGTATGCAACCGATTTCTTTGCTTGCTGTAATAGATCATAGTAAGTTATCTCTGACAGATCTACTCTTATTCAATTAATGCTGGTAGAATAACTATATGACAACATAGAATACTTGGAGGGAGTATATTGAAAAAAATCGATGTAGTTGGTGCCATTATTTTTCGAGATGAAAAAATATTATGTGCACAAAGAGCAATGGATAAATCCTTAGGTGGTTACTGGGAATTTCCTGGTGGTAAAGTCGAAAGACATGAAACACCCCATGAAGCCTTAAAAAGAGAGTTAATTGAAGAATTACATATTGAGCCTACCATTCAAATAGAACCTTTTGAAATAACAACTTATCTATATGATTTTGGAGAAGTTACCCTTACAACCTTTATTTGCCACTTAATATCAGGTGAACCAATATTAACTGAACACGAGGATATAAATTGGGTAAGTACTAAAAAAGAGATAAGCAAACTAAACTGGGCCCCGGCTGACATACCTGCTGTTAAAAAACTAATTAAATTATATATAAGGAGATAATCATGGAATTATTAGAGCGTTCATTAAAACATGCTTTTATTGATCAAACAATACCAGGCTCTACTTATGACACCACACTAATTATTAATCAACCTGATAAACAACAATTTCTACTCAACACGCTACAAGCTGAAGTTGAACAATGTTCTCATTTCTTTTTTTCAGTTGCTTTTATCACACAAAGCGGGTTAAACAGTATCAAGGCCCAACTATCTGATCTAGCTAAAAAAGGTGTCACAGGTCGGTTAGTCACCTCAACTTATTTAAATTTTAATGATCCTCTAATGTTTGAGTCCCTTTTGAATATTCCAAACTTAGAAGTCAGACTTTCTAAAAAGCCAGGTTTTCATGCAAAGGGTTATCTATTTGAAAAAGAAGCATTTCATACTTTGATTATTGGTAGCTCAAATTTAACGATGAGTGCTTTAAAAGAAAATTATGAATGGAACTTGCGTCTGACTTCTTTTGAGAGTGGTGAGTTGATTCATCAAGTCAGACAAGCCATGACAGAGGAGTGGCGTGAATCTACTCCTTTAACTAAAGAGTGGATAGATACATATAAAGAAACCCATCTACCTGTTTCTTTTACTCCTAGTATCCTTAATGAAGAAAAATTAGATTATATTGCCCCAAATATGATGCAAAAAAAAGCTCTAACAAACCTCAAAACAATTAGAGAAGAAGGAAAAAAGCGCGCTCTTGTCATCTCAGCCACAGGTACTGGTAAAACCTACCTCGCTGCTTTTGATGTCTTACAAGCTAAACCGCGTCGTATGCTTTTCATTGTTCATAGAGAACAAATATTAAACACAGCCAAAGAATCTTTTAAGAAAATAATCGGTGGAGCTGATTCTGACTTTGGTATTCTCTCTGGTACAAAAAAAGAGATTAATGCTAAATATTTATTTGCAACCATACAAACGATCTCTAAAGAACAAATAAAACAAGATTTTGCTCCAGATTATTTTGACTATATCTTAATTGATGAAGTACACAGAGCCGGAGCTACGTCTTATACTAAGGTGATTGATTATTTCTCCCCTAACTTTTTACTAGGAATGACAGCAACACCTGAACGAACAGATGGGTTTAATATTTTTGAATTATTTGACTACAACACAGCTTATGAAATTAGATTAAAAGATGCCTTAGAAGAAAACTTACTTTGTCCTTTTCACTACTTTGGTGTGACTGATTTTGAATACCAAGGAGAGGTCATCTCTGAGACAACTGAACTCTACCACCTAACTGATACAGAACGTGTTAAATTTCTCATTGATAAAATCACTTATTACGGTCATTCCGGATCACAAGTTAAAGGGTTAGTTTTTTGTAGTCAAGTGAGGGAAGCAAAAGAACTGGCTCACCTATTTACTAAACAAGGGCTCCCTTCTGCTTATTTAAGTGGAGAGGATTCTATGAAAACTAGGGAAGACACGATTCAACAATTAGAAAAAGGATCTATTAAATATATTTTTACTGTAGATATTTTTAATGAGGGAATTGATATCCCTATGATTAATCAAGTCATTATGTTAAGAAACACCCAATCTAACATTATTTTTATCCAACAATTAGGTCGTGGTCTTAGAAAATACCCTAACAAAGAATTTGTCACTGTCATTGATTTCATTGGAAACTATAAAAATAATTACATGATTCCTATGGCTTTGTCTGGAGATGACTCACTTAACAAAAACAATCTACGTAAAGATACCTTTGATACAAATTATATTTCTGGCCTATCAGCAATTAATTTTGAAAGTATTGCTAAAGAACGAATTTTTGAATCTATTGACGCAGCTAAATTAGATTCTATGGCTATGCTAAAACAACTTTACTTCTCCTTAAAAAATCGTTTAAATCGTACTCCTACTTTATTTGATTATTTTGAACAAAATTGGGTAGACCCTGTCATGATGGCTTCAAAAAGTAAAAACTATTACGATTTTTTAGTTAAAATTAAAGAAGAAACTGACACCTTATCAGAAAATGATACTTCATTTCTAAATTTTGTCACAGCTGAGTTATTACCTAGCATTAGACCACATGATTTAATTATCTTAAACGAATTGTTGCATATTAAAAAACACATATCAAAACAAGATATAGTTGACTATCTAAAAGAATATAACTTAAATACAAACTCAGAAACTATTGACTCTGTTATCCGGACATTATCAACTCAGTTTTATGTAGGTAGTCAAAAAAAATCTTATGAACAAGCTGCTTTCATTAATGAAGAGGGACAATTAACACCTCATTTTTTATTAGCTAGAGAAAATCCTGTTTTTGTTAGGTATTTACGTGATTTAATCAAAACTGGACTTGCCTTATCATTTACTCATTACACAAAACAACCTCTTACCTTATATCAAAAATACCGTAGACGTGATGTATTACGAGTTTTAAATTGGAAAAAGCAAATGGTTGATCAAAATATTGGTGGCTATACTCGTAATGACGATCATTTTGTCATATTTGTAACGTTAGAAAAAGGGGAAGATTTTAAAGGTTCCTTAGTGGCTTATGAAGATGCCTTGCTTGATCCACAAACTATCCTTTGGTTCTCAAAAGCACCAAGAAATTTAAATAGCCCTGAGGTTACCTTTTTAAGAGAGCGTGGTCAAGATATCCCGGTTCATTTTTTTATAAAAAAACATGATGATCATGGGACAGATTTTTATTATCTTGGTCAGGTCAAACCAGATATTGCTTCATTTACACAAGAAGAAATCACGATTAGCTCTGATAAGAAAAAATCTCTTGTCAAAATGATACTTAAACTAGACACACCTATTCAGTACTCCTTATTTGATTTTCTAAATCACTAAAGCTAACATCCTAAGTATAGCTTCATAGGTTGATTAGGAGGATAATATGGAAACAAAAGAAAATATCGAAGAGTTAATCAGAAACCTAGGTGAAATTCCAAATTCTAATTATTTTATAGCTGAAAAAAGCTGGCGACCTACCTTGCAATTAAGAGGAAGTGGGGCTTATCTTTGGGAGTATTTTAGTAGGAAATCTTATTTGTTGATTTTTACGAAAGACCAGTTGATATTATATGACTTGGTTAAACAATCCTTAGATGGAATTACATATATCCGAGAGTGTAATATAAACCGTGTAAGTAACCTACCATCCTAGGTAGTGGGTTGCTTCGCGGTTTTTCTTTTTTTACAATAGATTAAAGGAGTGGTAAGTCATGACAAAAAAGAAAAAAGATCAAAAATCAGCGAAGTTAGCTCAATCAATTATTGATGCCTATCAACCAGAATCGGTTGAAGACATGCAAGAAGCCCTAAAAGATGTTTTTGGACCGATGTTTGAAGCAATGCTTCGTGGAGAATTAGATAATCATTTAGGTTATGAGAATCAGTCAAGACAAGAAAAAGAAACTCAAAACAGACGGAATGGATATGGAAATAAAAAATTAAAAACAAGTTTTGGTGAATTAGACATTCAGGTTCCTAGAGATAGAGACGCTTCTTTTGAGCCAGAAATTATTCCTAAAAGAAGCAGAGACGTTTCAAGTATTGAAGGAAAAGTTCTTTCTATGTATGCCAAAGGCATGAGTCAACGAGATATTGCCTCGACAATTGAAGATATTTATGGTTTTACTATTTCTCATGATATGGTGTCGGATATCACAGATCAAATATTACCAGAACTTGAGGAATGGCAAATCAGACCTCTGGCCAAATGCTATGCCTTCTTGTTTGTCGATTGTATGTATGTCACTCTAAGAGAAAATTATGAAGTGAAAGAATGTGCGGTGTATACAATTCTTGGTTATGATTTAAAAGGAAATAAAGAAATTCTAGGTCTTTGGCTAAATCAAACAGAATCGAAAAATAGATGGATGCAGATTTTTGATGAGATTAAAGAGCGTGGCGTTGAAGATATTTTGTTTATTTCAATGGATGGTGTATCAGGGCTTGAAAATGGAGCCAAAGCTATTTTCCCAGGTGTTGTCGTTCAACGTTGTCTGGTCCATTTAGTTAGAAATGCCCTTCGTTATGTGCCAAGTAAAAGTTATAAAGAGGTTTGTAAGGATATGAAGTCTTTTTACAGTGCCTCCTCTTTAAAAGCGGCTCAAACAGCTTTTGATACCTTTCAAACAAAGTGGGCAGTCTATCCTGGAGCTATTGATGTTTGGAAAAGAAATTTCCACCATGTCGAACAATTATTTGATTACGGCTCAGCTATTCGAAAAATAATGTACACGACAAATGCTGTAGAAAGTGTTCACTCTAGTTTCCGCAAGGTAACTAAAAAAGGAGCTTTCCCTAATGAGAATGCCCTTCTTAAGCTATTATATCTTCGAGTGAAAGAACTTCAAAGTAAATGGGAAGGTGGGCATGTTCATAATTGGGCTATGGTGCTTAACCAATTAACGGTCAACGACTCTTTTTCAAAACGTGTCGAAAAATATAATCGTTACTAATCAAAATAAGTGAGACATATAAAATTTGACAACGAGTCTCTCGTCCTGCGATTTTTTATCGGGACAAGAGGTTTATTAAAAATACCCTCTTATTCCTAGAGATTATCACAGGACGACTCATTGTCAAATTGAGTTTCTATTTTTATTTTTAAAGAATTTACACACTTAACTTGACAAACCCAGTCAAAAGCCCTCAGAACTGTTCTGAGGGCTTTAAATATTTTCTAAGGTGATTTATCTGTCTTTTTCCCTTAAATACGTTAGAGTTTACATATTTGACGTTATGACAAGTTTACTTGATTCCTTTCTTACTTAATTCATCCATTAGTTGTTTTTCAAATAGATTAGCAAGTTCTGAATTATCAGAACTATGGTACACTTCCCAATTACCTAATAACTCTATGGTATCTATTTCTATTTCCCCAGGAATTAAAAATGATTTATTTAAGCTTTCTTTTAGTGAGTTTATTGTAGTGTTCATCAAGTCTAAAGAATTATCTATCCTACTGGGATTATCATAAATTGCGCCATGTTTTTTACAAAATAAAGCTTTAAATTCATTGAATTTACGACGAGTATTTCTTGAAAATTGAATGTCACCATTAATATTTTCTGAAAAATAAGGACTATTTACATAAAATCTAATTTGAAACTTTGGAATATCGTTATTTGCTCTAAATGATAAATCATAATCATAAACATCAAGTTCTGAATTGTTGTATATATTAAATTGCTCAACAATAATTTTGATAGTCATATCAGGAAGTCTCCTTAATTATATTATTTTTTTGAAGTATAACATTAAATAATATAATAAGTCAGTAGTTAACATAAAGTGGCATTATACCAAGTTGATAGCGTAAAATATTTTGTGTAAATAGAAATTTAGGGTAGAAAAAAAGAAAGTCCATTCTGTAAAATTAAAGTTACCACACAAAAATTTTATAGGAGGACTTTCTCATGAATAATTTTACTACAGAAATTATGGAAACACTAATCAATAAAGGTGATTTGGATGATTTGTTTCGCCATCATCTAGAGCTAGCTATTAATTCATTATTAAAAGCTGAACTGACAGCATTTCTTGACTATGAAAAATATGATAGATCTGGATTTAATTCAGGTAATTCCCGAAATGGGAATTATTCACGTTCATTTAAAACGGAGTATGGAGAACTAAATTTAGTAATCCCTAGAGATAGGAATGGTGAGTTTTCTCAACAAACATTACCTGCTTATAAAAGAACCAATGACTCTTTAGAAACGACTATTATTCAGCTATTTCAAAAAGGAATAACGATGTCTGAAATCTCTGATTTAATTGAAAAGATGTATGGTCATTATTACACGCCACAAACTATTTCAAACATAAGTAAAATTGTATCTGAAGATGTTTTAGCTTTTAAAGAAAGAACTTTAGAGGCTAAATACTCAGTTATTTTTATGGATGCTACTCATATTCCAGTAAAAAGGAAAACCGTAGCAAAAGAAGCTATTTACATAGTAATTGGTATCCGGTTAGATGGAACCAAAGAAGTTCTAGGATTTACTATTGCTCCAACTGAATCTGCCTACATTTGGAAAGAGATACTTCAAGACCTAAAAGACCGTGGTTTAGAAGAGGTTTTATTAGTTGTAACTGATGGTTTAAGCAGTATTCACGATAGCATCCATAGTGTCTATCCAAATGCTCAATTTCAACAATGTTGTGTTCATGTCTCTAGAAATATTGCTCATAAAGTTCGTGTTAAGGATAGAAAAGAAATCTGTGATGATTTTAAAACTGTCTATCAAGCTCTTTCAAAAGAGGAAGCAATTGAACAAGTAACTTTTATGACAGAAAAATGGAAAAAGCAGTATCCACGAGTTGTGAAGTTACTCATGAATCCTGCTATATTAACTTTCTATAACTTCCCGCCATCAATCAGAAGAACTATCTACTCAACTAACTTGATTGAGGGATTCAATAAACAGTTAAAAAAATATACAAAGAGAAAAGAACAATTTCCTAATGAAGAATCTCTGGAGAGATTCCTTGTTTCTCAGTTCAATGAATATAACCAAAAGTTTTTAGGTAGAGTGCATAAAGGATTTAAGGAAATTCAAGATACATTAGAATCAATGTTTTAACTTAAAATAATGGAATGGATTTTCCATTTACACATAATTCTTGACGCAACCAGAAAAGCAGAAGAAAAAGATATTGATAAGATTCATGAATGGTGGACTAATGGGAGTATAATGTCATCTGTCGGTTTTCCTAAGGGATTGGAAATAAACAAAAATGAAATTTACCAAGCTGTAAAAAAATATCAAGATACTGATAATTCTGAATTTTTGATTATTTTAAGTGAATCAGGAATAGAAATAGGAGAATTTGCATATTCTAAAATATCCAATGATACATACACTTTTGATATCAAAATAGGAGAATGTAGCTATCAAGGAAAAGGATATGGAAGAAAATCTCTTTTAGAAGGATTAAAAATAATTGAAACTCAAAACAATGTAAAAAGAATCGAAATAGGAGTAGCTCCTGAAAATTTTAAGGCATTGAATTTGTATAAATCAGTTGGATTTAAAACTATAAAAATAATAAATGATAATTGGAGAGATCAACTAGGTAAAATTCGTTCTACTGAAATACTTGAATTGGTTATTTAACGCATAGGTAGACATAATCTCTATTTAACCGTTACAGTCATACCAACGGTTTCAGACGATGAGATTGTGAAAACGCACTTGTCTACCCAAAATCAAAAAGCAGAACCTTGTTAAATCAAGGTTCTGCTTTTTTTTAGTTAGTGAAATTTATTTAGTTTCATTCGCTCTTACTGTTATTTTAATTCATTTAAAGTTATCAGTAACTTTAAATGAATTGTCTTTTTTATGATATACTAATCAACGGCAACTGCCCCTAAAGGGGGTGTCTAGATGTTAGAAAATTTAATCTCGTTGGTTATCGCACCACTTTTAGTGGGACTAATATTAATTTTAGTTGATCATTGGCTAGATGATTAGAAGATAATCAAGCAGTTGTCACTAGTTCCAACGCTGATTCGCAACAGCGAAAAGAAAAGCCACCCTACTCGCAATAGGGTGGCTTTTTGGTGTCTAAATGCTAGACATAATCTCGTTTCGCACTATTATTGTAACATAATTAGCTAATTTTGTAAGCTAATTATGTTAACGACTCATACCTCTTGAACGTTGCTTTGTTTGTGGCTGATGAGTTGAGCGTATTTCTTTATCAAGTTGTTTAACTCGATTCATGCTGAATCATTCTTCTAACTGCTTGTTTCTTAATTTTTCTCTTTTTTGAATACTAAAACGTCTTTCTTTTAGATTAGCAATATTTTTAATTAATCGCTCTTTTTCAATCGTTAATTCACGAGATTCTGTAATCAGTTTATCGTAGACAGGTTTATTTTTATTAACTTTATTTGTTAATTTCTCAATCTCGCTTATATTCTGTGCTTTTTCTTTAAATTGAATGAACTTGAAACGTTTTTGAGAGAGTGTGTGTAAATGGACTTCCCATTTTCGATAGAGTTTTATAGACGGTTGAAGTTCTTCTATCTTCTTTTTAAGAGTAGAGACTTGTCTCTCTTTAGCTTTAATTTCTTGATCAATAGGTTCTAGATCAAACTCTTTTAAAGCTTGGTCTGCTAAGGATTTATTGTATCTTAAACTAGAGTGAATCTCATCGATATTATAATTGTCTCCTAATTTAGCTCCTCTTGAAATTCGTTTTTTTCCGTTGGAATCAACAAAGGCATAACTAACACCCTTTCCTCTGAAACGAATATCTAAATTGTAATCAGTGGCTCTTTTTTTTAAACTTTCTAAGTCAACAGAATGTGGGTCATTTAAAACTAAAGTGATTCGTTCTCTAAGTTCATCTTTCCAAATAAAGTGACCTTTTTCTTTAGCCTTAATCTCTGAAATAGGCTTCGTATCAGCTTGTTCATAATAAATGACAGATAAATCATGTTTCTCGCAAATTTGATCGCTCAGTTCTCGTACTCGTTTGACATCAAATGATTGTTGGTACTTTAAACCAGTTTCAAAATCAACAGCATTTAAAACTAAGTGATTATGAATATGTTTTGTATCGTTGTGCATATAAATAGCTACTTGATAGTGTTTATCTTCAGAAATGGCTTGAGCAAATTCTATTCCTATGTCATTTGCTTGCTGTGGTGTAACTTCTCCAGGGGCGAATGACTGAATAAATAAATGAGCTTGAACACCGTCTGTTTTATCATAAACATGACGAACATGCTCCATTTGACCAATCGCATATTTGGGGTCTACATTGAGTCCATTCATGACAACAGCCTTGTTTTTAGCGTAATTAATGGCATTTGCACACGTTTTGGATGAACTTACCTTAACAGTCGCCATATATGATCTAACTCCTCCATATATCCCTTTTGATAAAATGATTGATTTTTCAGTTGAAAAACTAACACCTTTTCCCGAATATTGCTTAAGCTTTAAATATAATAAGATGTATTATTTCTACATTGAAAGTGACCAAACCTGTCTAGAAAGAATCTTTAATACTGAACAAGATTTTTCAATTTTCATTACCTACTAAATCATCACTTTTTAAATCTGTTTTAACTATTAACCTCCCGTAAAAATAATCAGTAAGTATGATTATTTTTACGGGAGGTTATTTTTTATTTTATAAAATTTTAAAGCAGCTAAAACTCATTTCTAGTATCCCTCTCAATATGAATTGGTAAATTAAACAAGCATAAAATATATCATTATTTAATTCAGAGGTTCTATCATTTCATTCTCATGTATAATCTGATTACTAAAAAATACTACTAGTATGATCGTCAAACAATAGTACAAATTATTTCTGTTCATTAAAAAAAATCCCTTTTTTAAAAAATAAAATTGCGCTTACCAGCAATAAGCCTATAATCTTAATAAAATTATTCTTATCTTCTGATGTTTTTAGTAATACTTTTTCTTGCGATTTAGTATTTTCTGTAACACTATTACTATCTTTAGATGTTTTTTGTACTCCTTTTCCCTGTGATTCATCTTCTTTTATAACATTTGATTGCCTCCTTTTTTATAATTTTACTATACCACGGAACGAAAACGCTAACAAAATAAGGCTAATTTATTGATTTAAATTAGCCTTATATGTATTAATCATTGATTTTATCAACATCTACAACAACCTTTAAAAAAATTGATGTTTTTTATCTCAAGTCACGTCTTTATCCAATATAATAGAAAATAAAGGGAATGGTATTTTAACTACAACTACTTATTTCAAAGTACAACCCCTACTCCCTTCCCTTCTTCTTGTCTTTCACCTTAACCTCGTCAGGTAAGATAATACTAAAGTTCTCTTTTTTTAAACCATCAATGAGAGCTTGAGTATAGTTTTCTTCTAAAATAATTTCTTGATGTAACTCTTTTGTCACTTCAGGGTCTGGCGTTGGAACGTTAGTAATAACCGGATTATCATTCGACATCTTAACTCACCTCCAAACAGACTAATATCTTACTCTTAGTATACGCTATTTCTATTTAAGAAACTAATTGAAACGCTTACGGATTCACTTTATATGTCTTAAACATGTCACCATAGCCATTTACAAAATGAATATCTGTCATCTCCGGGTACGAGAAAGGACTTATCTCGACACTTTCATTATTTTTAAAACTTAAATCAATCTTAGTACCTATTCTAAGCTCTACGATATTTGGATTATCTACTTTTTCATTCGTTGCATAGGAAGTAATGCTTTTATAAAATGGTAATTCCGTTGTTACCAGTAATTTATGATCTTTTGTCACACCAATCGATTCAATTTGATCTGACTTTGAAATAAATTGATTATTAGGACTCTGGAAGCTAATGAATAGAATCATTAATATTAAACATATGATACCTATCATCAGCCATTTGATTTTTTTAGTCTGTTTTTTTCTAATCTGAGTGTCCTCTGTAATTTTTTCTAAAACTTGGTTATCCTCTCGTAATAACTCATCTAAAGAAATACCGAATAAATCACTGATAGATACTAACATCTCTAAATCAGGATAATTCCTCCCAACTTCCCAACTAGATACAGCTGACCTTGAAACATTTAATTCTTTGGCTAATTGCTCTTGTGTCAGTTTTTTCTCATTACGGTATTTTTTAACAGTTTCAGCAATATTCATGATATAACTCCTCCTCCTCACTTTTATTATGACAATATATTTAAAAAAAGAAAAGACAGTACCAATATCATGACGATTTTTTTCTGACACATTTAGTATCATCCTGATATATCAAGGTTTTACCAACAAACAAATTGCCACAGAATATGAATATGATACTAAAAACTGGAAATCTTACTAAATGAGATCTTATTTTTTGAAAACGGCACGGATAGGATTTTCTAACTGGAATAAACATGATTTAGACTTAGCTGATAAACTCTGGGGAGACTCTGATGTTACTCAATTTATTTCAAAAAATGGTCACTACACAACACAAGCTATTGAATCTAGACTCAAGCGTGAGATAAAAAACCAGATGCTTTACAACGTTCAATATTTCCCCATCTTTTGTTTAGAAACACAATACTTGATTGGCTGTTGTGGTTTAGTCCCAGTTTCCAATCAAAAAAATACTTATGAATTAGGCTTTCATTTGCGAAAAAATTACTGGGAAAAGGACTTTTTTATGAAGCAAGTCAACCCATCATTGACTATAGTTTCACTAAGATCAATGTTGATACATTGAAGGCTGGACATCACCCTCTAAATGCCAACTCCAAATCATTATTATTAAAACTTGGCTTTCAATATGAAGAAGATCTCAAACTATTCATTGTCACAATCAAAGTAGCTCCCATATCAGCTACAATGGCTATCCAAAGTGTTAGCCAACCTGGAATAATCAGTAAAAGAGCAAGTAATTTAATCACTAGAGAGAATGTGATGTTTTGTTTAATAATTCTAAGTGTTTTACGACTTAACTTAATTAAAAATGGTAATTTCTCTAAATCATCACCCATCAACGCAATATCAGCTGTTTCTAGGGCTACATCAGTTCCAGCTGCCCCCATAGTAATCCCTACATCTGCTGTAGCTAAAGACGGGGCATCATTGATTCCGTCTCCAATCATGGCAACTTTTACTCTTTTAAAGAACCATGGGATGCCTTTTGGAATCAACGTTATGCTATGATCAAAGATATTGATGGAAATATCTTGAGTTTATTTGCTGATATACCCGTTAAAGATAACAGCATGTAATTAAGGTATTAAAAATTACAAATTTATAGCGATCTCTAAAAGTTAGATTTTGGGTCTAAATTTTAGAGGTCGCTATTTATATGTATAAATGATAAATTAACTATTTTAAAAAATGAATTAAACCGTCTCCGTGTCTTGATGGCCCAACTTTAATAGTAAATGTGTCACTCATCTCTGGAAACAATACCATTACCGTATCTTCCTTACCTTTTGATTTTATAAAATCTCGGTCATATGTAGCAAGTATCGTGTCTTGGTTGACTTTCTGGTTTTCAGTAACTTTGATCTGAAAACCCTCACCACCTAAATCGACTGTATCAATTCCAATATGAACCAAAACACTACAGTCCTTACCTTCAATCGTAATGGCATGTTTTGTTGGAAAAATATTCGTTACTACCCCAGTAATTGGTGAAAAAATAGTATCAGAATTTGGGATAACTGCAAATCCTGGCCCCATCATACCTTCTGAAAATACAGGGTCACTTACCTGATTAAGCTCAATAACTTCTCCATCAATTGGGCTTGTGACTTCTTCCTTTTTTTTCTTCTTAAATAAAGATAACATCATGATCTTCCTTTCGTTCTAAATGTAATAAAGATGATCAATAAACTAATCAAGCTAATGAAAATACACGAGCTCACGACCAGTATTTTTTCACCTAATGTTTGCTTTTCTTCTAAATATGGGAGTTGTCTTTCATAGAAAAAGACAATACCTGCACCAATGATATTGCCAGTAAGTATTTGTTGTGCCATCACAAACCATAAAAAATGACCTAACAAACCATTTTTACTACTCGAAATAGATTTCACATACAAGAACACAGCTAACTGAATGATAAGTAATGAACTAATTAAAACAGCGACATTTAATAATGGTGTGCTACGTAATAGATCACTTAAAGAAATATTATATTTGAATGTTGTCATGACAATATATAAATAAAAAGATAGAGGTACAATGACCCAGTAGGCTATTAATAGATTATTTAGGGTCTTCTTAGATAAACGAAACATGCTCATTCCTCCAGTAGTTTATAAGTTGTGTAAGAGCGAAATAAGAAATCTACTAAACAATGTAGGCTAATTAAAGACAAGGAATCATCTTTATCTATCCCAACTGAAAAAGGTGTGCAATAATAATTTAAATGATAGCTACTATTTCTAGCAAAATAATTATTTCCAGGTAAAGTGAAAGTAATGGTTTCAATCCCTCTAAATTTCAATGTCGTTAAATTCTCTTTAATCGCTGGTGTTTCACCACTAACTGAGGCGATAATGACACAATCTTCCCTGGTAATCATTGGCATGGCCATATCTAATTCTGTTTTATTTGGTAAAATTAAGACCCTCTTGCCTAAAGATAACATCATTTTAAAAAATTCCTCTAAAGGCTTTTTTTGCGAAAATCCTGTCGAGTAGCAATAAATCGTTTTACTATGATATAACAGCTCGTTAATAGGTAAAAAATCAACTGTTTTTAAAAAATTTAGTGTTTGAATAATATCTGAGAGTTGTTTGTCATAAATTTCACCATCATCAGGTTTAATATTAGTTTTTTCTGATTCTTGTCTCAAGTAATATTTAAATTCTGAAAAACCTGAGAAACCTAACTTTTTTGATAACCTTAAAACAGAAGACTTTGAAACATGTAATTTATCAGATAAACATGCGATACTGATATTTTGGACTTCCTTAGGATTTTCCATAATATATTGGATAATATCTTGCTCTAAATCACTCAAAGCATCTGCATGTTGATGGACTAATTGCTGTAAATTCATAAAATAACCTCCCCTTTATTTTCATTATACCCCAATCATAAAAGGGAGGTAGCACATTATTTTAATTCTGGCCAATATTCTTTATTGACTTCATATAAGTCGTCTAATAATTCTTTAGCTACACGTGCATTAGGTACAATTTTAGATAACGTTAATGCTTGCCATAATTTTTGATATGAGCCTTCTGCCCAAGCTTCTACAACTAACTTTTCAACAGCAACTTGTTGTTCCATCAGACCTTTTTGGAATGTTGGAATCTTACCTTGTGTCAATGGTTCTGGCCCATTAGCTCCAACAATACATGGTACCTCCACCATAGCTGTCTCATCAAAATTCACAATAGCTCCTTCATTGGGTACAATCAATAACATTCTTTCATGTGTATTATAAGCAATCGCGCGAGCTAGATCGACAATATAGCTAGCATGTTCATCAATCTCAAGCGTCGTATCTTTTGTACTACCTAATTTGGTAATTTGATTACACTCACCAAAAACATGTTTCTCTCTTCCTGCCATAACTTCATTAGCACGAGTATAGTCTGGATTTGAATGGCTCACTTCATCTTGAGGGAATAAATAATATTTTAAATAAGTATTTGGTAGCGTATCTGGATCGACTGCGTAGACTTCACGAGCCTTAGCAAACGTATGTGCCCAACTCTCATCCACATGTTGTGCGCCTTCTAAACTTTCTTTCATTGCATAACCATATTTTGATACATGTTCTTTAATTTGAGGCATTAGATCATTACCCGCTAAATCACGAATATCTGTCCACCAACCAAAATGATTTAACCCGTAATAACGAATGACCATCTCTTTACGTGATTTCAAGCCAATTGCTTTAGCCATTAACTCTTCAATACCCACTGGCATATCACAAATATTAATAATTTTAGATTCTGGTCTTAATTTTCTAGTTGCTTCTGCTACAATTGCTGCAGGATTTGAATAATTTAACATCCATGCATCTGGAGAATACTCTTCCATATAGTCTAGAATTTCAAGAACACCACCAATTGAGCGCATACCATAAGCAATCCCACCAGGACCACATGTTTCCTGACCTACCACACCATATTTTAATGGAATTTTCTCATCCATTTCACGCATCGCATATAACCCAACACGAATATGTGCCATCACAAAGTCTACATCAGTAAAAGCTGTTTTAGGATCAGTGGTTGATACAAAATTAATATCTGGCGCTTTTTCTTTAATTAAAATCTCACAAGCATCTGCAATTTGTTTTTGTCTTTCTGGGTTATTATCATAAAATTTAATTTGACGAATAGGAAATCTATCTAAATTATCTAACAACATTAATACAATCCCTGGAGTAAACGTACTTCCGCCACCTGCAACTACGATTGAAAATTTCTTCATTTTAATTCTCTCCTCTTAATTTATTATATATTTATTTTATTAACCTAATAATTTTTCAAACTGCTCTCTTACTTGAGGAACAGATAAACCAACAATAACTTGAAGGGCTTTTCCATTACGAACAACCCCGTGGGCACCACCTTCTCTAAACAAAGCATCATTGCCGACTAAACTATCATCGTGAACAGTCACTCTTAACCTAGTCGCACAATTAGTCACTTTTTCAATATTATCAGCCCCACCTAAAGCTTCTAGATAAATAGCAGCCTTATCTAAATACTGATTTGTCTCACCGCTGACTGCAGATGTAGTATTTCCTTTTTGATTAGCTTGTTTTTCTTTGTAATCTTTTTTAGTGAATAATTGAACGCCTTCTTTTTCTAATTCTCTACCTGGTGTTGGTAAGTCCATCTTGATTATCAAAAATCTAAAGATAAAGAAATAAATAGCCGAGAACAATAATCCTATAATTAATTGTGTAAATATCTCTACTTTATGATTAGCAAATAATGGAATCCAGTTTTTAGCTAGTAAATCTAAGAAACCACCACCCATATCACCAACAACACCAAAGGCATACATCGTTGCAGCCATTAACGCTGACAAGAGTGCATGTATCACAAATAACAATGGTGAAATAAATAAGAATGTAAATTCTAATGGTTCAGTAATCCCAGCTAAAAAGGCTGTTAGTGTAACTGGTACTAGAATAGATAATACTTTTTGCTTATTTTCTTTTAAAGATGTTGCGTAAAATGCTGCAGCAATACCTAATGAACCAAACATTTTACCATTTCCATGAAGAGCAAACCCACCTTCAGGGAACAATTCTTTAAGCGGTGTTGTCATAGAAGCATACTCGTTTAAATGACCTATCCATGCTTTTGTGATTCCCTCTGGTACAACAGCTGGACCATAAACAAATGGCGAATAAACAAAGTGATGCAAGCCTGTTGGAATAAGTATCCGCTCTAAGAAAGTGTAAATAAATACTCCGATGACACCAGCATTGGCTAAGAAAACTTGTGTGGAGTTAATCCCCATTTGAAGTTTCGGCCAAAAGAATGCTGTGATAAATGCAATGGGTAACATCACGAAAAATCCGATAATCACAACTAAAGATGATCCTTGGAAAATTCCTAGAAAATCTGGTAATTTCGTGTCGAAGAACCGATTATGGATATAGACGACCAAACCAGAAATAACAATTGCACCAATAATTCCTGTATCAAGTGTCTTAATACCTGCAATCATTTTCAAACCACTAACTCCGCCTACCTCTTGAGTGAAATCCACTCCAAAAAATGAACCAAAATATTCCAACATACCACTGACGAAGTATTGGAAAGTTAGATAAATGACGAAAGCCTCCATGACTGCTCTTGCATTCGCTTTTTTAGCAAGACCAATTGGTAAACCAATCACAAATAATAATTCCATTTGGTTAAAAACTGTCCAGGCTCCATTCTCAATAATGGACCAACTATTAAACCAAACTGTTCCATCGTTAGCGATACTTCCAACTAGCAATGGATTTTTACAAATAATAGCCAGTGATACCATCAAACCTGAAAATGAGAATAAAAGAACAGGTGTAAACATTGCACCACCAAACCGTTGAACTTTTTCCATCATATTTATGTGCAACCCCTTTCATTTGTTGATATACAAAATATATATCTAAAACGCTTTCTATTCAATATGTGACACGCCTTTAGAAATTAATATCATTTACTAGATACTTAGTGTCAAAGGCTGGGAAAAATTCCATCATTTCTAAAGAAGTGGGGTTAGCTTGATTAACTTATAATAAACCTTGCTTATTTTTACTATTTAACATAATATGGAGGTAAACAATTTAGAAAAAAGGTGACAAGATGGGATTTATTTACGCTATTATCATTATTATCGCAAATAGTATTGGAGCTATTTCTGGTATGGGAGGCGGGGTAATTATCAAACCTCTTTTTGATTTAATTAATTTTCACCCTCTCTATGCTATTTCTTTTTATTCAAGTGTCGCTGTTTTGACCATGTCTGTTATATCCACATATAAGCAAGTTAAAAATGGGATCAACATTAATTGGTCTAACGCATTACTTCTATCATTAGGATCAGTTTTAGGAGGGATCACAGGCAATATTGCTTTTGACTTTTTACTTCATCTCTTTCAAAGTGATAAAGAAGTACAACTTATACAGATCATTTTAACTGTGATTACTCTTTTATTTTCCTATTTTTATAGTGTCTCTCACTGGAAAAATTATTCTTTATCAAATCCCTTAGTACTTATTTTGATTGGATGGTTTCTTGGCTTTTTAGCTAGTCTTCTAGGTATTGGTGGTGGGCCAATTAATGTGGCTATTTTGATGATGCTATTTAGTTTTCCTATCAAAGATGCGACTGTTTACTCAATTATTATTATATTCTTTTCTCAATTAGCTAAGATTTTAACGATTATTTTAGGTGGGTCTTTGGTAGGATACGATTTGACTATGCTCTACTACATTATTCCTTCAGCTATCATTGGTGGTTTTTTAGGAGCGAGTTTAAGCGGGAGATTACCAGATTCTATAGTGAGACATATTTATCAAGGCGTTATTATTTTTGTATTAGTTGTTAATTTGTATAATGGTTGGCAGTTGATTTTTTAAATTAAAAACCTATAAAATCTATCGAAGTGTAGTGAACGCTAAAAGTTAGACCTTTTCGGAGTAGAGAAATCTACTCCTTTTTTATGTTCTTACATTGCCATTTTTAGCCGAAAATTAATGGTCGCAAGAAGATCGGTTAATTTGAATTTTCTTCGGAGGCTAAAGATGATGGACGAGATAGTTTCATTCGTTGTTTTTCTTCCTGCTTTCTTAGCTTCCTCAATTCTTTTAAATAAGCATTCTCTATTTCTAGCGTAAGTAACTGTGATTCTAATTCTTTAATTTTAGCTTTATCTGATTTGGTTAAATCATTCGTTTTATCTTTAGACATTTTTGGTGGACGACCTTTCATTCTAGAAAGCCCATCGATCCCTTTTTCTTTAAATTGCCTTAACCAATTCGCGATAAGAGAAAAGTTGTTCATATTTAAGGCATTAGCGGTTTCTTGATAGGTTTTCTTACTTGATAGATATAACTCTATCGCATTTAATTTAAATTGAATAGAGTAAGTTTTATCTTTTTTAACAGTGGGTAAGTTACCCTTGACTAGACAGAAAAATTAAGGTGTGATAATTATAAGAAAACACACTGGAAGAATTTTTCATGTCAAAACGAATAAGACGTACTTTTACCAAAGAATTTAAGCAACAAATGGTTGATCTTTATCGAGCTGGAAAGCCACGTATAGATATTATTAGAGAATACGAGTTAACACCTTCAGCATTTGATAAGTGGATTCGTCAATCAACGCAATCTGATTCTTTTAGCGAAAAAGATAATTTGGCTGATGAACAAAGAGAGCTAAAAGAAATGCGAAAAAAATTAAAAACGTTAGAAATGGAAAATGATATTTTAAAGCAAGCAGCGCTGATATTTGGACGAAAAGACAAGTAATTACTGACAATAAACATAAATATTCCATATCAGCGATGTGTCATTGTTTAGGCATTTCAAGAGCAACTTACTACTATAAAAATAAAGAAAAATTAGTGGATCCCGCTATTGAATTATCAGTGGTAGAAGCTTTTTATGATAACCGTCAAAGTTATGGAACAAGACGATTAAAAAAATCACTTCAAGACAAAAATATTCAACTTTCTAGGAAAAAGATTAAACAAATTATGACTAAATTTAATTTGCATTCTACGTATACATTAGCTTATTTTAAGGTTTATTCAGGTTTATTCAGGTTCATCCAATCAATCATTGACTCCAAACAAATTAAATCGACTATTTACAGCTAGTCGACCTGAATAGGTTACACTTAGTTGAACAATAAAGATAAGGTGTTTATACTTAATAAAAAACAAAGTAGGAGCTTATTTCATGACAACTAACAGAAAACCAAGACGGACCTTCAAAGAATCATTTAAGAAACAAATGGTGGAACTGTATAAATCAGGAAAACCTAGAAAAGATATTTTAAGAGAATATGACCTGACACCATCAACCTTTGATAAATGGGTAAAACAATATAACCAGTCAGGATCATTCAAAGAGAAAGATAATTTGACACCAGAAGAAAAAGAGTTGCGTGAATGACGAAAACTAAATAAAGAACTGATGATGGAGAATGATATTTTAAAGCAAGCGGCGCTGATATTCGGACGAAAGTAGAAGTTGTTAGGGAAAACAAAAAGAAGTATAGTGTATCAGCGATGTGTCGAAAATTAGAAATTTCTCGTGGGGCTTATTATTATGAAGTCAAAAGAAAAAAATCAGAAGCTATTGTTGAAAAAGCAGTCATTGAGTCATTTACAGATAGCCGTAACTCCTATGGAGCAAGAAGAATTAAAGATGATTTAAACGATCAAGGATTAATTGTTTCAAGAAGAAGGATACGACGAATCATGAATAAGTTTAATTTCATTTCAAGCTACACAACACTGAAATTTAAGCCTCAAGCAACGAGTAAAAATGAACAGAAAATCGATAATGTTTTATCACGTCAATTTGATAAAATGCAACCTATGGAAGCTTTAGTGACAGATTTAACCTATGTTAAAGTAGGCAAAAAGTGGCATTATGTCTGCTTTATTCTCGATTTGTTCAACCTAGAAATAGTTGGGCATTCTAGTGGTCCTAACAAATCTGTGGATCTTGTGTTACAGGCAATCGGAACGATTAAACAGCCATTAGATGATGTTGAAATTTTTCATACAGACCGAGGAAAAGAATTTGATAACCAAAGTATTGATGAATTATTGGATGTGTTTCAGATAAAATGATCTTTATCACGTCCTGGTTGTTCCTATGACAACGCTGTGGCAGAAGCAACCTATCGAGCTTTTAAAATTGAGTTTATTTACCAACAATCTTTTGACTCATTGTTTGAACTACAATATGAGTTAATGGATTATGTCAATTGGTGGAACAAGTTTAGAAAACATGGCAAGCTTGGCTATCAATCCCCGATTAATTACCGTTTAGATTGGGAGTTGAAACAGGCTATTTAGCAGAACATAGAATAACTATCTAAATAAAATAAAGACCTTATAATTTTTGTACAGAAAAGTGTTGCCAATTCAGAGTAACTAACATCATCTCTAAGATACTCTTGGA
This sequence comes from Vagococcus jeotgali, assembly GCF_035918315.1. Classification (NCBI taxonomy): domain Bacteria; kingdom Bacillati; phylum Bacillota; class Bacilli; order Lactobacillales; family Enterococcaceae; genus Vagococcus; species Vagococcus jeotgali. The sequence continues at coordinate 94,968 of NZ_CP142146.1, read as the reverse complement.
CAACCTTAACCTTAAAGTTATAATCATATTTTGTCATAAAAATACACCCCTAAAGTTAGATTTTTTGGTCTAACTTTAGGGGTGCACTACATAAAGTCTCTTTTTTAAGTATAAAATATTCTTGTCATCACTTCTCTTTTTCAAAAACCACATTGTAATTTTTCGAGATACTATTTATTAATTTGTTTTCCTCATCATTACTTTCATATTGAGAAATTGTTAAAACATGTTGTCCTGGTGTAACTGCAAAAACCATATTAGATAGAGGAATACTAATATTTTTAGCATCATTTTTCCTTCGCTCTATCAAAATATCATCAACATAAATGAATAAATCGTCTTCTAAAAAACCTGATAATTTAACATCGATGACTACATGTTCTACATCTTCATTTTTAATGATGACTTCAGGGTTATCTGGAGTAACTTTAAACTCGAAATTAGCAGATCCGATACTAGTACTGATATTATCTTTTGTAGTTTCTGGTAAAAAATAATCATTTTTAGAGACAGAGTCCTCTAAATAACTTTCTTCCTTTTTACCGCTAATTTTACATGCACTTAATAAAGTAAAGCAAACTAATATCATTAATACATTTCCCAAAGGCTTTAGCATTCACATTTACTCCTATCAGCAATGATTAATAATTTTTGATATGTATCATTATAAAATTCCTGATTATAATGTACATAGAATAGCCCCCACTTATGAAAAGGGTCACCATAATAAGTATTCATATCAAAATCAATTGAATCTAAATTATATTTTTCAATCGCATATGTATCAAATAAATTCCAAATAATATTAAAACGATCAATATGAAATGCTTTCCACTTATCATCCGTAACATCTGAGATAGTAACCATCTTATCCTTCTTGCTATCTAGATACCGATTAACGAACTTTGCCTTATTAATAATAATTTTAGTCTTCGGACAGTATTCATTAATAAACACCATAAATAGATCAAAATAGTTTTTCCATAACTCAATAAATTCAAGCGAATTATTGTATACTGAATACTCTTTACCTATTTCTAACTCACGATAACAACCTAATTTCTTGTACTGCCATAACTTATTTGTAATATAGCTGCCACTTTTTTCTTCAACTGTTCCGTAAAAAGCATCTGTATAAAAATCTATCAACAAAAACTCTGGTGGATTATACTTCAATTCTTCTAAGTAATTTTTATTTAAGTCTCGTTGAAAATTGTGTTTATAAAACGTCGTTATATCACCTGAAATATCTGATAGATTTTTTGACAAGGGAGGGGACATTAAAGATATTATACTCATATGCTGTTGGTCACTTAATACTTCAAATTGTGCATCGTAATTACTAACAAAATGGCTGTTGAATAAATCTCTAGAAACACAACTACCCAAAATAGATATACTATATTTAGACACTGTCATCACCTTCTCTCTAACTATCTCACGACTACCATTTTACGACCTTTAATAGCCATATAATCATTGACACGTTTCTCGCTAAACCATCTCCTATGATTTGATCCAGTTAGCGCTGGATCTTGCACTAAATAATATCCATCTTTATATCCAGTAAAAATCATAACGTGTGTTGTTAGTGAGTTAGATGTATCACTTAAACCTACTCTTCCCCAAAATAAAACGGGATTTCCCATTTGTAGCTCTTTTTTTACATAGCTCATTGATTGTCCTGTAATATTTTGTGAATTTCCTCCTAGAGATTTCATAAAATTGTTTAGTCCTACTGGAGAAATAACTGCCTTAAACTCACTATAATTCCAAGGACTACCAATCTGACCTAAATCAGGATTACTTGAATGTAAAGGTAGATTATTATAAAACCATGTTAAGTTCCGATTCATTGCAACATTTTTAGAATGTAATACTGTATAGGCAGCACAAGCAGCACAACCACTAGGTGCATAGCCAGCCGTGTTAATCTGGTTAGCTTGAATCAAAGGAACAATGACCTCGTTACCTAAACCACTTAATCCATCCTTATTTATCCATCCAATTGATTTTCCAAATGATGTAATCTCATAGTAAATACCATAATTTGTTTTTGCCTCAGCTACAATTTGTACATTCTTCCCATAATACGTAGAAGAATTTCCTTTTTGTTTGGATCCATATACATATGGACTATTCCACAATGTCCAATTTTTCTTGCTTACTTTTTTCATAGGAACTAAAACTGACTTTTTATATTCAATTTTATCTAATAATGTTGTCCCTTTATCAGATACCCAACCAACGAATTGGTAACTTCCATTTTTCTTTGCCCACATTTTATAATAAGTACCTGAATTAGTCACTGACTTTCTCGTAAATAAAAGTGTCTGATTTTTATAATTACTTGTATTTGCTACAGATTTGGTTCCTGGTTTATATGGACGTTCCCAGATATCCCAATTACTTTTAAGAATCTCTCCATAGGTATTTGGTATTAAAACACCCGACATTTGATTAATTTCTGGAATAGAGTTTGATAACCCGGTTTCATTCAACCACCCAATGTATTGATATCTCCCATCACGATAAACCCATATTTTTACATATGTACCTGATGTCGTCTTAGCTCTTCTAGTAAACAAAACTTTCTCATTTAAATACTCTGATGTGTTCTTAACTTTTTTAACACCTGACTTATAAGGTTCACTCCAAATATCCCAATTATTTTTGGTTATATATTTATATGTGTTTTCTACCAATATACCTTCTTTTGTGTATAGTGGGTCTACAGAATCTATGGCACCTTTATTAATCCAACCTATCTCTTTATTATCTACCTTGATAAGTACATAGACTGTATTGTTAGAGCTTGCTTCTCTAGTTACTGTCACTATTTGTTCAAAATATTTTGTAGATTTATCAACTGACTTAGCACCTGACACATATGGTTTGTTCCAAATATCCCAATTTTTCTTGTATATTCTCTGTTCGTAAGGTGTCACTTTAACTCCGGCATTATTATCTAAATCAGAAGTTATTTTTGCTTCTATATCTGATTCTTTTAGTTGAGTACTTGATAACTCCTCATTTACAACTGTACTGTCACTTAAGTTTTCTGAGTCAGTTGTATCTATAGATGCCTCATTCTCTTTTGTTGTCTCCTCTACCATAACCTCACTAGATTCTGTCTGTTCCAACTCTGGAATAATAAAATCTGAACTAGAGGTTGAGTCCGATAATACTTCTTCAGTTGAATGATTATGTTTTATAACCGTGTCTTCTTCCTGAGCAATTACTGTTAGTGGCATTATATTTGATAATAATATTATTCCTAAAAGAAACTGGTTCATTATATTTTTCTTCATCTTATCTTCCTTTATCATTTTTATTTTCATTAAATATTATTTTAAATATTTCTTTAGATGCCTCTCCTGTTTCAAATTCATTATATTTTTCTCTAAAATCTAATAATTTAGAAGCATATTGTTTTTGGTAAGTATCCAGATCTTTTAATGAGTCAATTAATTCATCTGTTTCTTTGCAAAGTCTTCCTGGCGCTTCCATTTCAAAATTTAAATACATCCCTCTCAATACATCCCGGTAATACTCTAAATCATAGGTGAAAAATATCATAGGACGATTTAAATTAGCATAATCAAACATGATCGAAGAATAATCTGTCATCAAGATATCTGTTATCAATAATAACTCTTGGACATCTGGGTAGTTACAGACATTATAAACAAAGCCATCATTAACTAAATCTAAAGATTTAGCAACAAAATAATGTAATCTGACTAGCAATACGTACTCATCTGATAACTCTTCCTTCATACGTTCTATATCCAGTTTAAAATTAAAGCCACTCTTGTTTCGATATGTTGGTGCATATAAAATAATTTTTTTATCTTTAGGGATACTAAGTGCTTCTCTTACTTGTTTAGCTAACCTTTCATGTTCTTTTTCGTCCACTAATACATCATTTCTAGGGAAACCATACTCAATAACTTCCTTGTCAAATTCGAATACACGTCTAGCAATATCCGTCATGAATTGACTTGGTGAGACTAGATAATCCCAACGACTATGACGTTTTCTAAAGCCTTCTAACTGCTGGGGTGTTTTCACTTCATTTTCTACATCAAGTCCCATAGTTTTTAGAAATGTTCCGTGTAGTGTTTGTACCTCTATACTATGTTCACGTTTCTCATACTGATTAGGCCAATTGACATTATTTATAAAATATTTACTACGTGCTAAATAATAATAGTAACGCCAACTATTTCTTCGAACTTTAATAGCTTTACCTTTAATATCATCATAAGGATTGTTTAAGCTCCATACACTGGTATACTCTGGATAATTTTCTTCGAGATATTCATACATAGCTTTAGGATTACAACTATATGATTTTCCCCAATAAGCTTCAAACATCACCATTTTTTTCTTTTGAGGCAGTTTTCTAAAGAATGGATATAAGTAATCCATTAAAAATTTCTTTCTTCTAGGTCCCTTTTCAAAATATTCCTTTTTTAAACCTGATGCCAACTGAACCTCATGTCGATGATTTTCAGATAGCGTAAAGTTATTTTTTAAAATGTGCCAATGTTTTTTTGCTCCGAATTGTTCACTGACTATCCTTCTCTTGGTAGTATAACCATCTATTATAGAAGCTTGTAAGAATTGCCATGATGAATTACCAAACCTATACAAGTCAGCTGCTTTTATAGAGACTACATAACTTAGTATTACTCCCGATTCAAGTACATTAATATTATGGGGTTTAAGCAGCATTGCTAAGCCAGCACTATTCCTAGATCCTATAATACTAAAACTCAGCTCGCTAGTTGAAGTGATTCCATCTAATTCTTGATAAACATCAAATTGAACCTTTGTAACATATTTTTGCTCAGATACTATCTTAAAGTCCAATAATTTAGCTTGAATATTATCAACCATATAAATCTGTAATAACTTATTTCGTGTTTTATTTACACAAACCTCATTTAGACCATGTTTAAAAAAAGTCAGCTGAAATTCATCAGTTACTTCCACTTTATAATGCTCAATGTCATCTGAAATAAACTGTAAATAAAAGTTCTCTTTGAACTCTAACTCAGCTATATCAGATAAATTAAAAACCAGAGTGAAACGATTTCCTAAAATTGTACTTTCTTCAGTTGGTTCCACAATATAATCAAATGAATAGTTTATCAAATTCATAGTTCTAGCTGTTTGACTAATTAATTCTCCCTCAATAGTTATCTGGTCATTACGAACTACAACAGTTTCTACAAAAGCACCAATTTTAGTCGTTGTCAGCTTTAATTGCCACTGTTTATTATATTCAACGCTGTATACAATATTATCTATGACTTTATCTTTTGGTCGAACTTTTAACCCTTTAGTTGGATTAGATAAATAAAAATCACCACTAAACCCTTTATTAGACAGTGTCACTTTAACAAGACAATCTTCTTTTACTACTTGTTGAATAAGTGGATTTGATATATCTATATCAATCATGTAACCAGAGTAATCATAATTATACAAACGCTTCACTAAATATTTTTGTTTACCACCACCATAAATTTGAGTATGTGATTTGTCTTTAAATATATTAATTGGAACAGTTACTACCTTGTCCCCTTCTAGCGTTTCTAATTGAGCTGACATTTTAACGGTGCTATCAGTATCTAAGTACCTTAAAAAGGCTAATCCAGTAATAGTTATTGTTGTATCATTCCAACAAACACTCTTTATCTTAGTAATAGGGGTTACATCAGATGTCACATCAAAGTATGACTCATCTAGAAATTCTTCATATAGGGTATTGGATATATTCTTCATAACCTTACTTTCTACGATATCATTTCTAAGCAAATGATACTCAGCCATATTTGCATTAAAACGTATCAGATCTTCCCTACGATTTTCAACAACTAAAAGATATCTAATCCGAACAGCATTTGCCAACTTCGTATAAAACACATCCGTTTGCATATTGGCTATATAATGACTTAATTCTTTGGAAAATAATTCAAAATACTCATCGTCAGCATCATTTAACTGATCTAAAAATAATTTTAAATCTATTTCAAGCTCTTTAAGCTCTTTCTTTTCAATAAATGATTGATCAACAATCTGTTGGGAAATCATAATTTCATTAAATTTTTTCATTGCTGTAAATCGATCCAACATGTTATTTTTATCAACTCTAGATTGTGTAATAGACTTATTGCTATCATTTCGTAATTGCCACTTGTAAACGTAATCCATAATTATATTCGTAGTTGATGATTTAAAGTGAGCTTCCATATTAAACGGAATATCCTCATATAAAATACCTTCTGGAAACGTAATTTTATTTTCCTTTAAGAATGATGCTTTAAATAACTTATTCCAAGAAGTCGTGTCAAATAGTAGACTAGGGCATCCAACAATATTGGTACCTATTTTTTCATCAGAAAATATTTTTTTGTGTAAACCACTTAAAAAGAATTTTCTTGTTGAATCAAATCTCGATACATTACCTACAACAATATCAGCATCATTTAATTGTGCAGAGTTCAATAATTTTTGATATGATTTTGGATATAATATATCATCACCATCTATAAAAGCTATATAATCACCTGTAGCATCTAGCATCGCAACATTTCTTGCTTGTCCTGGTCCTATCTGATCATATTCAAATAATTTTATGAAGTCATATTCTTTTTGATAATCCCGAATAATATCTTTAGTCATATCTGTGGAACCATCATCAACTATAATAATTTCTAACTCAATGTTCTTATCTATTTGACTAATAACTGAGTCTAGTGCATCAGATATATATTCCTCAACATTATAAACAGGCATAATAGATGTTATTTTTATTTTATTCAACTTTATTCTCCTAATAACTATTTTCAATACAATCATAATAATTTTAACATATTATACGACTATACATACAGAAGTAATTATACTTTAAATGGCTTTTAAAAAGCAACCTCATCATAGATTTTATATGCTCTACTCTACTATGTCTAGGGGAAATAAATTTATCAATATGATAGTAAGTGATCTAGATAATATATCATTTCACTTCTTTTTCGTAAGCACAATGTTTTACTTACTAAAAATTAGCTGGTATACTCCTGTTTATAAACTTAAAAGAAAAGGAATGACATATATGACAACATTTATTAACTCATTAAAAAATCGTCGCTCAATTTACCATTTAGGGAAAGAAACACCATTAAATGAAGAACAAATTGAAGATATTGTAAAGGAAGTCGTCAAAGAATCTCCAACGGCATTTAACTCACAAACCCAACGTGTGATTTTCCTATTTAATGATGCTCATCATAAACTGTGGGACATCACTGAATCAGCATTAAAACCCCTGACTCCGACAGAAGTATTTCCAAGTACACAAGAAAAATTAAAGGGATTTGCTGATGGAAAAGGAACTCTATTATTCTTTGAAGACACAGATATTGTTAAAGGATTACAAGAACAATTTCCACTGTATGCAGATAACTTCCCAGTTTGGTCTGAACAAGCTAGCGGCCTTACTCAAACAAATGTATGGACAGCCTTGTCTGATGAAAATATAGGAGCTAATTTACAACATTACAATCCAATTATTGATGAAGCTGTCGCCAAAGAGTGGTCTATTCCATCATCTTGGAAATTAAAAGCACAACTTGTGATTGGTTCTATTAAGTCTCCTGCTCTTGAAAAGGAATATATGGATTCCACTAATCGATTTAAAACATTCAAATAGGCATAAAAAATCGTATGAATAGTGATCTATTCATACGATTTTTTATTTAATCACCTAAATCCTCACCATTTGTAGCGATAACTTCTTTATACCAATCAAATGATTTTTTCTTGTAGCGATCTAGCGTTCCAGCTCCATCATCATCTAAATCAACATAAATAAAACCGTAACGTTTACTCATTTCCCCAGTTGATGCACTAACTAAATCAATACAGCCCCAAGGTGTGTAAGCTATTAAATCAACGCCGTCAATATCAACTGCTTTTTTCATCTCTTCAATATGACGTCTTAGGTAGTCAATACGGTAGTCATCATTAATCACAAACTTATCTGTTGGTGTATCAGTAGCACCTAATCCATTTTCCGAGATGTACAGTGGTACCCCGTAACGCTCATAAAGATCAGATAAAGCCAAACGCAAGCCAATCGGATCAATTTCCCAGCCCCACTCACTTGATTCTAGAAACGGATTTTTAGCTCCCATTAAAAAATTACCTGTTACTTTTTCAGCATCATCACTTGCAATCACAGAAGACATATAGTAACTAAATGATAAGTAGTCCACAGTGTGTTTTTTAATCACTTCTAAATCATCATCATGAATATCTAACTCAATACCTTTACGCTCAAAGTATTTTTTAGCATAACTTGGGTATTCACCACGAACTTGGATATCATTACAGAAATAGTTAAACATACGATTAGCTTCAACTTTTTTCTCAACTGTTACAGGGTTACTATCCATGGCATACATCGTCGCATAAATACTCATACAACCCATCTTAATATCTGGGTTAATCTCTTTAGCAATTTTTGTAGCTAGTGAACTTGCGACAAATTGATTATGCAAAGCTTGGAAATTCTCTTCCTCTGTTGCTTGGCGCATGGCTGTTGAAAAAAATGAACCCATTAAACCGGTGTTAATTTCATTAAACGTCATCCAGTAAGTCACTTTTTTACCATAACGTTCTAAAATAGCACTGGCATAAGTCTCAAAGAAACCAATTAATTCACGATTTTTCCAACCACCATACTCTTTCACTAAATGCAGTGGTGTTTCATAATGGGAAATCGTAATCGTTGGCTCAATACCATGTTTTAATAACTCATCAATCACCTGATCATAGTGAGCTAAACCAGCCTCATTAGGTGTCTTATCATCCCCATTTGGAAAAATTCTTGCCCAAGAAATAGACATTCTAAATGTTTTAAATCCCATTTCAGCAAACATGGCAATGTCTTCTTTATAACGGTGATAGAAATCAATCCCTTTATGATTTGGATAAATGTATTTCTCATGGTCAATTTCTAAAGGAAACTCTGCTTCTTCTGAGAATAATAATTGCATCCTCTGTTTGCCACCTGGTGAAATATCAGCAATCGTTAGTCCTTTCCCATCAATATCATAAGCTCCTTCAAATTGGTTAGCAGCCGTTGCTCCGCCCCATAAAAACCCTTTTTTAAACCCCATCGTTTGTTTCCTCCCGTAAAATCTTTATCATTTTCACTTATTATCTAGCTGATTCTAATCTATCTTCAGGTACTAAAGAAGCCGCTTCTTCATCCATAATAATCACTAAGTTAGGATGAAGTGTTAAAATACTAGCTGGTAGATCTGAACTTATATTTTCAGTTAATAATTTTTTCATAATCTCTGCTTTGTGTTTCCCATTGGCAATCAACACCAATTGCTTAGCTCGCATCACACTTTGAGGGCCCATTGTCACATACTCATCAGGTGCCTCATCAATTGAGCCTAACATATTAGCAAGTAAGCTCTTCATTTCTGGTGTACAAGGTACTAGAGTCGTTAGATCATTCATCTGTGTTGTACCAGGCATATTGCCACAAAAATGGCCATCCTCCCCTATCCCCATTAAAATTAAATCAAGTCCTCCAGCATCTTGTATGTCTTGATCAAAGTTTGTCACATCATCTACAGTCAGAGGATGGATGTTAGACTCACTTATATTAGCTGGCTCAAAATATTGTGCCTTCAAAGCACTTAGTGTTATACCATCACGTTGTGTTTTTTTATAAGGAATTTCATCAAAATTATAATAATGAACATGATTTAAATAAGCTTTGTCTCTAATCTCAGGAACTAGTTGCTCATAAGTAGATTTTGGTGTCGCACCTGCTGTAATAGCTAAATTTACTCTATTTTGGTTACCAAACATTGTACCTAATAAATGTTGTGCTGTAACATTACCCAACTCTTGATAATCTTTTGTGACAATAATTCTCATAGCATTCTCCCCTATCTATAAATCGTTTATAAAAAGAGTCTATATTGTGGGAACATTCCCATGTCAATCGATATGATTTCTTTATTGTTCGCTCACAAATATCACTTTGTTCATTTATTATCTTATTTTATAAAAAAGATAAAAGAATAAAAAAGTTGACATGACAACTTTTACACCATAAATAAATGTTTATATTAGGTTAGTTTGAGAAAAAAAACACAAAAACTATATAATTCATTTTTATTTTTAGTTATAATGAAAAAGATGAGCGTTATCATTAATAGAAAGAAGGTTTAGACATGTCTTTAAAGAAAACATTAAGTGTCATACTGATGACTACTTTTTTATTAGGTGCTTGTGGTAAGAGTGACACATCTAAAGAAGAAAAAACGACAGAAAACATCGCTGGGGAGATTACTGTGTTAACTAACCGAACAGATGGAGATGCTATTTTTAAAACCATTGAAGATAAATTTATTGAAGAAAATCCAGACGTGACAGCTGTTCATTTTGAAAATATTGCCGATTATGATTCGACTGTGACTACTAGGTTAAATAGTGGTGATTATGGTGATGTTTTATTTATTCCCTTTTCAATGGCAGGAAATCGTGCTGAGTATCCTAATTACTTCGAATCCCTTGGTACTATTCCTGAGCTTCAAGATAAGTATTTAGATGTTAGAGAAGCAGATTTTGATGATCAAGTCTACGGACTACCTGTGGCTCTTAATTCTCTTGGTTTTATTTACAATGAAAAAGTCTTAAGAGATGCTGGCATTACTGATATCCCAAAAACAACAGCTGAATTTGTTAATAACCTTAAAACCATTAAAGAAAAAACAGATGCAACTCCCTTTTATACAAACTATCAAGCTGTAGCTGTTTGGGCAGGTGCTCTGACTTCTTTTGGCGGAGAACAATATAAAACAAAAACCCTTGAGGCAGGTGATGCTTTTGCTAAGGGACAACCCATTCGTGAGGTAATGGATTTATTTTATACCATGTCATCAAATGGTTTAATCGAACCTGATCCAGTAACAATGGATTCACAAAAAGCTTTCCAAGATTTAGCCGATGGAAAAGTCGCTATGCTCATGAACGGCTCACAAGAAGTTGCTGGTATTCAAAAATTAACAAAAGATCCAATTGCTATTATGAATTTCCCAGTAGAAACAGATGGCAGAAGAAGCCTACCTCTAGGAGCTCCTGCTGTTATTGGTATTAACAAACACTCTAAAAATAAAGAGACTGCTAAAGCCTTTGTAGAATTTTTTGACTCAAGCGCTAGTGGATACGCTAAAGATTTAAACGGGATGCCAAACAAGATTAGTGATTTATCTCCTGAACAAAAAGAAGTAGTAGATAATAGTCATGTCATTTTAACTGTGGCAACCGAAACACCAGAAGTCAACGATGCCTATGCTAAAATCGCCGATGAAGTGGGCGTATCTCGTTTAACTGACGTCTTACAAAAAACCATTAACATTGGATTATATCCTGATAAAAATGAATCTTACGATGATTACATTGCACAACTTTCAAAAAAATGGCAAGAAGCAGAACAACATAATGACTAATATATCACTAGGAAACAAGGAGAAACGGGTGACTCTGTTTCTCTTTCTTTTTATACCACTTACTTTTTTAACTATTTTTGGCTTATTACCGATCATTCATCTAATTTATTTAAGTTTTACTTCATGGAATGGAATTGGTTGGGACTATAACTATGTTGGTTTTAAAAATTATTACACAATTTTAAGTGATCCCATTTATCTGCAAAGCTTACGTGTGAATTTTTATTATTTAGTAGCAGGTCTACTTCAAATGGTAATAGCTTACTATTTCGCTGTCATTCTCTCAGAAAAAACAATTGGAATGTCCTTTTTTAAAACGCTTTTTATTATCCCCACTTTGATTAGTAGTGTGGCTGTCGCTATGATGTTTCGTTTATTTTTAAGTCCAGATGGTCCTTTTGATAGTTTTCTAACAATAATTCAACTCGGAAGGTTTAAGCGTTTTTGGTTAGGAGATCCTGATCAAGTTAACATCACTCTTAGTAGCATCTCTTTATGGCGACATTTAGGTATAAGCTTTTTACTATACTACGGAGCTATCCAGTCTATTCCGAAACAATACTATGAATACTGCCAACTTGAAGGGGCTTCTTTATGGCAAAAGACAAGAGACGTTACTATTCCCTTAACACAAAAAATTATTCATTTAAATACCCTCTTACTCATTATCGGGGTTGTCTCAGTTTTTGATATTCCCTTCATTATGACGAATGGCTCTAATGGAACAAGTACAATTGTCGTAAAAGCCACAAAACTAGCCTTTGATCAAAAAAAATATGGTATTGCATCAAGCTTGTCTGTACTAGTAACTCTACTTATTTTATTACTAAGTGCTTTTCAGCAAATCATTAGAAAAAAAGGAGTAAGCAAATGATTAAAAAAATTGGAATAGTCACAAAATACCTTAGTTTACTCCTATGGGCCTTTATTATTCTCTTTCCTATTAGTATTTTATTATTTGGCTCATTTATGACCCATGAAGAGTTCCATAATAAACAAGGTATCCACTGGCCAGATAGCTTTCTTTATCTAACTAATTATAGTAAGGCTATTCACGAAGGACACCTTTTAAGGAGCTTTTTAGTAACATTTTTTATTATTTTCTTAAGTGTTTTAGGTAGTGTCTTTATTGGCTCTATGATAGCTTATGTTTGTCATCGATTTCATTTCAAAGGAAAAAAAATGATTTTATTTTTCTATTTCTTGGTCTCTTCCACACCCATGGTAATAACACAAGTAGGGACATTTAAAATCATGACCACTCTTCATTTATACAACACTATATGGGCTCCTGTTGTATTATATATTGGGGCAGATGTCACTATGGTTTATTTATATTTACAAAATATGGAGCAACTACCTATAGAGCTTGATCAAGCAGCAATGATGGACGGGGCTTCTTTTTGGACGATTTACACTAAAGTTATTTTCCCTTTGTTAAGGCCAGCTACTGTGACTGTTATCCTACTTAAAATGCTAAGTATCTACAATGATTTTTATATTCCTTATTTATATATGCCTAGTAGTGAGTTACCCACTGTTTCCACTGCTATTTTCCGCTTTGTAGGTCCTTATCAAACCAATTGGGAAATCATATCTGCTTGTATCGTACTAAGCATCATACCTATGTTAATTATTTACTTATGTTTACAAAGCTATATGGCCAACCATCAATTAGAAGGAAGTGTTAAATTATAATGATGACTTCATTCATACGCTGGGGACTTGGCTTTCCTAAAAGAGCTTACACCGTTATGGAGCTTAGAACAGGATTTGCTACAGGTTTACCCATTTTAAGCAGTAGCCTTTTTGCAGCTTATTTAACGAGTCATATTAACTGGTGGTTTATAATCATCTTTTTCATCTCTGGGTTTTCATTTAATATTGTAGCTAATGTTGCTAATGAAATACGTGCTTACTTAAAACAAGAAGAAAACAATGATACCTTTACTCATCACCTTGGCAGCGAAGGTTTAGTGCGAGGGGATGCCACTTTTCTAGATGCTTGTCTTGTTCTTTTAGCTTGGATAGGACTTGGAGGCTTATCTGGCTTACTACTAGTTTATCTAACAAAAAGTTTATTACTACTTTTATTCGGAGTTGTAGGATTAATTGGGGCTATCACCTATTCACATGGCCATATCTAACTTTACCTGTGGGAGAAATTATTTCTGGGTTATTGGTTGGTTTTTTAAGTTCCTTGATTGCTTTTTATTTGCAAGCTAGCCATCTACCTCTACCAGCTTTTCTTTATGCTCTTATTTGCATGTTAATGACAGTCTTTTTAATGTCTACTAATAACACTGGTGATTATGATAAAGATAAGGGAATTAGAGTTACTTTGCCACACATCATCGGCTTTAGGAACTCTATTTTACTCGTCATCCCAGAATTTATACTACTACTACTAAGTTGGCTTTTTTTAAGCTTAACTGTCCTCACTTGGTGGCAGTCACTCATAGGGTTTGGCTTATTTTATTATGATGGGTATATCAGGTGGCTTAAAGAATATATCACTATCCAAAATGTCTATCCAGAAATGGGGCGAGAATTTGGTCCACGACCTTTACTTCTTATTCGCTCATTTCATACAGTTATGAGTTTGTGTTTTTTAATCAGTATCTACTTATTGAAAGGATGATTTAATGAATACCATTCGTTTGCAACAAAATAGAATGAATCCCCTAGTTTTACCAGTGATATTAGCTAAGGAATTAGGTATATTTGATAATTACCAAGTTAGTGTTGATTTAACATTATCTGATGATTTTGTTTTTAATGGTAAAAAAGCTTTTCTAGAAAATCAAGTAGATGCCATTATGGGAGATACTACTTTTTATTTCTATTATCAAGATGAAGGTAAAGAGGCGATGATTACCTCTACCTTAACTCGTACTATCCAACTCGTTGGAGTAACTAACTGGCAAGATTTACCCGAATTAACAGTAGGCATTAACCGAACTGGTTTATTCAGATTTTTTGTAGATACTTATTTAAATACACTGTTGCCACCTACTAGCTACCACTTTATTAATAACACGTACGAGAGAATGGCTGCTTTAGAAAATGGTGATATTCAAGCCTTAGTTGCTATTGAACCTTTTATTACCCAAGTGTTATCTCAAGAAAATACAGAAATAATTTGGCACTCTAATGAGATTGATGCCTGTTTTGTCATGTGGTGCTTTGATAAGCGGTTTATTGAAAGGTTCCCTCAAACGGTTAAAAATTTCCACTTGGCTCTTGAGGATGCTGCTCATTATTTTAACTCAAAAACAAATCAAGAAAAAATTTCTTTAATTGCACAACATTGTAAGCTAGATCATAAAAAAGCTAAAACTTATGAAAGTTTTGTTTTCGAACCGCAACAAAATTATTCAGTACATGACTTTAACCTGTGTCAAAACTGGATGTTAAATACTTTAGAAATCACAAAAAAGACAACTAGTGACGAAGGTATTTTTAAGACTTTTTCACATTAAAAAAAGAGATCCAAAAACATTATTCTATAACGTTTTTGGATCTCTTTTTATTACGATGACTGTTTATGATATTTTCGTTTACGTTTGTAAGTCCGAGATCGATGAAGTTTTTTATCCCTAATAATTCGCCTTATATCAAAGATCACGTAAACCAATACAAATAGATATCCTATTATCTTTATTACTAAGACAATGGTCATATTTATCCATGGTTTATAACCAATAATCACTTCATTCTCACCAGGGATACTAGAAATAACTAAACTACCAATCTCTGAAGTATGATAGTCTTGCCTAGTTACCTTTTCCCCGTTCAACTCTACTGTACTATGCCCATAAATAATGACAGGAACTTGCCGACTCACATCTCCCTTAGAGGTATTCCAAGTAACTTTCAAGCGCCCATCTGGTAGTACCTCATGGTTATATCCAGCCTGATTATGAAAGATTTCATTTAGATACGTTGAATAAGGTGAAAAATGCTTATATACATACGCGCTATCATATTCATCATGAATAGGCAAATAATCTGGTGTCCCTTTAGCAATCAAATCAAAGGCCTGAGTTAAATCAGAGCTTCTTAGTTTTTGACGTATCACATCTGGATTATGTTCAAGCATATTCTCCTTATTATTCCCCATAGACACAGGATCGTCATACCATTTTTTGGCATTTTTATGAGAGACTGTATTAGCACCTGATATAACTAATATCCCTAAAGTCAGGATAACTGTCAGAAATATTTTTTCTTTTTGATGAGACGATGTGCGGTAAAAATGATTAACTGTCAACATCAAACTGGCTAATAACAGAATATATGAAATAGCTGCAAATCGAAAAGCAAATTGAAAAATTGTTAGAGCCGAAATATGTTTTACTAATATATCCCAAGGCATAAGAGATGAAGATATAAATAAAAATACTGAACCTATAGAAACCATTAGTTTTTCGACTAAGGAGTACTGTTTCCAATTCAATACTGTATAAACAATTTGGAATACAAACATACATCCAAATAGTAAACCTAAATTAGTGTTATTATAATTATCCGTAATTGATAACGTCATTGTATTATCTAAAAATACTTTAGGAATAAAGGGTTGTAATATACTGTTAGATAAAAACACATCTGCATAAGCAACTAACGTATTTAAAGATAATACAACAAATAGTAAAATAGATAGTATTAAATCAATTATAAACTGCTTTTTCTGATGAGTCTGAATAAAACCAATTAAGAAAAAAGGTATGATAGCCAATACAGCTAACACAGCACTTAACATATGTGTATTCATTATAATACTCATTATTAACCCTAAGTAAACTGGATTAATAGGCTTATTTTTATTCTGAATCACTCTAATAGCTGGAATAAATATCCAAGGTAGCATCGCTGATCCCCAACCAGAAAAACCAAGTGCTCTAATATAATACATGACAGGTGATGCAGACATGTACATAGCTGCACCAACTAGAGAGAAAATAGTCATAATATTTAATTTTCTCATTAACACATACATACCACTTCCTGCTATAACTAAGCAACTAAAAGAGGAAATAAGTTGCATTTTTAACCATGATTTAGTCATCCAAAGCAATACACCATGAAAAAATGCCATATCATAACCATAGAGAGCATTAATGATACGACCACTACTATTAAACCCATAAATCGATTGATAATAATTAAATTTTCCAGTCTCTAATTGCTGATAAATATCGTAAAACCGATTGTAGTGAAAAGTAATATCTGATCCTACTGGTACAAATTTTGTATATATTTGAGGTAATAAAATAACTAGGGCAATCACCATAATCATCAATCCTGGTAGCAATTGGCGTAATTTTGGCGGCACTTTAAAGTCCATCTTCATCACCTCTTGGGTTGATTTTCTCTTCCTTTAACACGTAGATAGGTCGTTTTTTCGTCTCTAAAAAGGTTTTCCCCAAGTATTGACCCACAATACCTAGACTCAACAATTGCAACCCACCTAGTGCTAAAATGATACAAACTAATGAAGGCCATCCTTGTGTAGGGTCTCCCAATATCAAAGCCCTAACAATAATAAATATTAAGGCAATAATAGCTACAACAAAAGAAAATAAGCCAACAATAGCAGACAACATTAAAGGAAATTCTGAAAATGAAATAATACCATCAATAGAATATTTAAATAAACTCCAAAATGACCAAGAAGTTTCCCCTTCAGTTCTTTCAACATTTTCAAACTCTAAATAATAAGTATCAAACCCTACCCAACTAAAAATACCTTTTGAAAAACGATTCACTTCTTTTAATTCCAAAATAGCATTGACCATTTGTCTAGTCATCAAGCGGTAGTCCCTAGCACCATCTACAATTTCGATATTTGAAATCTTGTTAATAATTTGATAAAACTTACGGGCAAAAAAGGACCTGATTTTAGGCTCACCCTCTCGTGTCACACGCCTTGTCCCTATGCAGTCATAATCATCTTCTTTAATGATATGATACATCTTAGGTAGTAGCTCTGGTGGGTCTTGTAAATCCACATCCATTACAGTCACATAATCCCCTCTAGCATGTTCTAAACCTGCATAAAGGGCAGATTCTTTCCCAAAGTTTCTTGAAAAAGATAAATAGTTATATGAATCTGATGCAGTCGATATCTCCCTTAGAACTGAGAGAGTTTTATCTTTTGATCCATCATTAACAAACCAGTACTCTATATCTAATTGTGGTAACTCTGCCTCTATTTCCTTCATCTTTTCAATAAAAGGCATAATAGTCTCTTCTTCGTTATAACAAGGAACCACCACGGATAATAATTCTTTTGACATGTTTTTCTCCTTTAATAAATTACTCACCTTTTAACTCTAATCATCATAACAAACCCACTTATTTATCTAAAGGATATTTTTCAGCATTTTTTATTAATTTTTTCGCAATTATTTCATTAATGTCAAATCCTAAATTATCTGCCATCATATAAGCATAGATTAATACGTCTGCTAATTCTTCTTCAAGTCGCTCAGTTTGTAGCCTAGCTTCTTCATTATCTTTCCATTGAAACAACTCTAATAATTCATTAGCTTCTAAAGAAATAGAAATAGCTAAGTCTTTTTCTTTATGGAATTGTCTCCAGTTACGTTCATCTCTAAATTGATTAATAGCATCCATTGATTTCATTATAACTCTCCTCCTAATACTACTCAACTCACCTATTGTATCAATCTCTTATGTTTTTATCCATGAAAATATCTTTACCTTTTCAATTATAACAACAAAAAAGCTCC
Organism: Vagococcus jeotgali; assembly: GCF_035918315.1. Classification (NCBI taxonomy): domain Bacteria; kingdom Bacillati; phylum Bacillota; class Bacilli; order Lactobacillales; family Enterococcaceae; genus Vagococcus; species Vagococcus jeotgali. Next base: position 76,661 of record NZ_CP142146.1, on the reverse strand, counting down.
TAGCTTTCACTAGGAGCAAAAAGGAGTTGTTCTATTTACTTTGGAGGAGTAAATAAATTAAAAAGTTTGTTTGGGTTGTTTGTTGGTATACATATATCATAGCTTCAATTTATGAATAAACGATGAACTAATTAGTTAAAAATCTTGAAGAGTGTTTAAGAAACTTATAATATAAAGGGTCTATAATAAATCGTGTTGATGGATAGTTTCCATTAATACGATTTTTTGTTTTTAAATACAAAAAGGAACATCCAAACATGATAAAATAAAGTCGACAAAAACCAAATTATTAGGAGGATGTTCCCATGGATAATCATACTAGAAAATTACTTAATTTAACAGACAAATCTATTATTTTTGAAAAAGATTGGTTAACTGAGGCTACTATTAGAGGTAGACGCTCAAATATAATAAGGGGAAGACTAACGTCTCCAGACAGAATATGCCCCTCTTGTCATCAGAATACGTGTGTTAAAAATGGTACTTATACTACTAAAACACAACTACCAGAGTTTAATAGGGTCACAACTTATTTAGAACTTAAAAGAGAACGATATCTATGTAAAGAATGTCATACAACATTCAGTGCTGATACTGCGTTAGTCGATGACTATTGTCATATATCGAAAACATTAAAGTATCAAATCGCCTTAGATTTGAAAGAAGATCGTTCAAGAAAAGAGATCGCTAGATTCCATCATGTTTCTGATAACACGGTACAACGTGTTTTATACGACTTTACCAACCACTGTCTAACCAACTTTCAACATCTACCAAAAGTACTATGTGTCGATGAATTTAAATCAACTAAGTCATGTCAATCTGGTATGAGCTTTATTTGTGCTGATGCTGAAAGTAAAAAGATTATTGATATTTTACCAGATAGACGTCTCTTCTCTCTTATTAAGTACTTCCTGAAATACTCCAGAAAAGAGCGGTTAAAAGTGAAGTTTCTCGTCATGGATATGAATGCCAACTACGGTGGCCTTCTTAAAACTGTATTTCCACATGCAGAGATTGTGACAGATAGATTCCATATCATTCAGCATATCAATCGTTCTTTTAATCAACTAAGAATAAAAGAAATGAATCAATTAAAACGTTATGATAATGAAGAAGCAAAACAATACCGGAGAATAAAAAAATATTGGAAACTATTTTTAAAAGACTCTAGTCAATTAAGTGCCACTACATATAGTAATTATCCTCTTTTCAATAAAAGTATGACACAAGTTGGTGTCATTGAAGAACTTCTTTCCTATAACTCAACTATAAAAATCGCATATGATTATATACAAGAGTTAAAATATGCTTATGAAACAAAGGATTCAGACTTATTTTTAGAATTAACTCATTCTATCTCTAATGAGCTTCCTAAGGAATTTAAAGCCAAATTCAAAACATTCCAAACCTTCAGGCAAGGTGTTACCAATGCTTTAAATTATTCTTATTCAAATGGTTTTTTAGAAGGAATTAACAACCGAATCAAAGCTATCAAACGAACAGCCTATGGTTACCGAAATTTCTTAACTTTTAAGCGACGGATTTTCCTTATTCAAGGTCAATCATTTCAATTTAATTAAAAAGAAGAAGGAGGAAAAATCCCCCTTCTTCTAATGCCCTTATTTTATCAATTTTTAAATATCAACACGATTTGACGAAGAGCCAATATAAATAGATTCATTAACATAACAACTCATATAATAAGTAATAAAAAAACCTCTAGCAAAAGCTAGAGGTAAAAAGGAGTTGTTTATTTACTTTGGAGGAGTAAATAAATTAAAAAAGTTTGTTTGGGTTGTTTTGTTGGTATACATATATCATAGCCTTAAGTTGTGAATATTTTATGGTGTAAAATCAGACATTTAATGAATAAATATTAAGAATATCTTAATACACTGATGAATGTCAAAAAATCTTAATAAAATTCATCTCTATTTATAAAGCAAAAAAACAACTGACGGTTTGGCCAATTGTTTTTTTAGAGATTGATTTTTATTTATCTTTAAAAGAGGTAAATAAAAGAAACAAAAAAAGATTTTTAGGTTTGTCTTCTTGTGTAACTATATATTACCCCCTACTTGCGAATAAAATGTGTCCTATTTAAAATTTAAATGTGAACAAGTCTAAAAAATTGAAACAATAATCAAAAAAATAATGAGTGGTCATTAATTTATAATTATTGGACTAATCTAACTAACAAAGCTTTTTACACTCTTTTTCTACTATTTAAAAAAATCATCTAAAATTATCCGTACTTCGTCAGTAGATTTGGTATTCATCAACTTCACTCTTAAATCACTTGCTCCAGGAAATCCCTTAACATAAATTTTAAAAAAGCGATGCAAACCAACAATTGATCTTGGGACCTCTTTTGAATAATGATCTTGAAGATCTAATTGTAATCGTAATAAGTCTAATAATTCTTTAGAGGAATGCTCCCTAGGCTCTTTTTCAAAGGCATAAGGATTTTTAAAGACACCTCGGCCAATCATCACGCCATCAACTCCGTACTCTTTAACTAACTCTACCCCCATTTGACGATCCATAATGTCACCATTAATCGTAATGAAAGTATTTGGTGCAACACGGTCACGAATAGCTAATATTTGAGGAATCAGCTCAAAATGAGAGTCTGCTTTACTCATCTCTTCACGCGTTCTTAAGTGGATTGATAAATTAGCAATATCTTGTTCTAATATATGTGTTATCCACTCTTCCATTTCATCAACCTTATAAAAACCAATGCGTGTTTTGACACTAACAGGAAGACCTCCTGCCTTTGCTGCTTGAATTAACTCAGCTGCTACATCTGGTCTTAAAATCAAACCACTTCCCTTACCTCTTGTCGCCACATTAGGAACAGGACAGCCCATGTTAATATCAATTCCTTTAAATCCCATTTCTTTTAAATCCATACTCATCTGAGAAAAATACTCAGGATTATTTCCCCAAATATGGGCCACTACAGGCTGTTCATCTTCTGTAAAAACTAAGCGACCTCTCACACTATCACGACCTTCTGGGTGACAGTAACTATCTGAATTAGTAAATTCTGTAAAAAAAACATCAGGTGCTCCTGCTTCTTTTATCACATGTCTAAAGACGACATCTGTCACATCTTCCATTGGGGCTAACACAAAAAAAGGTTTTGGTAATTCTTGCCAAAAATTATCTGTCATCACGGTATTCTCCATTCTTAAGGTTTCATACTGTTCTAAAATTCTCATAACAGTATACGTATATTTTCATGATAAGTAAAGTCAGGAAAACAGATAAAAAAGAGACTCACAGTAAATCTAAAGTCAGTCTCTTCGGCTCTTGTGTCAAGATTACGGACAAAAATAGTCGAATAAAATAATTAAATCAAGTTAATCTTCTTTTAACTCGATTTAAAATTGATGTTAGTATTCCTCATTTAGATAAATGAAGAATCATTATAGGTTGTTCTAGGAATATTGAGTACCATTAAAATACGAATAATGCGGTGTCCAGCACTTAAATTAAGAGAGACTACCTTTAAAACAGTCTCTCTCCCTAGTTTTATTAACTTTTTGCCAAAAGCACCGCCGCTCGCTTTCAAATATCATTTTCTTCCTTTAACCGCTTATTTTCTTTTATTAATTCTCGTTCTTTTATAGATAATATGTTAGTATTACTAGGATCATCTTGTTGAATCTATTTACAAATTGTAGAGACACTAACGTTATATTCCTTTGATGAAGAGGTGGCTGAACGGCCACTGGTTGCGTCAAGAATTATGTGTAAATGGAAAATCCATTCCATTTTTTTAAGTTAAAACATTGATTCTAATGTATCTTGTATTTCCTTAAATCCTTTATGTACTCTGCCTAAAAATTTTTGGTTATATTCATTGAACTGAGAAACAAGGAATCTCTCCAGAGATTCTTCATTAGGAAATTGTTCTTTTCTCTTTGTATATTTTTTTAACTGTTTATTAAATCCCTCAATCAAGTTAGTTGAGTAGATAGTTCTTCTGATTGATGGTGGGAAGTTATAGAAAGTTAATATAGCAGGATTCAAGAGTAATTTAACTACTCGTGGATACTGCTTTTTCCATTTATCTATCATAAAACTTATTTGATTCATAGCTTCTTCTTTTGAAGCTGCTTGATAAACCAATTTGAAATCATTACAGACTTCTTGTCGATCACTAACACGAACCTTATGAGCAATATTTCTAGAGATATGGACACAACATTGTTGAAATTGAGCATTTGGATAGACACTATGGATACTATCGTGAATACCACTTAAACCATCAGTTACAACTAATAAAACCTCTTCTAAACCACGATCTTTTAAATCTTGAAGTATCTCTTTCCAAACATAAGCAGATTCGGTTGGAGCAATAGTAAATCCTAGAACCTCTTTGGTTCCATCCAATCGAATGCCTATCACAATATAAACGGCTTCTTTTGATACGGTTTGTCTCTTTAAAGGAATATGAGTAGCATCCATAAAAATGACTGAGTATTTAGCTTCTAAAGTTCTTTCTTTAAAAGCTAAAACATCTTCAGATACGATTTTACTCATGTTTGAAATAGTTTGTGGTGTGTAATAATGACCATACATTTTTTCAATTAGATCAGAGATTTCAGACATAGTGATCCCTTTTTTAAACAGCTGAATAATAGTAGTTTCTAAGGAATCATTGGTTCTTTTATAGGCTGGTAATGTTTGTTGGGAAAATTCTCCATTTCTATCTCTAGGAATCACCAAATTTAATTCTCCATATTCTGTTTTAAATGAACGTGAGTAATTCCCATTGCGGGAATTACCTGAATTAAATCCAGCTCTATCATACTTTTCGTAGTCAAGAAACGCTGTTAATTCAGCCTGTAATAATGAGTTGATAGCGAGTTCTAAATGACGACGAAATAAATCATCTAAATCACCTTTATTAATTAGTGTTTCCATTATTTCTGTAGTAAAATGAGTCATGAGAAAGTCCTCCTATAAAATTTCTGTGTCGTAACTTTAATTTTACAGAATGGACTTTCTCTTTTTCTACCCTAAATTTCTATTTACACAAAATATTTTACGCTATCCGGCCACTGTGTTTAAGTGAAATCATTGATTGTTTAAATTCTTCTGAATATCTTTTAGTTGTCATAATAAAAAGCTCCTTTAATAGATTATATCATCGAACACTTTGTCCGTAATCTTATTATAAGAGCCTATAATTGTGCTAATTCTTGATGAAGCTAATTTTAATAGAAAGCGTTGACAATATTAATGAAAAAAGATATTATACTATTTAGATAATAATAAAAAAGAAGAAGAACTAGTCTATTGCGCCGTAGTAATAGACTTGGGTATGTTACTGATAAATCAGGCAGAACTCAGAAAAGTGATTAGGATGAAATAAACCTATTTGCTTTTTTGAGTTCTTTTTTTAGGAAGGAGAAAAAATAAATGAAAATAGTTCAGATAATTAACAATAATGTTGCATTAGTAAAAAAGGGTGGACATGAAGTTTTTATTGTTTCAAAGGGAATAGGATTTCGAAAGAAGAAAAATCAACTAATTAAGGAATCCGAAATTGATAAAATGTATATTCTTGATTCTTATGAGATGTTAGAGCATTTTAGCTATCTGTTATCTAAATCAGATCCTAACGACATTATTTTAATCAATAAAATGATTGAAGAAGCGGAAAAAAATTTAAATGTGAAGATTAGTGATTATATGACATTAACGTTACTTGACCACCTTGAATTTTTGCTTGAAAGAGCTGAAAAAAATCAATTTATTTCTAGTCCATTAGTATGGGATGTTAAAAGATTTTATCCTTTACATTTTGATGTAGGTTTTAATTGTTTGAAGATGATTGAGGAAGAAAAGAAAATCATGATACCTGATGATGAAGCCGTGTCAATTGCCTTACACTTTGTTAATTTAGTTAATAATAAGGATGAAAAATCTACTCGATTATTAGAAATGCAAACATTAAGTGATATTATCTCAATTATTGAAAAGCATTTTCATATTACTATTAACGAGAGTTCGACAAATTTTATGAGGTTTTCAACTCATTTACAGTATTTTATTAGAAGGATAGTAAAAAAAGAAATACAAGGATCTGATGATAGTACGTTACCTTTGTATCAACAAATTAGTCAAATTTATCCAGAAGCTTTTAAAGTCGTCCAAAAAATAAAAATATATGTACAGAAAGAATTTGATGTTGATATTTCTTTAAATGAAGAAACATATCTGATGATGCATATTAATCGATTAACAGAAAGGATGAAATCTTAAAATGAGATACGAAGCATTAAATAAAGAAATAATTAACTTAATAGGTGGAAAAGATAACATACAAGGTGTTGCCCACTGTGTGACGAGGTTGAGATTATCGCTAAAAGACAAAACGAAGGCCGATGTTGAGGCGATAAAAAATCTAGATGGTGTTATTGATGTGGTCTCTAACGATGTGGCTTTTCAAATTATTATAGGAACTCATGTGACAGATGTTTATACTGAGTTTATGGAAATGATTGGTTTGGGAGAAGATAACGAGACAGTATCAGACGAAAAGTTAACTCTAAAGAAAATTCCAATGGCTATACTATCTGTAATATCTGAGTCAATGACTTCTATAGTAGAAGTCTTAATAGCTGCCGGGATGATTGCTGGTTTTTTAAGTATTCTCTCATTAACAGGTCTATTATCAGCTGAGAGTCCAACTTATCAAATTATGGAAACTTTGAAGACATCAGTTTTTACATTTTTACCAGTCTTTTTGGCAGCATCATCGGCTAGAAGATTAAAAGTAAATCCTTATGTGGCTATGGTGCTGGCAACAGCTGCTATGTCAAATAATATTAATGGAGCAGAAGGGTTGAGTATTTTTGGATACAGTTTACCAACTATCGAATATGCTAATACCTTCATTCCTATTCTGCTAGGAGTTTGGTTATTAAGTGTTGTCACAAAATATTTAGAAAAATTTATTCCGAAATCTGTTCAAATGTTTTTTGTTCCAGCGTTATCGTTGATGATAGTTTTCCCAATTATGTTAATAGCTTTTGGTCCGATTGGCATGTGGATTGGAAGTGGACTAAATTGGTTATTTGATGTACTTGCTCAAAATGTAGGTTATTGGATTGTTGTTTCTCTTTATGCGGCAACACAACCATTTTTAATTGTTCTTGGAGCAGCGAATTTTACTTTCCCAATTATTGTTAATTTCTTTACAGAACTTGGTTTTGATCCAATCTTTACACCAGCAGCCACTATTTCAGATATTGCTGTTTGTGGCGCTATTATCGGTTACTTACTGAAAACAAAAAATAAAAAAGAAAAAGATACATTTGCATCAATTGGTTTCTCAGCTTTAATGGGAGTTACAGAGCCAGCTGTATTTGGTGTATTCCTTAAATACAGAAAACCATTTATTGCAGTTATTGTAGGTGGCGGTATAGGTGGGTTAATCGCTGGTCTTGCTGGAGTAAAAGGAATGACAATGGCATGGGGATTAGCAGGATTACCAGCTTTTTTAGCAGGTGGAACAGCTAACTTTGTTTGGATGATTATTGCTTGTATTGTTTCATTCATTTTAGCAGCAGCTGTTGCATATGGTTTAGGTATTCCTTCTGAAGGACAGGGAGAAGAGAAAGATGAATCAAAAGATGATAGGTTAGTTAATAGTACTTTTACCTCAAATCAAGTTTTTTTATCTAAAGTCTCTTCAGGAAAAATAGTGGAATTATCAACTGTTTCAGATAAAGCTTTTGCAAGTGAAGCTTTAGGAAAAGGATATGCACTTATTCCAGATATTGATAATCAAGATATTTTGTCACCTACAACTGGAGAAGTGACTGTTGTTTTTCCAACGAAACATGCTTATGGTATTAAAACGAAAGAAGGAGTTGAAGTTTTAGTTCATATTGGGATTGATACAGTTAATCTTGAGGGAGAAGGTTTTGAATCTCATGTGGAAGTTGGGGATCAGATAAGTGTAGGGGATAAGTTAGCTACTGTGGATTATCAATTATTAGACAGTAAAGGATTTGATTCTACCATTATGGTTATTGTGACTAATACAGCTGATTTTTTAGATATTGTGTTTCTTGAAGATCAGTTAAATGATGATATTGCTTTAACGATATTTATTTAAGGAGATGAAAATAATGGAAAAAAATTTTTTATGGGGTGGTAGCCTTGCAGCCCACCAATGTGAAGGTGGTTTTTTAGAGGGAGGAAAAGGTATCTCCAATATGGATTTGGTAACAAAGGGGAGCAAAAATACTGATAGAGAAATTCACAATGAATTAAGAGAGGGTTACTACTACCCGTCTCATAAGGGAATTGATTTTTATAATCGGTATAAAGAAGATATTCAGCTATTTGCAGAAATGGGTTTCACGGCATTAAGAATTTCCATAGACTGGTCTCGAATTTTTCCAAATGGAGATGATGAGAAAGCAAATGAAGAAGGATTAGCTTTTTATGAATCAGTTGTAGATACTTTAAATGAATACAACATAGAACCAATCCTCACTTTATTTCATTTTGAACTTCCAGCAAGGTTAATTAGTAAATATCAAGGTTGGTCTAATCGAAAAGTTGTCTATTTATTTGAAAAGTTTGCTGAAGTCATGTTTAAAAGACTAGATGGAAAAGTGACTTATTGGTCTACCTTTAATGAAATAAATCATTTAGACCCTAATTCAGTATCTTCACAATTTTTTACGTATTATTTATCAGGTCTTAATTATGAAGAACTTGATAATCCAAAAGAAGCGGTAGCAAGAATAGCTTATAATACCGCTTTGGCAAGTACTAGAATAGTCCAATTAGGACATAAGATTAATCCTAAAAACCAAGTGGGATGTGTGTTTGGGATTAATCCTCAATTTCCAGAAACGTGTAAACCAGAAACAATGTTAGCGAATTTATTAGAGAACGAGAAAGAACTTTATCAAATGGATGCCATGTGTCGCGGAGCATTTCCAGTATACAAATTGAAGGAATTTGAAAATGATGGTATTCAACTTGAGATAGAGGAATCTGATAAGGCTGACTTTAGAAATGGAACATTAGATTTTATGGGGTTAAATTATTATATGTCAAGTGTGACTCCAAATGAAGAATCCGAGAATGAAGCTTTGTTTGGTGGAATTCAAAATAAATATCTTGAGTTATCAGAGTGGGGGTGGGCAATTGATCCAGTTGGTTTTAGGTATACGATGAATTGGTTGTATCGACGCTATCAACTACCTATGATTATTACTGAGAATGGTTTTGGAGCAGAGGATACGTTATTGCCAGGAAATATCATAGAAGATGATTATAGAATTTCATATTTAGAATCTCATATCAAAGAAATGATGAAGGCAATAGAGGAAGATTATGTTGATTGTTTTGGTTATTTATCTTGGGCTCCGATTGATCTTGTTAGTGCTTCAACTGGTGAAATGTCAAAACGATATGGATTTATTTTTGTAGATTTAGATGATAATGGAAATGGTAGTGGTAAACGTATCAAAAAAAAATCATTTGAATGGTATAAAAAAGTAATTCTTACAAATGGAGAGTCTTTAAAGTAGAAATATAATTTTTTAGTTACTTATTATACTTGCTTAGTTGTAAAATCAAGTTAGCCACTCTAAAATAATAAAAAAACACCATGGTAAAAATTCGTGTATCATTGAAGTAACTACTCAACAACGAAAGGAATTTTTATCATGGCGCAAACTAAGAATAACACAAAGAAATCTAGTTATAAACATCTTTCCTTTAAGGAAAGACAGCTTATTGAAGTTTGGCATAATATGGGGGACTCTAATAGAGAAATTGGTAAACGATTAGGCCGACACCATCAAACAATAAGTAATGAGCTCAAACGAGGAACAACAACGCAAATCAAAGAAAATAAGAAAGCTAAACAACTCTATTTTGCTGATACGGGGCAAGCTAAATATATAGAAAACAGGAAACGCTGTGGTTCGAAATCTAAGCTAGTTAGTGCTGTTGATTTTATTAATTATGCCTGTAAACAAATCATAGACTTTAATTGGTCACCAGATGCAATTGTTGGTTTTATCAAGTCCTTAGGCACTTGGGATAAACCTCTTGTTTCTACTAAAACACTTTACAATTATATTGATAAAGGATTTCTACCAGTCAGAAATCATCACCTCAAGATGAAAGTTAGACTATCACCTAAAAAGAAAAGAAGTCATCAGCATAAAAAAGCTCTTGGAAAATCAATTGATGAACGACCTAGCAAAATTGATTCTAGACAAGAGTTTGGTCATTGGGAAATAGACAGTGTCATTGGTTCAAAATCTAAAGATGATAATGCTCTACTTACACTTGTTGAAAGAAAAACTCGCTACATGATTACTGTTGTTCTAGATGATCATACTGAAGAGTCTGTTAGTTACGCTATTAAACAGTTAAAATATGAGTTTGGAAAAGCCCGATTTAGTAGCATATTCCAATCGATTACTGCTGATAATGGCAGTGAATTTAGCTCACTTGATGATACTCTGCAACAAATGACTGATATCTACTTTGCCCACCCTTATTCATCTTGGGAACGAGGAACAAACGAAAGACATAACGGTTTATTAAGGCAATTTGTTCCGAAAGGAACGCCTATCTGTAACTATTCAAAGCAGTTCATTCAACTGGCTACTGAAAAAGTTAATCTTTTGCCGCGTAAAATTTTAAACTATAGACAACCAGCAACATTGTTTTTAGAAGAAATTCAAAATCTCAAGATCAAAACATGTTGGTAAGTAAGGGTTTCAATAAAATAACACTGATATTTAGATATTTTTACCAGAGTGGCTAACTTAATGTTGCAATTTAGATACTTATTATACTTTTAAAAATTCGATATTTTACTTAAAAAAGATAGCGTAAAATCTTTTGTGTAAATAGAAATTTAGGTTTTTCATTTGTCAAATTAAGCTAGACAAAATATCGTTGTCTACATAACTCAAAAATACTTCCAATGGTGTTTTATAGTTTAATGATTTTCTAGGAATATTATTTCTTTTAGATGCGATAGATTGGATAAAAGATTCCTCAACTTTGTTGAAATCCATTTGTTTAGGCAAGCCATCTTTACGTAATAAACCATTAGAGTTTTCATTTAAGCCTCGTTGTGAAGGTGTTCCTGGGTCGGCAAAATAAATATCAATATCATTTAGATTGCTGATTGATTTCCAATTAGAAAATTCTTTACCACAATCGAATGTGATTGATTTAAATAGATGGCATGGAAACTCTTTAAACCAATTATTTAAACTATTTTCGATATCTATTGCTCGTCTGCCTATTGGTTTTAACGTAATAATCACTTTCGATAGTCTTTCAACGAGTGTGATAACAGCACTTTTATGGTCTTTCCCAACAATTGTGTCACCTTCAAGGTGACCAAATTCATTATTAAAGAGTTGATAGTCCTTATTACGTTGATCGATGGTTCTTTTAAAGGCTTGTTTGCCTCTTTTTTCTTTATAACCATTCGCTTTCCTTTTACCTTTCATAGGCAATGTGGTCAAATCAAACAGTCCTTGCTTAAATAATCTATAAATAGTACTGATAGAACATGAAATAGGAAACTCTGCACGACCAATAATGACATCTGGAGTCCATCCTTGAACAACCTTCTTTTGAATGTATTCTGTTTCATCATCAGATAAAGAAATAGGACGTCTTCCACAATTTTTTTTATTATTTTTGTATCTTTTATAGAAATCTAGTGCAGATAGCCCCTCATCAAAAGCTTTGTAAACATTATAGATAGTCTGTTTTGCTCGTTTCAATTGTTTCGCAACGTATGTACCTTTTTTATTTTGATGGTAATAAGATTCTATCAAAACTAGCTCGTCTGTAGTAAGATGTGTATAGGTCATTTGTGATCACTCTCCTTGTTTTCTTTGGTTGGAAATACAATTTGAGTGTATCACAAATGATTTTTTTAGTTGTCTAGCTTAATTTTACAATCGGCGGTTAGAAAAAAGAAAATCCTATTTTACTACAGAAATTATGGAAACACTAATTAATAAAGGTGAGTTAGATGATTTGTTTCGTCATCATCTAGAGATCGCTATCAACTCATTATTACAGGCTGAATTAACAGCGTTTCTTGACTATGAAAAGTATGATGGTGTCGGCTTTAATTCAGGTAATTCCCGTAATGGGAATAACTCACGTTCTTTTAAAACTATCTATCAAGCTTCTTCAAAAGAGGAAGCAAATGAACAAGTAGCTTTTATGATAGAAAAATGGAAAAAGTAATATCTAAGAGTCGTTAAATTAATCATGAATCCTGCTATACTAACTTTCTATAACTTCCCACCATCAATCAGAAGAACTATTTACTCAACTAAGTTGATTGAGGGATTTAATAAGCAGTTAAAAAAATATACAAAAAGAAAAGAGCAGTTTCCTAACGAAGAATCTTCAGATAGATTCCTTGTTTCTCAATTCCATCAATATAATCAAAACATTTTAGGTAGGATACATAAAGAATTTTAAGAAATTCAAGATACTTTAGAATCAATTCTCTAATTTAATAATGGAATGGATTTTCCATTTACACATAATTCTTGACGCAACCTTAAAAAATGACATATATATTATAAGCATGAGTCCAATGACATAAATTTCATTGAACTCATGCTTATATGTTTCCTAGATATTTTTTAGCTTACCTGACTCACTAGTACCTAGTAGCTTGTTCTCAATAGGGGTGTAGACTTGATAATTTATTACTCCTTCTTTTTTTACTAATACATGTGTCCATTAAATAAGGTTTTCTGCACACTTTATTTATGGATAAATTTGTTAGTAAAACATTTTAATAAATGGCTCTTATAATAAGATTACGGACAAAGTGTTCGATGATATAATCTATTAAAGGAACTTTTTATTATGACAACTAAAAGATATTCAGAAGAATTTAAACAATCAATGATATTACTTAAACACAGTGGCCGTTCAGCCACCTCTTTATCAAAGGAATATAACGTTAGTGTCTCTACAATTTGTAAATGGATTCAACAAGATGATCCCAGTAATACTAACGTATTATCTATAAAAGAACGAGAATTAATAAAAGAAAACAAGCTCTAAATTGCAACATTAAGTTAGCCACTCTGGTAAAAATATCTAAATATCAGTGTTATTTTATTGAAACCCTTACTTACCAACATGTTTTGATCTTGAGATTTTGAATTTCTTCTAAAAATAATGTTGCTGGTTGTCTATAGTCTAAAATTTTACGCGGCAAAAGATTAACTTTTTCAGTAGCCAGTTGTATGAACTGCTTTGAGTAGTGACAGATAGGCGTTCCTTTCGGAACAAATTGCCGTAATAAACCATTATGTCTTTCGTTTGTTCCTCGTTCCCAAGATGAATAAGGGTGAGCAAAGTAGATATCAGTCATTTGTTGCAGAGTATCATCAAGTGAGCTAAACTCACTGCCATTATCAGCAGTAATCGATTGAAATATGCTACTAAATCGGGCTCTTCCAAACTCATATTTTAACTGTTTAATAGCGTAACTAACAGACTCTTCAGTATGATCATCTAGAACAACAGTAATCATGTAGCGAGTTTTTCTTTCAACAAGTGTAAGTAGAGCATTATCATCTTTAGATTTTGAACCAATGACACTGTCTATTTCCCAATGACCAAACTCTTGTCTAGAATCAATTTTGCTAGGTCGTTCATCAATTGATTTTCCAAGAGCTTTTTTATGCTGATGACTTCTTTTCTTTTTAGGTGATAGTCTAACTTTCATCTTGAGGTGATGATTTCTGACTGGTAGAAATCCTTTATCAATATAATTGTAAAGTGTTTTAGTAGAAACAAGAGGTTTATCCCAAGTGCCTAAGGACTTGATAAAACCAACAATTGCATCTGGTGACCAATTAAAGTCTATGATTTGTTTACAGGCATAATTAATAAAATCAACAGCACTAACTAGCTTAGATTTCGAACCACAGCGTTTCCTGTTTTCTATATATTTAGCTTGCCCCGTATCAGCAAAATAGAGTTGTTTAGCTTTCTTATTTTCTTTGATTTGCGTTGTTGTTCCTCGTTTGAGCTCATTACTTATTGTTTGATGGTGTCGGCCTAATCGTTTACCAATTTCTCTATTAGAGTCCCCCATATTATGCCAAACTTCAATAAGCTGTCTTTCCTTAAAGGAAAGATGTTTATAACTAGATTTCTTTGTGTTATTCTTAGTTTGCGCCATGATAAAAATTCCTTTCGTTGTTGAGTAGTTACTTCAATGATACACGAATTTTTACCATGGTGTTTTTTTGGCTCTTTGTCAAATCGGACTGATGAGACAAATATTGAAGATGATGGATTTGAGAATTTTCTCAAATTCATCATCTTTTTTAGTTATTCAATTGTGACAAGGCCGTTTATCATAAAAATTCTTATCCTCATATTACTAAAAGATTTGAAGCCATAAGATACTCTTTTTTAATGGTTGTATAATTTTTGATGTGGATGAAGAAATTCATTCGCATCTATTTTTTTACAAAATAATAGAAACATACGAACTTTCCCGTTAAAATTAAAGTGACCAAACCAAAATTTAGAAAGGAAGATTCGTATGTCTCATAACCATTGTATTCGACTATCGCTAGATTTAAAAGATAAAAATATTTATTTCGATTCTATTTTTTGTGAGGAACAGCTTATTAAAGGGATAAGATCCAAGATTTATAAAGGTATTCTTACTTACACTCCTTCGGCTTGTCCTTGTTGTGGCATTAAAAATGAACAATTTTCTATTGTGAAAAATGGGTTTATTTCTTCTCGAATAAAGTGGTTAAGTGTGGCTCACTACCCAACCTATCTTTTATTAAAGAAACAGAGATTCCTTTGTCGTCATTGTGACTCCTCTTTTCTAGCTGAATCTTCAGAAATTGAGAAACATTGTTTTATCGCTAAAAGAGTGAAGCAATCAATTCTTATTGAGTTAAGTGATGCTATCTCGTTTAAAGATTTAGCTAAAAGACATTTTGTTTCATCAACAACGATTAATAGAATTTTAGTATCTGGTGGTAAAGACTTATCTAATCAATTTTTATATTTACCTCAAAACCTTTGTTTTGATGAATTTACTTCGGTTAAAAACAATAGTGGCAAGTACAGTTTTATTTACTCTGATTCCTCTACACACCAAATTATCGATATTCTCATTGATAATAAAAAGCTAACACTAGAGAAACACTTTCTTAAGTACTCTCTAAAGGTTCGTCGCCAAGTAAAAACAATTGTCGTTGATATGAATGCAGCCTATTTTAAATTAGCCAAAAGGCTATTTCCTAATGCTGAGGTGATTATTGATCGCTTTCACTTAGTTCAACTTATCAGTCGTTCTTTAAACATAACTAGAATTAAGACGATGAATCGTTATCGCACATCGAATGTAACTGACATGAAAAATTATCGAAAACTAAAAAAATATTGGAAACTCTTTTTAAAAGATTCTAATGAATTGAATTATACAGATTATCGTTATCAGCGTTTATTTAAGAGTATTTTACCTGAAACAGATGTCATGGATTATTTACTTAACTTAAACAAAGAGTTATCAGAAACTTATAAACTTTATCAAGAACTATTATACTGTAGTAAAAACAATGATTTTGACACTTTTTCTGATCTATTATTATTAGCTAACGAAGATATCTCTATTCCAATGAAAACCTCGATTCGAACACTAAAGAAGCATTTACCAAGAATTGAAAACACCTTTAAATACGCTTATTCAAATGGTTGTTTAGAAGGTTCCATAAACAAAATTAAATTAATCAAACGAATAGCTTACGGCTATAGAAATTTTCAGAACTATAAATACAGAATTTTACTTAGTTTTAAAGACAAACAAAAAAGCAGCAAAAACCATTCGGTTTCTGCTGCCTAAATTCACTTAATTTTACTCATCCACATCATTTGACGAAGAGCCATTAAAAAGAAGAAGGAGGAAAAATCCCCCTTCTTCTAATGCCCTTATTTTATCAATTTTTAAATATCAACACGATTTGACGAAGAGCCGAAAAAAAGCACCAGCAAGATGCTGATGCTTTAAATCTATTAAACGATTTATCATGACAATTAACACCAAACGACACCAGAAATATGGTTGAATCGTTGATATAACAATGTTTTGATTAACGTTTTGAGAATTGACTAGCTTTACGAGCTTTTTTAAGACCTGGTTTTTTACGTTCTACCATACGAGCATCACGAGTTAACAATCCTGCACGTTTAAGAGCTGGACGGAAGTCTGGATCTACTTTTAATAGAGCACGAGCAATACCATGACGAGTTGCGCCAGATTGTCCTGCGTATCCACCACCATCAACGTTTACGAAAACGTCATAAGCACCTAAAGTTTCTGTTAAAACTAGAGGTTGCTTGATTACTTCACGTAAATCAGCATGTGGAATATATTCTTCGATATCTTTATGATTCATAACAATGTTACCTGTACCTGGTACTAAACGTACACGTGCTACAGATGTTTTACGACGGCCTGTGCCTGCATATTGAACTTTAGCCAATGTGTTTCCCTCCTTAAATTAGGTTAGTGATATCTAATACTTCTGGTTTTTGAGCTTGTTGTTTGTGTTCGCTACCTTCATAAACGAATAATTTAGACCATTGTTTACGTCCTAAAGTATTCTTTGGTAACATACCTTTAATTGAGTTTTCAACTAAACGGCCTGAGTTTTTCTCACGTAATTCACCAGCAGTTTGAGATCTTAAACCACCTGGGTATTGACTATGACGGTAGTAAATTTTATCAGTTGCTTTTTTACCAGTTAATTTTACTTTGTCAGTGTTAATTACAATTACATAATCTCCAGTATCCACGTTAGGTGTGAATATTGGTTTATTTTTTCCACGTAAGATAGATGCTACTACAGTTGATAGACGTCCTAAAGGAATATCTGTCGCATCAACCACATACCATTTACGATCTATTTCGCCATTTTTGGCCATATATGTTGTACGCATGGGTGTTTTCCTCCAATTTTCTTCTGTTGTTTGTCATAACACAATAAGTTTCCGGGGCTCATCGTGGGGCAAACAATACCACTGACTATAATATCCTTATTTCTTTAATATGTCAACAACTATTCTTTTATTATTTGCTTTTTTTATCCCCGTCATAATGCACTTCTATCAAGCATAACCCTTCTGGATGAGCAGTAGGGCCTGTCATTTTTTTATCCTGATGCACTAGGGCACGTTGTATGGCATCTTCTGGCAGTTGTCCATTACCTATCTTAAGGAGTGTTCCAACAAGCATACGCACCATTTTATAGAGAAATCCATTGCCTTTAAAAATAAACAATAAGTCAGTATCACTTGTTTGTTCAATCAATACCTCATAGACATGTCTTGTTTTATCCTCCACCGCACTTCCTGTCGCACAAAAGACGCTAAAATCATGCTCTCCTTCAATAAACTTCGATGCCCGTCTCATTTTATCAATGTCTAAATCATAGCGATAGTGAGCTGAATACAGGCGTTTGAATGGATCTCTTGATTTCCCCATATCTACATGATAATGATATTCTTTCCCTGTAGCTAAATATCTCGCATGAAAATCATCAGGAACTATCTCCGTAGATTTAATTTGAATATCAGCTGGCGTTTGCGTATCAAGAGCAAACCGTACTTTCTCAGCGTCTCTTTGTCCTAGCAAATCAAAATGAATCACTTGACCTTGTGCATGTACCCCAGAATCAGTTCTACCAGATGGATGAATGACAACAGGGTGACCACTATTTAACCTCGTTAACGTTTTTTCAATCACCTCTTGAATAGTCACTGCATTAGGCTGAATTTGAAATCCTGCATAATTTGTCCCATCATAACTAATTATCGCTTTATAGCGTGCCACATTTACCTCTTCCCTTCCAAAGAAAAAACGAGGAAAGTATTTGCCTCGTCTTAATATATCATTATTTTAAAATCAAATGTTCCTTAATACCTAACTAGTAACAAGATAGCTGTTAAAATGACAAATGCCACAACTGTCCACGTATCTTGCTTTTCCCAGCGTAAAACGCGGTATTTCGTTCGTCCCTCGCCACCACGGTAACCACGTGCCTCCATCGCATTAGCTAATTCTTCAGCACGGTTAAAACTACTCACAAATAATGGTATTAAAAGTGGCACAATAGCCTTCATTTTATCCATCACATTACCTTCACCAAAATCAACCCCACGTGCTCGTTGGGCATTCATGATTTTTTCTGTTTCATCCATCAAAGTTGGAACAAAACGCAAAGCAATCGATAGCATTAGAGAAATCTCATGAGCTGGAAACTTAATCACTTCCAGTGGTCTAAGTAAGTACTCAATCGCATCAGATAGCGAAAGTGGTGGCGTTGTTAGAGTAAGAAGTGTTGACATAAAGATGATCAACACAAAACGAGTGAAAATAAACACCCCATTCAGTAAACCAAACTGGCTAATGGTAAAAATACCCCAATGAAAATACACCGTGCCACCTTGAGTAAATAAGACTTGTAGAATCACTGTAAATAAAATCAACCAAATTAAAGGCTTAACCCCGTTAATAAAAAAGCTAAGTTTAATTTTAGATAAGTAAATACAAAATAACGTAAACAAAAACATCACAGCAAATGACGCGATATTATTACACAAAAAGATTATCGCAATAAAATAAAAACTCGCTACTAATTTTGTTCTAGGATCTAACCTATGGATAATCGAGTCACCAGGAATATACCTTCCCAGTATTAACTTATTCATCATGACTAGTCACCTGCCCATCTCCTAACATTGGGACAAGTTCTTGAGCTAACTCTTCAGCTGTTAAGGGTAGCTTGTTAAATACTACACCTTTCTCCATCAAATCAAAAGCAAACTCTGTTGCAGTAGGCACACCTAGTTGTTTTTCTCTTAGCCAAGTGATGTCATTAAAAATCTCACGTGGGTGACCTTTTTTATGTATTCGTCCCTTCTCAAGAACTATCATATAATCAGCATACTCAGCCACATCATCCATTAAATGAGTCACTAAAATAATACTAATTCCTTTTTCTTTGTGAAGTTTATAAAACATATCCATCATGTCTTTTCTCCCCTTTGGATCAAGACCGGCTGTAGGCTCATCAAGAATCACAACTTCTGGTTGCATCGCAAGAACCCCTGCAATCGCCACACGACGCATTTGTCCACCAGATAAATCAAATGGTGAACGGTCCATATAACTCTCGTCTAACCCCACAACATCCAGCATCTCACGGGCAATATTCATGGCTTCATCTTCTTTAACACCAAAATTTTTAGGACCAAAAGCTATATCACGCCCTACAGTCTCATCAAATAATTGTGACTCCGGAAATTGAAAAACAATCCCTACTTTTTTCCTGATAGGTTTTAAATTCTTATTACTTGTCTCTGGTGTAATCTCCCTATCCCCAATCAGAACTTTTCCCTTCGTTGGTTTTAACAAAGCGTTTAAATGTTGCAGTAGGGTCGATTTCCCACTACCTGTATGCCCCACAATTGCCGTGTAACTATTTTTAGGAATATCCAAGTTAATATCAAACAAAACACGTTGTTCAAAAGGGCTATTAGGTTGGTAAGTAAAATCTACTTCTTCAAACCGGATGTCCATAACCAATCCACCATTCCTTCCTTCGTTAAATACTCATCAGGGACTCTAACCCCAGATTGTTTCAACGTCGCTTTTAATTTCTCAGGGAATGGTACATCAAGCCCCATCTCAATTAAATCTTCACCATGAGTAAAAATTTCCTCAGGTGTCCCTTCTTGGATAATCTCTCCTTGTCTCATGACTAAGACACGATTTGCAAAAGAGGCTTCATCAATGTCATGGGTAATTGAAATAACGGTTAAATTCGTTTCCTCTTTTAATTTTTTAATCGTACTAATGACGTCATGTCTTCCTTGAGGATCAAGCATACTCGTAGCCTCATCAAGAATAATCACTTCAGGTGTTAAAGCAATCACACCAGCAATCGCCACACGCTGCTTTTGACCACCAGACAAACGAGCTGGTTCTTTTTTCTTAAACTCACTCATTCTTACCTTTTCTATTGCCGAATCAACTCTTTTTAACATTTCATCACGAGGAACTCCCTGGTTTTCTAATCCAAAAGCTACATCATCTTCAACAGTCGAACCAACAAACTGATTATCTGGATTTTGAAAAACCATTCCAACCATTTTTCTAATATCCCATAAGTTATCATCCGTCAGTAACTCATCATTAACGATAATCTCCCCATTACTAGGCTTAATCAAACCGTTGATTGTTTTAGCTAAAGTGGATTTCCCACTACCATTATGACCAATCAAAGCCACCCATTCACCAGGCTCAATCTTTAAAGAAACATCTTTTAATGCTGATTTTTCTTGCCCGTGATACTTAAAATCTATATGTTTTAATTCAATTAAAGGATTATTCATAAAACTGCCTTCCTTAATTTACATTTATTTTAAAAAAATGCTTCATTCTATTCTTAAATATCATTTAAAAATACAAGGAAACATTTAAAAGAGTTAAACTCTTCATATTATTCAAATAGTAGCATAAGACATTCCTGATGGTATAAAAAAAGCACTTTATATGATGAGCGCGTACCTCCCACAAAATATGGGAGGTAGCACCGAGCTAGACTCGGAGATATTATCTCCAACATCATAACACTCTAAAAAAGATCATCTATAAAGTGATGCAATTATCTTGATTCAACTAGATTAAACAAGTTCAATGATAACCATTGGTGCAGCGTCCCCACGACGAGGTCCTTTTTTAAGGATGCGTGTGTAACCACCTTGACGGTCAGCATAACGAGGTCCTAAATCATTGAATAACTTTTGTAATGCAGTTTCTTCAATAATAGTCTCTTCGTTTTCATCTAAACGAGCTTCTAAGTATTCGTTTCTTACAAATTGCGCCGCTTGACGACGAGCATGTAAGTCTCCACGTTTACCTAAAGTAATCATTTTTTCTGTTGTTGAACGGATTTCTTTCGCACGAGCTTCAGTTGTCTCGATACGTTCGTTGATAATTAAATCAGTCGTTAAATCACGTAACATAGCTTTTCGTTGGCTGCTTGTACGGCCTAATTTACGATAACTCACGGTGTGTTCCTCCTTTAATTCAGTAAAGATTAGTCCTCTTGGCGTAGTCCTAAGTCAAGATCAGCAAGTTTTGCTTTCACTTCTTCTAAAGATTTACGTCCTAAGTTACGGACTTTAATCATTTCAGCTTCAGATTTATTTGTTAATTCTTGTAATGTATTGATGCCTGCGCGTTTCAAACAGTTATAAGAACGAACTGATAAATCAAGCTCTTCAATTGTTGTTTCCAACATTTTTTCTTTTTGTGTTTCTTCTTTTTCGATCATGATTTCAGCATGTTTAGCCTCATCTGTTAAACTTACAAAAATATCTAAATGCTCAGTTAAGATTTTAGCAGATAAACTGATAGCTTCTTGTGGAACGATAGATCCGTCTGTCCAAACTTCTAAAGTTAATTTGTCAAAATCATCACGATGACCAACACGTGTGTTCTCTACTTGGTAGTTCACACGGTTTACTGGCGTGTAAATAGAGTCTACTGGAAGAACTCCAATAGGCATATCTTCACTTTTATTTTCTTCTGCATTAACATAGCCACGACCTGGTTTAACAGTTAAACTAGCGCGGAATGTTGCACCCTCAGCAACGCTACAAATGAATAAATCTTTATTCATAATTTCAACATCACTGTCAGTCAGAATATCTCCAGCTGTTACATTAGCTGGTCCAGTTATATCAATTTCAAGTGTTTTCTCTTCATCAGCATAAAGCTTTAAAGCTAATCCCTTGATATTAAGAATAATTTGAGTGACATCCTCACGAACACCTTTTATAGTTGAAAACT
Source organism: Vagococcus jeotgali (assembly GCF_035918315.1). Classification (NCBI taxonomy): domain Bacteria; kingdom Bacillati; phylum Bacillota; class Bacilli; order Lactobacillales; family Enterococcaceae; genus Vagococcus; species Vagococcus jeotgali. The sequence continues at coordinate 54,706 of NZ_CP142146.1, read as the reverse complement.
CATGCAACACACCATCTATTTGTAAATTAGTGATGGCAGCCCCTGGGAGAGACGATAATAAAATTCGGCGTAGGGAATTCCCTAAAGTCGTTCCATAGCCTCGTTCAAGTGGTTCTATGACGAACTTGCCATAATCTCTATCTTCATCGATTTTTGTGATTCTTGGTTTCTCAAATTCAATCATTCTTGTCTATACCCCTTTCATAACGAAAAGTGTCTTGTTCAATGTCGCTATAAATCCTACTAAATGAATTAACACTCACTACACACGACGGCGTTTTGGAGGGCGACATCCATTATGTGGAACTGGTGTAACGTCACGAATTGCTGTCACTTCTAATCCTGTTGCTTGTAATGAACGAATTGCTGCTTCACGACCAGAACCTGGTCCTTTTACAGTTACGTCAACAGTTTTTAAGCCATGTTCCATTGCTGCTTTTGCTGCTGTTTCAGCTGCCATTTGAGCTGCAAACGGAGTTGCTTTTTTACTTCCTTTAAATCCTAATGAACCTGCAGATGACCATGCAATAGCATTACCATGAACATCAGTTAACATTACGATAGTGTTGTTAAAAGTAGAGTGGATATGTGCCACACCTGCTTCAATATTCTTTTTCACACGACGTTTTCTAGAAACTTTTTTTGCTACCATGAAGCTTTAAACCTCCTTCACTTTAATATTCTTATTTTTTCTTACCAGCGATAGAACGAGCTGGACCTTTTCTTGTACGTGCATTATTTTTCGTGTTTTGTCCACGAGTTGGTAATCCACGACGATGACGAATTCCACGATATGAACCAATTTCCATCAAGCGTTTGATGTTTAAGTTCACTTCACGACGTAAGTCACCTTCAATTTTTAATTTATCTACTGCAGCACGGATGCTATCAGTTTGTTCATTTGTTAAATCGCGTACACGGATATCTTCAGATACTCCAGCTTCTTTAAGAACCTCTTGAGAAGTTTTCTTTCCAATACCGTAAATATAAGTAAGCGAGATAACAACGCGTTTATCACGAGGGATATCTACACCTGCAATACGAGCCATTATTCACTACACCTCCCTTTATCCTTGACGTTGTTTATGTTTTGGGTTTTCACAGATAACCATAACTCTACCTTTACGGCGAATTATTTTGCATTTTTCACAAATTGGTTTTACTGATGGTCTTACTTTCATGATTATACCTCCTTGAATTTTACGGAGTACAATTATTTAAAGCGGTAAGTTATACGACCGCGAGTTAAATCATAAGGAGATAACTCAACCGTCACTTTGTCTCCAGGTAAAATACGAATATAATGCATTCTGATTTTTCCTGATACATGAGCCAAAATAACATGTCCGTTCTCTAACTCAACTTTAAACATTGCATTCGGCAAAGTTTCGACGACTGTACCTTCGATTTCAATCATATCTTCTTTCGCCACAACTAGTACCTCCTTATACAGTGTTTTGCATCTGACAATTGATAAAAATATACATAAATATGCCTATTTCTCTTCAACTTTTGTATTATAGCATAAAAATACTACAATGCAAAGATTTGTAGAACAATTTCACTTACATCTAATCTAAGACTTATCTTAGAATTTTAGAGAGTCATAGAGAGCGAAATCAGTGATCTAATTCGTTTCATCTATGATTGTCTTCACATCGTTAAAAACAGATTGAATATCACGATCACCATCAATAGTATGTAACACACCTTGACTTGCGTAATATTCTAAAATCGGAGCAGAGTTTTCAATGTTCACGGCTAAACGATTTTTAACTGTCTCTGGCTTATCATCTTCTCTTTGGTAAAAGTCATGACTACCACACTTATCACAAGTACCCTCTACTTTAGGTGGGTTGTTTGTTTTATGATACGTAGCACCACATTCACGACAAATAATACGACCTGCCAGACGTTCAATTAAAACTTCTGATTCTACATGGATGTTTAACACATCATCGATTTTTTTACCTAATCCCTCTAAAATTAAATCTAACTCTTCTGCTTGAGCAAGTGTGCGAGGAAATCCATCTAATAAAAATCCTTTTTCTGTATCAGCTTGTGCCAAACGATCTCTTACGATACCATTTGTTACTGAATCAGGAACTAATTCACCTTTATCAATATATGATTTAGCCTCAAGGCCCATTGGTGTTTCCTTCTTCATTGCTTCACGGAACATATCTCCAGTTGAAATATGTGGGATTTTATAAGCTTCAACTATTTTTTCAGCTTGGGTTCCTTTACCTGCTCCTGGTAGTCCCATTAGGATGAGATTCATACCTTTTCCTCCTTAAGTTTGAGAAAAGTGCTGAGGGATACCCTCAACACAAACTCTTACTCTCTGATAAATCCAGTATACTGGCGTTTTAATAATAAACCTTCCAGTTGTTTATTAGTCTCTAAAGCAACACTAATAACAATCAATAAACTAGTACCACCCAATCCGATAGCTTGAGGTAAGCCCCAAATATCTTGGGCAACAATAGGTAAGACTGCTACTAACCCTAAGAAGACAGATCCCAAAGTACTTAATCTCATCAGTACTTGAGAGATAAACTGCTCTGTTTCTTTACCAGGTCGTATACTTGGAATGTAACTTCCTTGCTTTTGTAAATTCTCTGCTACCTTCTCAGGGTTAACCTGAACGAAAGCATAGAAGAATGTAAAGGCAATGATCATTACTGTATATAAGATTCCACCTGGAATAGTGGAATAATTGAAAATTTGTGATAAAAACTCAAACCATGGTTTCCCACCTTGACTTGCTTCAAAAGCTGTCAAAACTGCTTGAGGTGTTGCAATAAATGAACCGGCAAAGATAACAGGAATAACTCCAGCAGCATTTACTTTTAATGGTAAATAACTACTTTGCGGTGCACCTTGCACACGTTTTGTATATTGAACTGGAATCTTTCTTTCAGCCTGTTGAACATAAGTCACCATGAAGACCACTGCAATAATAGCAATAATCAAAATAGCAATAAAGATCACAGATTTCCAAATATCAGATTTATCAATATTCACAAAATAATCAATATAAATTTCTTTAACACTTACTGGAAACTGAGCAATGATACCAGCGAAGATAATCATTGATACCCCATTACCGATTCCCTTTTCAGATATCTGTTCACCCATCCATGTTGCTAACATTGTACCAGCTGTTAAGATGATACCGATGTTGATGAATGTGAATGCATTCGGACTTTTAACAAGTCCAGAATTTGCATACATGTTAAAACCAGCTGTGATGGCAATCGATTGAACAAAACCAATAACTAAAGTAAACCAACGAGTGGCTTGATTTAATTTTCTTCGACCGACTTCACCTTGTTTTGACCATTCCACAAATTTTGGAACGATATCCATTTGTAGCAATTGAACAATAATCGATGCTGTGATATACGGGGAAACTCCCATTGCAAACAATGAGAATCGCTCCATCGCATTACCACTGACCGTATTGAACATTGCCATCAACGCTAATTCATTAAGTTCTGTTAATGCCTTAGCATCAACGCCTGGCACGGTTATGTGTGCTCCAACTCTAAACGCGAAGAGAATGAAAAGTGTAAAGAGTATCTTTTTACGAATACCCTCTATCTTAAACGACTCCTTCAACAGCTTAAACATTAGATCACCTCAACTGACCCACCAGCCGCTTCAATTGCTGATTGTGCAGATGCTGAGAATTTAGCAGCTTTAACGGTTAATTTTTTGTTTAATTCACCATTTCCTAAAACTTTAATTCCAGATTTCTCATCTTTTACAATACTTGCTTCAATCAAAGTAGTTGGTGTTACTTCTGTACCATCTTCAAAACGATTTAACTCGTCGATGTTCACGATTGCATACTCTTTACGATTAATATTCGTAAATCCACGTTTTGGTAAACGACGGAATAAAGGAGTTTGGCCCCCTTCAAATCCTAAACGCACACCACCACCTGAACGTGAGTTTTGACCTTTTGTTCCGCGGCCAGATGTTTTACCATTTCCAGATGATGATCCACGACCCACACGATTACGTACTTGTCTTGATCCTTCTGCCGGATGTAACTCATGAAGTTTCATTAATTCGGCACCTCCTTAAAGTAGTTTATACCTTGACTTCTTAAATTTCTTCTACGTCCACTAAATGTGATACTGTATTAACCATACCTCTAATTGCAGCATTATCAGGTTTGATAACTGTTGCATGCATCTTGTTTAGACCTAAAGTTTTTACAGTTTCACGTTGGTTATGAGGACGTCCAATGATACTACGTTTTAAAGTAATTTTTAATTGACTCATTTTTAGTCCTCCTATCCGATTAATTCGTCAACAGAAATGCCTCTAAGTTCGGCAACTTCTTCTGCTCTTTTTAGTCTAGATAATCCTTCAATAGTTGCGCGAACAACGTTGACAGGAGTATTAGATCCTAATGATTTACTTGTGATATCAGAAATACCAGCTAATTCTAAGACGGCACGAACTGGTCCACCAGCGGCAACCCCAGCACCGGCAACAGCAGGTTTCATCATAATACGTCCACCACAGAAAGTTCCAATAACTTCGTGAGGGATTGTTGATCCTACCATAGGTACTTCGATTAAGTTTTTCTTAGCGTCTTCAACGGCTTTACGGATTGCTTCAGGAACTTCTTGAGCTTTACCTGTACCAAATCCTACATGGCCATTTCTGTCACCAACTACTACTAAAGCAGCAAAGCGCAGACGACGTCCACCTTTAACAACTTTAGAAACGCGGTTGATCGCTACTACGCGGTCTTCTAACACACGATCTTCTAACATACGATCGTTAAAAGGGAATTGTTTGTCAGTCATGAATGATGTTCCTCCTTCTTCCTAAAATTCTAGTCCATTTTCACGTGCTGCTTCAGCTAATGCAGCTACACGTCCATGGTAAAGGTATCCACCACGGTCAAAGACTACTTCTTTAATACCTTTTTCTGTTGCTTTTTTAGCAATTGAAGCTCCAACTGCTGCTGCAGCTTCAGTTTTGTTGTCTCCTGCGATACCTGTATCAACAGTAGAGGCACTTGCAAGTGTCACACCCGCTACGTCATCAATTAATTGAGCGTAGATGTTTTTGTTAGAACGGAAAACGTTCAAGCGTGGGCACTGTGCAGTACCAGAGATTTTATTACGTACACGGTGATGTCTCTTTTGGCGTACTTTATTTTTATCTGGTTTTGTAATCACACTTGTCACCTCAAATTATATTTTTTTATCGATTTATTATCGATTATTTACCTGTTTTACCTTCTTTACGTCTTACATGCTCACCGACGTAGCGAATTCCTTTACCTTTATAAGGCTCTGGAGGACGTACTCCACGAATATTAGCTGCTAATTCACCAACAACTTCTTTGTTGGCTCCCTTAACAATAATAGATGTGTTAGAAGGTACTTCAATAGTAATTCCTTCTGGTGTTTCAAAGTCTACTGGGTGAGAATACCCAACGTTTAAAACAAGTTTTTTACCTTGTAATTGTGCACGGTAACCAACCCCGATTAACTCAAGAGATTTTTCAAATCCTTCAGTTACTCCGACAACCATGTTGTTAAGGTTAGCACGCATTGTACCATGTAAGGCTCTATTTTCTTTGTTATCATTTGGACGAGTTAAAGTTACTACGCCTTCTTCAATGTTTAGCGTAATATTTGGTGAAAACTTACGAGTTAATTCACCTTTTGGTCCTTTAACCGTTACGTCATCTCCGTTTTGTGTAATTGTTACACCTGCAGGAATAATAACTGGTTTATTTCCGATTCGACTCAATCTAGGCACCTCCTTGATTAATTAATTTTTACCAAACGTAAGCTAATACTTCTCCACCAACGTTGCGTTCTCTAGCTTCTTTGTCAGTTAAGACACCTTCTGAAGTTGAGATAATTGCTATACCTAAACCATTTAATACTTTAGGTACTTCGTCAGATTTTACATAAACACGTAAACCAGGTTTTGAAATACGTTTTAAGTTAGTAATAACTCGTTCTTCATTTTTACCATATTTTAAGAATACACGAATGATTCCTTGCTTGTCATCTTCGATGAATTCTACTTCACGCACAAAACCTTCACGTTGTAAGATTTTTGCGATTTCAAGTTTGATTGTTGATGCAGGTAATTCTAATGATTCGTGTTTCACGATATTCGCGTTACGAATACGAGTTAGAAAGTCTGCAATTGGATCTGTCATCACCATTGAGTCCTTTACCTCCTTCTGCGATTTACTATTTTTACCAGCTTGCTTTCTTCACGCCGGGAATTTGTCCTTTATAGGCAAGTTCCCGGAAGCAAATACGACAAAGTTTAAATTTGCGATACACTGAATGTGGACGTCCACAACGCTCACAACGAGTATACTCTTGAGTTGAGTGTTTTGCTGGGCGTTTATTCTTAGCAATCATTGATTTTTTAGCCACGTAGTTCGCCTCCTTAAATTATTTTTGGAATGGCATTCCAAGTTGACCTAATAACTCACGAGCTTCCTCATCAGTATTAGCTGTTGTTACAATAACAATATCCATTCCTCGGACCTTATCTACTAAATCATAATCAACCTCTGGGAAAATTAATTGTTCTTTAATTCCTAAAGTATAATTTCCACGTCCGTCGAATGATTTTTTACTTACACCATGGAAGTCACGTACACGTGGTAGTGAAACTGATACTAATTTATCTAAAAATTCGTACATTCTTTCTCCACGTAAAGTTACTTTACAACCAATAGGCATTCCTTCACGTAAACGGAATCCAGCGATTGATTTTTTGGCTTTTGTAATCATAGGTTTTTGTCCAGAGATTAAAGCTAGTTCTTCAACTGCTTTATCTAAATTTTTACTGTTTGATACTGCATCACCAACACCCATGTTAATAACGATTTTATCAACTTTAGGTGTTTGCATAACAGAAGAGTAATTAAATTTTTCCACCAATGATGGTGTCACTTCATTAAGATACTTTTCTTTTAGGCGGTTCATTCAATGTTGCCTCCTTCCATAGCTTGTTATTTATCTAAAACTTCACCAGTTTTTTTAGAAACGCGTACTTTTTTACCATCTACATCTTTGTATCCTACACGTGTTGGCACACCGTTAGACGGATCAATCACCATTACATTAGAAACGTGAATAGATGCTTCCATTTCGATAATTCCTCCTTGAGGAGCAACCGCACTAGGTTTTTGGTGTTTTTTCATTATGTTAACACCCTCAACGATGATACGATCTTTTTTCGGAAATGCTTGAAGAACGATTCCTTCTTTGTTTTTATCTTTACCTGAGATAACTTTTACTTTATCGCCTGTTTTAACGAACATCTTGTTTCGCACCTCCTTTAAACATGAGTATGTATTATAAAACTTCTGGTGCTAGTGAGACAATCTTCATGAAATTGTTGTCACGTAATTCACGTGCAACTGGTCCAAAGATACGTGTACCACGTGGACTCTTATCATCACGGATAATCACACATGCATTTTCATCAAATTTAATATATGAACCGTCACTACGACGTGCTCCTGATTTAGTACGTACAATTACTGCTTTTACGACTTCACCTTTTTTAACAACACCACCTGGCGTTGCTTGTTTAACCGTACAAACGACGATGTCACCGATATTAGCAGTCTTACGTCCAGAACCACCAAGTACTTTAATAGTAAGTACTTCACGAGCTCCAGAATTGTCAGCTACTTTCATACGAGTTTCTTGTTGGATCACTTCAGTATCCTCCTTTCAAACTTTCAACTTACTTTCTATACGAAAATTCGAATTAAATAATTACTGCTTCTTCTACAACTTCTAACAGACGGAAGCGTTTTGTCGCAGATAATGGACGAGTTTCCATAATTTTTACGATATCTCCCGTTTTAGCAACGTTGTTTTCATCATGAGCTTTATATTTTTTCGAATATTTAACTCGTTTACCGTATTTTTTATGCATTTTTTTTGTTTCTACTACAACAACGATAGTTTTATCCATTTTGTCTGAAACTACGCGTCCAGTATAAACTTTACGTTCATTTCTTTCTTGAGTCATTTATAAATGGCCTCCTTCCACTATTACTTAGCAGCTTCTTCACGCAAAACTGTTTTAATGCGTGCAATCGATTTACGAACTTCTGAAATTCGTGCTGTATTTTCTAATTGACCTGTTGCTAATTGAAATCTTAGGTTGAATAACTCTTCCTTAAATTCTTTTTCTTTAGCGATCATTTCGGCAGTGGTTAATTCTCTGATATCTTTAACCTTCATTCGATTCACCACCCATTTCTTCACGTTTTACAATTTTTGTTCTTACAGGTAACTTGTTAGATGCAAGTCTTAAGGCTTCACGAGCTACATCTTCAGGAACTCCGGCAACTTCAAACATGATTTTTCCACGTTTAACTGGTGCAACCCATCCTTCAGGTGCCCCTTTACCAGAACCCATACGAACACCAATTGGTTTTGATGTATATGATTTATGAGGGAAAATTTTAATCCATACTTTCCCACCACGTTTCATGTGACGAGTCATTGCAATACGGGCTGCTTCGATTTGACGGTTCGTGATCCAATGTGAATCAAGAGCTTGTAAACCATATTCACCAAAAGCGATTTCTTTACCACCTTTAGCTTCTCCACGCATTTTACCTCTAAATTCACGACGGTGTTTTACACGTTTAGGTACTAACATGATTATTTCCCTCCTTTCTCAGTCTTTTTCTTTTCTGGAAGAATTTCTCCACGGTAAATCCATACTTTAACTCCAAGTTTTCCGTATGTAGTATCCGCTTCTTCCCAAGCATAATCGATGTCTGCTCTTAGTGTATGAAGTGGAACAGTTCCTTCAGAATAACCTTCAGAACGTGCCATATCAGCACCATTTAAGCGTCCAGATACTTGAGTTTTGATCCCTAGGGCACCAGCTCTCATAGTACGAGTAATTGCTTGTTTTTGAGCACGACGGAATGCCACACGATTTTCTAATTGACGTGCAATTCCTTCTGCTACTAATTTAGCATCTAAATCTGGTTTTTTAATTTCAACGATGTTGATGTGAACTCGTTTACCAGTTAATTTGTTTAATTCTTTTCTTAAAGCTTCAACTTCAGATCCACCTTTACCAATTACCATACCAGGTTTAGCAGTATGAATTGAAACGTTCACGCGTTTATCAGCGCGTTCAATTTCAATGGTAGAAACAGAAGCATCAGCCAATCTAGTCGAAATAAATTTACGGATTTTTAAATCTTCATGTAAGTATTCAGCGTATTCTTTTTCGGCATACCATTTAGCATCCCAGTCACGAATAACGCCAACACGCATTCCAATTGGATTAATTTTTTGACCCACTGGTTGTCCCTCCTTATTTTTCTGATACTACTACTGTAATATGACTTGTACGTTTGTTGATTGGTGAAGCAGATCCTTTTGCACGAGGACGGAAGCGTTTCATTGTTGGTCCTTCGTTTACAAATACTTCTGATACCACTAAATCTTCAACATCTAAGTCAAAGTTATTTTCTGCGTTTGCAATTGCTGACATTAACACTTTTTCAACAATACCTGCTGCTTTGTTAGGTGAGAATTTCAAAATTGAAATAGCCTCTCCTACTTGTTTCCCTCTGATTAGGTCAACAACAAGTCTTGTTTTGCGAGGTGAAACTCGAACTGTCTTGGCAGTTGCTTTAGCTGAAGTAATTCTTTCTTCTGACATATTCATGTCCTCCCCTCAATTAGCGATTAGTTTTTTTATCGTCAGCAACATGTCCACGATAAGTTCTTGTTGGTGCAAATTCACCTAGTTTGTGTCCTACCATATCTTCTTGGATGTATACAGGAACATGTTTTCTTCCATCATATACAGCGATAGTGTACCCAATAAAGTTTGGGAAAATTGTAGAACGACGAGACCAAGTTTTAATTACTGATTTTTTAGGCGCATCTTTTTGTGCTTCCACTTTTTTCATTAAGTGTTCATCAACAAAAGGTCCTTTTTTCAAGCTACGACCCATGGTGAACCTCCTCTCAAGTTTGAAATTCTAAATAATAAATTATTTAGATTTACGACGACGTACGATAAATTTATCTGATTTAGCTTTTTTGCTACGAGTTTTGTATCCAAGTGTAGGTTTGCCCCATGGACTCATTGGAGATGGACGACCGATTGGTGCTTTACCTTCCCCACCACCGTGTGGATGGTCATTAGGGTTCATTACGCTACCACGTACAGTTGGTCTCTTACGCATCCAACGACTACGTCCAGCTTTACCTAGATGGATTAATTCATGTTGTTCGTTACCAACAGTACCTACTGTTGCACGACAAGTACCTAAGATCATGCGAACTTCGCCTGAGTTTAGACGTACTAAAACATATTTACCTTCTTTACCAAGTACTTGAGCGCTTGTTCCAGCTGAACGGATCAACTGTCCACCTTTACCAGGTTTTAACTCAATATTATGGATAACTGTACCAACTGGAATATTATTTAATGGTAGAGCATTCCCTACTTTAATATCCGCATCTGGTCCTGAAGAAATTTGTGTGCCAACTTTAAGTCCTTTAGGTGCGATAATGTAAGTTTTTACACCATCAGTATAGTGAATTAAAGCAATATTTGCTGATCTATTTGGATCATACTCAACTGTTTTAACAATACCAACGACATTATCTTTATTACGTTTAAAGTCAATGACACGATATTGACGTTTGTGACCACCACCATGGTGACGTACAGTAATTTTACCTTGGTTATTACGTCCAGCCCTATTAGTTAATGGTTGTAGTAACGTCTTTTCAGGCGTTGCTGTTGTAATCTCAGCAAAATCTGATCCAGTCATATTACGACGACCATTTGTGGTTGGTTTGTACTTTTTAATACCCACGTGTTTTCCCTCCTATGTTAATTAATGCCTAATTATTCAGCATCAAAAATTTGAATGTCTTTTGAATCTTCTGTTAATTGTACAATCGCTTTACGACGTTTTTTAGTGTAACCAGCATGTTTACCCATACGTTTCATCTTAGGTTTAACATTCATGATGTTCACTTTTTTAACTTTAACTCCGAAAACTGATTCTACAGCTTGCTTAACTAATGTTTTATTGGCTCTTACGTCCACTTCAAACGTGTATTTTTTATCGTCCATTGCTTCTACAGACATTTCTGTAATAACAGGGCGTTTAATTACATCGATTAATTCCATTATGCAAGTACCTCCTCTACATGAGTCAGAGCAGTTTTAGTCATTAATAGTTTGTCAGCAGCTACTACATCTAGAACACTTACGTTATTTGATTCTACAATAGAAACATTTGGTAAGTTACGTCCTGATAATGCTGCAAAGTCATTACCACTTTCTAAGACGATTAATACTTTAGTATCAACGTTTAGGTTTTCTAAAACTTGCTTAAATTCTTTTGTTTTTGGAGCATCAAATGATAACCCTTCAACAACTACTAATTTGTTTTCTGCAACTTTTTCTGATAATACAGATTTGATTGCTAAACGACGAACTTTTTTCGGTAATTTATAGCTATATGAACGTGGTGTTGGTCCAAAAACAACCCCACCTCCACGCCATTGTGGTGAGCGGATAGATCCTTGACGCGCACGACCTGTTCCTTTTTGACGCCATGGTTTACGTCCACCACCACGCACTTTGCCACGAGTTTTTACAGCATGTGTTCCTTGTCTTAAAGAAGCACGTTGCATAATAATAGCGTCGTAGACAACATTTTCGTTTGGCTCAATTCCAAAAATAGCTTCGTTTAATTCGATTTCGCCATTTTGAGTTCCATCTTGTTTAAATAATGCTACAGATGTCATTCTTAGTTCCTCCTCTCCCACAACTATTTAGCAGCCTTAACTGCTGTTTTGATTTCAACTAATGATTTTTTAGCTCCAGGTACATTACCTTTTACTAAAATGACATTTTTATCAGTATCAACACGCACAACTTCTAAGTTTTGAACCGTTACACGGTCGCCACCCATACGTCCTGCTAATTTTTTACCTTTAAAAACACGTGATGGATCAGATGCAGCACCCATTGATCCTGGGCGACGATGGTATCTAGAACCATGTGACATAGGTCCTCTTGATTGACCATGACGCTTGATTGCACCTTGGAAACCATGACCTTTACTTGTACCTGTTACATCAACGATGTCTCCTGCTTGGAAAACATCAACTTTAATTTCTTGTCCTACTTCATACTCTCCTAGCTCAACATCATCGAATTCTCTAATGAAGCGCTTAGGAGCCGTATTTGCTTTCGCAACATGACCCTTAGCAGGTTTATTTGATAAGATTTCACGTTTGTCGTCGAATCCAAATTGAACGGCTTCGTAACCGTCAGTTTCAATTGTTTTAACTTGTAAAACAACGTTAGCTGCCGCTTCGATCACTGTTACTGGAATTAATTCTCCGTTTTCAGTAAAAACTTGAGTCATACCTACTTTTCTACCTAAGATTCCTTTGGTCATGAGTACACCTCCATTTTTTGTTTATTATAATTTAATTTCAATACTTACACCACTTGGTAAATCTAGCTTAGTTAAAGCATCAACTGTTTTAGGTGTAGCATCCACGATATCAATAAGACGTTTATGAGTACGCATTTCGAATTGTTCACGTGAATCTTTGTATTTATGAGTCGCACGGATTACTGTATAAACTGAACGGTCAGTTGGTAATGGAATTGGTCCAGAAACCTTAGCACCTGTTCTTTTTGCTGTTTCTACGATTTTCTCTGCAGACTGGTCTAATACACGATGTTCATACGCTTTTAAGCGGATACGAATTTTTTTGTTTGCCATTGTGTTCCCTCCTTCGCCTATTTTAAAAGTAGACATAGCTCCTCGAAAATATCCAACACGCCACCATGGCAATGCTTCCTAGCGTGTCGCAACCTCTCGATTCGACGCCTGTATTTTCATTGGGTACCAATTACTTTTTTCTATCAGCACCTCTAGAAGTATACTAAATAAAATCAGGATTCGCAACCCTTTTTCTGATTTTTTTAAAAGAGTTTTGATGAAAACACTTTTTTTAATATAAAGCGCTTCACATCTCCTTATTTCCTCATAAATATGCCATTTATATACAAAAAAAGGTTGAAAACAAATGTTTTCAACCTCACGTCCGGTCACAATCAATCTTTATTTATGTGTTTAGGTTAAATTAACCTACGATTTCAGTTACAACGCCTGAACCAACAGTACGTCCACCTTCACGAATTGAGAAACGAGTTCCGTCTTCAATCGCGATTGGGTGAATTAATTCAACGTCCATTGCTACGTTATCACCAGGCATTACCATTTCAGTACCTTCTGGTAAGTGACAAACACCAGTTACGTCAGTTGTACGGAAGTAGAACTGAGGACGGTAGTTTGTGAAGAATGGAGTATGACGTCCACCTTCTTCTTTTGATAAAACGTAAACTTCAGCTTTGAATTTTGTATGTGGAGTGATTGTTCCTGGAGCAGCTAATACTTGTCCACGTTGGATATCTTCACGAGATACACCACGTAATAAAGCACCAATGTTGTCTCCTGCTTCAGCGTAATCTAATAATTTACGGAACATTTCAACACCTGTTACAGTTGTTTTTTCGATTTCTGGAGCGATACCTACTAATTCAACTTCATCCCCAACACGAACTTCTCCACGTTCAACACGACCAGTTGCAACAGTACCACGACCAGTAATTGAGAATACATCCTCAACTGGCATCATGAATGGTTTGTCAGTTTCACGAGTTGGTGTTGGAATATAAGCATCAACAGCTGCCATTAATTCTAAGATTTTTTCTTCATAAGCTTCGTCACCTTCTAAAGCTTTAAGAGCTGAACCAGCGATAATTGGAGTATCATCACCTGGGAAATCGTATTCTGATAATAAGTCACGAACTTCCATTTCAACTAATTCTAGTAATTCTTCATCATCAACCATATCCATTTTGTTTAAGAAAACAACGATGTATGGTACACCAACGTTACGAGATAAAAGAATGTGCTCACGAGTTTGAGGCATAGGGCCATCAGCAGCAGATACTACTAAGATAGCTCCATCCATTTGTGCAGCACCAGTGATCATGTTTTTAACATAATCCGCATGTCCTGGACAATCCACATGGGCATAGTGACGAGTGTCTGTTTCATACTCGATATGAGAAGTAGAAATTGTGATTCCACGTTCTTTTTCTTCTGGAGCGTTATCGATATCTGCATAGTTTTGAGCTTCTCCGTCACCATGTTTAGATAACACAGTTGCGATTGCTGCAGATAATGTAGTTTTACCATGATCGACATGTCCGATAGTTCCGATGTTTACATGGTCTTTTGAGCGGTCAAATTTTTCTTTTGCCATTTGTATAATTCCTCCTAATATTTAAAAGTCATTTATTATTTTAATATGAAGAAGGTTAAATGTCCACCAAGATGAACCATCTTGACCTTCTTCATTCACTTATCATTCTAAACGATATTTCAAAAAATTTTAACTAGCTTAGTTAGCTGAGCCACCATTTTTCTTAATAATATCTTCTTGAATTGATTTTGGTACATCTTCATAATGGTCAAATACCATCATGAATGTTCCACGTCCTTGAGTTGAAGAACGTAGAGTTGTAGCATAACCAAACATTTCTGCTAATGGAATCATTGCGTTAACAATTTGTGAATTACCATGAGCTTCCATACCTTCAACACGTCCACGACGACTTGTTACGTGCCCCATGATATCACCTAAGTTATCTTCTGGACATGTAATCGTCACTTTCATCATTGGTTCTAGAATAGCTGGTTGAGCTTTTTTAGCTGCTGCTTTTAAAGCCATAGATGCCGCAACACGGAATGCTGTCTCATTCGAGTCAACATCATGGTAAGAACCATCATATAATTTTGCTTTAATATCCACTAATGGGTAACCAGCAAGAACACCGTTATCCATTGAGTCAGCTAAACCTTTTTCAACTGCTGGGATGTATTCACGAGGAACCACACCACCGACAATCGCGTTTTCAAATTCAAAGCCTTTACCTTCTTCGTTTGGTGTAAATTCAACCCAAACGTGACCGTATTGACCTTTACCACCAGACTGACGTACGAATTTACCTTCAGCTTTTGTAAGTGGCGCTCTAAATGTTTCACGATAAGAAACTTGAGGTGCCCCAACGTTTGCTTCAACTTTAAATTCACGTTTCATACGATCTACTAAAACGTCTAAGTGTAACTCACCCATACCAGAGATAACTGTTTCTCCAGTTTCAACGTTTGTTTCAACACGGAATGATGGATCTTCTTCAGCAAGTTTTTGTAAAGCAATACCCATTTTATCTTGGTCTGCTTTAGATTTAGGCTCAACAGCAACTTGAATAACTGGCTCTGGGAACTCAATTGATTCTAAGATTACTGGTGCATTAAGGTCACATAACGTGTCCCCTGTTGTTGTATCTTTAAGACCAACAGCAGCTGCGATATCACCTGAATAAACAATACCGATTTCCTCACGTGAGTTAGCATGCATTTGTAAGATACGTCCAACACGCTCTTTTTTGCCTTTAGAAGCATTAAGTACGTATGAACCACTTTCAAGAACACCTGAATAAACACGGAAGAACGTTAGACGTCCAACGAATGGATCTGTCATAACTTTAAATGCTAATGAAGAAAACGGCGCGTTATCATCAGCAGGACGAGTTGTTTCTTCATCTGTCTTAGTATCAATACCTTTAATTGCTTCAATATCAGTTGGAGCAGGTAAGTAATCTAGTACAGCATCTAACATTAATTGTACACCTTTATTTTTGAAGGCAGAACCTACTAATACAGGGTAGAATTCAACGTTAATTGTAGCACGACGAATACCATCTTTTAATTCATCGATAGTAATTTCTTCACCATCTAAGTATTTCATCATTAAGTCTTCATCTGTTTCAGCAACAGCTTCAACTAATTTTTCACGCCATTCAATAGCTTGTTCCATATACTCTTCAGGGATTTCAGTTTCCTGAATATCTGTTCCTAAATCATTAGTATACATTTCAGCTTTCATTTTGATTAAGTCGATAATTCCAGTGAAGTTATCTTCTGCACCAATTGGTAATTGAATTGGGTGAGCATTTGCTTGTAAGCGGTCATGAATTGTTTTAACTGAGTATAAGAAATCAGCACCAGTTTTATCCATTTTATTACAAAATACAATACGTGGTACTTTGTATTCAGTCGCTTGTCTCCAAACAGTTTCTGTTTGAGGCTCAACACCTGATTGAGCATCAAGAACAGTTACAGCACCATCTAATACACGTAGTGAACGTTGAACTTCAATAGTGAAATCCACGTGACCAGGAGTATCGATGATGTTAACACGGTAACCTTTCCATTGTGCTGTTGTAGCAGCAGATGTAATAGTAATACCACGTTCTTGCTCTTGTTCCATCCAGTCCATCTGTGAAGCTCCCTCATGGGTTTCACCGATTTTATGAATTTTACCAGTGTAATAAAGGATACGCTCAGTTGTTGTTGTTTTACCAGCATCAACATGGGCCATGATTCCAATATTACGAGTATTTTCTAGGGAAAACTCTCTTGACATGCTTTTTAACTCCTCTCTTAACTTCTTAGTTTAATACTTTTGTATTTTCTATTTTTAACAATAGAAAAGAGGATCTTACCAACGATAATGTGCGAATGCTCTGTTGGCTTCAGCCATTTTGTGGACATCTTCACGTTTTTTAACAGAAGAACCAGTGTTGTTGGCTGCATCCATGATTTCTTTAGCTAAACGTTGTTCCATAGTGTGCTCTCCACGTAAACGTGAGTAGTTCACTAACCAACGTAAACCTAATGTTGAACGACGCTCTGGACGTACTTCAACGGGTACTTGGTAGTTAGAACCACCAACACGACGAGCTTTTACTTCAAGTACAGGCATTACGTTTTCCATAGCAAGTTCAAAAACTTCCAATGGATCATTTCCTGTAGATTCTTTAATAATATCAAAAGCATCATAAATAATGCTAGAAGCAACACCACGCTTGCCATCAACCATTACGCGGTTAATTAAACGAGTCACTAATTTTGAGTTATAAATCGGATCTGGTAATACATCACGTTTTGCAACAGGACCTTTTCTAGGCATGTGTAACTCCTCCTTCCAAAAATGTTTTTTTAAGTCTCATAATCTAATATTTAAATTAGTTTTTAGGTTTTTTAGTTCCGTATTTAGAACGGCTTTGTTTACGGTCTGTAACACCAGCTGTATCTAAAGCACCACGAACGATATGGTAACGCACACCAGGTAAATCTTTCACACGACCTCCACGGATTAAAACCACACTATGTTCTTGTAAGTTATGTCCAATACCTGGAATGTAAGCTGTCACTTCAATTAAGTTTGACAAACGCACACGAGCATATTTACGTAACGCAGAGTTAGGTTTTTTAGGTGTCATTGTACCCACACGTGTACAAACACCACGTTTTTGTGGAGAGTTCACGTCTGTTAAAGATTTTTTGAGACTATTATAACTCTTTCCTAAAGCAGGAGAGTCAGATTTAGTTACTTTTGATTTACGAGATTTACGTACTAACTGATTAATTGTAGGCATATTAATGTCCTCCTTCCTTAAAGCTTTTTTCTAGACCCACACATCCAGGTGGGTCTTTTTTTATTGTAAAAAATTAATGCAAGGATTCCTGCATTGGATTGAGCTTCGACATGGTCAATTCATCTAAAAAGACTTGTTCTCAAGCACCTTTGTAATATTAACACATCTATTCCAAAAACGTCAACACCTTTTACTAAAAAAAATCATAGGTTTAAACTATCTTTTTTTTTATAGAATGCTTACAATGGATGTATAGACACATGGTAGGAGGAATAATTTGTTATGAACTTAAAACAATTAGTTGGCATTGAGTCAGCAAAATATGTAAAAGACGGAATGGTTGTTGGGCTTGGTACAGGATCTACTGCCTATTATATGGTGGAAGAAATCGGACGACGTATCAAGGAAGAAGGACTGAATATTACTGGAGTGACTACCTCAAATGCTACTAAAGAGCAGGCAACTAAATTAGGTATCCCTTTAAAAAGTATCGATGAAGTTTCCTGTGTTGATATCACCATTGACGGAGCAGATGAAATATCTGCTGATTTTCAAGGGATTAAAGGCGGTGGTGCTGCTCTTTTATTTGAAAAAATTGTAGCAACTTATTCAAATAAAGTTATTTGGATTGTTGATGAGTCAAAAATGGTGAAATATCTAGGTAAATTCCCACTACCTGTTGAAGTCATTCCATATGGTAGTGCACAATTATTAAAAAAATTTAAAGAACAATCTTTAAATCCAAAATTAAGATTAGCAAAAGATGGTCAACCTATTCTAACTGATAGCCAAAACTACATCATAGATTTACACATGGATGTCATTAAAGAACCTGTAGCTCTTGCTAATTGGTTAGATAAACAAATCGGAGTCGTAGAACATGGGTTATTCTTAAATATGGTAGATAAAGTTATTATTGGTGATCCAGTTGAAGGTATTAAAATCATTGATGTAGCTAGATAAATAAAATAGAAAGGTATGAAATTAAACATGAAAAAATTAGTTTTTATTAGACATGGACAAAGTGTATGGAACTCTTTAAATCTCTTTACTGGGTGGGCTGATGTTGACCTTAGTGAAAAAGGAGTTTCTGAGGCTAAAGATGCTGGAGTAAAAATTAAAGAACATAATATTAAATTTGATGTTGCCTTTACTTCTTACTTAAAACGTGCTATCAAAACGTGTCATTATGTATTAGAAAATTCTGATCAAATGGCTATACCTGAAATTAAGTCATGGCGCTTAAATGAGCGTCACTACGGAGCTCTACAGGGATTAAATAAACAAGAAACTGCTGAAAAATACGGAGCCGAGCAAGTTCAACTATGGAGAAGATCCTACGACACTCTACCTCCATTACTTGATCCAAATAACCCAGAGTCATCAACCCATGATCCAAAATACCGCTACATGGATAAACGAGCTATTCCTGAGGGTGAAAATTTAAAACTTACTTTAGAAAGAGTACTACCTTTTTGGAATGATCAAATTGCACCTGCTTTATTAGAGGATAAAGTTGTCTTAGTAGCCGCCCATGGAAATTCTTTACGAGCTCTAGTAAAGCATATTGAACATATATCTGATGAGGAGATCATGAACGTAGAGATTCCAACTGGTATCCCTCTTGTTTATGAACTAGATGATAACTTAGAAGTTTTAAAAAAATATTATCTATAAAATTGAGTATGATAAGTCGTATTGATGGGTATTTCCATTAATACGATTTTTTTGTTTTTTAATGTAAAAAACAACAGCCAAAAATGATAAAATAACTTATGATTACATCTAGGCGTTAAAATATGATTATGAAACAAAGAATTCAGACCTATTTTTAGAACTAACTCACTCTATTTATAATGAATGACCTAAGGAATTTAGAGTTAAATTCAAAACCTTTCAAACCTTCAAATAAGGTGTTAGAAATGCCCTAAACTATATTTATTCAAATGTTTTTTTAAAGGTTTTCATTTGTCAAATTAAGCTAGACAATGACATTTTGTCTAGCTTAATTTGACAAATGAAATATCAACACGATTTGACGAAGAGCCAAAATAAAAGGTTGTATAATTTTTGATGTGGATGAAGAAATTCATTCGCATCTATTTTTTTACAAAATAATAGAAACATACGAACTTTCCCGTTAAAATTAAAGTGACCAAACCAAATTTTAGAAAGGAAGATTCGTATGTCTCATAACCATTGTATTCGACTATCGCTAGATTTAAAAGATAAAAATATTTATTTCGATTCTATTTTTTGTGAGGAACAGCTTATTAAAGGGATAAGATCCAAGATTTATAAAGGTATTCTTACTTACACTCCTTCAGCTTGTCCTTGTTGTGGCATTAAAAATGAACAATTTTCTATTGTGAAAAATGGGTTTATTTCTTCTCGAATAAAGTGGTTAAGTGTGGCTCACTACCCAACCTATCTTTTATTAAAGAAACAGAGATTCCTTTGTCGTCATTGTGACTCCTCTTTTCTAGCTGAATCTTCAGAAATTGAGAAACATTGTTTTATCGCTAAAAGAGTGAAGCAATCAATTCTTATTGAGTTAAGTGATGCTATCTCGTTTAAAGATTTAGCTAAAAGACATTTTGTTTCATCAACAACGATTAATAGAATTTTAGTATCTGGTGGTAAAGACTTATCTAATCAATTTTTATATTTACCTCAAAACCTTTGTTTTGATGAATTTACTTCGGTTAAAAACAATAGTGGCAAGTACAGTTTTATTTACTCTGATTCCTCTACACACCAAATTATCGATATTCTCATTGATAATAAAAAGCCAACACTAGAGAAACACTTTCTTAAGTACTCTCTAAAGGTTCGTCGCCAAGTAAAAACAATTGTCGTTGATATGAATGCAGCCTATTTTAAATTAGCCAAAAGGCTATTTCCTAATGCTGAGGTGATTATTGATCGCTTTCACTTAGTTCAACTTATCAGTCGCTCTTTAAACATAACTAGAATTAAGACGATGAATCGTTATCGCACATCGAATGTAACTGACATGAAAAATTATCGAAAACTAAAAAAATATTGGAAACTCTTTTTAAAAGATTCTAATGAATTGAATTATACAGATTATCGTTATCAGCGTTTATTTAAGAGTATTTTACCTGAAACAGATGTCATGGATTATTTACTTAGCTTAAACAAAGAGTTATCAGAAACTTATAAACTTTATCAAGAACTATTATACTGTAGTAAAAACAATGATTTTGACACTTTTTCTGATCTATTATTATTAGCTAACGTAGATATCTCTATTCCAATGAAAACCTCGATTCGAACACTAAAGAAGCATTTACCAAGAATTGAAAACACCTTTAAATACGCTTATTCAAATGGTTGTTTAGAAGGTTCCATAAACAAAATTAAATTAATCAAACGAATAGCTTACGGCTATAGAAATTTTCAGAACTATAAATACAGAATTTTACTTAGTTTCAAAGACAAACAAAAAAGCAGCAAAAACCATTTATCATTCGAAAGTGATAATGTCCTAAGTAGGTCGAAAGACAAAATGTCCCAAAATGATAAAATAACTTTATGAAAAGGATAAATCTAACAATGAATGAAACCAAAAAGTATCAAGTTATTAAAGCTGTCGCTGAAAATAAAAAACAAAAAAAGAGAGCTAGTGTTGAACTTAATTTATCTATACGACAAATTAACCGTTTAGTGAAATCATACAGGGAAAATGGTAAATCAGCATTTGTCCATAAAAATCGAGGGAGAAAAAATAAGCACTCTGTGCCTGAAAAAGTAAAACAACAAATAATCACTAGTTATCAATCGTTTAGTATTAAACCAAATATTAGGCATTTTACTGAAATACTGAAAAACGACCATCATATCTGTTATACAGATACTACAATTAGAAGCATCCTGTACAAAGCAAAAATACTTTCACCAAAGGCTCAAAAAAAGACAAAAAGAAGACTCAAACAATTAATAAAGCAAGAAGGTCAACAAACCAAACAATCAGAGAACCTATTGGTTCCAAGAGCTGAAGACTACCTAGAACTCCCTGAAAAGACCCATCCTAGTCGACCTAGAAAAAAATACAAAGGAGAATTAATTCAATTAGATGCTAGTTCATATAATTGGTTTGGAAATCAAATAACTCATCTTCATTTAGCTATTGACGACGCATCAGGTAATATTGCTGGCGCTTATTTTGACCAACAGGAAACGCTCAATGGTTATTACCATGTTCTTCATCAAATTCTGACAAAACAAGGGATTCCTGCCACTTTTCTAACAGATAAACGAACCGTCTTTGAGTACAACAGAAAATCAACAAAAGCTGTAGAAGAAGATACGTTCACGCAGTTTGGGTTTGCTTGTCATCAATTAGGTATTGACATAAAAACATCCTCTATTCCTCAAGCGAAAGGTCGTGTAGAACGTTTAAATGGGACAGTGCAATCAAGATTGCCTGTTGATCTTGAGATAGCAAATATACATTCTATAGAGGAGGCTAATCAATTTCTATCTGTATGGATTCGAAAGTTTAATCGACAATTTGGTCACAAAACTGCAGAAAGTGTTTATGAAACTTCTCCTACAACAGCTGAAATTAATTTATTACTAGCTACTGTCTCTCATCGTATAGTCGATAATGGCCATCATATTAAGTATCAAAATAAATTTTATCTTCCAATGGAAGGTAGTAGCGACAAATATTTTACAAGAAAAACAAAAGCATTAATTATAAAAGCTTTTAACGGGGAGATTTATGTTAATATAGCAGAAAAAATTTATCCTACTAGACGATTAAAAACCCACGAGACCTATTCAAAAGAGTTTGATGGGGTTTCTTCAGATATAAAAAAAGAAAGACGCAAGTACATTCCACCACAGTCACATCCGTGGAAACTTGAGTCTTTCAAAAGGTATCTTCAAAGTATTGACCGTACTATCGAAGAATATGAGGCTGAAAAAACAGCCTGAAACAAAAAGTACCTTATTTTACCAATAATGGTCACATTAGTGCAAGTTTTACGCAGTAAAGATTGCGCTAATGTGAGCCCTCATTTTGGGACATTTTTATGTTCGATTGACACAAACAAAAAAGCAGCAAAAACCATTCGGTTTCTGCTGCCTAAATTCACTTAATTTTACTCATCCACATCATTTGACAAAGAGCCATCATTTTTTGATTCATCAGCCCTATTTTAGTTTATTTAAGTAGAAAAACATGTCGTCTATCTAGTAAAATTAAAGTACCAACCAAAATCTTAAATAGAAAGGACGACATGTCATGACTAATCATATCAAAAAAATGTTGCGAATTAAAGATGAAGATTTAAATTTAACTTGTGTTGAAGAAGGAAAATACAAAGGTGTGAACACATTAATTATCACTGGTACCTACTCACCTAAGCTTACGGCCTGTAAGTATTGTCAGTCTCATGCGAACGATGCAGATGAAAAGAAAACCATTGTAAAAAATGGGAAAAAAGAAGTGACAATTCGTTTGGAATCATATCAAAACATTCCAACTATTTTAAAGCTAAAAAAACAACGATATTTTTGTAAAAACTGCCACCAACATTGGACAACTCAATGTTCTATCGTTGAAGAAAATTGTTTTATTAGTCGATTCATAACATTTAGAATACTAGAATTATTAACTCAGAAAATATCAATGACCGTTATCGCTAAGATATGTCATGTATCGCTCACAACCGTTATAAGGGTCCTTAAATCTGTTGAAAAACATTTACCTGAAACGCTTAAACCACGCTCTTTTCCAAAAGTTCTAATGGTTGATGAATTCAGATCTCATGCCACCTATGAAGATAAAATGAGTTTTATTTGTGCCAATGGTGAAACCGGTGAACTGGTTGATGTTCTTCCTAGTCGTAGACTTGATAAACTAATGAATTACTTCAATCGTTCTCCCAAGGAGAAACGAGAACAGGTAAAATTTCTAGTGACAGATATGAATGCGGCTTATTTTCAGTTAACTAAAAAAATCTTTCCTTGTGCAGCTTTAGTCATTGATAGGTTTCATATCGTTAAACACTTAAATCAAGCTTTTAATGACTTTAGAGTCAGGGAAATGAAAGAATTAATAAAGAATCACCAGCGTTCTGAAGCCAATAAGCTAAAAGTAAATTGGAAATACCTATTAAAGAATCAAATGACTGTTTCTAGTTCAGAATATAAAAATTGGAGAAGCTTTCCTTCACCTAAGTTTCCCCCTCTAACAGAATCAATGATGATTGATCGTCTTTTATCATTTTCTACAGACTTAAAAGAAGCCTATGGCGTGTTTCAATTATTAACCTATCACTTTAGAAATAAAGATCCAGACTCATTTTTTGATTTATTAAAGAACTTACCGACTACCTTAAATCCACTATTTAAACAGAAAATTGAAAATCTAATTAATTATGAAGAAGGGATTCGTAATGCTTTAACGTATAAGTATTCTAACGGAAAAATAGAAGCTAAAAATACTCATATTAAGACATTAAAAAGAGTATCTTATGGCTTCAAATCTTTTAGTAATATGAGGATAAGAATTTTTATGATAAATGGCCTTGTCACAATTGAATAACTAAAAAAGGTGATGAATTTGAGAAAATTCTCAAATTCATCATCTTCAATATTTGTCTCATCAGTCCGATTTGACAAAGAGCCCTTTTACTATGACCCGTACGGGATTCGAACCCGTGATACCGCCGTGAAAGGGCGGTGTCTTAACCACTTGACCAACGGGCCTTAATATAAAATGATTTTTAAAGTAAAATACTTTATGGAGAAGGAGGGATTTGAACCCTCGCGCCAGTTTCCCGACCTATACCCTTAGCAGGGGCACCTCTTCAGCCACTTGAGTACTTCTCCGTACTTAAAAATCTATGGGCCTAAATGGACTCGAACCATCGACCTCACGCTTATCAGGCGTGCGCTCTAACCAGCTGAGCTATAGGCCCATTTTAAAACTAAAGCGGGTGACGAGAATCGAACTCGCGACAACAGCTTGGAAGGCTGTAGTTTTACCACTAAACTACACCCGCTTATAATGGCGCAAGACAGAATCGAACTGCCGACACACGGAGCTTCAATCCGTTGCTCTACCAACTGAGCTACTGCGCCATTGAAAATAAATGTAACGGTCCCGACGGGAATCGAACCCGCGATCTCCTGCGTGACAGGCAGGCATGTTAACCCCTACACCACGGAACCTTATTGCGGAGACAGGATTTGAACCTGTGACCTTCGGGTTATGAGCCCGACGAGCTACCTAGCTGCTCCACTCCGCGATATTAAAATAAAGGAGGATAAGGGATTCGAACCCTTGCGTGCTTTTACACACCTGACGGTTTTCAAGACCGTTCCCTTCAGCCGGACTTGGGTAATCCTCCGTATCTGCTGATCATGACCCGTACGGGATTCGAACCCGTGATACCGCCGTGAAAGGGCGGTGTCTTAACCACTTGACCAACGGGCCTTAATATAAAATGATTTTTAAAGTAAAATACTTTATGGAGAAGGAGGGATTTGAACCCTCGCGCCAGTTTCCCGACCTATACCCTTAGCAGGGGCACCTCTTCAGCCACTTGAGTACTTCTCCGTACTTAAAAATCTATGGGCCTAAATGGACTCGAACCATCGACCTCACGCTTATCAGGCGTGCGCTCTAACCAGCTGAGCTATAGGCCCATTTTAAAACTAAAGCGGGTGACGAGAATCGAACTCGCGACAACAGCTTGGAAGGCTGTAGTTTTACCACTAAACTA
Source organism: Vagococcus jeotgali (assembly GCF_035918315.1). Taxonomy (NCBI): domain Bacteria; kingdom Bacillati; phylum Bacillota; class Bacilli; order Lactobacillales; family Enterococcaceae; genus Vagococcus; species Vagococcus jeotgali. Next base: position 29,330 of record NZ_CP142146.1, on the reverse strand, counting down.
CACCCGCTTAATAATTACTACAACGGTCCCGACGGGAATCGAACCCGCGATCTCCTGCGTGACAGGCAGGCATGTTAACCCCTACACCACGGAACCTTATTGCGGAGACAGGATTTGAACCTGTGACCTTCGGGTTATGAGCCCGACGAGCTACCTAGCTGCTCCACTCCGCGATATTAAAATAAAGGAGGATAAGGGATTCGAACCCTTGCGTGCTTTTACACACCTGACGGTTTTCAAGACCGTTCCCTTCAGCCGGACTTGGGTAATCCTCCGTATGTATAAAGGGCCAATGGACCTTGTAGGACTCGAACCTACGACCGCCCGGTTATGAGCCGGGAGCTCTAACCAACTGAGCTAAAGGTCCAAGTTCCAATAAATTTAATCGCGGCGGAGGGGATCGAACCCCCGACCTCCCGGGTATGAACCGGACGCTCTAGCCAGCTGAGCTACACCGCGTGTTTAACAATTCTACATCGGGAAGACAGGATTCGAACCTGCGACCCCTTGGTCCCAAACCAAGTGCTCTACCAAGCTGAGCTACTTCCCGTATGTTTCTAACGCGCCCAAGAGGAGTCGAACCCCTAACCTTCTGATCCGTAGTCAGACACTCTATCCAATTGAGCTATGGGCGCTAAAATAATGCCGAGGACCGGAATCGAACCGGTACGGAGATCACTCTCCGCAGGATTTTAAGTCCTGTGCGTCTGCCAGTTCCGCCACCCCGGCTAGAACTTCAAAGCGAAAGACGGGGTTCGAACCCGCGACCCCCACCTTGGCAAGGTGGTGTTCTACCACTGAACTACTTTCGCATTCGTGATGCCGGCTAAAGGACTTGAACCCTCGACCCTCTGATTACAAATCAGATGCTCTACCAACTGAGCTAAGCCGGCTTAAATATGCGGGCGAAGGGACTTGAACCCCCACGCCGTTAGGCGCTAGATCCTAAATCTAGTGCGTCTGCCAATTCCGCCACGCCCGCATGTTTATTAAAATGACCCGTACTGGGCTCGAACCAGTGACCCTCTGATTAAAAGTCAGATGCTCTACCAACTGAGCTAACGAGTCATAAAAAAATGGAGGTTAACGGGATCGAACCGCTGACCCCCTGCTTGTAAGGCAGGTGCTCTCCCAGCTGAGCTAAACCTCCGTGTGATACAAAGCGTAGCAGCGTCCTACCCTCACAAGGGGAAACCCCTCACTACTCTCGGCGCTAAAAAGCTTAACTTCTGTGTTCGGCATGGTTACAGGTGTATCCTTTTTGCCATCACCACTACACTTTTGTATCTATATGAGTGATTATTCACTCAAAACTGGATTTGAAATTAGACAACATATAATCGTCCACCGCTTATGTGGTTAAGTCCTCGACCGATTAGTACTAGTCCGCTCCATGCATCACTGCACTTCCACTTCTAGCCTATCTACCTGATAATCTTTCAGGGGTCTTACTTTCTTAAAGAAATGGGAAATCTAATCTTGAGGGGGGCTTCACGCTTAGATGCTTTCAGCGTTTATCCCGTCCATACATAGCTACCCAGCAATGCCCTTGGCAGAACAACTGGTACACCAGAGGTATGTCCATCCCGGTCCTCTCGTACTAAGGACAGCTCCTCTCAAATTTCCAACGCCCGCGACGGATAGGGACCGAACTGTCTCACGACGTTCTGAACCCAGCTCGCGTGCCGCTTTAATGGGCGAACAGCCCAACCCTTGGGACCGACTACAGCCCCAGGATGCGACGAGCCGACATCGAGGTGCCAAACCTCCCCGTCGATGTGAACTCTTGGGGGAGATAAGCCTGTTATCCCCAGGGTAGCTTTTATCCGTTGAGCGATGGCCCTTCCATGCGGAACCACCGGATCACTAAGCCCGACTTTCGTCCCTGCTCGAGTTGTAACTCTCGCAGTCAAGCTCCCTTTTGCCTTTACACTCTACGAATGATTTCCAACCATTCTGAGGGAACCTTTGGGCGCCTCCGTTACTTTTTAGGAGGCGACCGCCCCAGTCAAACTGTCCATCTGACACTGTCTCCCATCACGATTAGTGATGCGGGTTAGAATGGTCATAACACAAGGGTAGTATCCCACCAGCGCCTCTCTCGAAACTAGCGTCCCGAGTTCTACGGCTCCTACCTATCCTGTACATGTGTCACAAACATTCAATATCAAACTACAGTAAAGCTCCATGGGGTCTTTCCGTCCTGTCGCGGGTAACCTGCATCTTCACAGGTACTAAAATTTCACCGAGTCTCTCGTTGAGACAGTGCCCAAATCGTTACGCCTTTCGTGCGGGTCGGAACTTACCCGACAAGGAATTTCGCTACCTTAGGACCGTTATAGTTACGGCCGCCGTTTACTGGGGCTTCAATTCTTAGCTTCGCAAATAAATGCTAACCAATCCTCTTAACCTTCCAGCACCGGGCAGGCGTCAGCCCCTATACGTCATCTTTCGATTTTGCAGAGACCTGTGTTTTTGATAAACAGTCGCTTGGGCCTATTCACTGCGGCTGAACTTGCGTTCAGCACCCCTTCTCCCGAAGTTACGGGGTCATTTTGCCGAGTTCCTTAACGAGAGTTCTCTCGCTCACCTTAGGATTCTCTCCTCGACTACCTGTGTCGGTTTGCGGTACGGGTCGTTTGCTTCTAACTAGAAGATTTTCTTGGCAGTGTGATATTAGAACTTCGGTACTTTATTTCCCTACACATCACAACTCATCCTTAAAGGAGTAAGCATTTGACTCACTCCAAGACTTGTTACTTGTACGCACATATCCAACAGTGCGCTTCTGTAACCTCCTGCGTCCCTCCATTGTTCAAACAAAACAAACGAGTACAGGAATCTCAACCTGTTGTCCATCGCCTACGCCTTTCGGCCTCGGCTTAGGTCCCGACTAACCCTGGGAGGACGAGCCTTCCCCAGGAAACCTTAGTCATTCGGTGGACAGGATTCTCACCTGTCTTTCGCTACTCATACCGGCATTCTCACTTCTAAGCGCTCCACCAGTCCTCACGATCTGACTTCTGCGCACTTAGAACGCTCTCCTACCATAGAACCAAAAGGTTCTATCCACAGCTTCGGTAATATGTTTAGCCCCGGTACATTTTCGGCGCAAGGGCACTCGACTAGTGAGCTATTACGCACTCTTTAAATGGTGGCTGCTTCTAAGCCAACATCCTAGTTGTTTGTGCACCCTCACATCCTTTTCCACTTAACATATATTTGGGGACCTTAGCTGGTGGTCTGGGCTGTTTCCCTTTCGACAATGGATCTTATCACTCACTGTCTGACTCCCGGACATAAATGAATGGCATTCGGAGTTTATCTGAATTCGGTAACCCAAGACGGGCCCCTAGTCCAAACAGTGCTCTACCTCCATCATTCTTAATTCCGAGGCTAGCCCTAAAGCTATTTCGGAGAGAACCAGCTATCTCCAAGTTCGATTGGAATTTCTCCGCTACCCACACCTCATCCCCGCACTTTTCAACGTACGTGGGTTCGGTCCTCCAGTGCGTTTTACCACACCTTCAACCTGGACATGGGTAGGTCACATGGTTTCGGGTCTACGACAACATACTCATTCGCCCTATTCAGACTCGCTTTCGCTACGGCTCCACTTCTTCAGTTTAACCTCGCATGCTATCGTAACTCGCCGGTTCATTCTGCAAAAGGCACGCCATCACCCATTAACGGGCTTTGACTTCTTGTAGGCACACGGTTTCAGGTTCTATTTCACTCCCCTTCCGGGGTGCTTTTCACCTTTCCCTCACGGTACTGGTTCACTATCGGTCACTAGAGAGTATTTAGCCTTGGGAGATGGTCCTCCCGGATTCCGACGGAATTTCTCGTGTTCCGCCGTACTCAGGATACTCATAGGTGCATTGAAAGTTTCGCCTACGGGGCTTTTACCCTCTTCGGCTGACCTTTCCAGGTCACTTCGACTACTTTCAACAACTACCATGTTTGAGTCCTACAACCCCAACAAGCAAGCTTGTTGGTTTGGGCTTCTTCCGTTTCGCTCGCCGCTACTAAGGAAATCGATTTTTCTTTCTCTTCCTGCAGGTACTTAGATGTTTCAGTTCTCTGCGTCTACCTTCCAGCGGCTATGTATTCACCACTGGATAACATCCTACAAAAGATGCTGGGTTCCCCCATTCGGAAATCTCCGGATCATAGCTTACTTACAGCTCCCCGAAGCGTATCGGCGTTAGTCCCGTCCTTCATCGGCTTCTAGTGCCAAGGCATCCACCGTGCGCCCTTATTCACTTAACCTTTTCTAACCTTACGGTTAGCTACTAATTTTTCGTTAACCAATAATTAGCGATAATTATTGACTAACACATTTCACAGTTCTTTATTAAGAAACTGATCAACGCGGTGTTCTCGGTTTATATTGATATCTAACTTCAACTATCCAGTTTTCAATGAACAAATATTGATGAATTATTTCATCAAATGGAGCCTAGCGGGATCGAACCGCTGACCTCCTGCGTGCAAGGCAGGCGCTCTCCCAGCTGAGCTAAGGCCCCTAATTTTGAGAATAAATCTCTCAAAACTGAACAAAGATAAGACGTAATGTGTTTTCCGTAATATTCCTTAGAAAGGAGGTGATCCAGCCGCACCTTCCGATACGGCTACCTTGTTACGACTTCACCCCAATCATCTGTCCCACCTTAGGCGGCTGGCTCCATAAAGGTTACCTCACCGACTTTGGGTGTTACAAACTCTCGTGGTGTGACGGGCGGTGTGTACAAGGCCCGGGAACGTATTCACCGTGGCATGCTGATCCACGATTACTAGCGATTCCGGCTTCATGTAGGCGAGTTGCAGCCTACAATCCGAACTGAGAACAGCTTTAAGAGATTAGCTAAACCTCGCGGTCTTGCGACTCATTGTACTGTCCATTGTAGCACGTGTGTAGCCCAGGTCATAAGGGGCATGATGATTTGACGTCATCCCCACCTTCCTCCGGTTTGTCACCGGCAGTCTTGCTAGAGTGCCCAACTTAATGATGGCAACTAACAATAAGGGTTGCGCTCGTTGCGGGACTTAACCCAACATCTCACGACACGAGCTGACGACAACCATGCACCACCTGTCACTTTGTCCCCGAAGGGAAAGCTCTATCTCTAGAGTGGTCAAAGGATGTCAAGACCTGGTAAGGTTCTTCGCGTTGCTTCGAATTAAACCACATGCTCCACCGCTTGTGCGGGCCCCCGTCAATTCCTTTGAGTTTCAGCCTTGCGGCCGTACTCCCCAGGCGGAGTGCTTAATGCGTTAACTACAGCACTGAAGGGCGGAAACCCTCCAACACTTAGCACTCATCGTTTACGGCGTGGACTACCAGGGTATCTAATCCTGTTTGCTCCCCACGCTTTCGAGCCTCAGCGTCAGTTACAGACCAGAGAGTCGCCTTCGCCACTGGTGTTCCTCCATATATCTACGCATTTCACCGCTACACATGGAATTCCACTCTCCTCTTCTGCACTCAAGTCTTCCAGTTTCCAATGACCTTCCTCGGTTGAGCCGAGGGCTTTCACATCAGACTTAAAAGACCGCCTGCGCTCGCTTTACGCCCAATAAATCCGGACAACGCTTGCCACCTACGTATTACCGCGGCTGCTGGCACGTAGTTAGCCGTGGCTTTCTGGTTAGATACCGTCAAGGTGATAGCAGTTACTCTATCACTTGTTCTTCTCTAACAACAGAGTTTTACGATCCGAAAACCTTCTTCACTCACGCGGCGTTGCTCGGTCAGACTTTCGTCCATTGCCGAAGATTCCCTACTGCTGCCTCCCGTAGGAGTCTGGGCCGTGTCTCAGTCCCAGTGTGGCCGATCACCCTCTCAGGTCGGCTATGCATCATGGTCTTGGTGGGCCATTACCCCACCAACTAACTAATGCACCGCGGGCCCATCCATCAGTGACACTTAAAAGCGTCTTTCATCTTCTCTCCATGTGAAGAAAAGAATTATGCGGTATTAGCACCTGTTTCCAAGTGTTATCCCCCTCTGATGGGCAGGTTGCCCACGTGTTACTCACCCGTCCGCCACTCACTTCTCTTCCCGGTGGAGCAAGCTCCGGTGGGAAGAGAAGTTCGTTCGACTTGCATGTATTAGGCACGCCGCCAGCGTTCGTCCTGAGCCAGGATCAAACTCTCAATAAAAGTTGATTAACATCCTAAGATGTTTAGCTCATTTGTTTTAAAAATTGCTAGCGAATCTATTTACTAAATATGGTTTGTTTTTACTAATAAAAAACACCCTACACATTTGGTTCGTCTTACTTTGTTCAGTTTTCAAAGATCTAATCTTATTTGCTGCCGTAACAACTTTTATATAATACCAACAAACAAATTGTTTGTCAATAGTTTTTTAAAAGTTTTTTTAACTTGTTCTACTTAGAACTGATCAAGCAACTCAGTTAATATAACATACATATTTTACTTATGTCAATATTTTTTTATGTTTTTTTCTGAAAAGATTTGTTGAATTAACAACTCAATTAATATACTACTTTTTAAAAAAAAGTAAACATGATTTTAAAAAAATGTTTTATTTTTTTTTTTTGTTATAATGATGATAGTAACTATTATAACCTATAGGAGGCTTTATTATGCGAATTTTAGTCGTTGATGATGACAAAGAGATTGTAGAATTACTTAGTATTTACATAAAAAATGAAGGCTATGAGGTAGTCAAAGCTTATGATGGTAAAGAAGCACTTAGTAAAATCGTCACTAACCCAGACATTGATTTAATGATACTTGATATTATGATGCCAAAAATGGATGGGATGCAAGTGGTTAAAGAATTGAGAAAAGAGTCTCAAATACCTATCATCATGTTAACCGCTAAAACAACTGATATGGATAAAATCCAAGGATTAATTGCTGGAGCTGATGATTATGTCACAAAACCATTTAATCCTTTAGAGATTATGGCCAGAGTCAAATCTTTACTTAGACGTACCATTCTTCAAGTACAAAATGAAATACCTGATACTCTTGAAGTAGGTCCTTTAGTGATAAAAAAAGACTCACATGAAGTAGAAACAGATAAAGGTGTTAAAATTCAACTAACTGCTCTAGAGTTTGGTATTCTTTATTTACTAGCTAGTCACCCTAACAAAGTATTTAGTGCTGAAGAAATTTTTGAGCGAGTTTGGCAACAAGAAAGTTTAGTTTCTGCTAAAACAGTTATGGTCCATGTTAGCCATCTACGAGATAAGATTGAAGAAGCTACTAAAGGCGAGAAGGTCATTCAAACTGTTTGGGGCGTTGGGTATAAAATTGAAAGCTAGTAAGAAAAAAAATAAAATTGAATTAACATCAAAAGAAAAAAGTGAACTATTTATAGAAGGAATTATCACAATTATTTTGTTAATATTAATTAATTTAGCAATTTATATTCTGATTATCCAAATTATTGATACTTCCCTTTCTGTTGATAAATTAATTTATAATCTAAAACCATCAATTTATAATACTTTCTATAGTCCACATACAACTGTTTCTAGATATCCACTTATTATCATTATGCTCATTACGGATGTTTTTATTTTATACTGGCGATTAATTAGAAGGTATAAACAAATGCAACAACGCCACATTATCGGTGAGCTTCACTATATTTCTAACGGGCACTATGATCATCGGATTCCTTTTGAATTAAAGGGAGATTTAGGTCGATTGATAACTAGCATTAATGCCTTGGTAGATAGTACTGTAGAAGCTATTGAAGATGAAAGACGAATTGAGCAATCAAAAGATGAATTAATTACAAACGTTAGTCATGATATTAGAACACCTTTGACTTCTATTATTGGCTATCTAGGACTCATTGAAGAAGGAAAATACTCGAATGAAGAAGAATTATTAAAATATACACAAATTGCTTATTCAAAATCTAAACAAATGAAAGTTCTAGTTGATGATTTATTTGAGTATACTAAAGTTAGACAAGCTGATACACCTCTTTACAATGTATCATTTGATATGAATCAGTTATTAGAACAATTAGTTGTTGATTATGAGCTAGAAGCTTCAAAAACGGGACGTGTTATTGAATTTCTACCATCACAGCCTTGTCTATTTATGAGTGGTGATACTGAAAAGTTAGTTCGTGTCTTAGATAATTTGTTATCCAATGCTTTAAAGTACGGTACTGATGGTACTAGAATTATCATTATCTCTGAAAGACTGGATGAAGAGGCAGTGATTACTATTAAAAATGACGGAGAAACTATTCCTCAAGAAGCACTTGATCACTTATTCGATAGGTTTTACCGAGTGGACGAATCTCGCTCAAGGCAAACCGGTGGAACTGGTCTTGGATTAGCTATTGCTAAGAGTATTATATCCCTTCATCAGGGATATATTTATGCTGAGTCTAATGATAGATGGACCTCTTTCATTATTCACCTTCCTATTGAACAGGTTGAATAAACATTATTTGTATAAACTTTTTTCTTTCATTTCCTATCTATTCTTTATATAATTTGTTACATTAGATAATAAAATATATTAGGAGAAGATAAATGAATCGTTTTAAAATAAACCTATTAACCTTGCTAATCACTATATTTACCTTGTTCAACGCATCAACAACTATCGTACAAGCAGAAGATTTTTCTGTTCCTGCTAAGGCTGCTATTGCTGTTGATTTTGAAACTGGAAAAATTTTATATGAACAAAATATTGACACACCTCTAGGTATTGCATCTATGACTAAGCTAATTTCTGCTTATCTAGTCTATCAAGCTTTAGATGAAGGTAGCATTTCTTTAAATGATCCTGTTCCTTATGATGATGCTCTAATTAAAAAAACTGAAGACTGGACTTTGTCAAATATACCTATTGATAAAAATCTAACGTATACTGTAGAAGACAACATTAAAGCTATGTTGATTTCCTCATCTAATACTTCAACAACTGCTTTAGCTAGAATGATTTCTAAAACTGAGCAACAATTCGTTGATGATATGAGGGCTCTTTTGAAAGAATGGGAAATTGATGATGCTCATATCATTTCTGCCTCTGGTCTTAGTACTGGAGATTTGGTTGATATAGATAGATACCCTAATTCTGATAAAGATGATGAAAACTTATTATCTGCACGTGACATGGTTATTGTCGCTCGTCATCTAATTACTGACTACCCTCAAGTTTTAGATATTACTAAAGAGCCAACATATACATTGTTTGCTGGTACGCCTAATGAAGTAACTTATGAATCATCTAACTTAATGTTACCAGGACTTGAATTTGAAACCCCAGGTGTTGATGGCCTTAAGACTGGAACAGCTGTTCTAGCTGGTGCTTGTTTTATTGGTTCGATTGAAAAAGATGGTAAGCGAACGATTACCGTTGTCATGGATGTCGATGATACTCATTCAAGATTTGAGGCAACAAAAATGCTAATAGATTATGTCTTTGATACTTGGAAATATGATGTTTTACTACATCAAGGTGATAGGGCGGTCATTCCTGCAATGACTGTACCAAATGGTGTCGAAACAACAGTGGATTTAATAATCGAAGAAGATGTTTCTGGATGGGTTAAAGATGGCTCAAGTGACACAACTCAAACTTTTAATTCAGATTATCCAAATGATACTATCAATGCACCAATTAAAGCTGGTACTGTTGTTGGAAATGAAACCATTATTAACACACCAGATAACTCTGGCTACCTCACTAAAGAAGATAGTCATCATGCTGAGCAAACTGTTAAGGTTATAGCAAAAAAAGACATAGAAAAAGCTAACATATTTACACTAATATGGCGTAAAATAAAAAACAGCATTAGCTAATGCTGTTTTTTTACTTAATTAATAATTCAAAGATATGGAGGTTTAATTTAACATGAAACAATCACGAATAAACTATGATCAAATACAATATAAACTAGCTAAACAAAAAAAATTAACGATTCTTTTTTTCTTAACAGGAGTGTTACTAGGTGTTTCTGCTATTATCGCAATATTTTTCTTCTCCCCAACTTTACTAACAGGCTCAATGGTTCACCAAAATAAAAAGGTAGAGGCAACTACCTCTAGCTCAAACAAACCAGAAAAAACAGCTAGTCAAAATAATCAGAAACAAATAACTAGAACGACTTTTAACAATAAGACACCTATTCCTTTAATCGACCAGGAATTAGGTAAACAAATTGACCAAGAACTCACTGATACTAAAGTATCTGGAACAATACTTGCTGTCAAAAATAACCAAACAGTACTCTATGAATCTTACGGGAGTGCTAGAGAAGTAGGTTGGCATCCTGATGAAAGTACTTATATGTTGGCTTCTATCCAAAAATTTTATACGGCTTTAATGATTATGGAATTAATAGAAAAAGACAAATTATCTTTAGATACTACACTTGATAAATTTTATCCAGAAATAGAATCTGGCCAGCAAATAACGATAAACCAAATGCTATCTATGACTTCTGGATTATATCTTGATAAAAATAACTTACCAACGAAGCTAAAAGACAAAGATGATTGGGAACATTTTGTATTAACCAATACTTCCTATCAACCATCTGATAGTTGGTCTTATTCATTCGTCAATTACACACTCTTAGCAATGATTATTGAAAAAGTTACAGACCAATCATATGAAGAATATTTTACAAAAACAATTACAGAGCCTCTTCAATTAAAGCAAACAGGTTTCTATCAAGATATTGATGACAATACACACTTAGTCCCTGCTTATTTGCCCAATGGAAATAAAACAAAAAAAACACCTAACTATGCCTATATTAGAGAATTGGGCACTGGTAATATGTGGATTTCTCCTCAGGATTTTTTAACAACTGTACAAGCTGTTGCTGATGGTTTTTTTGGAGACTTAGCCTTAACACAGTCTATTTGGAACACCCAAGATACAACACCTAAGTCAGATTATAGATCTGGTTTATATCATAAAAAAGATAGTAATGACCAACCCTTTTTATTTGCTCACGGTATATTTAGAGGTTATGAACCTTCTGTTTTTTTCAATAATGATGCCAGCACTGCTGTAATTTTCTTTAGTAATGATTTTCAAGATGATAAATCAAATATCGCAAAAGGAAAAGATATTTATAATCAACTGCTTACCCCTATTGTAAATGAACAAAAAAATAATTTTTAAATTATAATTGACAGTTTAAAAAAAAATCGTTATACTCTTCCATAATAAAACAAATAAAAAAGAATAGTATTTATACATTAATTTCCAGAGAGTTAACGGTTGGTGAAAGTTAATAATTAATGATAAAGAATCCACTTTTAGATATTGCTTAGCGAAACCTAGATATGGGATAAGTTAAGACGGATACAAACCGTTATCTTGTACAAATGAAGAGACTATTTATGTCTAAAATTTGGGTGGTACCGCGGAATTTATCAACTCTCGCCCCAGTAAGTATTTAATCATGCTTATTGGAGCGAGAGTTTTTTTATTTATAAAAATTTAGGAGGAAATCACATGTTAGATTTAAAATTTATTCGCCAAAATAAAGAAGTTGTTAGAGAAAAACTAGAAACTAGAGGAGTTAATGGCTCTGTACTAGACGAATTTTTATCATTAGACGCAGCAAGACGTGACAATTTAGTCAAAGTTGAAGAACTAAAAAAACAACGTAATGATGTATCACAAGATATCGCTATGCTAAAACGTGATAAAAAAGATGCTGATGATAAAATTAAAGAAATGCAACAAGTTGGAGATGATATTAAAGCCATCGATGACTTAATTCATGGTATTGATGAAAAAATGGATGCTATCGCTCACGTTTTACCTAACTTGCCAGCAGAAGGAGTACCTGTTGGGGAGGATGAGGATGATAATGTTGAGGTGAAAAAATGGGGAACACCTAGACAATTCGATTTTGATCCTAAACCTCACTGGGAAATTGCTGAGGACTTAGGTATTTTAGATTTTGAACGTGGTGCAAAAGTATCAGGTAGTCGCTTCCTGTTTTATAAAGGGGCAGGAGCTAGATTAGAGCGTGCCATTTATAACTTTATGCTAGACACACATACAGAAGAACATGGATATACAGAAATGATTCCACCATATATTGTTAATGATAAATCAATGTTTGGAACAGGGCAATTCCCTAAATTTAAAGAAGATGTCTTTCAATTAGAAGATTCAAATTACACATTAATTCCTACAGCAGAAGTACCTTTAACTAATTACTACCGTGAAGAAATTTTAGAAGAAGACCAATTACCTGTTTATTTCACAGCTCTAAGCCCTTCATTTAGATCTGAAGCCGGAAGTGCAGGTCGAGATACTCGCGGTTTAATTCGTTTGCACCAATTTAATAAAGTAGAGATGGTAAAACTAAGCAAGCCTGAAAATTCATTTGATGAATTAGAAAAAATGATAGAAAACGCTGAATCTATTTTAGAAAAATTAGATTTACCATATCGTACAATCGTCTTATCAACTGGAGATATGGGATTCTCAGCTTCTAAAACTTATGATTTGGAAGTATGGATTCCAGCTCAAGATACTTATCGTGAAATCAGCTCATGTTCTAACTGTGTTGACTTCCAAGCAAGACGTGCTAAAATTCGTTTCCGTAATGAAGATGGTAAGGTTGAATATGTTCATACTCTAAATGGTTCTGGACTTGCTGTTGGACGTACTGTAGCAGCTATTTTAGAAAACTACCAAAATGAAGATGGTAGTGTTACCATACCGGAAGCTCTTGTACCATATATGGGTGGACTAACTAAAATTACAAAATAATTATAATAAAAATCCTAGTTCCTTACTTAACATGTAAGAAACTAGGATTTTTTAATTATGATACAGAATAATTTGGTGCTTCTTTTGTAATTTGAACATCATGAGGATGAGATTCTCTTAGTCCTGCACCACTCATTTCGATAAATTGAGCATTATCACGTAATTCTTTTAAATTACCTGCCCCAACATACCCCATACCAGCACGTAAACCACCAAGCATTTGGAAGATGATATCTTGAACGCTACCTTTGTAGGCGACACGCCCTTCAATACCTTCTGGAACCATTTTATTTGCTTCATTGACTGAGCTTTGGAAATAACGATCACTTGACCCTTTTTCCATAGCACCTAATGACCCCATGCCACGGTAGGTTTTAAAACGACGGCCTTGATAGATTTCAAACTCACCAGGAGACTCATCAGTACCAGCTAGCATAGAACCTAGCATCACAACAAATCCACCTGCAGCTAATGCCTTAACGATATCTCCTGAGTATTTAATCCCTCCATCAGCAATGATTGTTCTACCGTACTCCCTAGCTACACCTGCTGCATCATAGATAGCTGTTAGTTGGGGAACCCCAACACCTGCAACTACACGAGTTGTACAGATTGAACCAGGACCAATTCCTACCTTAACCACATCAACACCTACATCATATAAATCACGTGTGGCACTAGCAGTCGCTACGTTTCCTGCAATTAAAGTAACATCTGGGAATGTATCACGAATTTCTTTAATTTTGCGAATCACTCCAGCACTATGGCCATGTGCTGTATCAATAACTAAAGCATCCACACCAGCATTGACTAAAGCCTCGGCACGCTCAAACGTATCACTTGTCACACCAACAGCTGCAGCAACAAGTAATCTACCATGCTCATCTTTGGCTGCATTAGGAAATTCTATCACTTTTTCAATATCTTTAATTGTAATTAAACCACTTAGTCTACCTTCACCATCAACAATTGGTAATTTTTCAATTTTATGTTTTTGTAAAATCTTTTCAGCATCTTTCAAACTTGTACCAATAGGAGCTGTCACTAATCCTTCTTTAGTCATCACATCTTTGATCGACACACTGTAATCTGTCACAAAACGTAAATCTCGGTTTGTTAAAATACCTACTAATTTTCTATTATCTAAAGTATCAACGATTGGTACACCACTAATACGGTACTTAGCCATTAAGTGTTCTGCATCCATCACTTTATTATTAGGAGTTAAGAAAAATGGATCAATGATAACGCCACTTTCTGAACGTTTCACTTTTTTAACTTCATCTCTTTGTTGCTCAACACTCATATTTTTATGAATAACACCTAAGCCACCTTGTCTAGCCATAGCTATTGCCATTTTACTATCTGTCACAGTATCCATACTAGCACTCATGATAGGGATATTTAACTGAATTTTATCAGATAATTTAACACTTAAATCTACATCATTAGGTAAGACATGACTCTCAGCTGGAATTAATAATACATCATCAAATGTGTACCCTTTTTTCGAAAATTTCGTTTCCCAATTTGACATTAGAACTGAACACTCCCTAGATTTATTTTTACTAACAAACTTACCAAAAAAAGCAGAGTTCGTCAATGGCCTATGAGTAAATAAAAAGATTAAGCAAAAGTATTTTAACTAAAACACTTCACTTAATCTTTTTATTTTGGGTCTATAATAAATCGTGTTGATGGATAGTTTCCATTAATACGATTTTTTGTTTTTAAATACAAAAAGGAACATCCAAACATGATAAAATAAAGTCGACAAAAACCAAATTATTAGGAGGATGTTCCCATGGATAATCATACTAGAAAATTACTTAATTTAACAGACAAATCTATTATTTTTGAAAAAGATTGGTTAACTGAGGCTACTATTAGAGGTAGACGCTCAAATATAATAAGGGGAAGACTAACGTCTCCAGACAGAATATGCCCCTCTTGTCATCAGAATACGTGTGTTAAAAATGGTACTTATACTACTAAAACACAACTACCAGAGTTTAATAGGGTCACAACTTATTTAGAACTTAAAAGAGAACGATATCTATGTAAAGAATGTCATACAACATTCAGTGCTGATACTGCGTTAGTCGATGACTATTGTCATATATCGAAAACATTAAAGTATCAAATCGCCTTAGATTTGAAAGAAGATCGTTCAAGAAAAGAGATCGCTAGATTCCATCATGTTTCTGATAACACGGTACAACGTGTTTTATACGACTTTACCAACCACTGTCTAACCAACTTTCAACATCTACCAAAAGTACTATGTGTCGATGAATTTAAATCAACTAAGTCATGTCAATCTGGTATGAGCTTTATTTGTGCTGATGCTGAAAGTAAAAAGATTATTGATATTTTACCAGATAGACGTCTCTTCTCTCTTATTAAGTACTTCCTGAAATACTCCAGAAAAGAGCGGTTAAAAGTGAAGTTTCTCGTCATGGATATGAATGCCAACTACGGTGGCCTTCTTAAAACTGTATTTCCACATGCAGAGATTGTGACAGATAGATTCCATATCATTCAGCATATCAATCGTTCTTTTAATCAACTAAGAATAAAAGAAATGAATCAATTAAAACGTTATGATAATGAAGAAGCAAAACAATACCGGAGAATAAAAAAATATTGGAAACTATTTTTAAAAGACTCTAGTCAATTAAGTGCCACTACATATAGTAATTATCCTCTTTTCAATAAAAGTATGACACAAGTTGGTGTCATTGAAGAACTTCTTTCCTATAACTCAACTATAAAAATCGCATATGATTATATACAAGAGTTAAAATATGCTTATGAAACAAAGGATTCAGACTTATTTTTAGAATTAACTCATTCTATCTCTAATGAGCTTCCTAAGGAATTTAAAGCCAAATTCAAAACATTCCAAACCTTCAGGCAAGGTGTTACCAATGCTTTAAATTATTCTTATTCAAATGGTTTTTTAGAAGGAATTAACAACCGAATCAAAGCTATCAAACGAACAGCCTATGGTTACCGAAATTTCTTAACTTTTAAGCGACGGATTTTCCTTATTCAAGGTCAATCATTTCAATTTAATTAAAAAGAAGAAGGAGGAAAAATCCCCCTTCTTCTAATGCCCTTATTTTATCAATTTTTAAATATCAACACGATTTGACGAAGAGCCTTTATTTTTTATTAACGCATGAATAAGTTACCTTTGATACCTAATTGTTTTTTCACTAAATATCTAGCTCCTAAAGCTAAAACACCAATAGTAATTACCCACATTGGTGGCAGTGATGGATTATACTCAGGTTTAATAAAGGCTGATAGAGAGAATATTAAGATCCAAGGAATAAAACATAAAGCCATTATAGCACCTGTTTTTAACATACCTGGCCTATTAGTCTGATCATATCCTGGGGTATCATAAATATAAATATAACGATAAATCAAGTAGAAAGAAAACCCACCAGCAATTGCCCCAATTAATAAACTGACAATCCCTTGTGTTTGTGCACCTTGACTATTTCTAGCAAACATTGAGACAATGCCGGTCATCAATGATAAAAGTCCAAGCAATAGTAAAGAATTATCTAACCAAATTTTCCAAAATGTTTGTTTTGAAACAGCTTTTGGTTTATTAATCACAGCTTCTGCTGCCTCAGTCGGTGTTCCGTATAATTGTTTAGCTGTCGTACCACTCTTTTGACCATCCACTAAAGTTGTCAAAATTTCATTAAAAACTTCTGCTTTTTTACTTTCTGTTATATTATAATTTTCAGAAATGATTTTCTTCAAATCAAAAATAAATTGATCATTTTTTTTAGTTAATTTTTTTTCAAGTTCTCTATTTTCTGCTACTTTTTGTTGCAAGTCTACTACTGTTAATTCTTCCATTTAATAAGCCACCTTATTTTTTTACTACACGTTAAATCTAAACAACATCACGTCGCCATCTTGAACAACATAATCCTTACCTTCTAGACGTACACGTCCTGCTTCTTTAGCAGCACTCATGCTTCCATACTCTTTTAAGTCATCATAAGATACTGTTTCTGCACGAATAAATCCACGCTCAAAGTCAGTATGAATAATACCGGCACATTCTGGCGCTTTCATCCCTACTTTAAAGGTCCAAGCACGAACTTCTTGCTCACCAGCTGTGAAGTAAGTTGCTAGTCCTAGTAAGTGATACGCTGTTCTAATTAATTTGTCTAAGCCTGATTCTTCAATACCTAATGCTTCTAAAAAGTCAGCTTTATCCTCATCATCAAGTTCTGCAATCTCTTCTTCTGCTCTAGCACAGACTGTGATAACTTCAGCATTTTCTGAGGCTGCAAATTCTTTAACTTGTTGCACGTATTTATTATTATCACTATCAGCTACTTCATCTTCTGCCACATTTGCCACGTATAGTACTGGTTTAGTAGTCAATAAGAATAAACTTTTAACTAAGGGCTGCTCATCTTCAGTAAATTCAATCGTTCTTGCAGATTGTCCTGCTTCTAAAACAGGTTTAATTTTTTCTAAAATAGCAAGTTCTGCTACAGCTTCTTTATCTTTTGTTTTAGCAATTTTTGATACTCTAGCAATACGTTTATCAACAGACTCCAAATCAGCTAAAACTAATTCTAAATTGATTGTATCAATATCAGCTAAAGGATCAACACGACCTTCAACGTGAGTGATATTGTCATCATCAAAACAACGTACTACATGACAAATAGCATCTACTTGGCGAATGTGACTTAAAAATTTATTTCCAAGTCCCTCACCTTTACTTGCTCCTCTAACAATCCCTGCGATATCTGTAAATTCAAAAGTTGCTGGGACTGTCTTTTTAGGTTTAACTAACTTAGTTAACTCCCCTAAACGATTATCAGGGACTTCCACCATACCAACATTTGGATCGATTGTTGCAAAAGGATAATTAGCTGCCTCTGCCCCAGCTTTTGTAATAGCGTTAAATAAAGTAGATTTACCTACGTTTGGTAATCCAACAATTCCTGCTGTTAATGCCATAATTCACACTCACTCTTTCTTTTTATCTTTTCAGTAAATTAATTTTCTTTTTTCTCTAATACTTTTTTTAACTTCTTATTAAAATCACGTCTGGGCATCATCACGATATGTTGGCAATTCACACATTTGATTTTAATATCCATACCCATACGAATAATTTCCCAACGATTAGTTTGACATGCATGTGGTTTTTTCATCTCTACCACATCTTCTAAATCATACATACTGATAACCTCCCCAAACGAATATGACTAATAATACAAGCTATATCTTAACATAAATTTCATCTAGATAAACAAACAGATCATGATTTTTTTATTCTTGATCAAAACTAATATCTAATATATCTAGTATCCTAGTTAAATCTTTAGCTGATAAGTATTCAATTTCAATTTTACCTTTACCTTCTTTTTCTTGAATGTGAACACTTGTACCAAATTTATCCATCAATCTTTCTTCACTTTCACGAATATAATAAGGTTTAGCTTGTGTTGTTAGTTTTTTTTCTTTTTTATTATCTTTGTCAACATCATTCATTTGATTAACAATTTGTTCTAATTGTCTGACAGTCAATCCTTCTTTAACAGCACGATTAGCTAAGATGATAATATCTTCTTTTCTTTTTAATGCAAGTAGAGTACGTGCTTGTCCCATTGATAAAGCTTCTTGTTGAACAAGATCTTTTACAACTTTAGGTAGCGTTAGTAGACGCAAGTAATTGGCAATATAAGGACGACTCTTACCTAGCTGCTCTGCTAGCTCAACTTGAGTTAACTTAAGGTTTTTCATCAACATATCATAGGCTTCGGCTTCTTCTAAAGGATTTAAATCCTCACGTTGTAAATTTTCAAGGACAGCAATTTGCATCATACTAGCTTCATTAAAGTCTCTCACAATCGCTGGAATGGTTTCTTTTCCAGCTAGTTTAGATGCTCTAAAACGACGCTCACCTGCAATAATTTCATACCCTTTAATTTCTGATTTACGAATAATAATAGGTTGAAACACACCAGATTGTTTAATAGAATTAGCTAATTCCTGTAATCCTTTTTCATCAAATGTTTTACGAGGCTGGTAAGGATTTGGTCTTAACTCATTTAAAGAAATATCCTGAATGGTTTCTGTCTTAATATCCACTTCCTCAATATCAGAAAAATCCTTAAATAAAGCATCAATTCCTCTACCTAAACCTTTATTTGCTTTGCTCACGAGACATCACTTCCTTTGCTAGAGCTAAATATACTTCTGCTCCTTTTGATTTTGGATCGTAGTCAATAATTGACATACCATGACTTGGTGCTTCAGATAAACGAACATTTCTAGGAATAATCGTGTCATAAACTTTTTCACTAAAATATTTGCGTACTTCACCAACAACTTCTGCACCAAGGTTTGTTCTAGCATCAAACATAGTAAGTAAAACTCCTTCAATACCAAGATCCGGATTAAAATGTTTTTGAACTAAACGAATGGTATTTAGTAACTGACTTAACCCTTCTAGTGCATAGTATTCACACTGAACTGGAATTAAAATAGCATCGCTTGCTGTAAATGAATTAATAGTTAAATGCCCTAAAGAAGGTGGGCAATCAATTAAAATACAATCATAACTATCTGAAATTTCTGCCAGTGCTTGTTTTAATCTTGATTCTCTAGCCATCATGGATGTTAACTCAATCTCTGCTCCAGATAATTGAATTGTTGCCGGTGCAATATCTAATCCTTCTCTACTTGTATTTAAAATGACCTGCTCCATCGCAACCTCATTAACTAACACATCATAAATGTCCTCTGACACATCTGATTTTTTTATACCAATCCCACTAGTAGCATTTCCTTGGGCATCCATGTCAACTAATAATACTTTTTTACCATCAAAAGCTAAACTTGCACCTAAATTAACAGTAGTTGTTGTTTTACCAACACCACCTTTTTGATTTGCAACTGATATAATTCTAGCCATTATTTTCCCTCCAATACTTCATTTTTCATATATGTTACTTTAATGGTTTTTTATTTGGAATGCCTGCTTTTCTTGGATATTTTTTAGGCGTCGACCTTACTTTATCAATTTCAATAATAAAACGCTCATCCTCTGTTCCAGGTAAGCTCACCTGTTGCTCGCCTTTAACTTTACCACCTAATAAATGAATTGCTTTTTTAGCTTCTGTTAACTCCTCTTCACTTTTAGCAGCTTTCATTGCTAAAAATTGCCCACCTACTTTAACAAGTGGTAAACATAGCTCTGATAACACATTCAATCTAGCTACTGCTCTGGCTGTAACAAAATCAAAAGATTCCCTAAATTTTGTATCTTGTCCAAAATCTTCCGCTCTTGAATGGTGCAGGTGAACCTTGTCTAATTCTAACTCTTGTGTTAACTCAGATAAAAAATTAATTCGTTTATTTAAAGAATCGACAATCGTGATGGATATATTAGGAAAAGCAATTTTTAAAGGAATACTTGGAAAACCTGCACCTGAACCAACGTCACATAAACTTAAATTTTCTCTTGTCATATCTCTATCAAATGCAATGGTTAGCGAATCGTAAAAATGCTTTAAATACACGTCTAATTCTTCTGTGATAGCAGTCAAATTAATCTTGTCGTTCCACTCAACTAATCGCTTAAAATACAGAGCATATTGATTCATTTGATAATCAGATAACTCTATACCATATTTTTTAATACTTTCTCTAAATTCTTCTGGCTTCATCTCTAAACTCTCCTTCATGTGAAACAAAAATGTTTCACGGCTAGTTACCACTTTATCGTATCTAGGAAAAAAGTTCAATGGCTAAACTGTTAAATAACAGAAAAAGAGCCTATTAAAAATAGACTCTTTTTTAATCATTTTACTAATTAACTATCCTTGTAGCCTGTTGATTAATGTATCCTTGCCACTGACCTTTACTATCATATAAAGATAAATAAGTAGATCCCTTGATATGATTATAACGTCCTCTTGCTACTAGCTTCTCAGACATTAAATTTTTACCTGAATTTTTATATTTCCAACTAAAGTTTTGATAAACCGTGTAATTTCCATTGATAATTTCAACTTTTTTTCCATATGATAGATACATCCCTTGTCTACCATCTGCCACTGTTGTTGCTTTAGCATTAATATATCCTTGCCATACACCATCACCATCATATAAAGAATAATATGTTGAGCCATTAGCATGTTCATATCTACCTTTTGCTTGATATGTTTTTTGGAAAACATTTTTTGATGTATTTTTCACTTTCCAATTAAAGTTAGAAAATATATTGTAGTTAGTTGAAGTAATTGTCACAAAACGTCCGTCTGAAATATACTTACCTGCTCCTGTATCCTTCACTGTAGCAGACTCTTTAACATAACCTTGCCATTTACCTTCTTTATCATATAAAGATAAATAAGTTAGACCTTCAAAGGTATTATATCTACCTCGTGCTTCATAAATTTTATTCAACATATTTTTTGTTGAGTTACGGTATGTTCCTTTAAAATCATTATAAGCAGTATCATTAGGTGCTGTGACTTTAACAAATGAACCATCTTTAATATAGACACCTTGTGGACCTTCTGCTACTTTCACAGCATTTGAATTAATATAACCTTGCCATACATCATCACCATCATATAAAGAATAATATGTTGAGCCATTAGCATGTTTGTATCTTCCTTTTGCTTTATATGTTTTTTGATAAAGCGCATTTGATGTTGTTTTAACTTTCCAATTAAAGTTTGAGAACACGTCATATCCCTTTGAAGACACAGTGACATATCGACCATCAGCAATATATGGCCCTTGTAAATTACCACCTAAATTACTATAAAATCCTGCATAATCACTAGACATATCAAATTTTCCACTAACTCCTGGGAATGTCATGCTATCCGTCCATTGCCAAGCACCATATTGCGTGTGTTGTTGAACAGAAGGTGTGTAAGGGTAAGCTGCTACCCAAATATTTTTATCACCTAAAGCTTGTGTATCTATTCGGTTATCTCTAATCCAGTGTAGGCCAACATAATGCTTCACGTCTTTATAGCCTTGATTATTTAATTCCTGAGCAAAAGCTTTAGAATTTTTTGTATGGTTTTTATTTCCCATAATTTTAGGTTCTTCAATATCATTAATCATCACCGTACTTTTAGGTAAACCAAGTTTTGCTACAAAGCTTGCAAAATATCTTGCTTCTTCACGAGCTGCTTGTTCGGTTGTAAACCAGCTATAGTGGTAAGCTGATACCTTTAATCCAGCTTCTTGAGCATTTTTTATTTGATCTTTAGCATATGGATTTGTATAACTTGTCGCTTCAGATACCTTTACGACAACACCTGTCACACCATATGATTTCATTTTACGGTATTCTGCTACACTGATATTACCATTGTGTGATGAGACATCAATAAAGTTAGATTTTGGTAAATTTTTATCTGTTATAGAGAAGATATTATTAGCTCGTGAACTAAATGCTACTGGACTTGCCTCTAAATCTGAACGACCATTAGGAATACCAAAACCATAATCTACCTCTTCTTCTATCTCTTCTGCCTGGGTGCTAGATTCTACCGTAGTAGCGGAATCTTCTAAACTACTTTCAGATGTAGTACTCTCTAATTCTACGGGTGTCGAGCTTTCTTCACTTGTCTCACCAATTTCTTTTGTACTACTTGTCTGAGTTTCTTCTAACGTCATTTGTGTTGATGATGAATCCATCGTTTGGCTAGAATCTTCAACATCAGCTAAAACTTGAGTAGACATCCCAAGAAATAACATAGAACACAATAAGGATTTGTTTATCCATTTCGTAAATAATGCTCCGATTCTTTTAACACAGTATTTTTTTTATACCACTTTCTCTCCAATTTAAGCGATATACGTTATTATATTAGCATATTTATTCATTAATTCTAGATAAACTTCTATATTTTTTACAAAAAAAGAACCCTATTTCTAGGAGTCTTTTTGGTCTATCTTCGCTATTCTACCTTGCTCGATATAGACCATCAAAATACTAATATCTGAAGGGTTGACCCCACTAATACGACTAGCCTGAGCAATCGTTTCTGGTCTAATTTTTTCTAATTTTTGAACTGCTTCAGTTGCTAAACTATTTATAGCCTTATAATCAATATTGGCTGGAATTTTTTTGGCTTCCATACGTTTTAATTTTTCAACTTTTGCTTGTGCTTTTTTTATATAACCTTCATATTTCACTTGAATTTCTACTTGTTCTGTCACATATCTTGGTAACTCTAAATCATCTTCTTTAATAAATGACTCCATCTCTTTATATGTAATCTCAGGTCGTCTTAAAAAATCACGAGCCAATATACCATCTTTTAGTGGTGCTGTATCTTTACTTTTTAAAAAAGCTTGGACTTCTGGTGTTGGTTTTAGACGTAATTTTTCAAGGCGTGCCATCTCCAACTCAATCATCTCTTTTTTAGCTAAGTAATCCACATAACGCTTATCATCTACTAAGCCAATATCACGACCCTTTTGCGTTAACCTTAAGTCTGCATTATCATGACGAAGTAATAAACGGTACTCTGCACGAGATGTTAATAAGCGGTAAGGTTCGTTTGTCCCTTTTGTCACTAAATCATCAATTAAAACACCAATATAAGCATCACTTCTTTTTAAAATGAAAGGTTCTTTTCCTTGAATTTTTAAAGCTGCATTGATACCTGCCATCAATCCTTGACAAGCTGCTTCTTCATAACCACTAGTACCATTTGTTTGTCCTGCTGTATATAAACCAGCTATTTTCATAGTTTCTAGAGTAGGACGTAATTGATGAGGAACAACTACATCATATTCAATGGCATAACCACTACGCATAATTTCAGCGTTTTCTAATCCTTCGATACTTTTAATCATATCATGTTGAACATCTTCTGGAAGAGATGTAGATAAACCTTGAACATAAACCTCTTCGGTATTTTCTCCTTCTGGCTCTAGAAAAATTTGATGTCTTGGTTTATCACTAAAACGTACTACCTTATCTTCAATAGATGGGCAATACCTAGCACCCACACCTTCAACAATGCCAGTAAACATTGGTGCTCGGTGTAAGTTATCTCGGATAACTTCATGGGTGTCTAAGTTTGTATATGTTAACCAACACGGTAATTGATCTTCTCTATAATCAGCATCACTACTTTCAAAACTAAAATGGTGAGGCATGATATCTCCAGGCTGAACTTCAGTTACAGTGTAATCAATCGTACTTGATTTTACACGTGGAGGTGTTCCCGTTTTAAAACGATCAATCTCTAATCCTAATTCCTTTAAGTTATTAGCTAAACCAATTGAAGGCAAAGAGTTATTAGGTCCTGACGAATATTTTAAATCCCCAATAATAATCTCACCTCTAAGTGCTGTTCCTGCTGTAATGATCACGGCTTTCGAATAAAATTTGGTACCAGT
Organism: Vagococcus jeotgali; assembly: GCF_035918315.1. Lineage (NCBI taxonomy): Bacteria > Bacillati > Bacillota > Bacilli > Lactobacillales > Enterococcaceae > Vagococcus > Vagococcus jeotgali. Next base: position 5,138 of record NZ_CP142146.1, on the reverse strand, counting down.
ATTTAATACCACTCCATGACAAACATCATCTGTTACTAATAAACTCTCTACAATACCTTGTTTTAACGTTAAATTTTCAGTTTCTTCCAGTGTGTGTTTTAATTCAGTTTGATAAGCATACTTATCTGCCTGAGCACGTAAAGCTCTTACTGCTGGCCCTTTTCCTGTATTTAGCATACGCATTTGGATATAAGTTTTATCGATATTTTTACCCATTTCCCCACCAAGCGCATCGATTTCACGAACAACAACACCTTTAGCAGGACCACCGATTGAAGGATTACATGGCATAAAACCAATAATATCTAAATTCAAAGTAACAAGTAATGTATCCATTCCCATTCTAGCAGAGGCTAAAGCTGCTTCACTTCCAGCATGACCCCCACCCACAACAATGACATCATATTCTTTTATTTCGCTCATTTTTTTCCTCCTACTTATTTTCCTAAACAGAACTGACTAAACAACTGAGTGATTAATTCATCTTGAACATTCTCTCCCATAATCTCACCAAGTAAATCCCAAGCCCTAGTCAAATCAATTTGAATTAAATCAACTGGCATCTCTGCATCAATACCCATTAACACTTCATTTAGTGCCATATCTGCTTGTTCTAATAAGGCAATGTGTCTTGAGTTAGAGATATAAGTAGCATCTTTTTCATTACCACCACTAATAAAAAATGTCTCTTTAATCAATTGTTCTAGTTCATCAATGCCTTGGTTTTTGGCTACTGAAATAGATAAATAAGAAGAATTTCCTAAATAAGCTTGGAGTTCATCCATATCAAGTTGTGTTGGTAGATCATTTTTATTTAATAGAATAATACGATTCATATCTTTAGTTATCTCTAGTAATTCTGTATCCATCTTAGTGAGAGCCTCACTTTGATTTAAGACTAGTAAAATTAAATCAGCTTCTTGTAAAGCTTTGCGACTACGTTCCACACCAATTTTTTCTACAATATCTTCTGTGTCACGGATACCTGCTGTATCAATTAACTTTAGAGGTACACCTCTCACATTAACAAATTCTTCAATCACATCACGAGTTGTTCCTGCAATATCTGTCACAATCGCTTTATCTTCTCTTAATAAATCATTTAATAAACTAGACTTTCCTACATTAGGACGTCCTATAATAGCTGTTGACAAACCTTCACGTAAAATTTTGCCTTGTCTTGCTGTTTGAAGTAAGTAAGCAATATCTGATTTAACTTCTATAGTCTTTTCAGCCATTAGCTTAGTTGTCATCTCTTCAACGTCATCATATTCTGGATAGTCAATATTTACCTCAACCTGAGCTAGTGCTTCTAGCAATTTTTGACGCAGTACTTGAATTAAATGAGATAATTTCCCATCCAATTGATTCAATGCCATATTCATCGACTCATCTGTTTTAGCTTGAATTAAATCCATAACAGCTTCTGCTTGTGAAAGATCCATACGGCCATTTAAAAATGCTCGCTTAGTGAACTCACCAGGCTCAGCAAGTCTTGCACCTTGTCTAAGTAATAATTGCAACACCTGATTTGCCACAACCATTCCCCCGTGACAATTAATTTCTACAATATTTTCTCTAGTAAATGTCTTAGGTTCTAACATAACTGAATACATCACTTCATCTAATATTTGATCAGTCTTAGGGTCTTTAACATGACCATAGTGAATAGTATGGCTATCAACTTTAGCTAAATTCTTTTGCTTGTAAGCTGTTATGCTTTGAGCAATATTAAGCGCATCATCCCCACTTAAACGAACAATGCTAATAGCTCCTTCTCCAGGTGGTGTTGAGATAGCTGCAATCGTGTCAAATTCTTTAGTAATATTCAACAATATCTACTCCTTTCTAAAAAAATCCATATAAAAAAGTGCCTACTCCACCCTTTTTGAATTTATCAAAAAACGTAGATGAGCACTTTGACTGCTTCTATATTTATAACCATAGAAATGATAACACACTATGATTAGTTTCACAATATAAAAAGAAGCTGACACAATGTCAACTTCTTTTAATTATTCTTTAATTCTACAACTAAATAACGGTGAGGCTCGTTTCCTTCAGAATGTGTTTTAATATCACTCTCTTTTGATAAAATAGAGTGGATTTGTTTTCTTTCAAAGGCTGGCATAGGTTCTAAAAATACTGGTTGACCAGTATCACGGACTTTACGTAGAGACTGTTTAGCCATACGTTCCATAATTGCTTCACGTCTTTGTCTGTAATCGCCAACATTAACAATAACAGAAACCCGGTTTTTACCAAGATGATGCATGTATACTTGAGCTAAGTATTGAAGAGCATTTAGTGTTTTTCCTCTTTTACCAATTAGCTGACCTTTTTTAGTTGACTCCAATTGGTACATAACTTTACCAGCTTCTTCAGATACTGTAACAGCCGTTGCTGTTCCTAATTCTCTTGTCACATCAGTTAAGTAAACAGACAGCTGCTCAATTGCCTCTTCATCACTCAATCCAGTTGAAATCTCGTTTTTAGAATCACTTTTAACCTGATCAACTTGTTTACTTTCTTTAGTATCCTCAACTTGATTGTCTAAAGCTTTCTTATCTGCTTTAATATCATTTTCTGAATACTCAACAAAATCAAAATCATCTATACGACCGACGGCTTGATTTAATTTTTTTTCTACCACTTCTTTAGGCCTTGGCTCAATCGATACAACTGCTTCTTTTTTTCCAAAACCTAAAAAACCTTTTTTCCCCTCATCAATTACACTAATATCCGCATCCACTCGATTTAATTGAAGTGACGCAAGTCCTTTTTCAATAGCACTATCAACTGTCTCTCCTGTAAATTTTGTCATGGTACGAACCTCCTATTTAGTCATATTTTATTTCTTTTTCTTTGGAGCATTTGCTTTTCTTAATGCTTTTTGTAAATCTTTTTTACGTTTTTCTTCCATTTCACGCTCTTTACGAATCTTAAATGGATTATTAATGATTAGTGTTTGTACCACTTGGAATGCATTTGATACTACCCAGTATAATGATAAACCACTGGCTAAATTAATACCCATAAATAAAATAAAGGCAGGCATAATATAATTCATAGCCTTCATTGTTCCTTGAACATTAACTTGCCCCATTGAGTTTAACTTGGTACTAATAAAAGTAAAAATAGCAGCAAGAATTGGTAAAATATAAGTCGGATCTGGTTTACCTAACTCCATCCATAAAAACGTACCATCTGTTAGAGTTGGAATACGTGAGATCGCTTGCCACAGTGCCATCATAATTGGTAATTGGACTAACAATGGTAAACAACCAGATAATGGATTAACACCCGATTCAGAATATAATTTTTGTTGTTCTTCTTGTAATTTTCTAACGGTATCTGGATCTTTTGAAGCATATGTCTCTTGTAATTCTTTTAATTTCGGTTGAATTTCTTGTGTTTTTCTCATACTCTTTTGCTGATAATTCATCAAAGGTAATAAAAGAATACGAATAATTAAAGTAAATAAAATGATACCAATACCTTCATACCCAAAAGATAATCCTTCAATAGCCTTACCAAAGTAATACACAATATACCGATCCCAAAGACCTGTACTATTCTGGTTAATCTCTCCTGTACCACAACCTGTTAATACAAAAACTAAAACAAACATTGATAGTAGAAACAACCATTTTTTCTTATTTTTTTTCACGACTAAACCCTCTCTTACTTCACTAAATTTGCTAATTTGAACACATGTTCAATATTTTTGCTAACTTCTTCAAAAGATAAGTTTACAACAGGAGGTCTAGCAATCAAGATAATGTTACTTTTAGGATTAATATTATCCTTCATATCAAATAACACTGCTCTCATTAACCGTTTGACACGATTACGATGCACTGCATTTCCTACCTTCTTTCCTACAGATAATCCTACCCTAAAATGCTGGTTATCAGGTGCTTCACATACATAAACAATAAAATTACGATTAGCAAATGACTGTCTTTTTTGGATAATCCGTTGAAACTCTTTTTCTTTTTTTATACGATACGTTTTTTTCATATGAAACCACTCTTATCATAGCATAAAGTACGCTTATTTTAACTTCATTTATAAAAATTATTATAAAAAAAAATCACTGATTCATAGATTCAGTGATTTATGCTGCTAATACTTTTCTTCCTTTACGACGACGGCTAGCGATAACACGGCGACCGTTTTTAGTACTCATACGTTTACGGAAACCATGAACTTTTTGACGCTTACGTTTCTTTGGTTGATATGTTCTTTTCATTCAATCCACCTCCTAAAAACAAATATGCTTTCTAAAATCACTTAGACAGACTATGACATTATACAAACAAATTAGTTGTTTTGTCAACTTTACTTTAAATATTTTCAAAAATAAGTTATCCACATTTTTATTTTTATCCTCCACAAGCTTGTTAACAGTCAAATTTTCTAAAAAAGTCATTCTTGACTTATCACCCACTTATCAACAAGTTAACACCCTGATTATAAGTTATCCACATTTTCTTGCTTGCTTGTTAATATCACAATCAAACTACTGATACAACTGGTTAGATACATGTGCATAACTTTGTGTATTTCTTATTTTACAAAAAAGATATACACATATTTTTTACATCTGTTGATAACTTTTATTAAGAGTTGGTTATAAACTATCCACATATTTAAAAATCAGTGGAAAACTTTTTTTTTTAATGCTAAAATATTATGAGAAGAAAAAGTGAGGGAGGGTTAGTATGCCCGAAATAGAATATATTTGGAAAGAGCTTGAAGATGGCTACCGAAAAAAATTAACGCCACCTAGTTTTGCAACATGGATTGAGCGAGCAACTCCAATTAAATTAAACGATAATATTTTAACCATTGAAGTGCCTTCTGAATTACATAAAGACTATTGGGAAAAAAACTTAGCTTCCAATATTGTCGAAACAGGATTCAAATTAACAGGAGAAGAAATTACTCCTATTTTTATTATTCATGATGATACTCAAAAAGAAAATAATACTATTAATAAAAGAGCTGAAGTATCTAAAATAATTAATAACGAAGATAAAAAAGTGCTCTTAAATTCAAACTACACCTTTGATACTTTCGTTACTGGTAATAATCAAATGGCTTATGCTGCTGCCTTAGTTGCATCAGAAGAT